>NZ_JAUEZC010000002.1:0-1362255 GCF_032489995.1 Bradyrhizobium sp. SZCCHNGR1005
TAAAGACCTATGTCCACTAAGGAATCAGTCCTCAACGAGCCGCGCAACCCAAAAAAGATGTGTGCATTCAATAGCCCCCTGTGGGGGAGGGCTGGGGTGGGGGGTGAGCCGCGACGGCGGTGCGTGTGGCTACCCCCCTCCCTGCCCCGCCCCCACAAGGGGGAAGGGAATGAGAGAACCCGACTCTGAGCCTCAAGGCAGCTCACATCACTCCCCCCTTCACCAGGGCGCGATAGTCGAGCCGGCGGTGGAACCAATACTGATAACCCGACACGTTCTTCTGCATCGCGACGTTGACATAGGGCTGATAGAGCGGGATGCGCGGAATGTCGGCGAAGGCGAGATCGACAAAGCCTTTCACGTCGGCATCGTACTTGGCCTTGTCGCCGATCGCGGCGGCGGCGCGGGCGCCGTCGATCAGGCCATCCATTGCCGCCGACTTGTAGCTCATCGTGTTGAACACGGAATTGTTGCCGTGATAGCACCAATAGAAGAAGTATTCAGGGTAATCGAGCCAGCCCGAGAAGATATTGGTGAAGAGCGGCATCTCCTTCTTGTTCAATTCGGTGCGCCAATTGGCACCGGGCACCTTGTTGATCGTGGTCTTGATGCCGAGCTGAGCAAGGCTCTCCTGCACCAGCACACAGAGCGGCTCATTGACCTGGGCAAAGTTGAGATCGAACGACAGCGTGGTCTCGAAGCCGTTGGCATATCCAGCCTCCGCGAGCAGCGCCTTGGCCTTTTCCATGTCGGTGACGTATTTGGTGGCCTGCGGCCAGGCGACCTCGGTCGGCTTGTCGGCTGCCGCGCCGAACATCGGATTGGCGAGACCGAACATCACGGCGTCCATGATCTTCTGATACGGCATCGCATAGGCGAGCGCCTGCCGCACCTTCGGATTGTCGAACGGCGGCTTGGTCACGTTCATGCCGATATATTGGATGCCGTTGGAGATCGGCAGCGACACCACGTTGAGCTTGCCGTTCGCCTTCATCTCCTGGAAGTCCTTGTTGGGCAGCTCATAGGAGATGTCCGCGTCGCCGCGTTCCAGCAGCGCGCGGCGGTTGCCCGCCTGCGGCACCATGCGCCAGATCACGCGCTTGATCTTCGGCAGCGGCCCTGAGGCCCATTCGTCGTTCCGCTCCATGACGACTTCGGTGCCCGCAGTCCATTTGGTCACCTTGTAGGCGCCGGAGCCTGCAGTCTGCTGCTTGGTAAATTCGAGGCCCCAGGGGTCCTTTTCGGAGGCGTTCTTCTTCACGAGCTCCGAATTGACGATGCAGGGCACGATCACGGCGAGATCGGGAATCGTCAGCCGATCCTTCTTGAGGAAATCGATGCGCACCGTGTGGTCGTCGACGACGACAAACTGCTCCGGCTTGGTCAGCGAGCCCGCGCTCATCTGGAAGGTCGGAAAGCCGCCAACGCTCACCGCCCGGTCGAGCGACCATTTGACGTCCTTGGCCGTCACCGGTGCGCCGTCGTGAAACTTGGCATTCTTGCGCAGCTTGAACGTCACCGACATGTCGCCGAGGTTCATGTCCTCCGCGAGCTCGGGCTTGAACTTGTCGCGGTCATAGTAAGGCACACCGCCCGGACCGCTTTTCATCTCGTGGCTGAGCAGTCGGTCGTAGCAATTCCATGACACCTCATAGCCTGGGACGTTGGTCCCGACTCCGTGGATGTCGAGATTGTTCGGCCCGCCCTCGGACACGATCAGAAGCGTCTCGGACCGGGCATCGGCCTTCGCCGATGAGATCACACTGGGTGCAACGGGCAGCACCGCCCCTGCGGCCAGTCCGGAAACCGATTTCAAGAAATCGCGACGCTTCATGCAAATGATCCGTCAGAAACGAGTCTTGAGGGAACGTTCGCAAGCTTCGTGCCAGCGGCGCTCACCGGCACAACCATTTGGAATTATTAGATAATGGGCGAATTGTCGCAGCCGTCGAGTCGGCGATTGCATACAATCATGCTATTTTGCTCATTCCTTGAGCGAAGATGTTGGGCGATCGCAATTGAGCACCCGGATCCGGCCAGAGCTCCTGAACCTCGTCCAGACTGCTCACCCCTAAAGGCCAGCCGTCGATACGCGACGCATCGATGGGAAGAGTTTCAGGATCAGCTGGTCCCTATCCGGACCAGCCGATTGGTTTCACCCACAAACGGCGCCGGCTCGAAGCTTGAACAGCCATGGTTGCTCGCGGTGTCCCGCGCCAAACGCAGCCAGAACTGCAGAAACGCGCGAAAGCTGCGAAATGACTTCGCGCTCGTCAGTTCGGATGTCGGGATCATCTTGCCGCCATTCTGCGGCGGCGAATTAGCTAGCGGTCTGGGCTTGCGCGCTCGAACTGCCGGAGCAGCTTATTGCCCCGCTCCACTGCGGCATCAAGGGCCGCCTCAGGTGATTTCCGTCCGCTCACGGCCTGTTCCAGCTCGTCCTCGATCGCATCGCGGATCAGCACGAAAGAGCCGAGCCGCAAGCCGCGTGAGTTTTCCGTTGGCGGATGCAGAGTGACCTGCTCGATCGAAATCGCGGTGCCCGGGTTGCGGTCGTAGAATCCTTGCGCCCTGGTGAGGTCGAAGGCGGCCTGGGTGATCGGAAGATAACCGGTGTTCTGATGCCAGGACGCCTGGACCTCGGGCTTTGACAGGAAGCTGAAGAATTTGGCTACCCCCTTGTACTCGGCGCTTGGGCGACCGCGGAGCACCCAGAGCGTCGCACCTCCGATAATCGAATTCTGCGGCGCCCCGGCAACATCCGGCCAGTACGGCATCATGCCGTAGCCGACCTCGAATTTGGAGTTGGCCCTGATGTCGGCCCGCGTCGCCGACGATCCGATGAAGATGCCGCACTCCCCCTTCTGAAAGCGCGGCTCGGCGGCCTGGCCGCGACCGCTATAATCGAACACTTTCATGGACTGCCACTTCGCCATTTGAGCGACGTGGCGGATCAAGACCGGATTGTTGAAGGTCAGGACGGCGTCGAGTCCGCCGAAACCGTTGCGGCGCGTCGCAAGCGGCAGGTTGTGAAAGGCGGAGAGATTCTCAACATGGATCCAGGAGGGCCACGACGTCGTGAAGCCGCAGAGGGCTCCATTGTCGCGCAGGCGCTTCGCGGCCAGGCCGAGCTCAGGCCAAGTCCTAGGCGCAGCATCCGGATTGAGCCCAGCGCGGCGGAACATGTCCTTGTTGTAGTACAAGATCGGGGTCGATGCGTTGAACGGAAACGACAGCAGATTGCCGTCGATATCGGCGTAATAGCCGGTCACCGCAGGCAGGTAGGCCGAGGACGAGAAACTCTCCTGTTCATCGCGCATCAGTTCGAAGACGGGGTAGATTGCGCCTTTGGCTGCCGTCATGGTCGCGGTGGCGATCTCGTTGACCTGCACGATCGCAGGCTGGCTGCGCGAGCGGAATGCGAAAATCGCCGCCGTCACCGTCTCCGTGTAGTTGCCCTTATAGCTCGGCACGATGCGGTAGTCGGTTTGCGAGGCATTGAACTCCGCGGCGAGCTTCTCGACCTGCTTACCGAGTTGGCCCGACATCGCGTGCCACCACATGATATCGGTTGCGGCAAAAGCGGGGGCACCCCAGCAACTCGCAGCGGCGACGAGGCCGATCCAGAAAGGACGCAAACTGAGGGGCACGATACGCTTCCCAATTCAAACTGATGAAATATTGCTCGGCGGAAATGGCGCCCTCACGAAGAGGGAGAGAAGCAACTTCAGGATGAGACAACCATCGAACAAAACGTTGACGGACATCGCGATCTCGGCAGAATCGTCTTATAGCACCCGTCAATAAAATACATTGAACCTTTTCGCGCCGGGCTCGACCTCATCTTCAAGGGGACCATGTTGGCTGTGTACCGCGCCTATCATTCGCGGACTTCGACTGTGGGTGCCGCGCCGATACGAGACGGACTCTCGGCCTTGCCACGGCCGGTCCGCGTCCGTCATCTTGACGGACACCTCAGCATAGTTGCGATGCACAATGTCGGCGATTGCATATCGCGGCGTGAGGTGCCGCTGGGCCAAAATACAACTAGAGCGAGTTATTCGCTCAGGTACGAGGCTAGGTAGCCCCCTCGTGACGAGCACCGACCAGCGAGGTGCCCCGGCCCGGCAAGTCAGCCTGGCAGCCCTCGGTCGCGCCCGGACGGTGCGCCTGCTGCGCGCGGTGCCGATCCGCTGGCGGATCTTGTCCATCGCAGCATTGAATTCTGCTGTCGTCATCGTGCTCGCGGCCCTGATCTGGAACGGCGCATCGGTGCTGGGCTCGGCCTGGGAAGATGTGCGGCAGGTACGGGAATCCGACAAGATCCTCGCGCTTCTTGAGAGCGAAACCAGCCGGCTGCAGAACCTGATTCACCGCTATATCAATCAGCCGAGCCCGGAACTGTTTGCCGAGATCCTGCTGTTGCGCGAGGCCGTTCTCGGCACCCTGACCACGCGCGCATCCACCGATCCGATGCTGTCCGGATCGGTCGAGGAACTGGAACACGTCACGGTCCGCTTCCTTGACGGATTCGGCGAGTTGCGCAGCCTGCAGGCGACCATCTCGAAGACCTATGAAGACGAGGTGCTCGGACCCGCCCGCGAAATGGCCGGGCTCTATTCTGTGATCGAGGGCGCCACCGGCCACCGCGATGCGCAGATCTGGCCGGCGCTCGGCCGGTCGCGCGAAGCCTTTACCGGGATGCTGGTCGCGGCCAACTCCTATTACTTGTCGCTCGCGCCGGCCTCGGCCGAGGACGCCCGCCGCAACACCGAGACGATCGAGAAGACGATCCCGGTGATGTCGAGCCTTGCCGACAACGACCTGCAGCGGATGGCGCTGGAGCGGCTTGCGGCGCGCACCGCCGCACTGCGCGCCGGCTTCTCGAAGCTCTCCGAGCAGCTCACCAACCGGACCGACCTGTTACGCAACACGATCGATGCGAGCCAGGCCGAGACCATCGGCGCCATCGACGATCTGTCGGTGAAGATGCGCCAACGCGAGCAAAAGGCGCAGACCACCTTCGACCACACGCTGGCCGACATTTCGCGCCGGGTGCTCTCGATCGCCGTGATCTTCCTTGGAATCATCCTGTCCGCAGGGGTGCTGATCGCGCTCTCGATCCGGCTTCCGCTGCAGCAGATCATGACCGCCATGCGAGCGATCGCCTCCGGCGATTATGGCCGCGAGGTCCAGGGCACCGAGGCGCGGGACGAGATCGGCGCCATGGCGCGGGCGGTCGAGATCTTCCGCGAAAACGCGATCGCCAAACGCAAGACCGAGGACGAGCTGCGCACATCCAAGGAAAAGGCGGAGAGCGCCCTGCTCGAGCTCAATGCCGCGCAGCGCAACCTGATCGACGCCGAGCGGCTCGCGGCCTTAGGCGGTCTGGTGGCCGGTGTCGCGCACGAGGTGAACAATCCGATCGGCATCAGCCTCACGGTCGCATCGAGCTTTGCGCGCCGCGCCGAGATCTTCGAAGCGGAGCTGAAATCGTCCAATGGGCTGCGTCGCTCGCAGCTGGAGGAGTTCGTGCGCTCCTCGCGCGATGCTTCGCAGCAGCTGGTCGCGAATCTGCTGCGCGCCGGCGAATTGATCCAGTCCTTCAAACAGGTCGCAGTCGACCGCTCGCATGCGGAGCGACGACAGTTCATCCTCGGCGAGGCGACGGACCAGATCATCACCAGCCTGCGGCCAGTGCTGAAACGGGCGCCGATCGAGCTGACCGCGGACGTGCCCGAAGGACTCCTGGTCGACGGCTATCCGGGCTCCTATGGGCAGATTTTGACCAATCTGTTCCTCAATGCGGTCAATCATGCGTTTGCCGACGGCCGCGCTGGCACGATCTCGATCACGGCGCGGCCGCGCGGGCCCGACGACATCGAGATCATCTTCTCCGATAGCGGTGCCGGCATGACACCCGAAGTGCAGCGCCAAGCCTTCGATCCGTTCTTCACGACCCGCCGCAATGAAGGTGGTACCGGACTCGGATTGCATATCGTCTATAATCTTGTAACCCAGCAGCTCGGCGGCCGCATGATGCTGGAGTCGAGGCTGGGACAAGGCACCACTTTTCGCATTATCATGCCACGGGTCGCCCGAGGTTCTAAAGAATTGGGCGGCTCTGAAACCGCAGGGGACGGAACGACGCAATGGCCGAACAGGACGATGTCCTCCACCTGATCGACGACACCGGCATCGTCGAACACGATCATTCGGCGCGAAAATGGAAGATCGCGGTCATCGACGACGACCGTGCGGTGCATGAGGGCACGCGCTTTGCGCTCTCCGACTACAGTCTCAACGGCCAAGGCCTTGAGATCCTGTCGGCCTATTCGGCGGCCGAAGGCCGCGCCCTGATGCGCGAGCACCCCGACGTCGCAGCGGTCCTGCTCGACGTCATCATGGAGACGGATGTCGCCGGCCTCGAGCTCGTGGAGTATATCCGCAACGAGATCAAGAACGAGACCGTGCGCATCATCCTGCGCACCGGACAGCCTGGCCAAGCGCCGGAGCGGCGGGTCATCGTTCAGTACGATATCAACGACTACAAGGCGAAGACCGAGCTCACCGCCGACAAATTGTTCACCTCGCTGACCGCCGCGCTGCGCAGCTATCAGCAGCTCGAGCGCATGGTGCAGACCCGGCGCGGCCTCGAGATCATCATCGATGCCGCCTCGACGCTCTACGATTTCAAGTCGATGCAGCGGCTCGCCGAAGGCGTGCTGACCCAGATCGCCTCGCTGCTCAATGTCGACTGCGCCGGAATTCTGGTGTTGCGGGACGACGGCAGCCAAACGGAAGATTTTTCCGTGCTGGCGGGCTCCGGATGTTACAGCCGCTTCACGGGCACGCCCAGCTCGAAATCGCTCGACCCGGACCTGCGCGACATGGTGGAGGCCGCCTTCAAGCAGCGCGTGAACGAATTCGCTGACCAGCGCACCGTGCTCTATGTTCGCACCGGAAGCGGCCGCGAGGTGGTCGTGCTGCTGCAGGCCGAACGGCCGCTCTCCGAGACCGACCGCTCGCTGGTCGAGATCTTCTCCAGCCGATTGTCCATCGCCTTCGACAACGTGATCCTGTACCAGCAGCTGCAAGAGGCCAACACCCAGCTCGAAGACCGCGTGGCGCAGCGGACCCGCGCGCTGATGCAGGCGAACCGCAGGCTGTCGGCGCAATGGCTTCGCCTGCAGCGCGCCAACGGATTCAAGAACGAGATTCTCGGCACCGTCGCTCACGATTTGAAGAATCCGCTCAGCGTGATCCTGGGCCGCACCGAAATGCTCACGGAGTTGATCGCGACCGGTGCATCCAGGGACGGCATCACCTCGCAGGTCGAGCACATCCGCGACGCCGCCAGGCGACTGACTTCGATGGTCGATCATCTGATTTCCGATGCCATGGCGGACGCCTTCGACATCACGATCCGTCGCGAGCCGGTCGATATCGCCGCCCTTGTCCACGAGGTCGTCGAGGCAAACCAGCCGCTGGCGCACAACAAGCAGCAGATCATCTCGGTATCGGCGCCGCCGCATCTGGTGACGATGTGCGACGCGGATCGCATCCGCGAGGCGATCGACAATCTGCTCAGCAACGCCATCAAATACAGCCCGATCGGCGGCCGGATTGCGGTCGAGGTCGCCGGCGACGAGGACAATGTGACGCTCGGCGTGAGCGACCAAGGCGCGGGTCTGTCGCCTGAGGACCTCGGGCGACTATTCGGCCGGTTCCAGCGGCTGTCGGCCAAGCCCACCGCCGGAGAGAGCTCGACCGGGCTCGGCCTCTCGATTGTCAAGCGTATCATCGATATGCATGGCGGCGAGGTGACTGCTAAAAGCGATGGTCCCGGCCAGGGATCGACCTTCACCATCAGCCTCCCGACCACCGAACCGTCATGAGCCAGAACCAGCACATCATCATCGTCGACGACGAGGCACCGGCCCGCGAAATGGTCGGCGATTATCTCAAGATGCACGGCTTCACCGTGACCTTGTGCGACGGCGGCAAAAGCCTGCGCAGCGCGATCGATTCCGGCCCTGCCGACCTCGTCGTGCTCGACCTCAATATGCCCGAGGAGGATGGGCTTTCGATCATCCGCGACCTCAAGAACCGGACCAACATCCCGGTCATCATGCTGACGGCGACTGCAAGCCCGATCGATCGCGTCGTCGGTCTCGAGCTCGGCGCGGATGACTATGTCGCCAAGCCCTGCGAGCTGCGCGAACTGATGGCCCGGATCCGCTCCGTGCTGCGGCGGAGCACGCCGGCGAAAGCGGCGCCGGCCGCACCCGCCCCCGTGGCCGCAAAGCAGGACCAATTGATCCGTTTCGGCACGAAATGGCTCGATCTCGACGCGCAGGCGTTGCGCGACGACGAAGGCAACGAGCATCCGCTGACCGCGTCCGAGTTCGGTCTCCTCAAGGTGTTTGCGGCCAATCCGAAACGGGTGCTGTCGCGGGAACGGCTGCTGGAGCTTGCCAACGCCCGCGATGCCGAGGCGTTCGATCGCGCGGTCGATCTGCGCATCATGCGAATCCGCCGTAAGATCGAGCCGGATCCGGCCAAACCGGCCGTCATCCGCACCGTCCGTGGGGGCGGGTACCTGTTCTCCCCCGCCGGAGAGAAGGCCTGACATCTGCCCTCCCAGCGGTACCGCGGGGTAACGGAATATTCCTTCCTGCGGAAATATCCACAATTTCGCCACAAGTATTTCGCTGCGTTTCTTCCGACGAAACAATTCCGCTGACCCACGAAACCATTTTCCCGGTTCCGTGCAGACGTCCCGAAACCGGAGTTCATTAACAATCCGCTCCGACGAAACGCCGCAAAGGGGGCGGCGGAACGGGAGAGCGTCATGCAAAACGTCGTTGCCATCAATTCCGCAGCCAGTCAGGGCATCATCGCCGCCCAGACGACCTCGGACGAAATGCTCCTGCAGAGCATTGCCGATGGCGGCCGCACCGCGATGCAGATTCTGTATTCGCGGCATAATGTGCGGGTCTATCGCTTCATCCTGCGGATCGTGCGCGACACCACGATTGCGGAAGACCTTGTCAGCCAGGTGTTCCTGGACGTTTGGCGGACCGCCAAGCAGTTCGAAGGCCGCTCGCAGGTCTCGACCTGGCTGTTGTCGATCGCACGCTTCAAGGCGCTGACCGCGCTGCGCCAGCGCCGTTTCGAGGATATCGATCAGGAAGAGGTGCTGGAGATCGCCGACGGATCCGACACGCCGGAAACGTCGTTGGATCGCGCCACAACCAACGCCATCTTGCGCGCCTGTGTCGCAAAATTGTCGCCCGCTCACCGCGAGATCATCAATCTCGTCTACTATCATGAGAAGTCGGTTGAGGAGGTCGGACAGATCATCGGCATTCCGCAAAGCACGGTGAAGACCCGGATGTTCTATGCGCGCAAGCAGCTCGCCGGTTTGTTGCGAGGCGCGGGCGTGAACAGCCTCGCGGCTTGACTGACGGACAAATAGTAAAAAGTCTTCGTATCCAAGAGTTTGTCGGGACGATGCCCCGGCGAGGTTTGCCGGAATGGCGCCGAATGAAACAATTGAAACGATCGGCGAAATCACCCGGAAAAGGTCTGTTGCTAGACATTCGATCGCCGACCGGAGCTCAGTCCCCCAGCTGGCTTCGGTCCTGAGACGAGCAAGTTCTTCATCTGACGAACTGAAGCTTCCAAGTTGCCCGACGGCCCGGAGGATGCCCCCCTCCGGGCCGTAGTCTTTTGCAAGGCCGGCGCGGACACAGCGCCATTTGGGGGCGAAATGCCACCGCGCTCCAGGCTTTTGATCGGGCGCGGTCTTTCCCGGACCACGCCGTGAGGCAATTTGGCATTTGATCTTTCCGAGTAACCAGTGCGATTTCTCCGTCACGTGGCGCGTGCTAAAGCAGCTGCGCAGGGCTGACGGACGGTGCGCATGTTCGGTTTGGACGCAGTTGATCTGGCACGGGCGCAATTCGCATTCACGATGACCTTCCACATCGTGTTTCCGGCGTTCTCGATAGGCTTGGCCTCCTACCTCGCCGTGCTCGAAGCGCTGTGGCTCTGGACCGGGCGCGAGGTCTTCATCAACCTCTTCCATTATTGGCTGAAGATCTTCGCGGTCGCCTTCGGCATGGGCGTGGTGTCGGGCATCGTGATGTCCTACCAATTCGGCACCAACTGGTCGGTGTTCTCCGACAAGGTCGGTCCGGTGATCGGCCCCTTGATGGCCTATGAGGTGCTGACCGCCTTCTTCCTCGAGGCCGGCTTCCTCGGCGTCATGCTGTTCGGCCTGAAGCGCGTCGGTCCCCGCCTGCATTTCTTTGCGACGTTGATGGTCGCGGTCGGCACCCTGATCTCCGCATTCTGGATTCTCTCGGCCAATTCCTGGATGCAGACGCCCGCCGGCTACGCCGTCAATGCCGAGGGCCAATTCGTCTCCGTTGATTGGCCGAAGGTGATCTTCAATCCCTCGTTCCCCTATCGCCTGGTCCATATGGTGCTGGCGGCCTATCTGACTACGGCCCTCCTGGTCGGCGCGGTCGGCGCCTTCCATCTGCTGCGCAACGCGCACCTTCCCGGACCGCGCGTGATGTTCTCGATGGCGATGTGGATGGCGACCCTGGTCGCACCCATCCAGATCCTCGCCGGCGACCAGCACGGCCTCAACACGCTTGAGCACCAGCCGGCAAAGATCATGGCGATGGAAGGTCATTTCGAGAGCCACAAGGACGGCGCGCCTCTGTATCTGTTCGGCTGGCCGGATGAAACCGCCGGGAAGCTGGAATACGCCGTCGGCATCCCGAAACTGGGCTCGCTGATCCTGAAACACGCCCCGGACGCGCCCCTCGCCGGCCTGGATACCGTGCCGCGAGAGAATTGGCCGCCGGTCGCGATTCCGTTCTGGACCTTCCGCATCATGGTCGGGCTCGGACTGCTGATGTTCGCGCTCGGCCTCTTCAGCCTGTGGGAGCGCTGGCGCGGCCGGCTGTACCAATCGCCGCTGCTGCATCGCTTCGCGATCGCGATGGGGCCGGCCGGATTCATCGCTGTCATCGCGGGCTGGATGACGACCGAGACCGGCCGCCAGCCCTTCACCGTGTACGGGCTGCTCCGCACCGTCGATGCAGCTTCACCGCTTGCGGCACCTGCGGTGGGCTCGTCCTTGCTCGCCTTCGTCATCGTCTATTTCATCGTCTATGCCGCCGGCATTCTCTATCTGCTGCGCCTGATGGCCGAACCGCCGCATCCCGGCGAGCAAGGACCAAGCAGCGAGAGCCCGATCCGCACCGCGGGCATCACGCCGGCGCCCAGCGTGCCGACAGGAGCTGGCGCAAGATGACTGCATCGATCGATCTCGCCACGCTCTGGGCCTTCATCATCGCCTTCGCCGTTTTCGTCTATGTCGTGATGGACGGTTTCGATCTCGGGCTCGGCATCCTGTTTCCGCTGTTTCCGGCGAAACAGGATCGCGATGTCATCACCAACAGCGTCGCACCCGTTTGGGATGGCAACGAGACCTGGCTCGTGCTCGGCGGCGGCGGGCTGATGGCGGCGTTTCCGCTCGCCTACGCCATCCTGCTGCCGGCGCTCTACACGCCCCTGATCGCGATGCTGGTCGGCCTGATCTTCCGCGGGGTCGCCTTCGAATTCCGCTGGCGCACCCGCAACAGCCGCCATCTCTGGGATCTCGCCTTCGCGGGGGGCTCCTGGATCGCGGCCCTGGCGCAGGGCATCGCGCTTGGCGCGATCCTGCAAGGCGTGCATGTCGAACACAGGCAATATGCCGGCGGCTGGTGGGATTGGCTCAGCCCCTTCAGCATCCTGACCGGCGTCTCCCTGGTGATCGGCTATGCGCTGCTCGGTGCCACCTGGCTGATCCTGAAGACCGAGGGCGAGTTGCGCGACAGGGCCTACCGGCTGAGCTGGTATCTGTTGTTTGCGATGCTGATCGCCATCGGTGTGGTCAGCCTCGCCACGCCGCTGCTCACCATTCAATATGCGCAGCGCTGGTTCTCCTGGCCCGCGATCGTGCTCACCGCGCCGGTGCCGCTCGCCGTGATCGCAGTGACAGTGCTGCTGATGAAGAACCTCGCCGAAAAGCGCGATGGCTGGCCGTTCGCGTTGTCGCTGCTGCTCTTCCTGCTGTCCTATGCCGGGCTCGGCATCAGCATGTATCCCTACATCGTGCCGCAAAGCGTCACGATCTGGCAGGCGGCGGCGCCCGAGCGCAGCCAATTGTTCATGCTCGTCGGCGTCGCCGTGCTGATCCCGCTGATTCTCGCCTATACCGGCTGGGCCTATTGGGTGTTTCGCGGCAAGGTCAGGCCCGAGAGCGGCTATCACTGATGCGCTCCTTAAACGGAGAGCCGCCGCTTGCGAAGCGCCTGCTGTGGTTCGCGGCGTTGTGGCTCGCCGGCGTCGGCACTGTCGCAGCCGTCGCATTCGTGCTGCGGCTCTGGCTGAAGCACGCCTGACACGCAGTTCCCCTGGCTTGACTTCCCACCGAATTCGCCGCTTTGATCTGGCGGGTGGTATGGACGGGGCAAGCTTGGCAGGAGCCGTTAGGGAGAGCTTGGAATGGCGGGGTTGCGTCACCTCATCTGCATCACTACGACCGCGATCGCTTTGGCGTTGTCCGCCGCGCAGGCTTGCGCGCAGCAGCCCGAGGATCCCGGCGATCAGCCCGGCCTCGTCGCCGATGACGGCTACGAGCTCGATCCGGAATGGCGCAAGCAGATCGTCTATTACCGCACCACCGAGCCGCCCGGCACCATCATCATCTCCACCACCGAACGTCACCTCTATCTGGTGCAGCCCGGCGGCCGTGCGATCCGCTATGGCATCGGCGTCGGCCGCGACGGCTTTCAGTGGCAAGGCCTTCTGAACGTCACCAAGAAGGCCGAGTGGCCGGACTGGACGCCGCCGCCGGAGATGATCGCGCGCCAACCCTATCTGCCGCGCTTCATGGCCGGCGGCCCCGGCAACCCGCTCGGGGCACGGGCCATGTATCTCGGCACCACGGTCTATCGCATCCACGGCACCAACCAGCCCTGGACCATCGGCACCAAGATTTCCTCCGGCTGCTTCCGCCTCGTCAATACCGACGTCGCCGATCTCTATGATCGCGTGCCGGTCGGCACCAAGGTCGTCGTGCGACAGAAGCCGGAATTGTGACGGCACTGTCGCGCTCTTCATTTCGATCCATCGGTTTCTTCTGACTTTTGCGAGACACGCATGATGCGCACTTTCTGGGGCGGCCTCTTGATCGGGCTCGCTGTCGCTGTTCTCGTCGCGATCTCCGGCATCATTTATGAGTTCTACGACACCCGCACCTTGAAGCGGACCGTGCGTCGCGGCGAGGTGCTGTGCGGCGTCAACGCCGGCCTGCCGGGCTTCTCGATCCCCGACGACAAGGGCAATTGGACCGGGTTCGACGTCGACTTCTGCCGCGCGGTCGCGGCTGCGATCTTCGACGATCCGAACAAGGCGACGTTCGTGCCGCTCGACGCCAATGAGCGCTTCAAGGAGCTGCAGAGCCGCAAGGTCGACATCCTTTCGCGCAACTCGACCTGGAGCATGTCGCGCGAGCAGAACTACGACCTCTATTTCCCTGCGGTCGCCTATTACGACGGCCAGGGCTTCATGGTGCCGCGCTCGCGCAAGATCGAGAATGCGCTGGACCTCTCCGGCAGCAAGGTCTGCGTCCAGGACGCGACCAGCAATGCGCTCAACCTCGCCGACTACTTCCGGACCAACAACATGAAGTACGAGGAGGTAAAGCTCGCCAAGCTCGACGACGTGGTCCAGGCCTATGACAGCGGCAAGTGCGACACCTTCACCGCCGATGTCTCGCAGCTTTATGCGCTGCGGCTGAAACTGTCGAAGCCGAACGACCACGACATCCTGCCGGACGTGATCTCCAAGGAGCCGCTCGCACCCGTGGTGCGCCAGCGCGACGACGACTGGATGATGATCGTCAAGTGGACGCTCTATGCGATGATCAACGCCGAGGAGCTCGGCGTCACTTCCAAGAACATCGACGAGGCCTTGAAGTCGAAGAAGCCGGACGTGATGCGGCTGGTCGGCAACGAAGGCTCGTTCGGCGAGGATCTCGGCCTCACCAAGGACTGGGCGGTGCGCATCATCCGGCATGTCGGCAATTATGGCGAGGTCTATGAGCGCAACATCGGCAGCCGATCCAGCCTGAAGATTCCGCGTGGCATGAACGAGCTCTGGAACGCCGGCGGCATTCAATATGCGCCGCCGATCCGGTGAGGCGAAGGACGGCGCGGACACAATCCCTCCACCGTCATTCCGGGGCGCCCGAAGGGCGAGCCCGGAATCCATACTCCGGATCGTGGTTATGGATTCCGGGTTCGCGACTTCGTCGCGCCCCGGAATGACAAGCTGAGGGTTCGTAGCCTCTCTCACGACTTCAACGCTGGAACAACGAGATATGCGTCCGCGTTCTCGCGGCGCATAGCGTCCGAGCTGTGCAAATTCATCGCCCTTTCGAGATAGAGAGGGCGCAGGGAAGGCCGGACCTCGACTGAGGCCCGTGGCCCGCCTGCTCAAAAAAATGCAGGCGGCAGGTACCACAGGATCAGCCGGACGACCCGGCCTTCCCTGCGCAATGGTTTTAACGGCTGCTTCGCGATCTCCCCGGTGCGCCGGGCTTTCTGGCCACCGTTTGCGCATGATGCTGTCGCATCAGCGCGACCTCAGCGTCGGGAGGTCAGGACCACGCGACTTGACCGTCCGCATCGAAGTCGTTCGTCAGCTTCGCAAACGCAAAGCCCGACACCGATGCGTCCACCGCTCCCCGCTGCTACGCTTCGTGACGATCGGCCGAAACGCCCCTCTTCATCGCGAACGGGATGGCCGAGATCATCCTTGTGATTTGCCCGACACGGCAAGGCCGCATGCCTGCGGCAGATTGGCACGACAGGCAATTTGCGCATGACGGCGCTGCGCGAAATGCCCGTCGGACATCTGACGAGCACGTCATTCCGTGGCGCTCGGAGGGCGACCAGATCCTTGAAGCTGCGGTTCGGGCCGAGCAAATGCTTCGTAGATGTGCTATGCTGTCTCGATGACCAGGCAGATCGCTTCAGGCGATCCGCGTTCCACAAGCGTGTTTCCGCGATGACCATACAGACACCGCAGCCGATCGCGACCGAAGCGTTCACCGACGCCGATGCGGCCGTTGCCCGGCTCGAAGAGATCTACGCGCGCCACACCGAGTTCCTGCGCGACCGTTTCGAAGCCTATGCCAACGGCCAGGTGTTCGCCACGCGCGTCCGCGCCCATTATCCGTTCGTGCGCATCACCACCACTACGCATGCACGGCTGGATTCGCGGCTGTCCTACGGGTTCGTCGCCCGCCCGGGCGTGCACGAAACCAGCATCACCCGCCCCGACGTCTTCCGGCTGTATCTCACAGAGCAGATCCGGCTATTGATCGAGAATCACGGACTGCCGGTCGAGGTCGGCGTCTCCAACGAGCCGATCCCGCTTCACTTCGCCTACCGGCGCGACATCAATGTCGAGGGGACGCTGGCGAGCGCCGACAGTCCTCTGCTGATGCGGTCGCTACGCGACGTGTTCGATACGCCCAATCTCGCCGCGATGGACGATGCCATCGCCGACGGCACGCTGGAGCTGAGGCCCGGCGACCCCGAGCCGCTGTCGCTGTTCCGGGCGGCGCGCGTCGATTACTCGCTGCGGCGGCTTTATCACTACACCGGGACCGATCCGGAGCACTTCCAGAATTTCGTGATCTTCACCAACTACCAGTTCTATGTCGATGCGTTCGCGCAGGCCTGCCAGCAGCGTCTTGCCGCGGGCGAAGCTGGCCCCGACAGCTTCGTCGCACCGGGCAATGTGATCACGCGCAACCAGCGCCTGGGCGGCGGCACGACCGGCACGGCGCCCGAGCGCATGCCGCAGATGCCGGCCTACCATCTGGTCGAGCCGGGCTATCGAGGCATCACCCTGATCAATATCGGCACCGGTCCGTCGAACGCGCGCAACGTGACCGACCATGTCGCCGTGCTGCGACCGCATGCCTGGCTGATGCTCGGGCATTGCGCCGGCCTGCGCAACTCGCAGCGGCTCGGCGACTATGTGCTCGCGCACGGCTACGTTCGCGAGGACCATGTGCTCGATCACGAACTGCCGACATCCGTGCCGATCCCCGCGCTCGCCGAGATGCAGGTCGCGCTGGAGGCGGCCGTCGCCGACATCACGGGACTGTCGGGTTTCGAGCTCAAGCGGGTGATGCGCACCGGCACCGTTGCCTCTGTCGACAACCGGAACTGGGAGATCAGTGGCCCCGAGGTGATTCGCCGGCTGTCGCAATCGCGCGCCGTCGCGCTCGACATGGAATCAGCGGCGATCGCGGCCAATGGCTATCGCTTCCGCGTGCCCTATGGCACGCTGCTATGCGTGTCCGACAAGCCGCTGCATGGCGAGATCAAGCTCGCCGGCATGGCCAATGAGTTCTATCGCCAGCGCGTCGGCCAGCATCTGCAGATCGGGCTGAAGGCGCTCGACACGCTCAAGCAGGAGGAATCCGAGCGGCTGCATTCGCGCAAATTGCGCAGCTTCGCGGAAGTGGCGTTTCAATAGGTTGATGTTGGAACAAGATTCGTGGCCGACGGTGGCACAGGGTGCCGCTGTGATGATCCGTCTGGCTCCGCAAACTCGCGGTCGTCCCTGCGAACGCAGGGATAACCACCGTAATCAGCGGTAGGACGAGATGTGGCCCCAGCCCTGCACAATACCGGTAACGGTGGATATGGGTCCCGGGTCTGCGCTTCGCTTGCCCGGGACGACAGCTGTGGGTCGAATTCTATGGCCTAATACCCGCGCAGGCACGCCAGCTGGTCGGCGTGGTAGTTCGAATCCCCGAACAGCTCCTCGCAGACGCGGGCGCGCTTCATGAAGAAGCCGATGTCGAACTGGTCGGTCATGCCCATGCCGCCATGCATCTGCACGCCTTCCTGCACCGCACGGGTTGCGGTGGCTCCTGCCCGCGCCTTGGCGACTGCCACCAGCGCAGCGGCATCGGCCGGGTCGGAATCGAGCGTCTGCAGCGCCTTCAGCACCGCGGCGCGGGTGATCTCGATCTCGATGTAGAGCTGGGCGGCGCGGTGCTGCAGCGCCTGGAATTCGCCGATCAGCTTGCCGAACTGCTTGCGCTCCTTGAGGTAGGCCACGGTGCGGCCGAACACCTCTTCGCTGAGGCCGACCATCTCGGAGGCGACCGCGCCGCGCCCGAGACCGAGCACGCCATCGAGAATTGCAGAGGCGCCATCGATCTCGCCGAGCACATGGTCGGCATCCACCTCGACATGATCGAATGTGATCCGCGCCGCATTGTGCGCGTCCACCATCACCGTGCGCTCGATCGCGACGCCCTTGGCCTTGGGATCGACCAGGAACAGGCTCAGCCCATCGCGCTCGCCGGGCGCGCCGGCGCTGCGCGCCGCGACGATCAGGAGGTCGGCGACGTGACCATCGACCACCATCGCCTTGGCGCCAGTGAGCCTGAAGCCGTTGCCGGATCGCGCGGCCTGCATCGCGGTATGCAGCGGCCGATGCTTGGCGCCTTCGTCGAGCGCTAGCGCTGCGAGCAAAGAGCCGTCCGCGATCTTCGGCAGATACTCCGCCTTCTGCGCAGCGCTGCCGGCACGCGTCAGCGCGGAGGCCGCGAGCACCGCTGTCGACAAGAAGGGCGAGGGCATCAAGGTGCGGCCGATCTCTTCCATGACAACGCCGGCCTCGACCGCATTCAGGCCGCTGCCACCGTGCTCCTCCGGCACCAGCAGGCCGGCAAAGCCCATTTCGGCGAAGCTCGCCCAGAGCTCGCGCGAGAAGCCGGTCTCGTCGCGGCTGTCGCGCAAGTGCCGCAGATGCGCCACCGGCGCCTTGTCGCTGATCAGCCCGCGCGCACTGTCGCGCAGCATGGATTGTTCTTCGGTGAGGAGGAGGGGCATGGGTAATCCGTTCGAAAAATCGCTGTCAGTGTTAGAGGCGTCATTCCGGGGCGTCTCGCAGAGACGAACCCGGAATCTCGAGGTTCCGGGTTCAGGCTTCGCCTGCCCCGGAACGACGGTGCGGCGCTACGCCCCCGGCAGATCCAGGATGCGCTTGGCGACGATGCCGAGCATGACTTCGGACGTGCCGCCTTCGATCGAATTGGCCTTGGTGCGCAGCCAGGCGCGCGGGCGGGCGCCCTCGCGCGAGCGGTCGCTTTCCCATTCCAGCGCATCGATGCCGCCGGCCGACATCAAAAGCTCGTAGCGGCGCTTGTTGAGCTCGGTGCCGTAATATTTCATTGCCGACGAGAAAGCCGGATGGCCCTGCCCCGCTTTGGCGAGATCGGTCATCCGTTCGGCCGCCGCCGCAAGCGCGGCCTCATCGACCTCGAAGGTCGCGATTTGCCCGCGCAGCACCGCATCATCGAGCCTGCCCTGGCCATCGCTGCCGATCGAGTCGGCGGCGATCTGGCCGAGCGGCCGGCCGGCGCTGCGCTCGCCCATGCCTGATATCATCGCGCGCTCGTGCTGCAGCAGATATTTGGCGACGTCCCAACCGCGGTTGATCTGGCCGACCACATTGGCCTTGGGCACGCGGACATTGTCGAAGAAGGTTTCGCAGAATGGCGAGCGGCCGGAGATCAACAGGATCGGCTTGGTGGAGACGCCCTTCGACGTCATGTCGAACAGGATGAAGCTGATGCCGTCGTGCTTCTTGGCCGCAGGATCGGTGCGCACCAGGCAGAAGATCCAGTCGGCGTAGTTGGCGTAGGACGTCCAGATCTTCTGGCCGTTGATGATGAAGTCCTCGCCATCGCTTGTCGCGCGGGTCTGCAGCGAAGCGAGATCGGAGCCGGCGTTCGGCTCCGAATAGCCCTGGCACCAGCGGATCAGGCCGGCCGTGATCTTTGGCAGATGTTCGCGCTTCTGCGCCTCGGTGCCGTATTTCAACAGCGCCGGGCCGAGCATCGAGATGCCGAACGACGTCAGCGGCGGCCGCGCGCCGATCTCAGTCATCTCCTGGCGCAGGATCTTGGCCTCCTCGCCGTCGAGCCCGCCACCGCCATATTCCTTGGGCCAGTGCGGCACGGTCCACCCTTTGTCGCGCATGCGCTCGAACCAGATGCGCTGCGGCTCGGAGGTGAATTTCGCGTTGCGGCCGCCCCAGAACGTGTCCTCTTCCGAGGTCATCGGCGTGCGCATCTCCGGCGGGCAATTGGCCTCCAGCCAGGCGCGCGTTTCGCGGCGGAATGTTTCGAGATCGGCCATCGGGCGTCCTCACGCGTTTCCATTGTCAAGATCGTTGGCCGAGACCTAAGCCCAAGGACCGGTTAAATTCAATATCGATGTTGCAGCGCGTGCGATGCTATCTGCAATGCTGACGATCGACATGATGGAGGAAACGGACGTGCGGCTGAAACTTCTTTCGCCAGGCGAAATGAGCGCGGAGCAACGGGCTATCTACGACGAGTCGATCGCGAGCAAGCGCGGCGCGCCACCGCCGCCGATGATGGCCTGGCTCAACAGTCCGGACATGGCGCGGCATGCGACCCGGCTCGGCGCCTTCCTGCGCTACGACACGGTATTTCCCGCAGCGCTCTCGGAGATCGCGATCCTGGTCACCGCACGGCATTGGACCGCGCATTACGAATGGTACGCGCATAAGCGGCTCGCGCTGCAGGGCGGGCTGGACATCAAGATCATCGACGATATCCGCGATCGCCGCACGCCTGCGTTCAGCGATCCCAAGGCGAAGATGATCTACGACGTCGCGAAATCACTGCACGAGGGTCACGGCCTGACGGATGCGCTCTACGCTGAGGCGAGCGCGCTGCTCGGCGAGCGCGGGCTGGTCGAGATCATCGGGCTGTGCGGCTACTATACGATGGTGTCGATGACGCTCAATGCGTTCGAGTTCGATCTGCCAGAGGGAGAAGTGTCGGAATTGAAGTGAAGTGCGGATAGCACCTCACCGAGGCGAAGGTGAACTCCCCTCCCCCCTTGCGGGGAGGAGAGCACGGCGGCACTGCTATGAGAGGTCGAACTTCACGGCCGAAAATCTGTGGAGACATCCACCGCCGCGAGCCGCGTGCGGCGTTTCGACGACCAGACCAGCGCCAGCACGCACAGCCCGAGCAGCACCGGCGGAAACACCACGAGGTTCACCGCCGACCAGCCGAAATTGGCGAGCAACTGACCGGAGGAAAACGAGCCCAGCGCCATCAACCCGAAGATCAGGAAATCGTTGAAGGCCTGCACCTTGTTGCGCTCGGACGGCGTATGCGTTTCCAGCACCAGCGCGGAGGCGCCGACGAAGCCGAAATTCCAGCCCACCCCGAGCATCACCAGCGTCGCCCAGAAATGCATGGCGGTGAGGCCCGACAACCCGATCATGGCGGCGACCGCCTCGCAGGCCAGGCCGACCGCGACGATGACAGGGGCGCCGAAGCGCGCGATCAGCGAGCCCGTAAAGAAGCTCGGGCCGTACATCGCCACAATGTGCCACTGCAGGCCGAAATTGGAATCGGACACGGTGAGCCCGCACATCTGCATGGCGAGCGGCGCCGAGGTCATCACCAGGTTCATCACGGGATAAGCGATGGTGCCACACAGCGCGGCGGCGATGAAGCGTGGCTGGCGCACGATCTCGAGCAGCGGCCGTCCGCCATGCAGATCGGCCGGCGCAGGCTTGGGCATATCGACCCCGGCGACGATGGCCATCGCGACCAGCGCGATCGCGGCCTGCGCCAGATAGCTGAAGGCGAACAGATAAGGCTGCCAGACGTCCATGGTCCATTGCACGAGCTGTGGACCGAGCAGGCCCGCGAAGATGCCGCCCGCCATCACCCACGACACCGCCTTGGGCCGAAACGCCTCGCTGGCGCCATCGGCGGCGGCGAAGCGATAGGACTGCGCCACCGCGCCGTAGAGGCCGCCGAGAAAAGTCGCAACGCAGAACAGCGCGAACGAGCCGCGCAGGATCGCAAGCGAGCCGAGGACGCCGGTGATGGCGCCGAATCCGGTGCCGATGACGAACGCGGCCCGGCGGCCGAAGCGCCGCGCAATCGCGCCGGTCGGGAGCGTGCCGACGGCGAGGCCGACCACATACATCGAGATCGGCACCGTGGCGAAGGCGACGCTAGGCGCGATGGTGGCACCGACGATGGCGCCGGTTGCGAAGATCACCGCCGAATTGGCGCCGGTCAGCGCTTGTGCCGCGGCGAGCCGCGCCACATTGCGCCGCGCGCGTGCGTCATCCGTGATCTCGTCGCCGTCTGCGATCAACTCGGTCATTCATCAGTCCACGCCAGGGGCCATTCGCCCGGTTTGCTTCCTTCCAGTAGCAGAAGGCTGGGTCCGAGCAACCGACCCGGACGGGCGCGGGCCATGCCGCGGCCTGCGAGCTCATCCGGCTATCGGTATTTCACCCGAAGGCGCCGCCGCGTTTGAGCCATGTCAATCGGATGTCAATCGGGGGTCGCAGCACCATCGCTTCGCCCGAACACCAGGATCATGTTGTTGGCGGGCATGTCGACCGTCTCGCGCAGGGCAAGGCCACAGCGCGAGGCAAGCGCCTCGAGATCGACGATGTCGCGCACGCCCCATTCCGGATTGCCCTCGCGCAACGACGTATCGAACACTGCATTGCTGAGCGCGCTGTGCTTACCGGCGCGCTTGAACGGACCATAGAGAAACAACAGGCCGTCCGGCTGCAGCGCCTGCGCGCTGCCGGCGAACAGCCCTTCGGCCACCGACCATGGCGCGATGTGGATCACGTTGGCACAGAACACGGCGCGTAGCCCGGACGGGCCGCCATCGGCCTGCAGCCTGGCCCACCAGACGGGATCGGACAGATCGATCTGGCGCGGCGGCCGGATGTTCGGCAGGCCCGCATGCGCGCGCCAGGCCGCGATGCTCTTCAGGTGCTGCTCTTTGTAGTCGCTCGGCCACCAGATGATACCGGGGCTCTGCCCGGCGAAATAGACCACGTGCTGGCCGGTGCCGCTGCCGGCCTCGAGCACGTCGCCGGTCTGCTGGCCGAGGAAACGCGCCAGCACCGCCCAGATCGGCTGATGATTGCGGTGGAACGCCGCCGCATCCAGACGCCCGTCCGGTTCCACCCGCCGCCCGTCCTTGCCGAACTCGACCACATACTCCGCCACGGCCATCTCCTTTGGCGATCTCCTTTGTCCTTCAGCTTAACCGAACCGGCGGCGCAGGACAGGCAGCATTGCCAGCCGGTGGCCTTTATGCTTGTCAATCCCTATAGTATTGCGGTTCACCGAACGGGCTGGAACACACCTTGCTTTCACACGCGATCTCGACCACCGCCCTGGCGCTGGGCCTCTCCGTGCTTGCCGCCTCGGTCGCACAGGCCCAATCGGCGGTCAGCGAAGGCCAGAAGCTCGCCTTCGATCGCGGCAAAGGCAATTGCCTGACCTGTCACGAGATCAAGGGCGGCGATCTGCCCGGCTCGATCGGACCGAAGCTCGAGAACCTGAAGCTACGCTACGACCACAACGAGCTGGTTGCGATCCTCAAAGACGAGACCGCACGCAATCCGCAGACGGTAATGCCGCCGTTCGGCCGCAATCGCATCCTGACCGAGCAGGAGATCAACGCGATCGTCGATTTCCTGCAGACCCTCTGATCCCGAGAATTTGGAGAGATTTGAAATGACCGCCAGTTTGGGCTGCTCCGCCGAGCCGTTGGCGACGCGCCGCCTGATCCTCAAGGGCGCCGGCGCAGTGGCGCTGCTCGGCGTGGGCCAAACCCTGGGCCAAACCGCGTTCGGCTTTGCGCCCGCGTTTGCCGCGGCCAACGACGCCTATCCGGAAGACGCCTTCAAGCAGAAGAGCGCGAGCGAGGCCATCAAGCTGCTTTACGGCCGGGACCACGAGCCCTCCGACAAGATCAAGCTGGACGCGCCCGAAATCGCCGAGAATGGCGGCGTGGTGCCGATCGCGGTGACCACGACGCTTCCCGACGTCAGCTCGATCGCCTTCGTCGTCAGCGAGAACCCGTTTGCGCTGGCGGCCTCGTACAAGATCCCGGAAGGCACCATTCCGGCGGTATCGAACCGGCTGAAGATGGCCAAGACGAGCAATGTGATCGCGCTGGTCGAATCCGGCGGCAAGCTCTACAGCGTGACCAAAGAGGTCAAGGTCACCGTCGGCGGCTGCGGCGGATAGCTCAGGAGTTCAACGATGGCATCGAGCATCCGCGTGCGCGCGATCCAGAACGGCGAGGTCACGGACGTGCAGACCCTGATCCAGCACCCTATGGATACGGGCCTGGTCAAGGACCCCAAGGGCGAGCTGATCCCGGCGCATTTCATCCAGCGGCTCACCTTCGAGCACAATGGCAAGACGGTGTTCCTCGCCGACTGGGGCACTGCGGTCTCCAAAGACCCTTACGTGAAATTCGCCTTCAAGGGCGGCGCCAAGGGCGACGAGATCAAGGTGAGCTGGGTCGACAACAAAGGCGCAACCGACAGCCTGACCGCGAAGATCCAGTAGAGAAAACGGGTAGACATGCGTAGCCGCCTCGCTCTTCTCCTCCTGGCTGCCGCCTCGGCGCTCGTTGCGCTCGGCGCCAATGCGCCCGCCGCCGACCAGGTCGATCCCGCGGCGGATGCGAAGGCGTTCCAGGATTTCTTCCGCAAGAAATTTCCGAAGGTGAAGTTCGAGGACTTCGTCAACGGCCCGTACTCGATGAACGAGGACATGCGGAAGCAGTGGGAGGAGAAGGAGGAGTTCCCGCCCTACGAGTTCGCGCTGGAGGCCGGCAGGGAGAGGTTCGAAAAGCCGTTCAAGAACGGCAAGACCTACGCTGACTGCTTCCCGAACGGCGGCATCGGCATCCGCCAGAATTATCCCTATTTCGACGCCAACGAAGGCCAGGTCGTCACGCTCGAGCTCGCGCTCAACCGCTGCCGCGAGGCCAATGGCGAGGCGCCCTATTCCTACGTCAAGGACGAGATGGCCTCGCTCGCCGCCTACATGGCGTTCACCTCGCGCGGCAAGCCGTTCGACATCAAGATCCCCGACGATCCGCGCGCGCTCGAGGCTTATGAGAAGGGCAAGGAATATTTCTACACCCGACGCGGTCAGCTCAATTTCTCCTGTGCGAGCTGCCATGTGCAGAATCCCGGCGAGCGCATCCGCGCCGAGATCCTGGCACCAGCGCTGGGCATCCTGAATGCGATGCCGATCTACCGCTCGGAATGGAGCGGCATGGGCACGATCAGCCGCCGCTTCACCACCTGCAACAGCCAGGTCCGCGGTGTGCCGCTGGAGCCGCAATCCGAGGAATATCGCGACCTCGAATATTATCTCTCCTACGTGTCGAACGGCCTGCCGATCTCGGGACCGGGAGCAAGACCATGAGCCGGGCCATGAAGTGCATCGCCTTCGCCGCGATCATGCTGACGGCCGCTGTCATGCCGGCCCGCGCGGCGACGGAAGCTGATTTCAAGGCGGCGCTAGCCGCGGCCGATGCCGCCGAGCAGGAAGCGGGCCGCTTGCGCAATCAATGGACCACGACGGAAGCCGCGCTTGCCGCCGCAAAAAAGGCAGCCGAGACTGGCAATTTCGATCAGGCCGTGAAATCGGCCGCGGAGGCCGAAGCGCTGGCCAGGGCCTCGATCTTCCAGGCGACCTCCGAAAAGCAGCGCTGGAAGGCGATGGAGATCCGCTAGGCGGCGGATGCAAGGCGATGACAGTTCGGCGCCGGGATGTTCTGAAACTTACTGCTGCCGCAGCCCTGGCCGGGCCAGCGCTGCTGCGCAGTGCGCGGAGCGGCGAGACGGTCAGCCTCTACGACCTCGAACGCTTCGGCAATGCGCGCATCCTGCACCTCACCGATACCCATGCGCAGCTGAGGCCGGTCTATTTCCGCGAGCCCAGCGTCAATATCGGGATCGGCGCGATGTGGGGCCAGCCGCCGCATCTGGTCGAGCGCGCCTTCCTCGAGCGCTACGGCATCCGGCCTGACAGCGCCGAAGCCTACGCCTTCACCTCGTTCGAGTTCGAGAAGTCCGCGCCGCGCTTCGGCCGGCTCGGCGGCTTTGCGCATCTGAAAACGCTGGTCGACAAATTGCGCGGCGATGTCGGCGACCATCGCTCGTTGCTCGTCGACGGCGGCGACCTCTGGCAAGGCAGCGGGCTCGCCAACAGCATGCGCGGCGCCGACATGGTCGATGCCGCCAACCTGCTCGGCATCGAGGCGATGACCGGGCATTGGGAGTTCACTTATGGCGAGGCCAGCTTGCGCGCCAATCTCGCCCGCTTCAAGGGCGAGTTCCTGGCGCAGAACGTATTCCTGACCGAAGAGGCGGCCTTCAACGACGCCAAGGCATTCGATCCGGCGACGCATCGCGTGTTCAAGCCCGCCATCGTCAAAGAGATCGGCGGTGCCCGCATCGCGGTGATCGGCCAGGCCTTTCCCTATGTTCCGGTCGCGCACCCGCGGCGCTTCACGCCGGACTGGACGTTCGGCATCCGCGAGGCGGAGCTGCAGACGCTGGTCGACGATCTCCGCGCCAAGGAAAAGGCCGACGTCGTGATCCTGCTGTCGCACAACGGCATGGATGTCGATCTCAAGCTCGCAAGCCGCGTCACCGGCATCGACGTCATCCTCGGCGGCCACACCCATGATGCGGTCCCGCAGCCGGTCGAGGTGAAGAATGCCGGCGGCGCGACGCTGGTGACCAATGCGGGCTCGAACGGCAAATTTCTGGGCGTGCTCGATCTCGAGATTGCCAAGGGCCATATCACCGACGTGCGCTACAGGCTGCTGCCGGTCTATTCGGAACTATTGAAGCCGGATGCGGCGATGCAGGCGCTGATCGATCAGCTGCAGCAGCCGCAGGTGGCAGCCTGGTCCGACCGGCTCACCACCACCGACCGCCTGTTGTATCGCCGCGGCAATTTCGAAGGCTCGATGGACGAATTGATCTGCGATGCGCTGCGCAGCGAACTCGACGCCGAGATCGCGTTCTCGCCGGGGTTCCGCTGGGGCCCCACGCTCCTGGCCGGCCAGCCCGTGACGACGGAGGATGTGCTGGCGCAGACCGCGATCACCTATGCCGAGACCTATCTCCAGGAGATGACGGGCGCTCAGATCAAGGACGTGATGGAAGACGTCTGCGACAACCTGTTCAATGCCGATCCCTATCTGCAGCAGGGCGGCGACATGGTGCGGGTCGGCGGGCTCACCTATCGCTGCACCCCGACCGAGGCGATCGGCCGGCGCATCTCCGATCTCAAACGGAGCAATGGCCATGCGCTCCAACCGAACCGTCACTACAAGGTTGCAGGCTGGGCCTCGATGAACGAGCAAACCGGGAAACCGGTTTGGGACGTCGTCACGAGCTATCTCCGGTCCGGCGCGGTGTCGATCAGCGCACCTCAGGTCATGCTGAGCGGCGTTGACGGCAATCCAGGGCTGGCGAACGCCCAATAGGCAACCTCGCGCACGTGCCATGCACCCGCGTTCGTGGACAATGGGCCGCGATCGCCGATAGTGTGACGCATTGTCGCGCATGGCATGCAGGACCTGCCCGCTTGGACTTGCTGGCTCGCGTTCCGTGATGCGCCGGGAAGGAAACGGAAGAGTTCATGGCTGACGTTCTCGCCGCATCGCAACAGACCGAGGGCCTGCCGAAGGCAGCATCCTCGCTGCGGACGCTGGTGCTGGTCTCGCTCGCTCACTGGGTCAGCCACCTGCATATGCTCGTCCTGCCGATGCTGTTTCCGTTCCTGAAAGAGCGGCTCGGCGTCGGCTATGTCGAGCTCGGCTTTCCCTTGACGTTGTTCGCGGTGGTGTCAGCGCTGACGCAAGCGCCGGTCGGCTACCTGGTCGACCGTGCCGGGGCGCGGCGGATCCTGCTGCTCGGCCTCACCGTCGGCGGCCTGTCGCTCGCCATGCTCGGCGTCCATCTGAGCTATGCGAGCCTGATCGTCTCCGCCGTGCTGCTCGGGCTCGCCAACGCCGTCTATCACCCGTCCGACTACGCGCTGCTCGCGGCCCATATCGAAGAAAAGCGGATGGGCCGCGCCTTCGGCGTCCACACCTTCGCCGGCTATCTCGGCGGCGCGGTCGCGCCGGCGATCATGGCGGCGCTGGTGACTACGGTCGGCGGGTTCGGCGCCCTGATCGTGGCTGGCCTCGTCGGTCCCGTTGCGGCGCTGTTGCTCCTCCTCGGCAACGTGCCCGAAGTTCCGCCGCATCCGCATCATGTCGACGGAGTGAAGGTCGCGCAGCCGAACCTGCTGACGCCGCTGCTGATGCTCCTGACGATCTTCTTCATGCTGCTCAGCCTGTCCAATTCCGGCATCGCCAGCTTCGGCGTGGTGGCGCTGATGAACGGCTATGGCATCTCGTTCTCCAGCGCCAACATCGCGCTCACCGCCTTCCTCGGCGCCAGCGCCGTCGGCGTGCTCGCGGGTGGACATCTTGCCGACCGCATCCGTCATCACAATCTGGTCGCAGCCGTCGCCTACGCGATCAATACGGTGCTGGTGCTCGCGATCACCTTCCTGACCTTGCCGACAGTCCTGCTCACCGCTGTCATGCTGGTCGCCGGTTTCCTCAGCGGCGTGATCGCGCCTTCGCGCGACATGCTGGTGCGCAACGCGGCGCCCGCCGGCGCGGCGGGCCGCGCCTTCGGCATCGTCTCCACCGGCTTCAATTTCGCCGGCGTCGTCAGCCCGCTGCTGTTCGGCTGGATCATGGACATGAATGCGCCGCGCTGGGTGTTCGGCGCCTCCGTCGTCTTCATGCTGCTGACGATCGTGCTGGCGTTCTTCACCGAGCGCCCGGCGAAGGCGAAGACCGTCGAGGCGTAGCCCATCATTGCGCCCCCGGTTCCGCGCGAACGGGTGGCAGGCTCCCCCAAGCAATTCAGACGTAGGGTGGGCAAAGGCGCAAAGCGCCGTGCCCACCGCTCGACGCATCCCAGACTCAGCGGTGGGCACGCTTCGCTTTGCCCACCCTACGCACTGCGTGACACCGCAGCTCATCATTTCCCGCGTGTTGACATCCCCGGCAGTCGATCGATGATGTCAGACCAAGAACAACAACCGGGGAAGAACGCCATGACTCAGCAGCCGGATCTCGTCATTCGTGGCGGCACGATCGCGGATGGAACGGGCGGCGCGCTCTACGAGGCGGACGTCGCCATTGCCGCCGGCCGCATCAGCGAAGTCGGCAAGGTACAAGCCAAGGGCCGTGACGAGATCGATGCCAAAGGCAAGCTGGTCACGCCCGGCTTCGTCGACGTGCACACGCATTACGACGGCCAGGTGACCTGGACCGACGAGATCTCGCCCTCGTCGCAGAATGGCGTGACCACGGCGATCATGGGCAATTGCGGTGTCGGCTTCGCACCCTGCCGGCCGGCCGACCATCAGCGCCTGATCCAATTGATGGAAGGCGTCGAGGATATTCCCGAGCCGGTGTTGTCGGCCGGCATTCCCTGGGAATGGGAAAGCTTTCCCGACTACATGGATTGGCTGTCGAAGCGCAACTTCGACATGGATGTCGGTGCGCAGCTGCCGCATGCGGCGCTGCGCGTCTATGTGATGGGCGAACGCGGCGCGCGGCGCGATCCCGCAACGGCGGATGACAACCGGGCAATGGCCGCGCTGGCAGGCGAGGCCGTGCACGCAGGCGCGCTGGGATTTTCGACCTCGCGCACGCTCAACCACCGCACCTCGACCGGGGACTACACGCCGACGCTCAAGGCAGGCGAGGACGAACTGACGGCAATCGCCGGCGCGATGCAGACGGCAGGCCGCAGCGTGCTGCAATTCGTGCTCGACATCTCCACCATCCATGAAGATCTGCCGATGATGCTCCGCGTTGCGGAGACGACGCGCTGCCCGATCTCGTTCTCGGTGACGCAGAACGATCGCGCGCCGGAGCGGTGGCGGCAAACGCTCGCCGAGATCAATGCCGCCGCCACGCGAGGCCTCTCGGTGACGACGCAGATCGCAGCGCGCCCGGTCGGCCTGCTGCTCGGGCTCGAACTGTCGCGCAATCCGCTGCAGACCCATCCGAGCTACCAGGCGATCGCGCATCTGCCTCTTGCCGAGCGCGTCGCGCGGATGCGGCAGAGCGAGGTACGCGCCGCGATCCTGAGCGAACAGGCGCGCGCGACTGACGATCCGCTGTTCTTCAGGCCGAATTACGACAAGATGTATCGGCTCGGCGATCCGCCGGACTACGAGCAGCCGCCGGAGAATG
This sequence comes from Bradyrhizobium sp. SZCCHNGR1005, assembly GCF_032489995.1. Lineage (NCBI taxonomy): Bacteria > Pseudomonadati > Pseudomonadota > Alphaproteobacteria > Hyphomicrobiales > Nitrobacteraceae > Bradyrhizobium > Bradyrhizobium sp. SZCCHNGR1005. The sequence goes on from NZ_JAUEZC010000002.1 coordinate 29,289, forward strand.
CGCTCGGTGCGAAGGCGCAGCGCTTGGGCCGCAGACCGGAAGAACTGGCCTATGATGCCATGCTGTCGGACAACGGCCGCGGCATGCTCTACGTGCCGTTCCTCAATTACGCCGATGGGAATCTCGATGCGACATTCGAGATGCTGCGCGATCCCAGCGCGGTGCCTGGCCTCAGCGACGGCGGTGCGCATTGCGGCATCATCTGCGATGCGAGCTTCCCGACCTATCTGCTTACGCATTGGACGCGCGACCGCAAGCGCGGCGAAAAGCTTTCAATCCCCTTCGTCGTGACCGCGCAATCCCGCAAGACGGCCCTGTCGGTCGGACTCAGCGATCGCGGCCTGATTGCCCCCGGCTACAAGGCCGACGTCAATGTGATCGACTATGACCGGCTGCATCTGCATCCGCCGAAGGTGCATTACGACCTTCCCGTCGGCGGCCGCCGGCTGATGCAGCAGGTGGATGGTTACGAGGCCACGATCGTTTCCGGCGTGGTGACGAGGAGAAATGGAGAGGCGACCGGCGCCCATCCGGGCCGATTGATCAGGGGGGCGCAGGCGTTGAATTGAGGCGGGCGGCCTCAACAAGCTCGCTGTCGTTCCTGCGTTCGCAGGGACGACGGCAGTGATCACGCAAACTCCGGCGTAGTCTGCTGGGCCGTCTGCAACCGGGCGCGCTCGGTATTCGGCCAGAGCAGCGCCAGGCCAAGCAGGCCTGAAATCACTAGGATCACTGCATTGATGAGGTATCCCAGCAGGTAGCCATCGAGAAGGCTGGCGGCGTTCTGCACCACCTTGCCGACCACGTTCGGCGCGATGATGCCGGCCAGCGTATAGACCGCGCCATAGATCGCGATCGCGGCACCACGCTGGGTCACGGGGCTGAATTCGGCGATCATCAATGGACAGACCACGTAGATCGATCCGCTCAGCCCCGCTCCGACCACGAGCAGTGCGATCTGCGTGGCGGCACCGCTGCTGTAAGGCATCAGCGACATGATCAGGCCGCCGACGACCAACGGCGCGGCTCCGAGCACGCCCCGCGCGATGCGGGTGGAATGGCCGCGCGCCATCAGCACCTGCGACAGCCAGCCCGTCGCGAGAACGATGGTCGCACCGAAGAGCCACGGCAGCACCGAGATGAGGCCGGCTTTTTCCTGGCTGAAGCCGAGACCCTTGATCAGGAACGGCGTGAACCAGGTGAGTCCGATCGACAGCGCCCAATAGGCACCGAAGCTCGAAGCCACGCAGCCGATGAAGGTGCGCGACAGCAGCAACTGCGCATAGGGAACGCGCGCATCCGACGCCGCGACCACCTCGCTTTCGCCGAGCGGCCCTTCCTTGCCGACCACGAACCAGGCACCGGCCCACAGCAGCCCGACCAGTCCAAGTGCACCGAACGCGTAGTGCCAGCCGTAGCGAACGATGACAAAATTCAAGGCCGGCACCGCGATGATCACGCCGAAGGCCGAGCCTTGGGTCAGGATCGCGGTCGGCAGCGCGCGCTTCTCGTCGGGGAACCACTTGTAGATCGCATGCATGGCGACCGATGCGGCCGGACCTTCGCCCGCGCCAAGGACGATGCGGCAGACGAGCAGAGTCGCGAGCCCGACCTCGCCGACCATCGGAAGCTGGGCCAGCGCCCAGATCAGTGCCAGAACCAGCAAGACCCAGCGTGTGGCAATGCGGTTTACGGCAAAGCCGACGACGATGGCCGACAGCGAAAACAGGAAGAAGAACGAGGAGCCCAACAGGCCGAACTGTTCGGCATCGAGCTTGAGATCCGTCATGATCGGCACGCCAGCCAATCCCACCACGATCTTGTCGGCGAAGTTCACGACCATGAACAGAAACAGGAGCCATGTGATCGTCCAGGCACCTTTCGGAGTCTGCTTGGGCGTCCCCATCCGTGTGGCTGCGGTCATGTTCCCTCCCCGGCTCATCTCTTGTTCGCCCTGTCGGTCGGGCGTTCGTATGCTACGCACGGGACGATCAGGCTTGCAATGTCGCTGCTCGCAACCATGACTCACGGGAATACCGACAAGCAGACAAATTTGACTGCCGGGGCCGTGATCTTGCACTGCGGCCTTGCTATATGCCGTGACGCAAAAAAATCGGCGAATGGATCGTGCTAAGCGTTCGAAACCTGTTCAAGACCTATCGCTCGGCCGGCGAGCCGATCAGCGTTCTCCGCGGCGTCGATCTCGACGTTGGACGTGGCGAACGCGTCGCACTCACCGGCGAATCCGGCTCCGGCAAGAGCACGCTTTTGCACCTCATCGCGGGGCTCGACGCAGCCGATAGCGGCGAGATCATGCTGGAGGGTGTCTCGATCGGTGCGTGCGATGATGCCGAGCGTGCGGCGCTGCGGCGCGAACGACTGGGATTGGTGTTCCAGCAGTTCAACCTGGTGCCGAGCCTGTCGGTGGCCGATAATCTCAGCTTCCAGGCGCGCTTGGCCGGGCGACACGATGCGGCATGGCACACCGAACTGGTGGAACGGCTCGGACTCACCGCCGTCTTGAAGCGTTATCCCGAGCAGCTCTCCGGCGGCCAGCAGCAGCGCGTCGCGATCGGCCGCGCACTCGCGGTGAAGCCGCAGTTGCTGCTTGCCGATGAGCCGACCGGCAATCTCGACGAGGCCACCGCCGACGAGGTGATGACGTTGACGCGAGACCTGGTGGCGCGCACCGGCTGCGGCTTTCTGATGGTGACGCACAGCACGCGGCTGGCCGCAATGCTCGACCGCAACGTCAATCTCCACGCTGGGCGCGTCGTATGACGCGCGCGCTCTGGATCCTGGCCGTGCTGCTCAGCCATTGGCGGCGGCATCCGATGCAGCTCGCCACCCTGCTGATCGGGTTGATTTCGGCGACCGCACTGTGGAGCGGCGTGCAGGCGCTGAACCTGGAGGCGCGCCAGTCCTATGACCGGGCGGCCGCGATCTTCGGCGGCGCGCGCACGCCGATGCTGGTCAGCGGCGACGGCAGAACCTTCCCGCAGAGCTTGTTCGCCGCGCTGCGCCGCGCCGGCTGGCCGGTGTCGCCGGTGGTGGAAGGGCGCGTGCAGATCGAGGGCCGTTCGGTACGGCTGCTCGGCATCGAGCCGATCTCGCTTCCAAGCGAGGTGGGCAATGCACCGACCCTCGGCCGCAGCGATCTGGAGACCTTCCTCACTCCGCCGGGACAGACCCTGATCGCACCGGAGACGCTGGCCGATCTCGGGCTCAAGGATGGCACCACGCCGCGCCTGAGCAATGATGCGACACTGCCGCCACTCAAGCTGCAGCCGCAGCTTGCGCCCGGCGTGCTGGTGCTCGACATCGCCGCCGCCCAGAAGCTGCTCGAGAAGCCGGATCAACTCTCGCGACTCCTGGTCGGCAGCAGCACAAGCCCACGGCAACCGCTGCAGCAGGTCGTCGGCGACCGGCTGCAGCTGGTGCAGCCCGATGCCGAGACCGATCTCGAACGGCTCACCGACAGCTTCCACCTCAACCTCACCGCCTTCGGCCTGCTCTCGTTCGTCGTCGGCCTCTTCATCGTCAATTCCGCGACCGGCCTTGCCTTCGAGCAGCGGCTGCCGATGTTGCGAACCCTGCGCGCCTGCGGCGTGTCGGCGCGGCAGCTCAATGCGGTATTGATCACCGAGTTGATCGTCCTCGCGCTCGCGGCTGGCCTCATCGGCCTTGTCTGCGGCTATGTCATCGCCGCCGCGTTGCTGCCGAACGTCGCCGCTTCGCTTCGCGGCCTTTATGGCGCGCAGGTCCCGGGCGAATTGAGCCTGCAGCCGCAATGGTGGTTCGCAGGACTAGCCATCAGCATCATCGGAGCGATCGCGGCCGCGGCAACCAGCCTGGTCAAGGTGCTGCGGCTGCCGATTCTCAGCTCAGCCCAGGCCCATGCGTGGCAGGAGGCGCAACGGCGCTGGCTCAGGCTGCAGAGCGCGGTGGCGCTCGTCATCTTCGCAATCGCGGCCCTGCTGCTCTGGCTCGGCCAGTCGCTGCTCGCCGGCTTCGGCGTGCTCGCCGCCTTGATGCTGGGCGCCGCGCTGCTGCTGCCATCCATCCTGGAATTGGTCTTGCGGCTCGGCGAGCGCGGCGCACGCCAGGCGCTGGCGCAATGGTTCTGGGCCGACAGCCGGCAGCAGATCTCCGGCCTGTCGCTGGCGCTGATGGCCTTGCTGCTCGCGCTCGCGGTCAATGTGGGCGTCTCGACCATGGTGGAGACCTTCAGCCGGACCTTCCTGGTCTGGCTCGACGGCCGGCTCGCGGCGGACATCTACATCAGCCCGGCGGATGAAACGCAGGCACGCGCGATCCAGAGCTGGCTGCGCGCGCGCCCCGAGGTCAAGGCCGTGCTGCTCGGCGGCCGCGCCGAGACGCAGATCGCCGGCGCGCCGGTCGATGTCCTCGGCCTGCCGGATCATGCGACCTATCGCGATCACTGGCCGCTGCTGCAATCGGCTGCCGGTGCCTGGAAGCGGCTGGTGCCGGGCGATGCCGGCTTCGTCAGCGAGCAATTGTCGCGCCGTCTCAATCTGTCGATCGGAGATCACATCGAGATAGCAGCGCCGGGCGGCGAATGGGCTATCGAGATAGCCGGCATCTATGCCGACTATGGCAATCCCAAGGGCCAGATCGCCGTGAATGTCGCGGCCTTGAGCCGCCGCTTTCCGGCGGCGCCGCTGACGCGGATGGCGGTGCGCGCCGATCCCGCCGATGTCCCGACGCTGATCGCCGCGCTCTCGAGCCAGTTCGGCCTCGACGGCCGCAATTTGTTGGACCAGGCGAGCGTGAAGCAGGAATCGAAGCAGATCTTCAACCGCACCTTCGCGGTGACCGGTGCGCTGAATGCATTCACCCTCGGCGTTGCCGGAGTGGCGCTATTGACGAGCCTGTTGACGCTCGCCAACGCCCGTCTGCCGCAGCTCGCGCCGCTGTGGGCGATCGGGCTGACGCGGCGGCGGCTGGCGCTGATCGAGCTGCTCAAGACGTTGTCGGTCGCGACGATCACGGCGCTACTGGCGCTGCCGCTCGGCCTCGTGGTGGCATGGTGCCTGATCGCGATCGTCAATGTGAAGGCGTTCGGCTGGCGCCTGCCGTTCGACGTCTTCCCGCTGCAACTGATCCGGCTGCTGATCGTGGCGTTGCTGGCAGCCGTCGCCGCATCCTTGCTGCCGGTGCTGCGACTGGCGCGCATGCAGCCGGCCGATCTCGTGAGGGTCTTCACCATTGAGCGCTGATCTCATGCTCACTCGTCGTGCCTTCACCGGCGGCGCCGCGCTGCTCGGCCTCGTGGGGACTGCCCGCGCACAAGGCTTCGCCGGCCTGAGCGAGAGCGCCAAAGGCTTTGCGCAAGTGCTGCCCGGCAAGGCATTCAGCTTTCCCATCGATCACGGGCCACACCCCGACTTCCGCATCGAATGGTGGTACGTGACCGCGAACCTGACGGATGCTGCCGGCAAGGCTTACGGCGTGCAGTGGACCTTGTTCCGCCAAGCGGCGCGCCCGGGGCCGCAAGGCGAGGGCTGGGAAAACCAGCAGCTCTGGATGGCGCATGCGGCGGCGACGCGCGCTGACAGTCACCGCACGGCGGAGAAATTCGCGCGCGGCGGCGTCGGCCAGGCCGGCGTCATCGCCAAGCCGTTTCAGGCCTGGATCGACGATTGGCAGATGGGCGGCACCGAGCGCACCGACGCAGCCTCACTCGCGCCGCTCGACCTGTCAGCGACGACGGCGGGTTTTTCCTACGCGCTGCATCTAGAAGCGGATCGGCCCGTCGTGCTGCAGGGCGATCACGGCTACAGCAAGAAATCCGAGCGTGGCCAGGCCTCCTATTACTACAGCCAGCCGTTCTATCGCGCCCGCGGGAATCTCAGCTTCGACAACCAGGCGGTTGAAGTCTCAGGCGTCGCCTGGCTCGACCGCGAATGGAGCAGCCAGCCGCTCGCGCCCGACCAGAGCGGCTGGGACTGGTTTGCGCTGCATTTTGCCTCCGGCGAGAAGCTGATGCTGTACCGGATGCGGCAGAACGATGGCAACTACACGTCGGGCACCTGGATCGGCACGGATGGCCAGACGCAGCCGCTCGGCCCCGACGGCATCGTCATGACGCCGAAGGACACCGTCGAGATCGCCGGCCGCAAGCTTCCCGTGCGCTGGCGCATCGAGATCGCCTCGCTCTCGATCGGCATCGACAGCGTCCCGCTCAATCCGAACGCCTGGATGGCCACCAGCGTGCCCTATTGGGAAGGCCCGATCAGCTTCACCGGCAGTCACCAGGGGGTAGGCTATCTCGAGCTGACCGGATATTGAGAGCGCGCATCAATGGGGATCGACACGATGTATCACTTCACCGCACTCGTCACCGTGCTGGCCGTCCTGCTCTATTTCTACACCGGCATCCGCGTCGCGAAGGCGCGCCGCACCTTCGGCATCAAGGCACCGGCGACCGCAGGTAACCCGGATTTCGAGCGCGTCTTCCGCGTGCAGATGAACATGCTGGAATGGATGCCGATCTTCCTGCCCGCCCTTTGGCTGTTTGCGATCTATGTCAGCGACGGCTTTGCCGCGCTGATCGGGCTGGTGTGGATCGTCGGCCGGGCAATGTACATGCGCGGCTATGCGGAAGCGGCAGAAAAGCGGCGGCCGGGCTTCGCGACCCAGGCGCTGGCGACCTTCGCACTGCTGCTCGGTGCGCTGGTGGCAATCGTCGGGCAGATCGCGCACGGCTGACCGCGCAGCCCAGCTGTCGTCCTGGCTTTCGCCGGGGCGACAGCTGTTTGTGTTACGACGTCACTTCGTCAGCGGACAGCCACTTTCCTTGGCCGAGAAGAACGCCTTGTCGCCGGGAACGGTCGCGATCAGCTTGTAGTAGTCCCACGGCTTCTTCGACTCCGACGGCGACTTGACCTCGAACAGATACATGTCGTGCACCATGCGGCCGTTCTCCTGCACCTTGCCTTGCGCGAAGGCGTCATCGACCGGAAGCTCCTTGAGCTTCTTGGCCACGGCGTCGGAGTCCTTGGTGCCGGCGGCCTTGACCGCCTTCAGATAGGACAGCGTCGCCGAATAGGTGCCAGCATGGATCATGCTCGGCATCCGCCCGGTGCGCTTGAAGAAGCGCTCCGAGAAGGCACGTGCCTTGTCGTCATGATCCCAATAGAAGCCTTCGGTCAGGACCAGCCCCTGAGCTGCTTCGAGCCCGAGACCATTCACCTCGGCGAGCGTCATCAACAGCCCTGCGAGCTTCTGGCCGCCCTTGACGATGCCGAATTCGGCCGCCTGCTTGATCGAATTGGTGGTGTCGAGCCCGGCATTCGCCAGCCCGATGATCTTGGCCTTCGAGCTCTGCGCCTGCAGCAGGAAGGACGAGAAGTCGGACGAATTGAGCGGGATGCGCACCGAGCCGAGCACCTTGCCGCCCTTGGCCTTGACGATGTCGCTGGTGTCCTTCTCCAGCGCGTAGCCGAAGGCATAATCCGCGGTCAGGAAGAACCAGCTGTCGCCGCCTGCCTCCACCAGCGCGCCGCCCGTGCCCACTGCGAGTGCATGGGTATCGAAGGCCCAGTGGAAACCGTACGGCGTGCAGGCATCGCCGGTGATGCGCGACGTCGCAGCACCGACCACGATGTCGATCTTTTTCTTCTCCGCCGACAATTCCTGCACCGCGAGCGCGACCGATGACGTCGTCAGCTCCGTGATCATGTCGACGCCTTCGGTGTCATACCAGCGCCGCGCGATCGAGGTGGCGAGATCGGGCTTGTTCTGGTGATCGGCGGTGACCAGCTCGACTTTCTGCCCCAGGACTTCGCCGCCGAAATCCTCGATCGCCATCTTGGCGGCCTCGACCGAATATTTGCCGCCGTAATCGGCATAGACGCCGGACTGATCGTTGAGGATGCCGATCCTGACCTGAGCCGATGCTGGCGCGGCCATCAAAAGGGCTCCGACCGCGGCAAAAGCCAACAAGCTCGATTTCATCAGTTTTTCTCCCAGCCATTTTGTTCTGAAATGCCGTTCCCTTGAGAACGCGATCCCGATGTTACGGCATAATGCCGGCGCCGCACACCCCTTCCCGCTTGATCCCGGTCAAGCCGGGGGGCCTGACATTCGGTATTGATCGCACCGTGACGGAATCGGAATACGCGGAAGAGCGAAGATGCGCGCCCATCAGATCATGAGTCGATCGGTGATAACGGTCACGCCGGGTACGCCGATCGTGGATGCGGCCAAGGTCATGCTGCGCAATCACGTCGGGAGCCTGCCGGTGGTCGACGCGGCCGGAAAGCTGGTCGGCATCGTCACCGACGGCGACTTCATCCGCCGCGCCGAAATCGGCACCGACCGCAAGCCCGGCCGCTGGCTCGGCCTGCTGGTTGGGCGTGGGCGACTGAACGCCGATTTCGTCCGCTCCCACGGCCGGACCGTCGGCGAAATCATGACGCCGGACCCGGTCACGGTCGACGAGAATGCCACGCTGCCCGACATCGTCCGGACCATCGAGGCCAAGCACATCAGGCGGTTGCCGGTGGTCCGCGGTGGCCGGCTGGTCGGCATCGTGAGCTATCGCGACTTCGTCCAGCCCATCGCGGATATCGCGTCCGAGCTTCCGGGCCCGACGCCCGACGACGACCTGCTGCGTAGCCAGATCCTGGATGCGCTGGGTCAAGCGGCCTGCAAGGCTTGTCGTCTCAACGTCCTGGTCCGCGACGGCGTCGCCTATCTCAACGGCGCAGTCCGCGATGCCAGGGAGCGGCAGGCCGCCATCGCGGCGACGAAGAGCGTGCCTGGCGTCAAGGATGTCCGCGACTCCATGTGGATCTACCCGCCGGCAGAAGAGGATCTTGGCGGCGGCGATATCGTCTCGCTGCAGGAGGAGCCGCCGACCGAGGACGATCAGCCGCTGTGAGGAGGTGCCTATGCGACTTGCTTCCCTCGGCCTCGTCATCGCGCTTGCTGCAGCCGGATCGGCAACGGCAGAGGACCTCGACCACGGGCGGCGGCTCGCCGAGCGCTGGTGCGCCGAGTGTCACGCGGTCGCCGACAAGCCGACTAGGTTCCGACGCTCCCTGCCGTTCGCCGCGATCGCGGCCAAGGACGGCGTGACCCTGGAGACACTCACCGCATTCCTGTTGCTGCCGCATGCAACGATGTCGAATGCGCCGCTTAGCCGGCAGGACGCCGCTGACCTTGCCGCCTACATCATGGCATTGAAGAAATAAGTCATCACAACCTGAAATAAGGTCGCAGCCCATCAGCTCGCGTGAAGGTCGCGCAGCCGATTCATTTCCCGTTGTAAGGAACAAACCGGCGCTTAACGCGTTTGGTGTCAGTTCGCGGAAGGTGGCCCGAAGGCTCCCATCAGTTCCGTGCCAGCAAATGACCGCCTGGTGCGGCGAATTTGCAGTTCCGATCAGTTGGGCCGCACCCCCGCCATCGGAACTGCAAATTCAAAGCCGTACTGGATTCAAGGATTTGCTCGTGCTCTCCGATTCCAAGTTCGCCGACGAGAGTACCGCGACATTCGTGCGAACTTCGGAAGCGGAGCACTGGGCAATGCTCGCTGCTGAAAATTAACGATCAACGATCCGGACGGGACGCAGCGCCTTGCATTTGAGTACAAATGAGTTGTTACTGTCGATTGCGGGATCCGCTTCGTTCCGCCGTCCATCAAGGAGCCTGCGACGTGCTCGGTAAGCCCGGCGCCCCGTCCGCATTGTTCGTTCCCGACGAGGTTGCCGCCTATCTGGCCGCCATTGTGAACTCGTCGGCCGAGGCCATTATCGGCGCTACGCTCGACGGCAAGATCAGAACCTGGAACCTGGCCTGCGAACGGCTGTTCGGCCGCTCCGCAGCCGACATGATCGGGCGGCCTGCGTCCGATATCGTACCGCAAGAATTGCTAGCCGAAGACAAGGCGATCCGTGCCCGCGTCGAGAACGGCGAGTCGATCGAGGGTTTCGAGACCGTTCGGCTGACCAAGGATGGCCGCCCGATCGAAGTCGCGATCACGCTCTCGCCGATTCGCGAGGCGACCGGCGCGATCATTGGGATATCCAGCATCATCCGCGACATCAGTCGCGCCAAGCAGGCCGAGCGCGGCGCTGCAATGCTGGCGGCCATCGTTGCCTCCTCCTCGGACGGCGTCGTCAGCAAGACGCTGGAAGGCGTCGTGACCAGCTGGAACAAAAGCGCCGAACGCATTTTCGGTTATCCGGAAGCCGAGATGCTGAATCAGTCGATCCGCCGCATCATTCCGCCGGAGCGCCAGGCCGAGGAAGACCGCATTCTGGCCACCATCGTCGCCGGCGAGGTGATCGACAGTTTCGAGACCGTCCGCTTGCGGAAAGATGGGTCCCCGATCGAGGTCTCGGTGACCGTATCCCCGGTGCGCGATCCGACCGGGCGTATCATCGGCGCGTCAAAGATCGTTCGCGACATCAGCGAAAGGCGGCAGACGCAGCGGCAGCTTCAGATTCTGCTCGCCGAGGTCAACCATCGCAGCAAGAACCTGCTGTCGCTGGTGCAGGCGATTGCAAGGCAGATGACGCGCCATGGCCAGCAGCTCGATCTCGAACGCTTCCTCGAACGTCTGCAGGCGATCGCGAGCAACCAGGATCTCCTGATCCAGAACGATTGGCGTTTCATTCCGTTGAACGACCTGATCCGCTCGCAGCTTCGTACCTTCAGCGACGTCATCGGAAGCCGCATTTCGGTCAAAGGTCCGCATGTCGAGCTGACTCCGGAAGCCGCGCAATCGATTGGCATGGCCGTCCACGAACTTGCCACCAATGCCGCCAAATATGGTGCTCTCTCCAATGATGAGGGCTGCATCGACGTGAGCTGGAGCTGCAACGACGCAACCTTCCGCATGAGCTGGAACGAGACGGGAGGCCCAACCGTGTCGCCGCCGGCGCGCGCAGGGTTCGGCAGCAGGGTCATTTCCGACATGGTGAGGCTGAGCCTGGACGGCACCGTCGATGTGCTATTCCCGCCCGCAGGGCTGCAGTGGCGGCTCACCTGTCAACTGGAGCGCGTCAGCTGTGGCGAGCCAGATGCACCTCGATGACCGCCCCCGTATCCTGATCGTCGAGGACGATCCGCTGATCGGCTTCGATCTTGCGGTCGAGTTGGAGCATGCCGGATACACCATCGTCGGCGTGGCGCCGACCGTCGCCAAGGCGCTGACGTTGTTCGAGCAGCATGGCTGCGACGTCGCCATCCTCGATGTCAATCTCGGGCGCGAAACCTCGGCGCCGTTCGCGAGCACGCTGGCAGCCGCGCATGTGCCGTTCATCGGGGTGACCGGTTATCTGGTCGATCAATGCCCGCCTGAATTCTCCAGCGTACCGCTGCTTTCAAAGCCGTTTCAGACCAAGCGCCTGGTAGCAGAGCTCAGACGGCAGCTGTCTGCGCAGGGGTGATCAGGCTTCACGACAGCGCCGCGATTTCGACCAGGATCCGCCCTGTCGTCACCTGCTCGCCCTCGGCAACTTCGATCGCGCCAACCGTGCCGCCGATTCCGGACGCGTGGACATGCTCCATCTTCATGGCCTCGAGCGTCAGCACCGGCTGGCCGGCGGCGACGCGCTCGCCGGGCCGGACCAAGACGGCGACGACCCGGCCGTTCATCGCAGCGCGCACCTTGCCGTCGCCGCTCGCGCCTGCGGCTGATCGCGGCGCTGCAAGGCTGACATCGCGGACCGTCATCACGGCCGTGCGGTGGTGCAGATACAGCCGCTCGTCCTCGCGAATGAAGATTGCACTCTCCATCACGCCACCGCTACGGAAGCGAATGAGATCGCGGTTGAGCTCCTTGAGCTCGAAGCGATGCGCCTCGCCGTCGCACGTGACCACATAGCCGCCGTCGCGGTCGCGCAGGAGCTCGCAATCCTGCATCCTGCCATCGAGCTCGAAACGCAGCGGCGTCGGAAAAGGCGCGGCCAGCGAACGGCCGGTGCGCCACGCGCGCGCGCAAGCATGGCTCAAATGGAGCAGCAGCGCGGCCAAGGCGAGATCGGCGGACCGTGCTGCGCGCGCCAGCAACTCGGTCCGGTGCGTGCCGATGAAGGCGGTGGTGGCAGCTCCGCGCGCGAAAACCGGATGACGCAGGCAGGCCATCAGGAATGAGCGGTTGGTGGTGATACCTAACGCGGTCGCCTGCTCCAGGCCGCAGATCAGCTTCGCTCGTGCCTCATCGCGCGTTGCACCGTGGCTGATCAATTTGGCGATCATCGAGTCGTAATAAGGCGAAATCTCCGTGCCCGATTGCAGCGCGTGCTCCACGCGAACGTTCTCAGGCATTCGCCACAGCGCCATCCGGCCCGACTGCGGCATGAAATCGCGATCGGCATCTTCGGCGCAGAGCCGGACCTCGATGGCGTGTCCGGAAAAGCGCACATCCTCCTGGCGCAGCGGCAGCGGCTCGCCCGCCGCAACGCGCAGCTGCAATTCAACCAGGTCGAGCCCGGTGATCGCCTCGGTCACGGGATGCTCGACTTGCAGGCGCGTGTTCATCTCCATGAAATAGAACTGGCCGTCCGAATCCAGCAGGAATTCGAGCGTGCCAGCGCCCTCGTAGCCGAGCGCCTTTACCGCTTGAACCGCGACCTCGCCCATCCGCACTCGCAATTCGGGACTAACCGCCGGCGAAGGCGCCTCCTCGATCAGCTTCTGATGCCGCCGCTGCACCGAGCAATCGCGCTCACCGAGATGGATCGCATTGCCATAGCGATCGCCGAACACCTGGATCTCGATGTGGCGCGGATTGTCGATGGCCTTTTCCAGAATCACGGTGCCATCGCCGAAGGCGGCTGCCGCTTCCGAACGCGCGTTGCGCAACATGTCGGGGAATGCCGCAGCATCCGCAACGAGCCGCATGCCGCGGCCGCCGCCGCCGGCCACCGCCTTGATCATGACGGGGAAGCCGATCCGCTTCGCTTCCGCCAACATGGTGCCGTCGCTCTGGTCCTCGCCCTGATAGCCCGCCACGCAAGGCACGCCGGCCGCCTGCATGATCGCCTTCGCACCGGCCTTGTTGCCCATCGATCTGATCGCGTCGGCCGACGGGCCGATCAACACGAGGCCCGCCTGCCTGCAGGCGTCCGCGAAGACCGCATTCTCGGCGAGAAAGCCATAGCCGGGATGCACAGCATCGGCACCGGTTGCTTTCGCTGCGGCGATGATGGCGCCGATATTCAGGTAGGACTGCGCCGGCGGCGCTTCGCCGATGCGCACCGCCTGATCGGCCTCGCGCACATGCAGCGCGTCGCGATCCGCATCCGAATAGACCGCGACTACGCCGAGCCCATGCCGCCGTGCGCTACGCATGATGCGCAGGGCGATCTCGCCACGATTGGCGATCAGGACCTTATGAAACGGTGTGCGCGACATCGTCTTCTCTTCGCTCATGGCCGTGCCACCGAAAACTGCATGGCTTGCGGGCTGCGCGCATCACCTTCACGGCAGGTCGCGAGAACCTCGGCGAGCACGGCGCGGGTGTCGCGCGGATCGATCACGCCATCGTCGAGCACGCGCGCCGATGTCGCGAACACGTCCATCTGGCTGTCGAACACGCCGACGATCTGCGCCTTCAACGCATCCAGCTTCTCCTTCTCGACCGGCTTGCCGCGCCGCGCCGCCGCCGCTTCCGTGACGATCGCCATCGTCTCCGCCGCCTGCTCCCCGCCCATCACAGCCGTCCTCGCATTTGGCCAGGAGAAGCAGAAACGCGGATGAAAGCCCCAGCCGCACATGCCGTAATTGCCGGCGCCGAACGAGGCGCCGCAATAGACGGTGATCTGCGGCACGGTCGCGGAGGTCACCGTCTGGATCATCTTGGAGCCGTGCTTGATCATGCCGGCTTCCTCATAGGCGCGGCCGACGATGTAGCCGGTGGTGTTGTTGAGATAGAGAATGGGCGTGCGGCTCTGGCAGCAGGCCTGGATGAAATGGGTGGCCTTGTTGGCGCCGGCGGGATCGAGCGGACCATTATTGGTGATGATCCCGATCGCCTGGCCTTCGATGCGGGCGTGGCCGCACACGGTCGCGGGACCATAGTTCGGCGCCATCTCGACGAAATCGGAATCGTCGACGATGCGCGCGATCACCTGGCGCATGTCGACCGGGCGCTTGTGATCCATCGGCATGATGCCGAGCAGTTCCTCCTGGTCGTAGCGTGGTGGCCTGACCTGCGCTGCCTCGCGCGGGGGCAGCTCCCATGGCAAAGCGGCCATGATCTCGCGCGCGATGCGCAGCGCGTCGCGATCGTCTTCGGCCAGGTAATCACCAAGGCCCGAAATCGAGGTGTGCATCTCGGCGCCGCCGAGCTCCTCCTCGGTCGCGATCTCGCCGGTGGCGGCTTTCAGCAGCGGCGGCCCTGCGAGGAACGCGCGGGTGCGGCCGCGCACCATGACGATGTAGTCGGACAGGCCGGTCTGATAGGCGCCGCCGGCCGTCGAGGAGCCGTGCGTGACCGTGACGACGGGAAGCCCCGCCGCAGACAGCCGCGCGAGGTTTCGAAAGATATTGCCGCCGCGGATGAAGTCCTCGACGCGATAGCGCAACAGATTGGCGCCGGCGCTTTCGACCAGCTGCACATAGGGCAATTTGTTCTCGAGCGCGAGCTCCTGCACCCGCAAGGTCTTGTCGAGGCCAAAGGGCTGCAGCGCGCCGGCATCGATGCCGGAATCATTGGCCGAGACCATGCAGCGCACACCCGAGACGAAGCCGATGCCCGCGATCACGCCGCCGCCGGGCACGCTCTTGGCCGCATCCGGCACGTCGAACATGTAGCCGGCAAGGGTCGACAATTCCAGGAACGGCGCGCCGGGATCGAGCACCAGCGCGACACGCTCGCGCGGCAGAAGCTGGCCGCGCCGATGGAAGCGCTCCTTCGCGGCGGCAGAAGCCTGGCGCGTGCGTTCTTCCAGCGAACGCAGCCGCGCGAGCAGCGCCAGCATGCCGTCGCGATTGGCCTGGAACGCGGCGCCGGTGGGCGAAATGGTGTTTTCGATGGTGGCCATACCTGGTCGCAAATGCCCTATGAGTAACGACGTCATTGCGAGGAGCGAAGCGACGAAGCAATCCAGCCTTTTCTTAGCCCTGGATTGCTTCGCGGAGCCTGTCACCGGCCGCGCTTCGCGCGGACCGGGTGGCTCGCAATGACGACGCACGGATTGTCAATTCACCGTCCCAAAAATCTGCCGCGCTTCGGCCGGGGTTGCGATCTCGCGGCCCGCACGGCGGGCCAGAGCCGCGATTGCCTCGATCAGCTGGCCATTCGACGTCACCTTGCTGCCGTCGGCGAGATAGAACGCGTCCTCAAGTCCGGTGCGCAGGTGGCCGCCGAGCTCGGCGCAGCGCTGATGCAAGGGCCATATCTCGGCGCGGCCGATCGCGGTGACCTGCCAATGCGCCTCCGGCCGCTTCAGCTTGAGCAGGATCGGCAACAGCTCGGGATCGGCCGGCATGCCGGAGGCCACGCCCATGACGAAGTTATATTCGAGCGGTCCCGAATACATACCGGTCTGGTAGTACATGCCGACACAGCGCACGATGCCGACGTCGAAGCACTCGAATTCGGGGATCGTGTTCGCGTCTTTCATCGCGTCGAGATAATCCTGAATCTTCTCGACCGAATTGTCGAACATCATCGGCGGCCAGGCCCAACTGTCGTCGGCCTTCACCTTCAGATAGTTCAGCGAGCCGGCATTGCAGGCCGCGATCTCGGGCCGCGTTTCGCGGATGCAGGCGAGCGCGCCCTGATAATGCGGCCCCGAAACTCCCGATGTATGGTTGATGATGACGCCGGGACAGGCCTCGCGGATCGCCTGCTGGATGTCGCGCGAGACGCTGACCTCCCAGGACGGCAGATGGCCTTTGCCCGGCGCCTGCTGGCGCAGATGGATGTGCATGATGCTGGCGCCGGCCTCGAACGCGCGCCTGGCCTCGGCCGCCATCTCTTCCGGCGTGACCGGCACATGATGCTGCTTGGGATCAGTGAGCACGCCGTTCAGCGCGCAGGTGATAACGGCTTTGTCGCTCATGCCATGCCTTGAATGATGCTCGACGGCCGCAATCCGCGACCGCCCGCATCATGCGAAGGCGGCTACATTGCTGCTTGCGTCAACGCGCTAGCATCCAGCTTCCGAAGTTGGCCTCATATCGCGGCCAGATCGGCTGCGACCTCGCCGCTGCGGTAGATCGCAAGATCACGCGAGCCGGAAAAGATCGCGCGCGGCTTCAAGCCGTAGAAGCGCCGGATCGAATGGCTGAAATGGGTGGAATCGGGATAGCCGATCTCCTGCGCGAGATGGGCGAGGTTCAGATCCTGATTGGCAAAATTGAGCAGATGCCGCGCGCGCTTCCAGGCACGGAACGCGCGGAAGGAGATGTCAGTCTCCTCCTTGAACAAATGCAGGAAACGCGAGGTCGACAGGCCAACCGCCGCGGCGCAGCTTTCGGCGGTGGCGGCCTCACCCGAGAAACGATTGATCAGCGCGATCGCCTTCACCACACGCGGATCGAGCGTCCGCTGCGGCAGAGCTTCACCGAAAAAGAGACGATCGAACGCGGCGCTGGACACATCACCGCTCAGCGGACGCGCCACCAATTCTTCATAGGCGGTGCGGATGCGACCGGCATACGCCGCGGCATCCTTCGCAATCCAGTTCGCCAACCGATCGAGCGTGCCGACCGGGACGCTCTCCGGCTCGATCGTGACGATGATGACGGTGCGGTAGTCACTCTCCATCGTGTGCTGCTGGTTCGGCGGCACCACCAGAAGCTCGCCCTGCCGCGGCTCGGCACCCTCGGGGATCAGCCGCAAACTGCCGCTGAGCGCGACATAAACGTGAAAGGCCCCGGAGCAGCGCTGGCGCGGGCGGCCGAGCAGCCCGGCATAAAAGACGCGCTCCGGCGTGATCAGCATCAAATGGCCGGACTCCCGGCGGGTCAAATCCATGGCATTCCTCCTGAGGCACGGCTCTCCGGCCGCTTCGGTTGGAAAGACCATAGCGCAAATCACGCGGTAGTCACCGGCACGACACCTCAAATTTCGCGGCGGTTAATCGTCCCGGTCGACGGTTGCTCAACGCACGCGGTCCCGGAATTACGAACCCCGGCATTCATAGCCTGATCCGCGGCGGCACGCCTTGCGCGATCCCGGCGCGCCGCTCGGCCTCGCGGGCCCGCTGGTAGCCCTCGCGTGTCTGCAGCCGCGCCCAGTAGGCAGCGACATTCGAGCCAAAATCCCTGGCAAGACCGATGCTCTCGGCGAGGCGCAAAGCGTAGCCGATCACGATATCGGCGGCGGTAAAGCGGTCCGCGCACAAGGTTTCGGCATTGCCCGTGGCTGCCTCGACCGCGCGCAGGCGGCCCAGGAACCATTTGGCATAATCGGCCGCGACCTGCGGAGAGCGCCGCTCCTCCGGCTCGAGTTGGCTGTAACGCAGCACCAGCGTCTGAGGAAAGGTGAGCGTCGCGTCGGAAAAATACATCCAGTTCAGGAACGCGCCGTAGGCCGGCTCGTCGGGGGCGACCATCAGCGGTGTCGGTCCATATTTCACCCCGAGATAATGGCAGATGCCGGAGGACTCGGTCATCCTGGTCTCGCCGTCGATCATCAGGGGAATGGTGCCGAGCGGGTTGAGCGCCAGATAATCCTTGGCCAGCACCCGCGGCGGGAACGGCAGCATCTTCAACTCGTAAGGGAGACCGAGCTCTTCCAGCATCCACAGCGGGCGAAAGGAGCGTGCGCCCTCGCAATGATAGAGCGCGATCATCAGGCGACTCCCTTTTTCGTAAGGCCCGGCAGCGTGCCCATCATCTTGCAGAGGATGGTCAGCATCACCTCGTCGGCGCCGCCGCCGATCGACGTGAGCCGCGTATCGCGATAGGCGCGGCTGACCGGCGTCTCGTTCATGAAGCCCATGCCACCCCAATATTGCAGGCAGGCGTCGGTGAGCTCGCGCCCGAGCCGGCCGGCCTTCAGCTTCGCCATGGTGGCGAGCCGCGTTACGTCCTCACCCGCGATCAGCGCCTCCGCGGCCCGATAGGTCAGCGCGCGCAACAGTTCCACCTCGGTCTGCATCTCCGCGAGCTTGAAGTGAACGACCTGGTTGTCGAGGATGCTGCGGCCGAAGGCCTTGCGGTTGCGTGTGTAGTCGATGGTCTCGTTGATGATGAACTCGTGCGCCTTGAGGCAGGCCGCTGCCGCCCACAGCCGCTCCTCCTGGAACTGCAGCATCTGATAGGTGAAGCCCTCGCCCTCTTCGCCAACTCGGTTGCGCTTCGGCACGCGCACGTCGTCGAAGAAGATCTGCGCGGTGTCGGATGAGCGCATGCCCATCTTGTCGAGCTTGCGCGCGACCTGCACGCCCTTGCTCTTCATCGGCACGCAGATCAGCGACTTGTTGCGATGGGGCGGGCCATCACTCGTGTTGGCGAGCAGACAGATGAAATCCGCCTGCGCGCCGTTGGTGATCCACATCTTGCCGCCGTTGATGACGTAGTCGTCGCCATCCGAGCGCGCGGCCGTCTTGATCGAGGCCACATCCGAACCTGCGCCCGGCTCGGAGACACCGATGCAGGCGACATAGTCGCCTGCGATTGCCGGCGCCAGGAATTCCTTCCGCACCTCATCGGAGCCGAACCGCGCCAGCGCCGGCGTCGCCATGTCGGTCTGCACCCCGATCGCCATCGGGATCGCGCCGCATTTGATGGTGCCGAGCTCCTCGGCCATCATCAGCGCATAGGAATAATCGAGCCCCTGGCCGCCATATTCGACCGGCTTATTGAGCCCGAGAAAGCCGAGCGCGCCGAGCTTCTTGAACAGCTCATGCGCCGGAAAGATGCCGGCCTCTTCCCATGCATCGACGTGCGGATTGATCTCGGCGGCGATGAATTTCTGCAAGGCTCGGCGCGGTTCGTCGTGATCGGTGGTGAAGAGCATTCTGTTTCCTCTCGTCATTCCGGGGCGCTCGCGACAGCGAGCGAACCCGGAATCTCGATGTGGTGGACTCATCTCTGGATTCCGGGTTCGCGTCTACGACGCGCCCCGGAATGACGGCTGACATCACAGTCCCATCTGGCGGCTGGCCAGATCCTTCATGATCTCCTCGGTGCCGCCGCCGATCGCGTTGACCTTGACCTCGCGATAGATGCGCTCGACCTTGACGCCGCGCATGTAGCCGGCGCCGCCGAAGATCTGGACCGCTTCCGAAGCGCAATAGGCCATGGTCTGGGTGGCCTGGTTCTTCATCATGCAGATCTCGGCCACCGGATTGTCGCCCTGTTCCAGCCGCCACGCCAGCAGTTCCAGCATCGCCTGCGATGCCGCCACGCGCTGCGCCATGTCGACCAGCTTGTGTCTGACCACCTGATGCTGGGTCAGCGGCTTGCCGAAGGTCTGCCGCTCTTTGGCATAAGCGATCGCCTCGTCCAGGCAGACGCGGGCAAACGCCGTGCAGCTCGCCGCCATGCCCATGCGCTCGCTGTTGAAGTTCTGCATGATCAGCTTGAAGCCCTGCCCCTCTTCGCCGATCAGGTTCTCAACCGGCACGCGGCACGCGTCGAAATGCAAGGTCGCGGTGTCCGACGCCCACCAGCCCATCTTGTCGAGCTTGGTGCGCGCGAGCCCAGGCGTGTCGCCTTCGATCAGGAGCAGGCTCACGCCGGCAGCGCCGGGACCGCCCGTACGCACGGCAACCGTCAGCACATCGGCCCGCATGCCCGACGTGATGAAGGTCTTCTCGCCACTGACGATGTAGTGGTCGCCCTCGCGCCTCGCCTTGGTGCGAAGATTGGCGACGTCGGATCCGCCGCTCGGCTCGGTGATGGCCAGCGCCGAAATCTTCCGCCCGGACAGGATTTCGGGCAGCACGCGGGCCTTGATGTCCGGGCGCGCCGCACGCGCGATCGGTGGCGCTCCGATCGTATGGCTCATCAGGCTGGCGCTGATGCCGCCAGCGCCGGCGCGCGCCAGTTCCTGTGAGGCCACGATCTTCATGAACTGATCGGCCGCGACGCCGCCGAACTCCTCGGGGAAGCCCAGGCCCAACAGGCCGATCTCGGATGCCTTCGCGTAGAGCGAGCGCGGAAATTCGCCGGCCTCGTCCCAAGCGTTGGCGAACGGCGCGATCTCTTTCTCGACAAAGCGCCGCATCACATCGCGAAACGCGTCGTGCTCGGCCGTGTAAAACGGGCTTGTCATGCGGGGCCTATCCGAAACGTCTGCTTCGCCTACGGCCAAGATGCGCCGGAACTGCCGGTATCCACTTGCGTCAAGTGGCTGATCTGGCAGGTCACCGCCGGGCCGTCATGGATTGGCGCTATTGCGCTGCAACCAGCAACTTGACGCAAGACAGATCGCAGCCCTGATCGGCCCACTCCGTCAAAAGCGCGCGCCGCGTGGCAGGCATTCGGTAACACACGAGGCTTGGTCGAGGCGCAGCGTTGAAAAACATCAGGGCGAGGCGGCGCCAGACCGCACGACGGAGGAGGGAATCCCGTGCCAGTACGATATTACGACTGGATTGCACATCATGCGCGGCGCACCCCGTCCAAGACGGCCATGGTCGATCTCGGCAGCAACAGGCGCTTCACCTTCGCCGAGGCCGATGCGCGGATCGCGCGACTGGCCAATCAGCTGGGAAGCCAACTCGGCGTCGGCACGGGCGATCGCGTCGCAGTTCTCGCGCTGAATTCGACCGACACGCTCGAAGTCCAATTCGCCTGCTTCCGATTGGGAGCGATCTTCGTGCCGCTCAACACGCGCCTCACGGTGCCGGAGCTGCAATTCATCGTCGGCGATGCCGCACCCAAAGTCATGATCCACGACGACGATCTCGCCGCGACCGCGCTCGCCGTCAGCGAGCTCTGCAACGTCGCTGGCACCTTGCGCTACGGCGCCGGCCATTCCTATGAGCAGGCAATTGCCTCCGCGCAGCCGCTCACGAGCTCCGAGCCGGTCACGCTCGACGACGTCTCGACCATCATGTACACGTCGGGCACCACGGGCCAGCCGAAGGGGGCAATGATCACCCACGGCATGACGTTCTACAACTGCGTCAATCTCGGCGGCATCGCCCGTATCATGCCATCGTCCGTGTTGCTGACCGTGCTGCCCCTGTTTCACACCGGCGGCCTGAACTGCTACACCAATATCGTGCTGCATGCCGGCGGCACCGTCATGATCATGCGCGCCTTCGATCCCGGATTGGCGCTGCAATTGATCAGCGATCCGGCTGTTGGCATCAACGTCTTCTTCGGCGTGCCCTCGATCTATCAATTCATGGCGCAGCACCCGGCATTCGAGACCGCCGATTTCAGCCGACTCGTGATCGGCGGCGTCGGAGGCGCGCCGATGCCGGTCCCCTTGCTGAACACCTGGGAGGGCCGCGGCGTGGCGCTACAGCAGGGCTACGGCATGACGGAGACGTCGCCGGCCGTGCTCGCCCTCGACCGCGAGGACGCCGCGCGGAAGGCCGGCTCCGCAGGCAAGCCGGTGCTGCACACGGAGGTCCGCATCGTGCGGCCCGACGGCAGCGATGCCGAGATCGGCGAGCTCGGAGAATTGTGGGTGCGCGGCCCGAATGTCACGCCCGGCTATTGGAACAGGCCGGACGCCAACCGATCATCCTTCACCGATGGCTGGCTGCACACCGGCGATGCGACGCGGATCGACGAGGACGGCTTCTACTACATCGTCGACCGCTGGAAGGACATGTACATCTCCGGCGGCGAGAACGTGTATCCGGCGGAAGTGGAAAACGTGTTGCATCAACTGAACGCCGTCGCCGAGGCTGCCGTGATCGGCATTGCCGACCCGCAATGGGGCGAAACGGGAATGGCGATCATCGCGGTGAAGCCAGGCCGCACGTTGAGCGAAGCCGAGGTCCACGCGCATTGTCAGGCCAATCTTGCCCGCTTCAAATGTCCGCGTACCGTTCGCTTCGTCGAAGCGCTGCCGCGCAACGCCACCGGCAAGATCCACAAGCCGACATTGCGCCAGACCTTCTCGACGGCCTCGGCGGTCGACCTCGTCCAGGAAGCATCGTAAGTTTGCTTCTGAAGCCCATACGCTCCGGAATGCCCAATATAAGAATCATCACAAGAGGAAGCCCAGGGAATGCCGTCCATTACCGCCAGGACTCTGCTCTCGTTTGCGGCCGCAGCTGCGTTCACGGTACTCGCGAGCCAGGCTGCGCTCGCACAGAAGAAATACGATCCGGGGGTCACCGACACTGAGATCAAGATCGGCAATGTCGAAGCCTATAGCGGCCCGGCGTCGGCCTATGGCGCGATCGGCAAGACCGAAGAAGCCTATTTCAAGATGATCAACGATCAAGGCGGCATCAACGGCCGCAAGATCAACTTCATCTCCTATGACGACGGCTACAGCCCGCCGAAGACGGTCGAACAGGTCCGCAAGCTGATCGAGAGCGACGAAGTGTTCCTGGTTTTCAACGCGCTGGGCACACCGACGCAGAGCGCCGTGCAGAAGTATCACAACGCCAAGAAGGTCCCGCAGCTGTTCGTGGCGACCGGCGCCAGCAAGTGGAACGACCCGAAGGACTTCCCCTGGACGATGGGCTTCCAGCCGAGCTACCGGGTCGAGGCGCGGATCTTCGCCAAATATATCCTGAAGGCCAAGCCCGATGCGAAGGTGGCGATCTTCTATGCCAATGACGATTTCGGCAAGGACTACGTCGCCGGCATCAAGGACGTGTTCGGCGACAGGGCCAAGAGCCTGATCGTGGCCGAAGAGAGCTACGAGACCACCGAGCCTTCGATCGACTCCCACATCGTCAAGCTCAAGGGCGCCGACGTCTTCGTCAACATCGCCACCCCGAAATTCGCGGCGCAGGCGATCAAGAAGATCGCCGAGCTCGAGTGGAAGCCGATGCAGATCATGACCGACGTGTCGATCTCGATCGGCGCGGTGATGAAGCCGGCCGGGCTGGAGGCTTCCGAAGGCGTGCTGTCGGCGCAATACATGAAAGACGCCTCGGATCCGCAGTGGAAGGACGATGAGGGCATGAAGAAATTCATGACCTTCGTCGACAAATACATGCCGGGCGCCAACATTTCCGATTCGAACCTCGTCTATGGCTATTCGGCTGCGCAGACCATGGTGCAGGTGCTGAAGCAGTGCGGCGACAATCTCACCCGCGAAAACGTGATGAAGCAGGCCGCGAGCCTGAAGGATTTCGCGCCTGATACGTTGATCCCGGGTATCACGATCAACACCAGTGCAACCGACTTTGCCCCGATCGAGCAGCTCAAGATGATGCAGTTCAAGGGCGGCAAGTGGGACTTCTTCGGCGACATCATCAGCGCCGATCTGGAGCGATAGGTCCGCCGCCACATTGGTGATCACCCCCTGCCCTTGCCGGAGAGGGTGATCACCCGCGGTGTGTCGACAGCGCTCTGCTCAGGATACTCCCGGCGCGAACAGCGCAAACGGCTCCTCGATCGTCTTGCGCAAGTGCTCGCGATAAAGCGCATAGTTCGGATCGGCGGGGGCGATGCGGCCCAGATTCGGCTCCGGCACCGACCTGACCGGCAACAGCGCGATCGGCGCCGCGATCGGGGTCAACAGCGAACCTCGGCCCGCGAGCAAGGTCGTGATGATGCCGTACATCTCGCCGGTGATGGTCGGACGCGACACCGTGATCAGCCGGTGCTGGCCGTGCCGATTCGTGACCAGATAGATGAAGCCGGACTGGTTGGGCACTGCGACCTCGCCGAACTGGGTGAACGCCGCATCCAGCCGCGCGCCTTCACGAAACACCAGTGACGAGGCCGCCTCGTCCCAGGCGATGTCGGTGCGATAGGCGTAGATCGCCTCCTTGTCGCCGAAGGACGGGCGCAAGGTCACGTAAGTGCCTTCGATCCATTCGACCGCACGGCGCGAATAGGAGCCGAGGCCATCCGGCGCAATCCCGCTTGCGATCGGCGCAGCCACCGGCGCGCTTGGCACCTTACGCAAGGGAACGCCGAGCGCCTGTTCCAGCCGCACGATTGTGGCCAGCGTGAACGGCCGGCGGCCGCCCAGCGCCTTCTCCAAGGTCGAGAGGCTGATCTTGGCCTGCTCGGCCAGCGTCTGGCGCGACACGCGCCGGCGTGCGATCTCCTCGCGGATCAAGTCCGCGACCTGGCGGCTCTGCTCGTCGGATAATTCGCTCTCCGGTATCGACATCCTGCCCCCTGCTCCGCGGCGCCGTCCTTTGTAGCAGACGGACATTGCCGGACAAACCCGCACAAAGCCGCCAACGACCCGGTCCGCACGGGACCGGCGAGACGGACCGCGGCCGAACAAGGCCGATCATTCTGCTCGCGACGTCAGGCGCTTGCCCACAGTCTCGCACGCACGGATTTGTTTCGTACGGGGAGCGACGAGATGACGATCGACGACAGAATTGATGGCGACACGATCTGCAGGTCTCACCCGGTCCTGCGGCGGATCGGAGCGGTGCTGCTGTTCCTGCTGGTGCAGGCCGCAGCCGTGCTGCTGGTCGGACTGACGGCGCTGCTTCTGAGTTTCGAACCCGGCTGGTCAGCCGAAGGGCCGATGGCGCCGCAGTCCAAGCCCGGCGAGGCCCGATCCGGCTCGCTCCTGTTCAAAACCGATGACGGCTACAGCGACGCGCCCCGGCTCGGCATCGATGTCGACATCACGGTGTCCGGGCCGACCGCACGTGCTCGCGTCACCCAGCTCTTCCGCAATCCGACCGACCATTGGATAGAGGCGGTCTATGTCTACCCGCTGCCGGCGGGCAGCGCGGTCGACACGCTGAAGATGGTGGTCGGCGACCGCGTCGTGATCGGCGACATCAAGGAACGCGAGCAGGCCAAGGTGATCTACGAGCAAGCCAAGCGCGACGGCAAGACCGCCGCGCTCACCGAACAGGAGCGACCGAACATCTTCACCAACTCACTCGCCAATATCGGACCGGGCGAGACGGTGCTGGTGCAGATCGAATATCAGGAGCCGGTCGCGCAGAACGGCACCGAGTTCTCGTTGCGCGTGCCGCTCGTGGTCGGACCGCGCTACAATCCGGCGCCGATCGTGCAGAGCGTCGAACTGCGCCCGGGCGGCAATGGCTGGGGCGCGGCGAGCAACGATCCGGTGCCGGATCGCGACTGCATCACGCCGCCGGTGCTCGATCCCGCCGAGAACGCGCCGGTGAATCCGACCCGCATCACCGTTCGCCTGCAAGCCGGCTTTCCGCTCGGCGACGTCAAGAGCCAGCATCATCAGGTCAGGATCGAGAGTCCGGATGCGAACACGCGCCTCATCACGCTGGCCGACGGCGTGGTGCCGGCGGACCGCGATTTCGAGCTGACCTGGAAGCCTGCGGCAGAGACGGCTCCGTCCGTCGGGCTGTTCCGCGAGCATGTCGGCGATGCCGACTATCTGCTCGCCTTCGTCACCCCGCCGGCAGTCGCCTCGACATCGCAACAACCGCTGCCGCGTGAGGTGATCTTCGTGATCGACAATTCCGGTTCGATGGGCGGCACATCGATCCAGCAGGCCAAGGCCAGCCTGCTCTATGCGCTCGGGCGGCTGCAGCCCACCGACCGCTTCAACGTGATCCGCTTCGACGACACGATGACCGTGCTGTTTCCGGCGTCGGTGCCGGCCGATCCTGAGCATGTCGGCCGCGCCGCAAGTTTCGTGAGCGGGCTCGATGCGCGCGGCGGCACCGAGATGGTGCCGGCGATGCGGGCCGCGCTGACCGACGACGGCAGCGAGACCGATCATGTACGTCAGGTCATCTTCCTCACCGATGGCGCCATCGGCAACGAGCAGCAATTGTTCGAGACCATCAGCGCGATGCGCGGCCGCTCCCGCATCTTCATGGTCGGCATCGGCTCAGCACCGAACACGTATCTGATGACCCGCGCCGCCGAACTCGGGCGCGGCGCCTTCACCCATATCGGCTCGGTCGATCAGGTCGAGGAGCGCATGCGCGGCCTGTTCGCGAAGCTGGAAAATCCCGCGGTGATCGGTCTTGTCGCCAGCTTCTCGAACGCATCTGCCGACCTTACGCCCGCGATCATTCCCGACCTCTATCGTGACGAGCCGCTGGTGCTGGCCGCCAAGCTCGACAAGCTCGAGGGCTCGCTGCAGATCAAGGGCCGAATCGGCGATCGTCCCTGGACGGTGACCCTGCCGCTGGCCGATACAGCCGAAGGCAAGGGCCTTTCCAAGCTGTGGGCGCGGCGCAAGATCAGCGACGCGGAGGTGGCGCGCACCACGCGGCAGATCACGCCTGACGAGGCCGACAAGACCATCCTGAAGCTCGCGCTGGAGCATCAGCTGGTGACGCGCTTGACCAGCCTCGTCGCCGTCGACCGGACGCCGCGTCGTCCTGCCGGTGAACCGCTGAAGCTGAGCGGGCTGCCGATCAACCTTCCCGCCGGCTGGGATTTCGACAAGGTGTTTGGCGAGCGCATGCGCGCGCCAGCCGCGCCGGCCGAACGTCGCGCCCAGGCCGATGGCAATGTGCAGGTCGCGGCATTGAAGCGGCCGACCGTGCCGCCCCCGGCGCCGAACACGATCACGCTGCCGAAGACGGCGACGGATGCGGAGCTCAGCATGATGCTCGGCGCGGGGCTGTTAATGCTGAGCCTGGCAATGTGGGGCTTTGCCCGGCGACGCGCAGCTATCACCTGAAGCGACTGTCTGGCCCCACCTCACGTTCAGTCGTCATTGCGAGGAGCGAAGCGACGAAACAATCCAGAGTCGCGCACGAAGCTCTGGATTGCTTCGCTTCGCTCGCAATGACGCAAAGGGACCTCGTATGCTCCGCCTCGTTCCCTTGTTCTTCGCCGTGATCGGCATCGCCCTTTTTGGCCATGGCGCTTACATCCATGCCAAGGCGCTTTTCGCCCAGGTGTTGCTGGAACGCGCCTTTGCCGAGACCGTGACGACGGGCCGGCCGATCAAGCCGTGGTCCTGGGCTGATACCTATCCGGTGGCCCGCATCGACGTGAAACGAATTCATGCCAGCGCGCTCGCGCTCGCGGGTTCAAGCGGTCAGGCACTCGCCTTCGGCCCAGGGCATGTGGAGCTGACTGCCGAGCCCGGCGAGCGCGGTGTGGCCGTCTATGCCGCGCATCGCGATACGCATTTCCGTTTCCTTCGCGATGTGCGAATCGGCGATGAGATCGATGTGACCCGGAGCGACGGCAAGATGTTTCGCTATCGTGCCGATTCGACAGATGTCGTGCGATTCGATGCGAGCGGCATCGATCCTGCAAGCAGCGGTCACGCGTTGATGCTATCGACCTGCTGGCCGTTCGACGCCGTTCGCTCGGGACCGGAGCGGTATGTCCTGCATGCGACCATGATCGCCCCGGGCGAGTGACCGCGCCCCTCCGCCACGCGTTGGGAAAGAAGGCGGATATTGGCATTTGTCATCCGGCCGGCGCCGTGAGATGCTGGTTCCATATGCGGCGCATCGCGACGACAGTCTTCAGAGCTCATGCATTCGGAAGCCCAATATCTGCCGATCACGCCCAGACTGTTCGCCGTCCTGGTGCTGGTGTTCGGCATCCTCATCATCCTGATCCAGCTCCGTATCCTGCGCTATGCCTATATGAAGCTCGGGATCAGCTCAGGCGCGGCGATGCTGCTCTTGTTCGGCTCGCTGATCGGCAGCTATTTCAACATCCCGCTCACTGTGCTGCCGACCCAAGAAGTGCGGTCCGGCGAGATCATCGATTTCTTCGGTATGCAATATGTCGTGCCGCTGGTGCATCAGTGGCCGGGCACGGTGCTCGCAGTGAACGTCGGCGGCGCGGTGATTCCGACCATCATGTCGACCTATCTCGTGCTGCGCTATCAGCTCTGGCTGCGCGCGGCGATCGCCGTGATCGCGATCGCCATCATCATCCATGCCATGGCAACGCCGGTCCGTGGCGTCGGCATCGCTGTGCCGGTATTCGCCCCCGTCGTGGTCACCGCGATCCTCGCCTTCCTGCTGTCGCGCGACTATGCCGCGCCGCTTGCCTATATCGGCGGCTCGATGGGGACGCTGATCGGCGCCGACCTGATGAATCTCGACAGGATCGGCAGCCTGGGCGCCCCGGTGGCCTCGATCGGCGGTGCGGGAACTTTCGACGGCATCTTCCTGACCGGCATTCTTGCCGTGCTGCTCGCCGGCATCGCCGCTCCATCGCGCCCGGGGCTGGCACGATGAGGCGCTGCGGCGCCAAGCTTTCCAGCAGCCCGCTTCGTCGCTAAAGTCACCGCCGGATCATCGGCGTTCGTCCGCCGCCACGATGGGCATCATGCGCGCAACCAACCTCATCATCGGCACCCTGACGCTTGCGGCCGTCGCCGCAGGCATCGGCGGCACGTTGATCACGCAGAAGCTGCGCATGGCCCAGCAGCGCAGCCCGTTGCGTGTGGTGTTCGACGGCGGCTCGGCCTCCGGCCTGCGCAAGGGTGGCCCGGTCAATTTCGACGGCGTTCAGGCCGGGCAGATCGTGTCGGTGACGCTGGAGAGCCCGCGCAAGGTCGTGGCTCTGGTGCTGCTCGACAAGAGCGCGCCGATCCGCAAGGACACCACCGCCGGCATCGAATTCCAGGGACTGACCGGGATCGCGGCCGTCTCCCTGGTTGGCGGCGCGCCGACCGCGCCTCCGGTGCCTCTGGACAAGGATGGCATCCCGGTCCTCACGGCCGACTTGAAAGACCAGGAAACGATGGTCGAGACGGTGCATAACGTCGACAAATTCATCGTCAGCAATGAGCCGGCCGTGAAGGACGCGCTGCAGACGTTCGAGTCGGAGACCGCCTCGTTGAAGGAGAAGAGTGACGCGATCGACGCTGCCATCGACAAGGCCGAGGATGCCTTCAGGGGCTTCGACAAGCTCGTGACCCGGATCGATGATGCGATCCCAGGCTTCGGCCATGGCGATGCGCATGACCTGACCGAGCGGCTGAAATCCGTCCGCGAGTTGGCCGACGACTTCAGGCAGAAATCAGCAAGGCTGATGGAAGACAGCAGAAAGTCCCTGTCTGACGTCAGCGAGAGCGCCAATGCGATGAGCGCCAAGCTCGGCGCAGCGTCGCCCACGGCGCCAGCGCCTGGACCGCGGCGGATGCCTGCGAGGCGGCACTAGGCACAATCGCCCAGCCTCATTCCACTGTCGTCCCGGGCAAGCCTGGCAACGCGCAGCGTTGTCGGGCGCCGACCCGGGACCCATAGAGACCATCATGTGGCAGCACGCTGGAGCACAGCCCGCCCCGCAACACCCGCCTGTGGTTATGGATCCCCGCTTTCGTGGGGACGACACCGCAGTTGTGGCTGTGATCGTGGATCTTGCCAACCGAGGACCACAGCCGAGTTTCTCTTCACCGATCTCAATGGCTGATCATCCACGGCCGCGCGGTCGGAAACCCCTTGGCGCCGCTCCTGGACTTCGTCATTAGCCGGGCCGGCTTCTTCGGCGAGCAGCAGCCGCAGCCTGCGCCGTGCTTGGCCTTGTATTCGGCAACCGTCTGCGGCGCGTGCCGGCTGCGCTCGTTGGTCGCATGCGCCGTACGCCGCTCCGCCGGCATGCAGGCAAAGGCCGGCGCGGTGAGGATCACGCGCGGCGCCATGTCGGAACATTGCGGACAGGCCTGCGGATCATCGCATTCCGCCATCGGACGCATGTCAGTGAACGGACCGCAGGCATCACAGAGATATTCGTAGACCGGCATCGTCGTCTCGTCCCGTTCTATTGATGTTCGATTCAAGGACATTCGAAGTGGATGCGGGGCAGCCAAAGGGACTGTCCCGCATCCTTGTCGCCCAGGGAGGAGATTTATTTGTCCGGCGAGATCGGCATCTGGATGTCGCCAGTGATGTGCTTCACGGGGCCTGCGGCTGACGGCATCACGTCGAAGTCGAAGATCTCGGTCGGCAGCCACAGCGTGGCGCAGGCGTTGGGCACATCGACCACGCCCGAGATGTGGCCCTGCACCGGCGCCGTACCGAGGATCGAATAGGCCTGGGCGCCGGAGTAGCCGAACTTCTTCAGATACTCGATCGCGTTGAGGCAGGCCTGGCGGTAGGCGATGTGTACATCGAGATAGTGCTGCTGGCCGGCCTCATCGACCGAGATGCCCTCGAAGATCAGGTAATCGCGGTAGTTCGGCGTGATCGGCGACGGCTTGAAGATCGGGTTCTTGATGCCGTATTTCGACACACCGTCCTTGATGACGTCGACCTTGATGTGCAGCCAGCCGGCCATCTCGATGGCGCCGCAGAAGGTGATCTCGCCGTCACCCTGGCTGAAGTGCAGATCGCCCATCGAGAGGCCGCCGCCCGGCACATAGACCGGAAAGTAGATCTTCGAGCCGCGCGACAGGTCCTTGATGTCGCAATTGCCGCCATGCTCGCGCGGCGGCACGGTGCGGGCGCCTTCTGCGCCGATCTTAGCCTTGACGTCACCGGTGGCCTTTCCGGCATGGGCCGTCGGCGCGAACGGCGGATTGGCGAGACCCGGTACGCGGGTCGGGTTGGTCGCGATCAGTGCGGTCTCGCGCTCGTTCCAGGTCGACAGTAGTTTCGGATCGGGCAGGCAGCCGATCAGGCCGGGATGAATCAGGCCGGCGAAATTCACGCCCGGCACGTGCCGCGACGACGTGAACATGCCCTTGATGTCCCAGATCGACTTCTGCGCCAGCGGGAAATGATCGGTCAGGAAGCCGCCGCCATTTTGCTTCGAGAAGAAGCCATTGAAGCCCCACAGGCTTTCCTTCAAGGGCCCGACGTCGAGCAGGTCGACGACCAGCAAATCTCCGGGCTCGGCGCCCTTGACGCCGATCGGCCCCGAGAGGAAGTGCACGATCGACAGATCGATGTCGCGGACGTCGTCGGCAGAATCGTTGTTCTTGATGAAGCCGCCGGTCCAGTCATAGGTCTCGATGATGAAGTCATCGCCGGGCTTGACCCACGCCACCATCGGAATGTCCGGGTGCCAGCGGTTGTGCACCATGTCGTTCTCGTAGGCCGATTTGGTGAGATCGACCTTGATCAGTGTCTCTGGCATCAAATGCTCCCCTTCTTACTCGCCTTGGCTGCTTGCTTGGACGGACTGGTTAGACGGACAAATATTTGGAGACCTGCGCGGCATCGACGGAGTCGCGCGGATCGTCGCGCACGATCTCGCCGTTCTCGATCACCAGCACACGGTCGGCGATGTCGAGCGCGAAGCTCAGGACCTGCTCGGAGACGACGATCGACAGTCCCTTCTGATCGCGGATGCGCTTCAAGGTGCGCGCCATCTCCTTGATGATCGACGGCTGAATGCCCTCGGTGGGCTCGTCGAGCAGCAGCACTTTCGGCTTGGTCGCGAGCGCGCGGGCAATCGCGAGCTGCTGCTGCTGGCCGCCGGAGAGATTGCCGCCGCGGCGGCCTTTCATCTCGAGCAGGACGGGAAACAGCTCATAGATGTCGCCGGGGACTTCCGACTCGCCGGAGACGACAAGGCCGGTCTCGATGTTCTCCTTCACCGTCATGGTGGAGAAGATCATGCGGCCCTGCGGCACATAGGCGAGGCCCTTGGCCACGCGCTCATAGCTCTTCAGGCCCGACAGCTCGGTGCCGTCCATGTCGATCGAGCCGCTCTTCGCGGGCAGGATGCCCATCAGCGACTTCATCAGCGTGGTCTTGCCCATGCCGTTGCGGCCCATGATCGCGACGATCTCGTTCGGCGCGACCTTGACGTTGAGGCCATGCAGCACCTCGCTCTGGCCATAGGCGACATGGAGATCGGAGATTGCGAGCATCACGCCTGCTCCTTGTTCGTTGCCAGGACGAGTTGTTTCTTCTCCCCTCCCCCTTGCGGGGAGGGGTCGGGGGTGGGGGTACCCCCCACGACGTATGCGCGCTTGGGTACCCCCCTCCCCAACCCTCCCCCGCAAGGGGGGAGGGAGCACACTGCCGCTGCCGCGCTCACGTGCCTCGATGCGTACATGCTCAATGCCCCAGATAGACTTCGACGACCTTGGGATCGTTCTTGACCTTCTCCATCGTGCCCTCGGAGAGGATCTGCCCCTGGTGCAGCACGGTGACCTTGTGCGCGATGTCCTCGACGAACTTCATGTCGTGCTCGATCACCAGCACCGAACGGTCCTTGATGATGCGGTTGAGCAACTCGGCAGTCTTGGCGCGCTCGCTGACGCTCATGCCGGCGACCGGCTCGTCCAGCATCAACAGATCCGGATTCTGGATCAGCAGCATGCCGATCTCGAGCCACTGCTTCTGGCCGTGGCTCAGCTCGTCAGCATAGGTGTCGAGACGATCCTTCAGGAAGATCATCTCGGCGACCTCCTCGACGCGTTCCTTGACCGCCGCATCGCGCTGAAAGGTCAGCGACCCGAACACGGTGCGGCCGCGCGGATAGGAGATCTCCAAATTCTCGAACACGGTGAGATCCTCGAACACCGACGGGGTCTGGAATTTCCGGCCCACCCCGGCCTGGACGATCTCGTTCTCCCGCAACCTCGTCAGCTCCTTGCCGCGGAACTGGATCGAGCCCGACGTCGCTTTGGTCTTGCCGCAGATCAGGTCGAGCACAGTGGTCTTGCCGGCACCGTTCGGGCCGATGATGACGCGGATCTCGTTCTCCTCGACGTACAAGGAGAGGTTGTTGACCGCCTTGAATCCGTCGAAGGAGACGGTGAGCGCTTCGACCGCGAGCAGGAAATCCTTGGGCTGATGACCGATGAGCATATCGTCTCTCCTCACTCTGCCGGTGCGCCGTTGGCCACCAGGCCATTGCCGGATTTCTTGGTGCGCGAAGCCAGCAGGCGATCGATGCGCGGCTGCACATGGTCGCCCCAGATGCCCGCAAGGCCATTGGGGAAGGCGAGCACGACGGCGATGAACAGCGCGCCCAGGCCGAACAGCCACAGCTGCGGAAAAGATTCCGAAAGGCTGGTCTTGGCGAAATTGACCAGGATGGTGCCGTAGATGGCGCCGAAGATCGACATGCGACCGCCGACTGCGGTGTAGATCACCATCTCGATCGAGGGCACGATGCCGACGAAGGAGGGCGACATGAACCCGACTTCGAGCGTGAACAGCGCGCCGCCGATCGCCGCGAAAATTGCAGCAGCACAGAAAGCGAAGATCTTGAAATTGGCGACGCTGTAGCCGGAGAAGCGGACACGATCCTCCTGCTCGCGCATCGCCACCAGGATGCGCCCGAGCTTGGTCAGGCGGATGAACTGCGCCGCCATGATGCAGGCGAACAGCAGGACCACCTCGACAAAGTAGAGAATATATTTGGCGTGGTCAGTGCGGATATCCCAGCCGAGCAGCGTGCGCAGATCGGTGATGCCGTTGACGCCGCCGGTATAGCCCTGCTGGCCGATGATCAGGATGCCGAGGATCGCGGCGATCGCCTGGGTGATGATGGCGAAGTAGACGCCGCCGACCCGGCGCTTGAACATCGCCGCGCCGATGATGAAGGCGAAGAGGCCGGGCACCAGGATGATCGCGGCCAGCGTGAAAGGGAAGCTGTGAAACGGCTTCCAGAAGAACGGCAATGCAGTGAGCTGATTCCAGTCCATGAAATCGGGAATCCCCGGCGTGGACTGGATCTTGGTGTTCTCGACGCTGGATGCCTCGAGTTTGAGGAACATCGCCATGCAGTAGCCGCCGAGGCCGAAGAACACCCCCTGCCCGAGACTCAGGATGCCGCCATAGCCCCAGCACATCACGAGCCCAATCGCGACAAAGGCATAAGTGAGATATTTGGCGACCAGATTGAGCCGGAACACATCCAACGTCAGCGGCAGGATGACCACGAGCAGAAGCAGCAGCGAGACGAAGCCGATAAGTTCGGAGCGGTTGAAGAAGCGCGCGTTGATGATCATGACCGTGCTTTCTTGTTGAGGCTCGACCCTGCGCGGCCTATTTGCGGACCTTGAGAGCGAACAGGCCCTGCGGGCGCAGCATCAGGATCGCGACGATCGCGAGCAGCGTGATGACCTTGGCCATCGATCCCGACATGAAGAACTCGAGCGTCGAGTCGGTCTGCGAGATGGTGAAGGCAGATGCGATGGTGCCGAGCAGGCTGGCGGCGCCGCCGAACACGACAACGAGGAAAGTGTCGACGATATAGAGCTGGCCAGCGGTCGGCCCGGTCGAGCCGATCATGGTGAAGGCGCTTCCGGCGACGCCCGCGATGCCGCAGCCGAGACCGAAGGTGTAACGATCGACCCTTTCGGTGTTGATGCCGACGGCGCCGGCCATCACGCGGTTCTGCACGACCGCGCGCACCTGCTTACCCCAGCGCGACCAGAACAGCACATAGGCCACCACCAGCGTGATCAGGATGGTGAGTGCCATCACGAACATGCCGTTGATCGGGATCTGGATGGAGTCGGTCGCCTGCCAGGAGCCCATCATCCACTCCGGCAGCTCGACACCGACCTCGCGGGCGCCGAACACCGAACGGTAGGCCTGCTGCAGGATCAGGCTGAGACCCCAGGTCGCGAGCAGCGTATCGAGCGGGCGCTTGTAGAGGGTGCGGATCAGAGCCCACTCGACCAGCATGCCGAGCGCACCGGATGCGATGAAGGCCAATATCATCGCGACGAAGAAATAGCCGGGAAACAATGAGGGCAGGAATTGCTGGAAGGCGTTCGACGTCATCCAGGTGACGTAGGCGCCGAGGATCATGAACTCGCCATGCGCCATGTTGATGACGCCCATCTGGCCGAAGATGATAGCGAGCCCCAGCGCCATCAGCACATAGACCGAAAACAGGATGAGTCCCGCAAAGCCCTGCATCGCGAAGATGGCCCCGA
Organism: Bradyrhizobium sp. SZCCHNGR1005; assembly: GCF_032489995.1. Taxonomy (NCBI): domain Bacteria; kingdom Pseudomonadati; phylum Pseudomonadota; class Alphaproteobacteria; order Hyphomicrobiales; family Nitrobacteraceae; genus Bradyrhizobium; species Bradyrhizobium sp. SZCCHNGR1005. The sequence goes on from NZ_JAUEZC010000002.1 coordinate 64,114, forward strand.
GATCACCGAGTGAGTAGTCGCCGAACATGGTCTGTCCTCTCAGGCGAAGTGCCCCGTGCTTGGAGATCGATCTCTCTGAGGATTAGCTCTACTCCCCTCCCCCTTGCGGGGAGGGGTCGGGGGTGGGGGTCCCCAATCACAGTCTTTGCTGGGTACCCCTCTCCCCAACCCTCCCCCGCAAGGGGGAGGGAGCGCAGCTGTGTCGGCGCAACAACGTCGCGTTACCGTGCGCCGTTTGAGAGCGCCTTACTGATAGCCCTTCGGGAACGGATCGGGCTCGACCAGATCGGCGGTCTCGTAGATCAGCTCGTATTGACCGTCCGCCTTGGCGCGGCCGACACGGGTCTTCGACCACAGATGGTGGTTCTCGTGGATCCGGACATAGCCCTCTGGCGCGCCCTTGAATTCGACGCCGGGCGAGGCGGCCGCGATCTTGTCGATATCGAAGCTGCCGGCCTTCTCCACCGTCAACTTCCACAGCCACGGTCCGAGATAGGCGGCCTGGGTCACGTCGCCGATCACGGTCTTTTCGCCCCACATCTTCTTGAACGCGGCAACGAACGCCTTGTTGTTCGGATTGTCGAGCGACTGGAAGTACTTCATGCAGGCATAGGCGCCCGCGATGTTCTCGCCGCCGATACCGTCGATCTCGTCCTCAGTGACGGAGATGGTCAGCAAGGTCTGCTTCGACATGTCGATGCCGGCCGCCTTGAGCTGCTTGTAGAAGGCGACGTTGGAACCACCGACGATGATCGCATAGATCACGTCCGGCTTGGTCAGCTTGATCTTGTTGATGACCGAGTTGAATTGCGTGTGGCCGAGCGGGAAATATTCCTCGCCGACGACCTTGCAACCCTGCAGATGGTTCTCGATGTGCTTGCGCGCGATCTTGTTCGAGGTGCGCGGCCAGATGTAGTCGGAGCCCAGCAGATAGAACGTCTTGGCGCCCTTGGTCTTGTTGACCCAATCGAGGCCGGCGATGATCTGCTGCGTCGCTTCCTGGCCGGTGTAGATGACGTTCTTGGACTGCTCGAGGCCTTCGTAGAAGGTCGGGTAATAGAGCATGCCGTTATACTGCTCGAATACCGGCAGCACCGCCTTGCGCGACGCCGAGGTCCAGCAGCCGAACACGGACGCGCATTTGTCGTTCACGAGCAGCTTCTTGGCTTTCTCGGCGAAGGTCGGCCAGTCGCTGGCGCCGTCCTCCTGGATGAACTTGATCTTGCGGCCGAGCACGCCGCCTTGCGCGTTGATCTGCTCGATCGCGAGCTTCTCGGCTTCCACCGAACCGGTCTCGGAGATCGCCATCGTGCCCGTAACCGAATGGAGGATGCCGACGGTCACCTCGCTATCAGTGACTGCGAGCCCGGTCGTATTCACCGCGGAAGTTGCAGGCACGTCGGCCAATGACGGCCGCGGCAGCATGGTAAGGGCCGGGATTGCCGCCATTCCCATCAGCAATTGGCGCCGCAGCGGCGATTTCAGGCCTCGTTCGATATCGTCTGACATGACCACCCCATTTTTCGGTTCGATGACTCTCGGGTCGGACGAAGAATGGCGCGGTTCGTGCACTGCACGGATACGCAAGATTGCGTATACTGCACCGCAAAAGCGCGACGTAGGCTCTGCGCAGCGATCACGAGGGGCGGGACGGACTTGGGCAAGGACCGCTACGGTTCAGGAGTTTAGGGAGTGGCAGGGCGGCAGCGGATAGACCGCGTCAGGCGCCAATATAATCAGTGGGTCGCCAACCAGACGTTGGAGGATTACGCGCTTCGGTTCACGGCCAAGAGCGCGCGGCGTTGGTCCGCCGCTCGCGTCGCCAACACGGCGCTGGGCGCGATCTCGTTTCTGGCACTGGAGGCGATCGGCGGCACGATCACGTTGAACTACGGCGTGACCAATGCGACCGCGGCGATCCTGGTGGCGAGCATCATCATCTTCTGTTGCGGGCTGCCGATCGCGTACCAAGCCGCCAAATGCGGCATCGACATCGACCTGCTGACCCGCGGCGCCGGCTTCGGCTATATCGGCTCGACGGTCACCTCGCTGATCTACGCGAGCTTCACCTTCATCTTCTTCGCGATCGAGGCGGTGATCCTGGCTTCGGCGCTGGACATGTGCTTCGGCATTCCGCGGCCGATCGGCTATCTGATCAGCGCCGTCGTGATCATCCCGCTGGTAACATATGGAATCACGCTGATCAGCCGCTTCCAGCTCTGGACGCAGCCGCTCTGGGTGGTGCTGCACATCCTGCCCTTTGCCGCCATCGCCTATGCGAGCCCGCATTCGTTCGCCGACTGGCAACAGTTCCCGGGCGAGCACGGCGATCCCGCCGGTCATCTCGATCTGGCGTTGTTCGGCACCGCAGCCGCCGTGGTGTTCTCGCTGGTCGCGCAGATCGGCGAGCAGGTCGACTTCCTGCGCTTCCTGCCGCGCGACCAGCGCACATCGAAGCGGTCGTGGTGGATCGCCCTGCTGTCGGCCGGCCCTGGCTGGATCGTGCTTGGTGCTCTCAAGCTGCTGGCTGGATCGTTCCTGGCGTTCTTTGCACTCAGTCACGGCGTGCCGGCCGAGCGGGCCGCCGAGCCGGCTCATATGTATCTCGAAGCCTTTCGCTACGTGCTGGCTCAGCCTGACCTCGCGCTGGCCTTGACCGGCACCTTCGTGATTCTGTCCCAGATCAAGATCAACGTCACCAACGCCTATGCCGGTTCGATCGCCTGGTCGAACTTCTTCTCGCGCCTGACCCACAGCCATCCCGGTCGCGTCGTGTGGCTGGTGTTCAATGTCGTGGTGGCGCTGCTCCTGATGGAGATCGGCGTCTACAAGGCGCTCGAACAGACGCTGGCGCTCTACTCCAACATCGCGATCTCCTGGGTCGGCGCACTGGTGGCCGATCTCGTCATCAACCGCCCGCTCGGCTTGCGACCGCAGCATATGGAATTCAAGCGCGCGCACCTCTACGATATCAATCCGGTCGGTGTCGGGGCGATGACGATCGCAACCATCGTCTCGATCTGCGCCTTCTACGGCCTGTTCGGTCCGACCGCAAAGGCGCTGTCGACCTTCGTTGCGCTTGGGGTTGCGCTGATAACGGCTCCCGCGATCGCCTATCTCACCGACGGCAAGTATTATCTGGCCCGCAAGCCGAAACGAAGCTGGCAGACCATCGAGCGGATCCAGTGCTGCATCTGCGAGCACCATTTCGAGCCGGAGGACACCACCTCCTGCCCCGCCTATGCCGGCCCGATCTGTTCGCTATGCTGCTCGCTCGATGCGCGCTGCCACGACCTGTGCAAGCCGCACGCGCGCGTGCAGGCTCAGCTCGCGGCCGCACTCGGCGGCATGCTGCCGGAACGGATCCTGGTGCGGATCAATTCGCAGCTCGGCCATTATCTCGGCGTGTTCGTGACTTCGGCCGGCCTCGTCGCGCTCACGCTCGGCATGATCTATCTGGAGACCTCCGCCGCGCAGCCGGCAGACAGGCAGGTCATCTCGGACGTCCTGTGGAAGGTCTTCTTCGCGCTCTCCATCATCATCGGCGTCGTCACGTGGCTGTTCGTGCTGGCACAGCAAAGCCGCCGTGCCGCGGAAGCCGAGACGCGACGGCAGACCCAGCTCCTGATCGCGGAGATCGAGGCCCATAAGCGCACCGATGCCGAGCTGCAGCGCGCCAAGGAGGTGGCCGAATCCGCCAATCTCGCCAAGAGCCGCTACGTGGTCGGGCTGAGCCACGAGCTGCGCTCGCCGCTCAATGCGATCTCCGGCTACGCGCAGCTTCTCGAGCAAGACGCCAGCCTGCCGCCCAAGCCCCGCGATCAGGTGCGCGTGGTCAGGCGTAGCGCCGACCATCTTTCCGGCCTGATCGACGGCATTCTCGATATCTCCAAGATCGAGGCCGGCCGGCTTTACCTCTCGCGAGACGAGGTGCGCCTGAGCGAATTCCTCGACCAGCTGGTCGGCATGTTCCGGCTGCAGGCCTCCGCCAAGGGCATCGATTTCGTGTTCAAGCGACCTGCCGTGCTGCCTGTCGTGGTCTATGCCGACGAAAAGCGGCTGCGGCAGATCCTGATCAACCTGCTGTCGAACGCGATCAAATTCACGCAAACCGGCAGCGTGCAGTTCGTCGTTCACTATCGCAGTCCCGTCGCGGAATTCGAGGTGATCGACACCGGCCCCGGCATCCAGCCGGACGACCTCGAGCGAATCTTTGCGCCGTTCGAGCGCGGTGCGCTCGGCGCCTCCCAGCCGCATACCGGCACCGGACTCGGGCTCACGATCAGCCGACTCCTGGCCGGCGTGATGGGCGGCGACATCAAAGTCACGAGCCAAGTGGGCATCGGCAGCACCTTCCGGGTCAAGATCCTGCTGTCGGAAGTCACCAACCCGACGCGGCACGCGCCGGTCAAGGCGCCCGTCTCCGGCTATCAGGGACCTCGGAAAACCATCCTCGTGACCGACGACGATCCCGTGCATCGCGATCTCCTGCGCGAGGTGCTGACGCCGCTCGGCTTCATCCTGCTCAGCGCGCCCGATGGCCCGGCGTGTCTTGCGCTTGCCCAGCACTGCCAGCCCGATCTCTTCATCCTCGACATCTCGATGCCCGGCATGGACGGCTGGACCGTCGCCGAGACCCTGCGCAACAGCGGCCATCATCATGCCCGCATCCTGATGACCTCGGCGAGCGCGCTGGAGGCGCACGGCCGGCCGCTGGCGCAGCCGTTCCACGACAGCTATCTGATGAAACCGATCGATATCCCGCGCCTGTTGGAAACGGTCCGGCAGTTGCTCAAGCTCGAATGGAGCTATGAGACCGACGCAATTGCCGTCCCGCATTGGCGGCCCGAAACGGGATCGCGGCCACCGCTGAAATATCTCGAAGAGCTGATCGGGCTCGGCCAGATCGGCTATATCCGGGCCATCCAGATCAAGCTCGACGAGATCGGCACCGAGCACCCGGAGCACGCCGATTTCGTGATGCAGATGCGCGCCCTGGTCGACCGTTTCGACCTCGATCAGTATATGGCAACCCTGAAGACCCTGCACGCCTATGAGCATTGACAGAAAACGCGACGTCGCGCTCGTGGTCGACGACTCGCCGGAGACCCTGCGGTTGTTGACCGACGCGCTCGACGGCATGGGCATGACCGTGATGGTGGCGCTCGACGGCGCGGGGGCGATGCGCATCGTCGACCAGATCACGCCCGACATCATCCTGCTCGACGCCGTCATGCCGGGCATGGACGGGTTCGAGACCTGCCGCAAGCTCAAGCGCGACGCAGGCTTGAGCAACGTGCCAGTGATCTTCATGACGGGGCTCGCCGACACCGAGCATATCGTGAAGGGACTTGACGCCGGCGGCGTCGACTACGTCACCAAGCCGATCGTGGTCCAGGAGATGCTGGCGCGCATCCGCGTGCACCTCGCGAATGCGCGCATGACACAGAGCGCGCGCGCCGCGCTCGACGTCTCCGGACGATTCCTGCTCGCCGTCGACCGAGACGGCCGGCTGATGTGGTCGACCCCTCAGGCGCAGAAGCTTCTGAACGACAGTTTTGGCACGAATGATACGCTGGTGTTGCCGGACTCATTGCGCCAATGGCTCGATCAGGCGCAAAAGGGCAAGGCCGTGGGCAAGGCTGCGGCTTCGATTCCGGATCGCCCGGAACTCAAACTCCATTACATGGGCAGCGCCGGCGCCAACGAGTTCCTGCTCAGGCTCTCCAAGGAATCGACCAGCGCGATGCCGGCCGAGTTCTCTAGCGAGTTCGGCCTGACCACCCGCGAGGGCGAGGTCTTGTCCTGGCTGTCCAAGGGCAAGACCAACCGCGACATCGCGCAAATCCTGGGACTTAGTCCGCGCACGGTCGACAAGCACCTTGAGCAGATCTACGCCAAGCTCGGTGTCGAGAACCGCACCGCGGCGGCAGCGATCGCGACCAGCGTGGCACGGCGGGAGACCTGAAGTTGTTATGTATGGGCGGCACGACAAGCGACGCTGTCGTCCCGGGCAAGCGAAGCGCAGACCCGGGACCCATACCGCGTGACGCAGCTGTAAGCTAAGATCGGTCGTTGCAGTCTTCGCGCAACAACATTCGCCGGTGGTAATGGATCCCCGCTTTCGCGGGGATGACGGCGGCATTTGGCGCAGCTGAAGAATGCCACTCGACGAGATTAACCATACACGAACGCCTTGTCGTCGAGATCGATCGCAGGAATCTCGTCCTTCTCGGCCCAGTAATCCTGGCTGTGCTGCCATTCCGGCTTGTCGCCACGCTTGGGCAACAGATGCATGTTGCGCATCATGTAGCCAGGGTTGAAGTTCTCCGGATCGATCCAGGGCAAGAGCGGCATGTTGTGGTCCTCGGAGCGCAGCGCCGGCACCACCTTGCGAACGCCCATCCCCTTCATGTGCTTGAGCAGCCGGCAGACGAAGTCCGCCACCAGGTCCGTGCGCAAGGTCCAGCTGGCCCGGAAATAGCCGAACACCCAGGCCATGTTCGGCACGCCCGTGAACATCATGCCGCGATAGGTCACGGTATCCGCAAAATCGAGCGGCTTGCCGTCGATAGTGAAGGCAATGTCGCCGAGCATGCACAGGTTGAATCCGGTCGCGGTGATGACGATGTCGGCGTGCAGCTCGTCGCCGGACTTGAGCTTGATGCCGCTCTCGGTGAAACGTTCGATCTCGTCGGTCACGACAGAGGCCTTGCCGCTCTTGATGCCTTCGAACAGGTCGGCATCGGGAACGAAGGCAATGCGCTGCCGCCACGGCCGGTAGCTCGGCGTGAAATGCTTGGCCGCGTATTCGGGACCGAGGATCGCTGCGATCTGACCGACCAGCTCCTTCTTCACCTGCTCCGGCTCGGCGATGCAGCGCTTGGTGAACCAGTCCTGCTCGAACAGGATCTTGCGCCGCACGATCTCGTGGATCCATTCCTCCTTGACCTGGAGCCGGCGCAGCTCCTCGGCGAGCTCGATCGCATTGCGGCCGATCCGGAAATAGGTCGGCGATCGCTGCAGCATGGTGACGTGGGCGCATTGGCCGGCGATGGCCGGCAGGATCGTTGCCGCGGTCGCGCCGGAGCCGATCACGACCACCCGCTTGCCTTCGAGTTCGATGTCTTCAGGCCATCGCTGCGGATGCACGATGCGGCCCTTGAACTTGGCCATGTCAGGCCATTCCGGCGTGTAGCCTTCCGAATGGCGGTAATAGCCTTGGCACATCCAGAGGAAATTGGCGGTGAAGCGCACCGGCGTTTCGTCAGTCCCCTTCACCGCTTCGATCGTCCATAGATTGCTCGCGCTCGACCAACTCGCCGAGACGATCCTGTGCCCGTATCGGATGTGCGGGCCGAGATCGTTCTCCTGGATGACCTCGCCCATGTAGTTCATGATTTCCTGGGCCGTCGCGATCGGCGGCCCTACCCACGGCTTGAAGCTGTAGCCGAAGGTGTGCAGATCGCTGTCCGAGCGAATGCCGGGATAGCGATGCGTGCGCCAAGTTCCGCCGAAACTCTCCTGGCTCTCGAGAATGACGAAGCTGGTCTCAGGCAACTGCCTGGTCAGGTGATAGGCGCTGCCGATACCGGAGATACCAGCTCCGACGATCAGCACCTCGAAATGTTCGGTGGCGTGAGACGCCGACGCCTCCCGCATGGGCGCGATGACATTCATTCTTATTCGCCTTGAGCTTGATTTTTGGCTTGGTTTCCTCAGCCTTCAGGCTGGACCCGATTGCGCGTTCGGTCAACTGATCACCGCGCACGGTCCGACTATTCGATCCGCATCAATTTCCGTCGAGCGGCATGCCCCATTGCCGCGCGGTCTGCATGATCCAGTCCCGGTATAATGTCAGCGGCGTCACGCCGGTCAGTCCGCCACAGCCGTCGGTAACGTTTGGGCCGGTGGACCAGGAAATGACGCCGATCACGGCAGGCCCCGCTTGCTGCTGCTCGAACGCGGGTCCGCCGGAATCTCCGGTGCAAGCACCGAGTCCGGGCTTCGTACCTTGTGTCACCGGATCGACCAGCCTGATCTGCAAGCTACCGGGTTTGCCCGTGGCGACGAGGGACGCCGTTCGAACCACGCCGCCACTCTTGCCGTCGCCTCTGATCGTGACGCCGATGCCTGCGATGGCAAAGGCATTGCCGGCATCGAGCGGAAGCTGCGGGACGCCGAGCATCGCGGGCGAGCGATCCCTGGCCGGTGCATCCAGTTCCAACAGCGCGACATCGGCGGTCGCACGATGCGCCTGGATCGATTGGATGTTGAAGGCGGGATGAACCGCGACGCGTCGGACCGTCTTGAGCTGCGGCTTGCGCTCGCGATCATATTCCACGATGCGGTAGTCGGCACCGGGCTGTACGCAATGCCCGGCCGTCAGCACCAGCTTCGGCGCGATCAGTGCTCCGCTACAGAAATTACCGCGCGAGCCGACGATGGTCACGACTGAACGGCCGACGGCATCGTTCGAAGACGGTGCGCCGCCGACGATGGCGGCGGCCGGAGAGATGCCGAGCAGCAAGACGGCTGCGGTTCTGAGGACGAGCTTCATCGTATTCAGCCATAGCGTCTGGCGCCGATATCGCCAAGCAGTACGCTGCGTGCTAGCGATGTCGCTGCAGGACAATCGGCGAGGAAATGATGGTCGAGGCGGTGATTTTTGATTTTGGCGGGGTGCTGACGACTTCGCCCTTTGAGGCGTTCGCCCGGTTCGAACAGGAATGCGGCTATCCTGCCGACATCATCCGCAACACCAACGCCGCCAATCACCTGGAAAACGCCTGGGCGAAATTCGAACGCGCCGAGATCGATCTCGACGCCTTCGACCGCCTGTTCGCGGAGGAATCGCTCGCGCTCGGCGGCGCCGCGGTGCGCGGCAGGGAGGTGCTGCCGCTGCTTGCGGGCGACCTGCGCCCGGACATGGTCGAGGCGCTGATGCGCATCGGCGAGCAGTTCAAGACCGGCTGTATCACCAACAATCTGCCGGCCAATGCGATCGGCAGCCAGGCCGGGCGCTCGCTCTATGTCGCCGAGGTGATGGCGCTGTTCGACCATGTGATCGAGTCCGCCAAGATCGGGCTGCGCAAACCGGATCCGCGCATCTACCAGATGATGACCGAGGCGCTCGGGGTTCGTCCCGAACGCTGCGTCTATCTCGACGATCTCGGCGTCAATCTGAAGCCCGCTCGCGAGATGGGGATGACCACGATCAAGGTTACGAACGCGGCTCAGGCGATCGCAGAGCTCGAGACCGCAACGGGGATGAAGCTGAGCTAGTCCTGCGTTATTGTGAGCGAACCAAAGCAATCCAGCGTCACACAAAGAGGCTGGATTGCGTCGGCGCATGCGCGCCTCGCAACGACGAAGGGTTAATAGTTGCTCTGCTTCGCCCGCTCCGGAAACGCGGCCGCGAGCGAGGCGCTATCCGCATTCAGCACGCCGCGCTCGGTGATGAGGCCGGTCACCAGCCGCGCCGGCGTCACGTCGAAACCGTAATTCGCCACGGGCGATCCCGGCGGCACGATGCGCACGGTCTCGATCCGCCCGTCGGCGGTTCGGCCGGTCATATCGGTCACCTCGCTGGCGCTGCGCTGCTCGATCGGGATCTGCCGGCCGTCGGCCACCGCGAAGTCGATGGTCGGCGACGGCAGCGCGACATAGAACGGCACGCCGTTGTCGTGCGCCGCCAGCGCTTTCAGATAAGTGCCGATCTTGTTGCAGACGTCGCCATTGGCGGCAACGCGGTCGGTGCCGACGATCACAAGATCGACCATGCCGTGCTGCATCAGGTGCCCGCCGGTATTATCCGGAATGACGGTGTGCGCGACGCCATGATGGCCGAGCTCCCACGCGGTCAGCGAGGCGCCCTGGTTACGTGGCCTGGTCTCGTCGACCCAGACATGGATCGGAATGCCACGATCAGCAGCGAGGTAGATGGGGGCGGTCGCCGTACCCCAGTCCACGGTCGCGAGCCAGCCGGCATTGCAGTGGGTCAGTACATTGACCGGCTCGCCCGGCTTCTTTTGCGCGGCAATCGCCTCGATCACCTCCAAGCCGTGCTGCGCGATGCCCTGATTGATGACGACATCCTCGCCGGCGATATCGACAGCACGGGAATAGGCGGCGCCTTGCCGCTCCGACGGCGCCAGCCGGCGCAGCATCGCGGCCATGGTGTCGAGCGCCCATTTCAGGTTGATCGCGGTCGGCCGCGTCGCCAGCAGCATCTGGTAGGCACGGTCGATCGCCTGGTCGGAGCGGTCGTCACGCATGGCGAGCGCCATGCCGAAGGCGGCCGTAGCGCCGATCAGCGGCGCCCCACGCACCAGCATCGTGCGGATCGCCTCCGCGGCTTCCTCGCAGGTGGTCAGCTTAGCAACGACGAATTCATGCGGCAGCCGGCGCTGGTCGATGGCGGCGACCGACCAGCCGTCGGCGTCGAGCCAGATACTGCGGTAATGCCTGCCGTCGACCTTCATCCGCGCGTCCTCCTCTCAGGGCTGGCTCCGCAACACCCGTCCTGCCACTGCATCGAGCTTCTTGAGCAGTTCAGGATCGCGGGCCTCCGGCGCCGTGATCAGCGCCGCATCGAGCGCCCGGTCCGAGCCGATCGGACAGGCCTCATGTTCGCGCGGGAATTCCTGCGCGAGCCGGGCAACGAGAGCCTTGGCCTTCTCCGCATTCGTCGTCAACACGCGGATGATGTCCTGCACGGTCACTGCGTCGTGGTCCGGATGCCAGCAGTCGAAATCCGTGACCATCGCCACGGTCGCGTAGCAGATCTCGGCTTCGCGCGCGAGCTTCGCCTCCGGCATGTTGGTCATGCCGATCACGGAATAGCCAAGCTCCTTGTAGGTCATGCTCTCGGCATAGGTCGAGAATTGTGGACCTTCCATGCAGACATAGGTGCCGCCGCGCCCGATCGGAATGCCTTCCGCTTCCGCCGCTGCGGCCAGATGGATGCGCAATCGCGGCGACACCGGATGCGCCATCGACACATGGGCGACGCAGCCCTTGCCGAAGAAGGAGCTCTCGCGCTTGTAGGTCCGATCGACGAACTGATCCACCAGCACGAATGTGCCGGGCGGCAGATCCTCCTTGAACGATCCGCACGCCGACAGCGACACCAGATCGGTCACGCCGGCCCGCTTCAGGACGTCGATGTTGGCCCGATAATTAATGTCCGAGGGCGAGAGCCGATGGCCCTTGTCATGGCGCGGCAGGAAGACGATCGGCAGGCCGGCGATCACGCCTCGGCGCAACGGCGCAGAGGGCTCGCCCCAAGGGCTGGCGATCACCTCGTCACGTGCATTCTCAAGTCCCGGGAGATCATAAATCCCGGACCCGCCGATAATGCCGAGAACTGACTTTGTCATGCTCACCCCATCTCACGTCCGGGGATAAGCTATGCCAGCTTTGATCGGATTTGAGAACCGGCGGCGAGAGGTCCACCCGAAGATGTGACCCTCGTGAGCGCATCAGGCAGCGGTGGCGGCCTGCAACTGGCCTGAGACCAGCCGCTCCAAAGTTGCGATCGACTGGAAGTTCTCCGGCGTGATCTGCTCTTGCGGAATGGTGAAGTCGAACTCGGCCTCGACCGCAAGCATCAGGTTGACCATGTCCATCGAGGTGAGCCCGGCGTCGACCAGCAGCACTTCGGGGGAGAGTTCGGCCGAAATGGAGTTCTGCGCGAGAATCCCGCGCACCAACGCCACGATCCTGCTGCGAACATCGGTTTCCGCCCCTTGCATATACGCCCTCTCAACTCTCACAATTTCCGAAAATCCATCGCGGTATGCCCACCCGAAAATAACGCGACCATGTTGTAAAATCAGCCGCGCGCGTGGCGGCTTTCTCTCGCATTTGATCTTAAGGCTAACATCTTGGTGACAATTTGCCGAATCGAAAGAACCGGAAGTTAACCGCCGCGCCCGGATTAGATCGTGTTTACCCTGAATTTCGTCGACGTATTTGAATCAAATCCATACGCTGACGAGCAACAATGAGCGGTCCGAGTATCGGCTTGGCGTCCCCGCGGATGCCGGCGCTGAGCTCCAGTGCCGGCAATCGGAGGCCAGATCGGGTCATGAACGTCCAGGATACCGCACTTCATCACCCCACGCCGAGTGACGGCGGACATCTGCTGCACGATCGCGGCTCGTTGTTCCTGCAACGGATGTCGGCGGTTGCCGCACAGGCCGCGGCGGAAGCGGACGAGGTCGATCGGCAGGGGCGCTTTCCCAAGGCTGCGATCGATGCCGCGCGCCAGCAGAAGCTCCTGGGAATGCAGATCCCGGTCGAGTTCGGCGGCTTCGGCGCTTCGGTGCAGGATATCGCCGAGGTCTGCTACACGCTCGGCCGCGCCTGCGCTTCCACCGCAATGATCTTCGCGATGCATCAGACCAAGGTGGCGTGCCTGGTTCGGCACGGCCGTGGCAGCCCTTACATGGAAGCCCTGATGCGGCGTGTCGCCTCCGAACAGCTCCTGCTGGCGTCCTCGACCACCGAGGGCCAGAATGGCGGCAACATCCGCGCCAGCGCCGCTGCGATCAGCCGCAGCGGCGACGAGATTAGCCTGCTCCGCGACGCCACGGTAATCTCCTACGGCGCGGAAGCCGACGGACTGGTCACGATTGCGCGGCGCGCCGATGATGCTGCCGCATCCGACCAGGTGCTGCTGGCCCTGACCCGGGACGATTATTCGCTGAAGTCGACACTCGGCTGGGAAACGCTCGGCATGCGCGGCACCTGCTCGACCGGCTTCGAACTGAAGGTGCATTGCCCCGCGGATCGCATGTTCGCCGAACCTTATGACCGCATTCACACCCAGACCATGACGCCGTTCGCGCATTTGACCTGGTCTTCGGCCTGGGCCGGAGTCGCGGCCGCTGCCGTCCAGCGCGCCCAACGCTTCATCCGCAAGGCGGCACGCAGCGGCGGCGGCCAGACGCCGCCCGCCGTAGCGCATTTCACCGCCGCCAGGATGTCGCTTGCCAAGCTGCGCGCGTTGATCGCGACCAATATGGATGCCTTCATGGCCCGCGAACATGACGAGCGCGCACTGACCTCACTGGACTTCCAGTCCTCGATCACCCTGCTCAAGGTCGAGACCTCCGAACTCGCGGTCGAGACCGTGATGCGGGCAATGCGCGCCTGCGGCCTGTCCGGCTATCGCAATGACGGCGAATTCACGATCGGGCGCCACCTGCGTGACGTGCTGTCTGCACCGATTATGATCAACAACGACCGCATCCTCGCCAACGTCGCGACATCGAGCCTGATGAGCGCCATTCCCACCTCGCTGCACGACTGACGATTCCCATTTCAAGCCCGATCTTTGCATTAGGACCTTTTAAGATGACCATCCCTGTCCTGCGGCAATCGCCAGAAGTTACGCCGCAGCCGGCTGATCCGTTGGATCACCTCGCCGATAAGCTGTTCCACCGGATGGGCGCTGATGGCGTCTATGCGCGGACTGCGCTCTATGAGGATGTGGTCGAACGTCTGGCCGCACTGATCACACGCCACCGCGAACCCGGCACCGAGGTGATGCGCTTCCCGCCGGTGATGAGCCGCGCGCAATTGGAGAAATCCGGCTACCTCAAGAGCTTTCCCAATCTGCTCGGTTGCGTCTGCGGCCTGCACGGCACCGAGCGCGACATCAATGCCGCCGTCAGCCGCTTCGAGGCAGGCGGCGACTGGACCACGTCGTTGTCGCCGGCCGACCTCGTGCTCTCGCCGGCCGCTTGCTATCCGGTCTATCCGATCGCTGCGAGCCGCGGCCCGCTCCCCGAGAACGGCCTTCGCTTCGATGTCGCAGCCGACTGCTTCCGCCGCGAGCCGTCGCGGCACCTCGACCGGCTGCAGTCGTTCCGAATGCGCGAATATGTCTGCATCGGCACTCCCGACGATGTCTCCGGCTTCCGCGAGCGCTGGATGGTCCGCGCGCAGGCGATCGCCCGCGATCTCGGCCTGCCCTTCCAAGTCGATCAGGCCAGCGACCCCTTCTTCGGCCGTGTCGGCCAGATGAAGGCGGTGAGCCAGAAGCAGCAATCGCTGAAATTCGAACTACTGGTGCCGCTGCGCTCCGAAGCGCAGCCGACCGCCTGTATGAGCTTCAACTACCATCGTGATCATTTCGGCACGACCTGGGGTATTTCGGATGCAAACGGCGAGCCTGCGCATACAGGCTGTGTGGCGTTCGGAATGGACCGTCTGGCGGTTGCGATGTTCCACATTCACGGCACCGACCTCAGCCGGTGGCCGTCTGACATCCGCGAGATGTTAGGTCTGGCGCCGCAGACGGCGAGTACGGACTGACATTCGCCGACGCAATGCTCGAAATACAGATGTTGGCACGGCCGCCAGATGAGTTCGCTGAAATCCACGATCCGCTGCCGGGAGATCACGCCGGCCGATCTCGAAGCGGTCGCGGATCTGCTCACGCGGGGCTTCTCCGGACGACGGCGCGGCTACTGGCTTGAGGGCCTTCGTCGCCAGGCTGCGCGTGAGTTCCCGGCGGGCTATCCCCGGCTCGGCTATATGCTGGACCACGACGGCACGCCCGTCGGCGCGCTGCTCTTGATCTACTCCGAACGCAAATCCCAGGCGCAGCCGCAAATCTGGTGCAACCTGTCGAGCTGGTACGTCGCGCCTGCGTTCCGCAACTATGCGCCGATGCTGACCAAGATCGCACAGCGGCTTGGTCACGTCAGCTACGTCAATATCAGCGCTGCGCGCACGACCTGGCCGATCATCGAGGCGCAGGGCTTTCGCGCCTATTGCAAAGGGCTTTTCCTTTCGGTCCCGGCTCTGTCGCACACGGAGCGGAGGGCGCGCGTCGAGATCGTAAGCGGCGATTCCGCCATGATTGACGGCCTGCCCGCCGATGAGGCGGCACTTCTGCTCCGGCACGCGCGATACCGGTGCCTGAGCATAGTGGTTCGCTCCGAGCGCGGCGCTATCCCGTTCGTGCTGCAGCCGGCCAGGATGCGCCGCGGCTTGATTCCTCTGCCGGCCATGCAGCTGGTTTATTGTCGCGACGTCGCCGACTACGCGGCTTGTGCCGGTGCCATCGGCTGGTTCCTGGCCAAGCGCGCAAAGATCGCGGTCCTGATCGATGCCAACGGTCCCCTGCCCGGATTGGTCGGCCTCTACACCGAGCGGCGCGGCCGGAAATATTTCAAGGGACCACGTCGCCCGCGGTTGGGCGACCTCAGCGATACCGAACTGGTCGTGTATGGGCCGTGACCCTACGCAGCAAGCTTCGTTCCATGCGCGTGGTCCCAGTACAGCTTGCGCGCCCGGCTGTAGATCGGCCCGATCGAAAGGCTCCGGTCGTCGATCCGGGTCACAGGAGCCACCTTGGCGAAATTGCCGGCCGAGAAGATCTCATCGGCCTGGAGAAAGTCCTCATAGCGCAGCGTCGTCTCGACCACAGCCACACCATCGCTGCGCAACAGCTCGATGATCCGCTGGCGGGTGATGCCGTTGAGGAACGTGCCGTTTGGCGCAGGCGTATACACCACGCCGTCCTTGACCATGAACACGTTGGCGTTGCCGAACTCCGCGACGTTGCCGAGCAGATCCAGCATCAGACAATTGTTGAAGCCCCGAGAGGCGGCATCTAGCAGCGCCCGTGAATTGTTCGGATACAGGCACGCCGCCTTGGCGTCAACCGGCGCGCATTCGGACGTCGGGCGGCGGAAAGGTGAGAGCGTGATGGCGTTACCGGTCGGCTGCGGCATCGGCGCCTCATAGATGCAGAGACACCAATTGGTGGTCTCGGGATCGAACAGCACACCACCGCCGGCGCCGTGCTGTGCCCAATACATCGGCCTGATATACAGTTCGGCATTGGGGCTGAACCGGGCGATACCTTCGCGCGCGAGCCCGATCCAGCTTTCGACATCGACCACCGGCTTGAGCCGGAAATTGGTTGCGGACTGATTGACCCGGGCGCAATGGCGATCGATATCCGGCGTCACGCCTTCGAAGGCCCGCGCACCGTCGAACACGGTGGAGGCAAGCCACGTCGCGTGCGTCCGCACGCCCATGATCGGGGCATTGCCCTCGTGCCATTCTCCTTCAAAGAAGGTCCAGGTTTGCGAATAGCTGACCGGCTTGACGATGTGGCTCATGATGGCTCCTCGCAAAGAGGTTTGACGCGCTTTCCATCACTTCTCGCGCGAATGTTTTAACGATTTGCTTGTCTAGCCTGCGTGGCTCACGATCGATTCACGGTTGACCGGCAGAATGGATGCGGACTCTTCTTCACCGGATCCGCCATGCCTCTCGATCCCCGTGCTCAGCGCCTGCTCACAATGATGGCTGCTGGCTCCCCCGCCACGCGGCAGCGGACATCGGCTGACGAGCGCAGGCAGTCGCTGGCCAAGCTGATGCAGTTCGCACGCGCCGATCTCGACCGCGTGACCACGGTAGACGGCACACTGCCAGGTCCCGTCAGCCAGCTTTGCTATCGGCTCTATACGCCGGCCGATCGGGTGGATGAGCCCCTTCCCGGCTTCGTCTTCTTTCATGGCGGCGGCATGGTGGCAGGCAGCATCGAGACCCATCACCGGTTCTCTGCGGCGCTCGCGCTTGCAATCGGCTGCCGGTTGATTTCGATCGACTATCGCCTGGCTCCCGAACACAAATTCCCTGCGGCCATCGAGGATGCGATCGCCGCCACCGCGTTCATCTGGCGCAACGCTGCTTCGCTCGGAATCGATGCCCGCCGCTTGGTGGTCGGGGGCGATTCCGCTGGCGCCGCGCTTGCCGCTGTCGTCTGCCAACAGGCGCGACAAACCGCGGATGTCTCCATTGCGGCGCAGTGTCTGATCTGCCCTGTGCTCGACTTCGCCGACGCGTCAGCCTCGCGCGCCGCCTTCGCCGAAGGCTATCTGATCGACCGGACAACCCTGCAATCCGATCTTTCGGATTACCTGCCGGCTGGCGCAGATCTTGCCGATCCCAGGATATCGCCGCTGCGCGCCGCTGACGTTGCCGGCCTGCCGCCGGCGATCATCCACACCGCCGAGTTCGACCCGATGCGCGACGAAGGCAATGCCTATGCGCAGCGGCTGACGTCTGCGGGCGTTGCCGTCGCGCATGTGTGCCATGACGGTATGGTCCACAATTTCCATGCGATGGGCGCACTGCTGCCGCAGGCACAGGCTGCGCTGACCCAACTCGGAGAGCAGGTCAGGCAGCTGCAGGGAATACCGCCAATGAATTGATTAGGTTTCGGCGGGAGTCCCTCGGCGAACGTGGCGCCGCGCTGGAGTTTGTTAGGGTTATTTTGTCGTTGTTGTCGCGAATTATTGTCCGCTTCACTCCTCGCCTCTACCAAGGCAAGAAGCGCGGATTGCATCTCGGCGGCCTATGCAACGCGCGAAGCGGAGTTCGACGATGCGCAGCGAGACCATTGCCATTCACGCCGGCTACGAGGCCGACCCGACCACCAAGGCGGTTGCCGTTCCGATCTACCAGACCGCGGCCTACGCCTTCGATAGCGCCGACCATGGCGCCGCGCTGTTCAATCTCGAAGCCGAGGGGTATCGCTACAGCCGGATCTCCAATCCGACCACGGCGGTGCTCGAGAAGCGCGTCAGCGAACTGGAAGGCGGCGTCGGCGCACTCGCCGTCGGGACCGGCCAGGCGGCGCTGCATTTTGCCTTCGTCAACCTTGCCGACCATGGTGGCAACATCGTCTCCGTGCCTCAGCTCTATGGCACCACGCACACGCTGCTGGGCCACATTCTGCCGCGCCAGGGCATCGTCGGACGTTTCGCGGAAAGCGATCAGCCCGACGCGATCGAACGGCTGATCGATGAGAATACCAAGGCCGTGTTTGCGGAGACGATCGGCAATCCGGCCGGCAATGTCTGCGACATCGAGGCCCTCGCCAGGGTCGCTCACCGCAACGGCGTGCCGTTCATCGTCGACAACACCGTGGCGACGCCGATCCTTCTCAAGCCGTTCGATTACGGCGCCGATATTGCCGTCCATTCATTGACCAAATTTCTGGGCGGCCATGGCACCACCCTCGGCGGCATGCTCGTCGACAGCGGCAACTTCCCCTGGAAGCAGCACGCCGACCGCTTTCCCGCCTTCAGCCAACCCGACGCGTCCTATCATGGGCTGGTTTACACCGATCATTTCGGCAGAAGCGCCTTCATCCAGCGGGCGCGCAGCGTCTATCAGCGCACGATGGGCGCGGTGCTGTCGCCGTTCAACGCCTTCCTGCTGCTGCAGGGCATCGAGACTGTGGCGCTGCGGATGGAGCGCCATGTCGAGAACGCGCAGAAAGTCGCCGAATTCCTGCGGGACGATCCGCGCGTCGCGTGGGTAAACTACGCGGGATTCCCGGATAGTCCCTATTATCCGCTCGTGCAGAAATATCTCGGCGGCAGGGCATCGTCGCTGTTCACCTTCGGCATCAAGGGCGGCCTCGAAGCGGGCAAGGTCTTCTACGACTCGTTGAAACTGATTACACGCCTCGTCAATATCGGCGATGCCAAGTCGCTGGCGTGCCACCCGGCGTCGACCACGCACCGGCAGATGTCGGCTGAGGAGCAGCGCAAAGCCGGCGTGTTGCCGGAAACCATCCGGCTGTCGATCGGCATCGAGCACATCAGCGACATCATCGAGGACCTCGACCAGGCGCTGGGCCAAGCGGCTTCACAACAGGCCCGACCGGCGGCGGCTGAATAGCGCAAGGCCATGACGCTGCTGTTCGACCGGCACCGCTCGATCGCAGGCTCCACAGCTGCGCCTGCCAGCGCCGATGGCGACGGGCGTTCAGGCGAGCCGGTCGAACTGACGATCGGGCTGATCAACAACATGCCGGACGGCGCGTTGAAGGCGACCGAGCGGCAGTTTGTGCGGCTGCTCGAGACCGCCGCCCCGCCACGCGTGCGAATCCGGTTCCGCTGCTTCGCCTTGCCCTCGATTGCCCGCTCCCCGGCCGCGCAGACGCATATCGCAGGCACCTATGCCGACATCGCCGATCTCGATGGAGCGCAGATGGATGGGCTCATCGTGACCGGCGCGGAACCGATCGCGGACGACCTGCGTGAGGAGCCTTATTGGCAGGAGCTTGCGGCGGTCGTCGATTGGGCGAAGACAAATACGCGCTCGACCATCTGGTCCTGCCTCGCCGCCCATGCCGCCGTGCTGCATCTCGACGGCATCGCGCGGCGGCCGCTCGGCGCCAAGTGTTCGGGCGTCTATGACTGCGCCAAGGTGGCCGAAGACCAGATGACGCAGAATATACGGTCGGCGCTCAAGGTCTCGCATTCTCGCCTCAACGCGGTGGACGAGCAGGATCTCGTGCATTGCGGCTATCGGGTCCTGACGCGATCGGACCAGGTCGGCGTCGACGTTTTCGTGCGCGACATGCCGAGCCGCTTCATTTTCTTCCAAGGCCATCCTGAATACGATGCGCTGTCGCTGCAGCGGGAATATATGCGCGACATCGCGCGCTATCTTTCGGGGGAGCGCGACGACTACCCGAACATTCCCGCATCCTATTTCGATACGGCGACGGAGGAGGTGCTGAGGCGCTTCGAATTCCGGGCACGGGCGAGGCGCGACCCCACCCTCGCCGCAGAGCTGCCGGGGCTGAAGCTGCGCACTGACCTTGCCGCCGGAACGGCCGCGACACTGCTCCTGAAGAACTGGATCGATCTCCTCGTCCAGTCCGCATCGACAGCGGGGCCGTGAGGCAGTCCGCCTCTCAGGAACACTCCACACCTGCTCGGACATCCACATCAGCGATCACCGAGCGAGGCCAGCGCCGCATTGCCGCCCGCCGCCGCCGTGTTGATGGTCAGTGTCTGCTCAGTGGCAAAGCGCGCCAGATAATGCGGGCCGCCGGCCTTCGGCCCGGTGCCCGACAGGCCACAGCCCCCGAACGGCTGTACGCCGACCACAGCACCGATCATGTTGCGATTGACGTAGACGTTGCCGATCGGTAGCTGCGACACTTTCTCGATCATCTCGCCGATGCGCGAATGCAAGCCGAAAGTCAGGCCATAGCCCGACCGCTTGATCGCTTCCAGCACCTGATCCAGTTGGTCGGCGCGATAGCGGACGACGTGCAGCACCGGCCCGAACACTTCCTTGCCCAGGTCCTCGACACGACGCAGCTCGAACACATGCGGCGCGACGAACGAGCCGCGCGACGGCGCCACGCCTGCATAATGCACCCGCGCCGTCGCCTTCATGCGCGCGATGTGCTCCTCGAGCCGCGCCTTGGCCTCGGCATCGATCACCGGGCCGATGTGGGTCGCGACATCGCGGGGATCGCCGATCGCAAGCTCGCGCGCCGCGCCTATGATCATCTCGATAACGACATCGGCGACGTCATCCTGCAGGCAGAGCAGCCGCAGCGCCGAGCAGCGCTGCCCGGCAGAACGAAACGCCGAGGTCAGCACGTCATCGGCGACCTGCTCGGGCAGCGCGGTGGAATCGACCAGCATCGCATTGATGCCGCCGGTCTCCGCGATCAGCGGCAGGATCGGTCCCTCACGATAAGCGAGGGCGATATTGATCGCACGCGCGGTTTCATAGGAGCCGGTGAACACGACGCCCGCTATCGCCGGATGCGCGACCAGCTGCGCGCCGATCGTGCCATCGCCCGGAACCAGTTGCAGCGCGGTGGGCGCGATGCCGGCCGCGTGCATGATCTGCACGGCTTCGGCTGCGATCAGCGGTGTCTGCTCGGCCGGCTTGGCAACGATTGTATTGGCCGCCATCAGCGCCGCAGCGATCTGGCCGATGAAGATCGCGAGCGGAAAATTCCACGGCGAGATCGCAACGAACACGCCGCGGGGGCGCAGCGACAGCCTATTCGCCTCGCCGGTCGGCCCCGGCAGATCGAGCTCCACGCTGAACAGCTTCTCGCCTTCGGCCGCATAGTAGCGGCAGAAATCGGCCGCCTCGCGGACCTCCGCAATTGCATCATCGAGGGTCTTACCGGCTTCGACCGCAAGCAAATGAATCAGCCGCGCGCGCCGCGCTTCGATCAGATCCGCGGCTTGCCGCAACGCTTGAGCGCGCTGCCCAGCGGGAATCCGACTCCATGCATCAAAGCCGACCACGGCCGCAGCGACAGCGCGATCGGTAGCCGCGGCGTCAGCCTCCGCGACCGTCCCGGCGACCACCGCCGGATCGAACGGGCTCCCGACCGTGCGCGGTGCACCAGTCTCGCTCTGCCCATTGATGATTGCCGCCGCGCTCGCGGGCGAGGTGCCAGCCCGCGCGATCTCGCTGCGCAAGGCAATGAGCGATGCATGATGGCCGAGCTCGATGCCTTGCGAATTCCGCCGGGTCGGCCCGTAGAGATCGCGTGGCCGCGGGATGGTCGGGTGCCGCGCAGCCTCTGCATGACCGATGATCTCGGCCTCGCCGGTCACGAGCTGGTCGATCGGAATGTTCGGGTCGGCGGCAACCGAGACGAACGACGAGTTGGCGCCGTTCTCGAGCAGCCGACGCACCAGATAGGCCAGGAGATCGCGATGCTTGCCGACCGGCGCGTAGGTGCGGCAGGCGATGGCCGGGTGCAGCTCGCGCAGCGTCGCATAGAGTGCCTCGCCCATGCCGTGCAGCCGCTGGAATTCATAGCCAGCGCCGTCGCCCGCGGCGTGAACAATATGCGCGACCGTCATCGCGTTGTGGGTGGCGAATTGCGGAAAGATGCGCGCACGCATGGCAAGCATCTGGCGCGCGCAGGCGAGATAGTTCAGGTCGGTCATCGCCTTGCGGGTGAACACCGGAAAGTCGTCCAGCCCGCGCTCCTGCGCGCGCTTGATCTCGGTGTCCCAATAAGCGCCCTTGACCAGCCGTACCATGAAGCGCCGCCTCTGCCCTTCGGCGAGGCCGGCGATGAAGCCGATCACCTTCTCGGCACGCTTCTGATAGGCCTGGATGGCAAGCCCAAAGCCATCCCAGCCGACGAGCGACGGATCGGCGACAACGCGCGCGATCACCGCCATGGATAGATCCAGCCGGTCCGCCTCCTCGGCATCGACGGTGAAATTCAGGTCGTATGCCTTGGCCCCTCGTGCGAGCTCGATCACGACAGGCACGATCTCGCGCAAGACGCGCTCGCGCGACATCTCCTCATAACGCGGATGCAGTGCGGACAGCTTCACCGAGATGCCCGGCCGATCCGGCAGTTTCGCATTGCCGGCCGCCTGCCCGATGGCCGCGATCGCCGCCGCATAAGAATGCCGATAACGCTCGGCATCGGCGGCGGTGCGGGCGCCCTCGCCCAGCATGTCGAAAGAATAGCGGAAAAGGCGGCCGCTGCTTGAATTGGCGCGATCGAGCGCCTGCTCGATGGTCTCGCCGAGCACGAAATGGCTGCCGAGCAGCCGCATCGCCTGGCGCGCGGCGGTGCGCACGGTCGGCAATCCCAATCGCCGCGCCAGATTGGCCACCACGCTTTCCGGCGTGTCGCCCGGTGCGATCACGCGGGCCGCAAGGCCCAGCGCCCAGGCGGAGGCTGCAACCAGCGGCGTGTGCGACTTCACCTCGTGATGCAGGAAGTCGCCGTGCCCGAGCTTGTCCTCGATCAGCCGATCGGCGGTCGCATCGCCCGGCACCCGCAACAGCGCCTCGGCGAGCACCATCAGCGCCAGGCCCTCATCGGTCGAGAGCGCGTATTCCTGCAGGAAATCGTCGATGCCGCCGAACCGCGATGCCTTGGTGCGGATGCCCTCGATCAGGCGGCGGGCGGTGGCTTTCACCCGCGGCAGGTCCGACCGATCCTGGGTGCGCAGGAGGCGCTCGGCGATGGCGACATCCTCCTCCGCATAAGGCGGCGAAAAGACCGGTTCGGCTATCGGCGCTGGGTCCATTCCATCGGCTCAAATCTTGTCGCGAACGCGCGCGTCTGTTCTGATACATTGAGACGACGGGAACCTTTTGCAAGGACACGATGGCCAAACGCACCGGCAGCGCCGACCTTCCGCTCCACTCCGGGCGCGTCCCCGCCTGGCTTGGCGTAAGGATGGCCTCACTCGGCGCCATCATCACTCAGGCGATCGCGCATCATTACGGACGCGACGACTTCCTGGCCCGGCTGTCGCATCCGTTCTGGTTCCAGTCGTTCGGCGCCGTGATGGGCATGGATTGGCACTCATCGGGCATCACCACCAGCGTGATCGGCGCGTTGAAGCGCGGGCTGAAGCCGCTGCAAGGCGAGCTCGGCATTTACGTGTGCGGCGGCCGGGGCGAGCATTCGCGCAAGACGCCGGACGAGCTGACGGGCTGGAGCGAACAGCTCGGCCTCGATGGTGAGGATCTGGTCCGCACCAGCCGGCTGGTCGCCAAGGTCGACAGCGCCGCGGTGCAGGACGGCTTCGATCTCTATCTGCACGGCTTCTTCTTGGCCGCCGACGGCAAATGGTGCGTCGTGCAGCAGGGCATGAACGGCGACAAGCGCCAGGCCCGCCGCTACCATTGGCATTCGGAGGCGCTGAGAAGCTTCGTCGATGCCCCGCATAGCGCCATCGATGGGCCGAGCCAGGGCGAGATCGTCAACCTGACCGATCACCGCGCCGAACCGTCACGCATCGCCCAGCTCGATCTGCTGGCCGAGCTCGGCCCCGACCGCATCGTCGGCGAATTCGAGCGGATGAACGCAGCGCCGCCGGCGCAAGGCGTGCTGCCGCATCTGGTGATGCCCGCCCATGACGACGTCCGCCCCAAGGACGTATTCGCGCGGCGCCTCCACGGCACGCTGGTCGCCGCCGCCGAGCGCGGGCCGGCGGATTTCCCCGAACTGCTGCTGACGCCCGGGGTCGGCGCCCGCACCGTGCGTTCGCTCGCCATGGTCGCCGAAGTCGTGCACGGCGCGCCCTATCGCTTCACCGATCCGGCGCGCTTCTCGCTCGCCCATGGCGGCAAGGACCGCCATCCCTATCCGGTGCCGATCAAGGTCTATGACGAAACCATCCGGGTGCTGAAGTCGGCGGTCACGAACGCCAAGCTCGGCCGCGACGAGACGCTGGGTGCGCTGAAGCGGCTCGACGATCAGGCGCGCCGGCTGGAGCGCACCGCGACCGGCCCAAGCCTCGACGCCTTCATCGCCACCGAGCGCGCCGCCTCGCCCCAACTGGACGGCCGCTCGGTATTCGGCTGGGAGCGCGACCTTGTCGCCGCCGCCAAGCAGAAGCTGCGTTAAGCGATGCCGGCGCGCAGCGCGGGCGTACTTGCCTATCGTATGACCTCCGGGGCGCTCGAGGTGCTCCTGGTGCATCCCGGCGGGCCGTTCTGGCACTACAAGGATCTTGGCGCCTGGTCGATTCCGAAGGGCGAATATGCCGCCGATGAACCGGCCGAGGCCGCCGCACGGCGGGAGTTCGCCGAAGAGCTCGGGACTGAGCTCAGCGTCCCGCTGCTCCCGCTCGGCGAGATCAAGCAGCGCGGCGGCAAGATCGTCGTGGCCTTCGCTGCCCAGACCGACCTCGATACCACTGCGATCAGCAGCAACCAGTTCGAGATGGAGTGGCCGCCGCGAAGCGGCCGCATGCAGAGCTTTCCGGAAGTCGATCGTGCGACGTGGTTCGACCTCGCGGAGGCCCGCGAGCGCATCAATCCTGCGCAAGCTGCATTGCTGGACCGGCTGATCGAGATGACAACGATGTGACACGGTACTCATTGCGCTGCAGGCAGCGCGCGGCAGTTCCGAATTGCGAAACCAAGGCGAACTACACGCAGTAACACTGCGCTGCCCTGTGTCTTTTCCGCGCAGTCACGCGACATTGTCCGATTTCATCGCGCGCCGAAATTCACTTTGCTCGCGAATGCGACTATATCGGCGCAGTCGCTTGCGCGGAGGCTTTCGGGCCGTCGCGACCGAACCAGGCGATCGCAGTCAGGATCGTGTTGCAAGTGAAACTCGAGAGGATAGATCAGATCGATCGCATCGATCTGACGATCGTGCCGGCCAGTCTCAACAGACAATGCAGGTCGCTGATCGAGAGCTACCATCGCATTCACGGCTACGCCGCGCTGGCTGATCTGTTGTGGAAGTCCGGCCTTGGTCCTTTCATAGAGAGCCAGAGCGAGCTGCGGCAGCTGCTGAAGCAGGCCTCGATGTCGCGGAGCGCCAAACGCGCCAATGACGGTTTCGTCCAGATCGCGACCACCATCCTCGCGCTCGAGATCCTGGCTTCGGGCTTCGCCGGCTGGGCCGGCCTCTATCCTGAAGCCGCGCTGATCGCGCACATGCTGCTGAAGCCGTTGCCGAGCAATCAACAGCTGCCGCTGATGGCGTTCTACCTTTATCAGAAGCAGCCTACCGTGCCGAACGCGATCACGATGCTGGCGCCGTCGCTCGATCCGAACGCCGACAGCAGCGCGCTCTGACGGGCTCGCACCCGGCTCCGTCTGATTGACGTATCAAACAACGCAACGCGGCTAGGCCGCGCGAACGTTGCCGAGGAAGCGTCCAGTCTCGTTCTTCAGCTGCGCGGATTGCGTCCCGAGCTGGCCGGCAGCACTGAGCACCTGCGCGGCCGCCGCCCCGACCTGGCTCGAGGCCTCGCGCACACCGACGATGTGCTTCATGACGCCCTGCGTGCCCTCGGCGGCTTGCTGGACGCTGCGCGCGATCTCCTTGGTCGCCGCGCCCTGCTCCTCGACCGCCGCGGCGATGGCTTCGGTGATCTCGTTCATCTGCCCGATCGTGGCGCCGATGTCCCGGATCGCATTCACCGTGGCGCCGGTCGCGTCGCGGATGGCCTCGATCTGGCTGGTGATCTCTTCGGTAGCCTTCGCGGTCTGAGCCGACAGCGCCTTGACCTCGTTGGCGACGACCGCGAAGCCCTTGCCGGCCTCGCCCGCGCGCGCCGATTCGATGGTTGCGTTCAGCGCCAGCAGGTTGGTCTGGCCGGCAATGGTCTGGATCAGCGCCATCACCTCGCCGATCTTCTGGGTGGCGTGCACCAGTTTCTCGACCATCGATTCCGTGCGGGTGGCCTGGCCGACCGCATTCTGCGCGATGGTGGAAGACTGCGTGACCTGCCGCGCGATCTCCTGGATCGATGACGACAGCTGCTCGGCCGAGGCCGAGACGGTCTGCACATTCTTCGCAGTCTGTTCCGCAGCCGAGGCGACGTTGGCGCTCTGCGCCGTGGTGCCTTCGACGATGCTCGACATCGAGGATGCCGAGCTCTGCAACTCGCCGGCAGCGGCTGCGGTGCCCTGGATGACGCCACCGATCGAGCGCTCGAACTCGTCGGCGATGCGCGCCAGCACCGCGCGCCGCTCCTCGGCAGCCTGGGTCTTGCTCTGTTCCTGCTGGGCACGCAGCCGCTCGCTTTCGGCGAGATGGTCCTTGAAGACCTGCAGGCTTCGCGCCATCCGCCCGATCTCGTTCTTGCGATCGACGAACGGAACCTCGAAGTCGAGGTTGCCTTTGCAGAGTTCGTCCATCACCTCACAGGTCGTATCGAGCGGGCCGACGATGCCGCGTCCCAGCCAGAAGGCGATGATGCCGGCAATCACCAACCCGGCCAAGCCGCCGAGCCCGGCCCACAGCGCGCGTTCATAGACGACCGCATCGACGTCGTTGATGTAGACGCCGGCCTGCAGCGCCAGCATCTTGTCGCCGCTGCCGTAGGCGCCGACATAGGAAAGCTTGGGCAGTTCGCCGCCGCCGCCGGAGCGCGGTGCCATATATTCGACGAAGCCGCCGCCGGCGCGTGCGGTGCGCACGATGTCCTGAATCAGGAGCTTGCCGGTGTTATCCTTGAAGTCCCAGCGATTGACGTTGATGTATTTCGGATTGGCGTGAACATAGGTCACGCCGGCGTCGGACGGGCCGGTGCCGTAGACGCCAAGATAATCGGCATATTGTCCCCAGCGCATGGCGCCGATCGCTGCGAAGGCCAACTGGCGCGCGCGATCCGGTTCCATCCGGCCCGACTTGGCTTCGGTATCATAGTAACTCAAAACCTTGGCCGCGGAGTCCACGAGATTGCGCACCATGGTCCGCCGCTCCTCCAGCACGGAATCGCGGAGCAGCAGGATCTGCATGGCGGAAACGGCAAAGAGGGCAATTGAAAGGACCGCAATAATGGTCGCAAGGCGCTGATAGATGGTGAGGTGTCGCATTATCTTGTCCAGCTTCCCATGTCGTGCAGGCCGCGACCGTATCAACTTCAACTTAATAGATTGCTATACGTAGCTACCGGAGGTTTGATTATTAAAATCCGTCGTAGTTCGGTGCACCAAGTGCACCTAAGGCTTTGCCGCACACACCGGTTCGTTACACGAGCCGTTCGGCGCAAGCGCAACTCATCTCGCGACGCGATCAACGCCCGAGTCTTGCTCATCTTTTGCCCCTCTCGATAGCAGAGGGTGCAGGGAAGGCCGGGCCTCGACTGAGGCCCGTGGCCCGCCTGCGAAAAAAATGCAGGCGGCAGGTACCACAGGTCCAGCCGGACGACCCGGCCCTCCCTGCGCGACGGTTTTCACGCTTATACGCAGTCTCCCTGGTGCGCCGGGCTTGTTGGCCACCTCCGCGCGAGGCGAAGCCTCGTCGCGTGTACGACAACGCGTTACGCGCGTTGCGCGGTGATACCAGCGTCGGGGTATCGGGACGCTGCGACTTCACGTCCGCGCACTACCGTTCGTCCGCACGCAAGGAGCGTGCTGCGGCAGCAGCGCGGCCATCGCATCCCGCCTCCAACGTTTCGTGACGATCGCGATACGTCCCTCTTGATCGAGGCCGGACAAGACTATGGAAGCACGAATTCTGCAAAAACGAAATAAGAATATTCTCGCAATGCCGACCGGACGAGGCGACCGGTTTGAAAGACCTCGCGAAATCGGTTTTTCGAGAACGTGAATTCGATCTGCTTTTCGGACTTCGAGACCCCCGCTCGACCGGCAAATCGCACAAGTGATTTGCCCGCCAGGCAGTCCGCTCCCCACCGTAGCCGGACCCGTATCCCAGACGCGCCAGTCGTCAGCGAGCTATCGAGGCGGTTCGCGCGACGACGCGGCCGGGTCGATCGCTCGACGGCATGGATGATTTTTATCGGCGTGCCGGCGCACTGAACCACACCACTGTGGTGGCTGCAAGAATCCACAACACCGTCGCATAAAGGTTCGTCCGATCCGTCTTGTTGGCCAATTCGGCCGTCAGATTCGCCATGAAATGAAAAAGGATCGCGCCCAGCGTACTACGAGACGTATTGTTGAAGATCCACGTGAATATGACCGTGACCGGTATCGTCTGCAGGACGAAAAGCCAAAACCACTGCGACTGTATGCCGACGTCGTGTTTCATGCCTTCGAAATAAAACAGCGGAAGATGCCATATCGTCCAGACCACGCCGAGAATGATACTCGCCGCCAAGGCGTTCCAGCGTGTCTGCAGCTGGTCCAGGGCATATCCGCGCCATCCCAACTCCTCGGGGATCGGACCGTTGATCAGCGTGACAAGCAAGAAAGGAACGATCGTCGACGGGGCGGATAAAAGCGATGCCAATGTCTCGCCGATTTGTGCGATGACATCGCTGCCGCCGGAGGCAAGATCCAGCAGCACGGCGACCGTAAACAACAACGGCGCAAACAGAAGAATTATCACATACCATCTTGCCGGGATGCGGCCGACGTCGAACACACGCGCCCAGTAGTCATGCCAATCGACGTCAGTTTGGGTAAAATATGTGAATCCGATGCCGCCCAGCGTCGGCCCGAGCAACCCCAGCATGAGAAGCAGCCGACCCACGTTCGTCTGCACACTGACACCCGATGCCGCGGCCGGTATCCAGAACGCCCAGGTCCAGCAAAACACCAGGACGAAGAACGACCCGGGGCCGGCGAAACGTCTAGGGAGTATTTCCTGCATCCAGACAGCTCCGAGGAGTCATGCGGGCGTCGCGTTGGCGCAGCATCCGCCTCCACGTGTACGGCGCATGGTCATGCAATCATGCACGCTGGGGTCATGCCTGTTCAAGGGCACTCGGGGTCGTCGTCCCCTGCCTGCTCAGGCCTCCGCCCTGAAATTGCGGCCCAGATCGCGCGCATCGCCGAAGTAGTGGCGAAACACGTAGTACAGCGGATTCCATCGCCGCGTATCGATGTGGTTCGTGCCCGGCACCACGATGCGATGATGGGCGTGGACGCGCACAACCTCGCATTCGATGATCAAGGCCTGCTGCGACGCCGGGCTAGGGTCGGCCTCCTCGCCATGAATCGTGACGAGGCTGGCTTCGAACTGCAACGGACATTCTGCGATACGCGGCGTTCGTAGCCGCTGCGACGGGACCTGCGTGAATCCACCCGCGTCGAACTTGTCGGCCATGTAGCCGAAGCCCATGGCCTGCTTGAAGGCAGGCACCGGGTCTTTCCCCGTGCCGCGCGCGATCTTCTCGACCTTTGACCACAAATCCGCCGAGGCGAAATTGAGCGTGCATTCGCGCTCGCGCCGCAGATTGGCGGCGCCTTGGCTTGCCGAAGACAAGCCGAGCACCACGCGCGAGCCCAACGCCCAGGCCGACGACATCGGCGTGATATTGGGCGAGCCGTCCTCGTTGCGAGTGACGACCAGAACGACGGGCGTTCCGAAATAGAGCACGGAGGGCGAGATCGACAGGTGCTCATTCTGCAGATCTGCAACGGTCGAGGCGGTCACGACATATCTCCCATTGTGGTTGGCGGGAGACGAGATAGCCGAGCTCGACGCATTCAGGCTTCGATATGGACCGAAGTATCGTTGTGTGGTCACGGCGCGCGGGAGGGGAGCGCAGGCAGATGCCGGGGAGGCCGGCCCACACGCATTCCGCCGCCGTCAGGGCCAGTGCGCAATCACGTCATGACGGCATCAGCGCTGCGGCCCGGTCGCCGCCGCCGCAACAACAGCAGAATCCCGAGCAAGGCGCAGGAACAGGCGAGCACCAGCGCAAGCAGCGCGTTGCTGCCATGGCGCGTAAGCAACCCGACCAGGATCGGCGCGGATATGGCGGAGAGCAGATTGAGCGGCAGGGCGATGCGCGCACTGGCCTTGGCGAACTCGGCCTTGTCGTAGAACACCAGCGGCATGGTGGCCCGCGCCACCGCCAGCGCACCGCTGCCAAGACCATAGAGCAGGATGAACGTCGCGGCAGCAAGATAGGAGCCGCCGCTGACCATCAGGAGCAGCATCGCCACCGGCAGCGCGAGCCCGGCCACCAGAGCGGTGGTGATACCGTCCCAGCGGCCGCCGCCGAGGAAATCCAACGCGCGAGCACTGACCTGGATCACGCCGAGCATCGCACCGAAGCTGATCGCCTCCGACGCCGTCAGCCCCTCCGCCTTGAGCAACTCGATCAGCACGGCGCTGAGGCCGAACGCCACGAAGGCATTGAGGCCGATCGCGGCGACCAGCAGATAGAACGTGCTCCGCGCCGGCGCAGCCGCGGCGGTTGCGGTCGCCTCCCCTGCGCCCGATGCAGGCTGCTCCTTGCGCCGCCGCGGCAGCGCGAACGCATAGAGCGGAAGCGAGACCACGAGCAGCAAGGCTGCGTAAACGAGAGACGTGCTGCGCCAGCCGAGCAGGCCGGCCAGATACGCGGTGGTCGGCCAGAAGATGCTGCCGGACAGGCCCGTGACCAGCATCAACGCGCCGATCGCGCCTCTGGCCTTCTGACCTGCGATCTCGTTCAGGACGATATAGGCGGCCGTCGACAGAGTGGCGCTGCCGCCGAGGCCGAGCAGCAGCCAGGCCGCATAATAGGCGACGGGCCCTTGCGCTGCCGACAGCAGGACAAAACCGGGCGCCGCGACCACCGTACCCGCCATCATCACCAGCCGGGCGCCGTAATGGACGAACGGCCGCGCCAACAGCGGCGAGCACAGTCCCATCGCGAGATAGAGCACGGACGTGCTGGCAAATATCGCCGTCAAATCCATGTGCAGATCGGCCGCCATTTCGCGGCCGAGCACGGCGGGAAGGCCGAGCGTACCCCAACCGATGAGCTGGGTGATGGCGAGCACGATGAGCGCGGCGAGAATTCGACGGTCGGCGAACAAGATGCATTCCAGATCGACGCAAGCGGCGCAATGACATTCCGCCGGTCGCGGAACCATGTTTGCCGCGGATGCCTGGCTCATTCAACGCACAGATGGGCAAACGCCGTCCGCGCGTGCCGCATGAGTGCGACAGCCCGAGGCGGCAGGGACGGAGGCGGCAGGAACATCGCTTGCCGCGGCTGGTTGAGGCCCTTTCGCATCAGCACGGGAGCACCACCATGCCCGCCTACAACATCTTCCGCCGCGGCATGCTGAAGGGCACGGCCAGGATGACGGCGCTTGCCGTCATGAACCGGGCCAAGGCGCAGGCCCCGGCAGGCCAGCGCTCGGATACCGACCCGCGCGATCTGCGTGGCCAGCCGGTGCCTGAGCCGCCGGACGACAAAAGTGCAGGGCCGATCCGGCCCGGGCGCGGCTCGGTGCTCACCGGCAAGGTCGCGGTCGTCACCGGTGCGGCGCGCGGCATCGGCCGTGCGATCGCGGTGGAGATGGCGGCCAACGGCGCCGACGTGGTCGCGCTGGACATCGCGGGACCCGTGTCGACCGCCTCCAACGCGGCGCCGGCGACCCCTGAGGATCTGGCCGAGACCGTGCGACAGATCATCGCCTATGGCAGGCGCGGCGAAAGCATCCGCGCCGACATCCGCGACATCGCCGCGCTTCGCGCCGCCGCCGATCATGTCGAACAGACCTACGACAAGATCGACATCGTGGTCGCGGACGCCGCGATCCAGCGCTGGAAGCCGCTGCTGGAGATGGACGATTCCGACTGGCTCGACGTGATCGACAACAATCTCAACGGCACCGCCAACACCATCCGCGCCTTCGCGCCGAAGATGGTGGCGCGCAAGCAGGGGCGCATCATCGTGCTGTCGTCGATGCAGGGCAAGCACGGCACCAAAGACGGCTCGAGCTACGCGGCCTCGAAATGGGGCATTCTCGGCCTGATGAAATCGGCGGCGCTGGAGCTCGGCGAATACAACATCACCGTCAACGCGCTGATCCCCGGCCTCGTCGATACGCCGCTGACCCGCTACGAGAAACGGCTCAGCGAATCGATGAGCGAGCAGGGACAGAAGATGCAGAACCCCACGCCGCAGCAGGCCTGGGATGCCCGTGCGCCGACGGCGGCTCTCAAGGTGGGCTGGCTGCAGCCGGACGATATCTCACCCGCCGCCGTATTCCTCGCCTCCGACGCGGCAGCGATGGTGACCGGCGCGGAATATGAGGTGACCGGCGGGGATAGCGCGAAGAGCGCGTGACAGCATATAGATCGAACGACTGAGGCAGCCGGCCACTTACCCACAAGCTGCTTCGTTGAATTTGAGAGTGGGCGCGATCCGGCTATCGTGGGTACTACATTTGCGCAGCGCGCCTCGCCCGGGAAGCCAAACCAACGATAGCCAAATCGTGCCTCGGATGAATGGTTGCATGAATACGCCATCGTTGCCGTTAGGGCTGGCTTGAGGACCCAGATCGCATACGAACCTACGGGCTGGCGGCACAGCCCTGCCGGGCAGGATTTCTCGGCATCGGCGTCAAGCCGTCTTCGGATTAGAGCCCTGCTCCCGGCTTGCATCCTGCGTTTGACGATATTCACCGCCGGGCCCTGGAACGATTCTGTCGCGAGCCGATTGGCTCACTGACACAATCACTTTTGGAGAAAATGCCATGAAGGCTCTCGCAATCGCTCTGGCAGCCGCGGCAAGTACGCTTGTTGTGACCGCTGCTTCAGCTGCCCCGCTTTCCGCCAACGTATCAGTTGCACCGGACAGCAACATTCAAAACGTTCGCATGGTCTGCAATGAAGACGGTCGCTGCTGGCGCCAACGTGATGAACGCCGCGTCATCATCCGCGATGGACGTGATGCTTACGGATATGCTCCTCGCGAGCGTTACATCGAACGCCGCGACTATGAAGACCGTGGCGGCGTCGGCTTCAGCGCTCCCGGCGTGAGCGTCGGAATCGGAACCGACCGCTACTGAGGGACGACAGATAGCTTATGAAAATCGCCGCGGAGTAGTCCGCGGCTTTTTTTACTTGGAATGATCCTCGATGGCACGGGCCGGATGCTTCAGTCGCGCCTGACGTGATCTATCCCGACTTTCCCAGGCGATGAGCGTTCGTCCCCGCAATCGTTCGCAAACCAAAGCGGTCCCGATCGCGACAGGCGCGAGAAGGACAATTCCTCCACAAGGCCGTCGTTTCCTCGTTCGTCGCGCAATTTCGCTCGCTGATCAGCGTCGAGCCCCGCGGAAGCAGGACCGGTTCAAAAATTTGCCGCGACCAGATCGTAAGAGCCCCTGCTGCCGCGGACATACATCTTGGCAGCGGCGGCGCATATCAAGTCGCGATTGGAATCGAACGCGTGCAGAAAACCCGATTCATCGTAGCCGGTATCCGGTTGGATTCGCTTCAGCGCATCCTCCTCTATGAAAAACGATGCCTCGATAGCGCTGTCGTGCCCCCAAAATCGTACGGCACGCCGCGTGCGGTCATATGAACGGCTGTGGTTCGGAAATTCAATCATGTGGTCGGGCCCAATCGGTTGTCGCTGCACGAAACCTCCGTGCCGGCTGCACGCGATGTGCGTCGCGGCATATTCGATGGCGATAGCCGATCCTGTCTCCGACGCACTCGCGTGCAGCCGGTCGATACGCTGACAAGATGTGCAGTCGCCAAAGCTTGGTGCCAGGGGAGGGACGTGAATCGGTCCGGTTGCACCTACCTTCAACTGGCTATGGTGAAAGCGGATTGCAACCCCGCCCGATCCTGTCACAGCAAATGGTCGCGCCAGGCCTCGCTATTCCTCGGATCGGTACTATATCTTGAATATCACCGCGCGCCCCTCGGCTGTTATCGGTGACTGAGAGCATTGTGCTCCCGCCGCGACCTAGAGGCGGTTCCGATGTCAGACATCTCCAAATTCAGCGTCCAATCGTCGTTAGCTTGCAGGCTGAACATCCGGGCGGCAGACGCCCTGGATAGCGCCCGCAAGATGCCGCCGGGAGACGAGCGCGCGGCGGCGATGAAAAAGGCTACGATCCTGGAGAACGCCGCAGAAATGATCGAGCATTTCTGCGGCAAGGTCGGCGTGCCGGTCAAATGACGGTTGAGAGCTATTTTCTTCCCCTGCTCCACCGTCCAGGCGCCAGCTCGGGCATTTAGGAAAAGAGCACCCGGGCATGGATCGTAGGAGCGCCAAGATGCTTGTCCCAGATCGATCGCTCGTTTCGATCAACACTCGTTTTCCAGTGGATGCCCATCCGATGGTGCCCGATCTTTCACGCAGTCCGGCCGTCGTTCTCATCGTCGAGGACGAGATGATGCTCCGCATGCGTGCGGTCGACATGGTGGAAGACGCCGGTTACACGCCGCTCGAAGCTCTGGATACCGATGAAGCCGTCGCAATCCTGGAATCCAGGTCCGACATCGCGCTCATATGCACCGACATTCAATTGCCCGGCAGCATGGACGGCCTGGGTCTTGCCCATACCGTGCATAAGCGCTGGCCGGCGATCAAGATCATCCTGGTATCGGGGAAATTGAACCCATCGAATATCGACCTTCCCCCCTGCAGCAGATTTTTTGGCAAACCAATCCAAGCCTGGCAAATCATTGCCCAGATGCGCAGCATGATCGGCCGTGTGTGAATCTCGTGATTTTTGGCGCCGGATACCGCCAGACCTTTCAATGCGAACGCTCGGCCGAAATCAAGTGCGGTACCCAGTCCAAGGTGATACGGTTGCAAATGCTTGAAGTTGATCTCCGCACAGACAAGCGCCCAGGCGGCGCAGAACTCCACCAGGACTTTCTGGCGGCAGAGAATGTCAGCCTGCGGCTGCTCCTCGCGCAGGCTGAGATCAATACGCGGAGTCTGCTTGCGAAGGCCGGTATCGACGCCAGAGAGCGCGAGGCATCCGACAAGCTGCAGAAGCTGATCCTCGAAGAACTGCACCACCGCATCAAGAACACGCTCGCGACCGTCGCCGCAATCGTCTCCCAGAGCCTACGCACCGTGCAGGGAGTCGAGCACGCGCAGCACGCCATCGAGGGCCGGCTTTTGGCACTGGGCCGGGCCCACGATCTCCTTCTGCAGGCTAAATGGTCCAGCGCCGATCTCGGCACGGTGGTCCGCAGCGCCATCAAAGCCTTCGACAATCCCGACGAGTCGAAATTCTCGATCACCGGACCCGATATCCGGATGACGTCGGGCGCCGTCATCGCCGTTGCGATGACGCTCAACGAGCTCTGCACCAATACCACGAAGTTTGGCGCTCTGTCGGTCCCGGAGGGGCGCGTCGACATCGTCTGGACGATAGACCAAGCGACGCAGCGCTTGCACCTCACCTGGACCGAAAAGAACGGTCCGGTCGTCCAGCCCCCCGCAAGGCGCAGCTTCGGAACACGGCTGATCGAGACGATCGGCACGCAGTTGCGAGGCGACGTGCAACTCAACTATGCGCCGACGGGATTCTCGTACACGTTCGATGTGCCGATAGCTGCGCTGAGTTCCCCGGCAACATAGCCCTTGCGCAAGGCGGCCGCGTGAGCGGAACCAACTTCCCTGCTCCGGCCGTCCCTGTTTTGCGGCGACCTTGGCAAAGGGTGTGCGACAGACCGGACGGCAAAGCAGCAAGATCGCGCGCCGCCTGACCAGCCGCTGATCAATATTGCTCAGCAAGACTTCCAGACGTGGATTAATATTAAACGGTGCGTCGAGCTCTTCAGGCAAGGTTCCAAAAGACCCGATCGCCGCAACGCCCGGCGATAGCGTGCGTCGAGATCGGTGCGGCATCGGCCGTCAGAGGTTACGTCGTGCCGGACCCGGGTTCGTCATGATCAGTCCGGCCGTCGAAGACGTCGCGGCTTTGGCGAGCCAATCCGAAAGCAGCTACACATGGTTCAAGACCCACCAGAAACCCGCGCGTTGGCGCAGCGGATTGCCCGGTATCGCCAACCCAATAACGCGCGCGGCATTTTCGAGTTGGTCATCACGGCAGTCCCCTTTTCTGTCATCTGGGCCCTGATGGCCGTTGGGGTCGTGCGCGGCCATTGGATTGGTCTGCTGCTGGCAGTGCCCGCGGCGGGCCTGCTCGTTCGTCTCTTCATGATCCAACATGACTGCGGCCACGGGTCGTTCTTCCGCGGCTGCTTTGCGAACGATTGGGTCGGCCGAGCCATCGGCGTTGTTACGCTAACTCCCTACGATTACTGGCGGCGCAATCATGCGAGGCATCACGCGAATTCGGGCAATCTCGATCATAGGGGCTCTGGCGACATCGACACATTGACCGTGAGCGAGTTTGCCGCGCAGCCTCGATGGCGAAAGATCCTTTATCGTCTGTATCGGCATCCGATTGTGATGTTTGGCGTGGGCCCCACGTATCTGTTCGTCTTGCGGCATCGATTGCCGATCGGGATGATGCGTAGCGGCTGGCGGCCGTGGCTGAGCACAATGGGTACGAACGTCGTCATCGCGGTTCTGATCGCCGGCATGATTCGGCTGGTCGGCCTTGGGCCCTTCCTGTTGGTGCATCTGCCGATCATGGTTCTGGCGGCGTCGATCGGTGTCTGGCTGTTCTACGTCCAACACCAGTTCGAGAACACCTCATGGTCACGTGATGAGGCCTGGCGCTTTCACGAAGCTGCGCTCCATGGCAGTTCACACTATCAGTTGCCGCGTGTCTTGCGCTGGTTCACCGCGAACATCGGCGTCCACCACGTCCACCATCTATGCAGTCGAATTCCCAGCTATCGGCTGCCGGACGTGCTCCGGGATCATCCGGAACTCGCTGCGGTGGGACGGATCACACTCCTCGAGAGTTTGCGATGTGTGCCGAGGGCCTTGTGGGACGAGAAGGGACGGCGGCTCATTTCCTTCCGTGAGGCACGTAATCACCAAAAGCCGAGTTTGAAAGAGCCTCCATTCGCGTGACCGACCCGCGCGAGATCCTCGGAGCCGGCGAGCGGATTGATGCAGCGTTTGCATCACACAGAGCGGGTCCATCGCCGACCCGGCTGGCGTCTGTGCATATTAATCAGCTTAGCGCAATATGGCGTTGGCGCCCGGTATGGCCGCCCGCCTGGGCGCCGAGCTGAGGTTCCGTTGCGGCCCTATAATTCGTCGCGATATTTCGTGAACCATTGATAGGTTCGCGCCTTGGTTCGCTGGAGAACCAGCTTGGGCCGCATATTCAAACCCTTTGTGTTTCTGATCGCCGCCATCTACTTCCTGGTGGACGCGGTCTTTTTCACGCTCTTGAAACCTGTCTTTCGCTGGCTGGCGGACTGCCGGGCTTTCGAGAGCCTACGCGCATGGATCGTGTCGCTTCGCCCATATCCTACTCTGGCGCTGTTCATCTTACCGGTCATTTTGCTTGAACCTGTGAAGCCTGTTGCCGCCTACCTGACGGCGACAGGTCACGTCGTTGCCGGGCTTATGGCCCTCATCGTAGGCGAGCTACTCAAGCTCTTGCTTGTTGAGCGTCTATTCAGCATCAGCCGCGATAAGCTTATGTCGATTCCTGCATTTGCCTGGTGCTACCACATGTTTCGTCAAGCCCAGGACTGGGTCGTGTCTCAGCAGGCATGGCAGCTCGTGCGCCGTTGGCGCTTCAACGCCAAGCAGGCCATTCGAAGATACGTCCTCGAATTCAACGCTTCGCAGAAGGAAAAGGGTCTTTCTTGGCGATCGCGCTGAACGTCGGCGCATGGCTGAGAAAATGCGCCGCCAGATACGTGAAAGCCTATCGCGACCTCGATGGTGGTCGCGCGACCGGAGACGATCGGCCCGCACCTGAAAGGCTGAAACGAAGTGGAAGGCGGCTGTCCAAAGGGCATGCTGAGATCTAAACCGGCGCTCGCAGCCCGGAATTGATCCACTTCATCGAGTTGGTTTCGCTGACGAACTTATCGACGTGATCGCAATCGATGCCCCGAAACGTGCGGATCTCGAATCCGATCTGAGAGGGCCTTATGTCCATCAGGACCATTGGACCCAGGCATTGAGGGCAGGTGTGGGGCTGAATTGCCATGCGGCTTGCGTCGAACAGGACTGCCAAGGAAGGCATGATGCTCACCTAAACTCAGGCGGGAGCGGTACAGAGCTCCCAGTCACCGGTCGATGCCTTGATGGGACGGTGATGGCATCAGTCTAGAAATCATCGCTGTCACGGCGCTGTTCTTTTCTGCTCATTAGCGAATATTTAATGGATTGGGGCGGCAGCGAGAGTACAGCCCACCGCGTCACATAATGCCTGGTTGGCGTTGGGTAACGGCCGGACCGGCGCTTTCCGCCGGTGATTGCCAGACCAGTAAATAAGTACCGGTAGCCGCTGCCATCTCCTGATTTCCCTCAAGATCCAGACGGTACTGAGCCGTGCGAGGATCGGCCCCGTGCATCGCAATGGTCTTCAGATGCCCATCCTCGTCAGCCCGGTCGAGCGGCGCGGGTGGAATGGTGACAGCTTGAATCACACCACATTTGACGGCTGGCCTTCGGTGCGCGCAGGAACGTCGCCTGATCTGGCCAGTTAGCTCTCCAAGACCTCATCTGAGGGAGTGTTCGCGTGGAGAACCATCGGATCGGCGGCTCGGCGAAGAAGTTCGCCGGTAAGGTCGAGAGCACCGTCGTCCCGGCCTTGCTTTGGCGCAACGGCTGACGCGGCCGCCGCGGCGGGCGCGATAGCTTATGGGATATATCCGGGCAGTTCACGCTTCGACAACGGGTTTGGAGATTGGATCATGAGTGATGATGTGCCGCTGGCCCCTTTCCCCCACGAAGGCTTGGATCCTGCTCAAGAGCCGAAATCCTCCATCGCGGAAGTCTCTGAAGCTCTGAAGGAGACAGCCCATCGGGTTGCCGGCGCGATAGAAGCGGGCCGAAAGCCAGGGATGCCGCTGAGCATCTTGAGCAATATCGCGCGCGAAGCCCCTTTGGGTTCGCTGTTAGTCGCCTTCCTGCTGGGAGTTGCCATCGGCCGCCGGCGATAGCAGCCGGGCCCAGAAGCTCTCCGGTTGTCGAGATGGTTCGATTGAAATCAAACCGAATTCAAAAGACGGCTGACGGACAACTGGCGCACTTAGGGGAGATCTTGCCGAGCCCCGTCACCCTGCTTGGACCGTGCCTTTGATTTGCTTCGCCGATCCGATGGCGCGGTCTTTGTCCAAAGGGGTCTCTTCCAATGCTCAGCCGCTTGAAAACAGCACGGTAAATCGCGCGCCCTGACCATCCGCGCCGCGACCGATCCGTAGCTCACCGCGGATCTGGTCGGTAAAGGATCGAACTATCTTCATTCCCAGCCCTTTGCCGGCGGCGGGGTCGAACCCCTCGGGCAAAGCCGGGCCATCATTGGAAACCGACAGCGCATAGCCATATTTCGGATCCGGCTCCAACTTGATGGCGATCCGGCCTTTGCCATACTTTGCCCCGTTCGTGATCAACTCGTTGGCGATAAAGCCAAGCGGAATAGCGGTGAAGGCAGGCAAATTGATCTCACTACCTTCGACGCGGATTTT
This sequence comes from Bradyrhizobium sp. SZCCHNGR1005, assembly GCF_032489995.1. NCBI lineage: Bacteria > Pseudomonadati > Pseudomonadota > Alphaproteobacteria > Hyphomicrobiales > Nitrobacteraceae > Bradyrhizobium > Bradyrhizobium sp. SZCCHNGR1005. The sequence goes on from NZ_JAUEZC010000002.1 coordinate 103,676, forward strand.
CCCCAGAGAGGCGTCCGACGACGACATCGCAGAAAATTCGCGTCCAAGATCCTGAAGGAATTTCTTGAACTCGATTGTTCTCACACCATCGTAGGAATTTAGGCGATGGTGGATACGAGCAATCATGGAAACGCGATTAGCCGCCGCGGCCAATTGTGAGGCCGCTTCGGGATTGGTCGTATTGCGGCTCTGCAGCGCAAGAAGGCTGATGATCATCTGGAGATCGTTCAACAGGCGATGATCGGATTCCGCTTTCAGCAGTTCTTGTCTGTGAATCAACTCGTCCTGTTGAAGAAGTCGCGCCTCGGCTTTCGCAAGCGCCCTTCGCAATTGAACCGCCACAAGCCGGTCGCCCATCGACTCCGCACGGGGCACATGTCGATCCGAGCGCTGAATAATCACCCCCGGAGGTAGATCGGGATCGCCTGACGAACGCTCATTATTCACGACATCGGCTCCCAATGAGCGGGCATTCTTATTGCATTCAACCACAGGGTGAATTTAGGGCCTTGCAAGAACGTCGAATTGATGCAAGTCAATTTCATCCGGCGCCCGGCCTTGCGAGCCCTGATGCTGTTGCGTCCCGTATTTCGCCCGAAACGCGCTTTTTTCAGCCGCCCGCCGATCAGCGCGCCAGCGATGCCTGCACCGATGCCGTACCGCCGCTATAGCCGACGCGCCAAGCCCGACGAGCCACCGCGTGGTGGCAACAACGAGCGCAGAGGCATCGTCTTGGACGATCTGTTCATCACGGCATCTCCGAAACATTTTCGGGTAGCGCGGCCGCCTTCGGTGCAGCCGGCGTCTTCGGAAACGATGCATAAGAATGATCCAGGAAAGATTGCGTCAATTGATTTAGCGCAACGTGAGCGCGTATCAATTGGACAAACTCAGCTTCGACGATCGGAGACGTTCGCGAAGCAGTGTCCTGCGCACGAGCGAGTGCCGATCTTTCTTTTGGTCCGCGGTGGCGCGCGCGTCGCTACCACGGCCGCACGGGGGCTTCCATGCTTTCACTCATAATCGGGATCCTGATCATTTGCGTTGTCGGGGCAATTTGTTTCTGGGCCATCGACAAGTTCGTCAATGAATCCAGGCTGGCAGGTCTTCTCAAATTGTTGGTGGTGCTGATCTGCCTAGCCGCGATCCTTCAACGGCTGTTGCCGTTGGCGGGAATCAATTGGTTATAGCCGGCCCGCAATTCACCGCCGATCTACCGCGTGACGTATGCGGCACCCGTGGCCATCGCCCAGGCTGCGGGGCGCGAGGCGCGTCAGAAAAGTCCAGGCTCGACAGCGACCGTCCTTCATGAGCGCGACCGCCTTGAAGCCGAACGGTTGACCAGAAAGGCCGCTGAAAGCCCGTCGATCTAAGATGTGACAAGAACTTCTACAGACGTCGCGGCGAAAGCGCCGATGCTGCCGACGAAGCTGCCGGACACTGGGATCGTCTGCCGGATGTCGCGCGCGACCGCGACCGGGATCAAGTTGAAGCCGCCGAGGCTACGATTCGTCGGGTCGAATGTGATCCAGCCGGCTCCCGGTACGAAGACCTCCGCCCACGCATGGGTTGATCCCGCGCCGCTCGATCCGACGTTGTCCTGTTCCGGATTGTAAAGGTAGCCGGAGACGATTCTGGCTCCGAACCCGAGCATGCGTGCTGCTTCGGTGAACAGCACCGCGAGATCCCGGCATGACCCCCAGCCACGATTTAGGGATTCTACCGGCGTTTGGGTGCCCTCCTCCTCGCGGCTCTGGTACTGCACAGCTTCAGAAACGCCGACGCTGAGGTCCTTCAGCAGTGATAGCGTATCAGTCCGACTCCCTCGAACGAACATCTGTGCCCAATTTCGCAGGACCCCCGCCGTATCCGAGAACTGGGGGAGAGCCAGGGCGCCGAGATCGGTCCAATCGTCATCGGAATAGCGGAATGGGTAAGACATGGCCGAGACGGCGATATCGAACACCGGCCATGCAACCGCATCGAGCTGAAGCTCTGCGGCGCTGGTGATCACCAGGCTGGAGGCCGTCATCTGAAACGTGGCCGTCGCGATTGCATTGCCGAACACATCGTGCGCCCAGGTCAAAGTCGCAGGCGGCGTCACCGTGATGTTGCTCGAAATCAAACGAAGCTCGCGGCTCTCGCGCGGACGAAGCATCAAACGGTGCGGCAGCAGGCGCACGTTTTCGTTGAATCGATAGGACGTCGTGTGAAGAACCTTCAGGGTAATCAACGAAAGCTCCGATCGGGGCAGCCTTTGGGCCAAGCCCCTCATCCGGTGACGCTCTCGGGAAGTATGGCCGAGTTGAACGTGCCACGCAAATGCCGATCCGGAGTCCGGACAGCCGAAACTGGGTGGGCTTGCGGACGAGGCACCGAGCAAGAACGTCGCGATTCATTCATGCGGCTATGTTGACGGCCGCCGAAGTGCAAGCACAACATCAGCTTCGCAGTGCGATCGCGATCCGACAGGCGTGACCTGACCGCTGGTCGGAGAGCTGCAAATATATGGACCACCTCGTGTCATCGCGCCGACGCTGGATGGTGAGGCGACCAGGAAGGAACGAACCATGAAGAACCGGCCAGCACTTCCGCAACATTTGAGTCGCCACAGATATCACGCGCTGCTGGTCCGGCTGCAGATCGAGCTCGTCAAGCTGCAGCGCTGCGTGATTGAGCGCGGCCAGCGTATCCTTGTCATCGTCGAAGGCCGCGATGCCGCCGGCAAGGATGGCACGATCAAGTCGATTGTCGAACATCTAAGCCCGCGTGATACCCGCGTCGTGGCGCTGGGGCCGCCAAGCAATCGGGAACGGTGTTCATGGTACTTCCAGCGACACGTTTCGCACTTGCCAGCGGCGGGAGAGATCGTGCTGTTCAATCGCAGTTGGTACAACCGGGCCGGAGTCGAGCGTGTCATGGGCTTTTGCAGCAAGAAGGAAACCGAGGAATTCCTCGAGACCGTGCCGGCTTTCGAGGCGATGATCGAGCGTTCGGGTATCACCCTGCTCAAGTACTACCTTGATATTTCGAAACAGGAACAGAAGCGACGGCTTGCCGACCGCCAAAAAGACCCCCTGAAGCAATGGAAGATGAGCCCCGTCGATGCCAAGGCGCAGAAGTATTGGAAAGCCTATTCCGAGGCACGGGACAAGATGCTGGAGCGGACGCACACCGTCAGCTCGCCCTGGACCGTGGTCCGGGCCGGCGACAAGGAACATGCGCGACTTAATGTTATTCGCGATATGCTGTGGCGGCTGAATTATCCGGGAAAGCACCGTCGCCTCCACAGGCCGGATCCGGCGGTGGTTTTTCCCTACGACAAAGCCTGTTATGAGCGTGGCCTGATCGAGGCTTAAGGTGGCGTGGCTTGCCTTGATGCCTCAGTTTGCATCGAGCGAGATCGTGTCGCCTGCATTTTCGAGAGCGGAGCGGACGCTGTTGCGGCGGTCTTGCATTCACATGCACCGGCCGCTACCGGACGAAGGTCTCAAAGTTGCTCACCTTCCGATGCTCTCCTTGCTCATGATCAGCGTAGCGACAAGCCCCTCCTCCGACCAGTCGAATGCGATGGAGCCCCCAAGCTGGGCTGCCATGGTCCGCTGCATCAGGCTGCTTCCAAAGCCGTTGAGCATCGCGGGAGCCTTGAGAGGCGGACCGCCCCGCTCGGTCCAGGTCATGACGACTTCGTCGTCATGGGCATTGCACGACACGTCCAAAGTGCCCCTTGCCAGCGACAGCGAACCGTATTTCGCCGAGTTCGTTGCCAATTCGTGCAACACAAGTGCGAGCGTTGTACTCGACCTCTCGCCGACATTCATCTTCGGCACGGCAACGCGAATGCGGACGCTCGCTCCTCTTTCGTCGTAGGGCGCGAGCAAGACGGAGACGAGGTCGCCAAGAAGCGCTCCTTCGCTCTTCCTGCCCGGTCCCGGGCGAATGAGGTCCTGTGCACGTCCTAGGGCCATCAGCCGGCTTGTTAGCTCATGGGCCATGTCTTCTTTGGTTGCGGCCGAACGCGATGTAAATTGAGTAAGCGCGGTTGCGATGGTCAGAAGGTTCTTCACTCGATGGCTCATCTCCCCCGCCAGCAATTCGTTCGCTTCCTCGGCTTGCTTGCGTTGGGTGACGTCGAGAAAGATGCCAAACATAGTTCGATCGGCAATGTCCGCATCGTCACCTTGCCCGCGCGCGGAGATCCAACGAATGTCGCTGCCAAACAAGATACGAAAATCGATCTCGTAAGCGCCCACTATTGCGCGAGTAGCGGCAAACGCCGACCTGACCCGCTCCAGATCAGCAGGATGGATATTCCTGGACAAGATTTCGAATGTGATGTGTTTTTCGGTCTTCGAAACCGCCCACAGGTCGTAGGCGCGTTCGTCCATGGTAATGGCGTCCGTATCCACGTTCCAGGCCCACAAGGCCACGCCGGCAGCGTGGGTCGCAGCACGCAGGTGCTTTTCGTGCCAAACCGGCATCGACATGTTATCGGACGACATTCGGTTTTGCTTCCCTTGGTTGGACGACTGCTTCTGTCAGCCCAGCGCGGGCCTCCCGTTCACCTGTCCGCCGCAGCTTTGTCGATCGCAGCCGTGACAACGCCGGTCGCAGTCTGATGGACCATGTGGCCGGTTCGGGGAGCGCGGTGAAAGCTCCTCTGAGGAACGTTGCGTTGCAGGCGCGTGGATTGCTCGGCCTCTGCCGCCAGGAAGTCCTGGTGCGCTTCTGAGCCGCCTGAGTGTCGGCTTGTGCGAAGATCGATTTCGAGCATTTGTAACTATATCCCCCTGGAGTGGGTACCGCACCCATATTTCGGCCGAGCGGTCGCATTGGGGGATTCTGGCGGTCGCGGCGCCAAAGCCCAAGCTCGGGCGTGGCCAATCCTGCAGCACGACCTCCGGAACCCTGCTTACAGTTTTGTGCGCGGCAAACCGGCCATCTCGACGCCCTCCTGGCACGCACACGAGGCACTTTCGCAACTTCATGGGGCCTGGAACCTGGCTTGGCGTCCGAAGTTCCGAACACAGTCACTGACGGACGCTATTAGGCATCGGGCGAGGCGGCACCTGGCCTGCTCTTGCGGACAGGTTGAAGTCCTGTCTGGCATCGGTAGGGACGCCGGACTGGGCTGTTGTTCGAGGAAGGGCTCGCTTACGACGGCGCGCGATTGCCGCAAGCCTTGATGCTGACGGTGATGACGGGATGACGACGCAAACGTCTCAATGCCTCGATGCCGGATCGCGGTCACTGAGCCGGCCGATGACGCAGCAGACAACAGCCGCAGGTCATTTCCGGCCGGTAGGGACCGCCGGCTTGGGCGAACAGCGCCAAGATCCCCGAGGCCTTCGATCAGCACACCGGGAGCTGCGGTCATGGATTGCACCCCGATCGCGCCAACGAAAGCCGCGGAATACTGCTTCCCTCGGTCCCCTTGTAAGCGCAAACAACAACGGCCCGAGCTCGGCACTGGTCGCGATCTCGGGCCGCCCGAACGTCGCGGAGCGGCCCGCGACGTTCGCCCTCACCCGATCACATCGAGCTTGCCGTCGCTGTCCAATTTTGCTCACTCCTATTCGAAACCCGACTCGTCTCGCCCCTTGGAGAGCTGCATTTGATCCGCGCATCGCTGCCGGAGCGAAAAGCTGATTTCAGCGGCATGCATCCAATGCAGAGACGGCTGTGTTCCCGACCTACTCGTACGCCTTGACGCCAGGCCGCACGCTGATCTTTGCGAGCTCCCGACGCTCGTCGTCTGTCAGCTGCCAATCCTCGCACTGGCTGCAAAGCTGCCAGAAAACATCGTGCAATCTGCTTCGGGCCACCTTGACGATCTCCGTATCGTCGAACTCGCAAGACTTCAGGAAAATTGGCAAGTCAAAGCTGGTCTGACCGCTTTCGAATCGGAACGTCAGGCGAATGTCCTCGCCGCGTTCATTCGGCGAAATCATCTCGATGCGTGCGATCTTTATCTTGAATACATTCATGCACATCACCTTGCTCTATCGAACTTGAAACGAGTTTCTCCGCAAGCAACGGCATTTGCCACCGTCCAGCACCGCCGGAAGAAGATCAAAGTCCGTCCCGCGATCAATACAATGCGCTTGGCAAGCTGAAACTTGCAGCGATCCAACGGATCGTGAGTGCGGAAGACCGGCGATGAGCCGCGTTCATAATCCGGCAACAGAGACGACAAACCGTTGACGAGCCCAGTTAGCCCTGATCCCTGATCTTCAAATGGATGCCGCGCATTTCCAGCCGTATCGATCTTTGGTCGCGCGTCGGTCAGTCCTTCCGGACTATTTCAGACTTGTCGATCAGAACGGCGCTCAGGAGGGAGCTATGGACCTCTCTATTGTAGCTGATGAACCCGAGCCGGCGGAACTTATTTTATGAAGGCGGCTTGAGGTCCGCACCGATACCGGACGGGTGTTCCCAGGCCGCGCTCATCTTCGACGTGAATGCCAAGCGACAATAGGCCGCAACAGGCGGACTTCACCGGCCTGAGCCCTGCGATACGAGAAACAACCTAATTAGAGAGCGAGCTGTTCAAATCTGCTCAGATTTGGTCCGCCACAGGCGTTAACAAGACCTATCACCGCCCGGCCCGCCGAGCATCCATCGGTGACTGAGAGACCCGCGCGCTCCCGCCCTCACCCTGTCAGGGGAGCCTCATGACCAACCTTCAAAACCAAGTCGAATTTTTCGAACTGCAAGGCAACGACGCAGAACTGCTCTGTCTGCTCACATCGGATCCGGCCTGCGCCTTGTGGCGCAACTCGACTGCGCGCACACGGAAATCGACCCATCGCCCGACGCGCGTCTGACAATGAGCCGTCCCGGGTGGATGGCGCGAGCTGGTGGTCAGGTATCGCACCACAGACCGATATCACAATCTCTCAATTGGACAGTCGTTCCTGTCAGACGTCCGTCGCCGAGGGCGAAACCTTGACTCCCATGCTGCTTGCGCGACGCTTCACCCTGAACCCCGTTCTGATCATCTTGTCGCTGGTGTTCTGGTTCTGGATGTGGGGGGTGCCTGGCGCGATCCTGGCCGTTCCAATGCTAGCCATCCTGAAGATCGTCAGCGATCGCGTGCGCCCGCTAAAAGCTTTGGGGCACGTCCTCGAAGGATAGTCGCAGTATCGCCTCTCGGCGAAGGATTTAGGAACGCGCAGCCAGCGCGGCATGCGAGTTACGGCTGCGATCCCAGGTCGTCTGGCTCTCATCTAATCCGAGGAGGGCCGCCGTTCCTTGTCCATTTGCCTGACGGCCTCGACGAGGCGGTCGGTTTGGTAGGGCTTGTGCAAGGTGAGACTGCCGGGCACCGGACGAGCCTCGACGGGCGAGAAGCCCGTCGCGTAGATCACCTGGAGCTCGGGATCATGCTCCCGACAGCGTTCGGCGATCTGCCATCCGTCGACGCCACCGGGCAGCCTGATGTCGGTGACCAGAACGTCCGCGATCTGCCTCTTGCACCACGCCAGCGCTTGTTCTCCGTTGGCAGCGTGAATTACCTCATACCCTTCTTCGCGCAGAGCTTCGACCACCAATTCGCGGACCAGCGGATCGTCCTCGACCACAAGTATTCGCACTGCCGGTTCCTCACCACTTTGATCTCTGATGCAAGTCAGCAACGGCCCGCCTGTGAGGAGGTTCCGCGGGGACGCTCGCCGAGCCTTCGAGAGTTGTCAGCTCAGAGACGCCGCAGATACACTTATGTCTTCGCAGTTGCCTCGAGCGGCGCTTCGAAGACTATCAGCGACGAGCAGAACGCCGAAGCATTCTCGTGACGCGCATCTCACGCCAGCCAGGGAAACGCCGGCAGCAACGCTTCTCGAACCAGTTCACTTAGATTCAGAGCTCGCCGCTTTCCGAGAAATCAGAGTATAGCCCCTCGACGATAGTCATGACTGGCGCGCACCGAGCGTAACGGGCTGACGCCGCTCCAAGACCATAGGATGTCTCCTCAGTTCGGAATCTCAGATTGACTTCCCGTGTCGATCTCTTCGTTGGGTAGACCCGCACCGGTGGTGGATTGATGGCAAGGACTCAGCCCTCGTCCCGTGAGTGGGACTCGCAGCCCGCACGCAAGCGCGATTGCTGCGCTTGAGCACCAAGCGGCGCCGCCCGGCGCGCAGCGAACCGAGGTCGTCAAAAAGGCGGACCTGCCTCCCTAGAACTGTCGACAATCCGGCGGTAATGTCCGCGAAGCGGGGCAAGCCCCGCAAGCGATCGGCTGGCTGAAGACGCAGTTCGCCGCTCGGTGCGAAACGCTTGGCAGCGGGCCGGAATCAATCGTTCGTTGAGAAGGAGGCTCGCGTGCCGAAGCCGACCAAGGACATGTTCGACCCTAAACAATTTCTCGCCAGGGTGGGCGCGGGCAAGGCGATTCTCACGTTTCGCAAGAACCAGCACGTGTTTCAGCAGGGCGACCCTGCGGACTCAATCTTTTACATTCAAAACGGCAAGATCAAGCTGACCGTCGTGTCGGAGCAGGGAAAGGAAGCAGTCGTCGCAATTTTGGAGCCTGGTCAGTTCTTTGGCGAGGGATGCATGAACGGTCATCCGTTGCGTATCGCGACGACAACAGCGATGGAAGATTGCGTCATCACGTCGATAACCAAAGAAGCGATGATGGCGGCTATTCGTGACGAGCCGAAATTTTCACAGCTATTCATGTCGTACCTCCTGACCCGGAACAGCCGGATCGAGGAGGACCTGATCGACCAGCTATTCAATTCGAGCGAACGGCGACTTGCTCGTCTGCTGTTGCTGCTCGCGAATTTCGGCAAGGAAGGCAGCCCGCAGCCGATCAGCGCGAGTATCAGTCAGGAAACATTGGCCGATATGATCGGAACCACGCGATCGCGGGTCAGCTATTTCATGAACAAGTTTCGAAGGCTGGGCCTCATCAGCTATAATGGGCACATTGAGGTCCACAACTCGTTGCTAAGTGCGGTGCTGCACGAGAAGCCTCTGCTCAGAGAGCGCGACTAGAGGACTTTCCCAAGAAACGGCCCCAGAGCGTGGGGGACGCACTGAGACCGTCATTTCCTCGGATGCTTTGGGGGGCGTTTGCATCCGGTCGCCCCTTACCAAGTTACGCCACCGACATTCGTTCCGGCAGAGGCTCAGCTCGCTTTCGTACAGCTAAATCGTTTCCCAAGTCTGGGAGCATTTCTCTTGAAGGCGCCCTCAGACTCAACTGTATGCTGCTTAGGAAGGGATCTCATCGGTCCACACTTTAAAGCTGACCAGGGTATTGGGTCCAAATGTCTGAGTAATAGGGACGTCAGCAGCGTCACGTCCTTGAGCAATCAGTATACGTCCAATCCGGGGGACGTTGTTACGCGGATCGAACGTGTACCAACGCCCGCCAATGTAGGCCTCGAACCATCCCGCGAAATCTCCTGGGGCATATGGGGGAGGCATGCCGATGTCGCCCAAATAGCCGGTGCAGTATCTGGCCGGAATGTTCATGCAGCGACAGAACGTGATGGCCAGATGCGCAAAGTCCCGGCAAACGCCCTTACCCTCGTTGAACACGTCCCGGGCCGTCTTGGTTGCGCGCGCGTGCTCATAGCCGAACTGAATGTGATTGTGGACGAAATCGCAGATCGCCTGAACGCGTGCCCATCCGGGCGGCTCCTTCTCAAAGAGCTTCCACGCGACATCGGACAGCTGGTCGGTTTCGCAATAGCGACTGCCAAGAAGATACACGATCGTCTCTGCCGGCAAGTCCTCAATCGCGTGCTGGGAAGCCGAGGGCACAATGACGTCCGGCAAGCCCGTGTCGCGAATGATACCATCAGCCGCCAGGCGCATTCGACCGGCCGGAGCAACGATGCGACTGCACCAGTTACCGAAGCCATCGCGGTATGGGATGATCGCAACTGAGGGGTCAGTGGTCAGATAATCGGGCACGATGACATCTGAAGCCCGCGTAAAATGGACGCCCAGGACCATGATCATGGGTGTGGGTTGCGGAAAGTCGTAGACCATCTCATAGCCGACCCGAATCTTCACTCGGCGTCCTCCAAAGTTGACTAGACCGCACTGACCTCGTTTATGTTTACGCTATACTTTGCGCCGCGCAAGCTTTGACGGTCGCCGGACGCCTGTGTTCCGGCCACTTCGTTGAGCAATAACTACAAAGGGACCGACACTGTTTTGACGCTCACCGCCTTCTGAACTATGGCGCCAGGTCAGATCCTGGTTCCGCACCGGCCTATTTCAGCAGTAGCCTGACGCTGGGCGGCCTGATCATGGTGGCGGGCGCGTTCACCCAGGTACAATTGGCGTTGCTATAGCTCGTCGATAATTTCTCACGGCTCGTCGACCGGCGGGCGGCAGTCCGCCCGGCGCAGCTCTCGCGAGGCGCTCGACAATCTCCCTGCGATCGAACAAGGCGCAGAAGAAATCAAACGCGCCCTACACCCGGACGGACATATCGTCATCGATGATGCGACGGTCAGCATCACCCCGGGCGAGCGCGTACTAATTGTCGGCGACACCGAAAAAGGGGGATCGACGCTGTTCCGCGACGCCTTTCCCGAAGCGAATGTTCGCCAGGCGCTCGAGCGCTGCGATCTCGGCAGCCTGATCGCCAAGCTCGATCTGGTGGAGCGCTGGGACAAGGAGCTTTCGCTCGGCGAGCAGGAGCGCCTCGCGTTTGCGCGCCTTCTGCTGCACAAGCCGGGATGGGTCTTTCTCGAGAAGCAACAGCCGCGCTCGACGAAGACAGCCAGCGCCGCGTCATGGCTCTGTTCGATGACGAGCTGAAGCAGACCACGGTGCTGAGCATTGGTCACCGGCCGGACCTTGCCGTCTATCACACCCGAACGCTTCAGCTCGTTCACGGACGCGACGGCGACCGCCTCAAGCTCAAGCCGCCCCCTGCGCCGCCTCCGCCTCGGCGCTGGCTGCAACGGCTGGACGACTGGCTGCTAACTATTCGATGATAATGCGGGGTGCCGTTTCGAACCATTTACATCCTTGATTTGAGTCAACTGGACTTTACTATCTTCGTTACAAGATTGAGTTCCTTCTTGAGAACCCACTTGAGATCCGCTGGCTAAGTAATCTTCGAGACAATGAGGTCGCGACCAAACTGCAAGGGGGAGATACCGAAATGTCGATTTGGACCATCGTTCTGATCATTCTGGTGATCGCGCTGCTGGGCGGCTTTAGCGGCATCGGTGGCGGTCCGTTTTACGGTACTGGCTACTACGGCGGTGGCGGTCTCGGCCTCGTGATCGTCATCCTGCTGATATTGGTCTTGCTTGGCAAACTTTGACCAGGCGGTGGCAGCCGGCAGATGATGAGCCGGCCTGAAATGCCGCTAATTCCACAAGACGCGAATTCCACAAGAATTGTGTTAGGGTTGCTTCCGCCACTTCTGTTCGTCAATGGCGGTGAAGTTCGTTGAACTGGATTGGTCAGACCCAGGCAAGTCGAAGCACACAATTCAAAGCACACAATTCAGGATTCCCGGAAAATGTCTCGCAATATGCTCTACCTGGTCATCGGCGGTCTCGCTGTCGTCGCCATGATCCTAGGCTATCAAGTCTACCGGGAGCGACAGAAAACCACCGGCGTCGAAATCAGCATTGGCGAGCGCGGCATTTCAATCGAGAAGAAGTAGCAGCTCTTTCCCACTGATACGGCGACAGTCGTCGCCGGAAGCTCGAAAGCACTAAGCTCGATCCACCGAAAGTTCCTATATCACCAAGACCCAGCAAAGGAATCAGACAATGTCGATCGGACTTATCCTCATCATTATCCTCATCATTTTCCTGCTTGGGGGCTTCAGCGGCCGATTTGGCGGCTACGGTTACGGCTACGGCCACGGCGGCATGGGTGTCATCGGGATCATCCTGGTTATCCTTGTCGTATTGCTGCTGCTGGGCCGGCTCTGATCCCGTCGCGGCCGACTGCGTCGACCAGACACGCCGTCCCAAAAGGTCCTATCACCAGCGTGCCGGATCCCCGACCCGGCACGCTGTCGTGGCCTTCCAGTTTGCAATTACTTCGTGTGAGGGCTCGGCGTAGAGCGCTGATTTGATTTTCTGAGCAGCCGCGAGCTGCGAGCACGGCATTCTCGCCGTGGCATCGCTAATCGGCCAAAAGGGAGCCGCTCGAAGAGATAGCCGTTCGATCAACTGGAGATCCGGATGCGCCATCCGAAGCCGACACCAGCCGCGGATGAAGAGGTGTTTGCGCCGGCGTCGGTCCTGCTGCAGCGGCTGTACGACGAGGCGCCGACAGATCACTTTACTTTGGGCTGGCTGATGGGCCGCCTGCACGAGCGCTCCTTCGGCCTCATCATGCTGCTGCTCGCTGTGGTCGCCATCACGCCGGGCGTCTCGATCGTAGCCGGCCTGCTACTTATGATTCCCGCGCTCCAGATGATCGCGGGCCAGGACATGCCGGTGTTCCCACGCCGCATCGCCGTCCGTCCGTTACCGACTCGGCACCTTGCCGCTCTGGTGCAGCGAGCTGTGCCCGTGCTGAGGTATCTCGAGAAACTCATCCATCCGCGCTGGCCGACTCCGTTCGATGCGACCAAGCGTGTCGTTGGCGCCGTTGTCGTGCTGCTGAACATCACCCTGGTCTTCACTCCGGTGCCTCTGAGCAACGTCGTGCCCGCCCTCGTCATCGCGCTGATCGCGCTGACCTATCTCGAAGAAGATGGGCTCCTGCTCTCGATAGCGCTGCTGGTCGGCGTCGTCGTGGTGGCGGTCGAGTTGGCGGCTGTCTGGGAGACCATCCTCGGTGCGAAATGGATCTTCGGCCTGTGGTAAATCACGGGGACGACCGGCTAAGGGGGCGGAGCTATGCCCTTCCCAATACCCAGCAACGGAAAGGTGCGTCCCGCAGCGGCGACCGGAGGCAGCAGAAGCGCGGCCCCGGGCAGGCTCCGAACCGAATAGCTTGATCCCAATCAACAATTCGGCCCCGTGGCAGCCTATGGTGGCAACAGCTCTAATCCGACGCCTGGAGCCGAAGCGAAATGAACACGCAGCGCGGCACTGGTGCTGCGGCCGAAAGCAGGGAAGCTCTGCCCTATGTACCGCTTCCATCGGCTGGACGCGCGGTCAGCGAGCCGGCCGTACAGCCGCGATTTGCGACGCGGCGCTGGGTTCTCGTCGGGGTCGTAACGCTGCTTCTCGCGACATCCTTGGGCATCTGGTGGTCGTTCAGCGGCAACGCTACGGTTGGTTACGAGACGGCGCCTGTCACCATCGGCAACGTTGCACGCGACATCAACGCCACGGGCTCGGTCAACCCGGAATTGACGATCATTGTCGGAACCTACGTATCCGGCGTCATCCAGGAATTGACCTGCGATTACAATACAGAGGTCAAGCGAGGACAGACCTGCGCCAAGATCGATCCACGCCCTTATCAGAGCGTCGTCGATCAAGCGAAGGCCAGTCTCGCCATTGCAAAAGCGCAGCTGGAAAAGGACAAGGCATCGCTCACCTATGCCAAGGCCAACGTCGGGCGCCTCGCCATTCTCGTCAAGACAAGGGCCGCGTCGGAGGACGCCTACGACAATGCGAGGAACGTGTACGATCAGGCTCTGGCGCAAATCACATTCGACGAAGCCACCATCCAGCAGCGCCAGGCCGTGCTCGACGCGGCACAGGTCAATCTCGACTACACCAACATCATCTCGCCAGTCGATGGCACGGTCGTTTCGCGCGCCGTCACCATGGGACAGACCGTCGCAGCAAGTTTCCAGACTCCCACCTTGTTCCTGATCGCGACCGACCTCACCAGGATGCAGGTGGACGCCAATGTCAGCGAAAGCGATATTGGCGGCATCAAGAACGGCGACAAGGCGACGTTCACCGTCGACGCATATCCCAAACGGTTGTTCGACGGAACCGTAACTCAGGTCCGCCAATCCCCGCAAACCGTGCAGAATGTCATCACGTACGATGTCGTCGTCAGCGTCAACAATCCTGATCTGGCGCTCAAGCCGGGCCTGACGGCGGCGACGCGGATCATCGTCGATCAGCGGAGCAACGTACTCCGTGTTCCGAACCAGGCATTACGCTATGTCCCGACCGGCACAGTCCTTGGCGACACGAAGCAAGCGCGCGTTTGGGTGCTCCGGGACGGATCGCCGGTGCCGGTGCCGGTTACGGTCGGGCTCGACGACGACGAGTTCACGGAGATCGTGCACGGCGACCTGAAAGTCGAAGACAGGGTGATTGTCGCGGACCAGCGGAATTCGGCGAAAGCGCGCTCCCGCGTGCCACCACCACGACTCTAGTTGCAACAGCCGCAACGATTGAAGGCACATGGCGGAGCCGGTCATCAGGATTGAAGGGGTGTCGCGGACATATCATGTCGGCGACATAGATGTTCGCGCGCTTTCGGGCGTAAGCCTGACTGTCGAACGCGGCGAGTTCATCGCCATCATGGGCGCGTCCGGATCGGGCAAGTCGACGCTGATGTCGATCCTTGGATGCCTCGACCGGCCTACGGGCGGTCATTACTGGTTCGACGGCATCGACGTCGCACAGCTTGCGGAACCGGATCTTGCCGGCCTTCGCAGCGAGCGGCTTGGGTTCGTATTCCAGAGCTTCAATCTCTTGCCACGCACCAGCGCCATCGACAATGTCGCCTTGCCGCTCTTGTATGCGATGTCGGGCCAGAGCCATGCGCGCGCACGCTTCGAGCGGGCTCGCGCAGTTCTGGACAAGCTTGGGCTGCGCGATCGGGAACGCAACACGCCAGGCCAGCTGTCAGGCGGCCAGCAGCAGCGGGTTGCAATCGCCCGGGCCCTCATCAATCAGCCGAGCCTGCTGCTGGCGGACGAGCCGACCGGCAATCTCGATACACGCAACTCCAACGAGATTATGCAGACGCTCAGCTCGCTCAACCGCGAACAGGGCGTCACCATCATCGTGGTGACCCACGAGCCTGATGTCGCGGCCTTTGCGGATCGCGTGCTGACCATGCGCGACGGCCAGATCATCTCGGATGTGAAGAAGACGGAGCTCGCCAAGGCACCCGAGCCGGCGGGAGAGGCCGCGGGCAAATTGGTCCAGTTCAGAGAACCGCCGATCTATGTTGGAATGTCGGGCGCGTCATGGCCCTTTGCCTGGATGGTGATGACGGCGGCCGCCGAGGCGATCTGGCGCAACAAAATGCGTTCAGCGCTGACGATGCTCGGGGTCTTCATCGGCGTCGCCGCATTGATCGTCATGGTGTCGGTCGGCCAGGGAGCGAACGAGGCGGTCCGAAAAGAGATCGCAAGGCTCGGGACCAACCTCGTGGTTATCCTGCCGGGCGCCGCCACGAGCGGGGGTGCTCGGGGCGGCTCCGGAAGCGCTTCGACACTTACCGTTGCCGACGTGCGAGCAATCCGACAGGAAGCGCCTGCTGCCGGGGCTGTAAGCTATCTCATCCGCCAGTCGGGGCTGATCCGCTTTGCGAACCAGAACTGGACCACCGGCATCCAGGGCGTGAGCCCCAATTATCCTCCGATGACGAACTGGCAGATCGCCGCAGGGCGGGCAATCACTCCGGAGGATGAGCGAAGCTCGGCGCTGGTTGCGGTCCTCGGCGAGACCGTGCGCCGGCAACTCTTCGGCACCTTTCAGAACCCGATTGGCGCCATGGTGCAGGTGAAAGGTGTGTCGTTGCGGGTGGTCGGAATTCTCGACTCCAAGGGACAGACATCCTTTGGACAGGACCAGGACGATCTAATCATGGTTCCGTTCACGACGGCCGAGCGCAAGATTATCGGCGTTGCGTCGCCAAGCCAGCAGCAAACCGCGATCAACTGGATTTATCCGACGCCGCCGAATCCGTACGGGCTTCAACCGCGCATGACCGGGTTCGTAAATCAGATTTACGTGCAGGCGTTGGATCCGACCGGCGTCAAGGCGGCGATCGACCAGGCCACTGAAATCCTGGCGCGGCGTCACCACATCAGGCCAGGCACCATCAACGATTTTTCCGTGAGAAACCTCAGTCAGATCGCAGAGACCGCCGAAGGCAGCAGCCGCATCATGGCGCTGCTCCTGGCCGCGGTGGCGTCCATCTCGCTTGTGGTCGGCGGCATCGGCATCATGAATATCCTGCTGGTCTCGGTGACGGAACGAACGCGGGAGATCGGACTACGGATGGCGATTGGCGCCCGAAGATTGCACGTCCTGCTGCAGTTCCTTGCCGAGGCGATCTTCATCAGCGTCAGCGGCGGCATCGTGGGAATTGTCATCGGCGCGGCGTTGTCCGTCGCCATCTCCGCCCTCACGGGCTGGCCGGCGCCGATATCTCTGGCCGCGATTGCCGGCGGGTTCCTGTTCTCGGCAGCCGTTGGCATATTCTTCGGCTACTACCCCGCGCGAAAGGCCGCTCGGCTCGATCCTATCGAAGCGCTGCGCTACGAGTAGGCCGCTCAACTTTGACGCAACCTTCGTAAGACGGGATCCGCTTGAGCCGCTTACCCGCGCGGAAACGACGAGAGTTCATCACGCGTCCCAGCGTTCGCCTTTTTTGCCGGCTCCTGCAAAAAAGACCCGGCATTTCTGCGGGCCTTCTTGTTGAGCGTTAAACGGGTTGGACTTAAAAATCCATACCACCCATGCCGCCGCCTTGAGGCATCGCGGCTCCACCGGCGTTCTTCTTCGGCAGCTCGGCGACCATCGCTTCGGTCGTGATCAGCAGAGCCGCAACAGAAGCCGCGTTCTGAATCGCCACACGAACGACCTTGGTCGGGTCGATGATGCCCTTGGTGACGAGGTTGCCGTACTCGCCGGACTGGGAATCAAAGCCGTAGCCGTACTGGTCCTTCTCCAGGACCTTGCCGACGATGACGGAGCCATCCTCGCCCGCGTTGATCGCGATCTGGCGCGCCGGATAGGATAGCGCCTTGCGCACGATCTCGACGCCGGTCTTCTGGTCATCGTTCTTGGTGCGAAGTCCCTTGAGATGCTCGGAAGCACGCAGCAGGGCGACGCCGCCGCCCGGCAGGATGCCTTCCTCAACGGCCGCGCGGGTTGCATGCATCGCGTCGTCAACGCGATCCTTGCGCTCCTTCACCTCGACCTCGGTCGCGCCGCCGACGCGGATCACCGCGACGCCGCCCGCGAGCTTGGCCAGACGCTCCTGCAACTTCTCACGGTCGTAGTCCGAGGTGGTCTCCTCGATCTGCGCCTTGATCTGCTGAACGCGCGCCTCGATGTCGGCCTTCTTGCCGCCGCCGCTGACGATGGTGGTGTTCTCCTTGTCGATCATCACCTTCTTGGCGCGGCCAAGCATGTTCAGCGTCACGTTTTCGAGCTTGATGCCGAGATCTTCCGAGATCGCCTGGCCGCCGGTCAGGATCGCGATGTCCTGCAGCATGGCCTTGCGGCGATCGCCGAAGCCCGGAGCCTTGACGGCCGCGACCTTCAGACCGCCGCGTAGGCGGTTGACGACCAGGGTGGCCAGCGCCTCGCCCTCGACGTCCTCGGCGACGATCACGAGCGGCTTGCCGCTCTGGACCACGGCCTCGAGCAGCGGCAGCAGTTCGTTCAGCGACGACAGCTTCTTCTCGTTGATCAGGATGTAGGCATCGTCCATCTCGACGCGCATCTTGTCGGCGTTGGTGACGAAGTAGGGCGAGATGTAGCCGCGGTCGAACTGCATCCCTTCGACGATCTCGAGTTCGGTCTCGAGCGATTTGGCTTCCTCGACGGTGATGACACCCTCGTTGCCGACCTTCTTCATGGCGTCGGCGAGGAACTTACCGATCTCAGCGTCGCCATTGGCCGAGATGGTGCCGACCTGGGCGATCTCCTCATTCGAGGTGACCTTCTTGGAGTTCTTCACGAGATCGGCCACCACGGCTTCCACCGCGAGGTCGATGCCTCGCTTCAGGTCCATCGGGTTCATGCCGGCGGCAACCGCCTTGGCGCCCTCGCGCACGATCGCAGCGGCGAGCACGGTCGCCGTGGTGGTGCCGTCGCCGGCTGCATCCGCCGACTTGGAGGCAACTTCCCGCACCATCTGGGCGCCCATGTTCTCGAACTTGTCGTCGAGCTCGATCTCCTTGGCGACGGTGACGCCGTCCTTGGTGATGCGGGGAGCGCCGAACGACTTGTCGAGGACGACGTTGCGGCCCTTCGGACCGAGCGTGACTTTGACCGCATTGTTGAGAATTTCGACACCGCGCAACAGCCTGTCGCGCGCATCGACGCCGAACTTGACTTCCTTGGCCGACATAATGATCTCCGTTTTCAACCGTAAAATCCGAAAGACCGCGCGACTTAGCCAGCTCCCTAGGCACGTGATTTCAACTTGCGCGCCTTATCCTTCTTCGAGATGCCGGCTGCTTAGGATAAGGAAAACAGGCAGACCGGCGCTTAGGCGACCTTCTTCTTGGCGACGGGCAGCTCAGCGGAGCTTGTCGAGATCGAGTGGTCACTCACGAGCTGCGTCAATGCGCTGAGCGTCAGCCAAATCGGCCGGGCTGATCGAAATCATCTCCATCGTTGAAGTTCGCGGCGGCGCCGCCGGCACCATGATCATAGTGGCAACCCGGCGAAACGACGCGAACGACAATCCTTCGATCATCTCCTCATCGGTGATGATCTCGTAGGTACCCGGAGGCAGGAGGCGGTCGATTCCCTTGATCCGAAAGGGATGTTTGAAGGTTACTACTTCGCGTCGGGAGCGCATGGTCATGACCGGCTATCCTTCAGAAACAGCCTTGCATCGGCGCTATCGTGAAGCAATCCGTTTACCGTGCTCTTTGTGCCCAGCTTGGCTATCCCTTTATCAGGAGATGGCTGCGAAGTCACCAAATTCAGGGCAATCGCGGATTTGTTGTCGATGCCGGCGCACGAGATGCTTGCTAGCGCCAAATGGAGAAATGCGAACTGGCGATCGGCGAGCGCCGCGACTGTGGAAGACGAAATGTTATCTCGCAAATCTACCAGTAGAGATAGACCTGTGGCGGTTGGCTGCAACCGTCAAGGCGAGATGGATCTGCGGGCAAGCACGTCTCCAGTTGAAAGAGAAATTGGGTCTCGATCCCTTCAAGGGACTGTCCTGGCACGGGACTGTCCTGGCACGGTCTTCGCCGTCACGCTGTTATGACGATCATTGCTTGCACCTTCTTGCAGCACTGCCGTGTTGCCAAGACGGGGCGGAAAAGCGCATCGACAGCCCCCCCTCGAGCCGCAGCCTGCCGGTGCGGCCCGCCGCCATCGCGCGCTCATTCTTCGGCTATCAGGTTCGCGATACCCATACTGCAGAAGACGGGTCAGCAAAAAGCAACGGCGTGAACAACTCTGCCAAGCTCGTGTTAGCGCGAGGCACCTTTATGATCGTGCAGGAAACGGGCGATCTGCGTCTTCAACACGGCGGCATCACGCGATTTGCCTGAGGCCGCGTGCTCAAAAAGTCTGCGCTGGACATCAGTAGGCAGATCATTCCATTCGCTGACAAGGGCAGTACCCAGACATTCCAGGACTCTGCGCTCCACGTCCCGCAACTCGCCGGCTTCATAGGGTAACGGCCACGCCACCTCCTGCGCTCCGCCTTCCTCGTCCCAACGGTCGAGCGCGGTTGCCATTGCTTCCCCTGACGTTGGCCTTCGACCTTTTTTGACCATTCTATATAATCGCACATATCGGTATTAAGCGCCATACGCTCGATCGCGGGTCGATCCGAGGCCCGATCGTTCCAGTACGAGAATGCCGCGGCCGCGGAACTCGGTAGTTCGCCGGTCGGCTATTGCAACGCGGCGTAAAGGCTCAAGGCTCATAATGGATGTAATCGTTACACCTGCAAAAGGAGACACGGTTTGGCAGCTGACGGACCTGCTCGGCCGCTCGATGGGCCGCATCACGACAAGCGCTCCCGGTCAGTTCATGATCCATCCGGAGGGCCACGCTTTGGAAACTATGGCCGGCATACAGCAAGGGCCGCACGCCTCGCTCGATGCCGCACTGGCTGAGATCGAAAGGCACACCCGGGGCCCCTGCCGTCGAAATCCTGGTGAAGAAGATCCGTCTTAGACGGCGCCTAACAATCCAGCTTGGTCGGCAGAGTATCCTATACTTACTGCGAGAAGATCTATATGTCTTACAGGTAACGCCTTGATCTTGCCGCTCAATATCCATGCGTTCCGTCCGACCTCAAGCACCCGGATTGCCTGATGACGGGCCCTTCGGTTCCAATAGAGGGACGTGCGGATATTCGCGTGAGGACCGAGGCGAATATGGGCTCCGGCGGATGTCACCGCTCGATCATTTGCGTTGCCGTGTTCGCCGAGATCCTTTGGCGACGGCTCGGCTCGACGCAACCATGACAGTGCGGAGGGAACCGGCTTGAGCCGCTTGGTCATCGTCTCCAACCGTGTCGCCTTGCCGGGAGAAGGTGCGCAGCGCAGCGGCGGGCTCGTGACCGGCCTCGTCGACGCTCTGCATCAGGCTGGAGGCTTATGGTTTGGGTGGAGTGGCAAGCTAGGAGAAACAACGAAAGAGCCGAACGTTTTTGAGACCGAGGGGGTGACGTACGCCACCGTCGATCTTACCCGCGCGGACCATGACGGCTACTACAGCGGCTTCTCCAACGCGGCGCTGTGGCCCTTATTCCACTATCGGCTTGACCTCATGAACTTTACCCGCCGGGACTTGGCCGCCTATCGGCGGGTGAATGCC
The DNA here is from genome assembly GCF_032489995.1 of Bradyrhizobium sp. SZCCHNGR1005. NCBI lineage: Bacteria > Pseudomonadati > Pseudomonadota > Alphaproteobacteria > Hyphomicrobiales > Nitrobacteraceae > Bradyrhizobium > Bradyrhizobium sp. SZCCHNGR1005. The sequence goes on from NZ_JAUEZC010000002.1 coordinate 124,351, forward strand.
CTGCTCGCCGATATCCTCGCACCCTTGCTCAGGCCGAGTGACCTCATCTGGGTTCATGACTACCACCTGATCCCCATGGCCGAGGAGCTTCGCCGCGCCGGGGCCACACAGCGGATCGGGTTTTTCTTGCATACGCCGTTTCCGTCCTTGGGCGTGTTGGCGGCCCTTCCCCACTATGGCGACCTGCTGAAATCACTGTGCGCTTACGATCTCGTCGGCTTCCAGACGGTGGAGGATTTGACCGCCTTCCATGACGCCATTGTTCGCTGCGCAGGAGGCAAGGTTTCGTCCGATGGCCGCGTTCAGGCTTTCGATCGCGTTCTCCGCGCCGGCGCGTTCCCGATTGGCATCGATACCGAAGCCATCGCCGAAATGGCCAGCCGCGCTGCGAAATCCCGCACGGCACACCGGCTGCAGGAGAGTCTCCGGGGACGCCAGCTCATCATCGGGGTGGACCGGCTCGACTACAGTAAGGGACTGGAACACCGGTTCAAAGCATTCGCCGGGTTTCTCGACGCCTATCCCGAGTACCGCAACCACGTCCGATTCCTGCAGATCGCCACCGCGACACGCAGCGACGTTCCTGAATACCGTGAGCTGCGGCAGAGGCTCGGTGCGCTGGCGGGCGACGTGGCCGGTCGCTTCGCGGAACTCGATTGGGCACCGATCCAGTATTTGAACAGGAGCTTTTCCCAGCGCTCGCTCGCTGGCTTCTTTCGGCTCAGCCGCGTTGGTCTTGTCACTCCATTGCGCGACGGAATGAACCTGGTTGCCAAGGAGTACGTCGCTGCACAGGACCCTGACGACCCCGGCGTGCTCATTCTCTCGCCCTTCGCGGGCGCCGCCTATGAACTCGACACTGCCGTGATCGCCAACCCGTACGACCCCGACGCCGTCGCCGAAGCATTGCAGACAGCGCTGGGGATGCCACTTGAGGAGCGGCGTGAGCGTTGGGGAGCCATGATGGCGGTACTGCGCCGCAATAGCATTACGGCGTGGCGCGAGAGTTTCCTGGGGGCACTCGGCCGCTAACTCCGATGCCATTCGACAGGAAAGGGGCATCTGTGTAGCGGCCGCGACCGGTCTGCTTCGAGCATCGTATTCCTTCTCGTAGCGTCTATCAGGCGCGCGATTTTCTCTCCTGCTCTATCGTCAAGCTTGTCAATCGTCGCCCCTCCGCGACCGCTCTTGGCGAGATTGGGATCGGCAACCGTTACGGTTGAATATGCGCGGCGTCTGCGCTCAATCGTCACAAACAATGCGCTCGGCCCACCAGCTTTCGGCGAGCGATGCAAGCTCATCGAGCATGCTCGCTCCTTAGGTCAGCCTCGCTGACATGCTCTCTGCGCTTGCGGCTTCGGCATCGTGACCGGCGTTCCGCCTTCAAATAACTCAGCCATTTCTTGCGCTACATCAACGCCGGCGCGATCGCGTAGAGCACCATTTTCGCGTTCTTCAATCAGTGGAGAGAGCAGATGAGCGTTCCGAGATTGTGGACCACCAGCCAGGAGCCTGCATTCGCCCCCTTCCGGGCCATGCGGCGTGAGGTAGAAAACGCCCTTCGCGCTTTCGATCAGGGTTCGTCCTCTCCCAGTATTGGGGCAGGCGCGCCGCCAATCAATGTGGCTGAAACCAAGGATGCGTTCGAAGTGACCGCCGAACTTCCCGGCGTGGACGAGAAAGATATCAAGGTCAGCCTGGACGGCAACCAGCTGGTCATCTCCGGCGAGAAGAAGGCGGAGAGCATGAGGGATGAAAAGGACTGGCATGTCGAGGAGCGCAGCTACGGTTCCTTCTATCGATCGATGTCTCTGCCTTTCGAGCCGGAAGAGGGAGCCGTCGAAGCTCATTTCGACAAGGGCGTGCTGCATCTCGCTATCAAGAAGCCAGCCAAAGCCGTGAAGACCACCAAGACGATCGACATCAAGACAGGCGCTCCACCGAGCGCGAGTCCAGTATCGAATAAGGCCGCTGCGCCGGGCAAGGCTGCCTAGTCCTGCACCGCAGTCGTAACAAGCCGGAGATCCGAACCGAGAAAGCCGGTTGCGGTCTCCGGGCTTTGTGATCCCACTTTCCTGCCGTGACGAGATGTCGCCGCCGATGAACTGTCGCCCCGAAAGAGCCGCCCGTTACGGTTCTGCGATACGATGAGGGTTCCGATGAAGAAGCCAGTTCACTCAGTTGACGAACCTGAGCAGAAAGTACGACGTGCCGACAGGCCGCCGACGGAAGGATTCGTGGTCATTGTCGACGGGCACTTCAAGTCGGAGTTTGGCACAGTCGAAGCTGCGGAATCATCGGCCCGCAAACTTAAATCGAGCTATCCGATGCTCAAGATCGAGATTTATGACACCGTCACGAAGGCCAGAACCTTATTGGACTAAGATACCCAACTGTCGCACCGTTCTGATCGGGAGCGGCAAGTGGCTTAGAAAATAGTTGTATTCCCTCTGCGAGACCGGCTGCAGCTGTGAGGCGTCACGTCAGGCTTTGCTTCTCCCTAACAATTTCCGCCAACAGCTTGTGTACTCGCTCATCGTGAAATGCGATTCCGAAAAGAGCCAGAACAACTTGACCGGGCGGAAGCTCCTCATCGCCCCTTGCCTGGCGGATGAACATTTCCATTTCACCATTCTCGCGAACGACGATAGCCGCGTCGTTGGCGCGGAGATCAATGCGGGTTGGCCGCTTTAGTCCGAACATTTTCAACTCCTGTTGCGCTTTCGCGAGATAACACAACTCACAATTCGTGGAAAGAATACCGGAGAAGTCACTCCTGATTGATCCCCGGCCGGGCCTACACCCAGTCAACGCAAACACGCTCCTAGCGGGCGACTCCGTGGCGATATCGATGCTTTCGAAAGAGAGGCTTCATGATGGGGAGGATTGAACCGCGCCAACTTACGGGTTCACCGGATGGGTTGCATATCGTCCGGCAACGTCTTTCGCGAGGCGGGCGAAGGGTGCGTCTTGAGATTACGAAGCCAGCCGAATTCAACTCAACCCGAACCGTCGAACGAACCACGTCTTCACGACGTGCGTCAGGATGACATAGCTTGGAAGAATAAGCCCGAGCGCGATCCAGTAGGTCGGTGGTAGCGGGACGAAACCCAAAAAGCTTGCAAGCCAGGAGTATGGGAGAGCGACCCCAATGACGGCAATGATCAGTGTTGTCGTAATGAGCGCCGTGCTGGCTCGACTCTGGAAAAACGGAATCTTGGCCGTGCGAATAATGTGGATGATCAAGGTCTGCGTAAGCAGGGATTCGACGAACCAGCCCGTCTGGAACAATGCCGGGTTATTCCACGCATTGAAGACGTAGAGCATCGTAAAATAAGTGACATAATCGAAGATCGAGCTGATCGGACCGATGAACAGCACGAACTTCGTGATGTTGCCGATGTCCCATCGCCGCGGCACCGCCACAAATTCCGGATCGACGTTGTCCGTTGGGATCGCGGTCTGCGAAACGTCGTAAAGCAGGTTGTTGGTAAGCACCTGAATCGCCGTCATCGGCAGAAACGACAGGAAGATACTGGCTCCTAGCACGCTGAACATATTACCAAAATTTGAGCTCGCCCCCATCTTGATATACTTGGTAATGTTGCCGAACACCTTACGTCCCTCGATGACGCCGTCGCCGAGCACCGCCAGGCTCTTCTCGAGCAATATGATATCCGCGGATTCCTTGGCGATGTCGACGGCGCTGTCGACGGATATGCCGACGTCTGCAGTCTTCAGCGCAGGCCCATCGTTGATGCCGTCCCCCAGGAAGCCGACGACGTGCCCCTTGCGGTGAAGTGCATCGATGATGGCGGCCTTCTGCGACGGCGACACCTTGGCGAACACCGTCGTGGTCTCCGCCAGGTTCGCCAACTCTTCCGGCGACAGCGCCGACATCTCGCTGCCGAGAACGATCCGGTCCACGGAAAGACCAACATCATGACAGATCTTGCGCGTGACGATGTCGTTGTCCCCTGTCAGGATCTTCACTTGCACACCGCCAGCCTGTAGCGCAGCAATTGCGGGGGCGCATGTCTCCTTCGGAGGGTCAAGGAATGCGATGTAACCGAGCAAGGTGAGATCGGCCTCATCAGCGACAGAGTACGCCGCCTGAGTTGCCGGCATCTCCTTGGTGGCGACGGCGATGACCCGAAATCCGTCCGCGTTGAGCTTTGCAGTCGTTTCTTTCGCGGAGGCCAGATGGCTCTCATCGAGGAGGCCGGTCTCGTCGCCAATCACGTAGTGCCTGCAAACCGCGACGACTTCTTCGACGGCACCTTTACAGATAAGGACATGAACCCCGTCGTCGCGCCCAAGAACGACGGACATCCTCCGCCTCTCGAAGTCGAATGGTATTTCGTCGATTTCGCGGAACCGCTCCCGAACCTTTAGGCCACCTTCGAGATCGCCGTGCTTCAGGACCGCGACGTCGAGCAGATTCTTGAGGCCGGATTGGTAATAACTATTCAGATAGGCGTACTCAAGCACGCTGTCCGAATCGGCGCCCCTGATATCAAGATGACGCTTGAGGATAATCAGGTCCTGAGTGAGTGTGCCGGTCTTGTCCGTGCACAAGACGTCCATGGCCCCGAAATTCTGGATTGCATTGAGACGCTTAACAATGACCTTCTTTCGGGACATTGCCATCGCACCCTTTGCCAGATTGACCGTCACGATCATCGGCAGCATTTCAGGCGTTAGACCTACCGCTACGGCGACCGCAAACAACAGCGCTTCGAGCCAATTGCCCTTGGTCACGCCATTGATCACAAAGACAAGCGGCGCCATCACGAGAATGAACCCCAGCATCAACCAGGTAAATCGACTGATGCCCTTGTCGAAGCTTGTCAGCTCCCGCGTCTCGGCGATTGCCTTTGCTACGATGCCGAAAGCAGTTCGCGGGCCGGTCAGCACCACGACGCCGCAGCCGATTCCGCTGACCACAGCGCTACCCATAAAGCAGATATTGGGGAGATCAAATGGCGTCTCAGCCGTGCCTTCATGAGCCGCCGCAAATTTCTCAAGCGGCATCGCCTCGCCAGTGAGGGTCGATTGGTTGATGAAGAGATCCTTGGCCGAAATCAGCCTGAGGTCGGCGGGGATCATGTCGCCAGCAGACAGCAGAACGATGTCGCCAGGCACAAGTTGATCGATCGGAACATCGACGTGGTCAGCACTCCCCTGTCGGCGCACAGAAGTGGTTATCGACACCATCTTCTGTAATTCGTCGGCAGCATTGTTCGACCGATACTCTTGAAGGAAGCCTAGGGCGATGCTCAGGACAACCATGATAGCGATCATCACCGCTGCATGCTGATCGCCGAGGAAATAGGACGCCGTCGCCAACGATAACAGAAGGATATTCAACGGATTGATCGAGCGCACAGCAAGCTCGCCGAGAACCGTATGACGCGCTTGTCGAGCGATCCGATTGAGCCCGACCGCGCGGAGCTGCTCCTCGACCTGGCCAGGCGCGAGGCCCGCCGTCGTGCTGGACAACCGCTGCAAGGCCTCGTCGGGCGAAAGACGAGCGACTTCGGCCAGAGCTTTTCCGCTCTGGGCAGATCCTTCGGGCGTGCTCGACGGCGACGGCACAGGGACCAAGGCAGTCGCAATCGCTATGGGATCCCGCTCGTTCAAGAACATATCTCCTGCACCGAAGGGATCCGCTTGGACCAATGAAAGGATCTGCTCGGGCGAGTACGCGCATTCTCCCGAGTGCATCGGACCAATGTTCGCTACGACAAGAAGCGACTAATTACGAAGGATATCGGCTGACGATGAGTGAACTTTGATGAGGATCAAAGGCTTCTCGTTCCGCACATCGAAGGCGGCTGCCGCGTCTGGATATTCTTCAAGAAGCCGCAAACGTTTGCCACCGCGCCGTCGGAACAATCAAGAACCGGGTGAGCCGCGCTCACTCCCGGCTTTCGCAACTCTTGCGGCTCGGCAACACCCCGCTTCAGCACACCGATCAGTAGCGGGACGAGCGGTGCGTGCTTGATCCTTATCAACATGAACATGTACTGTGATGCCAATCATTTTGTGCAACTATCGGCACCCGCGCGAAATGGACGCCAAATACCTTCTGCTCGTCTTCCGGGAGCGACATAATGAGCCGCCTGCACTTGGAGAGTCACGCCGTCGAACGCATTGGCTGGCTCAGAGCCGCGGTTCTCGGCGCGAACGATGGAATCATCTCAACGGCCAGTTTGGTGTTGGGCGTCGCATCGGCCGCTGCTTCGCGAAGCGACATACTGCTGACGGGGATCGCCGGCCTGGTCGCCGGCGCGATGTCGATGGCCGCCGGCGAATACGTATCGGTGAGTTCGCAATTGGATACGGAGCACGCCGACATCGCGCGGGAAACCCGGGAGCTTTCGACCGATCAAGCCTTCGAGATGGAGGAACTCGCGCAGATTTACGTCTCGCGCGGACTCGAGATCGATCTTGCGCGGGAAGTTGCGAAGCAGTTGATGGCAAAAGATGCGCTGGGCGCGCATGCGCGGGACGAACTCGGGATTTCGGCGATCACGACGGCGCGCCCCATTCAGGCCGCGCTTGCCTCCGCCAGCACGTTTTCGGTGGGGGCCGCGGCGCCTCTGCTCCTGGTCACGGCCTCGCCAGTGAACGCACTCATTCCCGTCGTTTCGGTGGGCTCGCTGATGTTCCTTGCGGTTCTTGGTGCTATCGGTGCAAAGGCCGGTGGCGCAGGTTTGCTCAAACCGACGCTGCGGGTGACGTTCTGGGGCGCATTTGCAATGGGTCTAACCGCTGGTATCGGCGCAATGTTTGGCAAGGCCATCTGATCGGCCCACATCGACCGAGCGGCTATTGGATAGCTCCGGCTGCCAGCACTCTGATCGCGCAGGTTGTTCGATTCGCTCGCCGCAATAGCCAATTCTGCGACACGCACGGAGTTCGACCTGGACCAACCAACGATTCTATGCGGGCCATCTCGTTGGCGCGAAGGGCAAGCTCGGCTCCCGACCGAATTTCAGAATGTCACACTCGGCTCCCGACACGTCCAGCCCGGGGACCGAAAAGCGAAATTTGCAATATTTTTCAATGTCAGATGGCGGAGAGAGTGGGATTCGAACCCACGGTACGGTTTCCCGCACACACGCTTTCCAAGCGTGCGCCTTAAGCCACTCGGCCATCTCTCCGGGCGCCCTCTCTTGGCGGGGCGCACGGCCTTTTGCAAGCCATCAAGCGGGTCTGCCGGCAAAAAATTCGGCAAACCTTTGGTGAATCGAGCCATTCCGGGGGCAGCGCCCGAGGGCGGAGGCGATTTCAAAGGGGGGATGAACCCCGAATCGGCCCGGCGAGACCATTGATGACGCCCCCTCACGCCCGGAGATCAACGGATGACCACTGCCCACCCGTTCCGCCCCCTCACCTTGGCCGTGCTGCTGCTGAGCCTGTCGGCCGGGCTGACCACAGCCCGCGCCGACCAATGCACCCGGCAGGGGGTGGACGTGACCTGCAACGATGGCCGCAAAGGCATCTGGCAGGGCGACGCCATCCTGTGGCCGGACGGCACCCACTCCCGGCTGAAAGGGCACGACAGCGTCATCGTCGGCAACAAGGCGTCGGTGGTGGTCGGGCCGGGCGTGTTCGTCGGCCAGGGCAAGGGCATGGTGCCGATGGAAAACCCGAGCGCGCCGAACAAGCTGCGCTGCGCCGTGCTGGACGGCGTGTCGTACTGCAATTGACTGCCATCGAGCGAAAGACGATGGAGCCTCATGGTTCTCCCGGCGATGCGAAGCATCGTCCGGAGGCGGCGCGTCCGCGCCTGCTCGCCATGACAGTCCAACTCAGTGATAGCGCGCGCCCGAGGACGACGCCCGCCGCGCCCAGAAACCGGGCGGCGTGGCCGGCAGCGGCTCGATCTCGGCCTGCTCGACATCGGTGGCCTGCAGCGCACCGAGAAAATCCGCGAGCCATTGCTGGATCGAGTGCCGATGCAGCTTCGTCATCATCGCTTCGTAGCGCGCACAGCGCTCGGCGAGCGGCATTGCGAGCGCCTTTGCGATGGTCCGCGCCATGTCGTCGATGTCGTGCGGATTGACCAGGAGCGCGGCGTCGAGCTCATTGGCGGCGCCGGCGAACTGCGACAGCACCAGCACGCCCGGGTCGTTCGGGCTTTGCGCCGCGACATATTCCTTGGCGACCAGGTTCATGCCGTCATAGAGCGGCGTCACGACGCCGACCCGGGCCGTGCGATACAGCCCCGCCAGCACGCTCTGGCCATAGCCCTTGTTGAGATAGCGGATCGGGGTCCAGTCGACCTCGCCATGGCGGCCATTGACCTCGCTGACGAGTCGCGCGACTTCGTTCTGCAGCTGGCCGTAGGCCTCGATCGATTCGCGCGAGGGCGTCGCGATCTGCAACAGCGACACCGAGCGCAACAGGTTCGGATGCAGGCTCCACATCCGATCGAATGCGCCGATGCGGTTGACGAGGCCCTTGGAATAATCGAGCCGATCGACGCCGATCGCCAGCTTCTCGCCCTGCAGGCTGCGGCGCAACCGCGAGACATCCGGGTGCGACACCGCCTTGGCGGCGGCCTGCGCGAATTTGTCGGCATCGATGCCGATCGGGAACACGGCGAGGCGCGTCCGGCCATGGCGTGACTGCACCACGCCGCTCTTCACCTTCAGGCCGAGATGTGAGCGGATGCAGGCGATGAAATTCTCGCAATCGTCTTGGGTCTGGAACCCGATCAGGTCATAAGCGAGCATCGCCTCCAGCAGCTCGGCATGGTGCGGCACGCCGTCGACGACGCTGCGCGCCGGCCACGGCGTGTGCAGGAAGAAGCCGATCGGGCTCTTCACGCCGAGCACGCGCAGCTCGGCGCCGAGCGACAGGAAGTGATAGTCCTGGATCCAGAACGCGGTATCGGGCTTATGGAAGCGCAGCAGGGAGCGCGCGACGAAGGCGTTGACCTCGCGATAGGACTCGTAATCGTCGTGGGACACGCGGATCAGGTCGCTGCGCGAATGCAGCGCCGGCCATAGCGCGGAATTGGCGAAGCCTTCGTAATAGCCGGCATAATGTGCGGCGGGCAGATCCAGTAGAGCCAACGCGCCCGCGCCCAGCGGCTCGATCTCCACAATCGGTTCCAATTGCGCCCCGTCGCGCACGCGTCCCGAAGAACCGACCCAGATAGCACCGGATTTCTCGACTACCGGCAGCAACGCTGCTGCCAGTCCGCCAGTCATCGGCTCGTTGGCTTTGCCACGTGCCACCCGATTCGAAACCACGACGAGGTTCACAGGTCCCCTCCTGTTGTCCACGGTCCAGTGCGGCGAAATGAAGTTCCGATCTGTCCACGTCGGCAAGTCAATGGAACTCCATAGTCAAGGCTGCACCAGATCCTTGGTCTGCCAGTGCCATTCACGTCCGAAGTCCGCAAACGGGCATAGCGCGATGGTCATGCGAGCCTCGGAAGCGTAGCCTTGGTTAACAGACGTTCATCAATATGGTTCCTCGACACCCTTTCAACCAAATGAAACCAAATTCAGGCGGTGGCGGGGTGTTATCGAAGCAGAGGCAAATTCAAGAGCGATTCAAAGCAATTGAAAGTCGGTCGCGTGTTCGCCGCAGAATCTGCACAGCTCCCGATGGAACCGGCGCAGGATTCCACACCGGGCTCCCGCTGCGCTCCTCACTCTTCTAATAAGATCAGCACCGACCGCCAGCCGACGTCTAGGAATCGCGACGTGCCAGTTCACCCAGGAACGTCCGGACATCATGCGGCGTGCCGAATTCACCATGGACGCCGCGCGCCGGGCGACCGACCGAGAACGACAGGCCATCGAAGTCCGGCATGATTGCGAACACGGTCTCGTCGGTGACGTCGTCGCCGATGAATAACGGCCTGCGACCCTTGAACGGCGAATGCGTCATCAGTTCGCGCACGCCGCTCGCCTTGGTGAAGCCGGCATGCTTGATCTCGCAGACGCATTTGCCCGGCAGGATCTCGATCGGCGCCTCCGGCAGATCGGCACGTATCTGAGATACGGACTCATAGATCGCCTGCTCTGCCTGCGGCGCCAGCCGATAATGCAGCGCCAGTGAATAACCCTTGTCTTCGAGCAGAATGCCGGGGCTGAGCTTGGCGATCGCGGCGAGGCGCCGCTTCAGCTCCTTGTCCAGCGGCGGCGCCTGCACCGCATCAGCCTCGCTGTCGATCGCAAGCCGCATCTCGGCGCCGTGACCGCCGACCGCCGGAAAGACCTGCGGGGCGAAGATCAGATCGATATCGTTCAACGAGCGGCCGCTGACCAGCGCGAGCGCGCCCGCCGTGCGCCGATGCAGCGTGTTCAAGGTCTCCGCAAGGCCCGGCGGCACCCAGACCTCGCGCGGCGTCGCGGCGAGGTCGAGCAGCGTGCCGTCGATATCGAGCAGGATCGCGATGTCGTCGAACCGCGGCACCAGGCTGGTCGGGGTTGATCGGGCCGTGTCGGCTGGCTTGCCAGGATCGTCTTGCAATGGCAGCTCCGGGAAATCGGTGGTGTCAGCCATGATCATATCATTCCATGACGGCCAGCGGGCGCGCCACGCTTTCCAGCGATTTCCGCTCCGCCGCCACCGCATAACGGAAGGCGACGGCCGCGGCGACCACCATCAACACAGCGCCGAACAGATAGCCGCCGAACACGGCGATGCGCGAGCCGGAATCGAGCAGCGCGCCGAACAGCGCCGGCCCCGCCACGCCGCCGATCCCGGTGCCGACGGCATAGAAGAAGGCGATCGCAAGCGCGCGCACTTCCAGCGGGAAGTTTTCCGAGACGGTGAGATAGGCCGCGCTCGCGGCCGGCGACGCAAAGAAGAAGATCACCATCCAGGCCGCGGTCTGGGTCTGCGCACTCAAGGCGCCGATCGAGAACAGATAGCCGGTCAGGGCGAGCAGGATGCCGGAGACACCATAGGTGAATGTGATCATGGTACGGCGGCCGAGCGTGTCGAAAAGCCGGCCGAGCAGCAGCGGCCCGAGCACATTGCCGGCCGCAAACGGCAGGATGTACCAGCCGACGCGATCCGGCTCGATGCCATAGAAGTCGGTCAGCACCAGCGCGAAGGTGAAGAAGATCGCGTTGTAGAAGAAGGCCTGCGCCACCATCAATGTCAGCCCGACCAGCGCGCGCTGGCGATAGGCCACGAACAGGGTGCGCGCGACTTCGCCGAGCGGCGTGTGGCCGCGCATGCGCAGCTTCATGTTCGGCAGCTCCTTCGCGCGCTGCTCGCGATTATGACCGGTGACGTCGCGCTCGATCTCGACGACGATCCTGCGCGCCTCGTCGGGATGGCCGTGGATCATCAGCCAGCGCGGGCTCTCCGGAATCCACATCCGCATCACCAATACGATCAGGCCGAGACAGGCGCCGGTGCCATAGGCCATCCGCCAGCCGAGATCGGGGCCGGTGATCGCCGGGTCGAGCAGCACGATGGCGCTGCCGGCGCCGATCGCGGCGCCGAGCCAGAAGCTGCCGTTGATCAGAAGGTCGGTCCAGCCGCGATAGTGCGCCGGCACCAGTTCCTGAATCGTCGAATTGATCGCGGTGTATTCGCCGCCGATGCCGGCGCCGGTGAGGAAACGAAACAGCGCATAGCTCGCCACGCTCCAGGACAGCGCGGTGGCCGCGGTTGCCGTGAGATAGAGCGCGAGCGTGATGAAGAACAGTTTGCGGCGGCCGATGCGGTCTGTGAGCCAACCGAAGCCGAGCGCGCCGAGCACGGCGCCGGCGAGATAGGCGCTGTTGGCAAGGCCGACGTCGAGATTGGAGAAGTGCAGGCTCGGGCTCGCCTTCAACGCCCCGGACAGCGCGCCCGCCAGCGTCACCTCCAGCCCGTCGAGCACCCAGGTGATGCCGAGCGCGAGCACGACGCGGGTATGGAAGCCGCTCCAGCGGAGATCGTCGAGCCGGGCCGGAATGTTGGTGACGATGACGCGGCCGTCATCGCCGGGCTGCACAGTTGCGGATTCGGCTGCAGATGTCCCGGATTGCGGCACAGCGGCGGCGCCATCATCGGGTGCAAATGCGTGCCGAAGAGCCATGCGGGACCATGCGAGAGCGCGGAAGCCGACCGTTCGGAGACGATGAACGGTAACGGTGAAGCAAATGCGGCAGCGCGCCGCCATGCTCCAACGCGGTGCTCGGGGACGGGTTCCAGCAGACAGGAGACGAGAAACGATCCCTGCGCATTCGCATGCAGCGGGGCCATGTTCGCAGATCACTTGTTTGAAGGCCCGCCAGCGGCCGCACGAACCGTGTCGTCCCGGCGAAAGGCAGGATCCGTGCTGCGGAATTCATCGAGGGAGCGCGGTGGCTGATGGCTTACATCGAAACCATTGCCTGGGCCATGGATCCCCGCTTTCGCGGGGATGATAGCGTGTGTGCGGCGAGCAACGTGGCAGTCAGCAGCGCTACGCCGCTCGGATATTCGCCATGAAGCGGTTGAGCTCCTCGCGCAGCCGCGCGCTTTGCGACGACAGCGATTTCGCCGAGAGCAGCACTTCTTCCGAGGCTGAACCGGTCTCGGTGGCGCCGCGATTGACCTCTGTGATATCGGCGGCCGCTTCACGCGTGCCGGCAGCGACGCCCTGCACATTGCGCGCGATCTCCTGGGTCGCCGTGCCCTGCTGCTCGACCGCGCTCGCGATGGACGAGGCGATGGTCGAGATCTGGCCGATAGTGCCGCCGATCTGCTTGATCGCGGCGACCGATTCCTTGGTCGCCTCCTGCATACCGGAAATGTGGTTCGAGATCTCGTCGGTGGCCCGCGCGGTCTGGCTGGCGAGCGACTTCACCTCGGAGGCGACCACGGCAAAGCCGCGCCCGGCATCGCCCGCCCGCGCCGCTTCGATGGTGGCATTGAGCGCGAGCAGATTGGTCTGCTCGGCGATCGCCGTGATCAGCTTGACCACGTCGCCGATCTCCTGGGCAGCCGTCGACAGCTTGCCGATGCGACCATCGGTCTCCTCGGCCTGCGCCACCGCCGATTCGGCGATGCGGTTGGATTCGCGCACCTGGCGCCCGATCTCCGCCACGGAGGTCGAGAGTTCCTCGGTCGCGGTCGCGACGGATTCGATGCCGCCGGTGGCTTGCTCCGAGCTGCCGGCGACACGGCCGGCGAGATTTTGCGTGGTCTCCGCGGTACGGGTCAGGGTGGCCGCAGCGGATTCAAGCTGATGGGCCGATTCCGAGACATTGGCGACGATCGAACCGACCGCGGTCTCGAACTCGTCGGCAAAGCGGATCAGTTCGGCGCGGCGTGCCGCACCGGCCGCCTTGTTCTGTGCATCCTGGCTCGCGGCATCGCGCTCGGCCTTGGCGATGGCCTGCACCTTGAACTCTTCGACCGCCGCCGCCATCTCGCCGATCTCGTCAGTGCGCCCGAGCCCGGGAAGCCTGACGTCGAAATTGCCGGAGGCGAGTTCGCGCATCGCCTTGCACATCGTGATCATCGGCCGCGAAATGCCGTTGCCGAGCATCAAGGCCAGGGCGGCGCAGAGCGCCAGGCCGCCGATCGCGAGCATCGCGATCAGCCGCTCGATGTCCGAAATCGTCGCGTTGGTGGCGGTCTCGATGCGCTCCTGGTCCGCCGTCAGGTCGGAGCGCAGCCCATTCGACAGTTTGAGGATCGTGACCGCGGCCTCGCCCATCTCCTTCTCGCGCTTCGCGAGCGCCTTGACGTTCTCCGCCAGCTTGGCAAAGCTGGTCCGGTACTGCTTCAGGAGCTCGCCGAGCTCGGTCACGCGCTGGGATATCTTTTCGTCGTTGGCATAGATCGTGACCAGCGAGTTCTCCAGGAAGCGGATGCGCGCGATCGCCCCATCCGCCGCACGCGGCTCGGATTTGGGGGTGAACGTACCGACCAGCGTCGAGGCGGTCAGGTACTGGCCGGTCAGGTCCTTGGCAGTGGTCTGGATGCTCGGAAGGCCCGCCAGCGCCGCGGTATCGGCAAGATCGTCGAACTTGTAGCGGATCTTGTTGCCCGTGACCGTCAATTGCTCGGTCGATATCCGCTTGTTCTCGCGTGTCAGGGTGACGATGTCGGCAAAGATCTTGCTGAAGACCTGAAACTCACTTTGCAGTTGCGAAAGCTGCGCGCGCCGCTCCGGCGCCGTCGTCGCCGCCGCCGATTTCGCCACGGCCGCCTGCAGCCGCTCCTGTGCCGCCATCGCCGCGCTCTCATCGTCCGGGCTGCCGGTCAGCGCGTAATAGCGGGCGAGCGCCTGATAGGAGACCAGCTCCCGGTCGATGATGCGCGCCGCATCCGCTTCCGCGACGCTGGCGCGATACGCAGCAACGGCCGAGGCAACCCGCTCGAACCCGAAATAGGCGAAGCCGAGGCTGGCCGCCGAGATCACCAGAACCAGGGCAAATCCGACAATGATCTTACCGCGGAAGCGAAGGGTCAGAAAACTTCCAGGCCGCTGCCCTGTCGCCGAACGCGCAGACATTCTCCAACCCCCAATTCCACCCGTCGCAAATAGCGGCCACGCCGGGCGGACGGCCCAGCCGCGATCAAAACTACGTCACAATGGATAAGGGCCGGTAAATTTGCGGAGGCTACATACAAGGTATGCCGCCAGATCCGGCTTGCCTCAGGCATAGGCAGGTAGAGCGCCTCCCGTCTCGTACTGCTCGACGCAAGACGCCGCGATGACATCCGGGACAAAAATTCGAGTTGCAAAGTGACGAGGCGCTGTTTCTAATTGGAATAAGTAAAAATCAAGCGGGAGGATCAACGTGTCGACAGTCAAACTGACGGTGAACGGCAAGCAGGTTGCGGTGGAGGTCGAGGACCGCACGCTGCTGGTCCAGCTGTTGCGCGAGAACCTAAACCTGACCGGGACCCATGTCGGCTGCGACACCAGCCAATGCGGCGCCTGTGTCGTCCATATCGACGGCCGCGCAGTGAAATCCTGCACGGTTCTGGCCGGCCAGGCCGCCGGCTGCAACGTGACCACCATCGAAGGCATCGCCAAGGGCGACGAACTGCATCCGATGCAGGCCGCCTTCCGCGACAATCACGGCTTACAATGCGGCTATTGCACGCCGGGCATGATCATGTCGGCCATCGATATTGTGCACCGCCATGGCGGCGAACTCGACGAGGCGACCGTGCGCGAGGAGCTCGAAGGCAACATCTGCCGCTGCACCGGCTATCACAACATCGTCAAAGCCGTGCTCGACGCAGCGGGCCGCATGAAGATGGCTCAGGCCGCCGAATAGGCGGGGCCACCCCACGACATCAACACTGCCGCTCTCGATGGGGAAGCGGTGGAATAACGAACTCCGGCAGGGAGAGGATCGCATGGGCATTGAAGGCATTGGCGCCAGCGTTGTGCGCAAGGAAGACAAGCGTTTCATCACCGGCAAGGGCCGCTACGTCGACGATATCAAGCTGCTGGGCATGACCTATGCCCATTTCGTCCGCAGCCCGCATGCGCATGCCAAGGTCAGGAGCATCGACATCTCCGCAGCCGAGGCGATGCCGGGCGTGGTCGCGGTGCTGACGGGCCGGCAGCTTGTCGACGACAAGATCGGCAACCTGATCTGTGGCTGGGCCGTTACTTCCAAGGACGGCTCGCCGATGAAGATGGGTGCGTGGCCGGCGATGGCGCCGGAGACCGTGCGCTTCGTCGGCCAGGCGGTGGCGGTCGTGATCGCCGAAAGCAAGAACCTCGCACGCGATGCCGCCGAGGCCGTCGTCGTCGATTACGAGGAGCTGCCGGCGGTGCCGGACATGCCCTCCGCCTTGAAGCCGGGCGCACCGCAGCTGCATCCGGAAGCGCCGGGCAATGTGGTCTACGACTGGTCGATCGGCGACGAGGCCGCCGTCAACGCCGCCTTCGCGAAGGCCGCCAATGTCGTCAAGCTCGAGCTCACCAACAACCGCTTGGCGCCGAACGCGATGGAGCCGCGCGCGGCAATCGCCGATTATGACGCCGCCGAAGAACACTTCACGCTCTACACGACCTCGCAGAACCCGCATGTCGCCCGCCTCGTGCTGTCGGCGTTCTACAACGTCGCGCCCGAACACAAGCTGCGGGTGATCGCCCCGGACGTGGGCGGCGGCTTCGGCTCGAAGATCTTCATCTATCCCGAAGAGATCGTGACGCTGTGGGCGTCCAAGAAGGTCAACCGTCCGGTCAAATGGACCGGCGACCGCAGCGAGGCGTTCCTCACCGACGCGCATGGCCGCGACCACATCTCCACCGCCGAAATGGCGTTCGACGCAGACAACAAGGTCCTGGGGCTTCGGGTCAAGACCCACGCCAATTTCGGCGCCTATATGTCGCTGTTCTCCTCCTCGGTGCCGACCTATCTCTACGCCACCCTGCTGTCGGGCCAGTACAACATCCCGGCGATCTATGCCGAGGTGATGGGCGTCTACACCAACACCACGCCCGTCGATGCCTATAGAGGTGCGGGCCGCCCGGAAGCCAGCTATCTGCTGGAGCGCATGATGGAGACGGCCGCACGGCAGCTGAAGGTCGATCCGGCCGAACTCCGGCGCAAGAACTTCATCACGCAGTTCCCGCACCAGACCCCGGTGATCATGGCCTATGACACCGGCGACTTTAATGCCTCGCTCGACGCGGCACTGAAGGCGATCGACTATGCCGGCTTCCCCGCGCGCAAGGCGCAGGCGCAAGCCCAGGGCAAGCTGCGCGGCATCGGCTTCTCCTGCTACATCGAAGCCTGCGGCATCGCGCCCTCGAAGGCAGTCGGCAGCCTCGGTGCCGGCGTCGGCCTGTGGGAATCCGCCGAGATCCGCGTCAACCCCGTCGGCACCATCGAGGTCCTCACCGGAAGCCACAGCCATGGCCAGGGCCACGAGACCACGTTCTGCCAGCTCGTCGCCGACCGGCTCGGCATACCGATCAGCCAAGTGCAGATCGTCCATGGCGACACTGACAAGGTGCAGTTCGGCATGGGCACCTACGGCTCGCGCTCTGCGGCCGTCGGCCTCACCGCGATCCTGAAGGCGATGGAGAAGGTCGAAGCCAAGGCCAAGAAGATCGCGGCGCATCAACTCGAGGCGAGCGAAGGCGACATCGTGATCGAGAACGGCGAGTTCAAGGTCGCGGGCACCGACAAAGCGATGGCGCTGCCGATGGTCGCTCTCGCCGCCTATACCGCGCACAACCTGCCCGACGGTATGGAGCCCGGACTGAAGGAGAGCGCCTTCTACGATCCGACCAACTTCACCTTCCCGGCCGGGTCCTATGTCTGCGAGCTCGAGGTTGATCCGAAGACCGGCAAGACCTCGTTCGTCAACTTCGTCGCGGCAGACGATTTCGGGCGGCTCATCAACCCGATGATCGTCGAAGGCCAGGTCCATGGCGGCCTCGTCCAAGGCATCGGCCAAGCCCTGCTCGAGCACGCGGTCTATGACGGCAATGGCCAGCCGGTCACGGCATCGTTCATGGACTACGCGATGCCGCGAGCCGACGACGTGCCCTCGTTCAAGCTGAGCCACACCACCACGCTCTGCCCGGGCAATCCGCTCGGCGTGAAGGGCTGCGGCGAGGCCGGCGCGATCGGGGCCTCGGCGGCAGTGATCAATGCCATCACGGATGCGATCAGCAACAACAAGCTCGAAATGCCGGCAACCCCGGACCGCGTCTGGCACGCGATCCACGGCAACGCCTGAAGACGACGGAGGAGCAACTATGTATCAGACCACTTATCATCGCCCCTCTTCGATCGACGAAGCAGTCGCCCTAGTGTCTTCCAAGGGCAGCGAAGCGAAGTTCTTGGCCGGCGGGCACACGCTGCTTCCTGTGATGAAGCAGCGTCTTGCCGCCCCGTCCGACGTCATCGACATCGGCAAGATCAAAGAGTTGATCGGCATCGAGGCCTCTGCCGACACGCTGACGGTCAAGGCGGCGACGCCGCATTATGACGTCGCAACCTCCGACACGGCGCAGAAAGCGATCGCGGCACTCGCTTATCTGGCTTCGCTGATCGGCGATCCTGCCGTGCGCCACCGCGGCACCATCGGCGGCTCGCTCGCCAACAACGACCCGGCGGCGGACTACCCGGCGGCCGTGCTCTCGCTCGGCGCTACCGTGAAGACGAACAAGCGGTCGATCGCGGCCGACGACTTCTTCCAGGGACTGTTCACGACCGCGCTGGAGGACGGCGAGATCATCACCGAGGTCTCGTTCCCTATCCCCGAGAAGGCCGGCTATGCCAAGCTGCGTCATCCGGCGTCGCGCTTCGCGCTCACCGGCGTCTTCGTTACCAGGACCAAGGGCGGCGATGTGCGGGTGGCCGCGACCGGCGCTTCGCAGAGCGGCGTGATGCGCGTTGCCGCGATCGAAGCCGCACTCAAGGCGAACTGGTCCCCGTCGGCGCTCGACGGTGTCACCGTCTCTCCCGACGGCCTCCTGAGCGATATCCATGGCTCGGCCGATTACCGCGCCAACCTGGTGAAGGTGATGGCGCAGCGCACCGTGCAGGCTGCGGGCTGAGGTTGCGGCGCGGCTGATTCCGCGTCACGGCACACGACATTCCATGCGGCGCGCAGCGATGCGCGCCGTTTTGCTTTGCGGGATACAGCGCGCCTGCCTTGGTGCTTGCCTTGGTTGCACTCACGCGGGACAATCGGACATCAGGAAACGCCACGTCGCGCGTGACGACGCTTGATCGAGACAGACAGCCACCACGCACTTGCAGCCTCCCGCAACGGTGAGGGGTGTAACTCGCCGCTGCCGCTTTCGTCCGATCCGCCGCCTCACGCGCTGAGACACTGCAGGAAACACAACGTGCTCGACACGACCGCACCGCAGACATCAGTTCGCGCCACCGGCCCGCTCGCCGGATATCGCATCGTCGAGTTCGCCGGCATCGGCCCCGGACCCTTCGCCTGCATGATGCTGGCCGACATGGGTGCCGATGTCGTCACGCTCGATCGCGTCGGCGCGCGCAAGGCCATGAAGTCGGTCGCCGGTCGCGGACGCAGGGTCGTCGAGATCGATCTGAAGGACAAGGCGGCGGTCGCCCAGGTGCTGGACCTGCTCGCCGGCGCCGACGCGCTGATCGAAGGTTTTCGTCCCGGCGTCATGGAGCGGCTGGGCTTAGGTCCAGACGTCGTCCTCGCACGCAACCCCAAACTGGTCTATGGCCGCATGACCGGCTGGGGCCAGGAGGGCCCGCTGGCGCAGGCCGCCGGCCACGACATCAACTACATCTCCATCACCGGCGCACTGGCCGCGATCGGCCCCAAGGAGCGGCCGGTGCCGCCGCTCAACCTGGTCGGCGATTTCGGCGGCGGCGCGCTCTATCTCGTGGTCGGCGTGCTCGCCGCCCTGCTCGAGGCCTCGAAGTCCGGCAAGGGCCAGGTGGTCGATGCCGCGATGTGCGATGGCGCGGCCTCGCTGATGTCGATGTTCTTCGACCTCACCGCAATGGGTCGCTGGACCGAAGGCCGCGAGCGCAACTTCCTCGACGGCGGGGCGCATTTCTACGGCGTTTACGAATGCGCCTGCGGCAACTTCATCTCGATCGGCTCGATCGAGCCGCAGTTCTATGCGCTGCTCCGCCAGCACGCGGAATTGTCCGACGCCTGCTATGATGCCCAGATGGACCCGAACGCTTGGCCGGACCTGCGCGAGAGGCTCGTCGCCATCTTCAAGAGCAAGACGCGCGACGAATGGTGCCAGATCATGGAAGGTACCGATATCTGCTTCGCCCCGGTGCTGACCATGTCGGAAGCGCCCAAGCATGCCCACATGGCGGCGCGCGGCGTGTTCGTCGACCGCCACGGCATCACCCAGCCCGCGCCTGCCCCGCGCTTTTCGCGCACCCGGTCCACCATCCGCGAACCCGAGGTGGCCGACATCGGGGCGGTGGTGAACGCGTGGCGGGAGGAACGGTGATTCGGCATTTCCGACCTGTCGGCGACCGACGCTAGATCAATATTCCGATGTCGTCCCGGCCCGGCGCGCCTTCGCGCGCGGAGGCGGGACGACACCTCTCAACTCGGCTTTCATCGCGCCAAGACCGGCAGACTCGGCATCACCGCTCGCCCAGCCCACCCCCGATAACAACCCATCACAAATCCCGCCTACCATGGCGGTCCGGATGACTGCCGAATCGGCCCGCTTGAACCGACCCGCGATAGTGTGGGAAGGAGGCGTCGCTGCGGCGCACAAGCACGACCGGCGGGACGAGACACGCGCGATGATACTTCAAGACATCAATACAACCGTGTTGCGAGAGGCGGTGCGGCCCAATATCTGGGACATCGTCGCGTTGATCATCGTGATCGGCGCCATGGTCCTGATCGTCTATGGCGGCGAACAGACCACGCTGCCGCTGTCCGCGCTGGACACCGCGCCGGTGTCGCTCGATCCATCGCACCTGCCGCTCTATGCGCTGCGGACCACGCTGCGCATGCTGTTCGCGATGCTGTGCTCGCTGATCTTCACCTTCGTCTACGCCGCGCTCGCCGCCAAGAGCCGGCGCGCCGAGATGGTGCTGATCCCGCTGCTGGACATCCTGCAGTCGGTGCCGATCCTGGGCTTTCTCACCTTCACGGTCGTGTTCTTCATGAACCTGTTCCCGGGCAAGGTGCTTGGGGCCGAGGCCGCTTGCGTGTTCGCGATCTTCACCAGCCAGGCCTGGAACATGACCTTCAGCATGTACCAGTCGATGCGCAACGAGCCGAAGGACCTGGACGAGGCCACGCGCAGTTTCCACCTGTCCGCCTGGCAGCGCTTCTGGCGCCTCGACGTGCCATTCGCGATGCCGGGCCTGATCTGGAATGCGATGATGTCGATGTCCGGCGGCTGGTTCTTCGTGGTGGCCTCCGAAGCCATCACGGTCGGCAACACCACGGTGACCCTGCCCGGCATCGGCTCCTATGTCGCGCTCGCGATCGCGCAGAAGAACCTCGTCGCGATCGGCTACGCGATCCTGACCATGCTCTTGGTCATCATTGCCTATGATCAGCTGCTGTTCCGGCCCATCGTGGCCTGGGCCGACAAGTTCCGCTTCGAGCAAACGGCCTCAGGCAATCCGCCGACCTCGTGGATGCTCGATCTTTTCCGGCGCACGCGCGCGTTGCGCGCGCTGACGATCCCCTTCGCCGCCGTGAACCGGTCGTTTTCCAATCTGCGGATCAACTGGCCGACGACCTTCAATGCGACGGTTCGCACCAGTCAGCCGTCGCGGCTGATCGACGCGCTGTGGCTCGCCGTGATCGTGATCGGCTGCGGCTATGCCGGCTGGAAAACCTATGCCTATCTCTCGGCAACGCTGGCCCTTGCGGATGTCGCCATATCAATCGGCTACGGCCTGATCACCCTGCTCCGCGTGGTGGTGCTGATCGCGCTGGCCTCGCTGATCTGGGTACCGGTCGGCGTCTGGATCGGGCTCCGGCCCAAACTCGCCGAACGCATGCAGCCTCTGGCGCAGTTCCTGGCGGCGTTTCCGGCCAACCTCGCTTTTCCGGTGGTGGTGGTGCTGATCGTGCGCCTCAAGCTCGATGCCAGTGTCTGGCTGAGCCCGCTGATGATCTTAGGCACTCAGTGGTACATCCTGTTCAATGTGATCGCGGGCGCCAGCGCCTTCCCGACCGATCTGCGCGAAGCCGCGTCCAGCTTTCACCTCGGCGGTTGGCGCTGGTGGACGAAGGTCATCCTGCCCGGCATCTTCCCCTATTACATCACCGGCGCCGTCACCGCGTCCGGCGGCTCCTGGAACGCCTCGATCGTGGCGGAGGTCGCAAGCTGGGGCGACACCCATCTGACGGCAACGGGGCTCGGCGCCTATATCGCGACCGCGACCGAACAGGGCGACTTCCCGCGCGTCGTGCTCGGCATCGCCGTGATGTGCATCCTGGTGACCTTGTTCAACCGGCTCTTGTGGCGGCCGCTCTACGCGTTCGGCGAGCGCCGGCTGCGCCTTGGCTGAGGAGGAGGACTCTCATGCGCGACCAGATCAACCAGGCTTCGCTGATCGACATCAAGAGTGTCAGCCGACTGTTTCCCAAAGGCAGCGGCGAGGATCTCGTCGTGCTGGAGAAGGTCGACCTGACCATTCGCGCCGGTGAGATCGTCGGCCTGCTGGGCCGCTCCGGCTCGGGCAAGTCGACGCTGTTGCGGATCATCGCGGGCCTGGTCTCGCCGTCCTCGGGCGAAGTCAAATGCCGCGGCGAGACCATCTCAGGGCCTCCCAATGGGGTCGCCATGGTGTTCCAGTCGTTCGCGCTGTTCCCCTGGCTCACGGTGCTGCAGAACGTCGAACTCGGACTCGAGGCCCTCGGTATCGACAGCGCCGAACGGCGCAAGCGCGCGCTCGCCGCGATCGACCTCATCGGTCTCGACGGTTTCGAATCGGCATACCCCAAGGAATTGTCCGGCGGCATGCGCCAGCGCGTCGGCTTCGCCCGCGCACTGGTCGTGCATCCCGACCTCTTGCTGATGGACGAGCCGTTCTCCGCGCTCGACGTGCTGACCGCCGAGACGCTGCGCACCGACCTCGTGGACCTCTGGACCGACGGAAGGCTGCCGATCAAATCGGTCTTGATGGTGACGCACAACATCGAGGAAGCGGTGCTGATGTGCGACCGCATCCTCGTCTTCTCCTCGAATCCCGGCCGTGTCGCCGCCGAGTTCAAGGTCGATCTGCCCCATCCGCGCAACCGCCTCGATGCCGCCTTCCGCCAGCTGGTCGACAGTCTCTATGCCCGTATGACGCAGCGGCCGGAGCCGAAAGCGCCAACCATCGACGGCGCGCCGGGTGCGGGCGTCGGCATGGTGCTCAGCCACGTAGGGTCGAACTCGATCTCGGGTCTGATCGAGGCGCTCGCGGGCGAGCCCTATAATGGCCACGCCGACCTGCCGGTGCTGGCCGGGCATCTGCAGCTCGAGGTCGACGAGATCTTTCCGCTCGCCGAAGCGCTGCAGCTGTTGCGCTTCGCCCAGCTCAGCGAAGGCGACCTGACGCTGACCGAAGCCGGCAAGCGCTTCGCGCATCTGGAGACCGACGAGCGCAAGAAGCTGTTCGCCCAGCATCTGACCGAGAACGTCCCGCTGATCGGCCTGATCCGGCGCGTGCTCGACGACCGGCCGTCACACACAGCGCCGGCCGCACGCTTCCGCGTCGAGCTTGAGGACTACATGTCCGAGCACTATGCCGACGAGACGTTGGAGACGATCATCTCCTGGGGACGTTATGCCGAGCTGTTCGCCTATGACGAGCAGTCCGAAGCGTTCAGCCTGGAGAACCCGCACTGAGGCCGACAACATCAGCGATCGATTTTCAGAGTCGCCTTCATGTTGGGATGATAGCGACAATAGTAATCCACCGTCCCTGCCTTCTTCAGCAGCAGGCTCCCCGTCTTGTTCGGCGGCAGGACGACGTCGAAGTCGCCGTTGCGCGCCGTGGCGGTATGGACCAGCGCATCCTTGTTGATCCATTCAATGGTGTCGCCGACCTTGGCCGAGGCCATGGCCGGCGATATCTCGAGATTCTGCATCGAGATCTGGATGGTGGCCGCGCGCGCCGGAACGCTCGCGGCCGCCAGCATGAGCGCGCTCGACAGGGCAAGTCGTCCTATCCGCATGGCACCGTCCTACTTCAGATCGGCTTCGACATGCTCGGCATGCTGCTCGTGGCCTTGAAAGATCTTCAGGCCGGTCTGCAATAGGCTCTTCAGCTCGGCATTGCTGGCGGAGGGAATCAGCTGGGTTTCAAGCGCGTTGTTCACGGTCTTGTGGAAGGCGACTTCGTTGGCGATATACGCCTTGTCGAAATTCGCGCCCTTAAGCTTGGCGAGCTCGCTGCGTTTTTCGCCGGCCTGCTTGGACAGCGTGCGGCTGGTGTCGTTGTCTTCCGGGGTGACCTTCAGCTTTTTCACGAGGTCCAGCGCCTGCTTGTTGACGGCTTCGTGGTCGCGCACCATGCCTTCCGCGAACTCCTTCACCTCCTTGTTGCTGGACTTGTCCAAGGCTTGCTTCGCAGCTTTGATGTCGATCTCGCCTGCGGTGTACGCGATATGGGCGATCTGCGGATCGGTGAGCTTGGCGCCTTGCGAGAGCGCCGCGATACTCGACAGGCAGATCACGACGGCCGCCGCGCCGATACGGTTGAACATGGCTTCAATCTCCTGTAGCGCCGGACCTCGCGGCCGGCGGTAAATGGTTGCACAGGGATTGGATGAAGAACCGAGGCCGACGTTCCCGAAAAAGAATCAGATCGGAAAGCCGAGCCGTTTGAGCACCGCGTCGGTCAGCTTCTCGCAGCGCCGGCCGGCAAACGGAAAGGCGTCGAGGACGACGGGACCGATCTCCTTCTCGACGTTGTGCCGCAACAGCGAGCGGGCGCGGTGCAGGCGCGTCTTGACGGTCTCGGGCTTCAGCTCCAGCAGTGCGGCAGTCTCCTCGATGCTCATCTCCTCGATCACGCGGGCAATGAAGACCAGACGAAACGGCTGCGGCAACTCATCGATGGCGCGTTCGACGACGCCCTGGATCTGGCGCTGTGCCATGGATTTTTCCGGATCGTTCGATGCGGCGGGAAAGGGAATGATCTCGGCCTCAGGGGTGCGTTCCGCGGGCCTTTCCAGTTGCACGGTGGGCCGGCGCCCGCGCAGCCGCCCCATCGCTTCGTTCATGGCAATGCGTGTGAGCCAGGTCGAGAGGCTGGAATCGCCGCGAAAGCTCTCCAGATACGTGAGCGCCCGGACATAGGTCTCCTGCACCACGTCCTCAGCTTCGGTATCGTTGCGCAGGATGCCGCGGGCGATCCGGAACAGGCGACGGTTGTTCGCCAGCAGGATGGCTCGGATGGCCGTCTCGTCGCGCGCCCTTGCCCGCCGGATCAGCTCATCCTCGCCGCCCGGCGCAGCGGATGGGGTCGTGGCCGTCGTCCAAGGCGTTGTCCAAGCCATTGTCGCTCACCCAAATTGAGGAACTCGTAACTTAGATGCAAGCCGGGCCCGGAAGTTCCCGAAAAAGGATGGCGCCGGCAACGCCTCTCACGATGCCGGCGCAAACGTATCCGCACGGGCCATCCGCCAGGCATCGCGATAACGCTGGTCTTCGGTGCCCCCGAGCAATTCACCCGGCTGCAATGCCGGATAGAGTTGTGCAAACGAGGAGACCTCAGTGGTCGAGGTCCGCTGCGAGAAGTGGATCGGCCGCAGGTCTTGCGGATGTTCGAGGCCGGCGGCAGCCAGCAGCTCGGCCAGCGCATGCAACGTCGCGTGGTGATAGTTGTAGACGCGCTCCAGCTTGTGCGGCACCACCAGCGCGCGGCTGCGGGTCGGATCCTGCGTGGCCACGCCGGTCGGGCAACGATCGGTGTGGCAGCTCAAGGACTGGATGCAGCCGAGCGCGAACATGAAACCGCGTGCGGAATTGCACCAGTCGGCACCGATCGACATCGCGCGCGCCATGTCGAAAGCGGTCGCAACCTTGCCGGAGGCGCCGATCTTGATGCGGTCGCGGATGTTGAGACCCACCAGCGCGTTATGGACGAAGTTGACGCCCTCGCGCATCGGCATGCCCAGATGGTCCATGAATTCGAGCGGCGCCGCACCGGTGCCGCCTTCATTGCCGTCGACTACGATGAAATCGGGATAGATGCCGGTCTCCAGCATCGCCTTGCAGATCGCCAGGAACTCCCAGGTATGACCGATGCAGAGCTTGAAGCCGGCCGGCTTGCCGCCGGACAGTTTTCGCATCTCGCCGATGAACTGCATCATGCCGATGGGCGTGGAGAAAGCGCGATGCGCTGGCGGGGAGATGCAATCCTCCCCCATCGCGACGCCGCGGATCTTGGAAATCTCCTCCGAAACCTTTGCCGCCGGCAGCACGCCACCATGACCGGGCTTGGCGCCCTGGCTGATCTTGAGCTCGACCATCTTGATCTGGTCCAGGCCGGCGACCCGCGCGAAGGCTTCCGGGTCGAACGCGCCGTCGCGACGGCGGCAGCCGAAATAGCCGGAGCCGATCTCCCAGATGATGTCGCCGCCCATCTCGGCGTGATAGGGGCTGAAGCCGCCCTCGCCCGTGTCATGGGCGAAGCCGCCCTTCTTGGCGCCACCGTTCAGCGCGCGCACCGCATTCGGGCTGAGCGCGCCGAAGCTCATCGCCGAGATGTTGAAGACAGACGCCGAATAGGGCTTGGTGCAATCCGGGCCGCCGATCTGAATCCGGAACTTCTCTTCCGCATGCGGCTTCGGCGCGACCGAATGGTGCAGCCATTCATAACCTTCGCGATAGACGTCCTCCTGGGTCCCGAACGGCCGCTTGTCGAGCGCCATCTTGGCGCGTTGATAGACCACGGCGCGGGTGTCGCGTGAGAACGGCATGCCGTCCTTCTCGCTCTCGAAGAAATACTGCCGCATCTCCGGGCGGATTTCCTCGAGCAGGAAACGCATATGGGCGGAGATCGGATAGTTGCGCAGCACTGCGTGGCTCCGCTGCACGAGATCGTGGATGCCGAGCAGGGTGAGCGCGCCGAAGATCAGGAGCGGAAGCAGGACCAGATCGAAGATCTTGCGATCGTAGAGCCCGAGCGCCAGCAGCAGCGCCGTGACCACCACGCAGATCGTCAGGACGATGAAGCGGGGCGAGAGCGGGAGCAGCAAGGTTTCCATGAAATCCCTCGGGGCCAATGTCGTCGGCAGGCGTCGGCGATGTCGCTTCTACGGGATGTAGCGGAGCAACGTTACCAAAGGACTAGGCTGGCCGGCAGCCTGTACCGACAGCGTGCCCGCAAGATTACGAGTTCCCGCAGCAATCATCTATCGCCCAACCGGCTAGTCTTTCGACTTAGCTGTTGCGGCGCAACGCCTCCAGTCACGACCTCCCGCCGCGTCTGTCGTCCTGATCACCTTCCGGTGAGCGGTGAGCTCATGGGCTTTCGGCAAACAGATCGGCATGCATTTCGCGCAATTGGCGCTTCAACAGCTTGCCGCTGGGGTTCTTCGGCAGCGCATCGACGAACACGACGCGCTTCGGGGTCTTGAACGACGCGAGCCGGCCCGAGACCTGCTTGAGGATGTCCTCCTCGGTCGGCCTGCAGCCGGACTTGGCCACGACCACCGCCACCACCGCCTCGACCCAGCGCGGATGCGGCAGGCCGACCACGGCGACCTCCGAAACCTCGGGGATCAGATACAGCGCCTCCTCGACCTCGCGACTCGCGACATTCTCGCCGCCGGTCTTGATCATGTCCTTCTTGCGGTCGACAATGGTGACGTAGCCTTCGTCGTCGATGGTGGCGAGATCGCCGGAGTGGAACCAGCCACCGGAGAAAGCTGCCGCGGTGCGCTCGTCATCGTGGAAATAGCCGAGCATCAGATGCGGCGAGCGATGCACGACCTCGCCGACCACCCCGGGGGGCACGTCATTCATCTGATCGTCGACCACCCGAGTCTCGACATTGAGCACGGCGCGCCCGCAGGAGCCGGGCTTGCGCAGCTGATCCTCTGGCCCGAGCATGGTGGCGAGCGGCGCGATCTCGGTCTGGCCGTAGAGATTCCACAGCCGCACGTCGGGCAGCCGCTGCGCGAGCTCGCGCAACACCTCGACCGGCATGATGGAGGCGCCGTAATAGCCCTTGCGCAACGACGACAGATCGGTGGTCTCGAACAGCGGCGAGCGCAGGATCGAAATCCACACCGTCGGCGGCGCGAAAAACGAGGTGATGCGATATTTCGCCATCAGCGGCAGCAGATTGTCCGGGGTCGGAAATGCGGTGATGATGTTGGTGCCGCCGACATAGATGGCCGGGCCGAAGAACACGTCGAGCTGCGCGCAGTGATAGAGCGGCAAGGCGTGCAGCGTGACGTCGTCGGCCGCGATGCCAGCGTCGACCACGCAGGAAACATACTGCCAGATCACGGCATCATGAGTCAGCATCGCGCCCTTGGGCAGCGACTCGGTGCCGGAGGTGTAGACGATCTGCGCGAGATCGCTCCCGTTGAGCTCGACATCCGGCACAGGGGCGGCAGATGCCGCGAGCGCGGCGAAATCGATCATGTCCGCCTGGCGCTCGCTTGGGCCTTCCGACGGCAGCCAGATCAACTGTTCGACCGCCGGCGCCAAATCCCTGGCAGCGCGCGCCAACGGCGCGAAGCCGCTATCGGTCGCAAGCAGGCGTGCGCCGGCATGCTTGAGGATGTAGGCGACTTCCTCCGGCTTGAGCATGAAGTTGATGGGGACCAGCACGGCACCGAGCCGAGCCAACGCAAAGCGCAGCGCGGCAAAAGCATGCGAGTTGCGGGCGAGGATGGCAATGCGTTCGCCCTTGCCGATGCCGCCTTCGGCGAGGCCAGCCGCGAGACGGTCGACGATGGCGTTGAATTCGGAATAGCTCCAGCTGACATCGCCGCAGATGACGGCCGTCTTCTGTGGCGTGCGCGCCGCGCTGCGCCGCAGGAGATCGCCGAGCGTTTGCCGCCGTATGATGGAATTCATGCATGTCCCCTGTCATCACGGGGGACGGCCGCGCGAGGCGCGATCAAATCCCCTCCCTGCTGCGCCGGGCCTTCGTGGGCCCGGTCCTTGCGGCTGAACCTCGCACAGCCGCTTCAAAACCTGCAAGGGAGGATATTGGCAGGAAAGGCGGCGCCCCGATTGCGTCGAGGCGCCGGTAAGCTGACGTATCAGCGCTCGACGAACGCCTTCTCGATCACGAAATGGCCGGGCGTGTTGCCGCTGCCTTCGACGAAGCCGCCGGACTCGAACATGCCCTTCAGCTCCTCCAGCATCGCCGGACTGCCGCACATCATGATGCGGTCCGTTTCGATGTTCAGCGGCGGCTGGCCGATATCCTTGAACAGCTGCTCGGAGGTGATCAGGTCGGTGATGCGGCCGCGATTGCGGAACGGCTCGCGGGTGACGGTCGGATAATACTGCAGCTTCTCCTCGAGCAGCGGCCCGAACAGTTCGTCCTCGCGCAGCTTGGCCACGACGGTCTCGCCATAGGCGAGCTCGGCGACTTGGCGGCAGCCATGCACCAGCACGATGTTGTCGAAGCGGTCGTAGACGTCCGGATCCTTGATCAGGCTGGCGAAGGGCGCAAGGCCGGTGCCGGTCGACAGGAGCAGCAGCCGGCTACCGGGCAAGAGATTGTCGGTGATCAGCGTGCCCGTCGCCTTGCGGCCGACCAGGATGGTGTCGCCTTCCTTGATCTTTTGCAGGCGGGAGGTCAGCGGACCGTCCTGGACCTTGATGCTGAAGAATTCGAGCTCTTCCTCGTGGTTGGCGCTGGCCATGCTGTAGGCGCGGAGCAGCGGCCTGCCCTCGACCTCGAGGCCAATCATCGCGAACTGGCCGTTCTGGAAGCGGAAACCGGAATCGCGGGTGGCTCGGAAGGAGAACAGGGTGTCCGTCCAGTGCTGGACGGAAAGAACTTTCTCTCGATAGAACGCGCTCATGATGTTTGTTTCTTCACGCAGGCTGATGTTGGAAGAAATGGGCTGCGCCGCAAAATGACTGCAACCCTCTGTAACTGCTGCAGATTTGTCGTCGCCTGATGTACACAAAACCGGCCGGAAATCAACCCGCTGCAATGCACAATCGATAGCCGGCAAATGCATGCCGGCCTATGCTCCCCAGCGGCTCCGGAGATTCATTCGTACACAAACGATCTTCGCAATTTACTTGTTGAAGCCCGATCTTCCCAGCACTTAAATTCCGCATCCTTGGCCAATCCTTGAGCAATGCTTAACCGCCCCCGGATCCTGATCGACGCTGTCAGGCGTTACTGCGCCGAGCACGGGATTGCGCTCGACATCCGGGCGGAGGGCTGGCTGCTCGTGCTCCATCGCGCCGGCCGGCGGAACCTGATCTTCGGCTACGACCTTGGCCTGAACAGTGCGGTGGCGCACCGATTGGCCAGCGACAAGGCGGCAACCGCGGACCTACTTAGCCTGTCCGGCCTGCCCGCGGTGCCTCATGCGTTCTTCATCGCACCAGCATTCGACGGGGACGCCGGGACTCCGTGGCGTTCGATGCTGGACTTGCTCGAAGCGCATCCCGCCGGGCTTGTCGTGAAACCCAACGAGGGCACGTCGGGACGCTTTGTGACGCACGTCCTGCGGCGGGACCAGCTGGTGGATGCCGTGACTGGCCTGTTTGCGGCCAACACGAACGTCGCGATCTCGCCCTTTCTCGACATCGAGGACGAGGTGCGCGTGGTGCAGCTCGATGGCTCGCCACTCCTGGTCTACCGCAAAGAGCGGCCAAGCGTGGTCGGCGACGGCGAACGAACGCTACTGGAGCTTGCGCTCGCGACGGTCGCGCCTTCAAAGGGGAAGGGGACGCTCGCGCGCTTGCGGGACGACTTCAGCGCGACCGCGCTTGCGGCCATCGTGCCGGCCGGCGAGCCGCGGCTGCTCAATTGGCGGCACAATCTCGAGGCGGGCGCCAAGCCTGTGCTCCTCGATGGCGACCCGGCGCGCGAGGCCTGTGTGATGCTGGCAGCGCAGGCCGCACAGGTGATCGGCATCCGCTTCGCCT
Organism: Bradyrhizobium sp. SZCCHNGR1005; assembly: GCF_032489995.1. NCBI lineage: Bacteria > Pseudomonadati > Pseudomonadota > Alphaproteobacteria > Hyphomicrobiales > Nitrobacteraceae > Bradyrhizobium > Bradyrhizobium sp. SZCCHNGR1005. Next base: position 154,862 of record NZ_JAUEZC010000002.1, read on the forward strand.
CGATCGACGTGGTATATGCAGAAGGCCGCTGGCAGGTGCTGGAGATCAATTCCGGCGTGATGATGGAAGCCCTCGGCAGGCGATATCCCGACGCGGTCTATGCGGCGTATCGCACTGCGCTGGATAAGGTGTTTGCGAGCTGACGACGACCGATCGCGCGCTGTCCAACGGCCACTTCCGGAGGGTTTGCCAGTGCCTCCCCAATATGGGATGAGGCCTTAAACAACAGCGGCGCACGCGTTCTCAAAGACATCAAGTTGCGGCGCCGGAGCGCAGGGAGCGAAGCTTATGAGCAACACGACCAATCGCCAGATCCTTCTGGTCGAAAAGCCGAGCGGCAAACTCGGCCCTGAGCATTTCCGCTTGGTCGAGGGCGCAATACCAGAGCCGAAGGACGGCGAGGCTTTGCTCCGCGTGCGCTACATCTCGCTCGATGCCGCCAACCGCGCCTGGATGCAGGGCGCGACCTATCGGTCCGCAGTGGAGGCGAACAGCGTCATGGCGGGCGGCGCGGTCGCCGAAGTTATCGCGTCCAAGGCGCCCGGCCTTGCTGCCGGCGACATCGTATTCGGCGACACCGGTTGGCAGGATTATGCAGTCGTATCAGCGAAGCACCTCGTCAAACTGCCGAAGATCGAGCCGCTGACCCATCTGCTCAGCGTCTACGGCATCGCCGGCCTGACCGCCTATTTCGGCCTGCTGGAGATCGGCAGGCCGAAGGCCGGAGACACCGTGGTGGTCTCCGCCGCCGCCGGCTCGGTGGGTTCGATCGTCGGGCAGATCGCCAAGATCAAGGGCTGCCGCGTGATCGGCATTGCCGGCGGCAAGGACAAATGCAGTTGGCTGACATCCGAGCTCGGCTTCGATGCTGCGGTCGACTACAAAGAGGGCGCTGTGTTCAAGGCGCTGAAGGCGGCGGCACCTGACGGCGTCGACGTCTATTTCGACAATGTCGGCGGCGATATTCTCGAAGCCTGCCTGCCGCTGATGAAGAATTGCGGCCGGATCGCCTGCTGTGGGGCCGTCTCGCAATATGACCAGGCTCCCTCGGCGCACGGCCCGCGCGGCGTGCCCGGGCTGATCGTGGTGAAGCGGCTGGTGATGCAGGGCTTCATCGTGACGGACTTCATGGACCGCCGCGACCAGGCGATCGCCGACCTGCAGAGCTGGGTGGCCTCGGGCCGGCTGAAGGTGCAGGAAGACGTCATCGACGGACTGGAGAACACGCCGAAAGCGCTGATCGGCCTGTTGGCCGGCGAGAACCGCGGCAAGCGCATGGTCCGGGTCTAACTCGCCTCTCTCCTCCCCGATCGCAAATTCCGCTGGCGCGTTCCGCGCCGGCGGATTAGTCTCACCCAAAATAAACAGTATACTGTCAATTGGGAGGAGAGGCGCGTGCGTATTGCCGTGCTCGGCGGTGGCCCTGGCGGGCTCTATTTCGCTTATCTGTGGAAGAAGCGTCATCCGGACGCCGAGGTCGATCTGTTCGAGCAGAACCCGGCGGATGCGACCTGGGGCTTCGGCGTGGTGTTCTCGGAACAGGCGCTCGAATTCCTGCGCGCCGACGATCCGGACACCGTGGACGCGATCGCGCCGCGCATGGAGAGCTGGCGCAACATCACGCTGAATTTGCGCGGGCAAAGCGTCGAGATCGACGGCGTCGGCTTCTCCGCGATCGGCCGGCTGGACCTGCTCCGACTGCTGCAGGCGCGCGCGGAAAGCGTCGGCGTTGCCCCGCGCTACGGCACCCAGCTGCAGTCCTTGGATCAGCTGGCAGGCTACGACCTGATCGTCGCCGCCGACGGGCTGAACTCGCTGGCACGCCGGACCTACGAAGGCGATTTCGGCTTCTCGATCTCCCATTCCAGCAACAAGTTCGCCTGGTACGGCACCAGCAAGACCTTCCCGACACTGTCGCAGACTTTCGTCGCAACCAAGCGCGGCTTCTTCAACGCTCATCACTACCGCTATTCGCCCGAGATGAGCACGTTCCTGGTCGAATGCGACCGGGCGACATGGCAGGCCTATGGCTTCGCCGAGATGTCGATCGAGGACTCGAAGGCGATCTGCGAAGAGGTCTTCGCTGCCACGCTGGACGGCCATCCCCTGGTCTCGAACCGCTCGGTGTGGCGCAACTTTCCCTGGGTCTGGAACGAGCATTGGTGGCATCGCAATGTCGTGCTGATCGGCGATGCCTTGCACACGGCGCATTTCTCGATCGGTTCCGGCACACGGCTGGCGATCGAGGACGCGATCGCATTGCTCAAAGCGCTGGAGGCCGAACGGCGCATCCAGGACGGGCTGGCGCGCTACCAAGCGGAACGGCAGCCGATCGTGAAGAAGCTGGTGGCGGCGGCGCGCACCAGCGCCGATTGGTATGAGAAATTCCCCGGGCATATGAAACTCGATCTGCTGGATTTCGCCTACAGTTACATCACCCGCTCGGGCCGGATCGACGACGCACGTCTGCGTGCAATGTCGCCGCAGTTCATGGCGCGCTATGAGGGATCGCGCGGCAAGGGAGGACGATCATGAGCAACGAGATCGTCGATCAGGTCCCTTGCGACAGCTCGGGCGCGCGCGAGATCGGTTTCGCGATCCCTTCGCGCTACAACGCCAGCCGCATCCTGTTCGACAACCTCAGGAAGGGACGCGGCGACCATCCGGCGCTGATCGGCCCCGCAGGTTCGCGCAGCTATGCGGAGCTCTGCGCGGAGGCCTGCCGCTGGGGCAACGGCTTTGCCTCGCTCGGGCTGGCGCGCGGCGATCGCATCCTGTTGTTTCTTGACGACACGCCGGCCTATCCAGCCGCGTTCTTCGGCGCGGTGCGCGCCGGCTTCGTGCCGCTGCTGATCAACACGCTGACGCCGCCGGATCTGTTGCAGTTTTATCTTGCCGATTCCGGCGCGAAGGTCGCCGTCGCCGATGCGAAATTCGCGGCGCGGTTCGACGCCCAAGCCTGCGCGAATACGAGCCTGCGCACGCTCGTCGTGGTCAATGGCGAGGTCGGTCGCAACGCAGCGCCGGAGGCGTTGAGCGCCGCGCATTGGCTGGCCGGCTTCCCGGTCGAACTCGCCGAGGCCGAGACCGACCGCAACGAGATGGCGTTCTGGATGTATTCGTCCGGCTCGACCGGACGGCCCAAGGGAATCGTCCATCTGCAGCACGACATGGCCTATAGCGATCAGGCCTTTGCGAAGAATGTGCTGCGACTCAAGCCCGACGACATCTGCTTCTCGGTGCCGAAGATCTTCTTCGCCTATGGCTTCGGCAATTCCATCACCTTCCCGTTCTCGGCGGGGGCGACGACGTTGCTGCTGCCGGGCCAGCCGAAGCCGGCGGCGATCTTCGAGGCGATCGGGCGTTTTCGCCCGACCGTATTCTTCGGCCTGCCGACGCTCTACACCGCACTGACCAAAGCCGATGGCGCAAGAGCCACCGACTTCTCCCCGCTACGCATGGCGATCTCCGCCGCGGAGGTGCTGTCGGCCGAGGTCTTCGATGGCTGGAAGGAGCTGACGGGGCTCGAGATCATCGAGGGGCTCGGTTCGACCGAAGTGCTGCACATCTACCTTTCCAATCGCGAGGACCGCAAGAAGCTCGGCGCAGCGGGCTTGCGTGTGCCGGGTTATGAGATCGCGCTGCGCGACAGCGACGGCCGCGAGGTCGGCACCGGTGAGGAAGGCATTCTGTGGGTGCGCGGCGATTCCAATACCCCGCTCTATTGGAATCGTCCGGACAAGACAACGGAGACCATCCGCGAGGAGGGGTGGATTTACACCGGCGACCGCTTCACGCGCGACGCGGACGGTTTTCATTTCTTCCGCGGCCGCGCCGATGACCTGGTCAAGATCTCCGGCCAATGGGTCTATCCGCTCGAGGTCGAATTATGCCTGATCGAGCACCCCGAGGTGCGCGAGTGCGCCGTGTTCGCGCATGAGCTGCCGGACCGCCGCATGAGCCTGAAGGCCGTGGTGGTGATCAACGGGGCAAACTACGACGAACGGGAGACGACCAAGCGGCTACAGGATCATGTGAAGGCAACGCTGTTACCCTACAAATATCCGCGCGAGATCGTGTTCGTCGATGAGCTGCCGAAGACCGGAACCGGCAAGATCGATCGCCAGGCGGTGATGCGGATGTGAGCCTAGAGCATGATCCGGAAAAGGGGGGAACCGGCTTTCCCTCGCGACAAACGCCATAGGCGTTTGCGCGGAGATCATGCTCAATCAAAAAGATGAGCTCACGATGCGCTTCCTTCTAATCGCATCATGATCTCGGACGTCGCCGTACACTCGCCCGTCATTGCGAGCGAAGCGAAGCAATCCAGAATTACGCCAAAACTCTAGATTGCTTCGTCGCTTCGCTCCTCGCAATGACGGATTCATCGAGCTCTTTTGTGGGACCCAGACGAAAGCGAGCAGGCGTATCTCTCTCAACCCGCCTTTCCCAACCGCTCCAACGCGTCCTCGGCGCGCAGCGGCACGCGCGAGGCCTCGTTGTTGAGATCGACGAGTTGCGACAGCAGCGCCAGCAGGGTCTTGCGGTCGGCCGGCTTGAGCGGCGCCAGCATGCGCGCCTGCGCGCGGTTCACCGATGACATGACGTTGCGCAACAGCGCTGCGCCGGCCTTCGTGATGGCGAGCAGCTTGACCCGCTTGTCCCCGGGCGACGCCTCGCGCGCGATATAATCCTTCGCTTCCAGCCGCTCGATCACGCTGCCCAGCGTGGACCGATCGAAGGCGATCACGGCCGACAGCCTGGTGGCATCGATGCCGGGATGGGTCTGGATCGCGACCAGCGCGGCATACTGCACCGGCGTGAGGTCGAACGCCCTGCATTCCTCCATGAAGATCGAGACCGCGATCTGCTGCATGCGCCGAAACAGATAACCCGGCTTGCCGTAGACCGCGTCCATCGTGATGTCAGGCGGCTTACTCGGCATCGCGCTGGCGCTCCGGGGCGGTATCGGCGAAGGCCGGCTGCGCCTTTGCCGCGGCCTCCGCCTGCAACAGCCGCGGGAAAGCGGCGACATCGACGCCGAAACGCCGGGCGTTGCCGAGCTGGGGCACGAGGCAGAGATCGGCCAGCGTCGGCGCAACACCAAAACAGAACGGTCCCGGCTCGTGCTTGATCAAGGCTTCGCAGGCGGCGAGCCCTTCGCGATTGACCCAGCCGGCCCAGGCCGTGACCTTATCCTCGGGCAGGCCGAGCTCACGCAGCCGCGCCAGCACCTTCAGGTTCTGCACCGGATGCGTGTCGCAGGCGAGCACCTGCGCGAAGGCCCGCACCCTGGCACGGGTGAGCGGATCCTTCGGCAACAGCGGCGGCACGGGATGGGTCTCGTCGAGCCATTCGATGATGGCCAGCGACTGGATCAGCACGGCGCCGCCGTCGCCTTCCAGCGTCGGGACGAAGCCTTGCGGGTTGAGCTTCAGATAATCAGGCGCGCGTTGTTCGCCCTTGCGAAGGTGATGCGGCAGATGCTCGGCGGTGAGCCCTTTGAGGTTCAGCGCGATCCTGACCCGATAGGACGCACTGCTGCGGAAATAGCCGTGCAGCTTCATCGTGATCCTCCCTTGAACGCTGTCATTATGCCCGCAATTGACGCTCGTGAAATCGTCAGTATACTGTCAATCAACAACAAGGTCACGGGAGGCGCTCATGGCAGCCATTTCGACGCCCGAACGCGAGGCGTTCTACAAGAAGATCGACGGCCAGAACCTCACCGCATTGTGGACCGTGATGAGCGACCTCATCACGCCGGAACCGAAGAGCGGGTGCCGTCCGCATCTGTGGCAGTTTGCAGCCATCCGCGACTACATGGTGGAGGCCGGCCGGCTGATCACGGCGAAGGAGGCCGAGCGGCGCGTGCTGATCCTGGAGAATCCGGGCCTGCGCGGTCAATCCAAGGTCACCACCTCGCTCTATGCTGGAATCCAGATGGTGATCCCCGGCGACATCGCGCCGGCGCATCGGCACAGCCAATCAGCGCTGCGCTTCGTGCTCGAAGGCAAAGGCGCTTTCACCACGGTCGACGGCGAGCGCACCCTGATGCAGCCCGGCGATTTCGTCATTACGCCGTCGATGACTTGGCACGATCACGGCAACGAGACCTCCGAGCCGATGTTCTGGCTCGATGGGCTCGACATCCCGCTGGTGCAGTTCCTGGACGCCTCCTTTGCGGAAGGATCGAAGGAGGATCAGCAGAAGGTCGCCCGTCCCAGCGGCGACAGCTTCGCCCGCTACGGCCACAATCTGCTGCCGGTCGATGCCAAGGCGAGATCCAGGACCTCGCCGATCTTCAGCTATCCCTATTCCTACACCCGCGAGGCCCTGGAACAGGCCAAGCGGCGCGACGAATGGGACGCCTGCCACGGGCTGAAGCTGAAATTCTCCAACCCCGAGACCGGCGATTTCGCGATGCCGACCATCGGCACCTTCATTCAGCTGTTGCCGAAGGGCTTCAAGACGGCGCGCTATCGGTCAACAGATGCGACCGTGTTCACGGCGGTCGAAGGCCGGGGTCGCACGCGGATCGGCGAGCAGACATTCGAGTGGGGCCCGCGCGATCTATTCGTGGTGCCGAGCTGGCAGTGGGTCACACACGAGGCCGACGAAGACGCGGTGCTGTTCTCGTTCTCGGACCGGCCGGTGCAGCAGAAGCTCGACCTGTTCCGGGAAGACCGGGGGAATGCTTGAACGCATTCTGCTTCGTCATGGCCGGGCTTGACCCGGGCATGACGACCTTTTAGTTGGCCGCAGCGCTCTCCTCAACTATCGCCAATGCAGCAGTCGGGCCTCCAGCAGGCTGATCAGCTTTCCGACCGCGAGCCCGAACACAGATAGAACGACGATGCCGGCCATCAGCTGATCGGTCTGCATCAGATTGCCGGCCTGCAGCACGAAGGTGCCGATACCTGTGTCGGCGCCAATCATCTCGGCAGAGACCACCAGCATCAGTGCGACCGAGGCGGTGATACGAAAGCCGGCCAGGATCGATGGCAGTGCGCCGGGCCAGATCACGCGGCGCACGATGGTGGCAAACGGCACGTCGAAGCTCTGCGCCATCCGGATCAGGTTGCGCGGCACCGCATCGACGCCGCTATAGACCGAGATGGTGGTGGAGAAGAACACGCCGAGCGCGATGGTCGCAATCTTCGGCGCTTCGCCGATGCCGAGCCACAAGATGAGCAGCGGCAGCACCGCGATCTTCGGGATCGGAAACAGCGCCGAGACGAAGGTGATGCCGACGCTGCGCGCGATGCGCGACAGACCGATCGCGAAACCGACGACGATGCCTGAGACGGTGCCGAGCGCCCAGCCGACACCGATCCGAAACAGCGACACCGAAACATGCTGCCAGAGCGCACCGGAGATCGCGAGTTGGTAAAGTGCGCGGGCGATCGCCAAGGGCGTCGGCAGGAACAACGGATTGACCAGCGCGAGGCTACCAGCTGCCTGCCACAACGCGAGCACGGTTGCGAGCGCGATCCAGCCGGCGGAGCGGCTGGTTGCCGGGGTGAAGCCCGCGCCGCGAAAGCGGATCGACCGCAGCGCGCCGGTCGCCTGACCTGAAGCGGGCTCGGAGCTCTCAGCACGGTCAAGCATGCTGGACCTCGCGCTCGGCATCGATCGCCTCGGCACGGATCAGAGACCACAAATCATTCTGCAAACGCAGCAGGCGTTCGCGCAAGCCGACGTCGCCACGCTCGGCACGGGTCATCGGAACAGTGACGACCTCGCGGATGCGGCCGGGACGCCGCGAGAGCACGACGATGCGGTCGGCGAGACGCACCGCTTCCTCCAGATTATGCGTGACATAGATCGCGCCCATGCCGCCGTCCGCCAGCAGGCCGACGAAGTCCTCCAGCAACAATTCGCGTGTCTGCGAATCCAGCGCCGATAACGGCTCGTCCATCAGCAGCATCGCAGGCTTGACCGCCAGCGCCCGCGCGATGCCGACGCGCTGGCACATGCCGCCGGACAGCTGCTTCGGATAGGCGCCGCGGAAGTCGGACAGCCCGGTGCGGCGAAGCGCATCATCGACCGCAGCAAGGCGCTGCTGCGTCGAGAGCTCGGTGTGCAGAAGCGGAAACGCGACGTTGTCCTCCACCGTGCTCCAGGGCAATAGCGCGAAATCCTGGAACACGAAAGTCAGCGGATTGAGACTGTCCCGCGGCGGCGCACCGCGCAACATGGCCTGTCCTTCGCTCGGCTGCAGCAGGCCGCCGAGGATCGACAGCAGCGTGCTCTTGCCGCAACCGGATGGCCCGACGATCGCCACCACCTCGCCGGCGGAGACTGTGAACGAGACGCCATCGAGCACGTCGAGCGTGTCGAAGCGATGACTGATATGGTCGGCGATCAGGTCCATTGCGGTCTCTCGGATTCAGGGGCGCAGGAGGCCCGGGCGCCCTTCTAATCCGGCTTCACGTAATCCTTGGCGATGATGCTCTCGGCATCATAGCCCTTGTCGGCGAAACCTTGCGCCTGCAGCCATTTGATCTGGTTGTCGACATTCTTCACGTCGAGTTTGCCGTCGGGATCGATATAGGCGCAATTGCCGGCCACCTGCTCGACCGGCAGATTGGTATATTTGCCGATGATCTCGAGCAGTGGCCTGGTCTTGTCGTCAATCACGGCTACCCCGTCCTTGATCGAGACAAGAATCACATCGTGATATTCACGATCCGCGCGCTCGAGAGCACCGAGCAAACGAGTGACCACCGTCTTGTCGGCCAGCGCCTTCGGGGATGCGAATACGGCGCCCAGTTGCCACGGTGTTTCGTCACCCACCCAGCCCAGCAGCTTGGCGCCGCCGTCATCCATCAGCTTGCGCGCGGTCGAGACCGGCAGCAGCGCTGCATCCACCGTCTCGCCTTTCAGTGCGGCCGCCACGTTTGACAGCGACTGCAAGGGCACGATCTTCACGTCCGACAGCTTGAACCCATCCTTTTCGGCGAGCAGGCCGAGCGAGTAGTGAAAGCTCGAGCCCACCTGCGTGACCGCAATGCGCTTGCCGGCCAGATCCTTCGGCGTCTTGAGGCCGGACGCGTAGGCCTTGTTGCTGGCGAAGTAACCGATCAGCGGATAACCCGGCTTCTCCCGGCTCATCCCCCCGATCACCTTCAATGTGCCTTTGCCGGCGAGATTGTAGAGCCCGGCGGTGAAGGCAGTGATGCCGAAATCGACATCGCCCGTGGCGGTCGCAACCGCAATCGGCTGCGCCGCATCGAAGAACTTCAACTCGACGTCGAGCCCGGCCTCGCGGAAATAGCCCTTGTCCTGGGCGATGAACACCGGCGCGGAGGATGACAGCCGCAGCACGCCGATCTTCACCTTCGCCGGTTCATCGGCGCGCGCGAGCGCCATGCTGGCCAGGGCAAGAAGCGCGGCCAACAAAGGCTTGGCATGCTGGATCATACGTCTCCTCCGGATCTAGAGCTGTTGCGCGTCTAAAGGCCCGTCGGGACCTGCTGATGCCGCCCGATAAAGGCCCCCCGCTGTGTCAGCTCCAGTTGGAGCGTGTCAATCGAGATCTCACGGGGCCGGGTCTTGGCGGCAAGCGATTGCGCCGCGGCGGCGCCAGCGGCTTCCCCCATCGCAAAACAAGCGCCGGAGACGCGCGCCGCCGACTGGCCCTCATGTGTCATCGATGCACAGCGACCCGCGACCAGAAGGTTATCGATGCCTTCGGGAACCAGCATGCGGTAGGGCAGCTCGTTGTACCCGCGCGATTGGGGGATCGGTGGAAACTTAAAGATCACATCGCCGGCGACGTGGGCCTCGATCGGCCAACCGTTGACGCCGATGGAATCGGAGAAGGACGCGCAACCGAGCACATCCTCTCCGGTCAGGCAGTAACCGCCGGTGACGCGCCGGGTCTCGCGGATGCCGAGCTGGGGCGGCAGATCGACGATGTAAGCCTGTTCGAAGCCGGGCACCGTGCGCAGGAACTCGAAGGCCTCGACGGCCTGTCGCCGGCCCACGATCTCACCCTGAGTGAGATCATCGGCCACGATGCCGCTGATCGCGCTGCCATCCGCGCGTGCCAGCTGAGTGAAGTTCACCCGCCATTCGACCGGCGATCGTTGTGGCCGAACAATTGCCGCCTTGCGCGGGAATTTGTGCGTACCTGCAGCCTCGGCAGCTGCCATCAGCCGCGGGATGGTCTGCCACGCCTCGCCCGCCCGCGCCGGATCGATGCCATTGAGGCGAAACATCATCGAGGGGTAGAGCATGTGCCCCTCGCCGTCGCCGACTTCGAACGGCGCGCCGGCCCAGGCCGCGAGGTCGCCGTCGCCGGAACAATCGATGAAGATGTTCGCGCGCACGGCCTGCCGTCCGGACTTGGTCTCAATCGCAAGCGCCGCGATGTTGCGCGCGTCGTCCATGACGACGCCGGCCCCGAGTGCATGGAACAGGATGTCGACCTTATGCGCCGCTAGCAGGTCGTCGGCGGCGATCTTGTAGGCGGCGGTGTCATAGGCCTGTGCGAGGATCTTGCCGAGCACCAGGTGCGGCGCGTTCAATCCGCCGAGACGATCGATGCGCGCGAGCAGCTCGGTCGCGACACCTTGCACGACGCGATGCATCTCGCCATGGACATTGGCATGCAGCCCGCAGAAATTGGTCACGCCCGCCGCGGTGCCCATGCCGCCGAGAAAGCCGTACCGCTCGATCAGCAGCGTGCGCCGTCCTGCGCGGGCGGCAGCAACCGACGCCGCAATCCCGGCCGGGCCACCGCCGAGCACTGCAACTTCGTACTCGCCATAAACCGGGATTCGACGGGCGGGCTCTTCAATGACCTTGGACGACAAGCTGGCGTTTCCCCGGATGCAGGCCCGCATCATGCATCGTCGAGACCGGTTTGACCACCCGCGCGAACGGAGCTCACGCGGGTTTCAGTTACGGACGCAATTTGGCGATCCTACCGCTCAGGCCGCCGAGCGGATAGTCTTGAGGAAATCGGCGACGTTGCTCTTCAGCGAGACCGCCTGCTGCTGCAGCGCCGCGGCCGCTGCAAGCGCAGCTTCGGCGCCGGCGTCGGTCTCGCCGGCCACCGCACGGACATCGACAATCTCGCGGCTCACCGCGGCGGTGCCGCTTGCGGCCTCCTCGACATTGCGCGCGATCTCGCCGGTCGCCGCCCCCTGCTGTTCGACCGCCGAGGCGATCGCGTTGGAGATTTCCGCCATCTCGCGCACCGTGGATTCGAACTGCGTGATCGCGCTCACCGTCTCATCCGTCGCGTCCTGGATCGTGGCGATCTGGCTTGCGATCTGCTCGGTCGCCTGCGCGGTCTGCGAGGCCAGGTTCTTCACCTCGCTCGCCACGATCGCAAAGCCCTTGCCGGCATCGCCGGCGCGCGCCGCTTCGATGGTCGCATTCAATGCCAGCAGATTGGTCTGGCTGGCGATCGCCTGGATCAGCTGAATGATATTGCCGATCTTCTCCGCCGCACTCGACAGCCCGTTCACCAGTTCGGAGGTGCGCTGGGTTTCCTGCGTGGCGCGGTTGGAGACCGCGACCGAGCGTTGCACCTGGCTCGAGATCTCGCGGATCGAAGCGGCGAGCTCCTGAGTGGCGGAGGCCACCGTCTGCACGTTGACCGAGGCCTGCTCGGCGCGGTTGGCGACGGCTTCGGCGAGTCCACGGCCGCGCTCGGCGACCCGCGCCAGATCGCTGGCGCTGCTCCCCATCTGGTCGGCGCGGCCGCCGACGCCGGTGATAACACCCTGCATGCCCTGCTCGAAGCGGCTGGCGAGCTCGGCCATCATCCTGTTCCGGTCAGCCTCGGCCGCTTCGCGTTGCGCGGCGGCCTCCTGCTCCATACGGCGAACCGCCAGCGCATTGTCGCGGAACACTTCGACCGCACGGGCCATGCGACCGATCTCATCGCGCTGCTCGCCGCCGGGAATCGGCTGCTCCAATTCGCCTGCAGCCAGCGACTGCATGCGGTCGGTCATGCCGCGGATCGGACCCGAGACGCTGCCACCGATCAGCCAGGCCAGCACGCAGCCCAGCACGAGCGCCACGGCCGCGGTCATGATCACTGTCTGGCGGGTGTCGCCGACCGCGACCGCGGTCTTGTCGCCCTGTTCGGCGCGCATGGCGCCGAGCCTTTGGTTGATGCGATGGACCTGCTCCTCGATTGCCGTGCTGGCATTGACGAGCTCTGCCTGCTTGCTGCGGAGGTCCGAAGCTGCCTTGACGACTTCGTCCAGCGCCGCCGCGTCCGCCGTAAGCTCAGCCTTCAATGCCGCAACCAGCATCTTCAGCTTGGCCTCGCTGGTCGGAGCGATTTCGGTCTCGGTCGCGGCAACGACGGCCTGCGCGTTGGCCAATGTGTTCTTGGCATCGATGGCATCGGCATTGGCGAGCGTCGTTCCAAAGCGCATCGCCGAAACGCGCACGCCGTCCACCGCGGCGGCAATCCGTAGCGGCTGGAACAAGCGCTGGGTATCAGTCCGATTGGCGAGCGCAACCTGAATGCCCGCGGCATCGAGCCCGGCGGTCGCGCCGTGAGCGTCGGTCTTGGTGGTCGCCGCGCGCAGCCGGTCGACTGCGTCAGCCGCGGCGGAGAACGCCGACCGGTAGATGTTCAATGCAGCACGAACCTGGCCAAGCCCCTCCGCGATCGCACCCAGCTTGCCGTAGCGTTGCTCGACCTGATCGGCGAGCTGGCTGACATTCTCAATCGCCTTGGTCGCCGCGTCCTTGTCGCCGACGTTCCAGGTGCGGATGAACTTCTCCACGGCACCGTTGGCACTCAACAGTGCGGCCCGCACCTGCGACATCGCGGCATCGCCTGCGGCACTGGTCACGAGTTCGTTGACGGTGCCGCCGATATGCTCGACCTGGACCACGGCGAAGCCTGCGAGCAGCACGAGAAAGCTCAGGACCAGCGCGAAGCCGCCGAAGATGCGCGGGCGGATACCGATCAAAGACATGATGGAAGAGGTTTTCATGATACTGCCGTGCACTTAGCGGGTGGACCGGATGGCGGCGATCAGCTCCTTGCCGAACCGCTTCTCGAATTCGGGATCGAGCGGCTTGACCGCATCGACGAAAGCCTGGCGGTCGATCTTGTCGACGACCTCCATTCCCGCGGCACGCAACTCCTGCAGCTTGGCGCCGTCGACCTGAGCCTGCCAGGTTGCCTCGGCGCCGGCCTTGGCTGCCGCGATCATCGCTTCCTGCTCGGCCGGCTCGAGCTGTTCGAACATCGCGCGATTGGCGACGAAGGCCACCGGCGCGAAGAAGTGGCCGGACATGGTCAGATATTTCTGGACCTCGAAGAAGCGGCTCGTGGCGATGGTGGTCAGCGGGTTCTCCTCGCCGTCGAGCCGGCCGTCCTTCAGCGCGGTATAGACCAGCGGGAAATCCATCGGGACCGCTTCGGCGCCGAGCGCCTTGAAGGCCATCTTGTAGGTCTCGTTGGGGATCACCCGGATCTTGAGACCCTTGATGTCTTCAGGGGTGCGAATCGGGCGCTTGGAATTGGTGAGATTGCGGAATCCCTGCTTGCCGAGCGCGAGCAGCACCAACCCCTTGTCGGCGAACTTGGCGGCGATCTGCGCGCCGATCGGGCCCTGCATCACCGCCTTGGCATGAGCCTCGTCGCGGAACAGAAATGGAATATCGAACACGCTTAGCTCGGGCACGACGGCGCTGACGACGCCACCGGTCAGGACGGCCGCGTCGAGGGCGCCCGAACGCGTCGCGGACAGGATGATGGGCTCGCCGCCAAGTGCGTTGCCGGAGCGCGCATCCACGATGAAGCGGTGGCTTGCCGCAAGCTTCTCACGAAACTCCGCAGGCCCCGCCGCCACCGAGATCATCCGCGGGGCGGATACGCCCTGATGTGGCGCAAGCAGCGCAGCCCCCATGATGCCGGCGATCCAAAATTCTCGAAACGTCTTGCCCATAGCCCCACCGTTACGTTCAGCCCATGCGAACGGATAGCAAGGAATGGTAGGAAAGGTATTAAGGGCGGGTATGTGCGCGCGCGAGAGGGGATGCTTGCGGCACGCATGGCGAGCGCGCGCTCACAATGCGGAGCTGCCGCAACGGGCATGCCTAACGATGAGAGGCCCGCGCGAACCAACGCGCGGGCCTCTCGTCGCCAGACGCCGAAAACTGGAACTCAGGCGCAGCTACGCCGCCGAGCGGATGGTCTTGAGGAAATCGGCGACGTTGCTCTTCAGCGAGACCGCCTGCTGCTGCAGCGCCGCGGCCGCTGCAAGCGCAGCTTCGGCGCCGGCGTCGGTCTCGCCGGCCACCGCACGGACATCGACAATCTCGCGGCTCACCGCGGCGGTGCCGCTTGCGGCCTCCTCGACATTGCGCGCGATCTCGCCGGTCGCCGCCCCCTGCTGTTCGACCGCCGAGGCGATCGCGTTGGAGATTTCCGCCATCTCGCGCACCGTGGATTCGAACTGCGTGATCGCGCTCACCGTCTCATCCGTCGCGTCCTGGATCGTGGCGATCTGGCTTGCGATCTGCTCGGTCGCCTGCGCGGTCTGCGAGGCCAGGTTCTTCACCTCGCTCGCCACGATCGCAAAGCCCTTGCCGGCATCGCCGGCGCGCGCCGCTTCGATGGTCGCATTCAACGCCAGCAGGTTGGTCTGGCTGGCGATCGCCTGGATCAGCTGGATGATATTGCCGATCTTCTCCGCCGCGCTGGACAGACCATTCACCAGCTCGGAGGTGCGCTGGGTTTCCTGCGTAGCGCGGTTGGAGACCGCGACCGAGCGCTGCACCTGGCTCGAGATCTCGCGGATCGAGGCGGCGAGTTCCTGAGTGGCGGACGCGACCGTCTGCACGTTGACCGAGGCCTGCTCGGCGCGGTTGGCGACGGCTTCGGCGAGCCCACGGCCACGCTCGGCGACCCGCGCCAGATCGCTGGCGCTGCTCCCCATTTGATCGGCGCGGCCGCCGACGCCGGTGATAACACCCTGCATGCCCTGCTCGAAGCGGCTGGCGAGTTCGGCCATCATCCTGGTCCGGTCAGCCTCGGCCGCTTCGCGTTGCGCGGCGGCCTCCTGCTCCATGCGGCGAACCGCCAGCGCATTGTCGCGGAACACTTCGACTGCCCGGGCCATGCGGCCGATCTCGTCGCGCTGCTCGCCGCCGGGAATCGGCTGCTCCAATTCGCCTGCAGCCAGCGACTGCATGCGGTCGGTCATGCCGCGGATCGGACCTGAGACGCTGCCACCGATCAGCCAGGCCAGCATCGCGCCCACGACAAGCGCGGCGGCGGCGGTATAGATCACGGTCGTCCACGTATCCTGGACAGAGGCGGCGGTTCTGTCGCCCTGCTCCGCACGCACGACGCCAAGCCTCTGATTGATGCGATCCACCTGCCCGTCGATCGCCAGCGAAGCCTTGGAGAGATCGGCCTGCTTGGCGCGCAGATCGGCGGCGACCTTGATCACCTCCTCAAGCGCGGCGGCATCAGCAGTCAGCGCGGCCTTCAAGGCGGTCACCAGCGACTTCAGTTTGGCCTCGGCGGTCGGAGCAAGCTCGGCCTCCGCATCTCCCAGTGCGGCCTGGGCGTAGCTCAAAGTCAGCTTGGCATCGTCGGCATCGCCTGTCGCCAGCGTAGCTGCATAGCGCATCACCGCGATCCGGACCGTATCGACGGTGCCGGCGAGGCGCATCGAATTGATCAGGCGTTCCGAATCGGTGCTGTTGGCAAGCGCGACCTGGATGCCACCGGCAACGAGGCCGGCGGTGGCGCCCTGGACGTCCGTCTTGGTGGTCGCCGCCCGCAGCCGATCGACAGCGTCAGCTGCAGCGGCGAATGACGACCGATACGATTCCAGCGCGCTCCGGACCGGACCAACGCCGTCAGCGATGTCCTTGAGCTTGCCGAATCTCTGATCAACTTGGTCCACAAGCCGACCGACATTGTCGATCGCTTTGGTCGCGATGTCCTTATCCCCGAGGTTCCAGGTGCGGATGAACTTCTCCACCGCACTGTTTGCACCGAGCAGCGCGGCGCGAACCTGCGACATCGCCGCGTCGCCGTCGGCACTGGTCACCAGTTCGTTGACGGTGCCGCCGATGTGCTCGACCTGGACGACAGCGAAGCCTGCCAGCACGACGAGGAAACTGAGAACCAGCGCGAAGCCACCGAAGATCCGGGGGCGGATGCCGATCGCGGACAGCAAGGACGAGAGTTTCATGGGATGACCGGACCTATTGTGTAGAGCGGATGGCGGCAATCAGCTCCTTGCCGAACCGCTTTTCGAACTCCGGCTCGAGGGGCTTGACTGCGTTGGCAAAGGCTTGGCGATCGACCTTCTCGATGATCTCCATCCCCTCCTTGCGAAGCTCAGCGAGCTTCTCTGCATCCATCTGCGATTGCCAAGTTGCCTCCGCGCCGGCTTTGGCGGCGGCGATCAGGGCCTGCTGATCGGCGGCGTCGAGTTGTTCGAACATCGCGCGATTGGCGACAAAGGCGATCGGCGCGAAGAAATGGCCGGTCAGGGTCAGGTACTTCTGGACCTCGCTGAAGCGGCTCGAGGCAATCGTCGGCACCGGATTCTCCTGACCGTCGAGCCGGCCGTCCTTCAGCGCGGCATAAACCAGCGGAAAGTCCATCGGCTTCACGTCAGCGCCGAGCGCCTGAAACGTCATCTTGTAGGTCTCGTTCGGGATCACCCGGATCTTCAGCCCCTTGATGTCGTCGGGGGTTCGCACCGGCCGCTTCGAGTTGGTCAGATTGCGGAAGCCCTGCTTGCCGAGCGCCAGCAGCACGAGCCCCTTGTCGGCGAATTTGGCGGCGATCTGCGCACCGACCGGGCCTTGCATCACCGCCTTGGCATGCGCCTCGTCCCGGAAAAGGAACGGAATATCGAAGACGCTGAGTTCGGGAACGACAGCGCTGACAATGGCTCCCGACAGCACCGCAACATCGGCGGCACCCGAGCGCGTCGCGGTCAGAATGGTGGCCTCGCTGCCGAGCGCATTACCGGCGCGTTCGTCGACGACGAAGTGCTTGCCGGGCATAGCCGTGAGCTTCTGGCGAAAAACGTCCGCGCCGATCTGCTGCGGATTTTGCACTTGCGAATTGAAGACCACGGAGATCAGGCGGGGGGACGCCGAAGCCGCATTGACCGAAGCCAGCGCCGCTGCTGCGGTTATAAGCGCTCCTCCGATGAGATATCCTCGTAACCGTCTGCGCATGTCGCACCGCTCATCTTGATGATTGGTACCGACGTAACAGACATTTATGGTTAAGGTCTTAAGGACAACGGACCGCCGCGCCCGAACCGATGCTCGGGGCGACTTCCGCCCTCGCTCCCTAACTAATTACCGTAGCTGACAACAAACGCCTCGATGCACCTCTGCTGCGCAGGACAGCATCCCGAGGAAACTTCTGCGCAGCACAACAAGCGCTCAGAGCGGCTGCAGACCGAGCCGGTCGAACAGGTTGCGATCCTTGGCGGCCTCGGGATTGCCAGCTGTCAGCAGCGTGTCGCCAACAAAGATCGAGTTGGCCCCGGCAAAGAAGCAAAGCGCCTGCATCTCATCAGTCATCGCCGAGCGTCCGGCGGACAGCCGCACGAAGGAGGCCGGCATCATGATGCGGGCCAGGGCGATGACGCGAACGAACGCCAGCGGATCGACGCGCTTGGCCTCCGCGAGCGGCGTGCCGGCAATCGGGATCAGCATGTTGATCGGCACGCTCTCCGGCGGCTCGGGAAGATTGGCGAGCGTGATCAGCATATCGACGCGATCCGCCTCGCTCTCGCCGAGGCCCAAGATGCCGCCAGAACAGATTTTCATGCCGGACTGTCGGACCTGATCCAGCGTCTCCAGCCGATCGGCGAATGTACGTGTCGAAATGACGTTCGGATAATGGGCTTCCGACGTGTCGATGTTGTGGTTGTAGTAGTCGAGGCCGGCCGCGCTCAGGCGCTCGGCCTGTTCGCGATCGAGCATGCCGAGCGTCATGCAGGTCTCGAGCCCGAGCGCCTTCACGCCGCTGATGATGTCGACCAGCGCATCCATGTCCCGCGGCTTCGGGTTGCGCCAGGCGGCGCCCATGCAATAGCGGCTGGCACCGCCCTCTTTCGCCTTGCGCGCCTCGGCGACGATATCGTCGACGTCCATCAGCTTCGAGGCCGGCAAGCCGGTTGCGTGATGCGAGGACTGGCTGCAATAGCCGCAATCTTCGGGGCAGCCGCCGGTCTTGATGTTGAGCAGCTTCGATAGCTGCACGCGATTGGGATCGAAATGCTGGCGGTGGATCGATTGCGCCTGGAACAAGAGATCGTTGAAAGGCAATCGGTAGATGACCAGGGCCTTCTCTCGGGTCCATGCCTGCGGCGGCACTGTTTCCGTCCCGACGGCCGCCTGATCCTGCACGCTCAACATCGCACGCTCCATTCCAACACTTGCGCGGGTTGCCTTAGCCGAGAGCGCCCCTTCCTGCCAGTGGAATGATCGTGAGATCAGCCATGCCGCGCCTCCAGCGCGCCGGCCCAAGACACGAATGTGTCGAGTATTTCGTCCATGACGGCGCGGTCGTTGCGTCCCGAACGCGCCGGCACGTGGAAGGAGTGGTCGGCGTGATCGACCAGATGCAGGCTCGCGCGCGCGCCGAGACGCGCGACCACCGGCTGCAGCAGATCCAACTCGGCGAGCTTGTCGCGCATTCCCTGAAGGAACAGCATCGGAAGCGCGACGTCATCGAGGTGGTCGGCACGTTCGGTCGATGGCTTGCCGGCCGGATGCAAAGGAAAGCCGAAGAAGGCGAGGCCCTTCACGCCCGGTAGCGGCGCCTTGGCTTGCGCCTGCGAGGTCATGCGCGCGCCGAACGACTTTCCGCCGGCAATCAGCAGCAGGCCGGGACAGCGCATGGCCGCTTCGGCAACCGCTGCACGCACGGCCGCATGAGCCAGCGCAGGCGGGTCAGGTCGCTTGCTACCCTTTTCCATGTAGGGAAATTGATGGCGCAACGTCGCGATCCCGCGGGCGCCGAGGCCTTGCGCGACGTCAGTCATGAAGGAATGCGTCATGCCGGCGCCCGCGCCATGGGCGAAGACGAAGCAGGCGCGCACCTTCGGTGGGCGGTCAAGCAGCGCGGAGACCGAAACGATCTCCGCGACGTGGATGACAAACTGTTCAGAAGCGGTCATGGCAATGCCTTATAGCATCTCCATCCGCGCCGGACGAACTCACGCGCCCTTGCGGCGCTCCGCGGCCTTGGCCATCGCTGCCGCAAAGGCGCCGCCACCGGAGGGCTTTTCCTCGCGCTGGCGCATCGCGGACGCCGGCGGCCGTGCGCTGCCGGACTTGCGCTCACCCTTGGCGGGCAGCGGGTCTGATAGCCGCAGGGTCAGCGAGATGCGGTTGCGCGGCACGTCGACGTCCAGCACCTTCACTTTCACGACCTGGCCCGGCCGCACCACCTCGCGCGGATCGTTGACCCGCTTCTCCGCCATGGCGGAGATGTGGATCAGGCCGTCCTGATGCACGCCGATATCGGCAAAGGCGCCGAAGGCGGCGACGTTGGTGATCGTCGCTTCGAGGATCATGCCGGGCTTCAGATCTGTGATCTTCTCGACGCCTTCCTGGAAGGTCGCGGTCTTGAATTCGGGACGCGGGTCGCGGCCCGGCTTCTCCAATTCACGGATGATGTCGGTGACGGTCGGCACGCCGAAACGCTCGTCGGCGAATTTGGCCGGATTGAGCGTCTTCAGCGCCTTGGTCTCTCCGATCAGCGCCTTGATGTCGCTCTTGGTCGCTTCCAGGATCTTCTTCACCACCGGATAGGATTCCGGGTGCACGCCCGAAGCATCCAGCGGATTCTCGCCGTCGCGGATGCGCAGAAAGCCTGCGCACTGCTCGAATGCCTTCGGACCCAGCCGCGGCACTTCCTTCAACTTGTCACGGCTCGGGAACGGACCGTTGGCGTCGCGATGCGCGACGATGTTCTGCGCGAGGCTTTCGCCGATGCCCGACACCCGCGCGAGCAGCGGCGCGGAGGCCGTGTTGAGATCGACGCCGACCGCGTTCACGCAGTCTTCCACGGTGGCGTCGAGCGCGCGCGCGAGCTCATACTGGTTGAGGTCGTGCTGATACTGGCCGACGCCGATCGAGGCCGGCGGCACCTTGACGAGTTCCCCGAGCGGATCCTGCAGGCGGCGGGCGATCGACACCGCGCCGCGGATCGAGACGTCGAGATCGGGGAATTCCTTGGCGGCAAATTCGGAGGCCGAATAGACCGACGCGCCGGCCTCGGAAACGACGGCCTTGGTCAGCTTCAGGTCCGGCTTCAGCTTCATGAGATCGTTGACCAGCTTCTCGGTCTCGCGCGAGGCGGTGCCGTTGCCGATCGCGACCAGTTCGATGCGGTGCTTCACGCAGAGCTGCGCGAGCGTCAGCATGCTCTCGTTCCACTGCCGCTGCGGCTCGTGCGGATAGATCGTGGTGTAATCGACAAACTTGCCGGTGCGATCGATGACAGCGACCTTGACGCCGGTGCGGAAGCCCGGATCGAGGCCGATGGTGGCGCGGCCACCGGCGGGGGCGGCAAGCAGCAGATCGCGCAGATTGGCCGCGAACACGCGCACGGCTTCCTTCTCCGCCTCCTGCCACAGCCGCATCCGGATATCGAGCGCCAGCGAGGTCTTGATGCGGGTGCGCCAGGCCCAGCGCACGGAATCGGAAAGGAACTGATCGGCAGGACGGCCCTGGCGCGAGATGCCGAAGGTGACCGCGATGCGGTTCTCGTAAAGCGACGGATCGGTCGAATCCTCCGGCTCGCCATCGCCGAAATCGAGCTGCAGCACCTCTTCCTTCTCGCCGCGCAGCATGGCCAGGATGCGGTGCGAAGGCAGCTTGGCATAGGGCTCTGCGAACTCGAAGTAATCGGCGAATTTGGCGCCGACGGTCTTCTTGCCGTGGCGCACCGTCGACTTGATCTGGCCGCGCCCCCACATCTCTTCGCGCAGCGAGCCGACGAGATCGGCGTGCTCGGCAAAGCGTTCGACCAGGATCGCGCGCGCGCCTTCCAGCGCCGCCTTGACGTCCTTGACCGGGTTTTCGCCATCCTTGGTGATGAAGGCCTTGGCCTCGACCTGCGGATCCTTCATGGGATCACCGATCAGCATGTCGGCGAGCGGCTCCAGCCCGGCCTCCTTGGCGATCTGCGCCTTGGTGCGGCGCTTCTCCTTGAACGGCAGATAGATGTCTTCCAGACGCGCCTTGGTATCGGCGGTCGCCAGCGCCAGCTCGATCTCCGGCGTCATCTTGCCTTGCGACTTGATGCTCTCGATGATGGCGGTGCGGCGTGCGTCCATCTCGCGCAAGTAACGAAGCCGCTCTTCCAGAGTGCGCAGCTGCGTGTCGTCCAGCATCCCCGTCGCTTCCTTGCGGTAGCGCGCGATGAACGGGACGGTCGCGCCTCCGTCGAGGAGGTCGATCGCGGCCTGGACCTGTGCGTCGCGCACGGCGAGTTCGGCGGCAATGATGGACGCAAAATTCGGCACGGCAGTTCTTCCGAGATTCGTGACGGGCCTGATTGGATAGGAGTCGCCGCGCGCCAGCGCAAGCGGCTCTCGCGCAGTCTGTGGGCAACCGTGGCAAAAAAGCGCGATTGCGAATCACGCGGAGCTGCGCCTAGCGGCGGCATTTCGTTGCAACGCCGCCAGGAATAGCCGATTCTGCCGCTATCAAGGGGCGATTCGTGCTGGCTCAAGCGGCAACATATCTCGACGATCTCAATCCGGAGCAGCGTCGCGCCGTCGAGCACGGCGGTGAAGGCGCATGTCCCGGTCGTCCGCTCCTGATCATCGCCGGCGCGGGCTCCGGCAAGACCAACACCCTGGCCCACCGCGTCGCGCACCTGCTGGTCAACGGCGCCGACCCCCGCCGAATTCTGTTGATGACGTTCTCGCGCCGCGCTGCCGCCGAGATGAGTCGCAGGGTCGAACGTATCGCGCGCAAGGTGCTGGGCGGCAATGCCGAGGCGATCACCGCAAGCTTGACTTGGGCCGGCACGTTCCATGGCATCGGCGCGCGGCTCTTACGCGAATACACCGAGCGGATCGGATTGGACCCTGCTTTCACGATCCACGATCGTGAGGATTCCGCCGACCTAATGAATCTGGCGCGCCATGAGCGCGGGCTCTCCAACACGCAGCGCCGCTTTCCGACCAAGGGCACGTGCCTTGCGATCTATTCGCGGTGCGTCAATGCCGACATGGCGATCGAGGAGGCCTTGGCCCGGCATTTCCCCTGGTGCGCGGAATGGGCCGGCGAGCTGAAGGAGCTGTTCGCCGCCTATGTCGAGGCGAAGCAGGGACAGAACGTGCTCGACTACGACGATCTGCTGCTCTACTGGGCGCAGATGATGGCTGATAGCGCGATCGCCGAAGAGCTCGGCGGCCGCTTCGACCACGTGCTGGTCGACGAATATCAGGACACCAACCGGCTGCAGTCGCAGATCCTGCTGGCGCTGAAGCCGGACGGCGCAGGCCTCACCGTCGTCGGCGACGATGCACAGTCGATCTATGCCTTCCGCGCCGCGACCGTGCGCAACATCCTGGACTTTCCGGATCAGTTCAGCCCGCGCGCCGAGATCGTCACGCTCGATCGCAACTATCGCTCGACGCAAGCCATCCTCTCGGCAGCCAACGGCGTCATCGGCCTGGCACGCGAACGTTTCACCAAGAACCTGTGGACCGACCGGCCGTCCTCGCGCAAGCCGCTCCTCGTGACGATCCGCGACGAGGCCGATCAGGCCCGCTATGTCGTCGAACAGGTGCTGGCCAGACGCGAGGAAGGGCTCGCCCTGAAGAGCCAAGCGGTGCTGTTCCGCACCTCCTCGCATAGCGGCCCGCTGGAGGTCGAGCTCGTCAGGCGCAACATCCCGTTCGTGAAATTCGGCGGCTTGAAGTTCCTCGACGCCGCCCACGTCAAGGACGTGCTGGCATTCCTGCGCTTCGTCGAAAATCCGCGCGATCGGATCGCCGGCTTTCGCATCCTGCACCTGATCCCTGGCGTCGGGCCAGCATCCGCGCAGCGCGTGCTCGATGGCGTTGCGGAGGCGTCGGATCCGGTCGCGGCGCTTTGCCGGCAGTCGGCACCGGCACGCGCCGGCGATGATTGGATCGCATTCATCCGCACCGCAGAGCAGTTGAGATGTTCCGAGTGGCCGGCCGACATCGAACGCATCAGACTGTGGTACCAACCGCACCTGGAACGCGTGCACGACGATGCCGAGGTGCGGACCGCCGACCTGCTGCAGCTCGAACAGATCGCGAGCGGCTATGCATCACGCGAGCGCTTCCTGACCGAGCTGACGCTCGATCCGCCGGATGCGACCTCCGACCAGGCCGGCGTGCCGCATCTGGATGAGGACTATCTGATCCTGTCCACTATCCACTCGGCCAAGGGCATGGAGTGGAATTCGGTGCATGTGCTGAACGTGGTCGATGGCTGCATGCCATCCGATCTCGGCGCCGGCACCAGCGCCGAACTGGAAGAAGAGCGCCGGCTGCTGTATGTCGCGATGACCCGGGCCAAGGACGACCTACATCTGCTGGTACCGCAGCGCTTCTTCGTCCACGGACAGCCGGTGCGGGGCGACCGCCATGTCTATGCTTCGCGCAGCCGCTTCATCCCAGAAGGGCTGGTGCCGCTGTTCGAGCGCGCGAGCTGGCCGCGGGTGCAGCCCTCAGCCTATGCCGCAAGCCAAGGCCCGCGCATCGACATCGGGGCTCGCATGCGCGAGCGCTGGCGCTAGACCGAAACGGTGCGTTTCGCGACACGCCCTTTCCGCGAGCCCGCCGAGCACCTAGATGGCCGGCAGCACCGGGAGCGGCTCTCATGCGATGAGCGCAGACCGCGCCGGAATTGGAAAGCACCCGATGACCACACAGGTTGAATTTGGACTGGATACGTTCGGCGACGTGACGCGCGGCAACGACGGAAGTCCGTTGCCGCATGCGCAGGTGATCCGCGACGTCGTCGAGGAAGCCGTGCTCGCCGACCAGCTCGGCATCGACTTCATCGGGCTCGGCGAACATCATCGCGGCGATTTCGCAATCTCCGCACCCGAGGTGGCACTGGCTGCGATCGCCTCACGCACGCACCGCATCCGCCTCGGCTCCTCCGTCACGGTCTTGAGCTCGGACGATCCGATCCGCGTATTCCAGCGTTTTGCCACGCTGGACGCGGTCTCCAACGGCCGCGCCGAAGTCATCCTGGGGCGCGGCTCCTTCACCGAATCCTTCCCGCTGTTCGGCTTCGATCTGAAGGACTACAACGAGCTGTTCGAGGAGAAGCTCGACCTGTTCGCTACGCTGCTTGCCCAGCAGCCTTTCACCTGGGAAGGAAAGCTGCGGCCGCCGCTGCGGAATCAGCTTGTCTATCCGCCGGTCGAACACGGTCGGTTGAAAACCTGGATCGGTGTCGGCGGCAGTCCCGAGTCGGTGGTCCGCGCCGCGCATTATGAGCTGCCGCTGATGCTGGCAATCATCGGCGGTGATCCCAAGCGCTTTGCGCCTTATGTCGAGCTTTATCAGCGCGCGCTGAGAGAATTCGGCCGCGAGGCCAAGCCGATCGGCGTGCATTCGCCCGGCTATGTCGCCGAGACGGATGCGCAGGCGCGGGAGGAGCTGTGGCCCGACTACAAGACCATGCGCGATCGCATCGGCAGGGAGCGCGGCTGGCCGCCGATGGGCCGCGACGAGTTCGTGAACGAAGCCGATCACGGCTCGCTCTATGTCGGATCGCCCGAGACGGTGGCCCGCAAGATCGCCGCCACCGTGAAGGCGCTTGGGCTGTCGCGGTTCCAGCTGAAATATTCGGCCGGACCGCTGCCGCACGATAAACTGATGCGCAGCATCGAGCTCTATGGTCGCAAGGTGGTGCCGCTGGTGAAGGAGCTGCTCGCGGCCGATTGATTCCGCATGGCCTGCGGCCAGATCAATTCGCGCTGGCCGGCGGCAACGCGGGCAAGCTCCGTTGCAGCGCGCGCAAGCACGCCATCCCAGGCGCGCGGCTGCTCCTGACGGAACAGCCGCATGGTCGGATACCACGGGCTGTCCTCTCGCTCGCGCAGCCAGCGCCAATCGAGCGCGTATGGCAGCAGTATCCAGACCGGGCGCCCCATCGCTCCGGCGAGATGCGCGACCGAGGTGTCGACCGAGATCACGAGGTCGAGTGCGGAGATCGCGGCGGCGGTATCGGAGAAATCGCCGAGCGCCGGTGCAAGGTCGACGATCGCATCGCCGAGTTGCGCCAGCACCGGCGCATCGGCCGGTCGCGGCTCCTTCTGCAAGCTGAACAGTTGAATGCCAGGAGTGACCAGGTGCGGCAAGACCGCCTCGACCGCGAGCGAACGCTGACTGTCGCCCTTGTGCCTGGGATTGCCGGCCCAGACCACGCCGACCTTCAACAAAGACGTTTTGCCGAGCTCCGCGCGCCAGGCCGCGACTTTCACCGGATCGGCGTGCAGATAGGGGATGTCGGCCGGAATGGTCTGAAGCGTCGTGCCGAAGATGCGCGGCAGATCCATCAGTGGCAGCTGCAGATCGAAGCGCGGCAGCGGTTCCCCGCGGGCGACGACAGTGACGCCCGGTACCGCGCGGAGGAGTGATGCGATCGCGGGCTGCACCTGCAGCACGATGGAGCCGCCCTTCGCAGCCACCATCGGCAGATAGCGCACGAACTGGAGGGCATCGCCGATGCCGTAATCGGCGAACAGGAGCAGCGTGCGACCGTCGAGCGGATCGCCCTGCCACTCCGGCGCGTCGAAGCTCGGCATGCCCTCGGACAGGCTCTTGCACTTGCGGCCCCATTGATGCTCGGCGAACCCGTTCTTCAGGTCGCCGCACATCAAGAGGAAATGCGCATGATTGTAGCGGGTCAGCGCGTTGTCCGGCGCCAGCGCGACGGCCTGATGCGACACCGCGAGCGCCTCGTCGATGTCGCCGGCGTTGCGCAGCGCAACGGCAAGATTGGCGTAGCCCTTGGCGTAGGAGGAATCCGCGGCAACCGCGCGCCGATGCGCAGCGACCGCTGGGTCGACATTGCCTCGCATTTCGTGGATGATGCCGAGATTGGTATGCGCCGGCGCATGATCGGGCTCGAGCGCCAGGGCGCGTTCGCAGGCCATGACGGCTTCGTCGAGGCGGCCAAGGCCGCAAAGACAGGCGCCGAGATTGCTGAGCACGACGACATCAGTCGGATCAAGGCGCGCCGCTTCAGCGTAGGCTTCGATCGCCTGCTCGGGACGCCCGGCGTCATGGAGAGCATGACCCAGCAGCCTTAACGAAGCGACATCGTCAGGAGCAAGCGCGGTGGCGCGGCGGAACTGACTGATCGCGTCCTCATACCGGCCTTGCTTGAACAGCACCGCTGCGAGAGCGATGCGCAAACGGGCGTCGTTCGGCTCGCGTCCCAGTCCGTCCAGATAGGCCGCAACCGCTTCGCCGAACTTGTCCTGATCGGCGAGAACGCCGCCGAGTGCGACCCAGGCGCCGGGATAGGCAGGATCGCTGCCGAGAACGGCACGGTAGGTCTGCTCGGCGTCGGCGTATTTCTGCTGGCCAGTCAACGCGACCGCGAGATTGAAGCGCAAGCGTGTCATGTCCGGAGCAAGCGTCAAGGCATGGCGATAAGCGGCTTCGGCCTCCGCGAACCGCGACAGCTTGACCAACGCGGTGCCGAGCTTGGCATGGACACCGGCATCCTGCGGCCGCAAGGCAGCGGCGCGCGCGAAGGCGGCGACCGCCCCTTCATGTTCCCCCTTCACCGCCAATGCATCGCCCAGCGTATGAAGCGCCGGCACGTGGTCGGGAGCGAGATCGAACACGCGGCCAAGCAGCGCGGCGCCCTCCGTCATTCGCCCGGCGGCAAAGGCAATGACAGCGGACAGATGCAGCGCCGGCAGATATTCCGGCTGCTCGGTGAGGATGTCCTTGCACAGCACGTCAGCCGGCGCCGGGCGGCCTGCATTGTAGTGCTCCGCCGCCTGCATCAACATCCGATCGACCGCACCCATGAAGCCCCCCGCTCGTCCCGCACTCCGTTGCAAGCTTTAACGGGCCGTCGCGGCATTTCAGGCAAACAGGAATGCCTGTAGCACCAAGCGCGCTGTAGAGACTATGTTAAGCCCCTGTTGAGAGATGATGCTTGCGCGAGGCATGCGGCCACCGGCCCGCACGCACGCCAACGGGGCTGACCATTTTGCCGATGCGGAAGAAGGATACGGCTGACAATCCCGGGGCGACGAGCCGGCGCGGTCGCCCCCGCTCGGCCGAGGCCGCAGCCGCGATCCTCGAGAGCGCCTATGCGCTGATGGCAGATGCCGGTCTTTCCGCGGCGACGATCGATGCAATCGCCCGCCGCTCCAATGTCTCGAAGATGACGATCTACAAATGGTGGCCGTCGCGAGAAGCACTGCTGGTCGATGCGTTCCTCAACCGCGCCGCGCAGACCTTGCCATTGACTGGCCCGGGCGATGCCGGCGCGCGGCTTCGGCGCCATGCGGCAGCCTATGCAGGCGCGCTACGCGGCGAGTTCGGCCGCGTGCAGCTCGCGGTGATATCCGAATGCATCGCCAATACCGGATCGGCGGAACTGTTCTTTGAACGCTACCTGCGGCATCGCCGCGACCCCCTCGTTGCGATCATCGCCGAGGGACAGGCGGACGGCAGCATCACAGCCGAGGCCGAGCCCGCCGATCTCTATGACGCGCTCTATGGCGGGCTGTTCTATCGTTACGTGTTCGGGATCGAACCGCTGTCGCCCGCCGCGGCGCGACGGCTGGTCGACGCCGTGCTCCAGCCGCAGCCGTGAGCCTCAGCGGTCGATCGGAGCGAAGCGCGCGCGAAACCAGCTCCAGGTCTCGCGCGTGACCGCAACATAGCCGCGGCCGCGGTAGACGATTTCGCCATCCACGATCCGGTTCAGCTTCGGCAACGCGTGGAACGGCACCGAGGGATAGGCGTGGTGCTCGACGTGGTAGGGCATGTTCCAGGCAAACCAGTGGACGAACGCCGTCGTGTATGTCGTGCGCGTGTTCTCGAAGGCACTTCGCGTGGTCTCGCAACCCGTGTGCTCGGCATAGAGATAGGGCCGCAGGATCAACTGCCCGAGCAGGACCGGCAGAATCCAGACCCAGAGCAGCGATGCGGTGTGGAGCGCGAGCGACGCGATCAGCAGCAGCGCGTAGCCGGCGACATAGCAACGCGCCTCGCGCACGATCAGGGCGCGCTTGTTCTCAGGCACCCAGGGAACAGTCACGTTCCCAATCAGCGCATGGCGCCACATGAGCCGAACACGGGTTGCGAGCTGCCGCAGGCCCGAATAAGCGATCGCGAGCTGGGTCTCGTTGCTCGGCTTCGGCCCGACGATCAGCTCCGGATCCTTGTCCGGATCCTGGGTGTGGCGATGATGCTCCCAGTGGAAGAGACAATAATATTCATAAGGCAGCGCGATCACGAAGGCCGACACGTAGCCGACGAGGATATTGAGCGCGCGGCTGCGGAACGCTGTCTTATGGGCGGTCTCGTGCACGGCCATGAACAGGAAGGCGACGAAGAAGCCTTGGACGAACATCAGCGGCAGCGCCCAGATAACGCCGAAGCGCGAGGAGGCCAGCCAGATCAGCGCGCCCGTCGCAGCGATCGCAGCATAATGTCCGAACGTACGGAGCGCGCCATGCAGATCGGATCGCGCCGATAGCTCCCGGAGCATTGCCGGCGTCAGCGGCTTCGGCCGATCCGGCCCGTCCATCGCGTGTGCCACACTCATGAGATCCCCGATGCTTCTTTTCAGCTCTGCAAGAGGCGCGAGACCGCCGCGTTGATGAAGGCGCGATCGGCCGGAATCCGGATCGGATTGCCGGCGCGATGGCCGTGGATCGAAGGGATCGGACACAGTTCGGCAGAGCGGGCATTGACCAGCTTGCCCAATTCGGCCTCGTTGTCGCGCCAATCGAAATAGCGGTCGGTCTGGCCCGGCATCAGCAGCATGCGGGCGCGGATCGCACCAAGCGCCCGGTCGAGATCGCCGTCGAAGGCCGCACAGCGGCTGATATCCCCGTTGTGCCAGGTGGCGATCTGCGCCAGCAGATTATTGCCGTCCCGATGCGCGAAGGCGGTGTCCCAACTGGCGGCCAGATAATCCTCCAGTGAGACAAAGCCGGATTCGCGCCAGATCTCCTGACGATAGAATTCGTACGACATCGCCCAGCCGGCATAGGCCCGTCCCATGGCGCGCAGGCCCGCGGCCGGCCGCTCGATGAAGCGGCCGTTCTTGAAGGCTGGATCGGCGGTTAGCGCCCCCCTCACACCTTCCAGAAACACCTGATTGTAGGGCGAGCAGCGCGCGCTGCCGCAAACGATCGCGGCACGCTCCACCATGTCGGGATGGCAAGCGGCCCAGTGATAGGCCTGCATGCCGCCCATCGACCAACCGTACACGAGCGCTATCCGCGCGATCCCGAACTGTTCGACCAGCAGGCGGCGCTGCACTGCAACCGCATCGTGATAGGTGATCAAGGGAAACGGCGCGCCTGCGAGCAGGTCTTGCGAATTGGACGGCGAGGACGACAGCCCGTTGCCGAACAGGTTCGGGATGACGACGAAATAACGCTCCGGATCGAGCGCGCCGCCCGCCTCGATCAGCCATTCGGTGTCGTAATGCTGCGCGCCGAACGAGGTGGGATAGACGATGACGTTGTCCTTGGCGGCGTTGAGGGCGCCATAGGTCTTATAGGCCAGGCGCAACGACCGGAACACGGCGCCGGACTGCAGGGTCACGTCGCCGGCCTCGAAGACCTGATAGTCGCTGCCGTCAGCCATGCCTCGACCCCACGATATCGCTTTTGCCGCGCGCACCACTTCAATAAGTGGACTTATCGTACACTATAAGAAGGGACTGTCATGCCCAAATTCGGTTCAGCTCTGGTGAGGCGATAGGCGCCCGGACCGCATCGACGACGGCAGACAAATACTCCTTAAGATTGAAGTAGGCATTTCTTCTACCTCAAAGACAAAACGTCTTGGAAGCGTCATCGGGCTGATAAATCGCGCAAGCTAATTCGCAAGCTCTCCACCACACCTTTGAGGGGGCTTAATGATGAAGTTGCACCATCTTGCGTACGCAATCGCCTTTGGTGGCGCGTTGCTGTCCGGACAATCCCACGCCGGCGGCGGATCGTTCAATACGCTGTCGTACAATATCGCGGGCATTCCGTTTGAATATTCCGGAGCCAACGCCACACTGCACACGCCGATCATCAGCTGCTACGTCAAGCCGTTCGCGATCGTCAACGTGCAGGAGGACTTCAACTGGCACGCCGATCTCTACAACGATTGCGACAATCACCTGTACCGGACGCCGACCTCCGGCGGCATCGGCTTCGGCGACGGTCTCAACACGCTGTCCAATTTTCCGTTCGACGACCTCGATCGCGTGACCTGGACCAACCGGGCCGATGCGGACGCGCTGACACCGAAAGGCTTCACCATGGTTCGCGCGCGCCTCGCCGAGGGGACCTATCTCGACGTGTACAATCTGCACGGCCAGTCCGGCACCTCCTCGACGGATCTCGCCGACAGCGTATCGGACGTGAACCAGATGCTCGGCTATATCGAATCCAACTCGGCCGGCAACGCGATCATGGTGCTGGGCGACACCAACACCCGTTACACCCGCGTCGGGCAAAACATGTGGGAATTCCTGCATCACGGCTTCAGCGATGCCTGGATCCAGGACATCCGCAACGGCAGCGTGCCGGCGGTTGGCGGCGGCGATCTGGTGTGCGGCTCTTCCGAGACGGCACGGCCGGACTGCGAGATCACCGACAAGGTGCTGTGGCGCAGCAACGGCTTCTTGAATCTGCAGGCGCCGACCTATGTCGACCATCAGGATGCCGTGGACAGCTCCGGCACGCAGCTCTCGGACCACCATCCGATCGAAGTCGACTGGACCTATACGACGGCGGCCAGTCTCATGCTGAGCGACCAGTTCGGCGGCCCGCATGGCACGAGCTATAACGACAGCTCGGCGCTGCCGCCGACCCCGGTCGTCAAGCAGCTGACGATCCAGACCGGGAACCGGGTCGATCACGTCGAGATCGCGCTCTCGAACGGCTACGTGTTCTCGCATGGCGGCACGGGCGGCACCGCACAGACGCTGCCCCTGGGCAGCGGCGAAGTGCTGAGCTCGGTCAATCTCTGCATCGACCAGTATCAGGGTCATACCCGCGTCTTCTCCATCAACTTCGCCACCAGCGCAGGGCGACATCTGTCGGGCGGCACGACGACCTCGAACTGCACCACCTACGCAGCACCCGCCGGCTGGCAGATCACCGGCTTCCATGGGCGTTCAGGCGACGGCGTAGACAAGCTCGGCGTGGTCTATGCGCCGGTCAGCAGCGGCACGGCCCCGGCCCGCCAGGCACTGCGCCTTGTCAACCGCAGCTCGTCGCTGTGCATGGACGTCAGTGGCGGCACCATCGCCGACGGCACCGCGGTGATCCAATGGTCGTGCAATGGCGGCGTCAACCAGACCTGGAGCTATGACGACCAGACCGGCATGATCCGCAGCATGGCCGACCCGCATTATTGTCTCGACAATGGCGGCACCTATGGCGACGGTGCCCAGCTCATCATCTGGACCTGCACCGGCAACAACAACCAACGCTTCAAGTACGACAGTTCCGCCGGCACGATCGCGGTCCGCAGCTATCCCACGGAGGTGATCGGCATGAACGGCACGTCGCTCGGCAACCAGCTCGTGACCGCGACCTCCTCCGGCGCGCCCAGCCAAGCCTGGACGCTCACGCAGTGATGTGAGCGCAACGGCGGCGCCGCAACCGAGATCGGTTGCGGCGTCTACGAGCCGTGCATGCTTGGGTTCAAATATCCAAAAGACGGCGGCGACCCGGAAATCGTCAACCTCACAGACGAACCGGCAATTGTCGCAGCGGGCACAAAATCTCAAAATACTAGTCCAAGCCCAATTAAGACAAAGACCGTCGTCGCCGCCGAGACGACGAAAGCAGGCTCTACGATGTCCATGGTAGCCCCCAAGGCGCATCGAAAACTACGTATACTAATTCGCATGCTTGCCTGGGTCGAATGTCAAGCAATAATCCAAGCTGTCGGGAAACTTACCGGGTTTAGGTGTTAACCGAGAGCAGAAGGATTGATACTCTGACCCTGCTCGTCAGGCTGGTCGAGGCGCGGCTCAAGATGGAAAAACCGCGAGCATCCGGTTATAGATCGGGCGTGTGCCCGATCTGATGCTGAAGGCGGCTGAATGAGCGAAACGCTGCTAACACTATTCCCGACCGCCGATGATCTTCTCGCCATGCCGCCCGACGATCTGGCACCGATCCTGCTGAAACTCGCGGCGGGCTCCGGTCGGATGTTTTGGCCAGATGCCGTGTCGGAGATCAAACAAGGCACCGGAATGGCTACGTCGATTGAGTTCGCCTATCCATACCACAAGAAGCCTCGGATAGATGTGCTCTTGGGTGAGACGTGGGAGCTACTGCGCCGGGAGGGGCTTATCATGCCCGCGCCAGACCAAAATGGTCGAAACGGCTACATGGTCTTGACCAAAGAGGGCGTGGCCATTTCCTCGAAAGAGGACTTCGCCCGCTTCCGCGCCGCGCGTGCCTTTCCCAAATCGCTGCTGCATCCTGCAATCGCTGACAAGGTTTATTCGTCTCTGATGCGCGGCGAACTTGACGAGGCTGTGTTTGCGGCTTTCAAGGCGGTCGAGGTAGCGGTTCGAGAGGCAGGCAAATACAGCAACACGGACATCGGCATGCCGCTCATGCGGAAGGCTTTCGACGCCAAGGGCGGCCCACTGACCGACCTGAGCCAGACCGAAGCCGAGAGGGAGGCGCTGGCTCACCTGTTTGCTGGGGCAATCGGCTCCTACAAAAATCCGCACTCGCATCGCACGGTCGCTCTTACGGACCCACGGGAGGCACAGCAGCAGGTGATGCTGGCAACGCACCTGCTGAGCATTATTGAGGCGCGTCGAAAGAATCCGTGATTCAAGCACCCACGCAACCGGTAGGCTTGCCGAACCGGCGTTCGTAATCCTGGGTGCCGATCAGGATATCCTTCATTTTCGACCTTTGCCCGCTCCGCCTATGGCGGCACGGCCATGCCCTGCTTGGCCAGCCAGTTTTCGTACAAGCCATTCAGTGCATCGGCATTCCAAAAGCGCCCGATGATCGTAAGGCTGGTCAGGTCCAAATCGCCCCACATTGGTGGTAGGCTTTTTCGTCCTAATATCGTGTCGGTCGCGATCTCGCGCTGATAACCCGCGCACAGATCGGCGGCTTGTAATGGCATGGTGGTCTTGTCGCTGCGGAAGATCGGATAACCGCCGAGCATTGGTCGGATATCGTCTGGTGCGCTCCGCACCAGCGATTTCCAAGATTCGGTCACCGCATCCATTTGGTCGGGTTGGCTATCGAAGATGAACTCGACGGGTTCGATCCTGCCCGTGCGTGCAAGTGCCTGCGAAACCCCGGCCACAACCCCGAAGAAACTAAAGAAATATGGATGCCGGATGACCTTGTCAGGGTTCTTGCCAAAGACCTTTTGATAGAGGTCGTGCGGCATCGCCGATGCGACGCCGACGGGCTTGTGGTCCCGCAGAATCCGCATCAACAATCGAACGCGCTCGTCTCTGGATCGCTCGCTCCACCCGGCGAACTCGCCCGAGAGCGTTCTGGCTTCGCTGTATTTGAAATAGGCCAGCCGAGGGCTCATATCGAGCGCCTGCTTCCATTCGTCAGAAAACAGTGCCCATTGCCTTTCATCATGCAGCCATCCGCCCAACACCGACACGGGCGATTGGCCCATCTGGCTGTCGTCAATGTAGACCTTGTTGCGCATCATCGGATGGTTCGGAGCGGCTCAGCGAATCGACCGTATGGATTATAGTTGGTCCTTGGTGGCACGGCAGTTCCGATGCGTGCCCGACCAACAGTCTTGCTAGGACGACTGTCGTCCTCGGTTCTTCAGCCCGACCTTCTGCCACTAGTCCAACGTCATCAGGGGTTTTGTTACCCCGCTGATTACCCCTAGCCGATTTCGCCGAAAACCTTAGCAGGGCCCCGATGGCCTAAGGTATTGATGTTGTTGGCGATCCCGGCATGACTCGAACATGCGACCTACGGTTTAGGAAACCGCCGCTCTATCCAGCTGAGCTACGGGACCGGATCCGGCACGACGTGCAGGAGCTTCGCGGGCTTCATAGCAGACCGAAGCCAGGACCGGAAGCCTCCACCTCTCCTCCCTCCGGGCGAGGACAGGGCTGATTCTGTCGGCCTCCTCAATGGCCCGCACGATCCGCGGAGCACCCCGGCAAATCGAACAGTGCCTGCAACCCGCACGCCGACGTCAGCATCTTGTCGCCATCGTGGCCGACGCCCTCGACGTCCCACAAAAGATGGTTCGGCGTGTCATGATCGCGCGCCGCCATTGCCGCAGCATAGGCATGTCCGCGCGCATAGCGGTAGGGCCCTTGCGCTTCCGCCATGCAGCTTCGGTCGAGCGCCGGATGGTTTGGATTGGTGTCGCGGGTCCCGAGCAGATAGATCACCCGACGCGAAACATAACGGCGTTCGAGCTCGGCCGGCGGCGGGTCGGCGAGGTACTGGGGCCGCACCTGCATGCCATATTTCCAATTGTCATAGCCGGAACATGATGCGGCAATCGCGGGCTCTGGCCGTCCGGGAGAGAAATAGGCGTAGGAAGACGGATTGGCGACGACGTAACGCACCGCGACGTGTTCGGCGGTGAGCGGCGCCTCGCCCCGCCCGGCGATCGCGTAACGCTGGACCACCTGGCCGCCGCCGGAATGGCCGGCGAGCACGACATCGGTCAGCTTCGGAAACAGCCGGCGGTCCGCCAGCCGCGCCAGAATGGCGTCGATCGCCTCGAATGAACTGACCGGGCTCGGCCCGGTCGCGGCATCGCCGCTTTCCCATCCCTCGAAGGTCCAGCGCAACGTGTCCGGCGGCAGCTGATGCGCCTCGACATCGACCTCGCTGAGGAATTGCGGGACGATCATGATCGTCGCCTGGCCGGCGGCCCCGGCGGCGGCCTGCGCCGTTCTGGCCGATCGGTAATAGACATCGGCGTTGCGCAGCCTCCCATGCAGGATGACCACTGCACGTGTGATGTCAGGCAGCGGCCGGGACCAGTCCGCAGAGACGTAGAGTGGCAAAATGCCACGATTGCCCACCGCCATCTGCGAATCCGCGATTACCTTCACCGGTCTCCGGTTCGGCGCCACCTCATCCTCGGCAACGGCCTGGCGGCTCAGAATCACAAGAAACAGGAGCAGAGCCCAACCCAACCTGGCCATTTCAGCATTCTCCATCGGCGGACCGCTTGAGATGCCTAAAGCGCCTCGATCGAGTCAACTGGAAGCCGGGCGGACCGCCGGGAACTGACCACTGCGCGGCCAGTTATCGGGCGCCAGCCCGATCACAGCGGCGTTGGACGACCGCGGTTTCACTATCCGAGCCGATGCCGATGGTTTAAGAGGACGGCGCCGGCAGCGGAACCGGGCGCATGCCCCAAACCCCGCCGGTCGTGCCCGCGCCCGGCCCCAATGGACAACCGTCCTGGAGGTCCGGTCCTGCCTGTCACCGGCACGCCGTCTGATCGTTCAGCCGAGGGAAACAGACAAGTCGATGCTCATCCGGTCGGTCATTTTCGGCGCGCTCGCAAGCGTCTTGTTCACTGCAGCCAGCCAGGCGCAGGACACCCGCCATCTCCTGGAATCCAAGGAGTCGCTCTACAACAACATCTATGTGTATGAGCAGCCACCCTATCGCAGCATGACCTTCGGCCATAACCGCCGGATCTACACGGAAAGCGTCTACAACACCCAGGACGAAAAAGATCTGCCGGTCGACTATACGCGCTTCATGACGGCGAGCCTGATGTACGCGAAGGACGTGCATTCGATCCTCGAGATCGGCTTTGGCGGCGGCCGCACCGCCTGGTACCTGCACCGCTTCCTGCCCGACGTGCCGGTGACATCGGTCGAACTCGACCCCACCGTGCTCGAACTCGCCAAGAAGTATTTTGGCATCAAGGAGGAGCCCAATTTCCACGTCGCCAATCGCGACGGCCGGCTGTTCCTGCAGGAATCCAAGGATCGCTACGACGTCATCCTGATCGACGCCTATCGCGGCCCGTTCGTGCCGTTCCATCTGCTGACCAAGGAATTCTATCAGCTCGTCAAGGATCATCTCGCCGACGGCGGCGTGGTCGCGCAGAACATCGAGCCCACGACCATGCTGTTCGATTCAGCGATCAAGACGATCAACACCGTGTTTCCTCAGCTCGACTTCTACCGGGCCGATGGCAACATCGTCACGGTCGCCTATCTGGGCGACGAGCGTAAGGCGGAGGACCTCGCCGCGCTCGCCCAGGAGCGCGACAAGGCCTATGGCCTGCGCTATCGCCTGCAGGACATGCTGGCCGAACGCCGCCGCATCGATGTCAACGGCGGCGATGTGATCGCGGCCGATGCCAAGGTGTTGAGCGACGACTTCGCGCCGGTCGAGAATTTGAAGAGCATCGAGCGTCACAACAGGAAGCTGCCGTGACCGCTGCTCTCTCTCGCACAGGTCTGCTTGCCATCTACATTTGCGCCTTCATCGTCGGCGGCGTGCTGATGGGCTTCGAGATGCTCGGCAGCCGCTATCTGTTTCCCTATTTCGGCGGCGGCATCGGCACCTGGGCGAGCCTGATTTCCACCGTGCTCTGCGCGCTTGCGATCGGATATTTTGCGGGCAGCGCCATTGTCGACCGCCATCCCTCGCCCCGGACGATCGGCATCATGATCCTGGTTGCCGCGGCCTATCTGGCGCTGGTACCGGCCTCGGCCGATCCGGTGATGGCCGATATCCTGGACCGGATCGGCGACGGGCCGACCGCCACGCTGCTCGCCTCCACCGCGCTGCTGCTGCTTCCCTTGACCTTGCTCGGCACCTTCTCGCCGATTGCGGTGAGCCTTCTGACCCGATCGGCCGACGAGGCCGGCCGCGTCGCCGGGCTGGTCTACGGTGTATCCACCATCGGCAATGTCGTCGGGACGCTATTCACCACATTCACGCTGATCCCTTCGATCGGCTCGCGCGCGATCACTTACCTGTTTGCACTGGCGCTCGCGGTCTGCGCCGGCATTCTCTTCATCCCGTTCGGGAAGAAGGGATCATAGAGTTGGTCTGTTGAGGTCACGGATGTTTGGTCTTTTTCGGCGCCTGGCGGTTGCAGCCGCCGTCCTCTGCGTTGCCCATCCAGCCGGCGCCGTAGAGGCGCAGACCGAGTTGTGGGACGGGCAGCGCGCGCTGACCCATATCGCCGATCTGCTGCGCTTCACGCCACGATCGATGGGAGCGCCAGGCCATCAACAGACCATCGATTACATCAAGGCGGCGATGGCCAAGAGCGCGACCGACGCGGTGCTGACCCAGAACTTCACGGTGAAGGACGACGACGGCAAGCCGCTCCACCTGACCAACATCGTCGCCCGCTTCCAGGTGCAGAATCCGCGACGCATCATCGTCGCCACGCATTACGACAGCATCGTGAAAGCCTATCGGGACGCCAAGACGCCGGACGCACCGATGCCGGGCGCCAACAATTCGGCCTCGGCTGTGGCGCTGCTGCTGGAGACCGCGCGC
The DNA here is from genome assembly GCF_032489995.1 of Bradyrhizobium sp. SZCCHNGR1005. NCBI lineage: Bacteria > Pseudomonadati > Pseudomonadota > Alphaproteobacteria > Hyphomicrobiales > Nitrobacteraceae > Bradyrhizobium > Bradyrhizobium sp. SZCCHNGR1005. Next base: position 192,579 of record NZ_JAUEZC010000002.1, read on the forward strand.
GTGCTGTCGCTGTCGTCGAAGCCGGACATCGGCATCGACATGATCTTCTTCGATGGCGAGGAAGGACCAAAATCGCTCGGCGCGGGTGACCCGACCTGGCACCCACTGGGCTCCCCCTATTTCGTCGCGCATCTGAAGGACTATTATCCGAACCGCAGGCCGGAGAAGGTCGTCGATTTCGACATGGTCTGCGACAAGGATCTCGCGCTCAAGCCCGATCCCTCCTCGCTCGCATCGGCGCGGCCGGAGGTGCAGAAATTCTGGACCATCGGCCGGACGCTAGCTCCGTCAGCATTTCCGCTCGAACCGACCGCCTATCCGATCAGCGATGATCACACCGCGTTCCAGGAGGCTGGTATCCCGAGCTTCCTGGTGATCGATTTCGATTACGAGCCCTATTTCAACACCACGCAGGACACGATCGAGCAATGCTCGGCGGCGAGCCTGCAGACGGTCGGCCGCACGCTGCTGCAATATCTCTACACCCCGTAGGCTTCTGCGCTGTCGGCGCGCAGCGTATCCGATCTACTTCTATGCCAGCGCCGGCTCCGGCGCTGGCATTCGTCGGGCCGCCTCGGCGGGTTTGCGCGCCAACAGCCCCGACACCAGGGCCTCGGCCGCCTCGGCACCCGAGATGACGACAGCCTCAACGCCCGCACCTGCATTGCCGCCGCCGGCAATGACGAGATTGCGCAGGGGCGATTTCGCGCCTTTCAGCCGCCCCGCACCCGATGCCCCGTAGATCGCGCCCGTGCTGGACCAGTCGTAGCGCGCATAGGTCACGGGGCTGGCATCGGTCCGATAGACGATGTGCTGCGATAGGCCGGGTATAACGGTCTCTGCCGCCGCGATCATCCTGTCCCCGAGCGCCTGCTTGCGCGCCGCATAGTCGCCCGAGCGCCGCCATTCCTTCCAATCGTCCCCGCCCTGATCCGGAAACCAGGTCTCGGCCTCTTGGTTGGACATCAGGCTGATCAAGGTCATCGTCGCGTGCCCTTCTGGCGCCGCAGACGGATCGAGCTTGGACATCACGGCAATCCCGACGTCCATCGGCGAATCGAGATGGGTCGCGGGCGCGATATCCGGCACGAGGTCGAGGCCGAGATGCACGCTGAAGGCGGAATTCGCCGGCTCGGCCGCTGCGATACGCGCGCGAAAATCTCGAGGCAATGCGTCAGGCGGGAGGAGGTCCAGGAAAGCGTGGCGGAGGTCGGCATTCGATACCACGGCGTGCGCGCGAATGATCCTGCCGTCGCCAAGCACCACACCTGTCGCACAGCCCTGCTCGACCACGATGCGACGCACCGGCGACTTCAGATGGACTTCACCTCCGCGCGATTCGATCGCCTCGACCAGCACATCGGCGAAGCGGCCGGAGCCGCCGAGCGGATAAAAGCCACCCTTGAAATAATAGCCGAAGATCGGGACCATCTGCGCGCAGCTCAGCCGCTCGCTCCCGTCGCCGAGATAGCCCGACAACGCGTAGAGATAGCGAACCGCCTGCGGATCCGTCACATGCGCCGCGACCAGTTCGTCGAATGGCCGGTCCATCCAGCGAAAGGCTTGCGGATGCCTCTTGGGAAAGGCGAGCATGTCCTCGAGCCGCTCCGGCATGCCGGGGATACCCGAGCGCTCGTCCCCGGTCGAATACATGTCCTCGAAGATCGCGTGGATGGTATCGAACAGCTGCGTCAGTCCCGCGGCACTATCGGGGAACATCTCGCATAGCAGCCGTACATAGTCGCGCCAGTCCTGCGGCACGTCGATCCGCTGGCCGGCCAGGCGATAGGAATGCATGACGCGCTTCCATTGCAGGCGATCGGCAACGCCAAGCCGCCGCAGGACGCTGTCGACAGGGCCGCCCTTCCACACGCCGGAAAAGTCGTGCGGACCGGCATCAAAGCGATACAGCACTGACTTATGATCGTGACGTGCCTTGCGCAGATAGGTGTGGCAGAAACCGCCTGCCACGACGTGATGCTCGAACACGCTGACCTTGAGGCCGGCATCCGCGAGCAGCGCTGCCGCCGTTAGCCCGCCGATGCCGGCACCGACCACGGCGACATCGCAATCATGGTCTGCCACACCGGCAAAGGCTGGCGCCGGCCAACGAAATTCTTCACGCGAGGCGCGGGCGCGCGACAAGAGAGCGCGGATGACAAGCTGCGGTCCGAAGATCGAGAACAGTGCGCCGCCGACCACGATCAATGTCGTGATCCATGGCGCGACAGCGGCAAAGCGGCACCAGGCGAGTCCGGCAAACAGCACGCCCCAGAGCCCGCTTATTATGGCATTGACCAGCTGGAATTCCGGCGTGGAGGCGTTCTCGGAGTAGGCCGCACGCGAGTAGTCGGCAGTCCAGGGGTGGCCGAGCACGAGGGAGCCGAGGCTGATCGCGGCAAGGCCTGCGAAAGACAGCCACAGCGCGTTCGCCGCCATCATATCTGGCGCGACGTCGACACCGATCGCCATCAGCACGAACAGAGCAAGACCGCCGAGCTCCAGTACGATGAGTTCGCCGCGGAACGCACGCCACAGGTTGAATGCCAGCGAGAGCGTCAATCCGACCCAAGCTGCCCAGTCGACATGATGGGCCCCGAGCAGCCCCCAGAACGCGGCGAAGGGAAGCAGCGCGAGCTTGATGGCTAGGAAGGTCTTCATCACAGCCTCCGACCGGCCAGATTGGCAGCAGCGGATCATCTTTCCAATGTCAAGATAATCCTAAAAGGAGGCGCGCCGTCTGTCAATTGGATCTTTACACCGTAAAAATTGGACGCAAGCGCAACCTGCGGATGAAAGCAAAGCGAGCACGTGATGCTCTAAATGACTTTTCCGCCACATCAAGGAGCCAAATTCGGCTCATTGCGCGAAAAAAGCGGGCCCAATGTGTCGTCTTCATCACAACGACAGAATGGGCTGCAAAGAAAGCCACGAAAAGCGCAGCATTGCGGTGACACATCGCCGCAAATTGGCGACAATTCGCCGTCATTTCACGGCGAAAGCGCAAAGGAAAGTCGTTCGTGTTTGCATCTCGCGTACCAGTCCTGCTCGTCCTTACTGCGTGCAGCTTGGCAGCTCTGCGGTGTGAACCTGCACACGCGCAGTGGTGGAGCCGGGCCCCAGCCGATTTTGAAGAGTGCGCGGATCTCGCCGAACAGTCCCCGTCCAAGGAAGAGAAGACGGCAGCGCTCGCCCAATGCAATGCCAAGTTCGCGGGCCGTCGCAAGCCGGGCGGCGGCTACACTTATTACGACTTCATGCAGAACCGCATCTTCGATATTGCAGGTCCCAATCCAACGCCAGAAGAGCAGAAATATATCGACCAGCAATATTCGCTCTATCTGGAGAAACGCGGTCGCGACAACGTCGCGACCGCCTTCATGACGCGGCCGCAGCCGCAGAACCTGCAGCAGGCCTCGCTACGCGATGTTCCGGTGCGGGCTGCGATCGAACCCGAGCGCGTGCCGCTTCCGATCCAGCGACCGAGTAGGCCGCCGAGCGCCGACGCCCGCGCGCGGGTCAAGGTCGTGCCCTGCGTCAAGGAGCCTGGAAAGGATTCACTCTCCTGCAGCTTTCAAATGCTGTCGGAGAAGCTGAGCGACCTGAAGCGGTTCCTCACGGGCCAAACCCCGCCCCCCGCCCCTGCATCCAAGGCGAAGAAGGGCTGAGCCGAACTGCCGCGCAGCTTTCGGCCGGCCGCTTTCAGTGCGCGGCGCGATCGTGATGATGATGGCGATGCCGGCGCATGTGGTCGCGGTGCGGATATGGCACCGAGGTCATTTCCGCCGGCGCTCCTGCGCGCTGCGCCGCTCTCTGCTCCTGCAGCCGCGCGTCATAGCCAGGTGACGGCACCACCGTCGGCGGGGCCGCATCGGCGGACGTCGAGCCAAGGGCTGCGATCAGGCCGGCGGCAACGCAGGCAAAAGTCGTGACGAGGCGCATTCTCATCTCCTCCCGCACGCCATCAGGCGCTTCTCCTCGAATTGAGATTCGCATCGGGTCATTTCAAGAGCTGCCGGCGCCATTGCGATCGACAAAGATGCGCAAATCTCACGCGCGCACCACGCGCGCCGTAGTGAGCGGCTTGTAACCTTAGCCACCGATCACTACCCTGATCACCGGGGCACGTAGGGAGGCATGGTATGGGCTTACTCGACATCCTCAACGGCATGCAGAACGGACCGAACGGGCCGTCACATCCGAGCACGCAGAAGAATGGCGGCATGTCGCCGCTGACCATGGCGATCCTTGCGCTGCTGGCCTGGAAAGCGGTGAAGCATTTTTCACCGGGCACGCAGCCGAACGCTACGCCAGCCCCCGTCCCGCCGCAGCCGGCGCCGCAAGGCAGCCCCGCGGGCGGAGGTCTCGGCAACATTCTGGCCGGCGGGCTCGGCGGCCTGCTCGCAGGCGGCGCGGCCGGGAGCATCCTGTCCGGCGGACTCGGCGATCTCCTGAAGCAGCTCCAGCAGAGCGGCCAAGGCCAAGCGGCCAATAGCTGGGTCGGCAGGGGACAGAATCAGCCGATATCGCCGAACGATCTCGCCAATGCGCTGGGGGCCGATCAACTCGACCAACTCAGCGCCCAGAGCGGCTTGCCGCGTGATGAACTGCTGAACGGGCTTAGCCAGTATCTGCCCCAGGTGGTCGATCATTTGACGCCGGATGGGCGGTTGCCAAGCGAGCAGGAGCTGTCGGGACGGATTTAACGGGCCGATCGAAGCGGCTCCAGAGAGGACGTTGGCCCATGCTGCACATCATCATCGTCGGATTCGTCGCCGGCATCATTGCGCGGCTTCTCTCGCCTGGCCCGAACAATCCATCCGGCTTCATCGTCACCACCGTGCTCGGCATTCTCGGCGCCTTCCTCGCCACCGCCGTCGGACAAGCGATCGGGCATTACGGTCCTGAGCAAGGCGCCGGCTTCATCACGGCCGCGATCGGCGCCGTGGTCGTTCTGTTCATCTGGAACAGGCTGGTCGCAAGCGGCACGATCCGGGACTTCAATCGCTAGTTACCGCTGTCGTCACTACGAGCCAACGGGTCCGCGCGGACGCGCAGCCCGATGACGAGCTCCACGAAGCAATCCAGTCTCAAGAAGCAAGTCTGGATTGCTTCGGAGCTGACGCTCCTAGCGATCACGGAGGGAAGCAATCAGGCGATGAGATGCATGCCGGCATCCATGCGCACGACCTCGCCGGTCATGTGGGCCGATGCGGGGCTGGCCAGGAATGCGACCAGCTGGGCGATGTCCTCCGCCGTCGATGCCGCCTTGAGCGGGACACGCGCCACCACGGCATCGCGCACCTGCTTCGCCCCGTCTTCGCCGCGGCCCTTGGTGAACCAGGGCGTATCGATATAACCGGGGCAAACCGTATTGACGCGAATGAACGGCGCGAGCGCACGGGCCAGCGACAAGGTCATGGTGTTGAGCGCGCCTTTGCTTGCCGCATAGGCGATCGACGAACCGGTACCGCTGATGCCGGCAACCGATGAGACGTTGACCACCGCGGATGCGCGCCCCGATCCTTTCGCAGCAGCTTCCAACAACGGCCGCGCGGCACGAACCATTTGATAGGGTCCGATGGTGTTGACCGCATAGATGCGTTGGAAATCTTCGGCCGACAGACCATCGAGCTGGTCATGCGCCACGTGCTTGGTCGTCCCGGCATTGTTGACCAGCGCGTCGAGCTTACCCCATGGCGCAGCCGCCGCGACGATCTTCTTGCAGTCATCGTCTCGCGAAACGTCGCCCTGGACCACCACCACCTCGACGCCTTCCTTACGGCAGAGATCGGCGGTTGCTTCCGCCTCGCTCTTGCTGTTGGAATAGTTCACGACAATCCGTGCGCCCGCCTTCGCCAGAAGCAGCGCGGTCGCCGCTCCCAATCCCGATGCCGAGCCCGTGACGACCGCGCACAGACCATCTTTCGCCATGACGAATTCTTCCTTTTGTTTGAGTGGTCCTTCTTAGCCAAGTTCGCGGGGGCTGCAAACTCCACCAATCTCCGCCGGATGGAATGCCACCATGCTGTGACCGAGGAGCGCCCTGCGGCCGCGATGCTTGCCACGGCGCGGCGTTTTCCTCATCATGCCCAGCAAATAAACGGCGGCGCAACACGTGCCGCAAAAGCCGAGGAACGCTGTGGCGGAGAGCGACAACATCGTCGTCGGGACGGCCGAGAGGATTTTCGCCGATCTCGCCGATGCGCAGACCATCAATCACGACAAGGACGGCCGCTGGCAGGCGCCGCTCTGGCAGGCCCTGAGTGAGGCTGGCCTTCCGCTTGCGTGGGTGCCTGAGGATCTCGGCGGTGCCGGCGTCGACCTCGCCGATGGTTTTGGCGTGTTGGCCGCCGCCGGGCGCTTTGCGATTCCGCTGCCGCTCGCGGAAACCATGCTTGCCGGCTGGCTGCTTGCCGAGGCCAAAATTGCCTCGCCGGAAGGCGAGATGACGGTGGCGCCGGCGCGCCCTCAGGACACCGTCGTGCTGGATTGCGATGGCCGCCTGACAGGCCGCTGCCGCGGCGTGCCATCTGCGAAAGCCGCCAAGCATGTTGCCGTGCTCGCGGCTGGTCAGGATGGCCCCTCGATCGCGCTGGTCGAGACGGCGAAGCTGCGGATTCAGGGCGGACTGAACCTCGCCTTCGACGGCAGCGACACTGTGGTCTTCGACAATGTCGAGCCTCTCACGCTCGTGCCTGCTCCGGACGGATTCGATCAGACATCGCTGATGCTGATGGGGAGCGTGGTGCGAAGCCTTCAGATCGCGGGCGCGTTGGAGCAGCTGCTCGAGATCAGCGTCAAGTACGCCGGCGAGCGGGTCGCATTCGAGAAGCCGATCGCGAAATTCCAGGCGGTGCAGCACAATCTGGCGAAGCTCGCCGGCGAGTCCGCGGCGGCGCTGGCGGCGGCAACCTCGGCGGCCGATGCGCTGGCCCATGCCACGGGCTTTGACGATGCGGTTTTTCTCGAAGCGGCCGCGGCGAAAATCCGCTGTGGCGAAGCCGCGGAAAAGGGCGCAGCGATCGCGCATCAGGTCCACGGCGCCATCGGCTTCACCACCGAACACATCCTGCATCGCTTCTCGTTGCGCGCACTGGCCTGGCGCGACGATTTCGGATCGGAGAGCTATTGGGCGGTCGAGCTCGGCAAGCGCATCGCGGCGCGCGGCGCCGACGAACTGTGGCCGCTGGTCGCCTCGCGCTGACCGTTCGAAACGAAAGAGGACCGTTCAATGACCGCACTTCGTTTCGATCCGATCCGTCTGCCGAGCGAATGCGAGGAGCTGCGCAAAGAGGTGCGCGCGTTTCTCGCCGAGGAAATTGCCACTGGGACCTTCAATCCGTTCCAGCCGCTGCGTGAGGATGCCGATGCACGCGAGTTCTCGCGGCGGGTTGGCGCCCGCGGCTGGATCGGCATGACCTGGCCGAAAAAATATGGCGGCCACGAACGCTCTTTCCTGGAGCGTTACGTCGTGACCGAGGAGATGCGCGTCGCCAACGCTCCGGTGCGCCGCTTCTTCGTTGCCGATCGCCAGAGCGGCCCGATCCTGCTTCGCTACGCGCCCGAGCACGTCAAATTGGATATCCTGCCGCGCATCTGCCGCGGCGAATTGTGTTTTGCGATCGGCATGAGCGAGCCGAATTCAGGCTCCGACCTGTTCGCGGCCAAGACGCGCGCGACCAAGACCGACGGTGGATGGCTCATTAACGGCGCGAAGATCTGGACCACCTCGGCGCACATGGCCGACTATATGATCGCGATCTTCCGGACCTCAGCTCCGACCAAGGAGAACCGGCGTCACGGCCTGACCCAGTTTTTGGTCGACATGAAGACGCCGGGCATCCAGGTGAACCCGATCGGCCAGATCACGGGCCAGAAGGAGTTCAACGAGGTCGTCTTCACCGATGCCTTCGTGCCCGACGATTACCAGCTCGGCGAGATCGACGGCGCGTGGAAGCAGGCGACATCCGAGCTCGCTTATGAGCGATCCGGCCCCGAGCGGTTCCTGGAGACGTACTACGTGCTCACCGAGTTGGTGCGTGCTGTCGGCAGCGATCCCGATACGCGCAGCGCCGAGGGCATCGGCCGGCTGGTCGCGCAACTGCACACGATGCGGCGGATGTCGGTGTCGGTCGCCGGCATGCTGCAGGCCGGCAAGGAGCCGGTGGTCGAAGCCTCGATCATCAAGGACATCGGCACGGTATGGGAGCAACAATTGCCGCACCGGGTGCGCGAGCTAGCAGCCTTCGTCGATGACGACGCCGGCAATCGCGAGACGCTGGAGAGCCAGCTCTCCTTTGCGATTCGTACCGCGCCCAAGCTGACGATCCAGGGAGGCACCACGGAAGTGCTGCGCGGCATCATCGCGCGCGGACTGGGCCTGCGGTGACGGCGGGCGAGGGTCGCGCTGCGATCTGGTAGTTGCAGGCGATAGGCGAGCGGCTGGCTCGGCCCGACCTCTCCCACAAGGGGAGAGGGGTGCATCGACCGTGTGGAATTGGTTCAGATTGATTGGAGACACGACATGACCACCTTCACTGACATCGGCGTCGAGATTCATGGCCATGTCGGCCTGATCGAAATCCGGCGACCGCCGCTCAACTTCTTCGACATTTCGCTGATCAACCAGATCGCGGATGCACTCGACGAATTCGATCGCAACATCGAGATCCGCGCCTCGGTGCTCGCCGCGCAAGGCAAGGCGTTCTGCGCCGGCGCCAACTTCAACGATCCGGCACGGCAGGCGCAGGAGGCCGGCGACAGCAAGGGCGACCCGGCCGACAGCTTGGGACAGATCAATCACCTCTATATGCAGGCGGTGCGGATCTTCCGCTGCAAGAAGCCGATCGTGGCTGCCGTGCATGGCGCGGCGATCGGCGGCGGCCTCGGTCTTGCGGTGTCCGCCGATTTCCGCGTCACTTGCCCCGAAGCGCGGTTCTCGGCCAACTTCACCAAGCTCGGTTTTCATCCCGGTTTCGGGCTGACGGTCACGCTGCCCGAGCTGATCGGCAAGAACAATGCGGAATTGATGTTCTACACCAGCCGCCGCGTCACCGGCGAGCAGGCATATCAATGGGGCCTTGCCAATGAATGCGTGCCGCAGGGCGAGGTGCGGCCGGCGGCGATGAAACTCGCAGCGGAGATCGCCGAATGCGCGCCGCTCGGCCTGCTCTCGACCCGCGCCACCTTGCGCGCCGGCCTCGCCGACCGGGTGATGGCAGCAACCACCCACGAGCTCGCCCAGCAGACGCGGCTGCGCGCCACCGAAGACTTCAAGGAAGGGGTCAAGGCGACCGAAGAACGGCGCGCCGCAAACTTCAAGGGACGGTGATCCTGCGGCCGCAGGCGAGACGCTCGCGCGCGCCGCTCACGCGGCGGCGTGTTTGCGACCCGGCACCGCTGCCAGCAGCTCGCGCGTATAGGGATGCTCCGGATTCGCGAACAGCGCGGCAGTCGGCTTCAATTCGACGATCGCGCCCTTCTGCATCACCGCGATACGGTCGCAGATCTGGGCAGCGACGCGCAAATCGTGCGTGATGAACAGCATCGAGAGTCCAAGCCGTACCTTCAGATCCTCGAGCAGCTTCAAGACTTGAGCCTGCACCGAGACGTCGAGCGCGGACACCGCTTCGTCGGCGACGATGATCTCCGGCTCGAGCGCGAGCGCGCGGGCAATGCCGATGCGCTGACGCTGACCGCCGGAGAATTCGTGCGGATAGCGCTCGATCGCGCCGGCGTCGAGCCCGACCATGCCGAGCAGCTCCTGTGCCCGCCGCAGCGCTGACACCAGCGGCGTACCGCGTGCGACCATGCCGTCGGCGATGATGCGGCCGACCGTGCGGCGCGGATTGAGCGAAGCGAACGGATCCTGAAAGATCATCTGGATGCGATGGCGCTGTTCGCGCAACGCGCCGCCTTCGAGCGCCGTGAGGTCGGTATCGCCGATCCGCACCGTGCCCCGATCCGCGTCAATGAGGCGCATCACCAGCCGTGCCACCGACGACTTGCCGGAACCGGACTCGCCGACGAGCCCGAGCGTCTCGCCCTTGTGGATCGTGAAGTTGACCTCATTGGCTGCGCGGGTCTGCCGTTTCGGGCTGAACCAGCCGGTCGGCGTCACATAGGTCTTGTCCAGCCCGATGACGTCGACCGCCTTGGGCGCAGCTTCCAGTGAGGCGCGCGGCGGCGGGTCGAACGAGGGCACGGCGGCGAGAAGCGCGCGGGTGTAGTCGGCCTGCGGATCGGCGAAAACGTCGCCTGCCGTGCCCTCCTCCACCACCTTGCCATGACGCAGCACCACGACCTGATCGGCAATGTCGGCGACGACGCCGAAATCATGGGTGATGAACATCACCGCCATGTTGTGGCTCCGCTGCAGGTTGCGGATCAGCTTCAGGATCTGCGCCTGCGTCGTGACATCGAGCGCGGTGGTCGGCTCGTCGGCGATCAGCACGGCGGGCTCGAGCGCAAGCGCCATCGCGATCATCGCGCGCTGACGCTGGCCGCCGGAGAGCTGATGCGGATAGGCGCGGATGATGCTTTCCGGATCGGGCAGGCCGACCTCGCGGACCAGCGCCAGCGCTTTCGCGCGGCGCTCCTTCGGCTTCAGCAGACCATGCGCTTCGAACACCTCCGTGAGCTGGTCGCCGATCCGCATCAACGGGTTGAGCGCGGTCATCGGCTCCTGAAACACCATGGCGATGCGGCGGCCGCGCAGATCGCGCCAGCCGTCGTCATCCACCTGCAGAAGATCGCGGCCTTCGAACAGGATCTCGCCGCTATCGACCTGCACGGTGTCCGGCAAGAGGCCCATCAGCGCATGGGCGCACATCGATTTGCCCGAGCCGGATTCGCCGACCACGCAGACGATCTTGCCGGCTTCGAGGTTGAACGAGACGCCGTCGACAGCGTGTGCACGCTCGGCGCCCTTCGGCAGGGCGATGCGCAGATTTTTGATCGAAACAACGGGATCGGTCATCGGATCACTGTCTCGTCGCTGTAGGCCACATCTGCGAGCCGCGGACGCGGTTCACCTCTCCCCTGTGGGGGGGGGGTCGCGGGCGACAGCCCGCAGGTGAGGGGGCGCGGCTCCATCGAGGGACCGTGATCCCTCACCCCCAACCCTCTCTCCAAGGGAGAGGGAGCCGACCATCATTGTTGCAGCAGCCGGGCTCACAGACGCCATCGCTCACCTCCCCTCGCGCGACAGGCGCGGGTTGAGCGCATCGTTCAAACCTTCGCCGATCAGATTGAGGCCGAGCACGGACAGCAGGATCGCAAGGCCCGGAAACACCGTGATCCACCAGGCCTGACGGATCACGGTGCGGCCTGCGCCGACCATGTAGCCCCAGGAGATCAGGTTGGGATCACCGAGGCCGAGAAAGGAGAGCGAGGATTCCAGCAGGATCGCGGTCGCAACCATCAGCGAGGCCAGCACGATCACCGGCGACAGCGCATTCGGCAGGATCTCGCGCCAGATGATCCAGCTGCTGCTTTGCCCGGTGACGACGGCGGCCTGGACGTATTCGCGGGTGCGCAGAGACAGCACCTCACCGCGGACGAGGCGAGCGACCGGCGGCCAGCTGACGATGCCGATCGAGATCACGATGGAATAGATCGAAGGCTGCAGGATCGCGACCAGCACGATGGCGAGCGCGAAACTCGGGACGGTCTGGAAAAATTCGGTGAAGCGCATCAGCGCGTCGTCAATCCGCCCGCCGAAATAGCCGGCGACAGCCCCGAGCGGAACGCCCACCACGAGCGCGACCAGCGTCGAGACCAGCCCGACAAGGAGCGAGACGCGCGCACCGAAGATGAGGCCGGCAAGCACGTCGCGCCCGAGCGCGTCGGTGCCAAGCGGCACGGCCGGCGCCGTGAACGGCGGCAGGAACGGCCGCTGCACCATGCGCCAAGGCGAGTTCGGGACATAGATAGGACCAACCACTGCGACAAAGATCGCTAGCGCCAGGATGACGAGGCCGATCACTCCGCTTGGGCTCCGCAGCATGGTTTTCCAGAACTGGGTCATGCTGCGAACTCGATGCGCGGATCGACCAGGCGGTAGACGAGGTCGGTGACGAGATTGAAGATCAGGACCATGGCCGAGCAGACCACGAACACGCCGAGTAGCAGATTGTAGTCACGCTGGATCAGGGCGTCGTACATCAGCCGGCCGATGCCGGGCCAGGCGAACACCGTCTCCGTCAGCACCGCGCCGCCGACCAATGTGCCGGCGTGCACGCCGGCCAGCGTCACGACCGGCAGAAGCGCGTTGCGCAGCACGTGACGGCGCTGGATCACGCTGTCGCGCAGCCCCTTGGCGCGCGCGGTCTTGACGAAATCGAGCCGCCTGACCTCGAGCATCGAGGCGCGGGTCATGCGGGTATAGGTCGCCATGAAGAACAGGCCGAGCGTCGCCGCTGGCATGACGAGATGAGCGCCGACGTCGAACGCGTGGCGGAGGCCGGTGTAGTTGGCGCCGACGGTTTCGTAGCCGAAGCTCGGCAGCCAATCGACCCAGACCGAGAACACAAGGATCGCAATCAACGCGATCCAGAACAGGGGCGTGGCATAGAAGATCAGCGCGAGCACGGTGATCGCGGTGTCCATGAAAGTGCCGGCAAAGCCCGCGGCGAGCACGCCGAACAGAATGCCGAAGGCGAGCGAGATCAGAAAGGCGGTGAGCGTCAACAGCAAAGTCGCCGGCAACCGCTCCAGAATCAGCTGCGCCACCGGTGCCTGCTGGCGGAACGAAAAGCCCAGGTCGAAGCTGGCGATGCCCTTGACATAGATCAGAAGTTGTTCAGGCAGCGGCCGGTCGAGCCCGAATTTCTGCCGCAGCTGGTCGACGAACACCTTGTCCGAGGCGCCGGCTTCGCCCGCCATGACGACGGCGGGATCGCCGGGCGCAAGGCGGATCAGGAAGAAGTTCAACACGACGATCGCGAGCAGGACGATAACGCCCTTCACGAATCTTTGGACGATGAAGGAGAGCATATGAAGCCCGTGATGATCAGCTCGAAATACGGATGGCGCGGCATCGCGCGAAGCTCGGACCTCGCACGCCGCATAGCCGCCTTACTTGTCGAGCCAGGCGTCGCGGAAACCATCGTTGACACCGATGCCGGTGGTGATGAGGTTCTTCACCTTGCACTTGGTGATGGTCGGGAACTGCAGCTCGAGCAGCCAGGCGACCGGCACGTCCTCGACCAGGATCTTCTGCACCTTGTCGTAGATCTCCTTGCGCTTGGAGTCCGGTGTCGCCACTGCACCGTCAGCGAACAGCTGGTCGACCTCGGGATTGGAATAGCCCTCGACGTTGTTGAACAGCTGACCCTTGGCAATCGCGCTGGTCAGATAGTTGCGGGAGACGCCGAGCGCGGGATCGCCATACTGGTAGAGATAGGTGAAGGCGATATCGTAGTCCCAGTCCATGATCTTCTGATTACCGCCGGGAACGTCGGTCGCGACGGTCTCGATGTTCATGCCGACGTCCTGCAGGTTCTGCTTAACGGCCTCGCCCCAGCGCTGCCAGGTTTCGCCATAAGCGAGCGGCAACATGCGGAGCTTCTCGCCCTTGTAGCCGGCCTCCTTCAGGAGCGCCTTGGCCTTGGCCGGGTCGTAATCATATTTCGGCACATCGCCCGTATAGAACTTGATGGTCGAGGCGGATGGGCCGGTCGCGACGTTGCCGAGCCCGTTCCAGATCACGTCCTTGGCGAAGTTGCGGTCGATCGCATACATGATCGCCTGCCTCACCTTCTTGTTGGCGAGGATCGGGTTGCGCTGGTTCAGCCACAGCCAGGAGAGCGGGCTGAAGAATTCCCAGCCGGCGCCGGTCATGCAGGCGCCCGGCAGCTTGGACACCCGCTGCACATCGAAATTCTCGATCGAGCCACCCGGCAACACATCGACCTTGCCGGTTTCGAACGCCACCGCGCGCGCCGCGGCATCCGGAATGATCTGCCAGTAGATCTCGTCGAGATAGGGCTTGCCCTTCTCATGGTAGTTCGGATTCTTGACGAAGTGAATGAACGAGCCCTTCCGCCATTCCTTGAACATGAAGGGGCCGGTCCCGACAGGGGCATTGTTGTATGGGTTGGTGTTCCAGTCGGTGCCTTCGTAGAGATGCTTCGGCACCATCGGCATCGAGCCGACCTCGAAAATGCCGAGGAACGGACCGAACGGCTGCTTCAGCGTAAAGACGACGGTGAGATCGTCGGGCGCCTCGACCTTCTCGACGACAGAGAGATTGTTGCGGGCGCGCGCGTGGGTCTTCTTCAGCATCTCGATCGAGAACAGCACGTCCGCCGAGGTGAAGGGTTTGCCGTCATGCCAGGTCACGCCCGGCTTGAGCTTGAACGTGTAGATCTTGGCGTCCGGGCTGATCGTCCAGCTTTCCGCAAGCTCCGGCAACGGCTCGAGCTTGGGGCTGTAGCGGAGCAGGCCTTCGAAGATGTTGCCAGAGACCATCTGGGTCGGTCCATTCTGGACCATCGCCAACATCAGGCCCGGCGGCTCGGGCTGGATCACGGCGTTGATCACTCCACCGAGCTTGGGCTCGTCGGCCCGGGCCTGAATTGGCAAGGTCGCCGCGGATAATCCGCAGCCCAGAACAACACCTAACAATACCCGCTTCAACATCATGCGACCTTCCAAACGTCCCAATCGGCCGCTATGCATTCCGCGCGCCAAGCGCACGAATGTAGCCGCCTCCCGATGTGCAATTGTTCGCAAGGCGCGCCGGCCGTTGGAGCGCCAGCTGGCTTTGCGTGTTGATCGAGCTTGGAATCGCGAAGCCGACGCGTTGGAAGCACGGCGCGGCCAGGGTCCGAATGCAGTCCAGAAGCACCCTGGCTCCGGTCAAGCTCGTGCAAGAAGGCTCACACGGCTCGAATGAGCGCGGCAAGATGAAAGTCGCGACAACGATCGCCCAAAAAATAAACAGCGCAAATAGGATTCGTGAACACCCTCAGCGGGCACTGCGGATGGAGCTGTTACCTCGACGAGATCACTGATCGGCGCTCCCGCGCGATCGTGCCCGCCACCATCTGCATCACCACGCCTGTCATCCAGCCGGCCATGATCAGCCACGTCCAGCCGATATGAGGGGTCTCGCGCAGGATGATAATGGCAACCGCGAAGAACGCGGTGAGTGTCGCGAGGAAGGTACCGACTGCACTGAGGAACTCCGGCGCGTCGATCTTTCTCGCCGCCGGCGTGCCTTCCTCGTGCGGATGGAATGGCCGGGGCGGCGTATCGATACCGAGATAGAACCCGAAGCCCCCGCACAGCATCATCAGAAGCAGGAAGCCTTGCGTCGTCAGCCATGGAACGCTGGAGCCGACATGGGCCCCCACGAACAAGCCGCAGGCCGCGCCGGCCAGGGCGAGGCCCGAGCGTTCCAGGATGTGGGCAATTTTCCGGACACGAATCCGCATGAGCTAGTCCCCCGCCCGATACGGACCGGCGCCGAGAGGCGCCGGTCCCACTTCGAAAATTCGCTGAGCCTAGGCAGCCTGGTTCAGGCCGGCATTGAGATGGCGCAAATGCGGCAGCACCTCGTGCTTCAAGAGCTCGAGCGAGTGCCGCCAGGCTTCCGGTTTATGCTTGTAGTCGAAGCCGAACACGAGCAGCGTTCCGAAGCCGCCGACCTCGCGCCAGATCTGTTCGATCTTCTCGGTGACGGTCGCCGGCGAGCCGATGATCCAGTTGCGCCGCGCGCAATAGTCCACAGTAACATCGGTATCGGGTACGTCAGGCGCGTGCTTCAAATAGTCCTTGAAGCCGAAATGGCCGAGCAACGGCAGGAAGTACTCGCTCATCATCCGGCCCATCATGTCGCCGGTCGAAAGCCGCCAAGCCTCCTCGTCGGTATCCGCCACGAACACCTCGCGCACCAGCCGCCAGTCGCTCCGCTGGGGTTTGCGGCCGGTCTTTGCCGCGCCCGCCTCGACCGAATCCCAATGCGACGAGACATAGGCCGGGTTGAGATTGAGGCTCATCGGAATGAAGCCGCGCTCGCCGGCGAGCTTCAAGGTGTCGGAGTTCTTCGACAGGCCGGCAACGCCGATCGGCGGGTGCGGCGCCTGTACCGGCTTGATGTGGGGTTTGAGGAAGTCGAACATCACCTCGGGCTTGGTCACCGTCCAGTATTTGCCCTTGTGCGTGAACGGTGCCGGCTCGGTCCAGAGCCTCAAGATGATTTCCAGTGCCTCGCGGGTCATCTCGCGGTTCTGCCCGCTCATGCCGTCGACATTGAACATCGCCCAGTCGCTCGGCAGGCCCGATGCAGCGACGCCGAAATTGAGTCGGCCGTCGGAAAGATGGTCGAGCATCGCAACCCGATTGGCGAGCTCGGCAGGGTGATGATAGGGCAGCAGGAAGCCACCCGGACCCAGCCGGATGTTCTTGGTCTCGCGAAAGGCCTGCGCCAAAATCAGATCGGGTGCGGGATGCGGTTCCCAGGGTGCCGTGTGATGCTCGCCGATCCAGGCTTCCTGATAGCCGAGCTCGTCGAGCCAGCGCAGCACCTGCAGGTCCCACTCCTGGCCCTCCTTCAATCCGCACTCCGGCGGATGCGAAGGCATTGTGAAATATCCGATTTCCATAGCGCTTTCCTCTCGCGTTTTGTTGCGGCGCATCTTCGCGGATGCGCTCATCGTCACGCGAGACGAAACACGACCAAGCGAGCCGGCATCGCCGCACGTGGTCTGCGAAGTCTAGCACGTCGCAGCACGCCGACAACCGTCGGCTGTGCCGCAGGCGAGCAAGCAGCAGCGGAGCTCGCGGCTATTTAAGGCCCGTGGTCGGCGACGGGAAGCCACTGGGAGATTTTGACGATTGGAGTCGCTGCACGAGATCCCGCGGCAAGGAAATCGTGGCTCCTCCCGGCGAAACGGGGCCTGCCGGCAGCTCACGATTCGGGGCAGCTGCTGCATCCACCGCAATGGCCCGAACTTTATTAGCCGGCGCAGCCGCGGCAGTTGCGTTGGCAGACACGACCCGGGTCGCGACATGCTCTCTGAGCAGCTCGCCATTATCAGGAAACCACATCGAGCTCGGCTCCGCCGTGTTGGCGCGTTCGGCAAAGGCGAGGCTCAATCCCAACTTCTGCAGCCGTTCCTTCTCGATCGCGACGGTCCGACTGCGCTCGGCAGCGGTGATTCCGCGATAGGACGGCTGGTGGAAGCCCAGCCGCGCATCCGACAGGATGACGCGGTCCTTGCCACCTAAGAAGACAATGGTGCAGGCTGACAAACATTGCTTCTCGACCAGGGTGGACAATCCGCGCGCCTTGATGAGGTCGGACATTGTCTGCGCCTCGCGGATACGGCCACCGATGGAGTCGAGCCGCACCGTCTTGACATCCGGCATCGCGTTCAAGAAACCTTCCAGCTCCTTGGCCACGCCGAACTTGATGCCACCGGTGAATTCCAGCATCTCGCCGGAGCCGAGGACCCTGAACTGATGCGGGCCGAGCGAGTTGTCGCCACCCACGATTTCGGCGATACCTGCGATCTGCGGCAAGCCTTGCGTAAAGAACTGCCAAAGCGCGCTCGCAACGCCGAGCGTCACCATGATCTTCGCGATGCCGCCCCATGGGCCATTGCCGACGCTGCGATAGCGCGTTCCCGACCGCCAGATGCCGACGGTCTGCCAAAGCGTGAGCAACAAGATGCAGAGCCATATTGCGCAGATCAGGATGAGCGCCGGCAGCGGTTGTGCATCGAGCCGCTCCTGAACGACCAGCGCAGTGGCGACCGCGATCGCCAGGGTCGCAATCACCCCAAGCAGCATCCCGTTGACCCAGTACGACACGGGCAAGGACAGCTCACCGTGCCAGTGACGGGCGAGATAACTCCGCTGCACGTGCGCCAGCGCGGCCGGGAGCGGAGGTGGTAACGCGGCAAGATGCGGCTCATCGCCCGCGGCCGCCCTAACCGCAGCTCCGGCCCGCTCGGCATCGGCGGCCTCCGCCGCAGGCTGCGCCGACCCGGCACTCGCCGGCGTCCGATCAAGGCAATAGACCGCAGTGGCCGCAAAGCGGTCGTACCAGGTATCCGTTCGGACGTAGACTTGGCGCCACGCGGCAAGGCCGACAATCAGCAGCGGACAATACGATGCGAGCGTCAGGCCGAGGAGCAGAGATGCAGGCAGCGCGACGATGTCCAGGAATGATAGCGCGATCGGCCAGATCAGCGCTGGACTCGCGATCAGGAGCAGCAGGCCGTAACGCCGCCTGACCGCGGCATTCCTCGCCGCGCTGCCATCGGCGCTCGCGAGACGGATACGACAGATCCTTCGGCCGGGCGTGCCGGCGCGAATGTCGAACATGGCGCGCAAGGCCAGCAACAGCGGCAACAGGAAAATCCCGAGCGACAGTCCCTTGATCGGAGTGCCGCCCGCATCGAGCATGCTGTCGATGTGGATGTCCTTGGTGAACGGACCCGTCTGCGTGACCTGCGCGAGCCGCAGCATGCGAGCGGACGGCAGACCGAACACGCTATGTGTGCAGTCGACGATCGTGTTGGGCTTGAGATCGGCAGGCACGACGACCCCCGACGGGATGACCTCAAGCTTTCTGCAGCTGATGGCATAAACGCCGTCAGCGAATTGAACGCGGCCATTGGTCAGCGGAAACAGGACCAGGGCGCAGACCTGCAGAACGATTGCAATGGCCATGATGTCGATCAGCAGCGCACCCAGCCGGCGCCAGATGCCGGCGCGCTTAAACTTGCTGCTGAGACCCTGCCCCGTCACGAAACCGCTCGGCGAACATCGCTGGCAATGCCCACCGCACGCGGTAGACCATACGCATGCTGCCTGGAATTGATTGCGGTGGCAAGCGTTCACAGCCTGATCGTGCGCGGACGGTTAAAGCTTCACCCCCGCATGTGTCACGCCACGGCGGCTCTGGAAGCATGCGTTCAGCGCGCCCCAAAGGTCGTCCTGCCGAACAGCTCCTTGTGCGTGGACGGCTGGGAGCGCCAATATTGCGGCGGCGCGGAGACCTGACCGCCGAGTTCGGCGGCGGCATGCCAGCCCCAGCGCGGGTCGTAGAGCATGCCACGCGCGAGCGCGACCATGTGGGCCTTGCCGGAAGCAACAATCTCCTCGGCCTGTTGCGGTTGCGTGATCAGGCCGACTGCAATGGTCGGAAGCTCCGTCGCCTGCTTCACCGCCTGCGCGAACGGCACCTGATAGCTTGGACCGAGCGCAATCTTCTGCAGCGGCGATACGCCCCCTGAGGAGACATCGATCCAATCGACACCGCGGCGCTTCAGCTCCTGCGCAAACACGATGGTCTGCGCCAGGTCCCACCCGCCCTCGACCCAGTCGGTCGCGGAGACGCGCATGCCGACCGGCTTGTGCGCCGGAAAGACCGCACGCACCGCCTCGAACACCTCGAGCGGAAAGCGCATGCGGTTGTCGAGGCTGCCGCCATATTGATCGGTGCGTTGGTTCGACAACGGCGACAAGAACTGATGCAGGAGATAGCCGTGCGCACCATGCAGCTCGAGTGCATCGATGCCGAGCCGGTCGGCACGTCGTGCCGCATCGACGAAGGCAGCGCTGACGCGTGCGAGGCCTGCCGAATCGAGCGCCAGCGGCGCGGCTTCGCCTTCCTTGTGCGGAATCGCCGACGGTGCGACCGTCTGCCAGCCACCTTGCGAGAACGGGATCTGCTGGCCGCCTTCCCACGGCCGATAACTCGATCCTTTGCGGCCGGCATGGGCAAGCTGCATCGCCACTGCGGTCTTGGAATGTTTGCGGACCGAAGCGAGGATCGGCTTCAGTGCGGACTCGGTGTCGTCATCCCACAGGCCGAGGCAGCCGGGCGTGATCCGCCCGATCGGCTCGACATGCGTCGCCTCGATGCAGAACATCGAGGCCCCCGAGAGCGCCAGCATGTTGATGTGAGTGAAATGCCAATCGTTGGCCGCACCATCGTCGGCGGAATATTGGCACATCGGCGAGACCATGATGCGGTTGGCAAGTTCGAGGCCGCGCAGCTTGATCGGGGAAAACAGAGCGCTCATGCGGGAGGGTTCCGGGCTTGGGAAGGATCATCGTAAGCTAATAGCCGCGATCGCGAACACCAGCCCTCCCTTTGCCGAGGCGCACGCG
The DNA here is from genome assembly GCF_032489995.1 of Bradyrhizobium sp. SZCCHNGR1005. Taxonomy (NCBI): domain Bacteria; kingdom Pseudomonadati; phylum Pseudomonadota; class Alphaproteobacteria; order Hyphomicrobiales; family Nitrobacteraceae; genus Bradyrhizobium; species Bradyrhizobium sp. SZCCHNGR1005. The sequence continues at coordinate 212,712 of NZ_JAUEZC010000002.1, forward strand.
GTGCCTCGATGCCACGGCTCGAACCCGGTGGCGGGCGATCATTCCACCAGCGTGAACTGCAGTAGCAGCGTGCGCTGAATCATCGAGAAATTATCATCGGATATCAGGGTCAGCACCGTGTCGCCCTCGGGCGTGACGTGAGCGTCGATGCCTTCCATGTTGTCGATCTCCTGGCCCAGATCGGCGGCGAAGATCGTGGGGCCGTCCATCAGCCCACCGGGCGCGATGTCCGCGAGCCGAAGTCGGCGGATCCGGATGCCGACGCCGGAGACCAGCGAGAACTTGCGCTCCAGCACCAACAGATCGCCTGAACGCAACAACACGGCGTCGCTGATGTCGAAATCCTCGGTGCGCCGGACACTGAATTGCCCAGGGGTCGGGCCACCGATCAGGAACGAGATCAGATTGCCGTCCGCATCCAAGCCGCGCTCCGAGAGGGCGATCAAGGTCCCGGCGAGCGGCTGGCCTTTCGGCACGAACACGAGCGCCTCGAGTCCCTTGTTGTTTGGGAGTCGTTTCGCGGCAGGCGGCAGCGGCACGATCTCGCCGCGCGCACCGGTGAAACCCTTGGAGAAGTCGTAGCGCAGCACCTGGTTGACGCGCTCGAGCCCGACGTAAACCTGATCGCCGTCCATCGCAATAGACTCGGAATCGTACCAGCCGCGATCGAGGATCGGCCGCCCGTCGGGTCCGAGCAGCGGTGCAGCTTCGACGTCGGCCAGTCCCGCCATATCTCGGCCCGAATACATGATGCGACCGGTGAACCAATTTCCCTGGTCGCTGAGCGCGATGAAGCGCTCGCCCTTCGGATCGAGCCGAAGGCCGGACAGGCCGCCGAAGCCGGGAAACGATGAGGTCAACACCAGACCGCTGCGATATTCGAGTGAGCCGAAGCGCAGGCGGGAACGATCCCTCAAGTCGAAGGACGGCAGCGGCCGCGCCCTGACCTCGATTGCAACCGGGCTGCTGACGGAATGCTCGCCGCGGACAGCGCGATTGGCCGCGGGCCTCGCACCGAGCTGGGCGCGGGCCCATTCGGGAGCTGCGACAGCGGCAGCGCCCATGACGGCGAGCGTCAGGAAGCGACGCCGACCGAACACCGCATCTGGCGACATGGTTGACAGGACCCCTCTCGCCCCTCCTCCGTCAAAGGAAGAGGAAGCGCCAGCGCATGGCGCCGTCTCACACGGTTACGAATGCAGCCGCCGCTTTTGATGGGTGGCAGGCTGCGGCGCAGCGTGGGTCTCGGTGAACAGCTCCGCGAGCTTTTCGGTGATCGCTCCGCCGAGTTCCTCGGCATCGACGATCGTGACCGCGCGGCGGTAATACCGCGTCACGTCGTGGCCGATACCGATCGCAATCAGTTCGACCGGAGAGCGGGTCTCGATCTCCTCGATGATGTGACGCAGGTGCCGTTCCAGGTAATTGCCGGGATTGACCGAGAGCGTGGAATCGTCGACCGGCGCACCGTCTGAGATCATCATCAGGATCTTGCGCTGCTCGGTACGAGCGAGCAGGCGCTTATGCGCCCAGTCGAGCGCTTCACCGTCGATATTCTCCTTCAACAGGCCCTCGCGCATCATCAGGCCGAGATTCTTGCGGGCCCGCCGCCATGGCGCGTCCGCCGCCTTGTAGATGATGTGACGAAGATCGTTCAGCCGGCCCGGGTTGGCCGGCTTGCCCGCGGCAAGCCAGGCCTCGCGCGATTGCCCACCCTTCCAGGCGCGCGTCGTGAAGCCGAGAATCTCCACCTTCACGCCGCAGCGCTCCAGCGTGCGCGCCAGGATGTCGGCGCAGGTCGCCGCCACCGTGATGGGACGGCCTCGCATCGAGCCGGAATTGTCGAGCAGCAGCGTCACCACGGTGTCGCGGAATGTCGCCTCCTTCTCGCGCATGAAGGACAGCGGCTGATAGGGATCGATGACGACGCGCGACAGCCGGGCTGGATCAAGGATGCCCTCTTCGAGATCGAACTCCCAGGCGCGGTTCTGCTGCGCCATGAGCCTGCGCTGCAGCCGGTTCGCGAGCCTGGCGACGATGCCCTGCAGGTGGGCGAGCTGCTTGTCGAGATAGGAGCGCAGCCGTTCCAATTCGTCATGGTCGCAGAGATCCTCGGCGGCGACGACCTCGTCGAACTTCGGCGCGAAGGCGTGATATTCCGGACCGCGCGGCTCGTTGGCGCCACCGCGGTTCGGCCGCGTCGCCTCGCCCGGCGTCTCGTCGTCGCCGAGTTCGCCGTCATCGAGCGTGTCGCTGGCCGAGGCTTGTGCGGCCTCCATCGCGCTTTCCGACATCTCATCCGATGTGGTCTGCGCCTGATCGGCACTCATCTCCTGCGCAGCGTCGGAATCGGGCGAGCCCTCCGCACCGGATTGCTCGTTGTCGCCGTCGCGGTTGTCGTCCTGATCCTCGTCTTCGTCGGAATCGGCATTGCGCTCGTCGCCGAGATCGAGCGCCGACAGGAGATCGTGGACCATATCGCCGAATTTCGCCTGATCCTCGGTGACACGGCTCAATTCATCGAGACGGGAGCCGATCTTGTCCTCGAGAATCGGGCGCCACAGATCGACCAGCTTGCGTGCGGCCGCCGGCGGCGCCAGGCCGGTCAGCCGCTCGCGCACGAGCATGGCGAGCGCATCCGACAGCGGCGCATCGGCGCGATCGGTGATCTCGTCATATTTGCCGCGGTGGAAATGGTCGTCGAGCATTGCGGTGAGGTTCTTCGCCACGCCCGCCATGCGGCGGGCGCCGATCGCCTCGACGCGCGCCTGCTCGACCGCCTCGAAGACGCCGCGCGCCTGCGGATTAGCCGGGATCAGCTTGCGGTGGACCTTCGGATCGTGACAGGCGAGCTTCAGTGCGATGGAATCCGCATGTCCACGCACGATCGCAGCATCGCGCTTGGTCATCTTGCGCGCGGGCTCCGGCAACCGCGCCTTGCCCGGCGCGAGGCCCGGACGTTCGGCAGCAAAGGAGACTTCGAGCTCCGGGGTTTTCGCGATCGCCCGCAGGCAGCCCGTCACGGAGCGCTTGAATGGCTCGGTCGGCGCTTCCTTGCCCTGATTGCGGAATTTGCTGTTGGATGTGCTCATCGCTGCTCAGCTCGTCGTCCCCACGAAAGCGGGGACCCATAACCACCAGCGGCTATTACCGTCAGAGAAAGCAGCCGCGTGGTTCGATTGAAAGAGTCCGCGGTATGGGTCCCGGGTCGCGCTTCGCTCGCCCGGGACGACACCTGTTTAGCTCAGCACTTGTTCAGCTCAGCGCCACGTTGACCGCGGACTCCGGCAGCTCTGCATTGAAGCAGCGCTGATAGAACTCCGCCACCAGTGGCCGCTCGAGCTCGTCGCATTTGTTGAGGAAGGTGACACGGAAGGCGAAGCCGATATCGCCGAAGATCTCGGAATTCTCCGCCCAAGTGATCACCGTGCGCGGGCTCATCACCGTGGACAGATCGCCATTGGCGAAGGCGTTGCGGGTCAGGTCGGCAAGCCGGACCATCTTGTTGACGATGTCACGACCCTGCTGGTTCCGGTAGTGCCGTGCCTTGGCCAGCACGATCTCCACCTCCTCGTCATGGGCGAGGTAGTTGAGCGTGGTAACGATCGACCAGCGGTCCATCTGGCCCTGGTTGATCTGCTGCGTGCCGTGATAGAGACCGGAGGTGTCGCCAAGGCCGATCGTGTTCGCTGTCGCGAACAGCCGGAACGCCGGGTGCGGCTTGATCACCTTGTTCTGGTCGAGCAGGGTCAGCCGACCCGAGACCTCGAGCACGCGCTGGATCACGAACATCACGTCCGGACGGCCGGCGTCATACTCGTCGAACACCAGAGCCACATTGTGCTGCAGTGCCCAGGGCAGGATGCCGTCGCGGAATTCGGTGACCTGCTTGCCGTCCTTGATGACGATCGCGTCCTTGCCGACCAGGTCGATACGGCTGATATGGCTGTCCAGATTGACGCGCACGCACGGCCAGTTCAGCCGCGCCGCCACCTGCTCGATATGGGTCGATTTACCGGTGCCATGATAGCCCGTCACCATGACGCGGCGGTTCTTGGCGAAGCCGGCCAGGATGGCAAGCGTGGTGGCGCGATCAAACCGATAATCGGCATCAACTTCTGGGACATGCGGATCGGTTTGGGAAAAGGCCGGCACCTCAAGGTCGCTGTCGATCCCGAACACTTGGCGGACCGACACCTTCATGTCGGGCAATCCGGTGATCTCCTGCGCATTGGTCGTAGCGGCGGTCGTCATTCGTCCTCCGAGGTCCCGGGCGTTTTCCGAAACCAGATGTGTCTGTGGCTGCGGTTGGTGGGCTTCGCGACAGCCTAGCAGAGAGCGATGGCGGGCAGAAGCCTAAGGGTTAATCAAAGTTCCGTTGGGATATCATCAAGATAGGCATGGGACGCGATTTTTGAAAGGCTGCCCTGCGTGCCGTCGCCATCTTTTTGCCCTGCGTCCGGCGCTGCGGCGCGGCATGGCACTTTTGCCGTTGGTTCCTAGTTATGAGACATCATCGTCTGCCTGCTCGGGATTTGTGTGGCCCACCTGCTTGACCCTCTCATCGGCTTCGTCTCGGATCATTCCGGATTGGCCTATCTCACCATCTTCCTGGCTGCCCTTTTGGAAGCGGTACCGATCGCGGGCTCCGTCGTCCCCGGTACGACCATCATCCTCGCCTTGAGCGCGCTGATTGCGGGCGGGGAGTTAAAGCTGGAATGGGTGCTGACGGCGGCGATCCTCGGCGCTTTGCTGGGTGATGGCTCGGCGTTCTGGGTCGGCCACCGCAGCCAGCGCGAGATCCTCACGGCTTGGCCGCTCTCGAACTATCCCCGCCTGGTGGCGCAGAGCGAGGCCTTTTTCCATCGGTTCGGCACGTTGGCGATCTTCTTCGCCCGGTTCGTCGCCCCAATCCGCGCCGTCGTGCCGATCACGGCCGGCGCACTCGACGTGCGGCCGCTGCGCTTCTATGCCGTGAACGTCCCGGCCATCGTGCTCTGGGCCTGCGCGCATGTGCTGCCGGGCGTGTTCGCCGTCCAGCTTTTGCATCGCTATGGCGGCATCCCGCATCACAGCCATATCGCCAAGCACACCTGGATCCTGGCGGTGGTCGCCGGCAGCATTCTGGTCTGGCTGGTGCTTCGCCTGTTGCGCAAGCGCCGCGAAGGCCAGGTGATGGCTCAAGCGAGCGAGTAGCGTGGTAACCCGTCACAGCGACTCCAGAATGGCGCCGCGCCCGGGAAACGGCCCGACGTAGCGGGCGCGCGGCCGGATCAGGCGGCCGTGCTGAAGCTGTTCGCAGGCATGCGCAATCCAGCCCACGGCGCGGGCCATCGCGAACAACGCAAGCTCGCTGCCCGCAGGCAGCCGCAGACTGTGCACCAGCACGGCCAAGGCATAATCGATATTGACGAATTCCCCGGTCGCCTCCGCGATCCGCTCCGGCACCTCGCGCGTGAATTTGCGCGGTGCGCCGGCGCGATTGAGCGCGTCCAAAAGGGCGACCGCGCGGGGATCGCCGCGTTTGTAGATGCCGTGCCCAAATCCGGCGAAGCGCTCGCCGAGCGCGACCCGCTCCCGGATCAGAGGTGCGACATCCCGATCGATCAATGTCTTGACGAGCTGCGAGGCCAGAACGCCGGCGCCGCCATGCTTGGGGCCTTTCAGCGCAGCCAAGCCGGCAATCACGGCATCATACAGGCTCAATCCCGTGGATGCCGCGCAACGCACAGTGAAGGTCGAAGCGTTGAGCTCATGGTCGGCGAGCAGCACCAATCCGCGACGGATCAGGTCGGGCGCGTGTTTGTGCTCCGGCGCCCATACCTTTGCGATTTGCTGATGGAGAAGCTCCGTGGATGGCGTCGCGTCAAGCATGGTGGCGACCAGAAGCCGGACGATGCGCGCGCCGACCAAGGCCCGGCCTTCGGCTGCACGATTGAAGGCTCCGGGATCGGCGCTGGTCGCCAAGGCCAGGACTGCGATCGCTCGGTCCAGCGGTGCGGCGCGGTGTGCTGCGGCAGCGATGGCGCTCATGTCCTCAGAAACCACCGGGCGGTTATCCGCGGTGAACGGATCGATCGCGGTCACGTCCCACAACAACGTCGCTGCGTGCTCCAACGTGTCCTTTTCGGCCAGCTCGACGCAGTTGACCCCACGATAGATCGGGCCGGCCGCGGTGATGGTGGACACTGCCGAGTCCAACACGGGCAGCTCGGCATCGAAGCTGCGGAAGCCCTTGGGCTCCGGGGCTGGTGCCCGGCGCTCCTTCAGCGAGCGAACATCGTCGGCCCGGTAGCGATGGCTCCGCGAATCCGGCGACGGCTCGGAGCGAATGAGGCCCCGGCTGACATAGGCGTAGAGGGTCGCCGGCGAGATCGCCAATTCCGCGGCAGCCTCGCGCGCGGAGAGATACAGACCGGGTGAATTTTTCATATTGATTATCTTAATCAAGATTGATCAATCCGTCGAGTCGACCGACTTTCTTCCTGATGCGCCATTCCACCGGAAGGAGATACCGCCATGAACATTCAGCTCGGCAAGACCCCCATCGGCCTGGACGGCATTCCAGCGGCCGAGACCGCGTTGAGCCACGTCGACGGCGAGCAGGGCGAGTTGATCATCGCCGGGGAGCACGTCGCCGATCTGGCGGCGCATGCCAGCTTTGAAGATGTGACCGCACGGCTGTGGAGCGCAGCCAACGGACGCGCCTTCGATACGGCTGAGGTCCGCCGCCAGCTCGGCGTGGCCCGTGAACGCGCGTTCGCTCGGACGCCCGAGTTGCTGGCCGCATCTCGGGGCATGAGCATCGTCGACAGCTTTCGCGCGGCGGTCGCGGCGCTGCGTGCCGAAGACGGGCTGGAGCACGAGGCCACCATCGTGGGCGCCTGCTCCGTCATTGCCGGCGCATTGGTTCAGCGCGCGAACGGTGCGGCACCGATCGCGCCGGATCGAGCGGCCAGCCATGCCGCTGACACGTTGCGCATGCTACGGGGGCGCGCCCCCGAGCCGCGCGAGATCGCCGGGCTCGATACGTATCTCGTGACCGTCTGCGACCACGGCATGAACGCCTCGACCTTCGCTGCGCGGGTGGTGGCTTCGACGCAGGCCGACCTGTTCGCTGCGGTCACCGCCGGTTACTGCGCGCTGACCGGACCACTTCATGGCGGCGCGCCTGAGCCGGTGCTCGAAATGCTCAACGCCATCGGAATGCGGGAGCGCATCAAGCCGTGGGTGGATGCGGCCCTCGCACGCGGCGAGCGGCTGATGGGGTTCGGCCATCGCATCTACCGGGTGCGCGATCCGCGCGCGGACGTCTTGAAAGCAGCGATCGAGCGGCTCGCCTGCGCCGGCGCAGACCTTCCCTTCGCCAGCGAGGTCGAAGCTTATATCCGGGAGGCGCTGCGGCGAAAGAATCCCAACCGCGTGCTGGACACCAATGTCGAGTTCTTCACCGCGATTCTGCTCGATGCGCTGAAGATTCCGCGGCAGGCGTTCACGCCGATCTTCGCAGTGGCTCGCGTCGCCGGCTGGACGGCACATGCCCGCGAGCAGCAGCGTACCGGACGACTGATCCGGCCGAGCTCGGCCTATATCGGACCAAGGCCGGATGCGACGAATGCGTGAGTGGAGCTGACAATCCCTGAACTTGCGCGCGTCCCCGCAATGGGCGCGCGCGTTCCCGGCGGCGGCGGATCAGGCCCGCACCACCGTCTTCAAATAATTGTAGGCCTTGATGATCTCGATCAGGCGATCCTCGGTCGAGCGATCGCCACCATTGGCATCGGGATGATGCTGCTTGACCAGCGCCTTGTACTTGGCCTTGACGTCATCGAGCGTCGCATCCGGACCGAGCCCCATCACCTGCAGCGCCTTGCGCTCGGCATTGAAGATCTTGCGGGCCTCCGGCTTCTGCGCGGCCTGCGGCCCGGGTCGCCAACTCGCGCGACCGTTGATCTCGGCAAACACGCTGAACGGATCGGCCGCATCGCCGAGGTCGCCCTCGACACTGCCGGTGCCGCGCTTGCCAGCGGTGTTGGCGCCCATCTTCCAGGTCGGGCGATGGCCGGTCAGCGCATCCTTCTGATAGCGCGCCACGGCCTCCGCATTCATGCCCGAGAAGAAATTGTAGGACTGGTTGTACTCGCGCACGTGATCGAGGCAGAACTGCCAATATTCGCGCGCATTCTCCCGCCCCTTGGGCGCGCGATGCGTGCCCCTGTTCAGGCAGTCCGGCCACTGGCAACCCGCGGCCTCCTCGCGCACCTGCGGCTGCTTCGCCGCCTGCTTCCTGGGCTTGATGCGGATGGAGTCGAAGAATTTGGATGAATCGATCGGCATGACGGACTTTGACTACGCAACGCGACAAGCTTCAAGTCTTGACATTGCGAATACCTCGGAGGGGGTCGGCGGATTGACGAAAATTAATTTGATGCGTATTGGCTGAACCATGAGCACGCGAGAGGCTATCACCAACAAGTTGCGCGAAGCTTTCTCGCCAGAAAGCCTCGAAGTTCAGGACGAGTCACACCTGCATGAGGGTCACGCCGGCCACGCGCCGGGCGGCGGAACGCATTTCAGAGTGTATATTGTGTCGCAGGCCTTTGCCGGCAAGAGCCGGATCGAGCGTCACCGCCTGATCAACGCCACATTGGCTGCGGAACTAGCGAGCTCGGTGCACGCGCTCGCGCTGCATGCCAAGGCCCCCGGCGAAGCCTGAGTATCGCACAAAAGCCCGTTCGCGTATATCTACATCTTCCGTAGATGTTCTTTGAACGTCTACGCGACGTCAGCGCGAATCCGCATGCAACGACAACACGCAGACTGACCTTACCTCAATTTCCCCGGCACGCGGATCAGAACGCCGTGCCGGCGCGCCGAGGTCTTGCTTCTTCCAGCTCTCCGCGCGGCACCGGCACGATCCTAAGTGCCGTGATGCGGTTGCGCTCCCGCCGCAGCACACGGAAGCGAAAGCCATGGAAGGTGAAACTCTGGCCGCGCTCCGGAATCGAACGGGCTTCGTGGATCACGAGACCCGCCACCGTGGTCGCCTCCTCATCGGGCAAGTCCCAATCCATCGCACGATTGAGGTCGCGGATCGGCACCGAGCCGTCGACCACGACCGAGCCATCCGGCTGAACGCGAACACCGGCAACCTGCACGTCCTGCTCGTCGGAGATGTCGCCGACGATTTCCTCCAGAATATCCTCCAGCGTGACGATGCCTTCGACTTCGCCATACTCGTCGACGACGAGGGCGAAATGAGTCTTGCGGCGGCGGAACGCCTTGAGCTGCTCGGACACCGAGCGCATCTCCGGAACGAACCACGGCGGCAGCGCCAGCGATGCGACGTCGATGCGCGACACATCACCTTCGGAGGAACGGATCGCGCGCAACAGATCCTTCGCATGCAGCACGCCGATGATGTTTTCCGGCGTGCCGCGCCAGAGCGGGATGCGGGTATATTCCGATGCCAGCACCTCGCGCACCGACTCTTCCGGCGGCAGGTCCGCGTTGACCATCACCATCTCGGTGCGATGGACCATGACGTCGGAAACCTGCAATTCGCGCAGGTCGAGCAGGCCGCCAAACATATCGCGGTCCTGCTTCTCGACCTTGCCCTCGTGGTGCAAGAGATCGACGGCGCCGCGCAAGCGCTCGGTCGGCGACAGGATGGGCTGGTTGGCACCGACCTTGAAGCCGATCAGCCGCATCAATACACGGACCACCGCTTCGATCACCGAGAGCAGCGGCCCGAGCACAAAGACCGTCGTTCGCATCGGCCGCGCGACCGCAAGCGAGACCCGGTCCGGCGCATTGATCGCAATCGTCTTCGGCAAAACCTCGGCGAAGATCACCACCAGCGCCGTCATCACACCGGTGGCATAGAGCACACCGACTTCGCCGAACCATGCCGTGAATAGTCCGGTCGCCAGCGCGGACGCACCGATATTGGCGATGTTGTTGCCGAGCAGCAGCGCGCCGATCAAGCGCTCACGCATCTCGAACAGACTTGAGACGACGTCGGCATCGCGATTGCCCTGTTTCGACAGCCGCAACATGCTGGCGCGGGAGGCGCCGGTCAGGGCGGTCTCGCTGAGCGCAAAGAATGCGGAAGCCGCAAGCAGGACGATGACGATCGAAAGTGTGATCCAGTCCATGACGCTGATATCGCTTTGCATATGGGCTGCCGTTTCGCTGCCGCTGCTCAACACGGCCGGGACCGTCAGCCGCGGCGCTGAAGCTTGGCCTGCAAGAAGTCGCGGACCCTCGACGGATCGACATCCTTGGCGATCACGGCCCGGCCGATCGCCTCCAGCAGAATGAACGTGAGCTTGCCGCGCTTGACCTTCTTGTCCTGGGCCATCAAGGCCAACAGGCTGTCGGCATCGCCGATCCCTTCCTGGGCGAAGCCGGCGATATCCTGCAGATGGGTCGGCAGGCCGACCGCAGCAAGGTGATGCACCATGCGCTCGACGTCCGCGGCAGCCAGCATTCCCAATTCGGCGGAGAATTGCGCCGCCAGCACCATGCCGACCGCAACGCCCTCGCCATGGAACAGGCGGTCCGAAAAGCCGGTAGCCGCTTCGAGGGCGTGGCCGAAGGTGTGGCCGAGATTGAGCAGCGCGCGGTCGCCGGTCTCGCGCTCGTCGCGGGCGACGATCGCGGCCTTGGCGCGGCAGGAGGTGGCGACGGCGTGCTCGCGCGCGGGCCCGCCGTTGACGATGTCGGCGTGATTGGCCTCGAGCCAGGTGAAGAAGCCCTCGTCGCCGAGCAGGCCATATTTGGCGACCTCGGCATAGCCGGCACGGAACTGCCGCGCCGAGAGCGTATCGAGCACCGCCGTATCGGCGATCACCAGCACCGGCTGATGGAAGGCGCCGAGCAGATTCTTGCCCTGCGGCGAGTTGATGCCAGTCTTGCCACCGACGGAGGAATCCACCTGCGCCAGCAGCGAGGTCGGAACCTGGACGAAATCGACACCGCGCCGCAGGACCGCGGCCGCAAAGCCGGCGAGATCGCCGACCACACCGCCGCCGAGCGCGACGACGAGATCGTTGCGCTCGATCCTGGCCGCGATCAGCGCCTCGCTGACCTTCTCCAATCCGGCATAGGTCTTCGACCCCTCGCCCTCGTCGACCACGATCCGCGTGGTCGGAATGCCGGCCCGCGCCAGCGCGGCCTCCGTCGGCTCCAGCCAGTGGCCGGCGACGGTGCGGTCGGTCACGATCGCGGTGCGGACGCCCGGTCGCAATGCCGCGATCCGTTCGCCGAGCGAGGCCAGGACCCCGCGGCCGATGATGATGTCATAGGCGCGCTCGCCGAGCGCGACATCGACCGTGATGGGATCGCAGGCCTTCACCGGGGCGGTCATCGCAGCCCACCGATGGCTTGCGTCACGTCGGCCGGCGCGGTGTCGGCCTCGGCAATCCCAGCCTCCGTCCGGCCATTGGCGGCCGCTGCGGATAGGCCGCAGAGCCGGGCGTAGAGGGCGTCGATGCACTCCTCGACGATCTTGTCGTGCGGAACATCGCGCGACCAGATGGTCAGGTCCGCGCGCTCGTAGACCGGCTCACGTTCGGTCAGGAGACGGGTGACGGTGCCGGCGGGATCGGCGGTCTGCAACAGCGGCCGGTCGGCCCGGCGCTTGACGCGGCGCATGATCACGTCCGCATCGGCCTTGAGCCAGATCGAAATCGCCTTGTCCCGGATGCGCCCGCGGGTCTCTTCGCGCATGAAGGAGCCGCCGCCGGTGGCGAGCACCGCCGGACCGCTGTCGAGCAGGCGCGCGATCACCCGCGCCTCGCCGTCGCGGAAATGCGTCTCGCCATGGGCGTCGAAAATCTCCGGTATGGTCATGCCGGCCGCAGCCTCGATCTCGTTGTCGGCGTCGACGAAGGGCAGTTTCAGCCGCGCCGCCAGCCGCCGCCCGACCGTCGACTTGCCCGCCCCCATCATGCCGACCAGCACGACGAGCCGCTTGCCGAGCGCCGCGACGATGGCGGCCTCGGGAGCGATCTGGCTGGCGGCTGGTTGAGGCGTGTCGATCATCAATTCGGCTATTAACCCACCGGCTTGCTGCATTCAAAGGCACCTGTTCCAGGCAGCTATACTCCGTGGACGCCCCGCCTTGCCAGACAGACTTGCAAGCCGGGAGCGAACATGGTGGATGTCCGAGGTCGTTCGCTGCCTGCCGGCCAAGATGCCTAGCCTGTTCCGATTCCTCACCGTGGTCGCCGTGATCGTCGGCGTCGTGTATGGCGCGATCTTCGCGCTGGCGAACTTCGTCACTCCCAAGCCACGGGAGATGACGGTGACCATCCCGCCGGACAAGTTCCAGAAAAAATAGATCGGCCGCGGCGAGGCTGGCTGAAAAACCACACCAATTTGATTAAGTTTTTTGCGGTTGTCTTTTGGAGGATTGGCGCCGCGATATCGGCCAACTTCGCTTCCAGGCCTCGGCCATCGAAATGAAGTTCCTGCGGCGCAGCGATTCGAACTTCGACCGGACGCGGATAGCACATGCGGGCCAAGGCCTCGAACGCCAAGCTCATCACCCTGTTCCTGGACATGCTGGCCGCGGAACAGGGCGCGGGCGAGAACACGCTCGACGCCTATCGCCGCGACCTCACCGATCTCGCCACCTTCCTCAGCCGCAAAGCCAACAGCTTCGCGAGCGCCGACACCCAGGCGCTGCGGGACTACCTCGCCGACCTCGACACCAGGGGGTTCAAATCCTCCAGCGTGGCGCGAAGGCTGTCGGCGACGCGGCATCTGTTCCGCTTCCTGCTCAACGAGCGCATCCGAACCGACGATCCCGCAGCCATCCTGGCCGGGCCCAAGCGCGGGCGGCCGCTGCCGAAGGTGCTGTCGATCAGCGATGTCGACCGCATGCTGACCCGCGCCAAGGAGCTCACCCTGGTAGTGGACGCCTCGCCGACGCAGCGGCTGCGGGCGATGCGCCTCCATTGCCTGCTCGAAGTGCTCTACGCCACGGGCTTGCGCGTCTCCGAGTTGGTCACGCTGCCGCGCACCGCGGCGCGTCACGACGCACGGATGATCGTGGTGCGCGGCAAGGGCAACAAGGAGCGGCTGGTGCCGCTCAACCAGGCCTCGCGGCAGGCGATGGCGGATTATCTCGCCGCGATGGATGCACTGAAGCCTGAGAAAAAGGCCAGCGTCGCCGCTTCGAAATGGCTGTTCCCCTCCTTCGGCGAGAGCGGTCACCTGACCCGGCAGCATTTTGCCCGCGACCTCAAGGAGCTCGCGGTGGCCGCTGGCCTGCCCGCCCGGCTGGTCTCGCCGCACGTGCTGCGCCATGCCTTCGCCAGCCACCTCCTGCACAACGGCGCCGACCTGCGCATCGTGCAGACCCTGCTGGGCCATACCGATATCTCCACCACCCAGATCTACACCCACGTGGTGGAGGAGCGGCTGAAGAGCCTGGTGCGCGACCTGCACCCCCTGGCTGAGAAATAGGCCCGCGGGCACACCGCCTCGAAACCAAATCCGGTGGCGTAATGCCCCGGCCGCTTGACTTCGCGCCCGTCTGCCCCGAAAGAGCGCCATCCTGCCCGCATTCCCGGCCCGAGGCCGGGTGGCGGCGCACCAATCGCATGCTAAGCTCCTGAAGTCATTTGCCTTCAGGTCCACACGCCGAACCGATTTCGCCTTCCAGCGCCTTCCTTCAGCTCCTCCATGCCGGACCCCATGCGCAGTTATCTCGATTTCGAAAAGCCTGTTGCCGAGCTCGATTCCAAGCTCGACGAGCTGCGCGCGATGGCCGCCTCCGGCACCGACATCGGCGAGGAAGTGGCGCGGATCGAGGAGAAGGCCGGCCAGGCGCTGGCCGAGCTCTATGCCAATTTGACGCCTTGGCAGAAGACGCTGGTGGCGCGGCACCCGCAGCGGCCACATTTCACCGATTTCGTCAGCGGGCTGATCACCGAATTCACCCCGCTCGCCGGCGATCGCAAATTCGGCGAGGACGCCGCCCTGCTCGGCGGCTTCGGCCGTTTCCGTGGCGAGCCGATCTGCGTCATGGGCCAGGAGAAGGGCGCAACCACCGAATCCCGCCTGAAGCACAATTTCGGCATGGCCCGCCCCGAAGGCTATCGCAAGGCGGTCAGGCTGATGGAGATGGCCGAGCGCTTCGGCCTGCCCGTGCTGTCGCTGGTCGATTCCGCCGGCGCCTATCCCGGCATCGGCGCCGAGGAGCGCGGCCAGGCGGAAGCCATCGCCCGCTCCACCGACGCCTGCCTGGCGCTGGGCGTCCCCAATGTCGCGATCATCACCGGCGAAGGCATGTCCGGCGGCGCCATCGCGCTGACCACGGCCAATCGCGTGCTGATGCTGGAGCACGCGATCTACAGCGTGATCTCGCCGGAGGCGGCCTCCTCGATCCTGTGGCGCGATGGCACCAAGGCCCAGGAAGCCGCCAACAGCATGAAGATCACGGCCCAGGACATGCTCCGCTTCGGCGTGGTCGATTCCATCCTGAAGGAGCCAGTCGGCGGCGCCCATCGCGATCCCGCCGCCATGATCGCAGCCACAGGCGAAGCGATCGCCCAGGCATTCGAGGAGCTGAAGGGCCTCGACGCCGATGCCGTCCGCAAGCAGCGCCGGCAGAAATTCCTCGAGATCGGCCGCAAGCTCGGCTGAGGCGCCGTGGCCGGCCGTCCTGCGCGCCTCGGCGCTCGCGAATTTGTGAGTGAACGCAGCCCCTTGGTCGCATTTCGGCCTGGACGCGGGTATTTCCTGTTTAGACATTGTTGACCACACTGGCCGCGTGGCAGGACAGGGTGGGGGGAGCGGGTTGCGACCCCCAGGCTCAAAGGTTACAATTTTAATTACTGGTTCGAGGCATGACGCATGGCTTGATCGGCATTCCTTCTCTGCCGCTCCGGCCTTGGAAGTGAGACGAGTGGGGTTTTGCGACATGCCGTCGTGGCGGGGAGCTTTGCATTGATCAACCGCGCATTTGTCCGGGTCCTGCTGACCTCGGCGGCGCTGGCCACGAGTGCGCTCTTGGCCGGCTGCAACAGCGACCAGGTGTCGCTTGCCCAGAATGCCAAGGCCAACCAGCCGGTGCCGCCCAAGCTCGTCGCCGCGATGGGCGAGAAGAACATGGATCTGCAGTCGCCGATCCTGATCCGCCTGTTCAAGCAGGAGGCCGAGCTCGAGGTCTGGAAGCAGGATCGCTCCGGCAAGTTCGGGTTGCTGAAGAGCTATCCGATCTGCCGCTGGTCGGGCGATCTCGGGCCCAAGGTGCGCGAAGGCGATCGCCAGGCGCCGGAAGGCTTCTATTCGATCTCGCCGGCGCAGATGAATCCGCAATCGGCCTATTACCTCTCCTTCAACACCGGCTATCCCAACGCCTACGACAAATCGCTCGGCCATACCGGCTCGGAGCTGATGGTTCATGGCGACTGCTCCTCGCGCGGCTGCTACGCGATGACCGACGAGCAGATCGCCGAGATCTATTCGCTGGGACGGGAATCCTTCTTCGGCGGCCAGCGCGCCTTCCAGTTCCAGGCCTATCCGTTCCGGATGACGGCGGTGAACATGGCCAAGCACCGCAACAATCCGAACATGCCGTTCTGGCGCATGATCAAGGAAGGCTACGACCATTTCGAGGTCACGCGCCAGGAGCCGAAGGTCGACTTCTGCGAACACAAATACGTCTTCGATGCCGAGAAGCCGCCCGGTGCGACGCGCGATCCGGTGTTCGACGCCTCGGCGAAATGCCCGGCCTATGTGGTGCCCGACGAGATCGCGAACGCCGTGCGTGAGAAGGAGCAGGCGGACGAGGCGGAATTCGCAAAGCTGATCGCCAAGGGCACGCCGGTTGCCAAGCTCAACACCGGTATCGACGGCGGCATGAACAGCGTGTTCGCCTCGCGCGTCCCAGGCGCCTCGACCGGCCTGTCGGAGCCCGGTGAAGCGCCGGGCCTGTCGCTCACCCAGTTCTCGCCGCTGCCGGGCACGATCCCCGGTCACGTCAATCCGCCGCGCGCGCCGAGCGCCGACGAGATTGCGACAGCGGCCGCGCCTGAGCCGGCCTCGGTCGGCTCGACCACGCCGCGCGTCGCCGCGGTCAGCGCCCCGGAGAAGGCAAGCCTGATCTCCAACCTGCGCAAGATCAGTTCGAGCGGCGCGATCGCGGCCAACGCCGCGGCTGTGACCTCCAAGCCTGTGGAGAGCAAGCCGGCGCCGAAGGCCGTGGCGGCGAAGTCCGCCGAGGCGAAACCGAACGTGATCAGGCAGGCCGCGGCGCGCCCGCCGTTCAAGCCGTCGGCGACGACCGAGGCCGCAAGCGCCGCCGCGCCCGCACCGGCGCCGCAGCAGACTGCACTGGTGGCAGGCTCGGCGCCGATCATGTCGACGAACTCGTTCGACAGCCGCTTCTCGGCGGTGAAGTAGCTCGGCTTCCCGCCAGACATTTCTTGATTCGATTGTCGAACAGTTCAAGCCTATCGTCCTTGGAATGGACCGGAGGGCGGCAGTCTTCCAGAGATGCGCTGATCCCGCCGGCTGCCTCGGCATCATTGCGGAGCGCGCCGCGCCCAAGCAAGCCGGGAGCCGCGCGACGGTTCTGCATCGTTTCGTTGCTTCGCTCCTGGCGATGACGACGGCATAGGCTCGCGTTCTCGCGGCGCGTTTTGCGTCCGAGCTATCCATCCATTCACCCTCACTTGATAGAGGGCACAGGGAAGGCCAGGAGCTTGCCGCCCCCATGGCCCGCCTGCGAAAAAAATGCAGGCGGCAGGTACCACAGGTTTGGCCAAGACATCCCGGCCTTCCCTGCGCGACGGTTTTAACGGCTGCTTCGCGTTCTCCCCGGTGCGCCGGGCTTTCTGGCCACCGTCATCAGCGTGATGCGCAGCATCATCGCCAATTTGACACCAGCGTCGGGGTGCCAGGACCGCGCGACTTGACCGTGCGTATCGGATCGTTCGTCCGCGTGAACTTCACTTGGGCATGATCGTTTTCGGATCATGCCGTCACGCTGCAACCCGACACGCCCATCGCATCCCGCGCCCAACGCTCGTGACGATCGCGAGGCGCCCCTCTCATCGAAGCGCGGGACGCAGAGATAGAACCATGGATTTCTGAAAAAGCGAAGATCAATATTTTTCGAGATCCGACTTGACCACCCAAACCAGCTTGATCGGGCGGGCAAAATTAGTTCTTCGGCGCAAGCGGCTTGGCCCCGACGTTTGGTTCGCCACCGCCGCGTCAGCATGTCCAAACTGCGCGACGGCTGCCGCATGGGCGCTTTCCTACCGCGATTGACGGACCGTAAATCATGTAATATCAAAAGTTACATGAGACCCAACAGCCAGCTGTCCGGCGTGCTGCATGTGCTGCTTCACATGGCGGAGCTCGACGGCCCGGCCACGTCGGAGACGCTCGCGCTGATGATGCAGACCAATCCCGTGGTGATCCGACGGATCATGGCGGGCTTGCGGGACCACGGTTATGTGCACTCCGAGAAAGGCCATGGTGGCGGATGGACGCTCGCCTGCGATCTCACCGCGGTCACCTTGCGCGACATCTACGACTCGCTCGGTCGTCCGTCGCTGTTCGCCCTCGGCAACCGGACCGAAAGCCCGGACTGCCTGGTCGAACAGGCCGTGAATGCGGCGCTCGACACCGCCTTCCATGATGCGGAGGCCTTGTTGCTATCTCGTCTCGGCGACGTGACGCTCGCCAGCTTGAGCGCCGATTTCCACCACCGCTTGGTCCAACGCAAGCGGTCGCGCAAAGGACAGGTCTGCGATGCCGGCTGACAGCACCGATGGCGCACAGTCATTTCTGCGCGCGTTTTCCGATCCGGAGATCGTCGCGCGCTACACCGACGGACCGCGCCGCTTCGTGCCCGGTCTCGACGGACTTCATCGGATGGCCTCCATCCTCCTCGCCGAGCGGGCGCCTGCACATGCGAAAGTGCTCATACTGGGAGCCGGCGGCGGCCTCGAGCTCGCGGCCCTGGCCGATGCCCATCCGTCCTGGACCTTCGTCGGTGTCGATCCGTCGGCGCAGATGTTGCGGCTGGCCGAGCGGACGCTCGGGTCCCGCATCGATCGCGTCGAACTGATCGAAGGCTATATCTTCGATGCTCCCACAGGCCCCTTCGACGCGGCGACGTGCCTGCTGACGCTACACTTTCTCTCAGCTTCGGAGCGCCTGAGGACGGTCCGCGCCATCCATGACCGGCTTCGGCCAGGGGCGCCGTTCGTGGCCGCACATGGCTGTCTGCCGCAGGATCCGGCACAGCGAGGGCTTTGGCTGGATCGTTATGCCGCCTACGCCGTCGCCTCGGGTGTCGATCCCGAGCAGGCGAAAACGATGCGCACGACCGTCGAGGCCAGCGTCAACATGCTGAGCCCCGAGGAGGACGAAGCCATTCTGCGCGGCGGCGGCTTTTCCGATGCCAGCCTTTTCTTCACCGCTTTCACCTGGCACGGCTGGACCGGTCACGCATCGGCGATCGGCTTTGGTGCGTCGGAATTGCATACGTTGATAGCGAGCAGCAGTTAGGGGTTGTGGTGCCGCGCCGGCTGTGATTCAATAAGGCGATAAGGGCCGCGCAGCTAAGGTTTGGACCCTTGGATGCGCGGATATTCTCTCGATGTGGTCCGACTCCTTGTGGAAGGGAGCGGACGTGGCCCTTGTGGAAGGGGCCGAAAGGTGGAGGTAGCGGGACTTGCACCCGCCGGGGCCGGAGCTGGACAACTCACCCCTGCACTGTGCACCCCCAAACTCTATTCTGGGGTCGCAGCATTCTCCTGTCTGAGGAGATCTGCGGCCTCTTTTTCTGCCTCATGAGTACCAGGCAGATAATAGATCGACCCATCCTTCCCCAAGCGGCCCTCCTTCCACATTCTCCAGGCAGTCGGGCCTACATCTTCTGATTTGACGGACGGCCACCACCTCCGGGCGATCGCCATCTGCATCTCCTTTGGCTCCAGCCCCTGCTTCCCTTGAGCAAAGGCCTCGCGCAAAAGAGCAAAAATCATGTTTGGTGTCGTTGGGGTTCCTTCCGGTTTACCGGACGCATGTTTTGTCTGGACGAGCAGGACACGATCGCCATCGGCCATCACCAAATCGGGCTGCACGGACCCAAATCGCGATAGAACCCGTTCGGCAGTCGCCAATTCTTGATCCTCAGACTCCAATGCTTCGATATGCGCGCGATGGCGCTCGATCTCGGCTGCGATCTCCTTGCGCCGGTGCAACAGCATTGCATATGGATCAGTGCTCATAATGATCCATATGAGCCTTAATCTTTGATTCTGTCAATGCAGAGATTGATTTTTATCATCAGTTGTTCTTGGTATTCCCCTCGAATCAATATCGATGACGACTTGTGGATAAGCAATGACTCATCTTGACTCTAAGAAAGCAAAGATCGAATCACAATAATGACAGTAATGCTGTCATTATTAATTCGGGTCGATTGTGCGAGTTTGCTCCCTGATGCGTAGGCATTGTTGGCCGAGGTGCGGCTGTCGATCTCCGCCGACCGCCCTGACGAATACCAGGCGTTCTGCTGCTTGTGGCTGGGCGAAACGAGCTGCTCGACGAGCAACGGAAGTCAGCGAGAGCGAAGTTCGTGCTGACAACGTCGGACGACGGCATTGAGGCGCGCTGCGATCCCGGTTTCCCCGATGCCTCGTGCAGTCAGCCGTATGAGCGCCATATCCGCGAATGGACTATCTCCGGCGAAGAGCATGACGTCACCGTGGTCGTCATCATGGGCGCGCGCATGATCCTGGTCACGCGTGAGCGCGACTTCGATCTCGGCACCGTCGGCCCTGACGAGCGCATCGTCCGTGAACTCGAGGGCACGCGCGTGATCAATGCCACGGTGGTGAAGGCAACGGAGCCGGATCGCAAGTGAGTGCGCGTCATCCGCCGAGCTTCATTGCGGCAACCGGACGATTGCAGCGATCGGTCCGCCGCCGGGCGGTCCCTGATGCTCGGCACCGCCGGAAACGTAGACGGCACTCGTCCCTGCGAGGCCGCTGATCAGACCACCAACCGCAGCGCGGGCATGCCGCGTGGCGCTGATGTCGGTATCCTCCAGCATGGTGTGCCGAAAGCCGCGCACGCTGCCATTGGGCGACGCCTCGGCCTTGGCGAAGATATTGACCAGTTGCCGTCCATCGCCCGACGTGGCGCCGATCGCCAGGCCGACGCTGCCGAGAGCCTCGATCACCGCCGCGGCGTCGATCGCATCCTGCATCACCGCGTGGCCGATCTCGCATGCGCTCGCGGAGTTTTCGGAGTTGCCGAGCACGATCACCACATTATGCATCAGCTCGATGCCGGCCGAGGTCGATGCGACCCGCGAATACAGATCGAACCGCCGCATGACGTGCTCATCGGCGATCTCGCCTTCGATCTCGCCGAGCGCAACTGCAATGCCGAGCGCCGAGGCGCCGCGCGAATAGGCCATCGACGTATAGGCGTTTCCGGTTACGGTCTTGGTGCCGCGTGCCAATGCGGCCTCGACGCGCTCGCTCGTCAGCAGCGGGCATTTGATCTGGGCGAAATGGACATCGCTGGGATCGGCGATGCCGGCATCCAGCATGGCAGCCGCCACGGCCTTGGCGGTTTCCCCGATCTGCGCGCTGCGTCCGAGTTCTTCCGGCAGGAAGTCGCGGGTCTGCGCAATGCCGATGCTCAAGCGCTTGCCCGCCGCCTCACCCGGGCCTCGGTCGCTGACACCATCATGACGGGTAAAGACGGTGATGTGTGGGCTGAGCACGCCTTCGGTGCCGCCGGACATCACGAAGGCAATCCGCTGTTCGACACCGTGCGGCGGCAGATCGAGATGCGGCGCCAGCGCCGCGCACAGCGCGGCAACCGCATACTCCCTGGTGAAATCGTTGACGCCGCCATTGCCCTCGGTCTTGCCGAGAATGGCGACGATCGCGTGCGGATCGATCGCTCCGGACTCGATCCGGCTCATGAGGCCCGAGACGTCCCCGGGGCCATGGGTCGCGATGCGAATGACGTCCACCGATCTTGTCCGCATGCGAACCTCTTGCATCTGCTCTCCCGGCGCGTCGTCCAGCAAATTCCCCTACCAGGTTCGTCTAGCAAGATTGACGCCAGCGCGGAGCTGAAGCCAGCCGATACCGCAGCTCATCACACCGGCGGCAAGATGCGCCTGTCGGCCGGCAGCCCTCATGCTAATATAGGTGAACGATCGCAACCGGTGGTGATTCACGCGGATGTTCGAGCGAACCTATCGTCAGCGTCTCGAGACTGATCTGGCGCGGTGGGAGGCCGATGGCCTGATCACGCCCTCGGCAGCGATTGCCATCCGCAACGCACTGCCGCCGCTTTCGCCTGCCGCCAACATCTCGGTGGTGGTCGGCATCGTCGGCGGCCTGTTGATCGCGGCGGCGTTCCTCGCCTTCGTCGCCGCGCATTGGACCGATATCGCGCGCCTGTTGCGTTGCGCCATTCTGGCGGCCGGCATCATCGTCGTTTACGGCCTCGGGGCGTGGTTCGCGCGCGCCGACCGCTCCATCCTCGCCGATCTTTGCGCCAGCGTCGGCGCGATCATCTTCGGCGCCGGCATCGCGCTGGTCGGCCAGATGTATCACCTCGGCTCGGATTTTGCGGGCGGCATGCTGCTGTGGGCGATCGGCGCACTCGCCGCGGCCGCGCTCACGGGCTCGCGCGGTGCGCTGGCGACGGCCCTCGTCGCGGCATGTATCTGGAGCGACATGCGCCTGTCCGAGGGCGATGAGGTGCCGCACCTTGCCTTTGTCGCGTTCTGGCTCGTTGCCGCCGGCCTGGCCGTGCTCTGGCAGTCGCGGGTCGCCGCCCATCTGGTCGCACTGGCCGCCGTCAACGGCTGGATCGCAACCGCGTCGCGGCTCGACCTGGCCGATCCACTCGCGGTGTTCGCCGACGGCACGGCATTGCTGCTCGGCGCAGGGCTGGCGCTGGCCGCGCTGCGTCCGCCGCGGCTGTCGGGCTTCGGTATCGTACTATCCGCCTATGGCGGCTTCATGCTGGCCGTGGTCGCCGTCCTGGGCGGCGTGGCATTCGACTCCCTGCTTCACCCGCGCTCGGGAGCGGGTCATCCCGCCTGGGCCCATATCTGCGGCATCGGCGGCATGTTGCTGGCCTTCGCCGCTGCCGCGATGACACGGCGCCCTGGCCCGGCCTTGGCGGGACTCGCGAGCGGGCTTGCGCTGCTCGCGCTGGAGCCGGGGATCGTCGGGCAAGGCGGCCAGCCATGGCTGGTTTACGCCATCGAGCTCGGCGCCATGATCTGCCTCGTCATCTCCGGCATGACCGATACGGCGCTGCCGCGCATCGTCGCCGGCTGGCTCGGCATCGCCGGCGTCATCGCCGCCATCACCTGGATCGTCAGCGAATCCCTGTTGAGCCGGTCGCTGTTTCTCGCGGTGGCCGGGCTGGCCGCGGTCGCGCTCTCGATCCTGCTCAATCGCCTGCTGCCGAGGGATGCACGATGACCCTCAGCTCAGCCGCAGCCGTGACCGATCGCCTGCAGCGCATTCCGAAGGCCGTGCTGTTCGGCGCGGCCGCCTTGATACAACTCGGCTTGCTGGCCGCGATGGTGGTCGACCGCGCGGAGATCCTGCGCGACGGCAAGGAGGTGACCCTGCAAACGCAGCCGGTCGATCCGCGCGATCTCCTGCGCGGCGATTATGTCGTGCTCGGCTACGACATCTCACAGCTCCCCGCGGGCGCGCTCAAGGACCAGCCGGCGCACGGGCAGCACCCTGTGCTGTTCGTCAAGCTCGCGCCCGACCAGAGTGGCGTCTACCACGCGGTCTCGGTGCACACCGAACCGGTCGCGGTGAAGGGCGCAGAGGTGTTGATCCGCGGCCGCGTGATCTCGGGCGCGAGCTGCGGGCCGAAGAGCGACTCGTTTTGCGACAGCTTGGGGGTTCGCTACGACATCGAGAATTATTTCGTGCCGCAGGGCGAAGGCCAGAAGCTCGAACAGCTGCGCAACCAGCGCAAGCTGCTGGTGGTCGCGGCCGTGCTGCCCTCGGGCCGGGCCGCGATCAAGCGGCTCCTGGTCGACGGCACCCCGGTCTATGAGGAGCCGTGGTTCTAGACCCGGTACCGCGGGTCAGCCTGACCCGCCGGCGCGGCCAGGATTGAATCTCAGCGCAGGCTGATCGGCTGGACGATCTCGGCCTGCGACACCGCCGCCGACTGCGCGCGGTAGTTCAGCAGATCATGGTCGAGCGAGGAGAGCACGCACAGCGCCAAGCTCGCCCACACCGCCGCACTGAAATAGAGCGACATCCAGGCGATCTCGTCCTTCCAATGATCGAACTCATGGGTGACGATCCAGCGCGTCGCGGCGTCACGCAGGCCCTCCAGCGGATGCAGCAGCCTAGTGCCGTTGGCTCGCCCGATGCGCCAGCGGTTGAGATACATCGGCACGTCGATGACGATCAGGAAGCCGAGATAGAACGCGATGCCGACGAGGCCCGTGATGAGCAGCCAACGCAGCGGCCCCTCGAATTCCGGCAACAGCCGGCCGAGCCCGATCCCGACCAGCAGGAAGGTGACCGCCCACAGCGAATTCTCGATCGCGTTGCCGAGGAAGTTGGTGGTCAGGACCGCGTACCAGGAGCAGATCTCGGCGACGATGATCAGCGGCACGATGATGCGCGCGATGTTCACGGCGGTTGGCGCGTCCGCGATGGTGCCGAGCTGGCCCAAGATGATGGCCCATTGCGCGGCGAAGCAGACTTCCGCGATCGTTGCCACCGAGCGGCCGACGAACACGCTCGACAGCCAGCTGTCGACCAGGCAGATGCGCTGCACGTCGGCGCGCGGCAAAACCGAGCGGAAAGCGCAGCCGAACACATAGGCCGCGCAGAGCATCAGCATCGACGAGGTCTCCGATCCGCTGGCGGACGTGACGGGCTGGCCGGAGAGCTGGCGGTACAACAGAAACCAGAACGCGACATTCGCAATGCTGACCAGCGTCAGCAGCGCCCACCACCAAGCCACCGGATTGGATGCCGCCTGCCGTCGTAAACCCACTCGCAACCCCATGGCCACGCTCCACGCTTTTCGTCGAACTGACATTTCAACGTAATGATACTGTCATAATCGACCCGGTAACCAGTACAAAAAGCCGTGTGCGGCCCCGCGGCCGGCAACCGGGTCCTTACGCCAAGGTTCCGGTCGCGCCACCGCCGCGCAATGGCCGGTGGCGGACGCGGCAAGTCCGGCGACAGGAACTTTCTGCAATGTCGGATGGTTCTTGAAGGCGCCGGGTAAACGCCCGATCATCAGTCGCAAAATCAGGAGACGCGCATCATGGTCAGCGCCCGCGAGCTGCAGCGCGCGCCGCTGCTCGTCTTCACGGTCATCATCGTTGCGCTGATGGGCATCGCCCTCGTCGCAGGCGGCGCCCGGCTGTTGGCGCTGGGCGGCTCGCTCTATTACATCATCGCCGGCGCGGCGCTGCTTGTCACCGCCTGGCTGTTATGGCAGCGGCGCGCCGAGGCGCTGTGGGTCTATGCCGCGCTGCTGCTCGGCACGATGGCCTGGGCGCTGTGGGAAGTCGGCCTGGATTTCTGGTCGCTGGCGCCGCGCGGCGACGTGCTGGTGCCGCTCGGCATCTGGCTGCTGTTGCCGTTCATCACCGCCCACCTTGCAGGCGACATGCGCCCGGCGCGCTGGGGCCTCGTTGCCGTGCTCGTGCTCGCCGCGATCGTGCTCGGCGCATCCTTGCGCGGCGACCGCTTCGGCCTCAACCGCGTTTTGCAGCAGGCAGCGGCCACGAACGCGCCAGGAAACGCATCAGGAAACGCATCAGGAAACGCGTCAGGAAACGCGTCAGGAAACGCGCAAGGAGCGGACGTCGGGGCGGCACAGGCGCAGTCCGACTGGACCGCCTATGGCGCGACCAATTTCGGCACGCGCTATTCGAGTCTCCACCAGATCACCAAGGACAATGTGAAGGACCTCGAGCTCGCCTGGGAATTCGAGACCGGCGACCGCAAAGGGCCGGATGATCCCAACGAGTTCACCAATGAGGTGACGCCGCTCAAGATCGGCGACCTGCTCTACACCTGCTCGCCGCATCAGATCGTGTTCGCGCTGGATGCGCAGACCGGCAAGCTGCGCTGGACATTCGATCCGAAGATCGAGCATCACAAGAATTTCCAGCACATGACCTGCCGCGGCGTCGCCTATCATGAGACCAAGCCGGGCGCCGTCGACATCACCGGCGCCGCCGCACCAACGGAATGTCCCAAGCGCATCTTCCTGCCGACCAATGACGGCCGGCTGTTCGCGCTCGATGCCGACAGTGGCAAGCCCTGCGAGGGCTTCGGCGATCACGGCCAGATCGATCTGAAGGCCGGCAACGAGATTACGACCCTCGGCTTCTACGAGGGCACCTCGCCGCCTGTCGTCACCGACAAGGTGCTGATCATGGCCGGCGCCGTGATCGACAACTACTCCAACAAGGTGCCGTCGGGCGCGATCCGCGGCTTCGACATCTACTCCGGCAAGTTGATCTGGGCGTTCGACGCCGGCAATCCAGATCCCAACGAGATGCCGTCGGCCACGCATCATTTCACGCCGGGCTCGCCGAACTCCTGGGCGGTCGCCGCCGCCGACGAGAAGCTTGGTCTTGTTTATGAGCCGCTCGGCTCCAGCTCGCCCGACATCTGGGCCGGCAACCGCACGCCGGACGAGGAGCGCTATGATTCCGCGCTGGTCGCGCTCGACATCGCCACCGGCAAGCTGCGCTGGTCGTACCAGAACGTGCACCACGATCTCTGGGACATGGACATGCCCTCGCAGCCGAGCCTGATCGACCTGCCGGGCAAGGACGGCGTGGTGCCGGCGATCTACGTGCCGGCCAAGACCGGCAACATCTTCGTGCTCGACCGCCGCGACGGCCACCTGCTGGTGCCCGCGCCCGAGACGCCGGTGCCGCAGGGCGCGGCACCCGGGGACCACGTCTCGCCGACCCAGCCGTTCTCCGATCTCAGCTTCCGCCCCCGCGAGAAACTATCCGGCGCGCAGATGTGGGGCGCCACGATGTTCGATCAGCTCGCCTGCCGCATCAAGTTCAAGCGGCTGCGGTATGAGGGGCCGTTCACGCCGCCGTCCGAACAGGGCACGCTGGTCTACCCGGGTGATTTCGGCATGTTCGAATGGGGCGGCATCGCCGTCGATCCGGTCAGGCAGATTGCGATCGCCAATCCGCAATCGATTCCGTTCGTGTCGCGGCTGGTGCCGCGCGGCAAGGACAATCCGGCAGCGCCGAACGCAGCGCATCCGCCCGGCACCGAGCTCGGCGTGCAGCCGATGTACGGCACGCCCTATGGCGTCGATCTCGGCATTTTCCTGTCGCCGCTCGGCATTCCCTGCATGGCGCCGCCCTGGGGCAGCCTCGCCGCGATCGACTTGAAGACCAACCAGATCGTCTGGCAGCACCGCGTCGGCACCATCCGCGATGAAGCGCCGCTGCCGCTGCCGTTCAAGCTCGGCGTGCCGATGCTCGGCGGCCCGATGGTCACCGCCGGCGGCGTCGCCTTTCTCACGAGCACGATGGACTACTACATCCGCGCGTTCGACGTGAACGACGGACGGCTGTTGTGGCAGGACCGGCTGCCGGCCGGCGGCCAATCGACGCCGATGACCTATGAGGCCGGTGGCCGGCAATATGTCGTGACTGTCGACGGCGGCCACGGCTCGTTCGGCACCAAGCTCGGCGACTACGTCCGCGCCTACGCGCTGCCGGGCAATGTCGCGCGCCGGTGAGATTAGTTGTAAATATCGTCATTGCGAGGAGCCGACGGCGACGAAGCAATCCAGACTGCCTGCTCGGCCCTGGATTGCTTCGCTTCGCTCGCAACGACGTCGAGTGCGCTCAGTGGCCCGAGTTCGCCGGCGCCGGCACTGCGGTGCGGTTGGCGAACACGTTGACCGGCTGGTACGAGAACACGTCGCGGCTGCGCGGGTCGACCGTGACCTTCAGCCAGCGCACGTCATTGTTGCCGTTGCCCTGGTTGTCGCCGAAGGTTTCGACGCGGGTGAAGTTCTCCAGACGGCGCCCTTGCGAGTCCAGAAACGGCTGGTCGACGCGGAAGTAGTGCGAATCGCCATGCACGTAGGCCACGGGTTTGCGGAAGGCGATCACCTCGTCGCGCAGCGCCGTCAGGAAGCTGACGAAACCGTCCGGCTGGCCGTCGGTCTCGGCGAGCGTTTTCGGATTGCGCAGCGGCGCGCGCGTCGGGTCCGAGAGGTCCCAGCCCGGATTGGCCTGCGAGATGAACATCACGGCGACCGAATTGCGCTGCTTGGCGACCGCGAAGGTCTGCTTCATCCAGGCGATGACGGCGGCGTTGCGGGCATTGAACTCGGCCGGATCAGGATTGGTGTCGCAGAGATTGTTGCAGGAGCCCTGGACGTTCAGCGTCGCATAGGTGACGCGGCCGACGTGCCAGCGGCGGTTTTCCACGCAGCCCGTCATGTTGCCGGAAGCATCGAGGCAGAGCTTGTCGGTCTGCACCTCCTGGCGCAGGCGGTGCTTGCCGAGCGTGAACGGGGTCGAGAAGAACACCTTGCGCTCATAGTCGAGACGGTCGCGCGAATTGAAGCCGCCATTGGAGGCGCGATCGCAGTCGACCCAGTCGTTGTCGCCGGGCGTGAAGACCGCCGGCGCTTCCAGGCTGTTGAAATTGGCCAGCGCCTGGGCGTAGAGACCGGCGTCGCACAGCGAGCCGGAGCCCTGCTTCAGGTCGCCGTCATGCGCGGTGAACTTCAGCCGATGCGCGTTCATGTCGGCAATCAGGTTCGGCACGCCGACGGTCGCCTGCAGCGTCGAATACGGCAGATCGCCCCACAGACCGATCTGATAGGTCTCGTCGTCGTCAAAATCGAAGTCGGAATCATGCGCGGCCGCCGGCACTGAAGCGGCGATCGACAACAGCGGCGTCGCGAGCAACAGCAATTTGCGCAGACGCGGCAGCGCGCGCAACCACGACGACGAATCGTTTGGACTCGTTGACATCAAGAATTCCCCCAATACGGAAAATAGCCGCCGTCCCAGCGGCGGCGCGCCACCATGTTCGGCGTCGTTAACCGGGGCATGACGGCTGCTTGACAGCGAGCTGACGGCCAGATGTCAGGACGGTGAGCCGCCCCGGCGGTCAATTCCGGTCAAGCTTGGGGATGACGCGAGAGCCTGTCCGAGGTCGCGCAGCTAAGGCGCGAGGTAACGCACCAGGTCGGGGCTGTGGCGGACCTCGTCCGCCGGGCCCTGCAGCGCGACGCGGCCACGGTCGAGCACATAGGCGTAGTCGGCGACGCGCAAGGCGAGCTCGAGATGCTGCTCGACGACGATCACCGCGATCTCCTTGGCGAGATCGATCAGCCGCTCCGTGATCTCCTCGATCACCCCGATCCAGACGCCCTCGGTCGGCTCGTCCAAGAGCAGCAGCTTGGGCTCGCCCAGCATCGCACGGCCGATCGCCAGCATCTTGCGCTCGCCGCCGGACAGCGTTCCCGCCGGCTGGTCGAGCCGCTGTGCCAGCTTCGGAAAGATCGCGAGCACGCGGTCGACGGCCGCGGCGTTCTTGTTGAACAGCGACCCGACGGCGAGATTGTCGCGCACCGACAGCCGCGCGAACACCGAATGCTCCTGCGGCACATAGCCGATGCCGCCGCGCACGCGTTGCTCGGTCGGACTACGGCCGATGTCGCGGCCATCGAACATCACCTCGCCCTTCCAGACCGGAAGGTCGCCGACGATGGTCTTCATCAGGGTGGTCTTGCCGGCACCGTTGCGACCGAGCACGGCGACCCCGCCGCGCCAGGGGATGCCCAGATTGACGTCGAACAGGACCTGGCTGCGATTGTAGCCGGTGTCGAGATGGCGGATATCGAGGAAGCTTTGCTCAGGCACGGCGCAAATAGATCTCCTGCACGCTGCGGCTCGCCTGGATCTCGGCCACCGTGCCGGATTCCAGCACCGCGCCCTGGTCGAGCACGGTGAGGCGGTCGCAGATATCGCGGATGAAATCGAGATCGTGCTCGACGATGACCAGCGAGCAATGCGCCTTGATCGGCGCGAGCAGCTCGCCGGTGACGCGCCGCTCCTCCAGGCTCATGCCCCCGGTGGGCTCGTCGAGCAGCAACAGCCGCGGCTTGGCGGCGAGCGCCATCGCGATCTCCAGCCATTGCTGCTGGCCATGCGACAGCGCCGAGGCCGGATCATGGGCGCGGTCGGCGAGCCGAAACTGCTGCAGCATGGTCATGACCTGGTCGTGCAGCGCGCCGCGCGTCCGCGACAGCACGAGATCGAGCAGCGAGGCCTGCGCCTGCAGCGCCAGCAGGATGTTATCGTAGAGCGAGAGCGCCGGCAGCACGCTGGTGATCTGGAATTTCAGGCTCATGCCGGCGCGTGCGCGCTCGGCCGGCGACAGCGCCGTGATGTCCTGCCCGGCAAAGCGGATGCTGCCTTGCGTCGGCGTCTCGGCGCCCGCGACGCATTTCATCAAAGTGCTCTTGCCCGAGCCGTTCGGCCCGATCAGGCCGTGGAATTCGTTTTCGGCAACGGTGAGGGCGGCGCCATTGAGGGCCGTGAGCTTGCCGAAGATCTTGACGATGCCCGAAGCTTCAAGAAGCGCCATGACCGACCTTTTGATGGCTGCCCTGCTTTGGCGTGATGCCGAAACGGCCGACGCGCTCGCGCTCGGACAGGACGAAGCTGATCAGCCCCAGCGGACGGAACATGATGACGAAGAGCAGCAGCACACCGAGGATGATCGGCCAGACGTCGCGGTAATTGTCGGAGAGCCAGAAGCTGACGCCCTCGATGATCACGGTACCGATCACCGCCCCGATCAGGGTGCCGGAGCCGCCAAACAGCACGTAGAGCACGACCTGGGTCGAGATGACGACGCCGACCATGTTGGGCCAGACGAACCCCTCGTGCACGGCGTAGAGACTGCCGGCCAGCCCAGCGATGGCACCACCGATCGCGAACACGATGGCTTTGAGATGCTGCACCTTGTAGCCGAAGAAAGCGATGCGGGTCTCGTTCTCGCGCAAGCCCGCGAGCGCCAGCCCGAATTGCGAGCGCACCAGGAAGCGGCAAAGCAGATAGACGACGACGAGCAGCGCGAGCGCGAAATAATAGAAGACCGGCCCCTCCTCGAACTCGTAACTGCCGAGTGTCATGGGCGGAATCGAAGGGATGCCGTTCTGGCCGCCGAGATAATACCAGCCGCGCGCAAGACGATCGGCGGCATAGGAGCCGGTCAGGGTGCCGAGCGCGACGAAGATCATGCTGGTCGGATGCCGCCCCAGCAGCAGGAAGCCGCCGAGCAGCAGCGCGAACGTCAGCCCGATCAGCACGCCGGCCGGCAGCAGCAGCAGCAGCGCCGAGACGTTGAGATCGCGCCCGAGCAGCGCGACGCCATAGCCGGCGGCACCGAAGAACAGCGCCTGGCCGAAGCTCATGATCCCGGCATACCCCCACACCAGATCGAAGGAGAGCGCGAACAACGCCAGGATCGCCACGCGGGTGGCGAACACCGTGAGATAATCCGGCAGCACGAGCGGCATTGCTGCTGCCAGAACCAACAGGACGAGCTCTACGATCGGCAAGACCTTCCAACGCGGCCCGCTCGCTGCTGCCGCCGGCGCAAGGCCCGCCACTCCACTGTCAGCCATCAACGAATGCCATCCTTGCCACTGTCCATTTCTAACGTGATCTAGTTCTAACGTGTGCCAGCAGACCCTCATGGTGAGGAGGCGCGTCAGCGCCGTCTCGAACCATGAGGCCCCATTCCTATCCAGGCCTCGTCCTTCGAGACGCTTGGCTTCGCCAAGCTCCTCAGGACGAGGAAGTCGCGCCATTCACAAGCAGCTTCTCATCACGCCTCAGCATTCCTTCGGATCGACGAGACCTTCGCTGCGCGCGACGATCTCGTACTTTCCGCCCTTGGCCACCGCCGTATACATCTTCATCTTGCAGTGGCGCTTGCCCGGCACCATCTCTGCGGGCCCGCCCGGTCCTTCCGCGATCTTGGCGTGATCGAGCGCGGCCGCGACCGACTCGCGATCCACCTTGCGGGCCTCCTTCACAGCGGCCGCCCACAGCATCAGGCCGCGATAAGTGCCGGTCGCAGCCGAACCCGCGGCGAACAGGAAGTTGCCGGGATAGTCCTTCTCATAGGCCGCCTGGATCTTGGCCGAGACCGGATCGTCCTTGGTCAGCACCTTGAAGTAGTCGAGACAGCTTGCCAGCCCCTCGATCTCACTGGCCTGGTTGATGCCGAGCGTGTTCTCGTCATAGTAGACGCAGGCAAGCCGCCCGCCGTTCTTCTGGAAGCCGGCCTCATAGAGCTGCTTGAAGAACGGGCCGACGCCGGGCGGAATGATGGTGTTGAAGACGACGTCGACCTTGTTGGAGACGATGCGGTTGACGGTCGCGGAGAAGTCGACCTGGTCGAGAGGATAATATTCCTCGAACACGACCTCGCCGCCGTTCGCCTCGATCACCTTGCGCGCATATTCGTTCAGCACATGCGGCCAGACATAATTGGCCGAGGGCAGCGCGAACTTCTTGCCGCCGTTCTTGATCAGCCAGGGAATGAACTCGTCGCATTGCTGCGCCGGCGTCGGTCCGGTGCAGAACAGATAGGGCGTGCACTCCTTGCCTTCGTAGAGCTGCGGGTAGATGTAGAGCGTCTTGCCCCGCGCGACGATCGGGTCCTTGATGGCATTGCGCATCGACGAGGTGATGCCGCCGAGAACCATGTCGACCTTGTCGCGCTGGGTCAACTTGCGCACGTTGCCGACCGCGACCGATTCGTTCGACGCGGTGTCCTCGATGAACAGTTCGATCGGCCGGCCCAAGAGGCCACCGGCATCGTTGAGCTGCTTGATCACCATCTTGGCGGTGTTGGCGTCGGCATTTCCGGCATAGCCCATCGGGCCGGTCAGGTCGGTGGCGATACCGACCTTGATCGGGCCTTCCGCCGCATTGGCCCACTCGGGCCGGATCACCCAGCTGCCGACTCCGGTCGCGATCGCGCCGGAGGCGACGGCCAAGCCGGACAGGAAGCGCCGGCGCGACAGATCCCCATGAAACTCAGACATGAAACTAAACCCCCTTGCCAGATAGCAGGCCTTGCGGCCGGAATTTGATGAAAGCGATGGCGAGAACGAAGACGAGCACGTCGGCGATGACGGGCGCCATCACCCATGGCAGCGCCGCGCTCATGGTGCCGATCACGGCCGCGCCCGCGACCGGGCCCATGAACGAGCCGACGCCGCCGACCATGACCGCGACGAAGCCCTGGATGAGGAAGCGGATGCCGAGATCGGCGAACAGGCTGAACACCGGCACCACCAGCGCGCCGGCAAGGCCGGCGAGCGCAGCACCGAACGCAAAGGTCGCACCATAGATCTTGGCGGTGGAGATCCCCGAGGCTCGCGCCAGCGCCGGATTTTCCAGCGTTGCCCGCACCCGCAGTCCGAAGCTCGTGCGCGACAGCAGCAAGTAACAACCGATCATGACGGCGACCGTGACCACCACGATCACGAAGCGCCAAGCCGATATGTGCACGCTGCCGAGATCGATCGAACCGCCGATCGGCTCCGGCACGGAGAGATACAACCCGCCGATCAGGCCGCGCACGATTTCCCGAATGATCAGACTCAGCGCATAGGTTCCGAGCATCGCCACGATCGGCGCAGCATAGAAGCGCCGGATGATCAGCGCCTCCAGGACGAAGCCGAGCCCCCCGACCAGGAACGGCGCCGCCGCCATCCCGATCCACACCGGCATGCCATGCGAATGGGCGAGGTAGGTGATATACGCGCCCAGCAGCACGAACTCGCCCTGGGCGAAGTTGAAGATGCCCATCATGCTGGCGATGATGCCGAGGCCCAGCACCACCAGCACGATGATCGCGGCAAAGCTCAGGATCTCGAAGCCGGCGACGAACGAACTAGCCATGGCTTACGGTCCATTCCGGCGGCAACGGCGGCTCCCTCACATCTTCTTCCAATCGCCGGCCTGCTCGAAGGCGTGCGCGGCGCGATAGATCGTCGTCTCTGCAAAATGCTTGCCGACCAGCATCAGGCCGACCGGCAACCCATCGACCATGCCGCAGGGCAGCGACATCGCGGGATGATGGCTGATGTCGAACGGGGCGGTGTTGGTAATCATTTCGAGCGCGCGCGCGACATAGTCCTCGCGGCTTGCGGTCGGCTCCGGCAGCGGCGTCGCCTTCATCGGCGTGGTCGGCAGCAGCAGGAGATCGTACTTGGACAGCGCGTGGTCATAGGCGGCGGTCAGCCGCCGCGAGATGTTCTGCGCCTTGCCGTAGAAGCGGGGCCCGTAGATGTTGTTGATGTAGGTGCCGAACAGCAGGAACAGCTTGGTGGTTTCCGACAGCGCGTCGGCCTGGCGGCGCCAGCCGCGATGGAAATCCATCAAGGATGTCGAGTACAGGTCGGGCCGGCTCAGGCCGTAGCCGTCGCCGACCATCATGGTCTGGGTCATGCCCTCCACGCCGATCGGGGTCCAGATCGCCGGCCCCATCAGGTGCATCGGGATCGAGATCTCTTCCACGATCGCGCCGAGGCTGGCGAAGCGCTTGGCGGCTTCCTTGACGCTCTCATTGACCGCAGCTTCCGCGCCGGGCTGCTCGAAGCCCTCCTTCAAGATGGCGATCTTCATGCCCTTCACGCCGGCACCGAGCGCCTTGGTGTATTCCTCGACCTTCGGGGCCTTGATGCGCGGATCATAGCCGTCGTCGCCCGCGACGACCTCGAGCAGCAGCGCGTTGTCCTCGACCGTCGCCGTCATCGGCCCGGTGTGATCGACGAAGATCTCGATCGGCATGATGCCCGTATACGGGACGAGGCCCCAGGTCGGCTTCAGGCCGTAGATGCCGCAGAACGAGGCCGGCATGCGGATCGAGCCGCCCTGGTCGCCACCCATCGCCATGTCGACCTCGCCGAGCGAGACCACGACGCCAGCGCCCGATGAGGAACCGCCGGCCGAATAGCCCATCTTGTGCGGGTTGTGCACCGGGCCCGTCGCGCCGGTGTGGCTGCCGCCCGACATGCAGAAGGATTCGCAATGCACCTTGCCGGCGATCTCGCCGCCGGCATCCAGGATGCGCGTCACGACCGTGGCGTCGAAGTCGGGCATATAGCCCTCCAGCGTCGCCGAGCCGTTCATCATGGGAACGCCGGCGAGCATGATGTTGTCCTTCAGCGCGACGGTCTTGCCCTTGAGCTTGCCGGACGCGGCCCCTTTCACGGTCGCCTTGCGATACCAGGCGTTGCGCGGATTCTCCGAA
Source organism: Bradyrhizobium sp. SZCCHNGR1005 (assembly GCF_032489995.1). NCBI lineage: Bacteria > Pseudomonadati > Pseudomonadota > Alphaproteobacteria > Hyphomicrobiales > Nitrobacteraceae > Bradyrhizobium > Bradyrhizobium sp. SZCCHNGR1005. The sequence continues at coordinate 247,076 of NZ_JAUEZC010000002.1, forward strand.
GGCTGCGGGCGATAGCCGGGTGTGCGCGGATATTTCACCTCCGGGACCTCGTCCGGCAGCGCCGCCACCAGATTATAGGCCTCGACCGATCCCTGCATCAGGCCGCGGAACGAGGCGACATCCTCATCCGTTAGCGACAGGCCACATTGCGTGGCGACGTCTTGGAGTTGGCTGGGAGTGGGAAGCACGACCGACACGGCGCTCTCCTGGGTGCTGTTTTGTTGCGCGATACGTTTCTTGCACGCAGCCAAGCCCGGGCAGGCTCGGCAACGCGTCGGAATTACTAGAACCTGAAATATTTTCCTTTTCAAGAATTATTTTATGCCGGGGCCGGCTTGAGCTTCGTGATCGCGACAAGCGTCAGCGACGCCGTCGCCCTTCGGGCTATGGCGGACAAGTCACTCCGCCCGCGATGACGATCCCTTTAGCTTTCCGGCAAACTCAGAACGTCCTGATGACGCTGAAGTCGAGGCCGTCTGCTTGGCAAAGATACATCGGCATCTCGGCCCGGCCGTTGCGAATCGTGACGGGCCCGCGCCCGCCGGCATAGACGAGGTTGCGGCCGGCCGCCTGGAGCGGCCGCAGCGCCAGCGAGCCGGCGCGCTGAGCAGCCGCCTGCAGGAAACGCAATCCTTCGTAGTTCGACTGTCCGACGGAGCCGACCGGCGGCGCATGGACGCCGAACATGCCGGTATAGCGGCTCATGAAATCGTCATTGGCTTTGGAACCGACACAGTTGAAATAGCCGGAGGCGCAGAACAGGTTCTCGGTGTTGTCAGCGCCGATGCCGAGCAGCACCGTCTCGTCCATCGCACCGGCCAGCCGCAACGTGGTTGCGGCAAGGCCGGCCTCCGCAAAAGCCCGATTGAAGGTGATGCTATCGGTGCCGATCAGAGAGATCAGCACGACGTCGGGCTGCGCGGCGCGAATCCGCGCCAGATGTGCTTCGTGATTGTCCTCGCCGACCGGCACAAACTCCTCGCCCACGATCTGACCACCGGCTTCCGCGATATAGGTCTTGATCGACCGGTGCGATTGCCAGGGCCAGACATAGTCGCTGCCGATCAGGTACCAGCGCAGCGCCTTCCTGGTGTCGGCAAGCCAGTGGATCGCAGGCCGGGTCTGACTGCGTGGGACTTCGCCGATCGCCATCACGCCGGGCGTGCGCTCACCGCCCTCATAGACCGGCGTGTAGATATAGGGCACGCGGCCGCGCGTGACCTTGCGCAGAGCCACCCTGACCGCGCTGATATGCGAGCCCATGATGATGTCGACTTCATCGAACTCGACCGCGTCGCGGGCGCGCTGCACGACATCCTCGATCGCCCCGCCGGAGTCATACATCGCAAGTTCGAGCTCGCGCCCGAGAATGCCGCCGCGCGCATTGATCTCGGCGACTGCCAGCAGCGCACTGTTGACCGATGACGGCCCCCAGATTCCCGGCGAGCCGGAAAAAGTCAGGAAGTTGCCGATCCGCAGTTTGTTGCGGGCGCCGCCCCGCTCGAACCGGTCGCGATCCAACGGAGACAAGCGCGGCACGCCGGACGGCGCGGGCGAGCCCCTGAACAGCAGATGCGGCGGGACGTTGACATGAGCTGAGACAGGGACTGTCGAAAGCACACTCACTCCTTGGCCGTCATGCGTGGCCATCATGCACGGGCCGGCACCTTTGCCGACGATTGAAGCCAGTAATTATTGAAGCCAGTAATTTGAGCACCCGCGCCCACAAATATCCTATTTGAAAATATTGAAAGTTCAAGAATTGGCATGCATATAGAAGCGGCAGCAACTGCCGGACATTCATTCAATTCCGCTGACCAGTGAAGTTCCACCGTGGCCAAACCGCCCAGCGCTGACGCGCCCCTCACCGACCATCTCGCTTATCTGCTCGCGCAGGCCAGCCGGGAGATCAACCGGCAGCTGGAAACGCGCCTCAGCACCGAGGGCGTGCCGGTGGAGCAATGGCGCATCCTGAAGGTGCTGTCCGACGGCGAGGGGCACTCGATGGGCGAGCTCGCGGACGCGGTCCTGCTCAATCATCCGACCTTGACCAAGATGGTCGACCGCATGGTGTCGGACTCGCTGGTCTATCGCCGGCAGGATGCGGAGGATCGCCGCAAGGTGCTGATGTTCATTTCCGACCGCGGCAAGGCGCTGTGCAAGCGCCTCAATTCGCTCGCGGTGAGCCAGGAAGCCCACATCGTGGAGAACTATGGCGGCAAGGCCACCGGCGAACTGAAGCGGCTCTTGGAGAATCTGATCGACGCGGCGAGCTGACGATCGGTCCCCGATAGGACGGTGTCGTCCCGGCGCACGCCGGGACCCAAACGCCGCAGCAGTCGTTTTTGGCAGGCTTCGAGTAACAATTATCGCAACACAGGCGGCGGTGGTTATGGGTCCCGGCATGCGCCGGGACGACGGCGATCATGTCGCTCAATCTGCGGCAAATCGAACGCGGCTCAAACCGGCGATGGACGCCAGCCGAATCCTCCATCATTGTTGACGTGATCGGTCGCGACGAACGGGCCAAAGAGCCCGCGCGCGACCGGCGGGCGACCTCCTCTCGCGGAGGCCGGCCGGGAAGGAACGTCACCGGGAGGATCAAGGCCATGACAGGCATCCACCTGCTCGATCGCATGATCGGCAGCGATTATCCGAACTTCGCCACTGCGGCGGATATCCGCGCTTTCGAACAAGTCCCTTACGCCGAGCGCATTGCGGCGCAGAGCACGTTCGACGCGATCAAGTGCGGTGCGGCCGCCAACCTCGACGCACCGGCGATCCAGTTTCTTGCCAACGCCGATCCTGCAGACACGCCGCTCGTCCTGACCTATCGCGACCTCGTGGCCAAGGTCACGCAGGCCGCCAACATGTTTCACGCGCTCGGCGTCGGTCCCGGCGACGTCGTCAGCTTCATGCTGCCGCTGCTGCCGGAGGCCTTCATCACGCTGTTCGGCGCCGAGGCCGCCGGGATCGCCAACCCGGTCAATCCGCTGCTGGAGCCGCACCAGATCGCCGAGATCCTCGACGCCGCACGGACCAAAGTGCTGGTGGCGCTCGGCCCCGTGCCCGGCACCGACATCTGGCAGAAGGTCGAGAAGGTGCGCGGCGGCCTGAAGCACCTGAAGGCGATCGTACAGGTGCATGGCGGCGGCGACCCCGCCAACGGCATTTTCGCCTTCAACGACCTGATCACGCCGCAGCCGGCCGATCGCCTGGTCAGCGGCCGGCAGATCGCAGCCAGCGACACCGCCGCCTATTTCCATACGGGCGGCACCACGGGCACGCCCAAGCTGGTGCGGCACAGCCACGGCAATCAGGTCTACCAGGCCTGGGCCGTGAACCTGCTTCTGAAGACGAGGCCCGGCGCCACGCTGCTGTTCGGCATGCCCCTGTTTCACGTCGGGGGATCGCTGACCCAGGCGCTGCCGACCTTCAGCGCCGGCGGCTCGCTCGTGGTGCTGTCGCCTTCCGGATGGCGCAATCCGGCCGCCGTCCGCAACATCTGGGGCCTGGTCGAACGCTTCAGGCCTGAGACGCTGTCGAGCGTGCCGACCGTGCTGGCGGCGACGCTCGCAATCCCGCAGGGCAATGCCGACATATCGAGCCTGCGCTATGCCGCCGGCGGCGGTTCGGCGATTCCGGTCGCGGTCGGCCAGGCCATCCAGGACAAGCTCAAGCTGCCGGTGGTGGAGGTCTACGGCATGACCGAGACCTCGAGCGTGCACACCATGGCCTATCCCGACCAGCCGATCCGGCTCGGCTCGGTCGGCCTGCCGCTGCCTTACGCGCGCGTGCGGATCGTCAAGCTCGACGCGAGCGGCACCTATGAGCGCGACTGCGCCACGGACGAGATCGGCGTCGTCACCATGGCCGGCCCCGGCGTGTTCTCGGGCTATCTCGACAACGCTCACAACAAAGGCGCCTTCGTCGAGGGCCATTGGGTGAACTCCGGCGATCTCGGCCGGCTCGACCAGGACGGCTTCCTCTGGATCACCGGCCGCGCCAAGGATCTGGTGATCCGCGGCGGCCACAACATCGATCCCGCGCCGATCGAGGACATCCTGTTCCAGCATCCGGCGGTCGGCTTCGCCGCCGTGGTCGGGCAACCCGACGCTTACGCCGGCGAGTTGCCGGTCGGCTATGTGCAGCTCAAGGCGGGCGCGTCCGTGCAGCCGGGCGAGCTCGAGGACTGGGTACGCGCACGCACGCCCGAGCGGGCGGCCGTCCCCGTGCAGGTCATCCCGATCGACCCGATGCCGCTCACCGGCGTCGGCAAGGTGTTCAAGCCGCAGCTGCGCTGGGACGCAGCGACGCGCGTGTTCACCAAGGCGCTGTCGCAGCTGACCGATCGCGGCATCGATTGCACCGTGAAGGTCGGCCCGCACGGCAGCCATGGCAGCCTCGCGACGGTGACGTTGCGGAATGTGCCGGCGGACGCGCGCGAGGCGATCGAGAACGAGGTGCATACGCTGCTGGCGCCGTTCGTGATGCGGCACGAGGTGGTGCAGGAGTGATTTTTGGTTTCGAATGAAGCCGCCGTCTCGACGTTTGATCGAGACGGAGATGGTCTGGTACAACGCCTGCGTGTTTCGTTGCGTTTGCAGGGCCGGGGCAGATGAACCATACGGATATCGCCATTGCGGTCGAAGACGCCAAGCAAGCTGACATAGCCGGCCTCATCGCAGAGGCCGACGCATATTTGCGGACGCTCTACCCTGATAAAAGCAATCATCCCATCGACGCCAACGCGCTCTCGGCACCCGGAGTCGTCTTTTTTGCCGCCCGTCGCGAGCGAACGCTGCTGGGCTCGATCGCCCTTCGGCTCCTCGTTCCAGGACATGGCGAGATCAAGCGATTATTCGTGCGCGAAGCTGCCCGGGGCTGTGGCCTCGGACGCAAGCTCCTCGTGACATTGGAACGCGAGGCCAAGGCTCGCGGGATCGAGCGCGTCAGCCTAGAAACGGGGATCAGCCAGCCGCAGGCAATCCAGCTCTATCGCAGCTCCGGCTATCAGGAATGTGGGCCTTTCGGTAGCTACCAACTCGATCCGTTAAGCCTGTTCATGAGCAAACGATTGGCGCCTTGACCGGGGCTGCGCGCGAACGGAGCTTACGCAGAGCAGAGGCCGGATGGCGTCGAAAGATGCGATCCGGGTGAGCGGGTCCAATCCAACAGCAAGAATCCCCGCGCGTCTGCCTCTCACCCCAACCCTCTCCCCGTGAAGGACGGGGAGAGGGAGCGGACCGTCTGTGTGCAACAGCTCGCTTCTGTCGGAGCCGTATCGCGGGGCAAGCGACCGCAGCTAATCCTTCGCCGGAAGGCCCGGCCCAAGCCGTTGAACGCGCAGTACTCCCAGCGGCTTTGCGAACCCCTTGTCTACCGCGACCTTGCGCAGCAAATCCGGCCGGTCCGAGATGATGCCATCGACGCCCATGTCCATCAGGCGCGCCATGTCCTCCGGCTTGTTGACGGTCCAGACCACGACGCGCAGCTTCAGGGTATGCGCCTCGACGACCAGCGCAGGCGTGACGTCCTGGAAATAAGGCGACCAGACTGCGCCGCCGGCTGCGGCAATCGTAGGTGGCAGCGAGCCGCCATGGTCGGCTGGATTGAAGCCCGCGGTCCAGCTCGTGGCCGCATCCAACGACGCGGTCGGCGCCTTGCCTCGCTGCAGGGTGAGATAGACGGTCGGGATATCCGGCGCGCGCTTGCACCAGCTGCAGCGTGCGCCAGTCGAACGACTGGATCATCACGCGGTCGGTGAAGTTCTCTGCCTTCAGGAGGTCGAGCAGCAGCGTGACGAAGCGCTCCGGCTCCGGCGCCTCGGTGGGATGATCCGGATCGAGCTTGGTCTCGATGTTGAGCCGCACGGTGGTGTTGCCGGAGCTGCGGACGAGATCGATGACCTCCTTCAGCGTCGGAATCCGCGGCGGCGGAAAGGCCGGGGCCGCGAGAGCATGCTGCTCCGGAAACTGGTTTGCATAGGCGCTGCCGGGTCGGATCTGGCCAATGTCGTAGGACTGCACCTCGGCCAGCGGCCGCTCGATCAGCAGCGGCCCGGGCGGCGCGACATAATTGCCGTTCGCATCGCGCGCCAAGTCAGGATTGACCCGCCGCTCATGCGAGACCACGAGCACGCCGTCACGGGTGACGCCGACATCGAGCTCGAGCGTATCGACGCCCATCGCCAGCGCGGCGGCGAAGGCCTGCAGCGTGTTTTCCGGAAACAGTCCACGGCCGCCGCGATGGGCCTCGATGTCGAATGCCATGGCCGGGCTTGCGAGCAGAAAAAACGATGCCGCGAGAGGACGAAACCACATGACGTAAGCCTATCATACCGCAGCACGCCGGTCCCCATTTCCCTTGTCTCGCCTACCCTTCTGAATTAGGCCTAAGCTCCAAGACCGGCGCCAATGCCGGCGCCATCCGGAGGGAGCTCGACGCGGTGCAAGGCCGCCTCGCCATAACGCGACGCATCCAGCCTCTTCCAGACCTTCTTTCGAGCTTGCGCGACGGACCATGCCCATGACCGACCTTCCCGTAATCATCGCCGGCGGCGGCATCGGCGGCCTCGCGACCGCGCTCACGCTGCAGCAGATCGGCGTGCCCTGCATTGTCTATGAGGGGGTGCGCGAGATGCGTCCGCTCGGCGTCGGCATCAACCTGCAGCCCAATGCGGTTCGCGAGCTATATGACCTCGGCATCGGCGCGGCCGATCTCGACCGGGTCGGCGTGCCCGCCAAGGAATGGGCGCTGGTCGGGCTGAACGGCAACGACATCTATTCCGAGCCGCGCGGCGTGCTGGCCGGCTACAACTGGCCGCAATATGCCGTGCATCGCGGTCAATTCCATCTGCTGCTCTACCGGACGTTCATCGAGCGGGCCGGGCGCGACGCCGTGCGGCTCGGCAGCCGCGTCCATGCGTACGTGAAGAATGCAGACGGCTCCGTGACCGCTTTGATCGAGCACGCCGATGGCACGACCTCGAAGGCGCGCGGCAGGCTACTGATCGGCGCCGACGGTATCCACTCCGCTGTTAGGTCGCAGATGCATCCGAACCAGCCGCCGATTCATTGGGGCGGCGCGGTGATGTGGCGGGGTGTCACCCGCGCCAAGCCGATCCGTACCGGGGCGTCCTTCGTCGGGCTCGGCACCCATCGGCATCGCGTGGTGATCTATCCGATCTCCCATCCCGACAAGGATGGTCTGGCGCTGATCAACTGGATCGCCGAGGTCACGATGGACAATTCCGAGGGCTGGAAGCAGACCGGCTGGTTCAGGCAAGTCCCGGTCAGCGATTTCGCGCACCACTTCGCCGGCTGGACCTATGACTGGCTCGACGTTCCCGCCCTGATCGCAGGCAGCGATGGCGCCTATGAGAACCCGATGATCGACCGCGATCCGATTCCGACCTGGGTCGATGGTCCGGTGGCGCTGCTCGGCGATGCCGCGCATGCGATGTATCCGACCGGTTCGAACGGCGCGAGCCAGGCCATCGTCGACGCTCGCGTGCTGGGCGTCGCGATGCTGGAGCACGGCGTCACGCCGGCCGCTCTCGTCGCCTACGATGCAAAGCTGTGCGGTCCGATCTCGCAAGTCATCCTGCGCAACCGTGGCGCCGGCCCGTTCGGCCTGCTCAACATGGTCGACGAACGTTGCGGCGGCACGTTCACCAACATCGACGACGTGATCCCGCCGGCCGAGCGCGACGCCTTCATGGCCGGCTACAAGAAGGCCGCGGGCTTTGCGGTCGAGCAACTCAACGCCGCGCCGCGGACGATCGCGGAAGGCGCGAAGGTGCAGGCGAACGCCGCCTGATCCGAACTCGCTGTCGTCCCGGGCAAGCCCAGCGGCGCTGGGCGCCGACCCGGGACCTATACTCACCGTTATCAGTTAGGAAGCACGCTGGAGCGACCAGCGCACCTCACCACATCGCTCTGTGGTTATGGATCCCGGCGTTCGCCGGGATGACGGCGGGAGGCTGGGAGGCAGCTCGGCCAACAAGGTCATCGCGAGCGGAGCGACGCAGTCCAGGGACGAGGACGCGACTCTGGATTTCATCGCTACGTTTGCGATGAGGGCTGAGAATCCGCCCTCAAACGTTACGCGTACCGGCCGTGGCAGTGCTTGTACTTCTTCCCGGAGCCGCACGGGCAGTCCTCGTTGCGGCCGACCTTGCCCCAGGTCTCGGGATTTTTCGGGTCCCGCGCCTCGGCGACGGCGGCATTGGCGGCCGGTGCCAGCGAGACATTGGCGAACGCCATCTCATCCTCGCCGGTGTTCGGATCAGCATGGTGCACCTGCATCGGCGGCAGCATCTGCTGCTGCTCTTCCGGCGGCACGATCTCGACCCGCATCAGCTGCGCCGTGACGGCCTCGCGCAGGTGAGCGACCATGGCCTCGAACAGCGTGAAGGCTTCCGACTTGTACTCCTGCAGCGGATCGCGCTGGCCGTAGCCGCGCAGGCCGATCACCTGGCGCAAATGGTCCAGCATGATCAGGTGCTCGCGCCAGAGATGGTCCAGCGTCTGCAAGAGGATCGTCTTCTCGACGTAGCGCATCACGTCGGGGCCCCATTGCGCCACCTTGGCCGCCATCCGCTCGTCGACATGCTTCTCGATGCGGTTGAGCAGCTCCTCCTCGGCGATGCCTTCCTCCTTGGCCCATTCGTCGACCGGCAGATCGACATCGAGCACGCGTTTGAGCTCTTCCTTCAGACCGGCAACGTCCCACTGCTCGGCATAGGCATGCTCGGGAACGTGCTTGGCGACGAGATCGTCGATGAAAGCGTGACGCATGTCGGCGACGGTCTCGGCGACGCTGTCGTCCTTCATCAGCTCGACGCGTTGATCGAAGATCACCTTGCGCTGGTCGTTCTGGACGTTGTCGAACTTCAGGAGATTCTTACGAATATCGAAGTTGCGCGCCTCGACTTTCTGCTGCGCCTTCTCCAACGCCTTGTTGATCCAGGGATGGATGATGGCCTCGCCCTCTTTCAGGCCGAGCCGGGTCAGCATGCTGTCGAGCCGGTCGGAGCCGAAGATCCGCATCAGATCGTCTTCCAGCGACAGGAAGAACTTGGAGCGGCCGGGATCGCCCTGACGACCGGAGCGGCCACGCAGCTGGTTGTCGATGCGGCGGGACTCGTGGCGTTCCGAACCGATGATATAGAGCCCGCCCGGCTTCTGCACCGTCTTGGCGGCCTTCGAACCCTTCGCAGGCTCGACCTCGACGGTCTCCTCCGCCTTCAAGACGATCTCGCGGAAGCGCTCGACATCGGCCTTGATCTGCTCGATCTTCTTGGCCTTCTCGGCCTCGTCGGTGATGCCCGCCGTCTCGAGCTGCATGCGCATGTCGAGCGAGCCGCCGAGCTTGATGTCGGTGCCGCGGCCGGCCATGTTGGTCGCGATCGTGATCGCGCCGGGCACGCCGGCTTCCGCGACGATGTAGGCTTCCTGCTCGTGGAAGCGCGCGTTCAGCACCGCGAACAGCTTGGCGGGCTTGCCGGCGCGGGCGGCCGCGTAGAGCTTGTCGAGCGCGCGTTCGCTGCCGAAATCGATCTGCTTGTAGCCGTGCTGCTTGAGATAGGCGGCCAGCACTTCCGACTTCTCGATCGACGCCGTGCCGACCAGCACCGGCTGCAGCCGCGCATTGGCGCGTTCGATCTCGGCCAGGATCGCGGCGTATTTCTCCTGCTGGGTGCGATAGACCTCGTCGTCCTCGTCGAGGCGGGCCACCGGCAGGTTGGTCGGGATCTCCACCACCTCGAGCTTGTAGATGTCGAACAGCTCGTCGGCCTCGGTCGCGGCCGTGCCGGTCATGCCGGCGAGCTTGTCGTACATGCGGAAGTAGTTCTGGAAGGTGATCGAGGCGAGCGTCTGGTTTTCCGGCTGGACCGGCTGGTGCTCCTTGGCCTCCAGGGCCTGGTGCAGGCCTTCCGAATAGCGGCGGCCGGGCATCATGCGTCCGGTGAATTCGTCGATGATGACGACCTCGCCGTCGCGGACGATGTAGTCCTTGTCGCGGGTGAACAAGGTATGCGCGCGGAGCGCCTGGTTGATGTGGTGCACGACGGAGACGTTCTCGACGTCGTAGAGCGACTCGCCCTTCAGGAGCCCGGCATCGCGCAGCAGGGTCTCGATCTTCTCCATGCCGGCTTCGGTGAGCGTCACCGTGCGCTGCTTCTCGTCGACCTCGTAGTCGGTCTTGTCGAGTCGCGGCACAAAAGTGTCGATGGTGTTGTAGAAGTCGGAGCGATCATCGAGCGGACCGGAGATGATCAGCGGGGTGCGCGCCTCGTCGATCAGGATGGAGTCGACCTCGTCGACGATCGCGAAATAATGCCCGCGCTGGACCATGTCCTCCAGACGGTACTTCATGTTGTCGCGGAGATAGTCGAAACCGTATTCGTTGTTGGTGCCGTAGGTGATGTCGCAGGCATAGGCGGCCTTGCGTTCGGCATCGTCGAGGCCGTGGACGATGACACCCGTGGTCAGGCCGAGGAAGCCGTAGATCTGGCTCATCCAGCCGGCGTCGCGGCGGGCGAGGTAGTCGTTGACGGTCACCACATGCACGCCCTTGCCGGCGAGCGCATTGAGATAGACCGCGAGCGTCGCGACCAGGGTCTTGCCTTCGCCGGTCTTCATCTCGGCGATGTCGCCCTCGTGCAGCACCATGCCGCCGATCAGCTGCACGTCGAAATGGCGCTGGCCCAGCGTGCGCTTGGCGGCCTCGCGCACGGTCGCGAAGGCCGGCACCAGGATGTCGTCGAGCGTCTTGCCCTCGGCGAGTTGCTTTCGGAACTCCTCGGTCCTGGCTTTCAGGGCCTCGTCCGACAGCGCGGCCACCTCCGGCTCGAGCGCGTTGATCGCGTTGACACGCGCCTGGTACCCCTTGACCCGTCGGTCGTTGGCGGAGCCGAAAAACTTGCGGGCGAGCGCGCCGATCATGCGAAAATCCTGCCTATGTGGGTCTGCGTTGCAGCCGTAGAGGGTCTATCCGGTTCGCCCCGGTCCCATGATGACGCACCGCAGCACCAGCAGACCGGCTCAAGGTTGGGAGCTCGCGCAGTACCGCCAGATGCGTGGGATGTGAGCAAACCAAGGTCCAACGGCCAAAAACGCAGTAAAATAAGCGCTATCGCCCTTGAAGCGATCGGCCAGAGATATGGCTGGGGGGCATGCTTGTCAACGGCGCGCCGCGCTCGCCAAATCGGCCCTGACCTGTCGCTAATTTCACGAAATTGACAGACTTTTCGCGTTGCCAAGGCCGCGCGATTGGGCGAGTGTCCCGCCGCTTTGAGGTCCCTCTCGCGCCCTCACTTCAAGAAGGATTTTCCATGACCACCTCGTTCCCGGTTACGAAAACCGGCCTGCGCTTCGGCCTCGCGACCGCGCTGGCCGGCAGTCTCGCGCTGACCCTGATCGCGGGCCCCGTGCGCGCCGCGGAGGACCCGAACCCCGTGCTCGCCAAGGTGAACGGCGTTGAAATCCGCAAAAGCGACGTGGCGCTCGCCGAGGAGGAGCTGGGGCCGAGCCTGGCACAGATGGATCCGGCCAGCCGGGACGACAATGTGCTGTCGTTCCTGATCGACATGAAGCTCGTCGCGAAGGCGGCCGAGGACAAGAAGATCGCCGACACCGAGGATTTCAAGAAGCGCCTCGCCTTGACCCGCAACCGCCTGTTGATGGACAGCCTGCTCGCCAGCGAGGGCAAGACCGCGACCACCGACGATGCGATGAAGAAGGTCTATGACGAGGCCTCCAAGCAGATCGGCGGCGAGCAGGAGGTGCATGCCCGGCATATCCTGGTCGAGACCGAGGACGAAGCCAAGGCCGTGAAGGCTGAGCTCGACAAGGGTGCCGACTTCGCCGAACTCGCGAAGAAGAAGTCCAAGGACCCCGGCGCCTCCGACGGCGGCGATCTCGGCTTCTTCACCAAGGAGCAGATGGTCCCGGAATTCGCCAAGGTCGCCTTCGCGCTGGAGCCGGGCAAGATCTCCGATCCGGTGAAGACCCAGTTCGGCTGGCACATCATCAAGGTTGAAGAGAAGCGCAACCGCAAGCCGCCGGAGTTCGACCAGGTCAAGAGCCAGATCGAGACCTATGTCACCCGCAAGGCGCAGGCCGACTACGTCGCCAAGCTGCGCGCCGACGCCAAGATCGAGCGCACCGACAAGCCGGCGGATGCGGCCGCCAAGCCGGATGCCGCGAAGCCGGCGGATGCAAGCAAGCCGGCCGATCCGGCGAAGAAGTAAAACGAGGGACGCCATACGCGTCATCCGCTCGTCATAATCAGTATCGCCCCGGCCTTGCGCCGGGGCTTTTTTTTGGCGACGCCCGTCCGCGGGGGCACAGGACGTCTCCGCATCAACGGTGTCGTCCCGGCGCCGGGACCCAGATCGCGTGATGCTCGATGCGGGCACGCGGCAAGTACCGGGCACGTCAGCAACTCAGGTGGTTATGGGTCCCCGCGTTCGCGCGAACGACAGCGGAGTACGGCGCACTCACTCTCCCACCCTGGCATCGAAAGTGATACAGAGCGGCTCCCGCCAATCCTGCCGCCGGAAGCCCGATGTCCTCAGCCGTTTCTCCGCTCGCCCCGACCGACGTTCCCGATATGCCCGCTGTTGCGGGCGTCAAGCTCGCCACCGCGGCCGCCGGCATCCGCTACAAGAACCGCACCGACGTCCTGTTGGCCCTGCTCGACCCTGGCACAACCGTTGCCGGCGTGTTCACGCTGTCCAAATGTCCCTCGGCGCCGGTGGAATGGTGCCGTGCCAAGCTCAAGGGCGGCAAGGCCCGCGCGCTCGTGGTCAATTCCGGCAATGCCAACGCCTTCACTGGCAAGACCGGCCGGCAATCGACTGCACTGACCGCCTCGATCGCTGCCAAGGCCGTCGGCTGCAAGCAGGACGAGATCTTCCTGGCCTCGACCGGCGTGATCGGCGAGCCACTCGACGCCACCAAATTCGACGGCGTGCTGCAGGGCTTGGCCGGCACCGCCATACCCGAGGACTGGATGGGCGCTGCGCAAGCCATCATGACCACCGACACCTTCCCGAAAGTCGCGACCGCGACCGTGAAGCTCGGCAAGGCCAAGGTGACGATCAACGGCATGGCCAAGGGCGCCGGCATGATCGCGCCCGACATGGCGACCATGCTGTCCTTCATCTTCACCGACGCACCGATCTCCGCCCCGGCGCTGCAGGCGCTGCTCAAGGCCGGCGTGGAGGACACCTTCAACGCGGTGACGATCGACGGCGACACCTCGACCTCCGACACCCTGCTCGCCTTTGCCACCGGTGCGGCGGCCGCCAATGGCGCGCCGAAGATCAGCCGGGCCAGCGATCCCAGGCTTAAGGCCTTCGTCAAGGCCTTCAACGCCGTGCTGGCCAACCTGGCCGAGCAGGTGGCCCGCGATGGCGAAGGCGCACGCAAGCTGGTCGAGATCATCGTCGAGGGCGCCAAGAGCAAGCCGTCGGCGCGCAAGATCGCGATGTCGATCGCCAATTCGCCGCTGGTGAAGACCGCGATCGCCGGCGAGGACGCCAATTGGGGCCGCGTGGTGATGGCTGTCGGCAAGGCCGGCGAGCCGGCCGATCGCGACAAGCTCTCGATCTCGTTCAACGGCATCCGCGTCGCCAACAAGGGAGCGCGCGATCCGTCCTATGACGAGACGGAAGTCTCGGAGGCGATGAAGGCGCAGACCATCCAGATCAAGGTCGCGCTCGGCCTTGGCAAGGGCCGCGACCGCGTGCTGACCTGCGACCTCACCAAGGACTATGTCGCTATCAACGGCGATTACAGGTCGTAGCCGCTCAGAGCCGCCCTGCGACCTTGACCGTGAGATTGACGGTGCGCGTGACCGGGTGATTAAGCATGTCCTGCCCCTCGCGCGCATAGACGAGATGATCCTCGCCGACGAAGCCGGGCCGAGACACGTACACGATCCGGTTGCCACTGATCGAGACGGCGCCGTTGCTCGGCGGGGAAACCAGCCGCGTGCCAAAAGTCGGTCCCATTGAACGCGTCAGAATGATGCTGCAGCGCTTGCCGGTGACCGCGAACATTGTTCCTTCGACAGTCTGATTGTTAAGGGTCCTGATGAAAGGAACACTGCAGGTCCCCGCGGAGGCCTGGGTGCTGAGCACCAAAGCCACCATCCACGCAAATCCTATTGTCCTGATCATGCCTGTCCCGCCCGACGATTGCGACGACAACTGGAGCGCGAATAGAGCTGAGGCGGAGTTATAAATCAATGCCTCCATGCAGCTGCAGAGCCCGAGCAGACTTCAACCGCTGATGCGCGCGTCGGCGACCGCCTTCTTGAACAGCGCGTTCATCGCGTCCGCGATCCCCTGCGTCGGCGAGACCTCGAAGTAGAAGCCGTCCGAGGCGCAGGCCTGCATGTTCTGCGCGATCTCGCTGTTCGGTGATGGACCGAACGGTCCCTTGTTGAAGGGATCGATCCAGGCCATGTACCAGCTGTTGGTCGGCAGCTGCAGATAGGTGGTGTAGAGCACGGCGATCTTGATGCCGCGGTCCTTGAGCGTCTTGCAGAGCGCGGGATTGATCGGCGACTGGCAGCGCGGCGAAATATTGCCGAAGGTCGTGTTCTTCATCGGCTTCAGGCAGCCGGTGTTGCTCTCGTCCGCCACACCGTCGGAGACGAAGAACAGATATTTGAGCGGCGAGCCGGCGCTGCCGTCGCCCGGGTTCGGGATCTGGTTGTTGATCGCGGGAAAGATGGTGCTGAACTGGGTGTCCTTGTCGGCGGTGTAGGCGTCGTTGTTGCCGTAGACCCCCATCAGGTCGATGTTTCCGGCCGCCGTCTTGGCGCTCGACAGGCTCGATGACAGGCTGAACAGCGCCCGCAGGCCGATCGTCTTCGACGCTGCGCCGAAATCGTAGATCGCCATCCGGAACTGGTTTTGATAGGTCTGGGTCTGCGCCGCCGTATCCATCAGTTGCTGGGTGGCGCTGCGCAACACGTCGATCCGCGTGGTCACACCGAGCGACTTGGCGAGATTGTAGTAATTCTTTGACGTGTTGTAGTCGTGGCAGGCGAAAGCACACTTGTCCGGCGTGTTGCTGACCATCTTGGTCACGTCGGCCGGCGTCGCCGCCACGCCCATCGACGGCGAGTTGTCCAGGAGCAGATAGAAATCGATATATTTCGGCATCGTCGCCGTGGCCGTCGAGGAGCCGTTCATGGTCATCGACTTGATCCCGACCACGTTCATGAACATGGTCGGCATGGTCGCCGTGTAAGACACGGTGGCGGTGACCACCGAACCCTTCTTCTCCACCAGCGGCGTCAGGCTGGTCAGCGTGTAGCCGGTGCTGCCGGCGATATTGCCGTTGAAGATGTTCTTTGCATCGGTATTGCCCACGTCGATCGTGCCATCCGAAGTCATCGAGCCCGCAGCAGCGAAGGCCGGCGACGTCCTGGACACGGCACCGACCGAGGCAGCGTCGACTGCGGCCTGCAGCTTGGCCCGGACCTGGTTGTGACGGCTATAGTCGACAGCGCAGCCGACCGCCGAGATCACCGGCACGCAGACGATGGCGAAGGTGACCGCAATATTGGCCTTGGTGTCGCGGCGAAATCGCGTGAATAAACTGGACAAAGAACTCATGGGACAATGCCTGACGAACGTGCGCCTGTAACGGCCAAGTCCCGTAGAATTGCGCGAAAACAGATTAAACTTGGCTTATTTCGATCGTAGAAATCGGCCCCTTCCAAGGTCGGAATCCGAAGTTCGCTCCATTTCGTAAGCGGCCTCGTCGGCGAACGTCGAATTCGGACCCTCGTGCAGCATCTGCAGCAGGCAGCTGGCGAACTTCGAATTCACTGGTTAAAGAACGGTAACCGCTGCGGCGTGGCTGCAGCCTGTAGACATCGAACCGCGAAGAGCGAACAGCATCGAACATGGCCGAATTCAAACTCACGCTCGTCGTCGCCTGCGCCCTGATCGATGCCGACAAGCGCGTGCTGCTGGCGCAGCGTCCGCCCGGCAAGACGCTGGCAGGCCTCTGGGAATTCCCGGGCGGCAAGGTCGAACCCGGCGAACGGCCGGAAACGAGCCTGATCCGCGAGCTGCATGAGGAGCTCGGCATCACCGTCAGCGAGCCGTGCCTCGCGCCGCTGACCTTTGCGAGCCACGCTTACGAGAATTTCCACCTCTTGATGCCGCTCTATATCTGCCGGCGCTGGGAAGGACAGGTGGCGGCGCGCGAGGGCCAGACGCTTGCCTGGGTGCGGGCCAACAAACTGCGCGACTATCCGATGCCGCCCGCCGACATTCCGCTGATTCCGCATCTGATCGATCTGTTGATGTGACGGAGCACGGACCGCACCGCATACGCCGTCATGGCCGGCTTGGCCTAGCCATCCACGATGCGGCAGCGGGAAAGACGTGGGATGCCTGCGACGAGCGCGGGCATGACGAGTGACATGCGGACTTAAGCCTTCGTTCCGCGCTTCACCGCGTCCTCAAGCCTGGCTGTCGCCGAGCCGGGCTTCAGCGGCTTCTGCTGGCTCTCATGCGGGGCCCAGCCCGACAGCCAGATGATATCGAAGGTGGCACGGATGCGGCCGTCGGGATCGGCGAACCGCTCGGCGTAGATCTCGGCCATACGGAGCAACGTCGACCGGCGGGTCGGCGTGCGCCGCCGCTCGATCAGGCTGTTGGCGGCGCCCATGCGCCTGATGTCCTGCATCAGGCTGAACGCATTGGCATAGCGCACCACCACGCGATCGACATCGCTGACAGGAAGCGCGAATCCGGTACGCTGCAACAGGCCGCCGATGTCGCGCAGATCGGCGAAGGGCGCCACCCGCGGCGACACCCCGCCCTCGCATTCGGCCTCCGCGGCAGCGAACGCCTGCCGCAGCTCGGTCAGGCTGTCGCCGCCGATCATCGCCGCCAGCAACAGCCCGTCGGGCCGCAAGCTGCGGCGGATCTGCGCCAGCACGCCGGGCAGATCGTTGACGAACTGAAACGCGAGCGCGGACAGCGCCAGATCGAGCGATTGTGGCGCGACGCCCAGTTCCTCCCGCGCGGTCTCCGGCGCGACCACATACGAGAATTTTGCAAAGCGATCGACGAACGGCGCCCGCAGGCCGCCTGGCGACCAGATGTCGGCAACATCGGCAAAGCTGCGGTTCACAGCCAGCAGCCGGTCGCCCATGTCCTCGACGACGCGCTCCATCAGGAACGTCTCGGGCGCGCGCGCCGCGCGGCGCTGCCGCGCTGCCAGCAGCGCGCGATCGAACAGGATGGGCGCGGAATTGGGATTGGTCGTCATGGTCCGTGGTTACGCCGATCTGAGGGGCCTTAGCAATCCGCCGCTTGAGCCTCTGCGGGAGCGGCGGTACCGTCAACGCATGGACGTCGGCATCGCTCCCCTCCGTTCAGCTGCGACCAGGATGCGCACCGCTTTCGGCGCCATCAACGGCGCTTGCGCTGGCCTCGCCAAGCTCGCGCTCGACATCGCCCTGCCGACGCTATGCATTTCCTGCCGCGAACCGGTGGATGGCGAGGGCGTCTGCGCCGCCTGCTGGGGCAAATTGTCGTTCATCGAACGCCCCTATTGTCCGAAGCTCGGCATTCCCTTCGTCTACGATCCCGGCCCGGAGCTGCTGTCGATGGAAGCGATCGCGAGCCCCCCGGGCTATGCGAGGGCACGCGCGGCGGTCCGCTATGACGAGGTGGCCCGCACCCTGGTTCACGCCCTGAAATACCAGGATCGCACCGATCTCGCGCCGGTGATGGGCCGCTGGATGGCGCGGGCCGGCCGCGAGCTGCTCGAGGGCGCCGATGCGCTGGTGCCGGTGCCACTGCATTGGCGGCGCGGCTTTGGCCGCCGCTACAACCAGTCCGGGGCGCTGGCGCGGTCGGTCGCACGCGAGACCGGCGTCAGGCTCCGGAGCGACCTCCTGCGCCGGGTGCGCGCGACCGAGCAGCAGGTCGGGCTGTCGCGCAGCCAGCGCGCCAGCAACGTGCAGGGCGCCTTCCAGGTCGCGCCGGACTGCCTTTCCGATGTGCAGGGGCGCCGGATCGTGCTGGTCGACGATGTCTTGACAACAGGTGCGACGGTCGACGCCTGCGCACGCGCGCTGCTCAGGGCCAAGGCTGCAGAGGTCAGCGTGCTGGTCTTCGCCCGGGTTGTCGATGCGCCGCGAAGTCCCATATAATCCTGCACTTTGGAAAACATTCGAGCGCGAGATGACAGCTGCTATTGAAATCTACACCCGCCCGGGCTGCGGCTATTGTTCCGCAGCCAAGTCGCTGCTTTCTCGCAAGAAGGCCACTTTCACCGAATATGATGCCGGCAAGGACCCGTCGTACCGGCAGCAGATGTATGATCGGGTCGGACCCGGCTCGACCTTTCCGCAGATCTTCATCGGCGAGAGACATATCGGCGGCTGCGACGATCTCTATGCGCTCGATCGGGAGGGCCGGCTCGACGCGATGCTGGCGGGGGAAAAGGCAACATCATGAGCACGGATCGCAGCTTCACGGCCGCCATGGTGCAGATGCGCACCTCCCTCCTGCCTGAGCCGAGCCTCGAGCAGGGCACAAGGCTGATCCGGGAGGCGGTCGCGCAAGGTGCCGACTACGTGCAGACGCCGGAAGTGAGCAACATGATGCAGCTCAACCGGGCGGCGCTGTTCGAGCAATTGAAGAGCGAGGACGAGGATCCCTCGCTGAAGGCCTATCGCGCGCTGGCCAAGGAGCTGAAGATCCATCTGCATATCGGGTCGCTGGCGCTGCGCTTCTCCGAGGACAAGGCGGTCAACCGTTCCTTCCTGATCGGCCCGGAGGGCGATATCCTCGCGAGCTACGACAAGATCCACATGTTCGACATCGATCTGCCGGGCGGCGAGAGCTACCGGGAATCGGCGAACTACCAGCCGGGCGAGACCGCCGTGATCTCGGACCTGCCCTGGGGCCGGATCGGACTGACCATCTGCTATGACGTACGCTTTCCGGCGCTCTATCGGGCGCTGGCCGAGAGCGGCGCCTCGTTCATCAGCGTGCCCTCCGCGTTCACCCGCAAGACCGGCGAAGCGCATTGGCACACGCTGCTGCGGGCACGGGCGATCGAGACCGGCTGCTTCGTGTTCGCGGCCGCCCAATGCGGCCTGCACGAGAACAAGCGCGAGACCTTCGGCCATTCGCTCATCATCGATCCCTGGGGCGAGGTGTTGGCCGAAGGCGGCGTCGAGCCCGGCGTGTTCCTGGCGCGCATCGATCCCTCCCGCGTCGAGACCGCGCGCAAGGCGATCCCCTCCCTGCAGCACGGCCGGCGCTTCAGCGTCGCCGACCCCAAGGCCGGCCCCGACTATCTGCACCTGGTGCGGGGATCGGTATGATCCGCTACGCCCTGCGCTGCGAACGCGACCATGCGTTCGACAGCTGGTTTCAGAGTTCGTCCGCGTACGAATCGCAGGTGAAGCGCAAGCTGGTGGAATGTCCGGTCTGCGGCTCGACCAAGGTCGAGAAGGCGATCATGGCGCCGCGGATCGTCGGCAAGAAGGGACGGGAGGCCAATCTGCCGGTCCCCGCCCCGGCGGCCGAGGTCATTCCGCCCGGACCGACCCCGCTGATGATAGCGCAGGAGCAGGAGCTGCGCGCCAAGCTCAAGGAGCTGCGCGACCACATCGTCAAGCACGCCGACGATGTCGGCGAGCGCTTCCCGACCGAAGCGCGCAAGATGCATTACGGCGAGACCGAGCACCGGCCGATCTATGGCGAGGCCTCGCTGCAGGAAGCGCGCGAGCTGATCGACGAAGGCATCGAGGTGGCGCCGCTGCCGGTTCTGCCGGACGACCGGAATTGACGCGAGGCGAGCAGTCTTCCGCGTCACTGCGAGCGCCAGCGAAGCAATCCAGAGTTCGGCAAGAATTCCGGATTGCTCCGTCGCTTCGCTCCTCGCAATGACGGTGGAGGCGGATATCGGGAGCGCTTCTCACACCCCAATGAGCATTGCCACGCCGGCAACGATCAGCACGATGCCCGAAACTTCGCGCAATGACACCGGCTGCTTGAACGAATAGTGCGATACGGCCTGCGCGAACAGCACCTCGACCAACGCGAGGGTGCGGACATTGGCGGCCGCGGTCAGCGCAAAGGCCAGGAACCAGAATTGCGAGGCGAACGCGCCGACGAAGCCGGCCAGCATCGACGGCCGCCACAGCGCGAGGATGCCCCGCAGCACCTCCGGCGCCCGCGCCAAGAGGTAAACGCTCAGGATCAGCGTCTGCACGAACAGGCCGCAGACCAGCGTGTAGGACGCGGCCGTCACGAATGAGACGCCTTCGATCGCGATGATCGCGCCGCGAAAGCCGACCGCCGAGAGCGCAAAGGATGCGGCCGCGACCAGGCCGATGATGGTGGGCTTCCATGCCGCATAGCGCGTCTCGCCGCCTGGCCGCAGCGCCGTGACCACCACGCCGAGGGTCGCGATCCCGATCGCAACCAGTTTGGCGACCGACAGCGGATCGCCCAGGAATACGAACCCGAAGATCGCGGTCTGGATCGCCTCCGTTTTCAGATACGCGGTCGTCACCACGAAGGACCGGTCGGTCATGGCCAGAAGCATCAGGCCGGTACCGAGGATCTGGGTCAGCGCACCCAGGAGCAGCCAGGGCCAGAACGCAGCCGGCGGCCACGGCAGGTGGTCGCCCGTACTCAGCAGCACCGCAGCCAGAAACAACAGCGAGAACGGGAAGCCGAACAGGAAGCGGATGTTGGTGGCGCCCCACGTGCCGAGCTTCGCCGTCAACGACCGCTGCATCGCGTTGCGCGCGACCTGACCGGCGGCGGCGATCAGGGTGAAGGGAATCCAGAGCGAGGTGAGGGAGAGCATAACTGAGAGCCGGCTGAACGCAGCCACCGTGCAAAGCGGAGCTCACGAGGTCAACCGCGGGACGCCGCATGTCTGCATTGCGGCTGATGCCGCAAGCACGCTGTCGTGCAAGCCTCGCTTGCGCAGGGACGATACAGTCTACGAGGCCGCGGCGCCGGAAACCAAAATCAATCTACACCATCTGCTCCGCAACCAGCATGTAGTTGACGTCCATGTCGGACGACAGGCTCCAGCGGTCGGCGAACGGGCTGTAGACCACGCCGCTCTGCTCGGTGACGACGAGCCGCGCGTCGAGCAGATGTTTGGTGAGCTCGTCCGGCGTGATGAACTTGTTCCACTGATGCGTGCCGCGCGGCAGCCAGCGCAGCACATATTCGGCGCCCACGATCGCAAGCGCGAAGCTCTTCCAGTTGCGGTTCAAGGTCGAGACCACCATCATGCCGCCGGGCTTGAGCACCGAGGCGCAGCGCCCGAGAAAAGCGCCGACATCGACGACATGCTCGACCACTTCCATCGCCAGCACGATATCGAAGCGTTCGCGCGGATCCATCTCTTCGATCGTGGTGTTGCGATAGTCGATCGACAGATGCCCTTTCTCCGCGTGCAGCTTCGCCGCGGCAATGTTGCTCGCGGACGGGTCGACGCCGACCACCTGCGCGCCGAGCCGCGTGAACGGCTCGCACAACAGGCCGGCACCGCAGCCGATGTCGAGCATGCGCAGGCCGGACAGGCAGTTCAGGCTCTTGGCGTTGCGCTCGAACTTCCGGCAGGCGGCGTCGCGGATATAGGCGAGCCGCAGCGGATTGATCTTGTGCAGGGGCGCCATCTTGCCCTTGGGGTCCCACCAGGTCTCCGACAGTTTGGAGAATTTCGCGATCTCGGCCGGATCGACGGTGGACGTCTGGGCGGACGCTGTGGAGGCGGTGTCCTGTGGCATCGACGTGAACTCGCCCCTTTAGCGTGCAGTAATCGCGTTGCGGAACGCGAGCGGCTCGGCGATGGTCGCGATCGTCTCCCTGCCCTCGCCGACACCCATGATGGTGACGTCGCCGTAATTGAGGATGCGGCCCATGATGGTCTGATTGACGTCGACGCTCTCCACCTTGTCCAGCGCGATCTCGAAGGTTCGGCGCTTGATGAAGCCGGTCTTGTGCACGACGCGCTTATTGGTCACGTCGGTCTCGGTGGTCATGCGGTGGAACCAGGCCCTGACGGTCCAATACAG
Organism: Bradyrhizobium sp. SZCCHNGR1005; assembly: GCF_032489995.1. NCBI lineage: Bacteria > Pseudomonadati > Pseudomonadota > Alphaproteobacteria > Hyphomicrobiales > Nitrobacteraceae > Bradyrhizobium > Bradyrhizobium sp. SZCCHNGR1005. Next base: position 269,183 of record NZ_JAUEZC010000002.1, read on the forward strand.
CGCGACCACGGCAATGACCGCCGCGGCGGCGAGGCAGATCAAGGACAGGTTGTAGACGGCAGTGCCTTGCGACAGGATCAACAGCGCAAATACAACGATCCAGGCGCCGATGGCAGGCAGATAGAACATCCAATGCGCGTTGGTCGAATACAGCACCTTCTCCCCGGGCTGCAAGATCTCGTCGATATAACGCCCCATTACCTTCGCCTCTACCTCACCTGCGCGGCCCGGGGAAGAGTTGAAAGCCCCGATCCAGGAACCCGCTTGCCCCCGGCCGCGCCGCTCTGTATACGCGCCTTTCGGCTGGCGCGCCTCCGGTTTCGCGCCGGCCCACCAACTTATCCTCCCCGAGGGAATTGAGCGCGCCGTCATGAGCCGCCTCGTGCTGAAATTCGGCGGCACATCCGTCGCCAATATCGACCGTATCCGCAACGTCGCGCGCCATGTGAAGCGCGAGGTCGACGCGGGCCACGAAGTCGCCGTGGTCGTCTCCGCGATGGCCGGCAAGACCAACGAGTTGGTCGCCTGGTGCACCGAGGCCTCGCCGATGCATGATGCGCGCGAATATGACGCCGTGGTGGCGTCGGGCGAGCAGGTGACCTCCGGCCTGCTCGCGATCGTGCTGCAAAGCATGGGTATCCAGGCCCGCTCCTGGCAGGGCTGGCAAATACCTATCAAGACGAGCGATGCCCACGCCTCCGCCCGCATCGTCGATATCGACGGGTCCGAACTGATCCAGCGCTTCAAGGAGCGCAAGGAGGTTGCCGTCATCGCGGGCTTCCAGGGCGTCGACCCGCAGACCAATCGAATCACCACACTCGGCCGCGGCGGCTCCGATACCTCCGCGGTCGCGATCGCGGCCGCGATCAAGGCCGACCGCTGCGACATCTACACCGACGTCGACGGCGTCTACACGACCGACCCACGGGTGGTTCCCAAGGCGAAACGGCTCGGCAAGATCGCCTTCGAGGACATGCTGGAACTGGCCTCGCAGGGCGCCAAGGTGCTGCAGGTACGGTCAGTGGAACTGGGCATGGTGCACAACATGCCGATCTTCGTCCGTTCCAGCTTCGACAAGCCTGAGGATATCGACCCCCACGCCAATCAGCCGCCGGGCACGCTGATCTGCAGCGAGGAGCAAATCATGGAAAATCACGTCGTCACCGGCATCGCCTTCTCCAAGGACGAAGCCCAGATCTCGGTGCGCCAGATCGAGGACAAGCCGGGAATCGCGGCATCGATCTTCGGGCCCCTCGCCGACGCCAACATCAATGTCGACATGATCGTGCAGAACGTGTCGGAGGACGGCAAGACCACCGACCTCACCTTCACGGTGCCGGCGACCGACTATAATCGCGCGCGTGAGACCATTTCCGCCGCCAAGGACAAGATCGGCTATCACCGGCTCGATACCGCCACCGATGTCGCCAAAGTGTCGGTGATCGGCAGCGGCATGCGCAGCCATGCCGGGGTTGCGGCCCAGGCCTTCGCCGCGCTGGCGGCCCGCAACATCAATATCCGGGCCATCACCACCTCCGAGATCAAGTTCTCGGTCCTGATCGACGCCGCCTATACCGAGCTTGCGGTGCGGACGCTGCATACGCTCTACGGGTTGGACCAGGTCTAGAAGACGCTTCCCTCCGGATCCCGCTGTGCAACAGCAGGACCTGAAAACGTTCTGCGGACGCTCCGAAAGCCGTTGACGCGGCCGGGGCTGGCAGGCGTTTTGCTTGGCAAAACAAGTCCCGATTCGCTATACGGCCATCGCAGAATAATCGCTGCAATTGCGCCCCCGGCGATGGCTGTCCCGATTCGGGCCGGCGCATGGGGCTACGACGGCCTCGCATCAAGAAAGCTGTTGTATTTCGCAAGCTTAGCACCAGATTCGGGCTGACCACCGAACTGGTCCCAAGAAGGGGGATTGTGCCACATGCGAAGCGCGTCGGGAGGGCCCCGCGTCTTACTGAGACGGCTTCGCGAGACCATGGCGGAGCAGGTCTCGGCACAGGAGCGCCTCGACAAGATCGTGGTGCTGATCGCGGCCAATATGGTGGCCGAGGTCTGCTCGGTCTACGTGCTGCGCGTCGACAATACGCTCGAGCTCTACGCCACCGAAGGTCTGAACCGCGACGCGGTGCACATGACGGTGCTGAGCGCGCATGAAGGCCTGGTTGGCCTCGTCGCGAGCGAGGCCACGCCGCTCAATCTGAACGACGCGCAGAGCCATCCGGCGTTCTCCTACCGCCCCGAGACCGGCGAAGAAATCTACCACTCCTTCCTCGGCGTGCCGATCCTGCGCGCCGGCAACACGCTCGGCGTGCTGGTTGTGCAGAACCGCGCCAAGCGCACCTATGTCGAGGAAGAGGTCGAGGCGCTGCAGACCACCGCGATGGTGCTCGCCGAGATGATCGCCTCCGGCGAGCTCGCGGCATTGGCGCAACCCGGCGCCGAGCCGGCGGTCCGCCATTCGATCCACAAAACCGGCACGGTGCTGTCGGACGGCATCGCGCTCGGCCATGTCGTGCTCCATGAACCGCGCGTGGTGGTCAACAACTACATCGCCGAGGACCTGCCGAAGGAGATCAAGCGGCTCGATGCGGCACTGCTCATGCTGCGCGCCGATCTCGACCGCATGCTGGAACGGGGCGACGTCGCCGATGGCGGCGAGCACCGCGACGTGCTCGAAGCTTACCGCATGTTCGCCAATGACCAGGGCTGGTCGCACAAGCTGCACGAGGCAGTGGCAACCGGCTTGACAGCCGAGGCGGCGGTCGAGCGCGTGCAGTCCGACACCCGCGCCCGCATGCTGCGTTCGACCGACCCTTACCTGCGCGAACGGCTGCACGATCTCGAGGACCTCGGCTATCGCCTGTTGCGCCAGCTCGTCGGCCGCGACCACGCGCCCTCGCGCGAGCAATTGCCCGACAACGCGATCCTGATCGCGCGCGCCATGGGTCCGGCCGCCCTGCTCGACTACGATCGCAAGCGGCTGCGCGGCCTCGTGCTCGAGGAAGGCACCACCAATTCCCACGTCGCGATCGTGGCGCGCGCGCTGGGCATTCCGGCCGTCGGCGAAGTGCCGAACGCGCCGGGCATCGCCGATCCCGGCGACGCCATCATCGTCGACGGCACATCGGGCTCGATCTATGTGCGGCCGTCGGCCGAGATCGAATCCGCCTATGCGGAACGGGTGCGCTTCCGCGCCCGCCGCCAGGCGCAATATAGCGAGCTGCGCAACAAGCCCTGCGTCACCAAGGATGGCCAGCCGGTCGAATTGATGATCAATGCCGGGCTCGTCATCGACCTGCCGCATATCGAGGACACCGGCAGTGCCGGCATCGGACTGTTCCGAACCGAGCTGCAATTCATGGTCTCGGCGAACCTGCCGCGCTCGAGCGACCAGCTCGCGCTCTACCGCGCCGTGCTCGATGCGGCCGGATCGCGGCCGGTCACATTCCGCACGCTCGATATCGGCGGCGACAAGGCCCTGCCCTATATGGAGACGGTGATCGAGGAGAATCCCGCGCTTGGCTGGCGCGCGATCCGCCTCGGGCTCGACCGTCCAGGACTGTTGCGCGGCCAGATCCGAGCGCTGTTGCGCGCCGGCGGCGGCCGCGCCCTGCGCATCATGTTCCCAATGGTCTCGGAGGTCGCCGAATTCGACGCCGCCAAGGCGATCGTCGAGCGCGAGCTGACCTATTTGCGCCAGCACGGCCATACGCTGCCCGAACGCATCGACGTCGGCACCATGCTCGAGGTGCCGGCGCTGCTCTATCAGCTCGACGAGCTGCTCACCAAGGTCGACTTCATCTCGGTGGGCTCGAACGACCTGTTCCAGTTCCTGTTCGCGGTCGACCGGGGCAACGCCAAAGTCTCCGAACGCTTCGATACGCTGTCAGCGCCGATTCTGCGGGCGCTGCGCGACGTGGTGCGCAAGGCCCAACGCGCCAGGAAATCGGTCTCGCTGTGCGGCGAGATGGCTTCCAGACCGATCGGTGCGCTGGCGCTGATCGCGCTCGGCTATCGCTCGCTATCGCTGTCGGCGACCGCGCATGGCCCGGTGAAGGCGATGCTGCTCGAACTCGATGCCCGCAAGGCCGAGGCCGCGATGGATCAGTTGCTCGCAGAGCCCGCCGGCAGCATCTCGATCCGGCAGAAGCTGGCCGAGTTCGCCGAGGCCGAAGGCCTGGCCTTGTAGCGGCACCGCCGCCGCTCCGCCGCTCATTTGCTCCCGAAAATCGTTTATCCTGAGATTCTGTCATGTCATCGCTTCCCGAAGCCAAACTGGACATCATGCTCGCGCATCACGCCGCGCTGGAAGCGGAGCTGCTCGGCCAGGTCAATTCCGACAAATATGTCCAGATCACCCGCGAGCTCGCCGAGCTCAATCCCGTGATCGAGGCGGTGAAGACCTATCGTGCGGCGGTGAAGGAGCTCGCCGACGCGGAGGCGCTGATCTCAGATCTCGCCACCGACCCGGAGATGCGCGCAATGGCCGAGGCCGAGCGCGAGGAGCTGATCGAGCGCCGCGCCGAGCTCGAGCAGAAGATCCGCGTGGCGCTACTGCCGAAGGACGCGATGGACGATCGCAACGTCGTGCTCGAAATCCGCGCCGGCACCGGCGGCGACGAGGCCTCGTTGTTCGCGGGCGACCTGTTCCGCATGTATGAGCGCTTTGCGGCGTTGCAGGGCTGGAAGGTCGAGGTGATCTCGGCCTCCGAAGGCACCGTTGGCGGCTACAAGGAAATCATCGCCGAGATTCAGGGCCGCGGCGCCTTTGCGAAATTGAAGTTCGAATCCGGCGTGCACCGGGTGCAGCGCGTGCCCGACACCGAAACGCAAGGGCGCATCCACACCTCGGCGGCGACCGTGGCCGTGCTGCCCGAAGTCGAGGATGTCGACGTCGACATCAAGAACGACGATCTACGCATCGAGACCATGCGCGCGCAAGGCGCCGGCGGCCAGCACGTCAACAAGACCGAATCGGCGATCCGCATCACCCATCTGCCGACAGGAATCGTCGTGATGATGCAGGACAGCCGCTCGCAGCATAAGAACCGGGCCTCGGCGATGAACATCCTGCGCTCGCGCATCTACGACGCCGAACGACAGAAGGTGGATGCGGCGCGCTCCGCCGATCGCAAGGAGAAGGTCGGCTCCGGCGATCGCTCTGAGCGCATCCGCACCTACAATTTCCCGCAGGGGCGCGTGACCGATCACCGCATCAACCTGACCCTCTACAAGCTGCCGCAGGTGATCGCAGGCGTAGCGCTGGGCGAGCTGATCGACGCGCTGACCACGGAGCATCAGGCGGCGCAGCTGGCTGCGCAGGGCGCGGCGGCGTGACAAGCATCTGCGCTCTGTTCGCCCTTGCGCGACGACGCCGCGGCATTTCAGATGTCGTCCCGGCGCACGCCGGGACCCATAACCACCGGCGTTGGTTAGGGCGCGAGCTGGCAACTCAGATCCTTGCGCCCGATGGGCCGGTGGCTATGGATCCCCGCTTTCGCGGGGATGACGCGTGGACAGGATCTTGACGATGATCGAGGTCGTCGCCGGCGAAACCATCGACACCACCCGCCGCGCGCTCGCGGCGCGCTTCGCCGGCGCCGGGCTGGACTCGCCCGAGCTCGATGCGCGATTGCTGGTCGGTGCGGCGCTGAGCCTCGATCTCACGGGCTTGGTCAGCCACGGACAGCGGCAGCTCACCGCAGATGAAGCTGCGCGAATCGAACGGCTCGCCCAGCGCCGATTGGGCGGCGAGCCGGTCGCGCGCATCCTCGGCGCAAAGGAATTCTGGGGCCTACCGCTTCGGCTTTCTGCCGAAACGCTGGTGCCGCGGCCGGACACCGAAACCGTGGTCGAGCTGGCGCTGGAAGCGCTAGGCAGCGACAGAAGAAATCGCCGACTTTGCATCGCCGATCTCGGCACCGGTTCGGGCGCGATCCTGCTTGCACTGCTCTCGGAGCTGCCGAACGCCATCGGCATCGGCACCGACCTCAGCCTGGATGCGCTGCTGACGGCACGAGACAACGCGGTGAGACTAGGTCTCGCCGATCGTGCGGGCTTTGTCGCCTGCTCCTACGCCTCGGCGCTGTCGGGATGGTTCGACCTGATCGTGTCGAATCCGCCCTACATCCGCGCCGGTGACATCGCCGGGCTTGCGATCGAAGTGCGCGCGCACGATCCGCTCCGTGCGCTCGACGGCGGCGTCGACGGACTTGACGCCTATCGTGCCTTGATCCCCCAGGCGGCTGGCCTGCTACGGCCGGGAGGAGCTCTGGTGGTCGAGGTCGGCCAGGGCCAAAGCGGGGATGTTGAAGGCTTGATGACAAAGGCGGGCTTGCAGGTTGATTTTCCTGCCACACGAGCCGATCTGGCCGGAATTCCCAGGGCCGTGATCGGCCGAAAAAAGCCCTGACAAGCGCGAATTAACCAGCAAAAACCTCTTGGAATATCGCCGCGGAGCGACTACGTTCCGTTCAGAGCATCGGCGCAGGCCCCCGTAGAGCGGTATCGATTGACCACCGCCACGGATTCACTAGGCGAGCCGCGCCGGGCAATAGGTTCCAAAACGCAGGTCGGTTGAGCACGGTAGCCGTGAAAAAGGCTGTGCTGCTCGCGATTGCAAAGCGAACGAAAGCCTGATTTTGCGCTTGACGTCTTACGCAAAGAAAAACGGGTCTGCCGCAGCTCGGGCTGGGTTCGCAGGCTGAATGACATGGTTCGCCGGCACAGCCGCTGGCGGGTGGGGAACGCGTGTTGAACGCGCATTGTCGAGACATCGGTCGAGATGATCGCTGGTCGAACAATTCGGCTTCCGATCACAGTTATCGATCACGACATGGGTCGGATTGCAACGCAGGTCCGCGGCTGGCACGCGCGGACCGCGCAGGATGGTATTTGCATCACGGTGACAATTCACGGTGGCAGTTCAGTGCTCCTAACACAGGGTTGGAATAAAGGCAGGACATGAGAAACGGTCAAAACAACAAGCGGATGCGCAACCGGAATAACAACAATAATAATAACCGGCGCGGCCAGAACCCGCTGACCCGTGTGTTCGAGTCCAACGGGCCGGACATCAAGATCCGCGGCACGGCCTCCCACGTGGCGGAGAAATACGTTCAGCTTGCCCGCGACGCCCGCTCCTCCGGTGATCCGGTGGCGGCCGAGAATTACTATCAGCACGCCGAGCATTATTTCCGCCTGATCGCCGCGGCCCAGGAGCAGCTCCGCCAGAACCAGCCGCAGCCGCGCCACACTGAAGACCTGACGGTGGACGATCTCGACGACGAGGGCGACGGCTTCTCGAGCTTCGGCCAGGAGCCGGGCTTCGCTCCGGCCCCCCAGCAGCAACCCTTCATGCGTGACCGCGACGGCGGTCAGCGCGATCGCGAGCCGCGCGACAACCAGCCCCATCAGCGCGACCAGCAGCAGCCGCGGGAACAGCGCGAGCATCGTGAACCGCGGGAACATCGCGAGCACCGTGAACCGCGCGAACAGCGCGAGCCGAGGGAGCATCGCGAGCCCAGGGAGCACCGGGAACCCCGGGAGTTTCGCGAGCGTCCGCAGCCGCAATATCAGCCGCAGCCGCAACCCCAGCCCGTGATCGCCGACAGCGGCGTCGACCGGCTGCCATCCTTCATCACCGGCCCGCAGCCGCAGATCTCGAACGCGCCGGCCCCGTTCGAAGGCGGCGAGCGCTATCCGCGCCGGCGCCGCCGCCCGCATGCCCCGCGCCCCGCGGAGACGGCCGCCGCTCCGGCCCCTGCGCCGAGCGAAGATTTCAACCCCGGCGAATAGTCCGGGCAGCGCTTTGCGAAGGCGGGCGGACGACGTGTCCGCCCGCCTTTTTTGTTGCAGACTTCTTTGTTGCAGACGAAGGCTCAGCAAAGCCGGCCTTCGGCCCTGTCAGCACGAAGTCACGTCCGCATGCTAGCGCTGGACGCATGACGTATCTGCTGCTCGCGATCGCGATTCTGGCCGAGGTCCTGGCCACGACCGCCCTGAAACAGGCGGAGGGCTTCAGCCGGCCGCTCTGGAGCGCACTCACATTGGCGGGCTATGCGGTCGCGTTCTACTGTCTGTCACTCAGCCTCAAGACCATCCCGACCGGGATCGCCTACGCCATCTGGTCGGGGGCGGGGATCATCCTGATCTCGCTGTTCGCGTGGCTGTCCCACGGGCAAAGACTGGATACACCGGCCCTGATCGGCATGGGTTTCATCATTGCCGGCGTGGTGGTGATGAACCTGTTCTCCAACGTTACGGCGAATTAGCGCTGCCTTGCGGGCGGCTACCCGCGTCCGCTTCGGCCGTTCGCGGGCGCGGACGGCACCAGCACCGGCTCGAGCCTCGGGATCAGCCGGATGCGCTGCTGGCGCGCCGGAATGACACGATAGACCTGCTTGGTGGCCTCGATGATCAGCACACCGGCGAAGGGCAGCGACAGCGCCGCCCCACCCCGCTCCCAGGCCAACGCCGAGCGCAAGAACCAGCTCGCGGTCACCGGCGGCATGAACAGCGCCTCGCTCCAGGCGGTCGGGGTGAACCAGGTCTGCCGCAGCAACTCCGTGATCTGCGACCGCGAATAAGGCCGGCCATGGCCGAAGGGCGTCCTGTCGGTGCGCGTCCAAATGCCGCGCCGGTTCGGGATCACGATGATCATGCGCCCGGACGGCGCCATCACCCGCCACACTTCGCGCAAGAGCCCGGCGGGATCGTCGGACATCTCGAGCGCGTGGACGAGCAGAATGCGGTCGACCGCTGCATCCGGCAGCGGCAGCGCATATTCATCGACCAGCGAGGCGAGCGTCGGCCGCGCGGTGGGCCATTTCAACACGCCCTGGGCCGCCGGCATGAAGGCGATGCAGCGCTCGGAATCCTCCCGGAACAGACCGAGATACGGGGTCGGGTAGCCGATGCCGAGCACGCGCTGGCCTTTTGCGCTCGGCCAACGTTCCCTGATGCCGCGATTGATCAAACGCCGCGCCACGATGCCGAGGTGCTGCGAGTAGAAGTCGCGGAGGTCGATCACGTCCATGGGCCTAATCTACCACGTCGCGAGCCATCTCTGCCCGCGGAAGATTGCGTTGCGCCGGAAGCGTTAACGCCATATCTCTCGCCGACGCGGGTGGCACCAGACCAGAATGCCGCCCCTGCCCGCCGATGGAGACATCATGGCCGCCGAGATCCGCGTCTTTACCTGCCTGTCAGACAATTTCGGCTATCTGATCCACGATCCCGCAACCGGCGCCACGGCCTCGGTCGACGCGCCAGATGCGGCGCCGATCATCCGCGAGCTGAACGCCCAAGGCTGGCGGCTGACCGACATCCTGATCACCCACCACCATCATGATCATGTCGGCGGCGTCGCTGAGCTCAAGGAGGCCTATGGCTGCCGCGTGGTCGCTCCGCACGATAAATCGACGAAGATCGCCAATGTCGACCAGCGCGTCGCCCATGGCGACGTCGTCAGGGTCGGCGAGTTGCTCGCGCGCGTGCTGGAAACGCCCGGCCACACGCTGGATCACGTCGCTTACGTGTTCGATACGGAGAAGGCGCTGTTCGCGGCCGACACGCTGTTCTCGATCGGCTGCGGTCGCGTGTTCGAAGGCAGCTATCCGATGATGTGGGATTCGCTGCTCAAGCTGCGCGCCCTGCCAGACGACTTCAAGCTCTATTGCGGTCACGAGTACACCGCCTCCAATGTCAAGTTCGCGCTCACCGTCGAGCCCGACAATGCGGCGCTGCAGGCACGTGCCGAGGAGGTGACCCGGCTTCGCGCCGCGGGCCGGCCGACCATTCCCGCGCTGCTTGGCGACGAGAAGAAAGCCAATGTGTTCCTGCGTGCCGACGATCCGGCGGTGGCGATCAAGCTGCGCATGAAGGGCGCCAGCGCAGAAGAGGTGTTCGGCGAATTGCGCGAGCGCAAGAACAAGTCCTGAGCCTTCGTCCCGGTCATGAACGCCCTCACCGCCGCAGAGATCATCGCGCAACTCGCCCTCGAGCCACATCCCGAGGGCGGGCACTTTCGCGAGACGTTTCGCGACTCCAAGCTCGACACGAGCGGGCGTGCCGCTTCGACCCTGATCTACTTCCTGCTCGCGCGCGGCGAGCGTTCGCATTGGCATCGGGTCGATGCCGGCGAGGTCTGGCACTTCTATGCTGGCGCTCCGCTGACGTTGCGGATCGCCGAAGATGAGCAGCAGCCATCGCAGACGCTCGTGCTCGGCCTCGAGTTCGCCGCAGGCCAGCGGCCGCAAGCGGTGGTGCCGGCATATGCCTGGCAGTCCGCCGAAACGACCGGCGACTGGACGTTGGTGGGCTGCTCCGTCGCGCCCGGCTTCGAGTTTTCGGCATTCGAGCTGGCGCCGCCGGGCTGGGAGCCGGGCGGCTAACGTCCGAACGCGTTCGCGCCGTCTGCCGGCGTCAGAGGCTCGCGGCGATCTTCTGCCCAGCCGGCGCGAAGCGCCGTCGTTCCTCGGTGAGAAAGCCCGCAACGGCGTCGGCCGGCATCGGCTTGGCGAGATAGTAGCCCTGAACGAAATCGCAGCCGAGGCAGCGCAGGCTGTCGAGTTGCGCCTGGGTTTCGACGCCTTCGACGATGCAGGCGATCTCCATGTCGGCGCACAAGCCCGTCAGCGACTTGATGATCTTAAGGCTGACCGGATTGGTGTCGATATCGGCCACGAAGCTGCGGTCGACCTTGAGCTTGTCGAGCGGCAAGCGATGGACGTGGCTGAGCGACGAATAGCCGGTGCCGAAATCGTCGAGCGAGATGCTGCAGCCCATCGCCTTGAGCGCGGCGATCGAGTGCTCGGCACGGGAGAAATCGTAGGTGACCGCGGTCTCCGTGATTTCGAACCCGATGCGGCTCGGCGAGACGCCGCTCGCCTCGATCGCCGAAATCAGGTGCAGGATGCCGTCCGGCGAGCAGATGTCGTGGGCCGAGAGGTTGAACGAGATGCGGATATCCTCCGGCCAGGTCGCGGCCGCGGCCAGTGCCTTGACCAAAAGGATCCGGGTCAAACTGCGAATGACGCCGGTGCGCTCGGCGGCGGGAATGAAGTCGGCCGGCGACACCAGCCCCAGCTTCGGGTTGTGCCAACGCGCAAGAACTTCAAGGCTCCTTGTCCGCAGGCATCTGGTGTCCTTGATCGGCTGGAACGCCAGCCGCATCTCGGCGTCGAAATCGGCGGTCCGCAACATGTGCTCGATCACGCCGCGGCTGCGGATTTCGGCTTCGAGCTCGCTCGAGAAGATGATGGCGCCGCCACGCGCATGACGCTTGGCGTGATAGAGCGCATAATCCGCACACTCATACAGCGGCTCCGCGGCCGTTGCCGAGCGCGGGTAGAGCGCAAAGCCCGTCGAGCAGGACAACCCCGTATGCGCCGTATCGAGCTGGTAGGGCAGCTTGATGCGGTCGGTGATCTGGCGCCCCAGCGCAAGCAGATCCTCGTCCGTGGGATCGCCGCCGACCACCAGCCCGAATTCGTCGCCGCCGAGCCGGGCGAGATGAACCTTGGGACCGTAGCTGTTGCAGACCTCGCCAAGACGGCGCGCCGCCTCGATCAGGACGCGGTCGCCGACGGTGTGCCCATAGGTGTCGTTGATCGGCTTGAAGCCGTCGAGGTCGATGATGCCGACGGCGAGTGTCGTGCCGTTGCGCTCGGCCTCGGCAAAGAAGCGCGTGAGCTCAGAGAAGAAGCGGCGGCGATTGGGCAGATCCGTCAGGGAATCCAGATTGGCCAGCCGGAAATTCTCGTCCGACAGAGCCTGCGTCGCCGCCTGCTGCGCGAGCAACGACTTGCGGCTGGCAACGAGATCAGCAAAGTCGCGGTAGTAGATGAACAGCACCGTGACCATGGCGCCGGAGACCAGAAGCTGGTTCACCGCAATCGCCCGCAAGGCGGGCACGCCGGTCGCCAGGAAATAGACGACGAAGGGACCGATCACGACCAGCGTCACGATCAGGGCCGCCGAGCGCAGATGCATCAGGCAGAAGATGATGCCGATGACGGTGACCGCCATGTAGAACGCCACCTGGCCTTTGGCGAACGGATCGCCATAGGGAAACAGCGCGAACGACCAGACCACGAACAAGGCGCCGAGCGGACCTGCGATCCGATTGGTGAAGCGGAGATTGCGCAGAACTTCGCCGTCATCGCAGACGACATTGCGCTGACGCAGCCACCAGATCATCCGGAAGCCAGTCACCGAGCTCAATAGCGCCGGCGTGCTGATGGTGAGCCACGTCGGCGCCAGCGGCAAGAAGGTCGATGCGAGGGCAATGCTGTTGGTGATCAGGATGAAGTAGAGCAGCGGCACCTGCTTCGAGAATGCCTTGAACTGGGCGCGCGTGAGCTCCGGATTGTCCGCGGGCACGCGAAACAGATCTCGCGCGCGAGCCACCTCACCTCTCAAGTCCCGCATATTCCCGCCCCGTCTCAACTACCGACCATCGAGACCACGAGGTTGCGGATCGCGGGTAAAAGCGGAGTTAGGTGCCTTGGACGGAAAAACAGACGATCGGTTGTAAGCTACCACTCGAAAGGCACTTGAGTGCCTGCCGTTAAGCCGGGATCAACGATACGAGCAAGAGATCGCGTTCCGCCGCCGTCGCAGGCTACGAAGCACGGCGGCTTAACGACGGAGCCGAAACATGTCCTTGGCCGCGACCAGGCCGCCGCCGGCGATCAAGAACGCAGCGAGCGCGATGTTCGCGCTCGGCTGGGCAAAGCCCGCCAGGATCAGGAACGCCGTCGAGAGCAGAGGCGTGGCGTAGGAGGCCGCACCGAGCACGCGGATATCGCCGCGCTTCATGCCGATGTCCCAGGCATAGAACGCAGCCCCGACCGGCCCGACGCCGAGACCGATCACGGCGAGCCACTGCGTCAGTGTCGCCGGCCAGACCGTCGTCTCAAAGGCGACGTGCATGGTCGCCGCGAGCGCTGCCGTCACCAGACAAAAGCCGGCGACTGCATCGGTCGGCACCGACTTCAGCCGGCGCGACAGCACCGAATAGGTCGCCCACACGAAGGCGGCGATGAAGGCCGCCAGCAGACCCGGGACCTGGGCTGCCGCGAAGCTCGCGCCATTGCCGACGAACAGCAGCACGGTGCCGGCAAGTCCGAGTGCGGCGCCGACGACGTGATACGGCGCCAGCCGTTCGCCGGGCAGGAAGGCGGAGAACAGCACGATCAGAAGCGGCCAAAGATAATTCAGCAGCCCGGCCTCCGCCGGAGGGGCAAAGCGCAGCGCCAGGAAGTACAGCGCATGGTAGCCGAACAGGCCGCCAACGCCGACGATCCAGGCGACAGGCGGCTGCCGCAGCGCCTTCATCGCCCCATGCCGACCGATCCAGGTCAGCGTGCCCACCACGCCGCCGATGGCAAAGGTCATGGCGGCGAGCTGAAACGCCGGGACGGTGCCGGTCGCAACGGTCATCACCGCAAGCAGCGACCACATCAGGATCGCGGTGAGGCCGATCAGGGTCGCGGTACGAGAGGACATGGACAACATTGCTCCGTCATGGCCGGGCGAGAGCGCGACGCGCGCCTTCGCCCCTCGGCGATCCACGCCCATGAGCTGCTCAGAGATCGCAAAGACGCGGATGCCCGCGACGAGCGCGGGCAGGGCGAATCATATGCAGCAGACAGTTCGCTTACGCAACGCCGTTCGGCGTCAGGTCATGTACTGGCCGCCATTGATGGTCAGCGTCGAGCCGGTGATGGCGGCGGCGTCATCGGCGGCAAGGAAGACGACGGCGCGCGCGATCTCCTCGGGCTCCCCAAGGCGGCCGATCGGAATCAGCGGCAGGACCGACTTTTCCAGCACGTCCTTCGGCACCGCCTGCACCATCTCGGTGTTGATGTAGCCGGGGCAGATCGCATTCACGGTGATGCCGGCCTTGGCCGTCTCCAAGGCCAGCGCCTTGGTGAAACCGATGTCGCCGGCCTTGGCGGCCGAATAGTTCACCTGGCCGAACTGGCCCTTCTGGCCGTTGATCGAGGAGATGTTGATGATGCGGCCGAACTTGCGCGCGCGCATGCCCTCGATCACCTGGCGTGTCATGTTGAACAGCGAGCCGAGATTGGTGTTGATCACGGCGCTCCACTGCTCGAGGCTCATCTTGTGGAACGCGGTGTCGCGGGTGATGCCGGCATTGTTGACCAGGATATCGATCGGGCCGAGATCGGCTTCGACCTTCTTGATGCCCTCCGCGCAGGCCTCGAACGCGCTGACGTCCCATTTATAGACAGGGATCTCCGTCTCGCTCTTGAACTTCTCCGCAGCCGCATCGTTGCCGCCATAATTGGCCGCGACCCTGTATCCGGCCGCTTTCAGCGCCTTGGAGATTGCCGCTCCGATGCCCCGCGTTCCACCCGTCACCAACGCAACCCGTGCCATGTCGAATCCTTCCCTTGGTGCTCGCTCAAGCGCAACAACTTATAGATGCATATCTGCAACGACGTTGTCACGCTTCACGCCGTTGCCGAATGATGGCCGTTGAGAAAAATTTCGTCATCGACCGGGGATCGCAGCGCTTTGGCTTCTTATCGACGGATTATGCGACGCGTTTGACGGACATCAAGAGCAAAACGCCCGGCGAGGCCGCCGGGCGTTTTCGTTGTTGGGATGCGTGCAGCTGCGAAGCTGATCGCGTGCGCAGTCTGCGAGGTTTTTAGTCGCGCGCGATGCACATCGCGATGCCCATGCCGCCGCCGATGCACAAGGTGGCGAGCCCCTTCTTCGCATCGCGCTTCTGCATCTCATGCAGCAGCGTCACCAGCACGCGCGCGCCGGAAGCGCCGATCGGGTGGCCGATCGCGATCGCGCCGCCATTCACGTTGACCTTTGCCGGATCCCAGCCGAGATCCTTGTTGACCGCGCAGGCCTGCGCGGCGAACGCCTCGTTGGCCTCGATCAGATCGAGGTCGGCGATGTTCCAGCCGGCCTTCTTCAGCGCGGTGCGCGAGGCCGGGATCGGGCCGGTGCCCATGATCTTCGGATCGACGCCGGCCTGGCCCCAGGAGACGATGCGGCCGAGCGGGGTCTTGCCTTCCTTCGCGGCCTGCTTCGCGGTCATCAGCACCACGGCCGCAGCGCCGTCATTGATGCCGGAGGCATTGCCCGCGGTCACCGTACCGTCCTTCTCGAAGGCCGCGCGGAGCTTGGCCATCGCTTCGAGCGTGGCGCCGTGGCGCGGATATTCGTCGGTGTCGACGATGATGTCGCCCTTGCGGCTCTTGACCGTCACAGGGACGATCTCGTCCTTGAACCTGCCGGCCTTCTGTGCGGCCTCGGCCTTGTTCTGGGAGGCCACCGCAAACTCGTCCTGCTGCGCACGGGTGATCTGATATTGCTTCGCCACGTTCTCGGCGGTGTTGCCCATGTGATAGCCGTTGAAGGCATCCCACAGCCCGTCCTTGATCATGGTGTCGACGAGTTCGAGCGAGCCCATCTTGACCCCAGCACGCAGATGCTGCGCATGCGTCGCCATGCTCATGGATTCCTGCCCGCCGGCCACCACGATCTCCGAATCGCCATTGACCAAGGCCTGGTAGCCCAGCGCCACCGAGCGCAGGCCGGAGCCACAGAGCTGGTTGACGCCCCAGGCGGGGCTCTCGACCGGGATGCCGGCGGCGATCGAGGCTTGGCGGGCCGGGTTCTGCCCCTGCGCCGCGGTCAGGATTTGCCCCAAGATGACTTCGGAAACGCGACCGGGCTCGACGCCGGCACGCTCAAGCGCCGCCTTGATCGCGACCGCGCCGAGCTCATGAGCCGGCAGATTGGCGAAGGCGCCGTTGAAGCTTGCAACCGGGGTGCGGGCGGCGCTGACGATGACGACATCGTCTGACATGGGCATCTCCTGACTTTTGCTCTTGGGGACCAGGCTCGGGGACCGGGGAGTCTCTGAAACCTAAATGAAATTGGAGCGGGGCGCTGCAGCGTGCCGGTGGGAACGACGGCAAACCCCGGATTGGCGGATGCGCAATCTCTAGGGCGCATCCTGTTAACGTCGTTGCGGCATGTCAATGAGACAAAGGCCGGTTTCCTGCTGCAGCGCATTCAAATTGGCGCGCCTGTCCGTTTCATAAGCACAATTTGTGCTTTGGAATTAACCGTCGCGCACAAAACCGTAGCCGAACTCTCTCGAACGTGATTACGCTAGTGCGATTGCGTAGCTCGTCGCCCTGCGGCGTAACCGCGGGGTTTCCCGTCCTCGGTCTGAATGTGTGAGCTTCCATGGCGAAATCCGACCAACCCACCACGATCAAGAAATATGCGAACCGGCGGCTCTATAATACCGGGACGAGTACTTACGTGACCTTGGAAGACCTCGCCGCGATGGTGAAGGAGGGAGAGGACTTCCTGGTCTATGACGCCAAGACCGGCGACGACATCACCCGCTCGGTGCTCGCTCAGATCATCTTCGAGCAGGAGAACAAGGCCGGCCAGAATCTGTTGCCCACGACCTTCCTGCGGCAGCTGATCCGATTCTATGGCGATAGCATGCAGATGGTGGTGCCGAAATATCTCGAGCAGTCGATCGACACACTGACCCGGGAGCAGGAGAAGTTTCGCAAGCAGATCGCCGAGACCTTCTCAGGCACGCCGTTCGCGCCGCTCGAGGAGCAGGTCCGCCGCAACATGGAGCTGTTCCAGCAGACCTTCTCGATGTTCAAGCCGTTCGCTCCCGCACGGACGGAAGAGAAATCGGCCGAGCCGGCGGCCGGCGGTGACAACATCGACGACCTGCGGCAGCAGATGAAGGAAATGCAGGAACGCCTCGACCGCATGTCGAAGGAGCCGCCGAAGCAGGAGGAATAGCCTCGACGTCGCTTCCGGCCCAGGCCAGGCCTCCTGGCTATGGGCGGTTGCGCCGCCGCGCGGCGACCAGCAATCTCCCGCGCGATGGGGTGCCCTGCATGTGTCCCGCATCGCGTGCGCATGCGCCGGCATGCAACGATGCTGCCGATCGAGGTCATCCCGCGGCGGGCAAGATTTCTCCAGCCGCGGACCGCCAGGGGCACGCGATCGAGGCGAGCCCGATCAGCCGTCCCTGGATGTAGTCGCAGCCCCATTCGCGCAGGAGCGCGGCCGACTCCTCGTCCTGCACCCATTCCGCAACCGTCTTGATCTGCAGCCGGCGCGCCAGATCGACCAGCGTCTGCACGAAGGCGCGGTCGTCGGCGGAGCGCGCCAGGTTCTGCACGAAGGCGCCGTCGATCTTGACGATATCGACACCGAGCTTGCGCAGGTTGCGGAACGAGGTGTAGCCCGCGCCGAAATCATCGATCGCGATCCGGCTGCCGAGATCCTTCAGTCGGGTGACGAAACCTCTGACATCGTCGATGTCCTGGATCTCGACGGTCTCGGTGATCTCGACCACCAGCCGTTCGGCAACGCCCGGATGCGCACGCATCAGAAATTCGATCGAAGCCCACCAGTCCGGGTCCATGGTGGTCTCCGGGGAGATGTTGAGGCTGAGCCGCACGTTGGGCGCGGCGGCGAGTTCGGCGATGACGAGCTCCAGCACCCGGTGATCGACCAGACGGATCAGCCCAAGGCGCTCGGCCACCGGCACGATGTCGGGCGCGTGCAGGACCCGCCCGTCGTCCTGCCGCATCCGCACCAGGCATTCATAGAACGCCGACTCGCGGGTGTCGGCCGCGACCACCGGCTCGAAAGCGGTGACGATGCGCCGCTCGTTGAGCGCCGTGACGATCTGGTCGGTGACGCGGATATTGACCTTGCGCTGGG
Organism: Bradyrhizobium sp. SZCCHNGR1005; assembly: GCF_032489995.1. NCBI lineage: Bacteria > Pseudomonadati > Pseudomonadota > Alphaproteobacteria > Hyphomicrobiales > Nitrobacteraceae > Bradyrhizobium > Bradyrhizobium sp. SZCCHNGR1005. The sequence goes on from NZ_JAUEZC010000002.1 coordinate 286,958, forward strand.
CGTCGCGCTCGACGTTCGGCCGCCACACGGCGAATGAGCCGACCCGACGCCGCTTGGCGCCGTCGAGAGTCTCATGGGCGCGGTTGATGGCCTCGTCGGCGGTGCGCGCGTGACGCGGCACGCTGACCGCGCCGATCGTCACGGTCACCGCGACGGGGCCGGATTTGGTGGGCACCACGTCGTCGCGCACCGCGGCCAGAAATCGCTCGGCCGCGATCGTCATGTCGTCCATGGTGCAGTTCTTGAGGATCAGCCCGAACTTGTTGCCGGAGAAACGGCCCAGCACATCGCCGCTGCGCAATCGGGCCCGAATCCGTTGCGCGACCTCCAGGAGCACGCCGTCCGCAACATCGAAGCCGAACGCGTCGTTGAGGCGCGCCAGATGATCGACGCCGACCAGCATGAAGGCGCAGGAAAAGCGGAAGCGCTGCGCCTCCTCGATCGTCGCCGCCAAGGTGGCGATCAGGTGGCTGCGGTTGAGCTCGCCGGTGAGCGGATCGTGCTGCGAGAGCTTGATGAGCTGCTCGTCACGGGCGTGGCGCTCGTTGTTGATACAGACGACGCCTTGCGCGCGGACTGGACGGCCGTCGGCATCCGCGAACCAGCAGCCGGTCTCCTCGACCCAGAGCAGCGGCGCGCCGGTATGGGCGCGGACACCATATTCGATCCGGTAGGGTGTGCCGCCGGCGCCGTGCAGCGGCGGCGACTGCAACAACACCTCGGAGCGGATCGCTTGCTGCGGCTCGATCAGCTTGGCGAAATCGGCGCCGCGCGACAGCTGCGGCAGCGCGATATCGGGAAACACCGCACCGACATGATCGCTCCAGACGATCACGTCGGCGGCGATATCCCACACGAAGGCGGCCTGGCCGACCGAAGCCAGAATCATCGAGGTTTGCGGCACATCGGCTGTCAAGATCGCCTCGTTTCGGGACACGGCCGGTCGCGATCGCGGCCTCACAATCGGTTACGGATGACCGGCATGCGGCGCATATGGCCGCAGCGGTCTTGCGAATCAGCCTACGGACATCTGGTTAATGAGAACATTTTCTTGCGACAGGCCATTTGCAAGCCCCGGTGCCGCAGGCGTAAGCTAAAAAGGGAGGCGCCGAAGGAACAAACGCCCGTGAAATAACGATAACTCCGTGAGCGGCATTGCTCTTGCGAGAGTTCGGGAGGAAAGGATCCGGCGCCCCAGAATAGAACAGTCAGGCCGGATTTGGTTGGACGATGTTAACGATCGACCGGAACGAGGCGGCTAGGCAGAACGGCGAATCGCGCGAAAGCGTCGCGCTGGTTCCGCTCGTCCATGGACCGGAATTCCGATCTCCGCCGCGGCGCTCGGTCAGGCCAGATGCCAGTTTCGTGACCCATTTGATCGCTACGGCCGAGCAGGTCCCGCAGACCCGCCATCTGCGCCGCGCCGCCACGGCCGACGCGCTCTCCGCCTATGCGACGCATCAGCATCCCACGGTCAGCGCCGCCGGGCGGACCCGGCAAGTCATCTAGGCAATCCCGTTCAGGTAAGCGCCGGCGCCGCTTCAGGGCTTCGGCGCGGCCGGCGCCTGCTCGTGCTCTTTCGCCTGGTCCGGCGCGCCAGCGTTCGGGGCCGGTTCAGTCGCAGCCGGGGTGGCGATGCGCGGATCGGGATGAGCCATCAGCACGGATTCGGCGACGGCTGCCGCGGCCGGCACCTCGATGTCCGGCGGCGCCGGTGCGGGCTCGGGCTCGGCATAAGCGGCCGGTGCCGGGACGACCGAGCCAGGGACATCCGCCGCACCCGCCGATTCTGCGACCTGTGGCTCCGGTTCAGCCTTGGCCGGCTCAGACTTGGCCGGTTCGGGCTTGGACGCAGACGCAAGGACGGGTTCAGTCCGAACCACCGGCGCGGCTGCAAGCACGGCCGCTGCGCGGCGGCGCTTCGTGCGCAGGCCGACGCCTGCGAAGAAGTCCACCATGGCCAGCAGCGCCAGCAGGAAGAAGGTCGAATTACCGAATTTCGGCCACATCACGAATTCGGCCGCAGCGCCGCCGGCGACCAGCAGCGAGAGCAGATGATCCGTGAGATATTTGCCGTGAGGCCGGGCGGCCTTGATCACTTCGAGCCACAGCAGCAACACCCCGAGCGCAAGCAGGATGTCGCCCAGCGACACCGTCCACGTCTCGCCCGAAACCAGCCGCACCTGGACCAGCGTCTCGCCGAAGCCGACCCCCGGCATCAGGAAGGCGATCATGTTGTAGATCGCCAGCGGGATCAGCAGCAGCGGAAAACCGACCATGGACATCGGTGACGCCTTCAACCGCGCAAGGGATCAGCACCTGCGCATTTCCAAGGACCGGGGACGGGAATACGACGGGCTCGTCCGCGAATGCCTTACGCGCAAAGGTCCCGGCGAATGGACTCGCACGGGACCGCGCTCAACCCGTCGGCGCCGCGTTCCGGCGGGCGACAAGCCCGCCGCATGGGCACAGACGATCAGGCGTCCTTTTTCTTCAGGACCTGGCGACCCTTGTACATGCCGGTCTTGAGATCCAGGTGGTGCGGACGACGCAGCTCGCCGGAATCCTTGTCCTCGACATAGGTCGGCTTCTTGATCGCATCGGCCGAGCGACGCATACCGCGTCGCGACGGCGACGTTTTTCTTCTGGGGACGGCCATATCCGTATCCTCTAGGGGTAATCTCTTATGGCATCAGCGGAACATCGTCGCGTGGCGACGGCCGCAAGCGCAAGCGCCGGCGAGCCCCGATGCCGATTAAGGCCGGGCTTATAGAGGATGAGGTCCCGTAAAGCTAGCGCCGTTTACGGCAATTTCGGGCAAATTCGCGCGTTCGCGCTCATCGGCCCCCGCCCCAACAGGTCTGAAGCGCGGGTGATTGCCCCCGCGCCATGTAGGTCATGGCGAGCCGGCGTACGCCCGGACCCGGATTCCGTGCGCTGCGTTTGACCGGGTTGGGCAGGATCGAAGCCAATAGCGCCGCCTCGCGCGGCCCCAAACCTGCTGCCGACCGGCCGAACGCATAGTTTGCGGCGGCCTCGGCCCCGAACTGGCCGGACGGGCCGAGTTCGGCGACGTTCAGATACAGTTCCAGGATTCGCCGCTTCGGCAGCACGGCGTCGATCCAGAGCGCCAGCGGCAGTTCCAGCGCCTTGCGGACGAAGCTGCGCCCTGGCCATAGGAAGAGGTTCTTGGCCAGCTGCTGGGTGATGGTCGAGCCGCCGCGCGTGACTTCCCCCTCCTCGGCATCATCCACGACCTCGCGCAGCGCACCCCAATCGACACCGTGATGGCTGCAGAATTTAGCGTCCTCCGCCGCAACCACCGCGCGCGGCAGGTAGGGCGACATCGCCGACAGATCGATCCAGCGCCGTTCGACCGGCCTGCCGGTCACCGAGCGCCACAGCATCAAAGCCGACATCGGGTGTCCTGTCGCATAGAACGGCGTCAGCCCGTAAGGCACGAGCAGCACCAGCAGGACCATGGCAAGGAGCGTTCGGAGCGGGCGCAAATTGAGGTTTCGCGGGGCTAGTGGAGCATGATCGGATGGTCGTCCGTCGCGATTATCCGATATCTCCATGAAATTTCCTGCCTTTTTCGGACAATCGAGGCCAAGTGTCGCGCTCGCGCCCGCAATTGACGAAGTCGGCGTCATCAACGATTGTCCGGCGAATTTTTTGCCTCTGGAGCACTACTTGATGACCGCGACGGCCCTGACCGACTTCACCCAACGCCTGGACAAGACCGCGGAAGACACCGAGGCCCTGCTGGGCGAATTGCTGTCGGACGCGCCGATGCAAGACGAGATCGTGCGGCCGAAGCGGCTGATCGAGGCCATGCGCTATTCAAGCCTCGGCGGCGGCAAGCGGCTGCGTCCGTTCCTGGTGGTCGAGAGCGCGGCGGTGTTCGGCGTGCCGCGGCAGGGCGCGCTGATGGCAGGCGCCGCGCTCGAATGCATCCATTGCTACTCGCTGATCCATGACGATCTGCCGGCGATGGACAATTCCGACCTGCGGCGCGGGCGGCCGACGCTGCACAAGGCCTATGACGATGCCACCGCGATCCTCGCGGGCGATGCGCTTCTGACGATCGCGTTCGACATCATCACCCGCGACGAGATCCATCCCGATGCCGGCGTGCGGCTGGCCCTGACCCGGGCCCTGGCACGCGCCTCCGGGATCGGCGGCATGGCGGGCGGGCAGATCCTCGATCTTGCCGGCGAAGGCCGGTTCGGCGATCGCGAGCCGGTCGACGTGGCGCGCCTGCAGCAGATGAAGACCGGCGCGCTGCTGCGCTTCGGCTGCATCGCGGGCGCCCTCCTCGGCCAGGCCTCGGCGCAGGAATATCAGGCGCTCGATGATTTCGGCCGCGCGCTTGGCGAGGCCTTCCAGATCGCCGACGACCTGCTCGACGTGGAGGGCGATGCGGCGACGCTCGGCAAACCGGCCGGCGCCGATGCCGAACTCGGCAAGACCACCTTCGTCACCCAGCTCGGGATCGACGGTGCCAAGCAGCGCGTGCGGGACCTGCTCGCGCGCGGCGATGCGGCGCTCGCGATCTTCGGCGCCAAGGGCGACGTGCTGCGCGCCGCCGCGCGCTTCGTGGCCGAGCGCAAGAACTAGAGCCCGCGCGGTGCCGATCCAGCCAGAGCACAAGGAAGACCCCGCGCTCGCCCACTTCACCAGGCTGCCGATGGCGCTGCGCGTGGTCTATGCGCGGCCGCGCACCTTCATTGCGCTTGGCATCGCTATATTCTCGTTCTTTGCGCTGCCCGGCGCCTGGCGAGTGATGACCCGGCTCCTGCTCTGCTGGGACATCTTTGCCACGCTCTATCTCATGCTGGTGGTGCTCATGATGCTGCAATGCGAGCATCAGCACATCCGCCGCAACGCCATCAAGCAGGACGATGGCCGCTTCGTGATCCTGATGGTGACGGCGCTCGGCGCCTTCGCCAGCATCGTCGCGATCGTGTTCGAGCTCGGCGCTTCCAAGCGCGGCGCCGTCGAGCTCACGCTGGCGACACTCACTGTCGCGCTGTCCTGGGCCATCGTGCACACCACCTTCGCCCTGCATTATGCGCACGACTATTATCGCGGCAGCAAACCGGGCGGCCTGCAATTCCCGAGCGGCGAGAGGCAGGATCACGCCGACTACTGGGATTTTGTCTATTTCTCCTTCGTGATCGGCATGACCGCCCAGGTGTCCGATGTCGGCATCACCGACAAGGTGATCCGACGCACCGCGACCGTGCACGGCATCATCTCGTTCATCTACAACACTGCGCTGGTCGCGCTGATGGTCAACATCGCCGCAAGCGCGATCTCGAACTGATTCAAGAGGCGGGGTGCGGCCTCCCACGCCCGGAATCGGAGAGGGCCAAAACCGACGCTGCCGCAACAGCTGCGCCGAGCGGCGGCACGGTCTACTTCAATTACACACTTCCACGCTGGCGTTGTGGCTCGGGCCGCCGCCGCCCTGATAGTCGAGATGGCAGCCGCGCTGGACCGGCCGGCACAGATAGGCATCGCAATAGATCTGGCCTGACGCGCGCCCCGGCTTCTCCGCCCGAAGCTGCGGCTTGGCAAAGCCCGACAGCGGCCGGCCGGCATCGACCTCGGGAAGCGTCAATCGCCGCTCCGACCGCAGCCGCTTGCGGGCCGGCTCGTCGTCGCGATCGTTGCGGCTCGCGACCGGCTTCTTGCTGCGCTTCTCGCATTCGTTGTCGTCGTTGAGGAACGAGCCGGCAGCACAGACGATCCTGTCGCAATGGTCGACGTCGACCTCGAAACCATGCGGGCAAGCCAGCGGACACACCCGCCCCTGCTTGCGCTTGATCACATCGAGCGCATCGCCGGAGACCGTCTGCGTATCGAGCTTGGTACCGGCATAGCGGTTGAATGCCGACAGCGACCGCCGCGAGGCCGAGCCCCAGTCCCCATTGGCATCCTCGTTCAGGCAGCCGACGCGGCGCAATTCGACCTGCACCGCTCTGGCGAGATCGGCCGGCGGTGCGGCCGGAGTCAGCGATGCCAGCCTCGGAGCTTTCTCCGGCTGGGTGGCCGCAGCCGCGGCGGGGACCGATGCCGCGGTCGTGGTCACCGCTATGAGCGAGGCTTGCTGCTGGTTCGACGGCTCGTCCTGCGGCCTGCCGTTCGCCTCCGCGGCCTGCTGCCGCGCGACCTCCGTGACCTTCGCGGCTGCAATCCGCGCCTGCTCGGCCGCCTTCGCCTCGGCCGCCGCCTTGGCTTCAGCCCTGGCCAGCACATCCTTGCCCGCGCCTTCGGCGACGAGACGCGCCCGCTCGACTTCGGCCGCCCGGGCCTGCTCGGCCAGTGCGACGTGGTTCTCCTCCGCCGTCAGCTTATCGAGCTGCAGCCTGGCGAGGCTCGCATAGAAGCCATCCGGATATTGCGCCAGAAAGGCGTTCCAGGCCGCCTCGTTGCCGACCTGCAGCGCGAGCTCATAGTCGCGGCGCATCCCCGATTGCGCATTCGGCGCGGCCGCCGCTTGCGGGACTCGGGCGGCAGCCGGCACCAGTGCGACATCCTCACCGCCGAGCGAGCCATAGACGAACGGCTCCTGGCGATTGCCGGTCGCCTTCAACACCTCGTCGCGCACGAAGCCGAAGGCCTTGCGGATATCGAGCCCCGGCGTGCCGATACGCCGCGACAGCGCCAGCGTGAACGGACTGTTCCTGCCGTCGCCGTCCTGCGCCGTCGATCCTGCCTTCGCCGAATAGGCGACCAGGGTGTTTGGGCTGGTCGGCTCGATCCTGGCAAGGCCGCGACCGATGCCGCGCACGGCAACCGTGCGCTCCATGGTCCTCGCGAACGGATTGTCACGACAGGCATCGAGAATGACCAGGCGCAGTTTCTTGGCCGGCTCGACGGCGACCAGAATGCGGTCCAGCGACAGCGTCTCGTCATAAACGTCGGTGTCGCGTTCAAGCCGCGCATCGACCGGAATCAGGTAATTGGCGCCTTCGACCTCCATGCCGTGGCCGGCGTAATACACCACGGCGATGTCGGCATCCCGCGCGGCATCGGCGAAATCGCGCAGCGCCCGCCGCGTCTCCCCTGCCGACAGGTCGCGCCGGAAGTCGACCACGTCGAAACCGGCCGCCTTGAAGGTCTTGGACATGACGGCGCCGTCATTCACGGGGTTCGCCAGCGGCGGAACATTCCGATACGCCGAGTTGGCGATGACCAATGCCACCCGCTTCTCGGCAAAGGCCGGCTGGCATGCAAGCAGCAACACCGCTGCAATCAGCAAGCGGGGGATTTGAAAGGATCGCGACCGGAACATGACTGAGAGCCCATGATGCTGGGAGACTTGCAGAAGCCGACTACCAGAGCTGGGAACGGCTGGGCTGTGATTGCGGTCACACACCTCGCTCCCAGGCCAAACCGCATCCTTGTTCGTCGCCGCTGATGTGGCCTTGGTTCGTCTTGCCAATCACGTTATTGCGTTGAAAATAAGCTGATCGTTCCGCAGCGAGGAGAGAGCCGTGAACCCTGACCGATCCAGTGTCGAAGCCGTGGTCCAAGGCTATTTCGACGCGCTCTATGCGGGCGACGCCGACAAGCTCGGCGCGATTTTCCATCCCACCGCCGATCTGCGCTGCGTGGAGAATGGCGAGCTGAAGATCCTGACCATGGCCGACTGGCTGGCCTGGGTCCGCAAACGGCCTTCGGCGCAGGCCGAAGGCAAGCCGCGGGACGATTTCATCGTCACCATCGACCGCTCGGATGACAACACTGCCTTCATCAAGGTCCGCTGCCAGCTCCCGCCGCGCTATTTCACCGATTATCTGGTGGCGATGAAGCTGAAGGATGGCTGGCAGATCGTCTCCAAATCCTATCGCTACGATCTGCGGGACTGAGCGTCGGCACCGACGCGCAGATCGCATGGAAGATCATTTTCAGCTGTTTTTGATCCTGCTCGCCGTGCTGGCCGGAACCGCACTGCTCGCGCGCCGTGCGAGTATTGCGCCGGCCATCCTGCTGATGCTGGCCGGCATCGCGCTGGCCTTCGTGCCGACCATGCCGGCGTTCGCGCTGCCGCCGGAGCTGGTGCTACTGGTGGTGCTGCCGCCTCTGATCTACTCGGCCAGCGTCGCCATGAGCTGGCGCGAGTTCAAGCTGAGCCTGCGCCCGATCGTGCTGCTCGCGGTCGGCTGCGTGATCTTCACCGCCTGCGCGGTCGCAGCCGCAACCCACATCCTGATCGGCCTGCCCTGGAGCGTCGGCTTCCTGTTAGGGGCCATCGTCGCGCCACCCGACGTGGTGGCGCCGCTCGCCATTGCCCGCCGGCTGCATCTGCCGCGGCGGATCCTGGTGGTGCTGGAGGGCGAAGGGCTGGCCAACGACGCCACCGCGCTGATCCTCTATCGCTTCGCGGTGGCCGTGATCACCACCGGCACGTTCTCGCTGCCGGTCGCCGCCGGCGAGTTCGCCCTCATCGTGGTGGGCGAGATCGCCTTCGGCATCGGCGTCGGCTGGCTGATGCTGCGCGCCCGCTATTATAGCCGTGACCCGCAGATCGAGATCACGCTGTCCCTGCTCACGCCCTATCTCGCCTATTGGATCCCCGAACATGTCGGCGGCTCCGGCGTGATCGCGACCGTCGCCTGCGGCCTTTATATGAGCTGGAACGGGCCGCTCCTGATCCCCTCGGCGACCCGGCTGCAGGGCGTCTTCTTCTGGGACCTCGTGATCTACCTGATCGAGGGCATGCTGTTTCTGCTCACCGGCTTCCAGATGCGGCTGCTCTACGAGAGGTCTAAGGCCTTTCCGCTGCATGACATCCTTCTGGTGACGGCGCTGGTGGTCGGCATCGTCATCCTGGCGCGGTTCGCCTGGATCTTCCCCGCGACCTATCTGCCGCGCTGGTTTTCGAAAAGCCTGCGCCAACGCGACCCCTCGCCGCCCTGGCAGTGGGTGTTCATCCTCGGCTTCACCGGGGTACGCGGCACGGTCTCGCTGGCGGCGGCGCTGGCGCTGCCGCTGACGCTCTCGACCGGCGACGCCTTCCCGTTTCGCGACCTCATCCTGTTCGTTTCCTTCGGCGTGATCTTCTTCACCCTGGTCGGCCTCGGGCTCACGCTGCCGCGCGTCGTTCACTGGCTCGGCGTGACCCGTGCCGGCCGCGCCGAGCATGTCGCCGAGCACGAGCAGGAGATCGCCGCACGCCGCGAAGCGCTCGAGACCGCGCTGCACTCGCTGGAGACGATGACCAATGATCGCGAACTGTCCGACGAGGTGGTGCGGCTGCTGCGCGCGCGCCATGAGGTCCGCGTCAACCAGCTGCCGCAATCGCTCGATCCCGATCAGCAGGACTCCTCCGCGCTCGGCATCGAGCTGACCCGCGAATTGATCGCCGTAGAGCGTCAATTCATCCATGTCCTGCTGCGCGACGGCAGGATCACCGACGAAACCCGGCGCCGGATCGAGCGCGACCTCGACCTCGAGGAGGCGAGCCTCGCCAACCGCGAATATGGCGAGCTGCCGCTGTGAAGAAAAAGGCAGCTCGCCTTTGCTAGCTCAGCCTGCCGCACCATGGTCCTCCAGGACCGGGCCGAACAGCTCCCAGCGCTCGCCGTCGAAACGCATCATCTGCAGCTGCTTGTTGACGCGATAGTCGGTCGGCGACGTGTTGATCTCCATGCCCGGCAACGCGAGATCGCCGGTGACGTGCTTGAGCGAAGCGGCCTGCTTCATCACGTTCTCGCGGGTCAGATTGTCGCCGCACATCTTCAGCACCGTGGTCAGGAGCTCCGCGGTCGAGTAGCCATAGATATTGAAATTCGAGTTCTTGTCGCCTTCCGGATAGTACTTCGCCATGAACGAGAAATAGCGCTTCATGCCGGGATCGTCCTTCCAGGTCGGGTCCAGCGGGTCCTTGCCGTAGTTGACCGAGATGACGCCCTTGGACGCCTCCAGGCCCGCCGGCTTCATCACGGCGCCGACCGAGGTAGCGTTGATATCCACGATGTGAGTCGGTTTCCAGTCGAGCTCGGCGATCTTCTTGATCGCCTGCGCCGCCTGCTTCGGCGTCGCCGCCGAGAACACGAGATCGGCGCCGGCCGACTTGATCTTCAGGATCTGCGAATCGATGGTCGGATCGGAGACCTCGTAGGACGCCTCGGCGACGATCATGCTCGACGCCTTGTCGCCCAGCCCGGCCTTGAGGCCGTTCAGATAGTCCTTGCCGAGATCGTCGTTCTGATAGAGCACGCCGATCTTGGCGTTCGGATGTTCCTTGAGAATGTACTGGCCGTAGATGCGCCCCTCGGTGAAGTAGTTGGGGTTGAAACCCATGGTCCAGGGGAAGTTCTTCGGATCGGTAAACCTCGTCGCGCCAGTGGCCGCGAACAGCTGCGGCACCTTTTTGGCGTTGAGATATTTCTGCACGGCGGCGTTCGACGGCGTGCCGATGATCTGGAAGGTCAGCAGCACCTCGTCGTCCTCGACCAGTTTGCGAACCTGCTCGACCGCTTTCGGCGGCGAATAGGCGTCGTCATACTGGATCAGCTTGATCTTGCGGCCATTGATGCCGCCCTGATCGTTGATCATGTTGAAATAGGCGGCCTGGGTCTTGCCGATCGAGGCATAGGCCGAGGCAGGGCCCGAGAACGGCACGGTCTGGCCGACCTTGATCTCGGTGTCGGACGCGCCGGGATCGTATTTCTTCTGGGCGTAGGCGGATGTGACCGAAAGCGTGGCCGCAAGCGTGGCCGCAAGCGCGGCGGCCCCGGCAAGACGGACGATGCCAGATCGCATCGTGCCATGTGTCATCATACCATGTCTCATGGGCAATGTTCCTCCTGGATGTTTTGCGCGATGGTCTGATTGTTTTGGACGCCATCGCTGCCAGGATTGTGGAGGAAGCCAAGGCGCCATGCAAGACGAGGCGGCCGGCCCGCGGATGCGGATTTCGGGTCGACGCCTACGCTCGGAGCGGCCATAGAGCTTCGGAATCGATCAACCGAGAGCGGTGAAACGGACATGCCCGAACGCATTAGTCCGGCGCAAAAGCCGGCCACGGTGTTCCGCCTCGACCGACTGGCGACGCCGATCGGTATAGCGCTGCTGGTCACCGATGACGACGGCGTGCTGCGCGCCCTCGACTGGGACGATCATGCACCGCGCATGATGGATCTGCTTCGGCGGCATTATGGCGTGGTGATGCTGAACGAGCGGCAGGCGCCTGCCGCGATCAAGGCGGCCCTGACGGCCTATTTCAATGGCGATCTCGATCGGCTGGCCGAGGTGGCATGGCGCGTGGCCGGAACGGAGTTTCAGCGCAAGGTCTGGTCGGCATTGCCGGGCATTCCAGCGGGCCAAACCATGAGCTATGGCGCGCTGGCGGCCCGATTGCAGGCGCCCAAGGCGACGCGCGCGGTCGGCCACGCCAATGGCGCCAATCCGATCAGCGTCGTGCTGCCCTGTCACCGCCTGATCGGCGCGAACGGCGCGCTGGTGAAATATGGCGGCGGCTTGACGCGCAAGCGCTGGCTGCTGCGCCATGAGGGCGTGGAGGTTTAGCCTCCTCTGCCAATCGACACATGACAAACAAACAGCGTCATTGCGAGGAGCGAAGCGACGAAGCAATCCAGACTTCCGGCGCCGCCCTGGATTGCTTCCGCCGTCGCCCTTCGGGCTATGGCGGACAAGTCGCTGCGCTCGCAATGACGAGCGGATAAAATCGAGACGTGCGCTTCAAGCCGCCGGCTGCGCGGCGCTTACGTCGCTCGACAGCAGATGCAAGAGCGCGCTCTTGATCGCGGCCTGCCGGGTCGGCGCGGTGATCTGGGCGCCCAACAGGTCCGTGACATAGAACACGTCGCGGGCGCGCTCGCCGAAGGTCGCGACGTGAGCGGAGGTGATGTTGAGGTTGAGCTTGGAGATCGCGGTGGTCAGCTCGTACAGCAGTCCGGGACGATCGAGACCGGAGACCTCGATCACGGTGTAGAGCTCCGACCACTGATTGTTGATGGTCACCTCCGGCTCGACCGAGAATGCCTTGTGCTGCTTGCCGCGGGTCGCACGCCGCGCCACCGCTTCCGGCAGCTTCAGCTTGCCTTCCAGCACCTGCTCGATCATCTCGCCGATCCGCGTGGCGCGCCTCGCCTCGTCCTCGTCGCGCTCATATTCCCGGGAGATCGCGATGGTGTCGAGCGCGCGCCCGTCGGTCGTGGTGTAGATCTGCGCGTCGACGATGTTCGCGCCGGCCGAGGCACAGGCGCCAGCGATGATCGACAGCAGCCAGGGATGGTCCATCGCGAAGATCGTCAGTTCCGTGACGCCGCGCGCCGGATCGAAGCCGACATTGATCGCAAGCTTGTGGCCGGCCTCTTCGCTCGCGCGCACGAAACGCGCGTGGCGGATCTTGCGCGGCAGCTCGACCTTGAGCCAATAGGCCGGATAGTGGCGGGCGATATAGCCGTTGAGCTCGGCCTCCGGCCAGTCGGTGAAGCCGGCGCGGAATTCGGCCTGCGCCGCGGCGATCCGCTTGGCGCGGTTCACCTCCGAGAAACCGCCGGTCAGCACCGGCTCGGTCTCGTAATAGAGCGTGCGCAGGAGCTGCGCCTTCCAGCCGTTCCAGACGCCCGGACCGACGCCGCGGATGTCGGCGGTGGTCAGGATGGTCAGGAGCTTCATCTGCTCGACCGACTGCACCACGGCGGCGAAGTTCTCGATGGTGCGGCGGTCCGAGAGGTCGCGCGACTGCGCGACCGTGGACATCGTCAGGTGCTCCTCGATCAGCCACGCCACGAGCTCGGTATCGGCATTGCTGAAGCCGAGCCGCGGGCACAGCCGCCGCGCGACCTTGGCGCCGGCGATCGAGTGATCCTCGGGCCGGCCCTTGGCGATGTCGTGCAGCAGCACGGCGATGTAGAGCACCGACCGGTGCTCGGGCCGGATCTTGCGCATGAGATCGGAGGCGAGCGCGAACTCGTCGCTGCCGCCGCGCTCGATCTCCTGCAGGAAGCCGATACAGCGGATCAGGTGCTCGTCGACCGTGTAGTGATGATACATGTTGAACTGCATCATCGAGACGATCCGGCCGAAAGAGCGGATGAAGTGGCCGAGCACGCCGGTCTCGTTCATCCGCCGCAGCACCACTTCGGCGTCGTTGGAGGTCAGTATCTCCATGAACAGCCGATTGGCTTCCGGATTTTCGCGCTGGCCCGTATCGATCAGGCTGAGCGAGCGCGTCACCGCGCGCATCGCATCCGGATGGAAGGCGAGATTGTTCTTCTGCGCGAGACGGAAGATGCGGATCAGGTTGACCGGATCGTGCTTGAAGACATCGGGCGCGGCGAGATTGATGCGGTTGTTGTCGACGATGAAATCGTCGCTCTCCGGCACCCGCCGCCAGGTCGAGCCGGTCGTCAGCCGCGAGATCACCCGGCTCAGCACCGGTGCCGGCTTGGCCTGCTGGTCCTCCAGCTTGGCGCACAGGATCGCGGTGAGATTGCCGACCTCCTTGGCCACCAGGAAGTAGTGCTTCATGAAGCGCTCGACGTCCTGCATGCCGGGATGGCTGGTGTAGCCGAGCCGGACGGCGATCTCGCGCTGCAGATCGAAGGACAGCCGCTCCTCGGCCCGGCCGCTCAGGAAATGCAGGTTGCAGCGGACCGACCACAGGAAGTCGGCGCAGCGGCGGAAGGTGCGGAATTCGTGCGCATCGAACACGCCGCGCTCCAGCAGCTCGCCGGTCTCGCGCACCCGGTAGACATATTTGGCGATCCAGAACAGCGTGTGCAGGTCGCGCAAGGCGCCCTTGCCGTCCTTGACGTTGGGCTCGACCAGGTAGCGCGACTGGCCGGCGCGGCGATGACGTTCCTCGCGCTCGGCCAGTTTTGCGGTGACGAATTCGGCCGCGGTGCCCTGCACGACCTCCTTGTCGAAGCGCTCGACGAGTTCGTCATAGAGCGGACGGTCGCCGGCGAGATAACGCGTCTCCAGGATCGCGGTGCGGATGGTCATGTCGCCACGCGCCTGGCGGATCGATTCGTCGACCGAGCGCGTCGCATGGCCGACCTTCAACCCCATGTCCCAGAGGCAATAGAGGATGGCTTCGGCGACCTGCTCGCCCCAGGCGGTCTGCTTGTAGGGAAGGATAAACAGCAGGTCGATGTCCGACTCCGGCGCCATCAGGCCGCGGCCATAGCCGCCGGTCGCCACCACGGCCATGCGCTCGGCGCCGCTCGGCACGTCCGAACGGTAGAGGTGCCCGGTGGCGGCGGCATAGAGGATGCGGATGATCTCGTCCTGCACGAAGCAGAGCCGCTCGGCGCAGCGCCGGCCATGACGATCCTTCAACAGCTGCGCCTGGGCGGCCGCACGCGCCTTGACCAGCTCGGCCTTGAGGAGCTGCGCCACCGCCGAGCGGAACATATCCTCGCGGCCGGAATGCTGCGCGGCGAGCGCCTCGACCGCCGCAGCGATGGTGGCGCTATCGAAATCCGGATCGGCCTTGAGTTTGTGATCTGTCGCGATGCTGTCCATGAACCATCCGGATATCGAACACAGCCTGTGCTGTCACGACACATTCTATGCAACAAACGATCCATGCTGTCGCGCGCCATCGGCGCATGATGTTCGTGCTGGGAATAGCTCCGCTGGGGAAAGGTAATTCTCGTTGACGCGCCATCTAACTCATTGAAATAAGAGAGTATTTTAATGAGCAGGGAGGAACGGGGATGGACGGAATATCGAGGCGGGCTTTCGCCGCCATGGCAGCGGTGTTCTTGTGCGGCGGCATCGCCTCGGCGGCCGAGCCGCTCAAGGAAATCCGGATCGACTGGGCAACCTACAATCCGGTGTCGCTGGTCCTGAAGCAGAAGGGCCTGCTCGAAAAGGAGTTCGCCAAGGACGGCATCGGCATCGTCTGGGTGCAATCGGCGGGCTCGAACAAGGCGCTCGAATTCCTCAATGCCGGCTCGCTCGATTTCGGCTCGACCGCGGGCTCGGCCGCGCTGGTCGCCAGGATCAACGGCAACCCGATCAAGTCGATCTATGTCTATTCGCGCCCCGAGTGGACCGCGCTGGTCACGACCAAGGACTCCAAGATCGCCAGCATTGCGGATCTGAAGGGCAAGCGTGTCGCTGTGACGCGCGGCACCGATCCGCACATCTTCCTGGTGCGCGCGCTGCTCGGCGCGGGACTGTCCGAGAAAGACATCACGCCCGTTCTGCTGCAGCACGCCGACGGCAAGACGGCACTGCTCCGTGGCGACGTCGATGCCTGGGCCGGGCTCGATCCGATGATGGCGCAGGCCGAGGTCGAAGACGGCGCCAGGCTGTTCTACCGCAACGCGGGCGCCAACACCTGGGGCATCCTCAATGTGCGCGAGCAGTTCCTGAAGGATTATCCCGACATCGTCCGCCGCGTACTCGCCACCTATGAAGAGGCGCGCAAGGATGCGCTCGGCAACTACGACGATCTGAAGAAGACCTTCATCGCCGTCACCAGGCTGCCGGAACCGGTGGTCGACAAACAGCTCAAGGAGCGCACCGAACTGACCCATAGCCGCATCGGCGCACCCCAGCGCGAGTCGATCCTGGCCGCGGGCCAGGCGCTGCAACAGGCCGGCGTGATCGATGCCAAGGTGGATGTGAAGGCATCGCTGGATGCGCTGATCGACGATCAGGTGCCGCTGCCGACCAACTGAGACAACAAAATCGGTGTCGTCCCGGACAAGCCCGACAACGCGCCAGCGTTGGCGGGCGCCGATCCGGGACCCATACTCCCGAATGCTTGTTGCGAGGCACGCCGGAGCGACATCTCGTCTCGCAACAAACGCCGCGGCGTATGGGTCCCGACTCAAGGCCGGGACGACACCGAGTTTGTAGCGCGGCCATCATTTTGTAATTTGCTTGAGGCCCTTCTTACGGATGTCCATGACCGCCGAATTGCAGGCCGCCGCGCCAATCGAACAAGCAATGCCCACGCAAGCCGCGCCGCGGCTCTCGCGTCTCGCGCGGCCGCTGCAAGGCCTCCTGCTCCCAGTCGCGCTCGCCGCCGGCTGGGAGCTCATCGTTTGGCTCGGCTGGTCCACCGGACGGCTGGTGCCGCCGCCGTCCCGCATCATCACCACGCTCATCGAGCTTGCACGTTCTGGCGAGCTGATGCGCCACATCACGGCCACCCTCGCGCGCGTCGGGCTCGGCTTCGGCCTCGGCGTCGCCGCCGGCACGGTGATGGGAGGCATCTGCGGCTATTGGGGATTGGCGCGGCGGCTGATCGATCCCACCGTTCAGGCATTGCGCGCGATCCCGTCGATCGCCTGGGTGCCGCTGTTCATCCTCTGGCTCGGCATTTTCGAGACCTCGAAAGTGGCGCTGATCGCGGTCGGCGTCTTCTTCCCGGTCTATCTCGGCCTGATGGGCGCGATCCTCTCGGTCGATCGCAAGATCGTCGAGGTCGGCCGCATCTTCCGCCTGTCGGGCCTCTCGATGATCCGCTGCGTCTTGCTGCCAGCCGTGCTGCCCGCCTATGTCGTGGCGCTGCGGGTCGGACTGGGGCTGGGCTGGATGTTCGTGGTCGCCGCCGAGTTCATGGGCGCCTCCGAGGGGCTCGGCTATCTCCTGATCGACGGCCAGCAGCTCGGCAAGCCCGCGCAGATCGTGGCTGCGATCGTCATCTTCGCCATCATCGGCAAGACTACCGACTGGCTGCTCGAGCTGGCGACCGCGCCGCTGTTGCGCTGGCAGGACAATTTCGCGCGTCATGGCGGAGCAAACTGATGCTGTCGCTGCAATCCCTCGGCAAGGTCTATCCGAACGGCGTCCACGCGCTGGAGCGATTCTCGGCCGAGATCAATCTCGGCGAGATCGTCGCCATTATCGGCGGCTCCGGCTGCGGCAAGTCCACGCTGCTCCGCGCCATCGCCGGCCTCGATCCGGCCAGCCGCGGCACGGTCACGCTCGATGGCGAGGCGATCGCCGCGCCGCACCCCAAGATCGGCATCGTCTTTCAGGAGCCGCGGCTGCTGCCGTGGCTGTCCGTCGCCGACAATATCGGCTTCGGCCTGTCCGAGCTGCCGCCTGCCGCGCGCCGCGAGCGCGTGGCGCGGGCGCTCGCGCGGGTCGGCCTTGCCGACAAGGCCAGAGCGTGGCCGCGCGAACTCTCCGGCGGCCAGGCCCAGCGGGCGGCGATTGCGCGGGCGCTGGTGCCGCAGCCCGAAGTGCTGCTGCTCGACGAGCCGTTCTCCGCGCTCGACGCCTTCACCCGCAAGGACCTGCAGGATCACCTGCTCGACCTGTGGGCGGATACGCGCCCGACTCTCGTGCTGGTCACCCACGACGTCGAAGAGGCGGTGGTGCTGGCGGACCGCGTGCTGGTGATGCGGCCGCATCCGGGACGGCTGTTCGAGGAGATCACGATCAATCTGTCGCGACCGCGCGACCGCAATGCGCCGCTGTTCGACCAGTTCAAGCGCCATGTGCTGGCGAGCCTCGACCGCTCGCTCGATCGAACGATGCCCGACCGGCAGAACAGCCGTGACGCCAGCGCGGCGATGTGGTGGTGACATCGGCGGCCGGGCCCGGTACACCTCAACCGTAAGAAATCCGGGAGAGAGCGACGATGGATGCTGCCGAGCTGCGCGCGCTGCAGGCGCCGATCAAGGAACGCTACAAGTCGGATCCCGCCGCTGCCATCATCACGCTGAAGGCCAAGGGCTCGGTCGGCGACGAGGGGTTGACCTGCAAGGTCGAGACCGGACGTGCATTGGCGGTGGCCGGCCTGCATCCGGGAACGGGCGGCTCCGGGCTCGAGCTCTGCTCCGGCGACATGCTGCTGGAGGCGCTGGTCGCCTGCGCCGGCGTGACGCTGAAATCGGTCGCCACCGCGATCGAGGTGCCGCTCAAGAGCGGGCAGGTGATCGCCGAGGGCGATCTCGATTTCCGCGGCACGCTGGGCGTCGACAAGGAGGCGCCGGTCGGCTTCCAGGAGATTCGCCTGCGCTTCGAGGTCGATACCGATGCGCCGCAAGACAAGCTCGATCTGCTGCTCAAGCTGACCGAACGCTATTGCGTGGTCTATCAGACCATCAAGAACGGACCGAAAGTCTCGGTGAGCCTGAAGCGGGTGTGATCTCGCTTTGCCATGCCGCGGATGATTGCAGCGGGCAATGCTCGCTCGGTCTGCGCCTCCCCCGCCTGCGGGGGAGGTCGCCTTGCATCGAAGATGCGAGGCGGGTGGGGGAAGTCTCTCCACACGGCGCGAATGTTTCGGCTCGGGCCATCCCCCACCCCAGCCCTCCCCCGCAAGCGGGGGAGGGAGACTACTGCCCGCACCGAATGAGCTGATGTCCCCCGACCTTTCCTTCATCCTCCTCCTCGGCCTGCGCATGGTCATTGCGGCCGCCTTCGTGGTGTCGGCTTCGATGATCGCCGAGCGCACCGGGCCCGTGATCGGCGCGCTGGTGGCGACCTTGCCGATCTCGGCCGGCCCCACCTACGTCTTCCTCGCGCTCGATCATGACGCCGCCTTCATCGCGCAAGGCGC
Organism: Bradyrhizobium sp. SZCCHNGR1005; assembly: GCF_032489995.1. NCBI lineage: Bacteria > Pseudomonadati > Pseudomonadota > Alphaproteobacteria > Hyphomicrobiales > Nitrobacteraceae > Bradyrhizobium > Bradyrhizobium sp. SZCCHNGR1005. The sequence goes on from NZ_JAUEZC010000002.1 coordinate 305,478, forward strand.
GCTCACCAGCCTGCCGGTCAATGCCGCCACCATCTTTCTCAGCCTGATCTACGCGGTGCTGGCCCAGCGCCGCGGTGTGGTCATCAGCACGGCTTGCGCGGTGGCGGTCTGGCTCTTCCTCGCAGCGCTGGTCCGCAGCGTGCAGTGGTCGCTGCTCGGCGGCCTGATCGCAAACGCCGTGACCTTCGCGATCTGCCTGCCGCTGCTTGAGCGCTACCGTCACGCCAAGATGCCGCTGATCACCCGCCGCTGGTACGACGTGCCGCTGCGCGCCTCGCTGGTCGCCGCGCTTGTCGCTACGGTTACATCGGTCTCGGGCTGGGCTGGTCCAAGTGTGTCAGGCATCCTCGCGCTGTTTCCGATCGTCTTCACCTCGATGATGCTGATCCTGCAGCCGCGCATCGGCGGCCCCGCGACTGCGGCCGTGATTGCCAACGGCGCCTACGGCCTGATCGGCTTCGGCATCGCGGTCGCGGTGCTGCATCTGGGCGTCCTGCATCTCGGCGCGCCGGCCGGCCTGAGCCTCGCGCTCGCGACCTGCGTGGGATGGAATCTCGGCCTGTGGTGGATCGGGCGGCGAAGGGCTTCTCCGCTGTCATTGCGAGCGAAGCGAAGCAATCCAGGAGCCGATCGGGGATAGTCCGTTACTGGATTGCTTCGGCGCAAATGCGCCTCGCAATGACGGCGTCGGTTCGTAGGGTGGGCAAAGCGAAGCGTGCCCACCGACGCGCATCCTGCGATGGAGGTGGTGGGCACGACGCTTCGCGCCTTTGCCCACCCTACGGCACTGTGGTGTGTGGGAGAAAGAAAGTCTCTCCGCCGTCATTGCGAGCGAAGCAATCCAGAGGCCAATCGGGGATAGTCCGTTGCTGGATTGCTTCGGCGCAAATGCGCCTCGCAATGACAGTGACTACGATTTTCCGAGCTTCGCCTTCAGCGCGTAGAGCGCGTCCATGGCCTCGCGCGGCGTCATCTCGTCCGGATTCAGCGCCTTCACCGCGCCGATCAGCTCTTCCGCCTCCTTCGACATCGCAGGCTCCACGGCCGCGCGCGACGGCACCGCGAACAGCGGCAGGTCATCGACCAGAGCACGCGCACTCTGGCCGCGGTCTTGCGCCTCTAACTTCGCCAACACGGATTTGGCGCGGTTGATCACCGCTGGCGGAAGGCCGGCGAGCTTGGCCACTTGGATGCCGTAGGAGCGGTCGGCCGAGCCCGGCAGCACCTCGTGCAGGAACACCACGTTGCCCTGCCATTCCTTGACCCGCACCGTGGCGTTGAACAGCCGCGGCAGCTTGGCGGAGAGCGCCGTCAGCTCGTGGTAATGCGTGGCGAACAGCGTGCGGCAGCGATTGGTCTCGTGCAGATGTTCGATCGCGGCCCAGGCGATCGAGAGTCCGTCGAAGGTCGCGGTGCCGCGTCCGATCTCATCCAAAATCACCAGCGCCCGCTCGCCGGCCTGGTTGAGGATGACGGCGGTCTCCACCATCTCGACCATGAAGGTGGACCGCCCGCGCGCCAGATCATCGGCGGCGCCGACCCGCGAGAACAGCCGGTCGACGATGCCGATGCGGGCGCGCGAGGCCGGCACGAACGAACCGATCTGCGCCAGCAGCGCGATCAGCGCATTCTGGCGCAGGAAGGTGGATTTGCCGGCCATGTTCGGACCGGTGAGCAGCCAGAGCTGACCGCTGTGATGGCCCGGCGTCGGCGACAGGTCGCAGGAATTGGCGATGAAGGGCTGGCCGTCGCGCTTCAATGCCTGCTCGACCACCGGATGGCGGCCGCCTTCGATGGCAAAGCCGAGCGAACCATCGACGTCGGGCCGCACATAATTGTCATCGACCGCGAGCTTGGCCAGCGACGTCGCGACGTCGAGCATGGCAAAGCCGTGTGCGGCGGCGCGCAGATCGTCGCCGGCGGCGAGCGCGACAGCACAGAGCCGATCGAAGATCTCAAGCTCGAGGTTGAGCGCGCGCTCACCGGCATTGGCGATCTTGGCTTCGATCTCGCCGAGCTCCGAGGTCGTGAAGCGCACCTGGCCCGCCAATGTCTGGCGATGAATGAAGGTCGCGTTCAACGGCGCGGCCATCAGCTTGTCACCATGCTGCGCGGTGACCTCGACGAAATAGCCGAGCACGTTGTTGTGCCGGATCTTCAAAGCCTTCACGCCGGTCTGGTCGGCATAGCGCGCCTGCATCGAGGCGACGACGAGCCGCGAGGCGTCGCGCAGATTGCGCGCTTCGTCGAGCGCCGGCTCGTAGGCGGCGCGGACGAAGCCGCCATCGCGCTTGATCAGCGGCAGCTGCTCATCGAGCGCGCGGGCAAATTCGGCCGCCAGCTCACGCGACGGCCGGCCGAGCGCCGCCATCACCGAAGCGATCTCCTGCGGAGGCTGGTCGAGTTCGGACAGGCGCGCCAGGGCCTGATCCGCGGCGAGAATGCCATCGCGGATCGCAGCGAGGTCGCGCGGGCCGCCGCGGCCGACCGAGAGCCGCGCCAGCGCGCGCGACATGTCGGGGGCGCCGCGCAGGATGCTCCTGATGTCCTCGCGGGCGGGGCTGTCGGCCACGAACGCCGCGACCGCATCGAGGCGCCGCGCGATCTGCCGATCATCGGTCAGCGGCGCCGCCAGCCGCTGCGCCAACAGTCGCGAGCCGGCCGAGGTGACGGTGCAGTCGATCGCGTCGAGCAGCGAGCCGCGGCGTTCGCCGCCGAGCGTGCGCGTCAATTCCAGATTGGCGCGGGTGGCCGGATCGATCGCCATCGTGCTGCCGGTCGCCTCGCGCGAGGGCGGCGACAGCGGCGGACGCTTGCCCACCTGGGTGCGATCGACATAGGTGACAGCAGCGGCCGCTGCGGTCGCTTCCAGCCGCGACAGCGCGGCGAGCCCGTCCATGGTGGCGACGGCGAAGTAATCGCACAGCCGCCGCTCCGCGGTGGCGCCGTCGAACACGTCGCGCGTCAATGGCGTGACCGCGGCGAGTTCGCGCAGGATCGGCTCGAATGCATGGTCCGAATAGAGCGCATCGCTGACGATCACCTCGTTCGGATTGATGCGGGCGAGCGTCGCAGCGAGTTCGGCGAACGCGCATTCGGCGACCACGAATTCGGAGGTCGAGATGTCGATCCAGGCGAGCCCGAGGCGATCGCCGCCGGAGGAGCCGCGGGCGCGTGCAATCGCGAGCAGGTAGTTGTTGGCACGTGCATCGAGCAGGTTGTCTTCGGTCAACGTGCCCGGCGTCACGACGCGAACCACGCCGCGCTTGACCACGCTCTTGTTGCCGCGGGCGCGCGCCGCCGCCGGATCTTCCATCTGCTCGCAGACTGCGACCCGGATGCCTTGCGCGATCAGCCGGTGCAGATAATCTTCCGAGCGTTCGACCGGCACGCCGCACATCGGGATGTCGACGCCCTGGTGCTTGCCGCGCTTGGTCAGGACGATGCCGAGCGCCTTCGAGGCGACTTCGGCGTCCTCGAAGAACAGTTCGTAGAAATCGCCCATCCGGTAGAACAGCAAGAGTCCCGGATGGGCCGCCTTGATCTCCAGATATTGCTCCATCATCGGCGTGAGCTTGGCCGGCGCATCTTGCGCGGGCGTCGTGTCGGGCATGTCAGGCGCGGAGATGGGCTGCTGGATCGTCATGGCGCGGAAATTACCCAAATTGCCGGCACGCTCCTACCGCTTTGCGGCCGCTGTCCCGGTTTTCCACGCCCGGTGCAAGCTGAACTCTGCCTCTCCCGCTTGCGGGGGAGGTCGCATCGCATCGAAGATGCGATGCGGGTGGGCGAAGTGCTTCCGTTTGCACCTGCCGTGGGGTTTGCCCCCACCCCAACCCTCCCCCGCAAGCGGGGGAGGGGCGCACCGATCACGACGAGAGAGCGACCATACTTCAGTCTCCCGCATACCACCCCGCGTCGCCGTCATTTGACCTGCCTGCGGCGCACTCCTAAAACCGCCATCAACATCCGATCAGAACATCCGAAAATCCAGGGAGAGAGCGATGCGAGACGTCTATATTTGCGATGCGGTGCGGACGCCGATCGGCCGCTTCGGCGGATCGCTCGCCAAGGTGCGCACCGACGATCTCGCCGCCACGCCGATCAAGGCGCTGATCGCGAAACATCCGAATCTCGACTGGTCCGCGGTCGACGAAGTGTTCTTCGGCTGCGCCAACCAGGCTGGCGAGGACAACCGCAACGTGGCGCGCATGGCGCTGCTGCTTGCAGGCCTGCCCGATTCAGTTCCGGGCCAGACGCTCAACCGGCTCTGCGCCTCGGGGCTCGACGCGGTCGGTGCCGCGGGCCGCGCGATCCGCGCCGGCGAGATCGATCTTGCCATTGCCGGCGGCGTTGAATCGATGACGCGCGCCCCCTTCGTGATGGGCAAGGCGGCGGAAGCCTTCTCGCGCTCGGCCGAGATCTTCGACACCACCATCGGCTGGCGCTTCATCAATCCGCTGATGAAGCAGCAATATGGCGTCGATTCGATGCCCGAGACCGGCGAGAATGTCGCCGAGGAATTCCAGGTCTCGCGCGCCGACCAGGATGCGTTCGCGATCCGCTCACAGCAGCGCGCCGGCAAGGCGATCGCCGCGGGTTACTTTGCGGAAGAGATCACGCCGGTCACGGTGCCCGGCGGCAAGGCCGGCCCCGTCATCGTCGACAAGGATGAGCATCCGCGTCCCGAAACCACGCTCGAGGGCCTCGCCAAGCTGAGGCCGATCGTGCGCAATCCCGGCACGGTGACGGCAGGCAATGCCTCCGGCGTCAACGACGGCGCCGCCGCGATGATCCTCGCTTCCGAGGCTGCCGTAAAGAAGCACGGCCTGACGCCGCGGGCGAAAGTGCTGGGGCTGGCGTCGGCCGCGGTGCCGCCGCGCATCATGGGCATCGGACCGGTGCCGGCCACGCGCAAGTTGATGGAGCGGCTCGGTCTCAAGATCACCGATTTCGACCTGATCGAATTGAACGAGGCCTTCGCGAGCCAGGGCATCGCCTGCCTGCGCCAGCTCGGCGTCGCCGACGATGCCGATTTCGTCAATCCGCATGGCGGCGCGATCGCGCTGGGGCATCCGCTCGGCATGAGCGGCGCACGGCTCGCCCTCACCGCCGCACATGGCCTGGAAAAGCGCGGCGGCAAGCGCGCGCTCGCCACCATGTGCGTCGGCGTCGGCCAGGGCGTGGCGCTGGCGATCGAGAAGCTGAATTGAGGACGCGTCCTGCGCTTCGTCATTCCGGGGCAGCCCGCAGGGCTGAACCCGGAATCTGGAGATGAGTCCAACAACATCGAGATTCCGGGCTCGACGCTGACGCGTCGCCCCGGAATGACGGAGGGACAGCCATGACCATCTCCCGCGAGCAGGACGTTACGCCGGCGGTGCTGGCCGTGATGGAGCGAACGACAAATCCGCGGCTGCGCGAGATCATGCTGTCGCTGATCACGCACCTGCATGGATTCATTCGCGACGTTCGGTTGACCGAGGCAGAATTCCGCGAGGCCGCCGCCATCATCGCCGAGCTCGGCCAGCGCACCAACGACACCCACAACGAGGTGGTGCTGATGGCCGGCTCGCTCGGCGTCTCCTCGCTGGTGTGCCTTTTGAACAATGGCGACAACGGCAACACCGAGACCTCGCAGTCCCTGCTCGGCCCGTTCTGGCGCTTGAATTCACCCCGCGTCGAGAACGGCGGTTCGATCGTGCGCTCGGAAACGCCCGGCCCGTCACTGTTCGTCAGGGGCCGCGTGGTTGATCCGGACGGCGCGCCGGTAGCAGGCGCCGAAGTCGATGTCTGGCACGCCTCGCCGGTCGGCCTCTATGAGAACCAGGATCCCGAGCAGGCCGACATGAACCTGCGCGGCAAGTTCACCACCGATGCCGACGGCCGCTTCTGGTTTCGCTCGGTGATGATGGTGGGCTATCCGATCCCGACGGACGGCGTGGTCGGCCGCCTGCTCGCGGCACAGGGGCGCCATCCCTATCGTCCCGCGCATCTGCATGCGCTGATCGTCAAGCAGGGCTTCAAGGTCCTGATCTCGCAGGTCTACGACCCCAGCGATCCGCATATCGACAGCGACGTCCAGTTCGGCGTGACGAAAGCGCTGCTCGGCGATTTCATCCGCCACGACGAGCCGCACCCGACCGCGCGCGATGTGGTCGCGCCCTGGTATTCGCTCGATCACCTCTATCGGATGGAAGCCGGCGAGACGGCGCTGCCGCGCGCACCGATCAAGTAATTGCCGGAGAAGCCCGCCGGACTGGGGGCGGCGCTGGAGGAACCGCCGCCCCCATCCGGCACATCATGGCGGGGCGTCCATGAGATGTTGCCTCCGCGCGCAACTCATACGCGGAGCCGCCGGCTTGGTCTTGCATAGCCCGAAACGTGACGATGTTTGGTCGAAAAGCCATCACGTTTCAGTCACCTTTTCGCTACCGCCGGGCAGCTCCTATTCCATCACCGCATGATCCGCCGGCGCGGCCTGGGCGCGCAGCGCCGTCCGGGTCGAGCCGATCATGATCGCGAGCGGGATCGAAGCCAGGATGAACACCATCACCAGCTGGTAGTCGTGCGAGAAGGCGAGGATCTGCGCCTGCACGGTGACCATCGCGTCCGCCATCGCCCGGCCGGCATCGGTCGAAAGATCGATCATTCTGGCGACGTTCGGCATCTGCAGGGCCTGGTTGAACGGGTTGATGTGCTCGACGAGGATCGCGTGATTGCGGCGGGTGCCTTCCGTGAGCTGGGCGATCGCGATCGAGATGCCGATCGAGCTCGCGACGTTGCGCACCAGCGTCAGCATCGAGGTGCCGTCGGTGCGCAATTGCCCCGGCAGGGTCATGAACGCCACCGTCGACAGCGGCACGAAGACCAGCCCGAAGCCGAAGCCCTGCATGATGCTGATGGTGATGATCTCGGGAACGCCGGTCTGGTCGGTCCACGCCGTCATCTGGAACAGCGACAGCGCGGTGAGCCCAAGCCCCACCACGATGAGGGTGCGCGCCTCGATGTAGCGGAGCAGCCGGCCCACGATCATCATGGCGACGAAGGTGCCGCAGCCGCGGCTTGCAAGCAGCACGCCGGCAGTGATGATGGGATAGCCGATCACGTTCTGCAGGTACGGCGATGACAGCGCCATGGTGGAGAACAGCACCAGCCCCATCACGGTCATGAACACGCAGCCGCCGACGAAATTCTTGTCCTTGAACAGAGCGAACTGGATGAACGGCCGCCTCGTGGTCAGCGAATGCGCCAGGAAGTAATAGAAGCCGATGGCGGCGACGATGAACTCGGCGATGATCTCGTTCGATTCGAGCCAGCCTTGATCCTCGCCGCGGTCGAGCGCGATCTGCAGCGAGCCGATGCCGACCGCGAGCGCAAAGAAGCCGAACCAGTCGAAGGTCAGCTCGGTATTCGGCCGGGTCTCGTCCATGAACGCCATCAGCCCGAGCACGGTGACGAGGCCGAACGGCAGGTTGACGAAGAACACCCAGTGCCAGGAATAGGTCTCGGTCAGCCAGGCGCCGAGCGAGGGGCCCATGATCGGGCCCATCATGACGCCCATGCCCCAGATCGACATCGCCTTCGCCCGCTCGTGCAGCGCGTAGGAATCGAGCAGCACGGCCTGCGACAGCGGCACCAGCGAGGCGCCGAACACGCCCTGCAGCAGGCGGAACAGCACCATCTGGTTGATGTCCTGCGCCAGCCCGCACAGCACGGACGCGACGGTGAAGCCGGCCGAGCAGACAATGAAGGTGCGCTTGCGGCCGAAGCGGTTGGCGATCCAGCCGACCGGCGCGGTCATGATCGCCGCCGCCACGATGTAGGAGGTCAGCACCCAGTTGATCTGGTCCTGCGAGGCCGACAGCGTGCCTTGCATATAGGGCAGCGCCACGTTGGCGATCGTGGTGTCGAGCGCCTGCATGATCGTCGCCGTCATGGCGCAGATCGTCACCATGTTGCGGCGGAAGCCGGGGACCGCGGAGGGTGAAGGCGCAGGCCCGTTCATCGCCTACTCCTCCTGCTCCGAGGCATGCGCCGTGCCGAACAGCGCCGCCAGCGAACGCTGATGGCCGGTATCGATCGAGACGTTGACGCTCATGCCGGCCTTCAGCTTCGCGACATACTTGTCGTTCTTGTCGAAGTAGATCCGCACGGGCACGCGCTGCACGACCTTGACGAAATTGCCGGTCGCGTTCTGCGGCGGCAGGATCGCGAATTGCGCCCCGGTGCCGGGCGACAGCGAGCCGATGGTGCCCTTGAAGGCGTGGTTCGGGAAGGCATCGACGTCGAGCTCGACCGGCTGGCCGACCGCGACATGGGTGAAATCGCTTTCCTTCGGATTGGCATCGACCCAGGGATTGGCGACGTCGATCACCGAGAACACCGGCGTGCCGGCGGGCAGGAAGCGGCCGAGCTGGATCTGGTCGACCTGGGTCGCGATGCCGTCGATCGGCGCCCGCATCACGGTGTGGTCGAGATTGCGCTGGGCGATGCCGAGTGCGGCCTCGGCCTGATAGTAGGGCGGAAATTCCGCGATCGGGAGATCGACATTGCCCAGCAGCTGGGTCTTGGCGCTGGACATTTGCTGCAGGACGAAGGCGTATTCCGCCCGTGCCGTGACCAGGGCCGACGATGCATTGTCGAGATCGAGCTGCGAGCCGAAGCTGCTCCTGGCCAGGGTCGATTTGCGATCGACGTCCTTCTGCTTCAGATCGATGGTCTGCTGCATCAGGTCGGCCATCTGCTGATAGATCTTGATGTTGGCGACCAGGTTGTCGTGCGTGGTGCGAGCCTGCTCCAAGGCGGCCTTGGCCTGGTCGACCGCGAGCCGATAGGGCTCGGGGTCCATCTCGAACAGTTCGTCGCCCTTTTTGACCTGCTGCCCTTCCTTGACGACGATCTTGACGATCTTGCCGGAGATGTCGGGCGTGATCAGCACCTTCTGCGCGCCGACATAGGCGTCGTCGGTGGTGACGTAACGGCCGCCATGCAGATAGAGCGCAACGCCGCCGATCGCGGCGAGGATCGGCAACACAACCAGCAGCACCGTGCGGCGATAACGCCTGACCAGGCCGCCTTTCGGCGCCGCCGCCGCGGCGGCCGTGCGTTCGGGGCTGGCCTTCTGTTCGGCGGCAATTTTCAAGGCGGGTTCAGCCATAATGCTGCTCCTTTCGCTGCTCGTCGCACAGCGACTGCAGGGCGTTTCTCACATTTTCTTTGATGGCTTCGAGTTGGGTCATCAGCCGTTGCGCATCGGCCGGACCGAAGCCCGCCAGGGCCGTCGCGGTCAGTTCCGCCTTGAGCTCGGCGAGCTTGGCCAGCAATGGGCGAGCCGCCTTCTTCAGATAGAGCCGGTTGACGCGGCGGTCGCTGTCGTCGCCGCGGCGTTCGATCAAACCGGCATCGGCCAGCTTGTCGATCAGCCGCGTCAGCGTGATCGGCTGCATCTCCATCTGCTCGGCCAGTTCCGACTGCTTCATGCCCTCGTTGCGCTCGACCCTGGCCAGCACCGCCCATTGCGCGCGGGTCATGCCGAAACGCGCCGCCTCCTTGTCGGCATAGACGCGCACCAGGCGCTGCAGCTCGCCCAGGGTAAACAGGAAGTTCACGTCCACGGGATCGCGGGCCATATCCGTCCAATCGGGAACTTTGGGAATGAAGCCAAGCTTGGCTCCAATAAGCTTCGAATATTATAAGCAAGCTTATGAATTTTCCATGGCCAAGTTGCGCAAGCTCATGCGAATGGCTTGCATGGCTCGTCTGCGGCGAGCTTTGTCCGCCGCGGCCGGAAGATGCTAGATTGACGCCGATGACGCTCGCCAAACCCACCTTCCCCGCGCCCGACCATGATCACGGCCGCTGTGCCGCGGATGCGCTCGATCATGCCGAGCGCGTCTGCGCGCAGCGTAGCCAGAAATTCACCCCGCTCCGCCGCCAGGTGCTGCAGGCGCTGCTCGCAAGCCATCGGCCGCTCGGGGCTTACGAGATCATCGAGGAACTCGCCAAGGCGGCGGCCCGTCCGGCACCGATCACGATCTATCGGGCGCTCGAGTTCCTGATGGCCAACGGGCTCGTGCACCGGATCGAAAGCCGCAATGCCTATCTCGCTTGCGCGCAGGATCACGACAACGCCGCGCTGGTCGCCTTCCTGATCTGCGAGCACTGCGGCGCGGTCGGCGAGGTCCCGGCGGCGCCGATCGCCGAGAGCCTGAAGACTGCCGCCTCAGCCTCCGGCTTCGCGCCAAAGCTCTCGGTCGTGGAGATCACCGGCATCTGTGCACATTGCCAGCAGGTGGCGTGACGTGGATAGCGGCCGGACCAACGAGAAGAACAAGAAGAAGAACGTCTAAGCGGGAGCAAGATGTCCTCGAAGCAACTTTCGTCGGCGGCCCGGCCACTGGGTCCGGGTGCCATTGCCGTCATCGTCGTGCTCTGCCTGTCCTGGGCCTTCAATCAGATCGCGGTGAAGCTGGCGCTGCCGGAGATTCCGCCGATGCTGCAGGCGACCTTGCGCTCGGCCGGCGCCTTGCCGGTGCTGCTGCTGTTTGCATGGGTGCGCGGGGTCAGGATGTTCGAGCGCGACGGCACGCTGATCGCAGGTCTCGTCGCCGGCACCATGTTCGGCATCGAGTTCGTCCTGATCTATGGCGGCCTGCTGCTGACCTCGGCCTCGCGCGCGGTGGTGTTCCTCTACACCGCGCCCTTCTTCGTCGCGCTCGGCTCCTACCGCTTCCTCGGTGAACGCCTCGGCACGACCCAATGGATGGGCCTTGCGCTCAGCTTCGCCGGGGTGGCGCTGGCGATCGGCATTCCGCAGGCCAATGTCGACCGCAGCGTGCTGCTCGGCGATCTCATGGTGGTGGGCGGCGGGCTCTTGTGGGGCGCGACTACCGTGCTGGCCAAGGGCACCAGGCTGCGCTTGGCCCCGCCCGAGAAGGCGCTGGCATACCAGGTGACGATGTCGATCCCGATCCTGGGAGCGGCGGCTCTACTCTCGGGCGAGCGGATGGCGCAGGTTCCTAGCGCCTTCGTGCTGTCCTTGATGGCCTACCAGTCGATCTGGGTGGTCGGAACCACCTTCACCCTGTGGTTTGCGCTGGTGAAGACCTATTCCGCCAGCAAATTGTCGGCATTTACCTTCATCACCCCTTTATTCGGGGTCGTGGCCAGCTATTTCATCCTGCATGACGCCCTGACGCTGGCTTTTGGCGCCGCCGCCCTGCTTGTGATTGCAGGGCTTTTTCTGGTCAACCGGCCCAATCGCGTCGCTGCGGCGCCGACTGATCCATTGCTGAATGTCACCAAAACCTGATATCCGAGGCCTCATGAACAAGCCCGAAATTCTGCCTCAGAACGACATCGCCGGCCCCGCTCCCCGGCACCAGACCACCCAAGTCATGGTCGGCAACGTCGCCGTCGGCGGCGGCGCGCCGATCGTGGTGCAGTCGATGACCAACACCGACACTGCCGATGTCGAGAGCACGGTGGCCCAGGTCGCAGCGCTGGCGCGCGCCGGGTCCGAGATGGTCCGCATCACCGTGGACCGCGAGGAGGCCGCCGCCGCCGTCCCGCACATCCGCGAGGCCCTGGACAAGCGCGGCATCACCACGCCCTTGATCGGCGACTTCCATTACATCGGCCACAAACTGCTGACCGAATATCCGGCCTGCGCCGAAGCGCTGGCCAAATACCGCATCAATCCCGGCAATGTCGGCTTCAAGGACAAGCGCGACACCCAGTTCTCCTCGATCATCGAGATCGCCAACAAGAACGACAAGCCGGTCCGCATCGGCGCCAATTGGGGCTCGCTCGACCAGGAGCTGCTCTCCAAGCTGATGGACGAGAATGCGACGTCCGCGACCCCGCGCGATGCGCGCGCGGTGACGCGCGAGGCCATGGTGCAGTCGGCCCTGCTCTCGGCGGCGCGGGCGCAGGAACTGGGCATGCCGAAGAACCGCATCATCCTGTCGGCCAAGGTCTCGGCCGTGCAGGACCTGATCGCGGTCTACCAGGATCTCGCCGCGCGTTCGGATTACGCCATCCATCTCGGCCTCACCGAGGCCGGCATGGGCTCCAAGGGCATCGTCGCCTCCTCGGCCGCGCTCGGCATCCTCCTGCAGCAGGGCATCGGCGACACCATCCGCATCTCGCTGACGCCGGAGCCCGGCGGCGACCGCACCCTCGAAGTGCAGGTCGCGCAGGAGCTGCTGCAGACCATGGGCTTCCGCACCTTCGTGCCGCTGGTGGCGGCCTGCCCCGGCTGCGGCCGCACCACCTCGACCGTGTTCCAGGAGCTGGCGCGCTCGATCCAGGATTTCATCCGCGACGAGATGCCGGCCTGGAAGAGCAAATATCCCGGCGTGGAAGAACTCAACGTCGCGGTGATGGGCTGCATCGTCAACGGCCCCGGCGAATCCAAGCACGCCAATATCGGCATCTCGCTGCCCGGCACCGGCGAAGCGCCGGCCGCTCCGGTGTTCGTCGACGGCAAGAAATTCCGCACCTTGCGCGGCCCGACCATCGCCGCCGACTTCAAGGCCCTGGTGATCGACTATATCGACCAGCGCTACGGCAACGGCGCCAAGCAGCCGGAGACGGTGACGGCGGCGGAGTAGCCGCTCCAATATCGGCAGCGTCGCTCCAATATCGGTGTCGTCCCCGCGAACGCGGGGACCCAGACTCCGCAGCCGTCGTGATCGGCCGCTCTGCCGTTCCATCTCGCGCAACCAGAACCTGCGGTGGCTATGGGGCCCGTCTCAAGGCCGGGACGACGGCATTGACTGCAGCGCCATTGCACTCCCTTTTCCCCGCGCTACCATGCCCTCAATCCACGATCGAGGGAGAACGCGGATGAGCTCGCTCGCAAGCCTGCAGGGGCCGCGCTACAAACATGCTGCGGACGAGACTGCCCCCTATGAGACCATCTCCGTCGACAAGCTGACGCCGATCATCGGCGCAGAGATTTCAGGCATTGATATTGGCCGGCTGGTCTCCGACGGCTCGTACAACAACCGCCAGATGGACGAGATCCATCGCGCGCTCGCCGAGCACCTCGTCATCTTCTTCCGCGATCAGCACATCACGCCTGAACAACATCTCGCCTTTGGCCGCAAATTCGGCGAGCTGCATATCCATCCGGCAGCGCCGCATGACGGCAGCGATCCGGCCCTGATGCGCATCTACGCCGACAAGGATTCACCGCGCGCCAATGGCGAGGGCTGGCACTCCGACGTGTCCTGCGACGTCGAGCCGCCGATGGGCTCGATCCTCCACATCCGGCAATGCCCGCCCGCAGGCGGCGACACGCTGTTCGCCTCGATGTACGCCGCCTATGAGGCGCTGTCGGATCGCATGAAATCCTATCTCGACGGGCTGACCGCCTTCCATGACGGCGAGAGCGTCTATCGGGGGCTCTACGCCAACTACGGCGTCGCCGACCGGCCGGCCTATCCGAGCGCGGAGCATCCGATCGTGCGCACCCATCCGGTGACCGGCAAGAAGGCGCTCTACGTCAACCGCGGTTTCACCCGCCACATCATCGGCATTCCCCGCGACGAGAGCGATGTCATTCTCGCCTATCTCTACCAGCACGCGGAGAACCCGCTGTTCCAGTGCCGCTTCCGTTGGACCGAGAACGCGATCGCATTCTGGGACAACCGCTGCACCCAGCACCGCGCGATGTGGGACTACTGGCCGCACACGCGTTCAGGCACGCGCGTCACCATCAAGGGCGAGCGGCCGGTGTGAGGGCAAGCCTGCTATTCCAGCCGTCATCGCCCGGCTCGACCGGGCGATCCAGCACGCCGAGACCTCTCCTTCATCATCCGCCGTCTCGAAATACTGGATCACCCGCTTTCGCGGGTGATGACGGACTGAGCGAGTTGTAGGGTGGGCAAAGGCGCAAAGCGCCGCGCCCACCGCTTTCAAGGATGATCCCGGTGGACGCGCTTCGCTTCGCCAACCCGACAGCTCAAACTGGACACGTCATTGCGAGGAGCCGGAGGCGACGAAGCAATCCAGAGCCGACCTCGAGATCTGGATTGCTTCGCTATCGCTCGCAATGACGGCACAATGAACGATGAAAGAGTCCGCGACCGGAGTCAAAAGCAATGAACCTCGACGTCCGAGAGATGACGCTCGACGAGATCGGCATCGTCATCGACTACTTCCACTCTTCCACGCCAGAACATCTGGAGCTGATGGGCGTCGATCCGACCCGGCTGCCGAGCCGGGCCGTTTGGGCCGGCCGCTTCAAGGAGCTCTATGCGCAGCCGCTCCCCGAGCGCGCAAGCCTTCTGGTCCTGTGGCGGCGCGACGGCAAGCCGATCGGCTTCTCCAGCTGTGACAAGATTGTATACGGCAGCCGCGCCAACATGCACCTGCATGTCACCGAGCCTGAGCTGCGGCAACAAGGCATCGGCGCCGAATGCGTTCGCCGCAGCGTCGACATCTATTTCCGCACGTTCAGTCTCAAGCAGCTGTTCTGCGAGCCGAACGCCTACAATGTCGGCCCGAACCGCACGCTGCAGAAAGCCGGCTTCAAATATCTCAAGACCTACAAGACGGTGCCCGGCTATCTGAACTACCACCAGGCGGTGACGCGCTGGGTGATCGAACGCTGAAGCAGAGCTAGCGGGCACGGCGCGCCCAGCATACGCGTCATGCGCAAATTGCCCGTCGTGTTACTTTGCCGCAGCCGTGTGCGCTTGTCGTGTCGGGCAAATCACCGGCAGATTCTTCGCGTCTCGGCCCGATGAGAGGGGCGCTACGCGATCGTCACGAGCGTTGGGCCGCAGATGCGATGGACGCGACATGTCGCAGTGAACTTGTCAGTTCACGGACGAACGATGTATCGCGGACGGTGAAATCGCGTGGTCCTGGCCTCCCGGTGCTGAGGCCAAGTTCGCGTCGCTCGACGAGCGCACGGATGACGGGGGCAAGAACGCCGGTCCCCGGGGAGAGCGCGTATAAGCCGTAAACCACTCGCGCAGGGAAGGCCGGAGCGATCCGGCTGAGCCTGTGGTTCCCGCCCCGTGCACTTCTTCACGCACGGGGGCCGCGGGTATCAGTCGATGCCCGGCCTTCCCTGCTCCCTCTATTAGTTAAGGGAGCCACGCTGCAGCAAGACTCGGGCGCGATTGCGTCGCGGGAATGCGGATGCATACACCCATGTCCGCTTGACGTTTGAGGATGGTGATGAGCTTGGACCCCGCGTTCCACTGCCATCCCGGCCTTGCCTGTCCGCCGCAGCTGGCAGAGCGAAGGCGGAAGCCGGGACCCATATTCCAGAGACGTCCGTTGTCGGCGAGTTGCCGGACCATCGTTCGCAACAACAACGGCGTGTGGTTATGGATCCCCGCTTTCGCGGGGATGACGACTGAGGATTTGGCGCGAGCGTCGGATCGTCAGCTGCCTGCATTACTCCGGAATCTCGCCGAAATTCTCGCCGATCGGCAGCACGGCATGACGGATCAGGCGCGAGTCCTCCACCGCGGCCTGACGATGCTTCACGGCCTCGCGATAGACGGGATCGCGGATCATCTCGACGAAGGCGGCGACGGAGGGATACTCGGCAATGAAGCAATGATCCCAATATTCCTCGCGCGGCCCGATCAGCATCAGTTCGAACTTGCCTTGCCAGACGATGCGACCGCCGAGCCGCTTGAACACCGGCCCGCTCTCGCGGCCATAGGCGGCATAGGCTTCCGCGCCGCTCGCCTTGCGGCCGTCAGGATAGGCCGCCTCCTTGCGCAGCCGCACCAGGTTCAGCATGTGGATCGGACCTGCGCGGTCGCGCGCACGAAATTCGGCAAAAACCTCCTTGGTCGGATCGATGTATCCCATGCGCGTTTCCTCTCGTTAACTTTGCCTTAACCATAACAGCGCGTGCACGTCGTGAAACACCTAATTGGGCGTTAACCTCTTGCTAACCGGCCTTTAAACTCCAGCGATTAGCGTGATCGGACCAGGTTGCGGGCACAATTGCGTATGGCGGGACGAAAGAAGAGCGGCGGGCGTAAGGAGCCGCTATTCGGCCTCGCGGCGGCCATGCACGATCTGCGTCTCGACTCCAAGGATCGCATTCCCACGGCTGAGGATCCGCCGAAGAAACCCGCACCGAAGCGCAAGCCGGTCATCGACGACGCTGACGACGAGCCGCCGCCGCGCGAGACCAAGCCGCGTCCTGCCAAGGGCAACAAACGCATGAGCAAATCGCGTGTCGGTTTCTCGGTCGGGCGGATGTTCTATTGGGCGCTGGTCTGCGGCCTCTGGGGCGTGATCGCGCTGGTCGGGGTCGTGGTGTGGGCCGGCGCGCATCTGCCGCCGATCCAGTCGCTGGAAATCCCCAAGCGCCCGCCGACCATCGAGATCGTCGGTCTCGACGGCAGCGTGCTGGCACAGCGCGGCGAGATGGCCGGCGCCAATGTCGCGCTCAAGGAGCTGCCGCCCTACCTGCCGAAGGCCTTCATCGCGATCGAGGACCGGCGCTTCTATCAGCATTTCGGCATCGACCCGATCGGCATCACGCGCGCATTGGTCGCCAACGTCCTGCATCGCGGCGTCTCGCAAGGCGGCTCGACGCTGACGCAACAGCTCGCCAAGAACCTGTTCCTCACCCAGGAGCGGACGCTGCAGCGCAAGCTGCAGGAGGCCGAGCTCGCGCTGTGGCTGGAGCGCAAGCACTCCAAGAACGAGATTCTCGAGCTCTATCTCAATCGCGTCTATTTCGGCTCCGGCGCCTATGGCGTCGAAGCCGCGGCGCAGCGCTACTTCGGCAAGTCCGCGCGGCACGTCACGCTCGGCGAAGCGGCGATGCTCGCGGGCCTCGTCAAATCGCCCTCGCGACTGGCGCCGAACCGCAACCCGGAAGGCGCGGCGAAACGCGCCGAGACCGTGCTCGCTGCGATGGCCGACGCCGGCTTCATTACCGATGCACAGGCGAAGGCCCAGATCGCTCATCCCACGATCACCGTGAAGCCCGCCGGCGCCGGCACCGTCAACTACGTCGCCGATTGGATCGGCGAGGTGCTGGACGATCTCGTCGGCCAGATCGATCAGTCCATCGTGGTCGAGACCACCATCGATCCGAAGCTGCAGTCGGCAGCCGAAGCCGCCGTGATCGACGAACTCGCCGCCAAGAGCGTGAAGTTCAATGTCAGCCAGGGCGCGCTGGTGGCGATGACGCCGGACGGTGCGGTTCGCGCGATGGTCGGCGGCCGGAATTATTCCGAGAGCCAATATAATCGCGCGGTCACCGCCAAGCGCCAGCCCGGCTCGGCGTTCAAGCCGTTCGTCTATCTCACCGCGATCGAGCAGGGCTTGACCCCGGAGACGGTCCGCCAGGACGCGCCGCTGGAGCTGAAGGGCTGGAAGCCGGAGAACTACACCCGCGAATATTTCGGACCGGTGACGCTGACACAGGCGCTGGCGATGTCGCTGAATACGGTCGCGGTGCGAGTCGGCCTCGAGGTCGGGCCCAAGAACGTGGTGCGTACCGCGCATCGGCTCGGCATCGCCTCCAAGCTCGATCCGAACCCGTCGATCGCGCTCGGCACATCCGAAGTGTCGGTGCTCGAGCTGGTCGGTGCCTACGCGCCCTTTTCCAATGGCGGCCTCAGCGTATCGCCGCATGTCGTGACCCGGATCAGGACGCGCGAGGGCAAGCTGCTCTATCTGCGCCAGGCGGATCCGCCGACCCAGGTGATCGAGCCGCGCAATGTCGCGATGATGAACCAGATGATGCAGGAGACCTTGATCTCCGGCACCGCGCGCAAGGCCGAGATTCCCGGCTGGGTCGCGGCCGGCAAGACCGGCACCAGCCAGGATTTCCGCGACGCCTGGTTCATCGGCTACACGGCCCGCCTCGTCACCGGGGTCTGGCTCGGCAACGACGACAATTCGCCGACCAAGAAGGCGACCGGCGGCGGCCTGCCGGTGGAGGTCTGGAGCCGTTTCATGCGGTCAGCGCATCAGGGTGTGCCGGTGGCGGCGCTGCCGAACTCGCAAGGTTCGGGCCTGGTGCCGACCTTGGCGCAGATCACCTCGCAGATCACGGCGCCCACCGCTCCGGCGGCACCAGCGCCTGCAGCCAATTACGGCGGCGGCCGCTCGGCCACGCCGACGCGCACGGCGGCGCGTCCGGAGGCCGCAGCAGGGCTCGACGGCTGGCTGGTGGACCGTCTGTTCGGCGGACAGCGTTGACGGCGGCGCGGCGAAGCGGCGCGGTCAGGCGGCGGGCTGAGCGGCGTCCTTCGGGAGCTTCGTTTCGGCGGAGGGTTTGGGCGAAGCTCCGGCGAGCGTACGGCCGATCTGCTTGAGCATATGGCTCGCACGATCCGCACTGTGCTCCAGCAGCCACCGTCCGAAGCCTGCAGCCGGCAAGGGCCGCGCATACAGGAAACCCTGCAGCGCCTCGCATCCGAGCTCGTACAGCAGGTGGCGCTGCCCCTCGGTCTCGACGCCTTCGGCGACGACAGCGAGATTCATGCTCTGCCCGACCCGGACCACCGCGGTCACGATGGCGCGGGTGGCGGGATTTTCCTCGACATCGCGCATGAAGCTGCGATCGATTTTCAACTCGCTGATCGGCAGTTGCGCCAGCCGGCTGAGGCTGGAATAGCCGGTGCCGAAATCGTCCAGCGACAGCCCGACGCCGAGATTGCGCAGCTCGCTCATGGTCGCCACCACCGTGGCGCGCTCGTTCAGGAACACACCCTCGGTGATCTCGAGCATCAGGCGGTTCGGCGGCAGGCCGAATTCGCCAAGGATCTGCGCGACGCGCGCAGCCAAATTGACGTTCTGGAAATTGATCGGCGACAGGTTGACCGAGATGCTCGGAATATCGAGCCCGGCCCGCTGCCAGATGGCCATCTGCCGACAGGCCTCGCGCATCGACCACAGCCCGATCTGCTCGATCAGCCCGCATTCCTCGGCAAGCGGAATGAATTTCGATGGCGACACGTCGCCGAGAACCGCATCGTGCCAGCGCGCGAGGGCTTCCACCCCGTGAATGCCGCCGTCCTGCGACCGGATCTGCGGCTGGTAATGCAGGCTCAGGGCCTCGTTGGCGACAGCATCCCGCAGCGCGGTGCTGTGCATCAGGCGCTGCTCGGCGATCTTGTCGAGATCGGCGCTGAAGAAGCGATAGGTCGCGCGCCCCGCACTCTTGGCCTTGTACATGGCGGCATCGGCCTGCTTGATCAGCGTGTCGATGTCCGAGGCATTGTCGGGATAGAGGCTGAGCCCCATGCTGGCCGACATCGGCACCTGCCGAGTGCCGATCGTAAGCGGCACCGCCAGCGCCGCGGTGATGCGGGCGGCCATCAGCGAGGCCTCGATCGAATCCCGGTTCGGCAGGAGCACCAAGAACTCGTCGCCGCCGAGCCGGCCCAGCATGTCGCCCGGCCGGAGCTGCCCGCGCAAGCGCTTGGCAAAGACGACCAGGAACTCGTCGCCCGCGGCATGGCCGAGCGTGTCGTTCACGTCCTTGAAATTGTCGGCGTCGAGATAGGCGACCGCCACATGCCCGCCCTCCGGGCAGGCCTCGAGCGCCGTCGCGATCAGCGAGCGGATATGGGCCCGGTTCGGCAGGCCGGTCAGCATGTCATAATAAGCGAGGCGCGCGACCGCAGACATCGCCTCCTGCCGTTCGATCGCCAGCGCGCCGAGATCGACGCAGGCGTCCACGATCCGCTCGTGCCAGTGGCTCGGGCCGCGGCATTCCCGGAAGTAGAAGGCGAACGTTCCGATCACCCGGCCGTCCTTCCCCTTGATCGGGGTCGACCAGCAGGCGCGCAGCCCCGCGGCCAGCGGCTTCTTCTTATAAGGCTGCCAGCGCGGATCGGTGTCGATATCCTGCGCCAGGACCGGCTCGTCGAGATAGGCGGCTGTGCCGCACGAGCCAACCTCCGGCCCGATCGGGATGCCGTCCAGTGCGGCCGAATAATCCGGCGGCAGGCTGGGCCCGCCGAGCGGGTGAACCACGCGGTCCGCGTCGACGTGCAGGATGGAGCAGACGACGTCGGGCGCGAGCTCCTCCACCCGCCGACAGAGCCGGTCGCAGATCTCCGTGATCGGAAGATTGTCGGCGAGCGCCGTCGTGATCAGTTGTTGCAGCGACCTCAGCTGCTTGCTCTCGCTGATGTCGCTGAGCATGCCGACCAGGTATTTCACGCGGCCGCGGGCATTGCGATGCGCCTTGACATAGGCGGTCACCCAGATTTCTCGGCCGCTCTTGTCATAGACGAGGACTTCCTCCTCGCCGCCGCGGTCTTCGCCGAACCAGAGCTGCAGCCTGTCGATGGCCTGTCGATCCGTGCATGGACCGACCATGAGCTCGTCGACACGACGCCCGATCGCCTCGCCGCGCTGATAGCCGAACAGGTCGGAAAACGCGGCATTGGTATAGATGATCTCGAGATGGTGATCGGTCACCACCATTGCCCGGTTGGTCTGATCGGCCACGGAATGCAACAGCGCCAGCCGGTCGCGCCGCTCGACTTCGGCCGAGACGTCTCGCGCAAACAGCGCAAGCCGGGTCGTCCCGCCAACATCCAACGGCGATGCAGTCAGGCTTACGCAGATGCGCTTACCTTCGCCTGGTCTGAGGATGATCTCGACCGGCGGTGGCATGATCTCGCGAACGTCACCGGGCAGCGGCTGTCCGGCCTCGAGCGACGTCTTGAAGATGGGATGGTCGGGCCGGATGCCCAGACGGCTGACATCGGCGCCGATCAGTGCGGCGCGGTCGAGTTGGAACAGCCGTTCGGCCGCTGCATTGGCATGCCGAACGCGCAAGTCCTCGTCGAGGATGACCACAGCTTCGCTGGAGCGTTCGAGCGCGGCCAACAACACGTCGGCAGGTTCGGCCATGGGCTACTCGTGGGGCGCATCACGTTCGGTGGAAACGCAGCCGCGCTCGGTTGGAGTCGACGTCTCATCACCTGGGGTTAGAAGCCCTAGTTGTGGCAAACTCCCCCTTACAACGGCGTTAAGACCGAGGCTCCTTGTGCGCGCTATCATGCTTAAGGGAATGCTACCCGGGGCGGGATTGGCGAGGATGAGGTCGCGCCAAAAGAAAAGGTCCGGACCAGCCGGACCTTGTCATGCCTTGATCGTCAAAGCTTCAATCGTCGATGCCGTAGCGATGGAGATCATTGCCGCAGGTGTCGAGCCACTTCTTGGCGCGTTCCACCGAACCGCAGATCCGCCCGCAGACTTTCCAGAACCGCGGCGAGTGATTCATCTCGATGAGATGGGCGACTTCGTGAGCCGCGAGATAATCGAGCACGAAGGGCGGAGCGAGAATCAGACGCCAGGAGAACGACAGCGAGCCCGCCGAGGTACAGGACCCCCAGCGGCTGGACTGGTCCCGGATCGACAACCGCTTGACCTTGACGCCAAGCTGATCGGCATAGGCCTCGGCGGCCTTCTGCAGATCGCGCCGCGCCTCCCGCTTCAGGAAGTCGTGCACCCGCCGCTCGACATGCTCGATGCCGCCGGCCACGCAGAGGATCTTCTCACCACTGTCGCGCGTCTCGGTCCACACCGTGCCGCGCTCGCCCGCGCGATGCACGATGCGGTGGGGTGCGCCACGCAGCGGGACGATCGTTCCAGGCAAGAACGGTGCCGCCTTCGGCAAGCGGCCGAGACGTGCGGCGATCCAGGCGCCGTGACGCTGCGCGAAGTCTTTGGCTTCCGCGATGGTGCCACGCGGAGGCATTGTCAGGATCGCTTCGCGATCCGAGGGGTGAATTCGCAACGTGTAACGGCGCGCCCGTCGATGGCGGCGCAATCTGATCGAATAGATTTGCGAGCCATGCTTGACGAGAAGACGCGAAGGTTCGGCGGGCCGCCGATAAAGGAGCGCGCGAGTGGCCATATATGTCAGTCCGGGGAGTAAGAGTTCGCCCGGATTCTGCCATATCCGCCGCCAGGGAAAGCGCTCGGCGCAAAAACAAATCATTTGCCCAACATACAGGGGTTCGGCGCCTTCCGAACCCCAGACCTTGGGCCTGAAAACAACGTTTTTGAGTGAATCTCGAGTCAAAAGCGTCGCTCAAGGGGTGACGCCATATTCACCCCTTGACTCATTCATGGAACTCGGTTTCACCGGGCAAATCAACGCCTTACCCGTACCCGGATTCGAGCCGGGCAACAGCGGTCAAAGCGGCTATCCCGCGGCGAGAGCGAGCAATGACTTCGGATCCGCGGCCGACATCATGAAATCAGAGATGCGCGGCACGATTTCCGACTTGAATCGCGAGCCATTGAACACGCCGTAATGTCCAACGCCGGGCTGCACGTAATGAACGCGGCGATGCGCCGGGATCGACGTGCAGAGCCGGTGTGTCGCTTCGGTCTGTCCGAGACCGGAAATGTCGTCTTTCTCCCCTTCCACCGTCATCAATGCCACACGCATGATCTTGGATGGATCGACCGGATTGCCGCGATGGGTCATTTCCCCCTTCGGCAAGGCGTGCCTGATGAACACCGTCTCGACGGTCTGCAAATAGTATTCCGCAGCCAAGTCCATCACTGCGAGATATTCGTCATAAAAGACGCGATGTTTGTCGACCTGATCGCCGTCGCCCTTCACCAGATTGGCGAACAGCGCCTTGTGAGCATCGACATGGCGGTCGAGGTTCATGCTGATGAACCCGTTGAGCTGCAGAAAGCCCGGATAGACGTCGCGCATGACGCCGGGATGCGGGAACGGCACTTTGGTAATGACGTGGTTGCGGAACCAATCGATGCCCCGCTCGACCGCAAGCTGATTGACCGCGGTCGGATTGCGGCGCGTATCGATCGGGCCACCCATCAACGTCATCGACAGCGGCACGAACGGATCGCGCTCGGCCTCCATGATCGAGATCGCCGCCAGCACCGGCACGGCGGGCTGGCAGACTGCCATCACGTGCATGTTGGTGCCGAGCGCATGAAGCATCTCGATCACGTAATCGATGTAATCGTCGAGATCGAAGCGGCCCTCCGCCAGCGGCACCATGCGCGCGTCGGCCCAGTCGGTGATGTAGACCTCATGCGTCGGCAGGAACGCCTCGACCGTACCGCGCAACAGTGTCGCGTAATGGCCGGACATCGGCGCGACGATCAGGAGCCGCGGTTGCGGGCTGCGCAACGGCCGCGTCAGCTTGCGATCGAAGTGGAGCAACCGACAGAACGGCTTTTCCCAGACGTTGCGGACCTCGACCGGGGTTTTGACGCCGTTGACCTCGGTCTCGTCGAGCCCCCATTCCGGTTTCCCATAACGGCGCGTGGTGCGCTCGAACAATT
Source organism: Bradyrhizobium sp. SZCCHNGR1005 (assembly GCF_032489995.1). Classification (NCBI taxonomy): domain Bacteria; kingdom Pseudomonadati; phylum Pseudomonadota; class Alphaproteobacteria; order Hyphomicrobiales; family Nitrobacteraceae; genus Bradyrhizobium; species Bradyrhizobium sp. SZCCHNGR1005. The sequence continues at coordinate 328,773 of NZ_JAUEZC010000002.1, forward strand.
CGCAGGCCGCCGCGATCGATTTGCCGGCCTCCGTATGCGTCCAAGGATTCAGCGGATTTTGAAACAGGATCTTGGTGGCGTCCGTGACGGCCCGCGCAGGATTGAGCGAGGCATGCGCCATCTCGTACATCCAGTACATCGGCGTGGTCAGGACCGGACTGCCTTCCGACGCCAGCGGCGGCGCGCCGCCAAACTCACCTATCGGCATTCTCTTCAACCCTCTCGGCAATGCAGCATAGTGCCGAATGCGTAATTAAGCGTCAATGCGCTGCCGCGCCAGCTAACGCGTTCTAGCGGCAAAATCCCCCGGGAATTCACGGGAAAACATGAATTATTCACCACTGGCGAGCAGCGACCCGGCCCGTCGCGCGCTCCGCAACAGGGCAATGAATGCCGCAAACGACGCCAATAGAAGGGCGGCATTGAGCGCAAGCGAAGCCAGCATCAGATCAGCACGAAACACGTGCTCGATCAGAAGCGCACGCATGCCCTCGAAAACATAGGTCGGCGGCAGCGCCCAGGACACCCATTGCAGCCACCCGGGCAATACGCTGACCGGATAGTAGACGCAGGCAAGCGGCATCAGCGCGAACATCAACGTCCACACGATGCCCTCGGCGCCCAGACCGTTGCGCAGCACGAGACCCGACACGAAGATGCCGACCGCCCAGGACGTGAAGATCAGATTGCAGAAGAAGGCGATCAGCGGCAGGCCCAGGCTGTAGAAATTGAATTGGAAGAAGACGATGGCAAGCAGGGTCATCGGGATCACGCCGATCGCCAGCCGCACCAGGCTCATCGCCATCAATGCGATCAGGAACTCGACCGGCTTGAGCGGGCTCATCATCAGGTTGCCGAGGTTTCGCGCCCACATCTCCTCCAGGAACGAGATGGAGAAGCCGAGCTGGCCGCGGAACAGAATGTCCCAGAGGATGACGGCGCCGATCAGGGTGCCGCCCGCGCGTGCAAAGAAGCCGGCGTTGGTCGCTATATAGGTCTGCAGGAACCCCCAGGTGATGATCTGTAGCGTCGGCCAGTAGATCAGCTCCAGGAGCCTCGGCCAGGAGGAGATCAACAGATACCAATAGCGCAGGATCATCGCGCCGATCCGGTGCGGGGCAATGGCGAACGAGGGATCGTTCATTGCGCGACCTCGCGATGGCGGCCGCGGGCTACGTCGAGGAATACCTCTTCCAGCGTGCTCCGGTTATAGCGCGCCATGATCTGCGCCGGGCTGTCGTCATCCTCGATGCGGCCGCGCTTCATGATGATGACCCGGTCGCAGAGCCGCTCGACCTCCAGCATGTTGTGGGAGGCGAGCAGGATCGTCGCACCGCACCGCTTGCGATAACGTTCGAGATGGCCGCGCACCCAGTCAGCCGTATCAGGATCGAGCGAAGCGGTCGGCTCGTCCAGGAGCAGAAGCTCGGGATCGTTGATCAAGGCCTTGGCCAGGGCCACCCGCGTCTTTTGCCCTGCCGACAGCTTGCCCGAGGCCCGATCGAGAAAATCGGCAAGATCGAGATCGGCAGCGAGCTGCGCGATCCGGTCTTTCAGGTTTTCGACCGCGTAAAGGCGGCCAAAGATCGTGAGGTTCTGCCGCACCGTCAGTCGCATCGGCATGTCGACATAGGGGCTTTCGAAATTCATCCGCCCCAGCACCGCGGCACTTTCATCCGGCATCCGATGTCCAAGCACCTCGACCAGGCCCGAGGTCGGCAGCACCAGCCCCATGATCATGGCGATCGTGGTGGTCTTGCCGGCGCCGTTGCCGCCGAGCAGGCCGGTGATGCTGCCGCGGCCGATCCGAAACGAGATATCGTCGACCGCGCGGGTCGCCTTATAGACTTTCGTCAGATGCGTGACCGCGATAGCCGCCGAAATATGCGGATCCTGGGCGGCAGCGCTGGACAAGGCTGCGTCATCATGTGTCATGGGCCCCGTTCATTGGGCCATTGCGCTCCGAAGCGCAACAGGCCAAGGACGTGAACAGGCCGATTTGTCGCCGCCATCGGGCGGCACTAAGTTTCGGGTCATGACCGACACGCTGATCACGGACACGCCGGATACCCAGCTTCGCCATCCGCGGCGACGGGTCCGGCTCGACACCATTCTGCGGCTGCGCTGGCTGGCTGCACTCGGGCAGCTGACCGCGATCTTCGTCGTGTTGCAGGGATTGGAATTCGATCTTCCGGTGGTGCCCTGCCTTGCCGTGATCAGCGTATCGGCGCTCCTCAATCTCGCGCTGCAGATCGCCTTCAATCCGATGCAGCTCTTGGAACCGCGCTATGCCGGTGCCCTGCTCGCGCTGAACATCGTCGAACTGGCAGTATTGCTCTATCTGACCGGCGGGTTGGACAACCCGTTCTCTTTCATGTTCCTGGTGCCCGTCCTGATCTCGGCGACGGCTCTGCCGGTCCGGCTCACCGTGGCCCTTGGATTGCTCGCAGTCGCCTGCGCCAGTGTGCTGTTGTTCTATCACATGCCGCTGCCCTGGGTGGTTGAGGAGCCGCTGGATTTCCCACCGATCTATATTTTCGGTGTTTGGCTTTCGATCGCGCTCGCGATCGGCGTGACCAGCCTGTATTCGTTCCAGGTCACCGAGGAAGCGCGCAAGCTGTCGGACGCGCTCGCGGCCACCGAGCTCGTTCTCGCACGCGAGCAGCATCTGACCCAGCTCGATGGACTGGCGGCAGCCGCGGCGCACGAGCTCGGCACCCCGCTCGCGACCATCGTCCTGATCTCACGCGAGCTCGAGCGGGCGCTGCAAAGCAACGATCAGGTCGCAGACGATATCAAGACGTTGCGCGAGCAGGCGCAGCGCTGTCGCGACATTCTCAGCAAGATCACCCAGCTCTCATCGACCGGATCGATGTTCGATCGCATGAAGCTCTCCACCCTGATCGAGGAGACGGTGGCCCCGCATCGGGATTTCGACGTCGACATCAAGGTGCGCATTGCAGTCGCCGCAAGTCCGGAGCCGGTCGGCACGCGCAATCCCGCGATCCTCTATGGCGTCGGCAATATCCTCGAGAACGCGGTGGACTTCGCTCGCGATACGGTCGAGGTCAACGCCTGGTGGAACAAGGATACGGTCGAGATCGTGATCTCCGACGACGGTCCAGGTTTCGCGCCTGAGATCCTGAAGCGGATCGGCGAACCCTATCTCTCACGGCGCCGCGGCAACGACGAATCCCAGGGCGGCGGTCTCGGGCTCGGGGTGTTCATTGCGCGGACGTTGCTTGATCGCACCGGCGCCAAGGTCTCGTTTACCAATCGCTCATTTCCCGACCATGGCGCGGTGGTGCAGATCGTCTGGCCACGGGAGCGGTTCGAGGCCGTCGAGGAAGGTGAAATCAAGGCATCATGATCGACGCGAGCCCCTAGCCCCCGGCAGGTCCTGCCTGACAGGAAGCCACTGATACCAATGATGAAAAATGCGCGGCGTCACGCCGCACGCCGACCGCCTTGGCAGATCATGGGCGCGACGCCATATGTTCCGCGAGCTTTCCCGTAAACCCAAGCCTTTCCGAGGATGACCGTGGGTGCCATCGCCGAACTTGCCAGTCAGCCCGACCGTTCGCTGCTGATTGTGGAAGACGACAAGCCGTTCCTGGAACGGCTCGCGCGGGCCATGGAGACCCGCGGCTTCATCGTCACTTCCTGCGAAAGCGTGGCCGATGGTATCTCGCAGATCGGCAAATCAGCTCCCGCCTTTGCGGTCGTCGATCTCAGGCTCGGCGACGGCAACGGGCTCGACGTCGTCTCTGCGCTGAAGCGCAAGCGCCCCGAAGCCCGCGCAATCGTCTTGACCGGCTACGGCAATATTGCCACCGCCGTCACCGCGGTGAAAATGGGCGCGGTCGATTATCTCGCCAAACCTGCCGATGCCGATGATGTCGTGGCGGCGCTGCTCTCGACCACCACGGAAAAATCGGAACTGCCGCAGAACCCGATGTCGGCCGACCGGGTCCGCTGGGAGCACATTCAGCGCATCTACGAGATGTGCAACCGCAATGTCTCGGAAACGGCACGCCGGCTCAACATGCACCGCCGCACGCTGCAGCGCATCCTCGCCAAGCGGGCACCGAAGTAGGCGGCCTCGGCTCGAGGCCGACCGGCAGCCGCCGGAATTTCAGAATTCCTGATGTCCTTGCGGATCGATCAGCCGGCTCATCCGCTGCGCAGCGACAAGCGCAAACCGCACCGTCATCAGCTTGCGTGTCGGCGCCGGTAGCTTGTGCAAGGGCGCCTCGCAGTGCAGATGCGCACCATAAGCATCAGCGACGATGAGCCCCGTCTCCTTCGGGAAGATCTCGCACGGCAGATCCTGCGTGAAGGCGAAGAACAGCCGGTCGCAATGCAGCCGGTAGTCCTCCCATTTGTTGTCCGCGCGCAGGTCCTCGACCGAGGATTTGATCTCGACGATCCAGATCTCGCCGCGCTCGTTGAGCGCCACGAGATCGGCGCGGCGGCCTGACGGCAGCGGCAATTCGCTGACGGCGGCAAAACCGAGCGAGCGCAACAGCCGCGAGGTCCCGCGCGCGACCGCCAGCGCCGTTTCGGACTGGCGCCCGTCAAGCGGAACGAGAGTGATCTTGGCGGCCGACGATTCCATGTGGCCAGAATAGCCGATTCCGCGGCCGACCCAAGGGCACTCTCATCATCACGGAACCGGGAACTCAGCGGACACCTTTGGCTTAACAAGCGGCCGCCGTGACGGCGGCGCCACAGGGGCGGCCGTCCATGATCGATGATCTCTGGTACAAGAACGCCATGTTCTACTGCTTGGCCGTCGGCACCTACATGGACGCCAATGGCGACGGCATCGGCGACTTCATCGGCCTGACCCTCCGCCTCGACTATCTGCACGGGCTCGGCGTCACCGCGATTTGGCTGATGCCGTTTCAGCCGTCGCCGCAGCGCGACGGCGGCTACGACATCGCCGACTATTACGGCGTCGACCCGCGCTACGGCACGCTCGGCGATTTCGTCGAGTTCACCCATGGCTGCAAGCAGCGCGGCATCCGCGTCATCTTCGATCTCGTCGTCAACCACACTTCCGATCAGCATCCCTGGTTTCAGGATGCGCGGCGCTCGAAGGATTCGCCCTATCGCGACTGGTATGTGTGGTCGGACAAGAAGCCGGCCAACGCCGAGTCCTGTTCGCATGCGTTGCGCCCCAACGCCGGAACAGCCGCCAAGTTCAGAGCAGGTTCAGAACGCACCCTGTCGGCCTTCGTCTCGGCTACGTTCGACAGGTCCATTCAACAGGGCGAAATCGTGCGTCTTTTCGCTTGGCGCGATGCCAAAAATGAGCATGCTTGGGGGCATGACCCAGAACACCAGGCAAGCAACCGAGAACAAAGCCAAGGCCGGCGCGATCATCGTTCCCGTCACGCCGTTCGAGCAGAACTGCACTCTCCTCTGGTGCGAGACGACCAAGAAGGCGGTCGTGATCGATCCCGGCGGCGACGTGCCTGTGATCCGCGACGCCATCGCCAAGACCGGGGTCACGGTCGAGAAGATCTGGCTCACTCACGGCCATATCGATCATGTCGGCGGCGCTGCCGAGCTGCGCGAAGCGCTGAATGTGCCGATCGAGGGCCCGCATATCGCCGACAAGTTCCTGCTCGACAACGTGGTGTCGAGCGGCGCCCGCTTCGGCATCACGGGGGTGCGCGATTTCACCCCGGATCGCTGGCTCGACGAGGGCGACCGGGTCGAGATCGGCGAGCTCGCCTTCGACATCTTCCATTGCCCCGGCCATTCGCCGGGCAGCGTGGTCTATTTCAACAAGGGGATGCGCTTCGCGCTCGTCGGCGACGTGCTGTTCAACGGCTCGGTCGGCCGCACCGATCTGCCCGGCGGCAGCCATGCCACGCTGATCCGGTCGATCACGGAGAAGCTGCTGCCGCTCGGCGACGATGTCGGCTTCATCTGCGGCCATGGCGCCGGCTCGAGCTTCGGGCAAGAGCGGATGACCAATCCGTTCCTGACCGGCGAGCTCTAGTCAGGGCAGCATCGAACGCGCAGGAGCTATTTCTTCAGGCCGGCCGCGTGCAACGCGCGCTCGATTACGGCGGCGACATCGATCTGCGGTCGCCGCGGCTTTCGCTCCGGATGCTTCGGCGCGCTCCTGGCAGCCGTTTCTGCCGGCTTTGTTGCGGCAGGCCGCAGCTCCGCCGGCGCTGGCTCGGCGGGCTTCCCATTCAGCGGCTTCGCATCAAGCGTCTTCTCGGCAGGCGCCTTCCCGTTAAGGGGTTTGCCATCAAGCAGCTTGGCATCCGCAAGCTGCTGATCCGCCGTCTTCGGCCACAGCATCTTGGTCAGGCTCGGAAGCGCGGCCGTAATCGGCGAGACCTGCGGAATGAGCTTGGCGCTCGGCGATTCCGGCGCCACCTTCGGCGGACGGATCCAGTCGGTGACCCCGAAGAATTTCGCGATGTGGTAGGAAGACGAGATTCCTGCCTCGAGCAGGAACGGTCCCTGCTTGCCGTAGCGCTTGTCGTTGGCGGCGAGCCCCAGCGGCGTCCCATGCGCCATGTCGGTGATGGCGAAGGCCTCTACGACCGGCTCGCCATCGGCGTTCCACCACTGCTGGCGCGGATAGCCGTCGACCTCGGCGGTCGCCATCGGCGGCAGCGGCAGACGATGCAGGTCGAGCCACTGCTTGACGATCTCGTCGGCATTCTGCGGATGCACGGTGCGGTCCGCCGTGCCGTGCCACACCGACAATTTGGGCCAGGGACCGCGGTGGCGTGAGTTGCCGCGCACCAGCTTGCCGAGCTCGCCGGCGGACCTCGTCTGCGGCATGCGCATCTGCATGATGGCATCGCGCATGTTGCGCGCCGTGCCGAACGGCAGACCGGCGATGACGGCGCCGCCGGCGAACAGCTCCGGATAGTTCGCCAGCATCGCCATGGTCATGGCGCCGCCCGCCGACAGGCCGGTGATGAAGACGCGCCGGGGATCGATCGCGAGATCGGCGACCATGCGCGCGATCATCTGCCTGATCGAGCAGACTTCGCCCTGGTCGCGCGTGATATCTTCCGGATCGAACCAGCTGAAACAGCGTTGGCCGTTGTTGGCGCGTTGCTGCTCCGGCAACAGCAGCGCAAAGCCGTAATGCTTGGCGAGCGTCGACCAGCCTGCACCAAGGTCATACTCGGCCGCGGTCTGGCCGCAGCCATGCAGCACGACGACGAGCGGCAGCAGCGGCTGGCGCTGCGCCGGCACATAGGCGAACATCTTCAAGCGGCCCGGATTGGAGCCGAAGCGGTCGATCTCGATCAGCGGAGTGGATGGCGCCGGCCGAGGCTGGCGCTGGAAGTCCCCAAATCCTGTGATGCCGTGCAGCTCTCGGAGCCGTCGCAAATATTCTACATTTTCAGCGAGGGACACCCGCAACTCCTTGTTGGCAGCGACGGAATCAACACGACATCACCTAAATAGTTGCTGCAATGCAAAATAAAAAGAAGCAGGATTCACCGTCTCCGGCAATTCTGTTGCGAATTTCTCGCTTGCTGCGATCTAAATGTCACGAACAGCGGCACACGCCATACAAAGCGGGTTCAACGCGATGTTTGCCGGCGCGATCGCGAGCCCAGCGGACCACGACTTTTACCTGCTGACAGCTTCGTGACGCGGCGTGCTGCGATTGTGAGCATCAAATGCCGCGTCAGAGCAATAGACACGTAAGATGTTTCTCGGCCCTCAGATCGCTTTCAGCTTGCGATAGGCGAACCACACCATTTTCAAGAGCAGCCAGCCGTCACGGAAGCGCGAGATCTGCGTCTCGCCGAACGTGCGCGCCTTGTAGTGGATCGGGGTCTCGATGATCTTCAGGTTCTGTTTTGCGGCGCCGAAGATCAGGTCGAAATCGCCGAACGGATCGAAGTCGCCGAAATAGCCGCGTTCTCTCGCCAGCACTTCATAGTCCTTGCGCAGCAGCACCTTGGTGCCGCACAGCGTATCGGTGAGGCGGGTGTTCACCAGGAAGCTGAACAGATAGGCGAAGCAGCGATTGGCGATGAAGTTGAGCGGCCGCATCGCTTCGTCTTCCATCGGATAGACCAGCCGCGTGCCGTTGACGAACTCGGCCTTTCCGCTCTCGATGACCGTGTGATATTTCGGCAAGGTCTCCGGCGGCATGGTGAGATCGGCGTCCAGGATCATCAGCACGTCGCCGCTCGCCGCGGCGAACCCCTTGCGCACCGCGTCGCCCTTGCCCTTGCCGTCCTGTTTGAAGACCTTGATGTCCCACTGATCCTTGTAGGCGTCGCGGACGCGCTCGCATTCGGCGAAGGTGCCGTCGCTGGAATTGCCTTCGACGAACAGGATCTCCTGGTGCGATCCGAAGCGCGGCATGCGCTTGATCGCGTCCTCGATATTGCCGCGCTCGTTGCGGCAGGGAATGACGATGCTGGCGGAGAGCTTGCGATCCGGGAAATGCCGCACCGGGCGCGCCACCAGATATGTCCGCAGGCACAGCGCGCGGATGCCCGGCAGTGGAGCGATGTAGCTGTTGATGAACGTCCCAAGCCCGAACCAGCGCTGCGGCAACAGCTGCCGCTGTTCGTGGCGGATGACCTCGAAATCCGCGAGGTCCATCAAATTGAGGAAATCGGCGGTCGCGATGTAGTTGATCTTGGGCTGCTTGCGCCGCAGGTTCACGGCTTCGGCGGCCTTCAGGATCGGCTCCCACAAATGGGAGTAGTAAGAGATGATGATCCGCGTCGACGGCGCGCAGAGCTTCTGGATCAGCCGCATCGTGCCGTCGATATCCTCGAACATGCCGATGGTATCGGCAATGACGATGTAATCGAACGGCCCTTCGATCGCATCCAGCGTTGCGGGATCCTCGACGTCGCCGAGCACGAAATTGAGCTCAGGATGCCGCGCGTTCGCGGTGGCGATGGTCTGCGCGCCGAAATCGATGCCGACGCCGTAAGCGGGCTTGAGCCCGGCGAGCAGATCGCCGCGGCCGCAGCCGAGCTCCAGCACCCGCTTTCCTGGCGGGATCAGGAACTGCATGAATTTGAGGTCGTCGGCGTGATAGGCGGCGTTGAATTCGCGCCAGCGGTCGAGCTCCTCGACATTGCTTTCATAGTGATCGAGCAGATCGCGCTTGCGCTTGCTCGGCAGTTGCAGCGTCGCGTTGGCGTCGGACGGCCTCAGATACATCACAGCCTCAGGCGAAAAGTGCGGATATTCCGGTTCATGGACGGCCCCCCGTTATAGGTCGCGCGGGCAGCGGGTCAATCGGCGCCCGCCGTTTAGGGCCGCGTATGGTTGCGCCGCTGCAACCGCGGGCCCATCCACGAAGGACGACCCGGCTGGGTGCAATCGCACCAGTGTTTCCGCCTGCGGCCGTCCTTGGTCACGCCAAGGTCAGGAATGCAGCCCGCCACAGTGGACACGCCCCGTTCCGCGCAAGACGTCAATCCGCCTTGCGCCGCCAGCAATTGCCTAATCACGGTCCACCCCATAGCCTCTCCGAGAGACAACAATGAATTCCACGCGGGAGAAAACACATGGCGCGCCTCAAATTCGGAGCTTTCCTGGCTCCGCATCATCCGATCGGCGAGCATCCGATGCTGCAATTCCGCCGCGATCTCGACCTCGTCGCGCAGCTCGACGAGCTCGGCTATGACGAGTTCTGGTGCGGCGAGCATCATTCGAGCGGATGGGAGACGATCGCCTCGCCGGAGATGTTCCTGGCCGCAGCCGGCGAACGCACCAAGCGCATCAGGCTCGGCACCGGCGTCATCTCGCTGCCCTATCACCATCCGTTCAATGTCGCCCAGCGCATGGTGCAGCTCGATCACATGACCGGCGGCCGTGCCATTTTCGGCTCCGGCCCCGGCGCGCTGGCCTCGGATGCCCACACGCTCGGCATCGACCCGATGACGCAGCGCGACCGCCAGGACGAGGCCATCGCCATCATCCGCCGCCTGTTCAACGGCGAGCGCGTGACCGCCAAGAGCGACTGGTTCACGATGAACGACGCCGCGCTGCAGATCCTGCCGCTACAGGAGGAGATGCCGTTCGTCGTGGCTTCGCAGATCTCGCCGTCCGGCATGACGCTCGCCGGCAAATACGGCATCGGCATCATCTCGCTGGGCTCGATGTCGACGCAAGGATTGATGGCGCTGCCGCAGCAATGGGAGTTCGCCGAGGACGCCGCGAAGAAGCACGGCACCACCGTGAGCCGGGCGAACTGGCGCGTGCTGCTGTCCTGGCACATCGCCGAGACTCGCGAGCAGGCGCGCCGCGAGGCGGGCGCCGGGCTGATGCGCTGGCACAACGAGTACACTGTCGGCACCCTGATGCGCCCTGGCCTCAAGCCGTTCGCCTCGCCGGACGAAGCCGTCGACAAGACCGCCTTCGTCGAGGGCGCGGCGTCGACGATCGGCACGCCCGACGATCTGGTGAAGACGATCAAGAACCTGATGCAGGTGTCCGGCGGCGTAGGCACCATCGTCGGCTTCGTGCACGACTGGGCCAACCCGGAAAACACCCGCCGCAGCTGGGACATGGTCGCGCGCTACGTGGTGCCGGAGATCAACGGCTACATCGACGGCCTACGCCGTTCGCAAACCTTCGTCATCGAGAACCGCGACATCTTCGAGCGCGCCGGCCAAGCCGTGATGGCCAAGATCATGGACAACGAGAAGGCCGCCGCCGCGCTGGCGCAAACCGGGCCAGGCCGGGTCGCGATTCCGGCCGTGAATGCGCCGGACCTGCAGGAGGCGGCGAAGCGGAGGGGGTGATGGGGCAGAGCCTGCGACGTAAGGCGGGCACGCTGCCGGTTCTCCCCTCCCCCTTGCGGGGAGGGGTCGGGGGTGGGGGTCTCACACGAAGACTGCGGTTGATTTTCCTGCAGCCTGTAGGGCGGATTAGCTAATCCGCCCTACGCGCTTAGTTGGACGTGCGATCATTTCCCGCGCATTGTTCTAACAGCGCGCGGAAGGCATTCGCACACTGCCGCACGTTCTGGCCCGATCAACTCGACCACCCACTTTAGCGCCGAAGCCGGAACGCGCATTCGGGCCAACCGTAGAGCATTGAAGACAGCATCTGCGGTTCCACCATGGTCCAACACCGCAAGTACAGCGCTATGGGTAAATAGATCAATGGAAGTTCCAACCGTTAGACGCGGATAACGCTCGTTGCAAAGTCGCACAGCCTTCCGCTCGTCAATCAAGGCGATCGCACCTTTTTCAACGCTGTAAGCGATCGTCGCAGCCTCGCCGTCGTCAAGTGTCGCCTCACCCCGTCCAATCACCAAATCTTCGAAATGGGACTCAGTGAGGTCGTCGAGTTTCGCTACTGAGATAAAGCCCGAGCCAATAAGTTCAGCAACCAATTGTCCATCGTTGCGACCGTTTCGGCGATCTTCGATGAGTTCTCCCTGCACAACGTCGGTAATAATAAAGGGATTTGGAATTGCCTTTAGAATGCTCGGTGCGCAAGCCGTCGCATTCAAATTGATCACGGTACTCGCATCGAGTACAACAGGTGCCGTGGGGTCAATCAGGCATGAGAGCCCCATCGGCTTCACTCCCTTCTAGTTCGAGGCCATCAAACATGCGCCGCAGCTCGACACGGTCCAATTGGAGCATGCGGGCGAGTTGGCCTTCGCTGAGTATCCCGCGGCGCCACACTTCGCCGGCGAGGAGACCGAGCCTAAGCGTGGTGGGCCTATCCGCATCCCCCTTGTGGAAGTCGGGCCTCGTAAGGTCTCCCAGCACCTGAATGGCCTGTCGATCGCTGATGCCCCCGTTTTCTTGAAACCAATCCCACGTGCCAAGCTTCGTCAACTTGAGCTCTTCCAGTCGCCTAACGATCGCTTCGCGTGAGACGCCAAAATAATGAGCGAGGACGATAACGTGCCTTCGGGTCAGCTTTTCCGATCCGACAGTCAGCTCCTTGAATTTCTGCATAACCGCACGGGCCGGAGTCATAAACGCTCTGCCGAACGTGTTGGCGTAACGCTCCTCGCGGGAGTTTTCAGTGACACCTTCTTCCAGGACCTCCGGCTCCCTCCGCGTAGAAACCAGATGGCCGAGCTCATGAGCAGCCGTCTGTGCGCGGCGATCGCGCGGATGATTTCCGTTGAGAAGAATGCAAGCGCCGAGCGCTTCATCGTACGCGAACACGCCGGAAATTCCGCCGTCGATGCGACGGATATAGACGCGGACGCCAAGTTCGAGCTCCAGGAGCGTTACAATGTCGGAGATTGGACTTAAGCCAAGGCCGAGCCGCTGCCGCAATTCAAGGGCGTCCTGTTCCGCCTGTGCTCGAACGTCTCCGGGAAGAATCGGGCGTTCCGGCGGATAATTGCGCAGCGGTTTCACGCCGAGAAGTTGTTCCAGCTCTGCCTCAGCTCGTGCCAGGGCCTCTAGCTGCCTAACGGCAAGCTCAACGGCGTCATCCTCCTGTTGGAATAATTTGCGGAATTTGGGAGTCAGATCCGCGTGGATCGCCTCCTGCCGCATCAGTTCATTAATCGACATCCGGTAAAGCCTCGCGAGCTTGCGCAGCTCGTCGATCCGCACGCGCCGCTGCCCCTGCTCGATCGCAACCAGAGTGGTACGCGACAGTCCAACGGACTCTGCCGCTTCCGCTTGCTTGAGCTTCATGCGGTCGCGCGCTTCGCGAAGGCGTTCGCCGACTTCCGTCGGCGGCATAGTGTCAAGTAGAGTGGTCATTGTCGGCCCACTGAGCAACGAATGACTGCGGTCCCAAAGAATTCATATAAGTCTTCCATTCTTTTTGATGTTGGGAGAGCAGTCGGTCCAATTTTGGACGAGTGACAGCTTCCGATTCGCCAAGCGCACGCGCTAGCTGAAAGACCGCAAGATTCAGCGACCGGTCGGCTGCGGGTGACTGCTTTAGATACGCGAGATGATCGAGATGCAACGTGCCTGCGATTGCATATTGCCTTTGAGCACTGGTCGTTTTCTTGAAACCTTCCGCAACTCCCGCATCAAAGGTTGAGGCAGAGAGATTTTCCCACACATAGGTATCTGCAGGCTCCGAGAGATCAGCCGCATGAACACTCAACCGACGCAGCATGCAAGCCGCGCAAATGCCACACTGACGCCTGTGATTATCGACCGATACATGACGGCTACCCTGCCAACACGATCTCGTCTTCGACCACGAAGTATCCTTGCCAGCGCTTAATTCCATGTACGCCCTAAGGGTTTCGCCTTTGGTAAACCAAAGGCGCGGGAATACGAAAGCGATGTCTGTGCCAAGCAGCACTCTAAAAAACGCTGTCATGAGGTTCATGAATCGAGGATGGTTGCGATAATCCTCGTACCCCTGACCGACCGGCACAAGCGTGGGACCCAGCGCGCCTTGTCCACTCTCCGGCACGATGATCTTTCTGGCTTTGGCAAAATATGCAGCCGATCCGCTTAGCACGGCGAATTTGAATCCGCGAGACCGGGCGCTTGATTCAACAAAGCGGAAAGAACCGGACTTCACCTGATACGGCAGCGCCATGAAAGGCTGCTTTCGACCCAGCACGTCCTTGGGCTGGTCTTTCGTCTTCGATCCGAGGCGAACACGGACCAGCCGGCCACCATATTCCTCTGCCATCAGTGCACCTACTGCGCGGGAGTCTAGTCCATCGCTGAAGGGAATGACCGCGTCAGCCCCGGTTTCCAGATAGAAAAGTTTTTGTGCTGGTTCAGCGGCAGGTTTCCTGCGCTTAATGAAGCCGATTCTCCATCGATCGCCCGTCAGAAGTTCCAGCGCCTCGTGCAAGGCGTCAGATACAGTCCTTTGATTCCAGACATCTGGATTATGCACGGGCAGGCGCAGTTCGAACGCACGACCCCATCCCAGTGCCGGGCGACGTTGTATCCGATCACAAAATTCAACTGATGCCGCCAACAGCATCAAGTCGAATACGACCGGCTCCCATTTCGCGAAAAAGTAGGCGGCGAGATTATGCGCCTTAAAGACAAGGTTGGTTTCGATCTCGCAACCAATCCAATTTGCTCGAGCGCGTCCGCCGACTTCGTGCACATCGACCTGCGCTCCCTGCAGCTCACAATCATTCATGGCAGCCTCACGCCGTCTTCGAGACCCTGCTGCCTGACAGACTGGAACTGAGTGGCCGAGTCCAAGCCTGACAAACGACGAGCGAGACCCGTAATCGGAGCTCTTGCGATGGCGTCCTCCATTCGATTTCTGACTCGAGTCGCCATCGATTCGGGGCTCTGCTTGCGCAGATAATGTTCTTCCACTTGCCGGGGGCCTCGAGCTGCGCGATCGCGCAAGGCATTTTCAACACCGTCGCAAACGGCATCGATACCAAGCCTTCCACTGGCAAGAGATTGCGTGACATAATCGAGGATCAGGCGCCGCATCGGGTATCCGGCGGAAAGATCCCGCCGCGCGGCCTCCAGCTCGACAGACCTATCTTGTCCGAACATGTCGATCTGTTTGGCGTCGCCCAGGATCGCACCTATGGCGCGAACGACTTCGCCACAGCGTTCATCCCGCCACGTCTCCTCCAAAGCCGGAATGACACGTCCAGCCACATCATCCGGCTCAAATGCCGCCTTATGCGCCCATTCCGCAAACTTCTTCCAGGCAGGCGTCATATTCAGACTTTTGTATGGACCATCACTCACAGCGATCCTCCATGTCAAAAATATAGTAAAAAAATTCGACAATGTCAAATATGATCGAGTCGCCGGCTAAGTTAGTCGGCCAAAACGACTTGCGCCGAAAAACTCATTTCGCCTGCCGGCTCAATGCCATCACCCCTGTCCAGTCCTCCCCGCGAAAATATTCCACTTTCGCTTTTTCAGAAATCGTGTTTCTCTATCCCCGTCCCGCCTCGCTTGAGGGGCGCTTCGCGATCGTCACGAACGTGGAGGCGGGATGCGGTGGGCGTGTCGATGTTGCAGCGCGGGTTTCCTCGCGCCGACGAACAGCAGCGATGCGCACGGTCAAGTCGCGTGGTCCTGATACTCCGACGCTAGTATTAAGCCTGAGCTGGCGCTCACGCGCCGCGCAGGTGACGGTGGCCAACAAGCCCGGCGCACCGGGGAGATCGCGAAGCAGCCGTTAAAGCCATCGCGCGGGGAATGCCGGGTGTCCCGGCTGAGCCCGTGGTGACTGCCGCCTGCTTTCTCTTCTGCAGGCGGGCCATGGGTGCGGCCAGCGCCCGGCATTCCCCGTGCCCTCTGCTTGAAGAGGGCAGGACTTCCAGCAAGACTCGGACGCGCGAAATGCGTCGCGAGATCGCGAACGCGTGCGATGCAGCGGAACTGAAGAACGAATGAAACCGCGGAACATATTGCATCACGGCTGCAACCGCATATCAATGAACGCTCCGATGTGCGACCGCCCCTCCTACCTTTCCGATGAGATGGAGCTTCCGCGATGTCGATGCAAAGTGTGGCCTCTCCCGCGCTCGTGCTGAAATCGCCGAAGCGCAATTCGCTGACGCATATTCCCGGCGACGAGGGCTGGCCGATCATCGGCAAGACGCTGCAGATCCTGGCCGACCCCAAGGGCCATGTCGAAAGCAACGCGGCCAAATACGGGCCGGTCTATCGCAGCCACGTGCTGGGGGAGACCACGGTCGTGCTGCTCGGGCCGGAGGCCAATGAGCTCGTGCTGTTCGACCAGGCCAAGCTGTTTTCATCGGCGCATGGCTGGGAGCCGGTGCTCGGCCTGTTGTTTCCGCGCGGGCTGATGCTGATGGATTTCGAAGAGCATCGAGCGCATCGCAAGGCGCTGTCGGTCGCGTTCAAGGCCGGACCGATGAAATCCTACCTCGCCGGGCTCGACCGCGGCATCGCCGCGCGGGTCGCGCAGTGGAAGGCCCATCCGGGCGAGATGCTGTTCTATCCCGCAATCAAGCAGCTGACGCTCGACCTTGCCGCGACGGCCTTTCTCGGCACCGAGCTTGGGCCGGAGGTCGAGACGATCAACCGCGCCTTCATCGACATGGTCGCCGCCGCGGTCACCCCGATCAGGCGGCCGCTGCCCGGCACGCAGATGGCGCGCGGCGTCAAGGGGCGCAAGCGCGTCGTCGCCTATTTCTCCGAGCAGATCCCGCTGCGCCGCGCCAAGGGCGACGGGGAGGACCTGTTCTCACATCTCTGCCGCGCGACCGACGATGACGGCGCGCTGTTGTCGACGCAGGCCATCGTGGATCATATGAGCTTCCTGATGATGGCGGCCCATGACACGCTGACCTCGTCGTTCACGTCCTTCGTCGCGCAGCTGGCCGCGAATCCGGACTGGCAGCAGGCATTGCGCGCGGAGGTCACGAGCCTCGGCCTCGCCGACGGCGAGCCGATGGATGCGAACCATCTGGAGCAGATGAAGCTGACCGGGATGGCGTTCCAGGAAACGCTGCGGCTGATGCCGCCGGTGCCGTCGCTGCCGCGCCGCGCGCTCAGGGACTTCACCTTCAAGGGCTATGCGATCCCGGCCGGCACGGGCGTCGGCGTCAATCCGATGTTCACGCACCATATGCCGGAGATCTGGCCCGAGCCTGATCGCTTCGACCCGATGCGCTTCACCGACGAGGCCCAGCGCGGACGCCACCGTTTCGCGTGGGTGCCGTTCGGCGGCGGCGCCCATATGTGCCTCGGTCTGCACTTCGCCAACATGCAGGCGAAATGCTTCGCTCGGCACTTCCTCGCCAACGTCGAGGTGTCGTTCGCATCGGACTATCGGCCGAGCTGGCAGGTGTGGCCGATCCCGAAGCCGCGTGACGGGCTGAAGGTGACGCTGAAGGCGCTGTGAGTGCACGCTCGAACAGAACATGCAGCACGCGGATCAGCTTCCCGGTCGCTTCGCTAACGCTCGCGATGACGGAGTTCATGATCTCGGCCCGTGCAGCACGTCATGGCGAGCCAACGGATTTGCGCAAAGCGCGGAGCGATGACAGGCTTCGCGAAGCCATCCAGAAAGCGCGTCAGGCTTCGGGATTGCTCCGCAGTGACGAGGCATCGCCGCGAACGCCCTCCGCCTTACTCCACCGCCTGACCCAACAGCTTGCGCATCGCTTCATATCCTTGCTGCTGCTGGCTCCAATTGCGGCCGCCGGTGATGGCGCCGTCGATGACGAGGTCATGCCCGTTGATGAAGCTCGATTCGTCGCTGGCGAGAAACACCGCGGCATAGCCGATGTCGTCGGGCAAGCCGGCGCGCGGGATCGGCTGCGCCGTCGCATAGGCGTTGCGGATCGTCTCGGGTGTCTTCTCCGCGACATCGGTGGACAGCCCCAGCGCCTTGCCGAAGATGCCGGTGGCGATCAGGCCCGGCGAGATCGAGTTGACGCGGATGCCGGACTCGCCGAGCTCCATGGCCACGCATTTGGTGAGATGAATGACCGCGGCCTTGGCTGTGCTGTAGACCAGCGAGGTCGAAAAGCCGGCGAGCCGGCCGGCGATGCTGCCATTGTTGATGATGCTGCCCGAACCCTGCTTCTTCATGTGAGGCGCGGCATACTTCATACCAAGCATCACGCTGCGCAGCAGAACAGCGATCGCGGCATCAAACCGCTCCGCCTCGAGCCCTTCGATGCCGCCGGTCTGCGCGGGACCGCCGGCATTGTTGAACAGGCAATCGAGCCGGCCGAAGCGTTCGACCGCGCCATCGATCAAGCCACGCACCTGCTCGTCGACCGCCACGTCGGTCTGATGAAAAATGCAATTCGCGCCCAACCTGCGCGCCAAGGCTTCGCCCTCGGCCGCGCGACGGCCGGCAGCGACGACCTTCGCGCCCTCGGCCACGAATATTTCAGCCGTGCGCAAGCCGATGCCGCTGGTGGCGCCGGTGATCACCGCGACCTTGCCGTTCAGTCGTCCCATGTGTTGCTCCCTTGTCCTTATCCAGGCGTGACCAGCGCGGATCCCGTTCCGCGTTGGAACTATTCTCAACCGTACCGCATGACAGGACAAACGGGAGACCTATCCACGATCGTGTCGAACTTCCGCCCTCTTGGCCTTAATTTGGATGCGCCGTTCAGGCTGATGAATGCAATGAGGCGATTCGTCGACGAGTTCCGGAGCGCTTGGCGGGGCGAATTGCAGCCGGCGCCAGCGATGAGTGTCGGTTTTGGTGTTCTCTGCCTGGCGCTGGCGACGCTGGTGCGCTGGGGGCTGGCGCACATCCGTCCGGACATCTTTTTCACGCCGTATTTTCCTGCAGTGGTCTTCGTCGCCGCATTCGGCGGTCCGCGCTATGGAATTGCAACCTCGATCGCAGGCGGCGCACTCGGCATGCTGCTGGAATTCGGCGCCGGCCCGTCCGATGGCGCGAAGCTCGTCTTGTTGGCCCTGTATCTGGTCGCCTGCGGCCTGGTGATCTGGGGCATCAGCCATTATCGCGCCATCGCAGCCAAGCAGCGCGAGATCGCCAAACGCCTGATCGAGGAAGAGCAGTATCGGAAGCTCGTGGTCGACGAGTTGCAGCACCGGCTGAAGAACAAGACCTCCACCATTCACGCCGTGCTGCATCAGGTGCTGTATGATCGCCCGGACGTGTGGGCGACGATCGATCATCGCATTCGGGCCCTGGCCACCGCCGATGACCTGATCGCCAAGGTCGATGGTCGCGGCTGCGACCTGAAGGACCTTTTGGTCTCCGAGCTCGGTCCGTATGGCCATGTGCGCTTCGAACTGAACGGCGGCCCGCTATTCCTGCCCGCCAAGCTCGCCGTCAGCCTGGCCCTCATCTTTCATGAGCTTGCGACCAATGCCGCCAAATACGGCGCCTTCTCGTCGCCCTGCGGCTATCTGCAGGTGAGGTGGACGGAGCAGGACGGCCGGCTCAAGCTCGCCTGGGACGAGTCCGACGGACCGCCGATCGAAACCGTCGGCGATCCCGGCTTCGGCACCAAGCTGCTGAAGGCGGCTCTGTCGACCTTCGACGGCACGTCCGAGACCAGCTTTCTCAAGACCGGCATTCACTGCACCATGCAATGTCGCATTCCGCCGAGCTGACGTATCGAAGCGAGACAATGCCTTGATCCCGCCACGCCCACCAAGCGATCGCATCAATACTCCATTAACGATGGCACGCCCGCAGGCCCCTGGAAATCGGTGCACGCGGCCGGCGAGCTCCGTGTTTCTACGTAGCGCTTAACTAAAATGAAGCGGGAACTTGCGCACATTCGCGCGCATGTACGGCATCGATCGTTTCAACCTTTCCTCCGGCGCAGATCAGAGCACAGCCACCACAGAGGCCGAGCTTCACTTCTTGCGCAATGTTCTCGGCCTGCTCCCGACCGGCGTGACGGTCCAGGACGAGCACGGCCGCTTTGTGCTGATGAACGATGCGGCCGCAGCGCAGCTCGGCTTGACTGCGGAAGGTCCGGCCGCCGCCGCGGCCACCAAACATGTCCAACGGCGGCAGGCGACCGGCCGCGACGTCTTGGGTTCAGGACGGCCGATGGTGGCGGAAGAGCCGGTCGCGACCGAGCACGGCGCGCAGACGCTGCTGACGGCGCACCGTCCTGTGCGGATCGGCGATCGCAACCTGCTGATCTCAAGCTCCGCCGATATCAGCGAGCAGAAGACGTTCGAAGAACAGCTCTTCCGTTCCGCCTATTACGACGAATTGACCGGCTTGCCGATGCGCCGCGTGGTGGAGCATCGCGCCGAGACTCTGATCAGGCAAGGCAAGACCGCCGGCCGGTTCGCCCTCGCCTTCCTCGATCTCGACAATTTCAAATACATCAACGATTACTACGGCCACGCCACCGGCGATGCGCTGCTGATCGCGCTTGCCAAGCGGATCGGCCGCGACCTGCGCGAGAGCGACCTGTTGTCGCGGATCAGCGGCGATGAATTCCTGCTGCTGCTCCACCCGATCGAGCGCGCCGAGGAGGTCTCCGAATTTCTGCAAGCGACGCTGCATCGGCTGAGCGCGCCCTTCTTCATCGACGGCGCCGAGGTCTTTGCCTCCGCATCGATCGGGGTCAGCCTCTTCCCCGAACATGGGACGAACTACGAGGTGCTGCGCCAGAACGCCGACCTCGCAATGTACCGGGTGAAGAATGCCAGCAAAGGTGCGATGGCGTTCTTCAACAGCGGCATGGAGCACGAAGCGCTCGCCCGCATGCAGGTCGAACAATCCCTGCGGCTCGCCATCCTGGAGAAGCGCTTCTGCTGTGCGTTCCAGGCGAAGGTCGACATCCGCACCGAGGAGATCAAAGGCATCGAGGCTCTGGTGCGGCTGCGCGACAATGAGGGCGTGATCCAGGCGCCGGGCGCCTTCGTCAACCTGGCCGTCGAGCTCGGGCTGATCGACGAATTGACGCATCTGGTGCTGGCCGAGATCATCCGATCCATCGACCTGATCAACGAAACTTTCGGCGCGGACACGACCATCAGCATCAATGTCGCGGCCAAGCAGGCCGGCAACCCGGACTTCATGCGGCCGTTTGCGCAGGCGATCGCGGCGACCGGCTTCCCAAAGCGCTTCATGGTCGAAGTCACGGAGGATGCGTTCGTCGCCCGCAGCCATTTCCAGGATCAGATCCTGCCGCTCTTGCGCGAGATCGGCGTCGGCATCTCGATCGACGATTTCGGCATCGGCTATTCGTCGCTCTCAGCGCTGGCCGACATCACCGCCGACGAGATCAAGATCGACCGTTCCTTCATCACGGACATTCACAAGCGTCCGCGCAGCCAGGGCATTTTGCGCGCGATCGAATCCTTGAGCGAAGCGCTCGGCATGACCGTGATCGCCGAAGGCATCGAGACATTCGAGGAGCTCGCTTACCTGCAAGCCGCGACCCGCATCCGCTACGCGCAAGGTTATTACTTCTCGCGGCCGATCTTCCTCGAGGAGTTGAGACCCGCGACGCCACTTGCAAGCGAAGCGCGCGTCAGCCTGGCGAGTCGCGCGGTGCAGGAAAACCGGCAGGCCTATATCCGCGGCAACCGCTATCGACGCTAGCCTGGCGGAACGGACGGGAGGCACCTTGCGGCGCGGAAACCGCCTTGCCTTGACCGAGCCCCCACACTATCAGTTCTCCCTATAAGCGCCCGAAAGCTGGGAGGATGGCTCGTGCGAAAGTCTGATTTTTTTAAGGGTATTGTTTCCGGGCTGGCCGTTGCGCTGCTCGCGACGTCGGCGCTGGCCGACGACCTGAAGGTCGCGCTGATCTACGGTAAGACCGGACCGCTCGAAGCCTATGCCAAGCAGACCGAAACCGGCCTCCGGATGGGCTTCGAATACGCCACCAAGGGCAGCATGACGATCGACGGTCGCAAGATCGTCATCATCACCAAGGACGACCAGGGCAAGCCGGACCTCTCCAAGGCGGCGCTGGCGGAAGCCTATCAGGACGACGGCGCCGACATCGCCATCGGCACCACGTCGTCGGCCGCTGCGCTCGCCGACCTGCCGGTCGCCGAAGAGAACAAGAAGATCCTGATCGTCGAGCCGGCGGTGGCCGACCAGATCACCGGCGAGAAGTGGAACCGCTATATTTTCCGCACCGGCCGCAACTCCTCGCAGGATGCGATCTCGAACGCGGTCGCGATCGGCAAGCCGGGCGTGACGGTCGCGACGCTGGCGCAGGACTATGCCTTCGGCCGCGACGGCATCGCGGCGTTCAAGGAAGCACTCGCAAAGACCGGCGCGACCCTGGCTGCCGAGGAATATGTCCCGACCAACACGACCGACTTCACCGCCGTCGCCCAGCGGCTGTTCGACGCGCTCAAGGACAAGCCGGGCCGCAAGTTCATCTGGGTACTTTGGGCTGGCGGCGGGAATCCCCCGGGAAAGCTGCAGGACATGGACCCCCAGCGCTACGGCATCGAGATTTCGACGGGCGGCAACATCCTCGCGGAACTCGCGGCCTATAAGCGGCTGCCCGGCATGGAAGGCGCGACCTATTACTATTATGACATCCCTAAGAACCCGATGAACGACTGGCTCGTCTCGGAGCACCAGAAGCGCTTCAACGCACCGCCGGATCTCTTCACGGCAGGCGGCTTCTCTGCAGCCATGGCCGTCGTCACCGCGGTGAGCAAGGCGAAATCGACGGATACCGAGAAGCTCATCGCGGCGATGGAAGGCATGGAGTTCGATACGCCGAAGGGCAAGATGATCTTCCGCAAAGAGGACCATCAGGCTCTGCAGAGCATGTATCACTTCCGCGTCAAGGTCGATCCGAACCTCGCCTGGGCCGTCAACGAGCCGGTGCGCGAGATCAAGATCGAAGAGATGGACATCCCGATCCGCAACAAGCGGTGAACGCTGCTCTCCCTCCCCTGCTTGCGGGGGAGGGCAGGGGTGGGGGAGCCTCGCGCGAGATCATTTCCGTACGAGAGACTTCCCCCGCAAGCGGGAGAGGCAACACCTGCTCCAGCGGATTGGTCTTCGAGCATCATATGTCCCATCTCGAAACGAGAGACCTCACCATCCGCTTCGGCGGCCATGTCGCCGTCGATGGCGTGAGCTGCAGCTTTCGCCCGGGCGAGCTGACGGCGATCGTCGGGCCCAACGGCGCCGGCAAGACCACCTATTTCAACCTGATCTCGGGCCAGCTCCGCGCCACCTCGGGCACGATCCTGTTCGAAGGCAAGGACATCACCGGCTATTCGGCACCGCTGCGCACCCGCGCAGGGCTTGGCCGCGCCTTCCAACTCACCAATTTGTTTCCGAACCTGAGCGTGGAGGAGAACGTGCGCCTTGCCGTTCAGGCCCAGCGCGGCGTTCACTACGACCTCTTGCGCCCCTGGATGGCACACCGCGACCTGATCGCCCGCGCCGACGCGATCCTCGACCAGGTCGCGCTCGGCAGCCGCCGCCAGGTCGCAGCAACTGCCCTCTCCCATGGCGATCAGCGCAAGCTCGAAGTGGCGTTGATGATGGCGTTGGAGCCGAAAGTGTTCATGTTCGACGAGCCCACCGCCGGGATGAGCATCGACGAGGTCCCGGTGGTGCTCGATCTGATCGCAAAGCTGAAGCAGGACAAAGCCAAGATCATCCTGCTCGTCGAGCACAAGATGGACGTGGTGCGCTCGCTCGCCGATCGCATCATCGTGCTGCATAACGGGCGGCTGGTCGCGGACGGCAAGCCGGCCGAGGTGATCGCCTCGCCGATCGTGCAGGAAGCCTATCTCGGCATTGCGCCGGGGCGGAGTGCGGCATGAGCGCGCTCCTCACCCTTGCCGGCGTCCACACCTATATCGGGCGCTACCACATCCTGCAGGGCATCGACTTCGACGTGCCGCAAGGCCAGACCACGATGCTGCTCGGGCGCAACGGCGCCGGCAAGACCACGACCTTGCGCACCATCATGGGGCTCTGGCAGGCCAAGAGCGGCATCATCACGCTTGCCGGCGAGCGCATCGAGCAGCTTGCCACGCCTGACGTCGCGCGCGCCGGCGTCGGCTACGTGCCGGAAAGCATGGCGGTGTTCTCGGACCTCACCGTGAAGGAGAACCTCGTCCTCGCGGCCCGCAACGGTCCCCTTGATGACGCGCAGCTCGCCTGGATTTTCGGCTTCTTCCCGGCGCTCAAGAAATTCTGGCTGTCGCGCGCGGGCTCGCTCTCCGGCGGCCAAAAGCAGATGCTGTCGATCGCGCGCGCCATCGTCGAGCCGCGCAAGCTGCTCCTGATCGACGAGCCGACCAAGGGCCTGGCGCCCGCCATCGTGATGGCGCTGATCGAATGCCTGAAGGAGATCAAGCGCCGCGGCGCCACCATTCTCCTGGTCGAGCAGAACTTTCACGCCGCGCGCGAGCTCGGCGACCAGGTGCTGGTGATGGACAACGGCACCATCGTGCATCGCGGCGAGATGGCGGCCCTCGCCGCCGACGTGCCGCTGCAGGAACATCTCCTCGGCCTTAGCTTGGAGGCGCATCAGTGACCGAGATCGCCGCAACGGATGCCTTGCCGAAGCCGAAGCGGGACATCGCGCCCGTGCTGCTGCCGATCGTACTCGCGCTCGTCATGTTGCCGCTGATCGGCTCTGCCAGCTCCTGGGTGACGCTCACGGTGGCGAGCCTTGCGATGGGCATGATGATCTTCATCATGGCCTCGGGCCTCACGCTCGTGTTCGGCCTGATGGATGTGCTCAATTTCGGCCACGGCGCCTTCATCGCGGTGGGCGCCTATATCGCCACCCTCGTGCTGGTGCCGCTCGCAAGCTTCACCCAGGCCGACTCGCTGTTGACCAACCTGATCGTGCTGGTTCCGGCCGCGCTGCTGGCGATGGCGGTGACCGCCGCACTCGGGCTCGTGGTCGAGCGCGTGCTGGTGCTTCCGGTCTACGGCCAGCATCTGAAGCAGATCCTGATGACCACGGGCGGGCTGATCGTCGCCGAGCAGACGCTCTATGCGCTGTTCGGCCCCCAGATCATTCCGATGCCATTGCCGGCGGCCTTGCGCGGCTCCTTCATCATCGGCGATGTCGCGATTTCGAAATATCGCGTGCTCGCGATGCTCGTGGGGCTCGTGATCTTCGTCGCGATCGAGCTCGTGCTCAATCGCACCAAGCTCGGCCTGTTGATCCGCGCCGGCGTCGAGAACCGCGAGATGGTGGAAGCCCTCGGTTATCGCATCCGCCGCCTCTTCCTCGGCGTCTTCATGACCGGCTCGGCGCTCGCAGGCTTAGGGGGTGTGATGTGGGGGCTCTATCGCGAGCAGGTTCATGCCTCGATCGGCGATGAGCTGACGGTGCTGGTGTTCATCGTCGTGATCATCGGCGGCCTCGGCTCGATCACCGGCTGCTTCATCGGCGCGATCCTGGTCGCCATGGTCGCCAATTACGGCGGCTTCCTGGTGCCGAAGCTCGCGCTCGTCTCCAACATCCTGCTGATGGTCGCCGTCTTGATGTGGCGGCCGCGCGGCCTCTATGCGGTGACCAGCCGATGATGATCCTTTCCGGCGACCCGCCGCGCAGCCGCGTGCTCTCCGCCCTGCTCCTCATCATCATGCTGGCGCTGCTGGCGACGCCCTTCATCTTCCCTGGCGCCAAGGCGATGAACGTCGCCGCGAAGATCTGCATCTTCGCCGCACTGGTCGGCTCCTACGACCTCCTGCTCGGCTATACCGGCTCGGTGTCGTTCGCACATACGATGTTTTACGGCATCGGCTCCTACGCGATCGCGATCGCGCTCTATGCGCTCGGCCCGAACTGGGGCGCCGTTGCTGCCGGCGTCGCCGCGGGCCTGCCACTCGCGCTGTTACTGGCGCTCGCGATCGGCCTGTTCTCGCTGCGCGTAGAGGCGATCTTCTTCGCCATGATCACGCTGGCCGTCGCCTCCGCCTTCCTGGTGCTGGCCTCGCAACTGTCCTGGCTGACCGGCGGCGAGGACGGCCGCAGCTTTCAGCTGCCCGAGCTGTTGCGGCCGGGCACGGTATTCATCCCGAAGGACTGGTTCGGCATTCCCATCAACGGTCGCGTTCTCACTTATTACATCGTGTTCGCGGTCAGCGCCCTGATGATCCTGGCCTTGCTGCGCGTCGTGAACTCGCCGTTCGGCCGCGTGCTGCAGGCGATCCGCGAAAACCGTTTCCGCGCCGAGGCGCTCGGCTATCGCACCGTGTTTCATCTCACCTACGCCAACTGCATCGCCGCCGTGATCGCGGCGCTCGCCGGCATGTTGAACGCGCTGTGGCTCCGCTACGCCGGCCCCGATACCTCACTCAGCTTCTCGATCATGCTCGACATTCTCCTGATGGTCGTGATCGGCGGCATGGGCACGATCTATGGCGCGATCATCGGCGCTGCGATCTTTCTGCTGGCGGAGAATTATCTGCAGAACCTGATGGGCGCGGCATCCGCGGCCGCGGCGGACGCCGGGCTGCCGCTGCTGCCCGGCCTGTTGCATCCGGACCGCTGGCTGTTGTGGCTTGGCCTGTTGTTCATCGCCAGCGTCTATTTCTTTCCGACTGGTGTCGTCGGGCGCCTGCGCAGCAAGCCGCGTCCCGCAAGCGGGCATTAACCAGACCGCCGACGCGCGTTCTGGCGCCCGCGCCCCCTTTCAAAGGTGAAATCTATCAAGGGGTGCCAGCTAAACTGGGCGTGGCGCCATCCATCCTTATTGCGCTTAATGATCCGGTAACCGCATTTCCTAACGGCTAGGCCATCTGTCCCGCTTATGTCTGGTCGGGAGCGGAAGAGAAATCGCGGAAACCCATCCAACATGCCTCCCGGCCTCGACCTGTCCGGCCCGATCGCGGCCAAGCCAGCTCCCAGCGAACTGCCGCGTCAGCGAGATCCGGTGCGGTGGCTGATCGCCTGCGGCTGTCTGCTGATCGGCGCCATCATCGTCGGCACCCTCGTGATGGCCGACGGCTTTCGCAGCCGCGCTCTGGACAATGGTGGCCGTGAACTCGAAAACACCGCGCTGCTGCTGACCCGTCATTTCGAACAGCAGTTCAATGACGCCGAAACCGTGGCGCGCGATCTCATCGACCGCATGCATCTGTCCGATATCGCCACGTCCGACACATTCCGCGCGCAAATGTCCGGCGGCGCCATCCGCGAACTGCTGCAGTCGGAGGGGAACGGGCTGTCCTATATGGGCGACCTCACCATCGTCGACGCCGACGGCCATATCATCAACTGGTCCGGCCCCACGCCGGCGCCATCGATCAACTTGGCTGAGCGCAACTACTTCAAGACCCTCAAGACCAATCCGTCGCCTGATCAGGTCGTGATCGAGACGATCCGCAGCTACGTGACCGGTCGCTGGAGCGTGCTGGTGGCGCATCGGCTCAGCGGCAAGGATGGCGTCTTCCTCGGCTTGTTGTCCCGCCGGATCAATCCAGAGACTTACGAGACCTATCTGCAGTCCATGGCGCTCGACCGCGGCACCGCGATCACATTGCTGGACGGTGACGGCACGCTGCTGGTCCGCCATCCGCGAGCCGACGACTTGGTCGGACACAAAATCACCGACGTAAAGCTGCTCGCGCCCGTGCTTGAGCAAGGCCGGCATAGGGCACGGATGCGGAGTCCGATCGACAATATCGAGCGGATCGGCGCCGGCGCCAGGATCGCTGATCTTCCGCTCGTCGTCGTCGCAACCAGGCACGTGGACGATGTGCTGGCGGACTGGCGATCGCAGGCCGTGCTGCTCGCCGCCGCCGCCGCGCTGACGGCCTGCGTGATCGCTGCGATGTTCGCGCTGATCATCCGGCAGATCGCGCGGCAGAATGGCGATGCCAAGCGCCGGCTCGAGCAGGAGAAGCAGCGGGTGGATACCGCGCTCAACAACATGACCCAGGGCCTCGTGCTTTATGACGCTAAGGCACGCGTGGCCATGTTCAACCAGCGCTTCCTCGACCTGCTCGGACTGGATGATCACGAAGAGCTGTCCGGCTGCCATTTCCGCGACCTCGTGGAGCGCGTCCGACATCGCGGTCTGCTGGACGTCGACGTCGATCAGTTCTGCACGCGGGTGATGGACAACGTTGCGGCCGGCGTCACCACACAGGCAGTGCTGGAGACGACGAGCGGCCGCTTCTATCATGTGATCGACAAACCGTTGGCCCATGGCGGATGGGTCACCACGATCGAGGACATCAGCGAGCATCGCCGGCTCGAGCAGGAGCGCGACCGCGACCGCAGCTTCCTGCGCAAGATCATCGACCACATCCCGTCCCAGATCACGGTGAAGGACGTTCGCGATCGCCGCTACCTGCTGGTCAACCGGGTCGCGGAACGGCATTTCCTGCGCGCGCGCGACAGCATCATCGGCAAGACCGTTTTCGAGCTGTTTCCCGAAAGCGCTGCGGAGCAGGTGACGGTCGACGACGATCGCGCGATAGCGAGCCCCGACGGCTTGTTCCTCGATGAGCATCCCACGGAGAGCCTGGCGCTGGGCCTGCGTTACGTCACCTCGTACCGCATCGCCATTCACGATGCGGCAGACGCGCCGCGCTACCTGATCCATATGGTCGAGGACGTCACCGAGCGCCGGCAGGCCGACGAGAAGATCGCGCATCTGGCGCATTACGACGCCCTGACCGATCTGCCGAACCGCGTCCTGTTCGCAGAGCGAATCGAGCAAGCGCTGGAACGGGCACGGAACGGCGAGCCGTTCGCGCTGGTCTATATCGATGTCGACGAGTTCAAGGGCATCAACGATTCCCTCGGCCACCACGTCGGCGACGAGCTCCTGAAGACGGTCGCCGAACGCATCAACAGCTGCGTTGCACCGGGCGATCTTGTGGCGCGGCTCGGCGGCGACGAATTCGCGCTGCTCCTGACCTCAGTGAAGGACCGCGACGACGTCCTCGACGTCGTCAGTCGGATCTTCGGTGCGATCCGGCGCCCCGCGCACTGCCTCGGCCACCAGCTTTCGATCGACGCCAGCATCGGCATTGCGCTCGCGCCGCAGGACGGCACTGAGCGCGACCAGCTGATCAAGAACGCCGATCTCGCGATGTATGCGGCCAAGGCCGGGGGGCGGCGCACGTCGCGCTTCTTCGAGCCGGCGATGGACGAGAGCGCACGCGCACGATTGCGGCTGGAACAGGATCTCCGCCGGGCGCTCGCCGAAAATCAGTTCGAACTGCATTATCAGCCGCTGGTCGACCTCCGCGACAACCGGATGACGGGATGCGAAGCCTTGCTGCGCTGGCGCCATCCGCAGCGGGGCATGATCCCTCCGCTCGACTTCATTCCGCTTGCCGAGGATACCGGGTTGATCGACGAGATCGGCGACTGGGTGCTCCGCACCGCGACTGCGGAGGCCGCCACTTGGCCGGCCGATATCCGCATCGCCGTGAATGTCTCACCGGTGCAGCTGAAATCGCAA
Source organism: Bradyrhizobium sp. SZCCHNGR1005 (assembly GCF_032489995.1). Classification (NCBI taxonomy): domain Bacteria; kingdom Pseudomonadati; phylum Pseudomonadota; class Alphaproteobacteria; order Hyphomicrobiales; family Nitrobacteraceae; genus Bradyrhizobium; species Bradyrhizobium sp. SZCCHNGR1005. The sequence goes on from NZ_JAUEZC010000002.1 coordinate 357,557, forward strand.
AGCCTGGCCTTGCGCGTCGCCGGCGCGCTCGCGGCTTCCGGGCTCGCCCCGCAACGACTCGAGATCGAGATCACCGAGGCCGTTCTGATCCGAGACGACGAGACGGCGCTCAATATCCTGCACCAGCTGCACGAGATCGGCGTGCGCATCGCGCTCGATGATTTCGGCACCGGTTATTCGTCGCTCAGCTATCTCAAGCGGTTTCCATTCGACAAGATCAAGATCGATCGCTGCTTCGTCAGCGATCTCGAGGTCGGCGGCTCCTCGGCGATCGTGCAGGCCGTGGTCGGCATCGCCGCCGCCAGCAACATGACGACGACTGCAGAGGGCGTCGAGACCGGGCAGCAGCAGGCGCTGCTGCGTCAGCTCGGCTGCACCGAGATGCAGGGCTACCTGTTCAGCGCGCCAAAGCCAGCCTCCGAGCTGCGCAATCTGTTCGTGCCGGCGGGGAGCGCCAGGGCGGCAGGCTGAGCCGGGCCGAGCTGCGGCGCCCTATGCCCGACCGGGCTTACCGGGTATAATGCCGATATCCCGTCTGTGTCGGACGGCCATGTCAGGCAGGTCACCATGCAGCCCATGTCCCTTCTCCTGAACATCCTGTGGATCCTGTTCGGCGGCGCCTATATGGCGTTCGGCTGGCTGGTCGCCGCCGTGGTGATGGCGATCACCATCATAGGCCTGCCCTGGGCCCGCGCCGCCTTCAATATCGCGATCTATACCCTGCTGCCGTTCGGCTCCCGCGCCGTCCGTCGCGACGAATTGACCGGCGAGGAAGACGTCGGCACCGGCCCGCTCGGGCTGATCGGCAACATCATCTGGTTCGTGCTCGCCGGCTGGTGGCTCGCGCTCGGGCACCTGGTCACCGCGGTGCTGCTCGCCGTCACCATCATCGGCATTCCGTTCGCCTGGGCCCACCTGAAGCTTGCCGGCATCGCGCTGTGGCCGATCGGCAAGACCATCGTGCCGGCGTAACGGATCGGCTGGGGCCGGGAGGCAGGCGCAAGCTCCAGACCCCAGCCCGAAGGCCAAGTTCTATGGAACAATCGGGGTACGCCGATATTCGGCGGCTTTAAGGCCAGCCCGACCGGCCTCACCGCGCCAAGCCCGTTGCCCATCGCCCGCCAATCAGCTAAATGGACGGCTGCTGCACCCGTAGCTCAGCTGGATAGAGCGTTGCCCTCCGAAGGCAAAGGTCACACGTTCGAATCGTGTCGGGTGCGCCAGTGCTAACCGGTTAGATTGACTGGTGTTTTAGCCCGGCGCTCTCAGCTGCTGATCACCCGCGAAAGCCAATCCGTCACAGCCCTGTCACAGCTGGACGGAACATCATGCCTACGATCCGAAAGAGAGGCGCCACTTGGCAAGTCCAAGTGCGTCGCGCGGGCTATCCCGCGTTAGCCAAGTCGTTCTCGACGCGAACCGATGCAGTCACCTGGGCGCGGGAGCAGGAGCGCTCGATAGACCGAGCCGAGCTGCCCACGGACATCAAGGAGCTGAAGCGGCTCACGGTCGCTGACCTGCTCAAGCGGTACGAACAGGAGATCACTCCAAGGAAGCGCGGTGCCGCTTTCGAGCGGTCACGTATCCGGCAGTTGCTCGCTCACCGGATGTCGCAGACGAGCCTGAAGAACGTGTCCGGCGCGACGGTGACGCAGTATCGAGACGATCGCCTCAAGCTTGTGAAGCCGCCCTCTGTGCGCCGGGAGCTGGTCGTTCTGCGCCATGTCTTCGAGGTCGCACGACGTGAGTGGGGCCTTCCGCTCCAGGATAACCCCGTGAAGCGGATCAGGCTGCCGCAGGACGGCCGCCCGCGTGAGCGGCGGTTGCTGGGACAAGACGAGAGCAAGCTCTTTGCTGCCCTCCGCAAGCGCTCAGCGTGGTATCTGCGGCCGTTCCTGGTGCTCTTGGTCGAGACCGGGATGCGGCGCGGCGAGCTTTTATCGATCCGCTGGCGTGACGTCGACTTCGCCAACAGCACCGTGCAAATTCTGAAGACCAAGAACGGACATCCGAGGCGCATCCCACTTACGCCGATCGCGCTGGCGACGCTCGAAGGATTGACCCGAAGCGATGAGAGGGTCTTCCCGGTTTCCGCGAACGCCGTGCGGCTCGCCTGGGAGCGTCTGCGAACACGTGCGGGGCTGGTCGACCTTCGCCTTCATGACCTGCGGCATGAGGCAGTCTCCCGCTTCTTCGAATTTGGCCTCTCAACGCCAGAGGTTGCGATGATCAGCGGCCATCGTGAACCACGGATGCTGGCACGGTACACTCATCTGCAGCCCGAGCGGGTCGCTCTCAAGCTCCGAGGACAGGAGCCGTTCTCTGCCCCGAGCCAGTCAAATGGCGGGAGCGACCGGCCATGAGAATTGAAATTGCGCGGCTGAATGCCATCTTGGCCGGCACTGCTGCGGACCTCAACGCGATGGAGCTGCTGGTGCGGAGCGTTGCGATTGACGCCGAGCGGCGAGGCGAGGATGTGGGAGCTGCCATCAAGAGGGAGCTGCCATCGGTAGTCATTCCAACCACTGATGCAAATCGGACCAGTGAGGTTCCGACACCTATACCGCGTCAGCTCCAAGCGGACCCTGTACGCGCTCTCGACAGGTCCACACGGCCGAGTGTCGCGATCGAGGCATCCGAAATGCGAACTCCCCGAACGACGAAGTTCCAAGCCTTCAAGGAAGCGCTCGTCATCGGCACAGTCCTAACCTTCACCGGAGGCGGTATTGTTGTCCTCGGTCCTGCGATTTGGTTCGGCCTGAACGGACCTGCACTCGCGGTGATGGGAACGACAACATCGGTCCTGTTCTTCGCGTTGTGGTACGCGATCGTAAACCGGGACGATTGAGGCGAGGGATAGTGGAGAGGCCTAGTCGAGCCCAAGATCGGGCCTCTCTCCCTTGTCGCGCAAGGCTTCGTAGAGCTGTCCCGGACCGAGCAGGACATCCTTCAAACCTTCGCGCACTCGCTCGCTATCGATTGCCTGCTTGCTCATGGCACTGTGGGCCGCAAGGGCATCCATGACTGCGTTCATGATCTCCTTGGACAGCGTCGGGGAGTTGGCGAATTGGGCCTTTGTGTTGTTGCTCGCCTGAAGAACTAGCTCCTCCGACTCCAGGAGCTTCCCTTTGATGACGTTGTTGACGTAGACGAGCTGGTCGTCGTCCGTCAGATCGCCTTCGAACAGGTTGTTCAGTCGGGCAACGATCTCCTCAAGCCGGGCCTTCTCCTTCTCATGGATATACCCTGATCCCGCCTCGGAAAGGGGCGTTAGCTTGGGCGCCTCTCCTGTACCTAGCACGAGCTGTCGCTTGCCCTGATCCTTCAGATTGTGGTGGGTCAGCTTCACCTTGGAAAGATCGATGCCCTCTCGCTCACGGCCGAACTCGAGAAGCGGGATGAGCCGCCTGTAAAACAGGAAGCGCTTTTCGATGGCCGTGTTGCCGTAGTCGAATATCTGGGAGAGAAAGCTGTACATCCGCTGAAAGGCGCCCATGTCGGCCTTGAACAGGATGAGCGCATTGATCTCGCCACCGGCGGCCTCCGCGCCCTTGGTGTCACCCGCCGCAACGGCGGCTCTCTGCTTCTCCTGAGCCTGCTTGAACTTCTTCAGGAGGCGATCCGTCACAGGCGCAAGAGCTGCAATCAGCTCTCCCTGCCTGGCCTTTGGATTCATATCGACGGCCGCGACACGGTCGACCTCGAACTCGTCGTAATATCCTAATGCATCGAGCTTGGCCCTGAGATCGAACACGAGGTTGGGGTCGGTGACGCTGTCCAGCTCCGCCGTGTCGTAGTAGGTCTTGAACGCAGCCAGTACCTCTTCCGAACTGTTGACGAAGTCCAGCACGTAAGTCGTATCCTTGCCCGGATGGGCGCGGTTGAGCCGCGACAGCGTCTGCACCGCCTGGATGCCCGCGAGGCGTCGATCCACATACATGCCGCATAGCAGAGGCTGGTCGAAGCCAGTCTGAAACTTGTTCGCCACCAGCAGGATCTGGAACTCGTCGCCCTTGAACGCGTCGCGGATGTTTCGTCCATTCAGGCTGGGGTTGAGGGACTTGCTTGCCTCGGTGAAGGGATCAGAGCCGGACTCGCTGTCGTCGACTTCGCCTGAGAACGCCACCAGCGTTCCGATCTTGTAGCCCCGCGACTTGATGTATTTGTCGATGGCGATCTGCCACCGCACCGCTTCGATACGGCTTCCCAGAACGACCATCGCCTTGGCCCGGTTGTCCAGCAGCGGCGCCACGGTGCTGCGAAAATGTTCGACGACGATCTGCACCTTCTGGCTGATGTTGTAGGGATGCAGCCTCACCCATCGCATGATGCCCTTCAAGGCAGCATCGCGCTCGACCTCCTTGTCGTCCCACTCCCGCCCCTCATTGGCGAGGCGGAACGCCAGCCGGTAAGGCGTATAATTCTTCAGGACGTCGAGGATGAAGCCCTCTTCGATGGCTTGCCGCATCGAATAGACATGGAACGGAGCAGGCAGGTTACCTTCCCCGACCGGCTGATCCGGCTTTGGCGGACGCCCGAACAGTTGCAGCGTCTTGGCCTTCGGCGTGGCCGTAAAGGCGACGTAGGTGATGCCCTTCTCGTTGGCGCGAGCCGCCATCTGGGCTGCGAGCATGTCCTCGGTGCTGACCTCGCCCCCGTCTGCCAGCTCGGCCAGCTCCTCCGGGGTCAACACCTGCTTCAGCTTCGAGGCAGCCTCGCCCGTCTGTGACGAGTGCGCCTCGTCGGCAATCACGGCGAATCGCTTGCCCTCGGTCGCCGCGAGCCTGCGGACCTCTGTCAGAGCGAATGGGAAGGTCTGGATCGTACACACGATGATCTTCTTGCCCGCAGCAAGCGCCTCCGCCAGTTGACCACTCTTGCTTCCCCCTTCGGACTTGATGGTGACGACCACGCCCGTGGTGCGCTGGAAGTCGAACAGCGCTTCCTGAAGCTGGGCATCGATCACGTTGCGGTCGGAGATGACGATGACCGTGGAGAACAGCTTCTCATTGTTGGCGTCATGGAGGTCGGCCAGGAAGTGAGCGGACCACGCGATCGACTTGGTCTTGCCTGAGCCCGCCGAGTGCTGGATCAGGAACTTGCCGCCTGCCCCTTCCTCCAAGACCTTGGCCTGAAGCTTGCGAGTCGCATCAAGCTGGTGATAGCGCGGGAAGACGACACCCTTGATCTTCTTTCCGTCGCGTGTTGTGACGAGGTAGCGGCCGATGATCTCCAGCCAGCTTTCGCGCTGCCAGACCTCTTCCCAGAGGTAGCTGGTCGGATGGCCGGCTGGGTTGGGCGGATTGCCCTTTCCGCCACCATCGCCTTTGTTGAACGGCAGGAACTCGGTGTTTGCTCCATCCAGCAGCGTCGTCATGTAGACTTCGCTGTTGCTGACCGCGAAATGAACGAGCGCTCCACTCGGAAAGGCGAGCAGCGGCTCGGCTCCTTGCCCCTTCGGGCGCGGGTCGCGGTCGAACCTATACTGATCGATCGCATCCTGAACCGTCTGCGTGAAGTCGGTCTTTAACTCGACGGTGGCAACCGGAATGCCGTTCAGAAACAGAACGAGGTCGATGCAGTTTTCGTTTATCGTCGAGTAGCGCACCTGCCGCACCACGCGCAGCCGGTTCGCGGCGTAGCGAGCGAGGATGTCGGCATTCATCGCCAGCGCAGGCTTGAACTGCGCCAAAGCCAACGGCTGCCGCAATCCGATCAACTCGACGCCGTGCCGCAGCACATCCAAAGTTCCTCGGTCGTCGAGCTGTTTGCGGGCACGGTCGAGGACGACCGCGGTTGCGGATGCACCGTTGTTCTTAGTCAGCGTTGCCCATGCCTGCGGCTGGGTCGCCTCGATCCACGTCACGAGGTCAGGCGCGAACAAAGCGCGAGCGCGGTCGTAAAGGGCGGCGTCGCTTTCCACATGGAGCCAGCCATGGGCCGCGAGATGGTCGCAGACCTCGGCCTCGAAGCTGATCTCCTTGTGGAGGGTCATGCGGCCTCCGCAGCGGCCGTTGCGATGTTGCGGACGTCAATCTTCCCGGTGACGGCCGCTGAGATGAGGGCGCTACGTCGCTCTTGAAGGAGAGTAATGGCCATTGCGGCTGTCGCCTCCAGTTCATCCGACTTAGACCGTTCTTCTTGCAGGAACCGCGCAATACTCTTTTGCTCATCGAGGGGAGGTAGTGGAAGTTCAAGGTTCAAGAACTTGTCAGGTTCAAGCCGCCACTGGTCGGGCCTAATTCCATTCGAAATGGTGCGGTAGACACCTGGAAGAAGCCGGCATCTCAAGAGCTCATTGAGGTAAGCCGAATGCTCAGAATGTTCGGGCTGGAACACGGCGTAGTCAGGGCTAGTTATCCCCAGAAGCAGAGAAATCCCAAGCGATCCTTGCCACGACTTCATCTTGTTGATGACGAGATCATTGGGGCGCACGGTCTGATAGAGAGAAAGGTCTTCTGGTGTCTTGTTAATGTTGTCGTCCCGCGACGCCTTGTTGATGACGCCAAAATCGCGGTACACAGACAACACTGGCAGCGATGCCGCCTCTTGCCGCTTCACGAACCTGAACAAGTTTCTTACCCGGCAAATCTTCCAGTGCGCCGGGATTTCGCCTAACCACTCAACGCCGCTGTGCTTCATCGGTGCGGCGAGGTCGAGACCCTTTGTCACCGCATGGGAAATGACAGCCTGCCGCTTCTCCTGCAACAACTCGATCAGCCGTCGCTGTTCCGCGACAAGATCATCGATTTTAGCGGTTTCACGGTCGAGGAAGGCACAAATCGTCGTCTGCTCCGATAGGCTGGGCAGAGCGAACCGGAAGTTATCAATCGCGTACTTACCAAGTGCGTACCGGGTAAGCCCCCTGGATTGAACCTCGAATGTGGTCTTCGCAAAAGAGCTTCTGAAGAGGTGTGCCAGAAATGCCCCCAGCACGTTACCTCGCTCCGGGCGGATCAGCGCAAGATGATAGCCGCAAACCACACTTGGCAAATCTTCCTGAACGTAAGCGGAGATGCCAATGTCGCGAGGGTCCTCGGAGTCTTTGGTGATGATGCAATCTCCGCGGGCCAACGTCAGTCTTGCAATCTGTTCCGGCGACGCCGTCGCTCGCATGAACTCGATTGCTGAAGTGATCCGCTCATTCCGATAGACGTCGAGGTAGTTGCAGAGGCTTACTTCCTCCTCCCCTTCGACGGAGTGCTTGTCCACATTGCTAAGATGCACTTTCGCCGACGACTTCAATGGTAGGACGCGCCAGTGATCCGGTACAGTTCCTAGAAAGGGAATGCCGCTCTCTTTATACTTGGAGTAGCTAGGGAAACTCATGCCGCCAACCCCTCGATCATTGCCTTGATGCGACCGGTGACTTCCTTTAGATCGTCATCGATCTCGGCCAGCGAGCGCGGCGGCTCGAAGACATAGAAGTGCCGGTTGAACGGTATTTCGTAGCCAACCTTTGTCTTCTCCTCATCGATCCACGCATCACTCGCATGGGGCCGTACCTCTCTCTCGAAATACGCCTCCACGCTCTCTGACAGCGGCACGTTCTCCGTGTCCCGCAATGAACTATCCGCCTGCGGCTTGCCTTTCTGCTTGCCCTTCGTTCCCAACACGACGCGTCCCTTGTCGTCTCGCAGGGGCCGTTCGACTATGATGGCGCGGTAACCAAAGTCATCGTTGGCGAAGACGCGCGACAGCGGCGCCAGCTTCACCTTGCCGCTCTCCGGGGCCGCTGGCGGCTGTTGACCAGCCTCGACCACCAGGCGGGCCGTCTCCTTGCCGTCCGCGTCCAACACGGTTGCAAGCTGCGCCTCGACGAAGCCGCCGAACAGCCGCGTGACCGTGGCTATGTCCTCCTCGCCCATCTCCTTGCGCTTAGAGCCGAGGCTCTTACGCATCTTGCGCCAGAACGACGAGGCGTCGATCAACTGCACCTTGCCCTTGCGCTTCGCTGGCTTGCGGTTCGACAGAACCCAGACGTAGGTGGAAATGCCGGTATTGTAGAACATATCGGTGGGTAGGCCGATGATGGCCTCAACCAGATCGTTCTCCAGCAGGTAACGGCGGATTTCGCTCTCGCCTGAGCCCGCACCACCGGTGAACAGGGGTGAACCGTTGAGCACGATGCCGAACCGGCTTCCGCCGTCCTGCGCTGGGCGCATTTTCGACAGTAGGTGGAGGAGGAAGAGGAGAGAGCCATCCGACACGCGCGGCAAACCGGGGCCAAAGCGACCATTGAACCCCTGCGTCTCGTGTTCCTTACGAACCTCTTTCTCCACTTTCTTCCACTCCACCCCGAACGGAGGATTGGACAGCATGTAGTCGAACTTGGGGTGGGGGTGACCATCTTCAGACAGCGTGTTGCCCGGGACAATGTTGGCGACATCCTGGCCCTTGATCAGCATGTCCGCCTTGCAGATCGCGTAGCTCTCGTCGTTCAGCTCCTGGCCGAACATTGTCAGCTTGGCCTTCGGGTTCAGAGCCGCGAGGTGCTCACCGGCGACGGATAGCATGCCGCCGGTTCCGGCAGTCGGATCATAGATGGTGCGGACCACGCCGGGCTTGGTCAGGACATCATCGTCCTCGATGAACAGCAGGTTGACCATCAGCCGAATGACTTCGCGGGGCGTGAAGTGCTCACCGGCGGTCTCGTTCGACAGCTCCGCGAATTTCCGGATCAGCTCCTCGAAGGCCAAACCCATGTCGTGGTTGTTGATGACCTCCGGGTGCAAGTCGATCCCGGCGAATTTCTCGGTGACGACGAGGTAGAGCAGGCCGCTCTTGGCGAGCTTGTCGACTTGGGTGAGGAAACTGAACCGCTCGAAGATGTCGCGGACCTCCGGCGAGAAGGCCTGGACGTAGGCGTAGAGGTTCTGGCTGATGTGGTCCTGGTCTCCGACGAGCTTGCCGAGGTCGAGCTCCGAGGCGTTATAGAAGCCGAGACCGGAGGCGCGACGCAGGAAGGGATCGGGGTTCAGCCCGGCCTTCGTCTTCGCGGCCAGTTCGGCCAGCACCTTGGACTTGGTCGGCTCCAGCACGCAGTCCAGGCGCCGCAGCACCGTGAACGGCAGGATGACCTTGCCATAGTCCGACTGCTTGTAATCGCCGCGCAGCAGATCGGCCACGGACCAGATGAAGGACGAGAGATTTTGGTGGTTCACGAATGGGAGGTCCTGGATATCCTTGGAGGACGTCAATCTGCCAAGAGCCCCCTTCCGGGACAACCCGGAATTGCGACGTTCTCCCGGAAGGCTTGACCTCCGAACCCGTCGCACCAGGCCAATACGGCGTCCATTCTGCAAGCTCGCATGAGCAGCATACAGCTCGCCCTAACCCCCGATGGACCCGCTAGATATAGCAATCCACATGAGAAGCCCTACGAGCCTCCCAGGGGGAATTTGGCTTTGGGGCGCAGGGGACCATTTCCCATACAATGCAAGCTTCACGGCCCGCCCCAGAGCATTTGAGGGCCCATGTTGCGACTACGCCCATTAGCAGCAACCAACGCTCCGCCGAGCGGCATCCGATGAGAGCAAATTTACGGTGACAAGCCGCTAAATGTAGCGGGTCGCTCGCTGTCCTGGGGCGATCTTCGGGCCGCCCTCGGACGCGTCAAGGCGTGTCTGGCGGGGTATTCCTTACGTCTACCAAACCTACTGCTCGTCTACCTCAGCTCGACCGGCACGAGCCCCCCTTCAATCAAGAGAAGCAGGAACAATTCTCATGCATCGACCATCCTCCGACAACTGGGTCCACTACCGTGAACGATCCTCCGACCCCTTCCACAAGAAGGGCCACGTCCTTTCGGTCAGGGTCGACCAGGACGCCTATCAAAAATTGTCTGACCTCCGAACGCAACTCGCCGCCCGGATAGGCGTCCGCCAGATCACCATGTCCGCCGCGCTCGCGTACTGCATCACGACGGCCAGCGCCGACTGACCCACCTGAAAACTCCTCATCATGCTCAAAGCTCTTCAGCACGGTGAGGACCATTTCCCAAGCCAGCCGACCATCCTCCGGAAACGTCCTCAACATGCTGGGTCTTCCCGGCATTGCGAGGAGCTTTCCACCGTCAGGTAGACGCCAGAGCCTGCATCTGACGCCCCGACCTGCGCTCACGCCCCAGCCGACGCGTCGCCCACGTGCGCTGCTCTTAGCACCCTGAGGCTCTTTCTCGTCCCCTCGCCCATCGACCACCTTGCTCATCACCGTGAGCGAGGACGCGGGCCTTTGCATTCCAGGATCATCATGCCAACCAAACTCGAAACAGCCTATGAAGCTGCCATTCAACAGCAAGCCGCCTCCCGCCACCGAGCCATCACGAAGTTCGATCGGGAAGTCGCACGATCAATTCTCACCGCCGGTCTTCTCGCGATCCACGACAGCTCAGCGAATGTCGCGCAATACAGGGTGGTAGCAGCGCCGACAGGCAGCGGGAAGTCCAGCTATGCTTTGGCGTTCATCAAAGCCTATATTCAGACCGTCTCCGACGCTTCAGTGCTCTTCCTCGTCGAAACGATACAGCAGGCAGAAGCGACTTACAGGGAGATGTCGGCCCTGTTGGGTGCAGAGGCGGTTGCCGTCTGGACCAGCGCCCATGACAGACGGGTGCCAGCGGAAACAACGCATCGGGACCATGGGTTCACACCGACGCGCAGCTTCTTCGTCGACGATCTCGCCTCCTATCCCGTCGCCATCGTCACCCACAACTTCTATGCGGGACGAGGGAGAGCAAAGGCGACCATCCATAAAGATGGAAGCCGCAAGCTCACGTTTGTCGACGAGCGACCTGCGGATGTCGGCATCTTCGATGTGGATACGGGCCTCATCAAAACGGTCCGCGACAGGCTCGCCGAGATGCATTCGTCCAACCTCGAACATGTTGCCAAGCTGACTTCGCTGCATGACCACCTCGAAGCCGTGTGGCGAAGCACGTCGAGCAGACAAGCATTCGACGAGATACCGGCCACCACCGATATCGATCTCAGTTGGTTCATGTCCGATCAAGCCGGAAATTACATCGTGTCGTCGGACGAGAGCATCAGGCTGGCCTTTAGCTTCGGCAGAGCGCTGGCAAAGGGCTTTGCCTTCCTATCCCGCTATGATGACCACGGGAACGGCGCCCGCTTCATTGGCTATGAGATGAACATGCCATTGAGGCCCGGGACGATCCTGCTCGACGCCACCGCCGACATCGACGGCGTGTCGATAGTGGTCACCAACCGGAAGCCGGTTCCTGTTCCGCAGGTCGACTACAGCAACCTCACCATCACCCATATCCCACCGCAGCTCCCAAAGAAGAAGACATTGGCCCAAATCATAAGTCATTCGAGAGATGCGCGACCCTACGCGCAATGGATCATGGAGACCGTGAAACAGAATACAAAACCCGGAGAGAAAATTCTCGTCGTCGCTCATAAGGGCCTGTTCAATCATGCCTACTTGCCCGACGGGCACAGCCGGTTCGAAAATGCCCTCGACCTCGACGGGAGGCAGGTTTGTCTCTCGCATTGGGGAACTGGCATCGGCTCCAATCGATGGCGAGAGGCAACCGTGGTCTTCCTCTTCGGTGACTACCATGTCCCCAAGAGGGCCATGGTCGGCACGAGCCTGGGCTTGAGAGAACAACGAGCGACGTCGGTGACACTCGCACCGTTTCAGAGCCCAAACCCGCGAGCAGGCGGTTTGAAGGCACTTCGGGATGGCAATCTGTGTCGGCACACCAAGCAACTCGCGATGCGCGGCAACGCGCGAAACATCGACGAGAACGGCGTGTGCGGTCATCAGCGGCTATACCTCACCTGCGAGTTCGAACGGTTGATCGCCTACAAGGACCAGATGTTCCCTGGCGCGACGATCACCAGTCGACCGTCGACGGCAGAAGGTGCATTCGCCGGCGCGAAGGCGCTGGCCAGTTTTTTCTACGGCTCCGACGTAAGCGAGGTCACCACCGCAGAGTTGGAACAGCGCACGGGTGTGTCGTTGAGGAAGAACGTCGCCCGCTATCTGAAGGCGCCGATCGTTCAAAAGGCGATGGAAGATAATGGCTTCAGATTCCAGCCCGGGTGTGGCCGTGGCAGGCCCGGACGCTTCACGCGGACCACGCCCCTGAAAGCCGCCGCCTGACAAGGCAAGTCGAGGCTGCCGGAGAAGACTTCGCCCAGAAGCCCCGGCAGGCTTGTTCACGTAGCCCGAGGCAAATGAGAGCGGGCTCTAAAATTTTGGGCAAACTTCTGAGAGCCTTGCGTCACCCCCGCAGGGCTCGTTTCCCCCCGGTGCCCTGGCACAGTCTTGTCACAGCCAACTGTGACAGGGTCGCCGCTCCCGCGTCGCCTCGTCCCACGAGACCCTTTCGTCTGTCAGACTGGTGTGCTAGGGATGGTCGGTGTAACGGACTGGTTCTCAAGGGGAAAACAGAAGCGCCCCGATCACCGTGTCGACCGCTAGCACAAGGCACCCATGGCTCAGCCTTGTAGAGCGTTGCCCTCCGAAGGCAAAGGTCACACGTTCGAATCGTGTCGGGTGCGCCATTTCGGTACAGAACTGGGCACGCCAAAACCCGCCGTTTTTGCGCGGCGATGCCGCGCCCAACGTGCGCGGGCACGCTTTCGACCATCTCTTCCGCGTCCACTTCGATTCACTGGACTCAGCGCGTCCGCCACACGCGCGCCGCTGACGCCAGCGGCGGCGCCCTAGCCGATCAAGGTCGCGATGCTCTCGGCAAGCCGCACCAGTGCAACGCCAGTGAGAACATGGGGTGCGCAATCGCGCACACGCACGAACCCGAGCTTACGATAGAGACTCCGCGCCGAGTTGTTTTTGCGCACTTCCAAGTCGATGAAGCTTGCTTGACGGCTAAGCGCTTCGTGTGCGGCCCAGGCTAGTAGCGCCCGACCGATGCCGCGATGTCTACTCTCCGGGGCCACGAACAGATCATTGACGTGCAGGGTGGGTTGGGTCCAGCCGGGAAAGAAGCGCTCGCTCACGATCATCATACCGACGACGCTACCGGCGAGTTCGGCAACGAAGGCAGCAAACCTCGGCGCGTGGCCGAACAAATCGCGCTGCCAATCTGCCTCGCTGGCGTTGATTGCATGCAATGCCCCCTCGGCGCGTGCGAGCCTTTCCTTCATGATCCGGATCACTGGAACGTCGCTCGGGCGCGCCGGGCGGATATTGCAAGGAAGTGAGTCCATTGGGAGCAGCGAGCGGTTCACCTTGGCGAGTCGCCAATGAGGCGGTCTTAGCTTTTCAGAACGAGCCTTGCGAATTCGCTCACGTATTGCAGCCACCAATTTCGTCGCAAGCGGGCGATCTGTTCAAGAGTCTGTGCTGTCGGCAGGAGCATGCAACCGATCCTTGTGCGATTCCGTATGAGGTGCAAGTCTGAACAGGAACTGTTCACAAATTGTAAACCATGGAATTGCGCGGAACGGAGCATAGCAAGCGGTAGCGAAGCACTCGCGCGACTGGACCTAGTACCTCCGATCTGAAATCGCTACACGCCGCGAGTTTGTCTCAGTGGCCGCAGCATCATAGCGCTGTGACGAGGTCATAGGGCCCGACTTCATCGGTTATGCCCGCAAATTTACGGAACTTCCGAGCAACGACTAGGACTGGCAGCGTTCCATGGATCTGTTCATCGGCACAATGGGCGCAGGGCAAATCGCCGGCGGGAGCGGTCCGGCCAGATAATGTCTGTCGCTCATTCGCGCACGGACAGCACGATCTTGCCGATATGGCCGTTTGATTCCATGTGCGCGTGCGCACGGGCCGCTTCGGACAACGGATAGACACGATCGATATGCGGGCGAACCGCGCTCGCGAGAAGCGGCCAGACCTGCTGCTGCAGGCAGCCCGCAATCCGCCGCTTGAGTTCGAGCGGCGTCGAACGCAGGAACGCGCCGGTGACGCTGGAGCGGCGCGCCATCAGACTGCGCAACGGCACGCTGAGCTCCTTGCCGCCGCCGGCCGAGAGAAAGGCGATACGTCCGCCCGCTGCGAGTGCAGCGAGATCCTGCACGATGTGCACGCCGGCCGAGGTGTCGAGAATGCAATCGACGCCGCGCCCGTTCGTCGCGGCGCGAACCTGTTCAGCGAGATCGGGATCGGCGTAATCGAACACGGCGCGGGCGCCGAGGCCACGCGCCACCGCGCGCTTCTCTTCCGTGCCGGCGGTAGCGAAGACATCATGACCGAGCGCATGCAGCAGTTGGATCGCGATCGTGCCGACGCCGCTGCTGCCGCCATGGATCAGCGCCGTCTCTCCTGGCGCCATGCGCATCAGGTCGAAGAAATTGAACCAGGTCGTGAACAAGGCTTCGGGCAGCGCAACGCCGCGCACCCAGTCGAACCCGTCTGGCATCGGTAGCGCAAGACGCTGATCGGTCGCGACATATTGCGCATAGGCGCCGCCATCCGTCAGGGCGATCACCGCTTCGCCGAGCCGCTCCTTCGCGACGTTGCTGCCGCAGGCGACGATGCGGCCGGAGGCCTCCAGGCCCGGCACCGGATTCGGCTCGCGTGAGGGCCCCGCTGCGCGCTGATTGCAATCGTGCCGGTTGATCCCGGCGGCTGCGATCTCGATCAGCACATCGTCGGGCCCGAGCTGCGCCGGCACCGGCCAGTCAAACCGCTCGAACAGGACCTCCGGGCCACCGGCGGCGGTGATGATGACGGCGTGCTGAATCTCCGGGATCATGCTCGTTTGCTCATGCGCTCACTTCCCGACCAGGCTGCATTTGCTGCGATCGAGCGAGCGGAAGGCCTGATCCGGCGGGATCGTCGCGACCAGCTTGACGAAATCCCATGGGCCTTTCGATTCGGCCGGCGTCTTCACCTGGACCAGATAGAGATCGTGCACCATGCGCTGATCGTCACGGATGTGACCGTTGCTGGTGTAGGCATCCGACACCGGCGTGGCCTTCATCTTCGCCATCACGGTTGCGCTGTCGTCGGAGTCGGTGTCCTTCACCGCCTGCAGATAATGCCGCACCGCGGAGTAGACTCCGGCCTGGATCTGCGAGGGCATCGCCTTGCGGCGCGCGTAGAAGGCATCCGAGAACCGGCGCGCGGCAGGAGAGGCATCTTCGAAGAAGCTGGTGACGACGAGATCGCCCTGCGTGGCCTTGAGGCCGATGGCTTCGATATCGACGTTCTGGAACGACATCGGCACGATCTTGATGCCTTGCGCCGCGAGCCCGAACTCGTCGGCCTGCTTGATCGCGGTGGCATTGTCGCCGGCGACGTTGAGTGCCAGAATTTTGGCCCCCGAAGCCTGCGCCTGCAGCAGGAAGGAGCTGTAGTCGGGCGTGCCGAGCTGCGCCTTGACGCTGCCGGCGACCTTGCCGCCAAGCTCCGCGATCCGGGCGCGCGCAGTCGCCTCCAGCGAATGGCCGAACGCATAGTCACCGGTGATGAAGAACCACGGCTCCTTGCTGGTCTGCATGATGCCCGAGACCATTGCGGTCGCGGTCGAATAGGCATCGTGGGTCCATTGCACGGAGGTCGGGGCGCAGGCCTCGTCGGTGAGCTGGTTGGCGCCTGCCCCCGAGATCAGAAAGATCTTCCCGTTGCTGCGCACCAGCTCCTGCACCCCAAGCGCGGCGCCCGAGCTTCCGCCATCAGCGATCGCCTGCACACTATCCTGCTCGAACCAGCGCCGCGCGATGGAGACCGCGATGTCCGGCTTGTTCTGATGATCCGCCTGCAGGATCTCGATCGGCTTGCCATCGATGTTGCCGCCGAATTCTTCCGCTGCCATCCGTGCCGCTTCGACGGAGCCAGGCCCCATGGCGGTGGCGAAAATGCCGTTCATGTCCGTGAGCACGCCGATGCGAATGGCATCGCCTTTGATCTCGGCCTGCGCGGACGAGGCTGCAAGCAGAAGCGCGACGACAATGCTGGACCTGAGACAGCGCGACATGATGATCCTCCCCGGATTCAACGACTTTGTTTTTGATTGTGGTGTCTTGGTTGTGCGCCTCACGACGTGCCGTGAGGCGCACCAGCTCACGCCGCGGCTTCGGCCGCGACGGGATTGCGCAGGATGCCAATGCCCGAGATCTCCACTTCCACGGTGTCGCCCGGCTTCATGAACAGAGGCGGGTTGCGCTTGAAGCCGACCCCGCCCGGCGTGCCGGTGACGATCACGTCGCCGGGCATCAAGGTCATGATGGTCGAGCAATAGACGATCAGATCCGGCACGTCGGTGATGAGGTGATCCGTGGTGGTCCGCTGCACGGTTTCGCCATTGAGGCGCGTCTGCAGCGCGAGCTTTGAGGGATCGGGAACCTCGTCGGTGGTGACCAGCCACGGACCGAACGCGCCGGACCGATCGAACGTCTTGCCGGACAGAAACTGCGAGGTGTGGCGCTGCCAATCGCGGATGCTGCCTTCGTTGTAGCAGGAATATCCGGCGACATGCTTGAGCGCGTCCTCGCGCGTGATGTGACGGCCGGCTTTGCCGATCACGAGTGCTAGCTCGCCTTCATAATCGAAATGCTCCGAGACATCAGGACGGATGATCGGCTGCAGATGCCCCACCTGGCTGGTCGGAAAGCGCGCGAACAGCGCCGGCTTCTCGGTGACGGCCCGTCCGGTCTCGGCGACGTGATCGCGATAATTCAGGCCGACACAGATGATCTTGCCGGGGTCTGGGATCACCGGCGCGTAAGTCAGCGCGTCCAACGCATAGTCCGGCGTCTCGGATGCGAGCAGACCGGCGACGCCGCCGAGCGCGCCCGCTTCGAGCAGCGCACGCAAGCTTTTCGACGGAAGACGACGGCCGAGATCGACCACGCCGTCTCCTTTGACGACGCCGAAGCCGGACCGGCCGTCGATGACAAATGACAATAGCTTCATGCGCGAACCCTTGTTTCGATTGCAATGATCAAGCAGCGCTCGGCATCGGCGCCGCGAAGGAGAGCGTGGACAGCAGCGCGGCGAGATCGTCGGCTTTGCGTACGCCTCCCAGGATGTAGCGGTCCGGCCGCATCAGCACGGCCTTGAGGCCGCACCGGTGCAGCCAGTCTTCAAGACCGGCGGCCTCCTCGCTGTGCAGAAGCTCGACACCCGCTGCGGCCATGATCGCGCGGTGCTGCTCGCTCAGGGCGGAGCCGAGATCGGCGCCGCATAGCAATGCAGAGCGATAGCCGACGCGATCATCGGCGCGCTCGCCATTGTCCAAGCGGAATTGCGGCGCCAGCTTTCCCGTCATGCCGGTGTCGCCGCCGGTAAGACCTGGGCCGAGCACCGGCTTCTGGACATCGAGCTTGAGCTGGCCATTGTCATGGGGCGTTCCGGTCGCCAGCGCGACCTCGACGGCCTTGGTGTTGATCAGCCCGCCGAGCCGGATCGCAAGCTCGATGAACTCTCGCACATGCGGAGCACGCTCGCTCTGATAGCTGTCGAGCAGGTCAGGCGCGGCCCTGCCGTCGACGACATAGGCCAGCTTCCAGGCGAGATTGGCGACGTCGCGAATGCCGGCGCACATGCCCTGGCCGAGAAAGGGTGGCGTCTGATGCGCGGAATCACCGGCCAGCAAAAGCCGTCCCGCGCGCCACTGCTTGGCAACGGCCGAATGAAATGTATAGACGGCGGCGCGCTCGATCTCGGCCTCGTCGGGCCTGAGCCACGGCGACAACAGCTCCCACACCCGCGCCGGCTGCGCGATTTCGACGACATCCTCATCGGGACGAACCGTGATCTCCCAACGCCTGCGGTTGCCGGTGCCGCGGATATAGGTCGCCGGCCGCTGCGGATTGCAATGCTGAACGCTGAAATCGCCAAGATCAGGCCGCTCGCTCCTGAGCAGCACGTCGAGCACCAGCCAGCGTTCATGGAAACCGAGGTCGTCCAGGCCTGAGCCGATGAAGCGACGCACCAGCGAGCGCGCACCGTCGCACCCCACGACATAGGCGCAAGTCGCCTCGAGGAGCTGGCCCGTGCCCAGGTCCTCGTAGCGAACCCGCGCGCCATCGCGATCCTGATCAATGGCAAACACATCGCAGCGGTTGCGCAGCTCGACGTCGGGCCAGCGCTCCAGGCCCTTGTTGAGCACATCCTCGAGATCTGGCTGATGAAAGCGGTAGCTGAGATTCCACCCCATCGGCGTCAATTCGCGGGGGCGCGGCCAATCGAGCAGCAGCCGGCCCTCGGCATCGACGAACCGCATGCCGGGACTCAAGGTGACGTGCGGCAGGATCGCGTCGGCAAGGCCGACGGTCTGGAACACGCGCATGCATTCGTCATCGAAATGCACCGCGCGCGGCAAGTGATAGGTCTTCGCCTCGCGTTCCAGCACCAGCGTGCGCACGCCGCATAGCCCGAGCAAATTGGCAAGCGTTGCGCCGACCGGGCCCCGGCCCACGATGACCACGTCGAAGCTTCCGGAAGATGCGGATATGTCGCTCATATCCGCATCTGTTCCGCAACCGCCTCGCAGCTTCAAGGCGCGGGTGCGAACTGTCCGCGCAGCGGACGCTCAGGCCTCGACCGGGATCGCAGCGGCGGTTTCGAGCAGCGGAGCGGCGTATTTCGCGACGGCCTCATCCAGCGACATCGCCGAGCGGATCCAGATGATCGAGATGCAGCCGAACACGACGTCGCCGCGGGTGATCGGCACGGCGATGGAGGATGTCCTGGCGTTATATTCGCCTTCATTGCGGATGGCGTAGCCGCGCTGAGACGTCTCCACGATCATGCGCTTCAAACGGTCGGGCGCGAGAAACGGGCGGTCGTCGGCATCATCGATGCGCCGCAGATGGTTGATGATGACGTCGCGCTCTGCCGGCGCGCAGGCGGCCAAATATGCGCGGCCGGCAGAGGTCTGCAGCATCGGCAGGCGCTTGCCGATCATGCCGCGATCGATCGAGAGCGGGCTGCGCGCATGGGTGGTCTCCTGGATGACCATCGACGCATTCTCATAGGTCGACAGATCGACCGGCCACACCAGCGTCCTGCTGAGTTCGGCGAGATAGGACGCGGCCACCTGACAGATGAAGATGCCGGGATCGTAGCCGTCGCCAAGGCTCAAGGCGTGACGGGTGACACGGAAGCGATCATCGCTGGCGCTACGCGCGACATAGCCGAGTTCCTCGAGCGTCTCCAGCAGGCGATAGACCGTGGGCCGCGGCAGATCGAGCTGGCGCGCGACATCGCCGGCGCGGATGCCGCCGGATCGATTGACCTCGCGCAGCACGTCGAGACCACGCTTGAAGGCGCGGACACCCTCCGCCGGACGGGCCCGCGGAGATCGCGTCCGTTGCTTGGACACCTTGAAATTCCTCCCTGTCCTTCTCATCCGCTCGCCGATACCGTCTTGAAAACGCGAACCGGATGCAGGGACGACAGTCTACTGCAGGAACGAACAGGGCTGATACGAAATTCCGCACCAGCCCCTGTCGGGAGGACAGCATGGAAATCACCGCACTGGGTTACGTCGGCATCAAGTCCTCCCAATTGGAGCAGTGGAGCCGTATGGCCACCGACCTGCTCGGAATGCAGCGGGTCGATGGTGCGGCCAAGGTGCAGGCCTACCGCATGGACGATCGCAAGCAACGGCTGATCGTCGACGGCAGCGACGATTCCGGACTCGCTGTGATGGGCTGGGAAGTTGCCGATGCGGCGGCGCTCGACCGCCTCGCCGGGCGGCTCGAAGAGCATGGGGTCAAGGTGACGCGGGGCGCGCGGGCGTTGGCCGAGCAGCGCCACGTCACCGAGCTGATCTCCTTTCAAGATCCCGCCGGCCATCCGATCGAAGCGTTCTGGGGCGCGGCGCTCGCGTCCGATCCCTTCCGGCCGGGGCGACCGATCTCCGGCTTTCGCACCGGCCCGCTCGGCATGGGGCACGTCGTGCTCAACGTCGAGGAGGTCGAGCCGCTGTTGCAGTTCTACCGCGACCTGCTCGGCTTCAAGGTCTCGGACTTCGGGCTCACCCCTTACAAGCTCTATTTCTTCCACGTCAACGGCCGGCACCATAGTTTTGCGATGGTCGGCTCGGGGCGCCGCGCGCTGCATCATTTCATGGTCGAACTCGGAAGCCTCGACGATGTCGGCCAAGGCTACGATCTCGCGCAGCTCGAAAATGGCCGCGTGGCCTACACGCTGGGCCGCCACACCAACGATCACATGACCTCGTTCTACGTCAATACGCCGTCCGGCTTCTTCATCGAATATGGCTGGGGCGGCCGGGTGATCGATCCCAAGACTTGGCAGCCGCATGAGACCTTCGACGGTCCCTCGCTCTGGGGCCACGAGCGCTTGTACATGCCGGAAGAGCAGCGCAAGCGGCTGCGGGACATGCGGCTGTCCGCCGCCGCGCGCGGCATTCGCGTGCCGGACCCCAGCGTGCCGCCCTTGAACTGCCCCTGGTTGGACACGGTGATCGCGCAGGAATGAGCTGATGTTGCTGTGGGCGGCACAGCGAGCGGCGATTTCGATCTCTGATGCTCTCCCGACGGCGCCTCTGATCCGGCCGCGCTTCGGCCGGCGCCGAGCGTCATGTAGTTATGAGTTGCGGGGTGCGGAGACCTCGGATCATGCGCCGTCCTGACTGCTCGATCCTTCGGACTTGCCGCGATCCATGCCGCTGGAGGCTCATTCACATGCTGGTGAACCATGATCCAGATCAAGACTCACCTCCAATCGTTGAATTTTCATTGCATCGCAACCAGGAGATGTTTTGAAAATTTTAGGAATCACTCCTGGATCAAAGCGACATCAAGGAGCTGACTATGACCAAACGTATTCTTGTCAGTCTTGCTATCCTCACTCTCGCCGCTTCCGCCGCTTCGGCCGCGCCTCGGAACCATCATCAGCGCGCAATGAACGCGTATGCCCGCGTCGGCGGACCTCCGGTCAGTGCGCCGGCCGGTGTGAGCAACGATGACCGCGCCTTGTATTTCCAGAACCTGCGCGACTCCGGTTACAACCCGAGGAACGACTACAACGCGAACGGAACTATCAAGACGCAATAACGTCAGCTCTCGTTGATCCATCATCGCCTTCCCCTCGGGCTCAGACAGCAGCCTCGCGGGGAAGGCATGTTGGCGCTTTTCGACGCGCTTGCGCCGTTCGATTGGTTCAGGTGCCTTCCGGCCATCGGCGCGTCTCGGGCCCCGCAATCAACATTGTCAGTCGAAAATCCGCCCAGCCCGCGAACGACATTGAGACTTGCTGATAGTGCAGCAGCCCATCAGCCGGGTGTTTGAAGATGCGCTCGCCGCCTTCGCGGGCCAGCACGCCATGGGCAGCCCAGGCGCGCGCAAAATCGGGGCTCTTCCCACGCAACTCTTCGACCAGACCGCACACCGCGGGATCATCGACGTGCCCCGTGGTTGCAGCACGAAACTCGGCAACGACGCGCTGTGCGCGAATGTCCCAATCGACGATGAGCGAGCGCGCCTCGGGCCGCAGGAAGATATAACGTAGCAGGTTGGGCTCGCCCCCGCGATCGAGCCAGCCCGCAAATAGTCGCGCCGCTTTGGCATTCCAACGACGCCCCGTCCAGGTGCGGTCGAGGATATAGGCCGGACCGTCGATCGCATCGACACAGCCAAGCATCTCATCCGGGGGATTGTCGTCGGTATCGGCCCTGTCGGGGTCGCGCTTGCCGGACAGTTCGAACAGATAGCTTCGCTCGGCCCGCGACAGGCGCAGGCCTCGCGCCAGACGGGCAAGTGCCGCGGGCGAAACGGAAACGTCGCGGCCCTGCTCGATCCATGTGTACCAGGTCGCGCTCAATCCGCAGAGCTGCGCCAGTTCCTCGCGCCTGAGACCGGGCGTGCGCCGCCGTGGCGCGCCAGCAAGTCCGTGCGCGGCTGGATCCTGGCGCTCTCTTAACGAGCGCAGAAATGCCCCCAGAGAGAGGGCTTGGTTTTCCGGTGCGTGTCCCTTCATGGTGCAGGAAATACTAGGATAAGTTCCGATATTAAACCGGCATGCCGCCGATGATACCCTTCGCCATCTGGAAGGGAAGGGAGGATCGGCATGGGCAAGCAGTTCGCGAAGATCGAGCCGGAGCACCGGTATTTCATCGCGCGGCAGAAGATATTTTTCGTCGCCACTGCCCCGCCGAAGGGGCGCATCAACGTCTCACCGAAAGGATTATCGTCTCTGCGCGTCCTCGCCGACAACGAGGTGGCCTACCTCGATTGCACCGGCAGCGGCAGCGAGACCCGCGCCCACCTCGCGGCCTCCGAAGACAAGCGGCTGACCATCATGTTCTGCGCATTCGAAGGCCCGCCCGTCATCCTGCGCCTGTACGGTCAGGGGCGGTCGCTGATGCGCGGCACACCGGATTATGCCGCCCTGCTCCCGCAGTTCGAGGAGATGCCCGGAGCCCGCCAGATCGTGCGTCTCGCCGTCGATCTGGTGCAGACGTCGTGCGGCATGGGCGTGCCTCTCTTCGACTACAAGGAGGAACGGGGCAGCCTGATCCGCTACTGGACCGCGCAGGGGCTCGACAATCTGCGCAAATATTGGGGGCTTAAGAACACGAAAAGCATCGACGGGCTGCCGACCGGCTTCTCCCCGGACAGCATGGCCGGGATGCGTTGAGGCTACTCGGGATGGCATCGTGCTGGCGGATTTCCGCGAACGGCCGCTCGCGCCCAAAAGCCGATTCCGCCCATTCGCTCAATACGATGACCCCTGTCCAGATCACGAACGAAAAATATTCTTCTTTCGTTTTTTCAGAATTCATGATTATCTACTGCCATCCAGCCTCGTGCAGAGGGCGTACGCGCGATCGTCACGATACGTGAGGCGGGAAGCGGTGGCCGCGAGGCATTGCAGCATTCATTGGCAGCATTCATTGAATGCGGACGAACGGTGCTCTTGCGGACGGCCAAGCCGCGTGGTCCTGGCGCCTCGGTGCTGGCGCTAAGTTCGCGACGGTGCCACTCGACATCGCTCTGCGATGAGATGGCATCGCGCTGATGACGGGGGCAAGAGAGCCGATCCCCGGGGAGAGCGCGGAGTAAGCCGTAACACCATCGCGCAGGGAAGGCCGGGTCATCTCGGCTGAGCCTGTGGTTCCTGCCCCGTGCACTTCTTCACGCACGGGGGCCATGGGTGCCAGCCGGCACCTGGTCTTCCCTGCCCCTCTCGCTTGCAGAGGGCTCGCATTCAGCACAACTCGGGCGCATCAGCACCGCGAGACCGCGGCGGCTTGGATCGTCTCGTGCACCGCTTCCTTGCATCGTTCCGAACATCATCATCAAGACCGCGCGAGCGCGGAATTAGAGATTGCAGCGGCCCGATCGATCCGGTCGAGTCATGCAGACACGTTCAGGGGGGTGGAGGCATCCACCTCGTCCTGACATTCGTCCGAACCAATGCGAGAGGTCAAGCCGATGAACGGTGCAGAGCTTTTGGTCGCCGCCTTGCAGAACGAGGGCGTCACTCGGATCTTTGGCGTACCTGGCGAGGAGAATCTCGATGTGGTCGAAGCGCTCCGGCGCTCTCCCATCGAGCTGGTGCTCACACGGCATGAACAGGCCGCAGCCTTCATGGCCGCCACCCACGGTCGGCTCACCGGCCACCCCGGCGTCTGCCTGGCGACACTGGGACCGGGCGCACTCAACTTCACGACCGGCGCCGCCTATGCGCTGCTCGGTGCCATGCCGATGATCATGATCACGGGACAGAAAGGCATTCTGAGCCGCAAGCAGGCGCGGTTTCAGGTGGTCGACATGGTCTCGACCATGACGCCGCTGACCAAGATGGCGCGCCAGATCGTCAGTCCGGCGACCATTCCCTCGATCGTTCGCGACGCCTTTCGCGTGGCTCAGCAGGAGCGGCCGGGACCGGTGCATCTGGAACTGCCGGAAGACATCGCCGCCGCCAAAACTGCAGACACCGCTCCGATCCCGCCGCATCCGATCGACATGCCGGTCGCCCAGCCCGCAGCCCTCGATCGCGCGGCCGAGCTGATCAGAGCCGCACAGCGGCCGCTGATCATGTTAGGTGCCGCCGCCAGCCGGCCACGCATCGCGGCGGCGCTCGCCGATTTCGTCCGCCGCCTGCAGATTCCGTTTTTCAACACGCAGATGGGCAAGGGCTCGGTGGCCGGCGGCTCCGGACTCTACATGGGCACCGCCGCGCTTTCCGAGCGCGACTATGTTCACGACGCGGTCGACCGCGCCGACCTGATCATCGCCATCGGCCACGACACCGTAGAGAAGCCGCCGTTCCTGATGGGGCCCGGCGGGCCGACGGTGCTCCACGTCGGCTATCTTCCCGCGACGGTCGAAGAGGTGTTCTTTCCGCATGCCGAGCTCATCGGCGATGTCGGTCCAAGTCTGAAGCTGCTGGCTGACCGGCTCGAAGGCCAACTGCCGAATGCCGGCGCGTTGCTGACGCTGCGCGCGGAGATCCTCCGCCACATCGCAGACCGCGCCGAGGAGAGCCGCTATCCGCTGACACCGCAGCGGATCGTGCACGACGTGCGCAAGGTGATGCCCGAGGACGGCATCGTTTGCCTCGACAACGGCATGTACAAGATCTGGTTCGCCCGCAACTACAGGACCCGCGTCGCCAACACGCTGCTCCTCGACAATGCGCTTGCGACCATGGGTGCCGGGCTGCCGTCGGCGATCATGGCTGCGTGTCTTTATCCCGATCGGCGCGTCATGGCGGTGTGCGGCGACGGCGGCTTCATGATGAACTCGCAGGAGCTCGAGACGGCGGTCCGGCTCGGCGTGAACCTGGTCGTGCTGATCCTGCAGGACAATGCCTATGGCATGATCCGCTGGAAGCAGGGCGTCGACGGCTTTCCCGATTTCGGCATGACCTTCGGCAATCCCGATTTCGTCGCTTACGCGCAGGCTTATGGCGCCAAGGGCAGCCGGGTGGCGACGGCCGACGGGCTGGCTCCGGCGCTCGAAGCCGCGTTCGATGCACAGGGCGTGCATCTTGTGAGCGTTCCGGTGGACTACTCGGAGAACATGCGCGTGCTGGTGCAGGAGCTGCAGGCGCATGCGCCGGGAGGGGGTGCGGGAGGAGGTGAATGAGCGCCACGTTCCCGCCTGGACAATCTACTCCGCCGCGGCGGCGCCCAGCTCGCCGGCGCGATCGAACACCACCTTGCCGTTCAGAAGCGTGATATCGCAGTGGACATCATGCTCCAGATGCGCAGGCTCGATCGCGAAGAGGTCATCGCTGAGCACCGCGATATCGGCCGCCTGCCCAGGCACCAGCCGTCCTATTTCATGTTCTGCAAACTGCGTGTAAGCGCCGCAATAGGTGTAGGCATGCAGCGCTTCGGCCATCGAGAGCAGCTGATCCGGCCCCAGCACCGTGCGCCGGTTCGACATCCGCGTCGTCATCGTGAACAGGTTCTTGAACGGATCGGTGGTCGACACCGGCGCATCCGAGCTCGCCGCCGGGTGCAGGCCGGCATCAAGCCATTTGCGCATCGGATAGGCCGCGGCCGTGCGCTCGGCGCCGACATTGCGCAGATAGAGGTCACCGAACTCGTACATGAAGATCGGCTGCGGCACCGGATCGATGCCGGCGTTCGCCATGCGCGCGATCTGGCCGTCGCTGAGGAAGCCGCAATGCTCGATGCGGTGGCGGCGGCCCTCGATCGGCTGATCCGTCGTGCCGGCCTTCTCGATCCCGCTCAGCACCTGCTCGATCGCGGCATCGCCGATCGCATGAATCGCGAGCTGATAGCCGAGCGCGTGATAATGCGCCAGGAACTGATGCATTTCCTTATCCGAGAAGCAGAAGATGCCGCGATTGTCAGGCTCGCCGACCAGATAGGGCTCGCTCATCGCCGCGGTCAGGCCGCCGGCGCTGCCGTCGCCGAACACCTTCATCGCGCCGTAGCGCAACAGGCCGGTACGGCGGCCGAAGCGATAGCCGGCTTCAAAGGCCTTGTCGCCGATACCGTCGGGATTGCCGTAGATGCAGGCCCAGACCCGCAACGGCAATTCGCCCGCGGCCGCGAGTTCTTCATAGGCCGCGATCTCTTCCATCCCGGCGGACATGCCGACCGCCGCATCCATCACGCTGGTGAAACCCTGCGACAGCATAAAGCGGCTCGCGCGGTCGATCGCCGCGCGCAGCTCTGCCCGGGTCGGCTTCGGGGCGACCTCGACGATCAGACGCATTGCGCGCTCGGCCAACAGCCCGGTCAGCTCATTGTCGCGCCGCTCGATCAGCCCGCCATCCGGGCTCGGCGTGTTGTGGCCGATGCCGGCCTCGCGCAGCGCCAGCGTATTGGCGATCGCGACATGGCCGCAGGTGCGCTTGATGTAGACCGGATTATCAGGCGCGACGTGGTCGAGCTCGGCGGCCGTGGGGTGGCGCTTTTCTGCAAGCTCGTTGTGGTCGTAACCGCGGCCAAGAATCCACTCGCCGGGCGAGGCCGTTTTGGCCTTTTCCGCGATCCGGCGCAGGATCTCGCCGACGCTGCGCGCGCCCGTCTCGGGGCGCAGATTGATCTCGGCCATATGGAGACCAAAGGGCAGCAGATGCATGTGCGCATCGTTCAGCCCGGGCACTGCGAGGCGGCCGCCGAGATCGATCGTGCGCGTCGCGGGACCGGCAAGGCCTGCGATATCGGATGCTTTGCCAGTTGCAAGGACGCGACCGCCAGCGACGGCAAGCGCTTCGACGAAGCCGTCATTCAGGCCGCAGAAGATGCGGCCGTTGCCGAGGATGAGATCTGCTTGGTCCATTACCCGCGCGCCCCCGATTGCCTGTCGCGCCAAGCTCAGCGGGCCGATGCGGTGATGTCAATCGCGCTTGCCGCATGGGGCAATGCGATGGCGGGGCGTGAGGAAAATTTACGCAAGGTGATCGCGGCGTGCACGCGACGCGGCGGCTTCAGCCGGCATTTCTGCTCAAGCCGTCGGCAACCGTTCTCGAAAGAAACTGACGACGCGCGCCACGGCATCGCCCGTCGCGGGATCATTGTCGGCGAAGTCGAAACCATGGGCCTTGCCGGGATAGGTGACGAGCTCGGCCGGTGCCCCCACCGCCTTGGCGAGTTCGACCAGAGCCTTGCCGCGCGCCAACGGAACATTGCGATCGGCGTCGCCGTGCAGCTCGATCAATGGCGGCATATGCTTCACGCCGGGCGCGATCTGGTCGGGCATGCCGGCATACAGCACCGCGAGCGCGGCAACGCGTTCATCGCGCACGGCTGTCGCCGCAGCAACGAAGCCGCCGAGCGAAAATCCGACCAGGCCAAGCCGGCCGGAACTATCGGGCCGCGCCAAGACCGCGGAGATAACCGACGATACCCGCTCGGCCCAGGCAGCAAATCGTGCGTCCTGATGAGCGATGCGAGCTTCCCGCGTGCTGATCTTCGCCAGCGCCTGTTCGTCGACCGGGCTGTAATAGCGCACCAAGTAGGTGTCGATGCCCGCTTCCGTCAGCGCGTTGGCATAGCGTTCGTAGGCACGCTGCCTCAATTCGACACCGCGCGCGCCATGCAGGACCAGGACGCTTGGCCGCTTCGCCGTGCCGCTTGCGGCATAGCGGGTCAAAGCGATCGGGCCTTCGGCCGACTCCACGTTGAACTGTTCGGCAGGCTCCGCGCGCAAAGGGTGAGCTGCAACAAGAAGGGCAAGACCGCTCAGGACGGTCCTGCGGGTGACCGGGAGGGTCGCAATGGATATGGATGGGATATCCGGCGTCGACATCGTGACAGATCCTTATGCCTAGACCACTTACGGCAAAAGGGACCGGCGGGAACGGACTGTCAAGTCGGTGCCGCGATCCCAGGATACGCGACACGCAGCTGCTGCGGCTTAGGCGGCTGCGGCCATCTCCCAGCGCGCCGGCGCACGAAAGGCCTGATGCGAAACCGCGAACGCGCTCGCAGCGCTGCGCGCGGCAAAATAGTCCTCAAGCTCGGCGACGGCGCGGCTTTCCCACTCTTCCGCCTGCTCCAGCAGCGACCAGCGCTGATGCGGGCGGCGCGCTGCGGTCTGGCGATACAAGGATGCGATGGTGCGATAGCGGCGCACGTTTTCCAGGACGGCTTCCCCATTCATCGTCATGCTCAATCTCCCCACTCTGTCCCCCTCAGGACAGAGCCACGGTGCACCAGCGCGATTTTCGAAATCGTTAGCGGCCCGGCTCGGCCGATGCGATGGTTGGCGAACCGTTGCCAGCGCGCCCAGGCCAGCGTGCCCAGACCGGCACGGCCGAGCGGCGCATGCCGCGTCGTCCTTCTCGCCCGCGCGGTTAAACATCCCGAAACCCTGTTCGGCAGAGGGCCGGAGGGTGTCTCCTTTCGGCTACGCACCAGTCGCGGTGACCGAGGCGCGGAAGCGCCAGATCGTCAGCCCCAGAAACACGGCGGCGATGCCGGCAACCAGGAGGAACTGCGGCCAAACCACATCGAACCCGGCGCCGCGATACAGGATCGCCTGCGCGAACGACACGAAATGGGTCGAGGGCGACGCCTTCATGATCGTGGACAGCCATTCCGGCTGGCTCTCGACCGGGGTCGAGGCGCCGGACAGCATGTTCATGGGGACGGCAACCAGGATATAGAGCAGCCCAAGCTGCGGCATCGAGCGCGCAATCGTCCCGAGAAACAGGCCGACGGCGGTGGCAAAGAACAGGTAAAGGACCGCGCCCACCATGAACAACGGGATCGAGCCGTTGATCGGCACGCCAAGGATGAGCCGAACCACGACATAGAGCGCCAGCATCACTGCGACCGCGATCACCAGCGCATTGGCCCATATCTTCGACATGGCGATCTCGAATGGCGAGAGCGGCATCACCAGCAGATGATCCATGGTGCCATGCTCGCGCTCGCGCACCAGCGCAGCTCCGGCCAGTATGATCGCGAGCATGGTGACGCTGTTGATGATGCCCATCACGCCTTCGAACCAGGCGGTGTCGACATTCGGATTGAACGCGATCCGCGTCACCAGATTGACCGGGGACAACGGCGTTTTTTGCGCCCGGGCCAGGAACCAGTCGATCTCGGTGTCGATCATCTGCAGGATGTAGCCAGAGCCGAGGCCCGCCTGGACCATCGCCGTGGCATCGACATTGACCTGCAAGGACGGCTTATGACCGGCCATCACGTCGCGCTGGAAGTTCGGCGGAATGTCCAGCACGAAGGTGAACTTGCCGTTGTTCATCAGCGGCTCGATCTGTCCTTCCGCGATATGAACCGGTGGCTGGAAGTAGGGCAGCAGAAATGCACCGATGATCCGACGCGAGAGTTCGGAGTTATCCTCGTCAGCCACGGCAATGGAGGCGTGGTAAAGCTCTTGCGAGTTGCTCTGCGCCTGGCTGATCACTGCGACGGTGAACGAATAGATCACGAGACCGATCAGCACGAAATCGCCGAACAGGCTGCGCAACTCCTTCGTTCCGAGCCAGAAAATGTTGGACAGCGAGCGCATGGCGCCTCACCGCTCCTGCTTCGGCAGCAGGACGAGACTCAGCGTCGTCAGCACCGGAATGAACACGAGCAGCATCAGGATATATTGGCCGAGATCGGCAAAGCCGAGACCCTTGGTGAAGGTACCGACCGTGATCGGACGGAAGTAGGTCATCGGAAAGCACATCCCGAGCAGCTGGGCGAATCCCGACAGCGAGGACACCGGGACCAGCATGCCGGAGAACTGGGTGGCCGGCAGGATGGTCAGGATTGCAGTCCCGAACAGCGCCGCAATCTGGGTTCGGCAGAAGGTCGAGATCAGCATGCCGAAGCCGGTCGTCGTGAAGACATAGACCAGAGTTCCGACGAGCAGCGGCAGCAGGCTGCCTTTGAAGGACACTCGGAACAGCCACAATGCCATGATGAACATGACGACGAAATTGACCAAGGCGACTGCGATATAGGGCAGCTGCTTGCCAAGCAGGAATTCCAATCGCGTCACCGGCGTGACGTAGAGATTGGTGATCGAGCCGAGCTCCTTCTCGCGAACCACCGCCAGCGCCATCAGGATCGCCGGAAACAGCGCCAGCATCAGCGCGATCGTGGTCGGTACCATCGCATAGATGCTGTCGAACGACTGATTGTACTTGAATCGGATGGCGATAGTGGCGGGCGAAGGCGCAGCCGGCTGCGTGGTCTTGACGGCCGGATCGGACAGATAGAGCAGATGCGTGCCCTGAAGATAGCCGCGGATGGTCTCGGCGCGGAACGGCATCGAGCCGTCGATCCAGGCCGATACGAAAGCCGGGCGGCCTCGCTTGATGTCGACGCCGAAGTTCGGCGGAATCTCGATCGAGGCCTTGATGTCGCCGTTCTTCATGCGCCGTTCCAGGTCGGCGTAATCGGTGATCGGCGGCCGTTCGGTGAAATAGCGCGAACCGCGCAATTCCGAGAGATAGGCGCGACTTTCCGGCGTCTGATCGTGATCGAGCGCCGCAAAAGTCAGATTGTTGACGTCCGTGGAGATGCCGAAGCCGATCACGATCATGAGGAAGGCGGTGCCGAACAGCGCAAACAGCAGCCGGATCGGATCGCGCACCAGTTCGAGCCCCTCCCGGATCGTATAGGCGAACAGCCGTCGCGAACTGAACAACGCGCGCCTTCCGTCGGCCTCCGATCCGGCTTCCGCCGATCTTGCCGCAACCGCGCGGTCGGGATTCGTCTGGGTCAGCGTGACCGATGCGCCGTCCTCCACGCCCGCATCCTGCTCGAGGAAGGCGATGAAGGCTTGCTCGAGCGTTTGCACGCCTTTGGCCCTAACCAATCCCTCGGGGGTATCGGTCGCAAGCACGCGACCGTCGTGCATCAAGGACAGACGGTCGCAGCGCGCCGCCTCGTTCATGAAGTGCGTCGAGACGAAGATCGTCATGCCGTCGCGGCGGGACAGCTCGATCAGAAGGCGCCAGAACTGGTTGCGCGCCACCGGATCGACACCCGACGTCGGCTCGTCCAGGATCAGCAAGTCCGGCTTGTGGACGATCGCAACCGCAAGCGACAAGCGCTGGCGGATGCCGAGCGGCAGATCGGCCGCGAGACTGTCGAGATGGTCGGCGAGATCGCAGCGATCGACCAGTTCGTCGATGCGTTTTCCTGCCTGATCGAGCGGCAGATGAAACAATCGTGCATGCAGGACGAGATTTTGCCGCACCGTCAACTCGCCATAGAGCGAGAAGGCTTGCGACATGTAGCCGACCCGCTGGCGGGATTTGTTATCGCCGGCCTCCATGCTACGCCCGAAGATCAGGGCCTCGCCTTCGCTCGGCGACAACAAGCCGGTGAGCATTTTCATCGTGGTGGTCTTGCCGGAGCCGTTGGAGCCGACGAAGCCGAAGATCTCACCCTTGCGGATCGAGAAGCTGACACGGTCCACGGCCGTGAAGTTGCCGAACCGGCAGGTGAGGTCGCGCGCGATGATCACGGGCTCGGCGCTGCCGTCGAGCGCCACGCGGATCGGCATCTCCGCCTGTGCCTGGCCGGGGGCTTGCGGCAACAATGCGACGAAGGCGTCTTCGATCGAGGCAGCGCCGGTCTGCGCCCTGAGCTCCGCGGGCGAGCCGGTCGCGAGCACGCGACCATCGTTCATGGCAATCAGCCAATCGAAGCGCTCGGCCTCTTCCATATAGGCGGTGGCGACCATCACGCTCATGCCGCCGACACTGCGCGCGCGCAGCCGATCGATCAGATCCCAGAACTGGCGACGCGACAGCGGATCGACGCCGGTGGTCGGCTCATCCAGGATGAGAAGATCGGGATCGTGGATCAACGAGCAGCACAATCCGAGCTTCTGCTTCATGCCGCCGGAGAGCTTCTTGGCCGGACGGTCCGCGAAATCTGCCAGCCCCGTGCTCTCGAGCAGCTCGGTGATGCGCCATTCGCGCTCGTCCTTCGATTGGCCGAACAGGCGGGCGAAGAATTCGATGTTCTCGCGGACGCTGAGATCGGGATAGAGGTTCTTGCCCAGGCCTTGCGGCATGTAGGCAATGCGCGGGCAGACCTTGGCCCGTGCGCGCTGGTCCCCAATATCAGCGCCAAGGACGGTCGCCTGTCCTTCCTGAATCGCGCGGGCTCCGGCCACGATCGAGAGCAGCGACGATTTTCCGACCCCGTCGGGGCCGATCAGTCCGACAAGGCAGCCGGACGGAAGATCCAGCGAGACATCGTCGAGGGCGGTGACGTCGCGATAGCGCTGCGAGACGTTCCTGATCACCGCAACCGGAGGCCCACCCACGCTCATGGCGATGCTTGCAGGCTGGCTGGCCAAGCGACGTCGGGCTTCCAGCGGATATAGGCAATGCCCGGCAGCCCGCTCCTGACGGCATCGGCGTGCGCAGCCAGCAGCTCCTGGTCGACCCGCACGCGGATGCGGAACATCAGCTTGTCGCGCTCGGTCTGCGTCTCCACCGTCTTGGGCGTGAACTGCGCTTCGCTGGCGACGAACGAAACCTTGGCGGAAATCGGATGGTCGGGATAGGCGTCGAGGACGATGCGAGCGTCGGCTCCGACCTTGACCTTGCCGGCCTGCTCGGTCGGCAGGAAGATGTCCATATAGACATAGCCGACATCGAGCATGGTGAAGACCTTGCCGCCTGCGGCCAATACTTCGCCGATATTGGCGAGCCGATACTGGATGCGGCCGGCTTTCGGTGCGATCAGCGAGTTGTCGGCAATCTGCACGCGATAAAGCGCGGCATCGTGACGAACCGCTTCCAACGCACGCCCGGCTTCCGACACCCTGGCCTGAGCGCCGATGAGCCCCGCGGTGGCCGCATCGAGCGTCTGCTGCCGCTGGTCGGCGATTTCCTTGGTGGTCCAACCGTTCTGCAACAGCGCGCGGGTTCGCTGCATCTCCTGCTCGGCCAGGGTCTTCTGCGTCTGGGCTTGCGTGACGTTCGCCTGCGCCTGGTCGACGACATGTTGCGCCTGTTGCTCCTGGGCCTCGGCTTTCGACAGCGACTGTTGGAGCTCCTGGGTGTCCATTCGAGCGACCACCTGCCCGGGCACCACCGTATCGCCGATGTCGGCGAACAACGCGGCGACGCGTCCGGCGTATTTGGTGGCGATATCGATCTCGTCGGCCTCGATGCGGCCGTTGCCGAAGCTGATGCCGACCGGCAGCGGCGGATGCAGATGCTTCCAGTAGAGATAGCCGCCGCCCGCGCCGGCGCCGAGAACGGCAGCGAGCAGCAGGAACGGCCAGAAGCGGCGCCTCGGACGGGCAACATGCCGCACGGGAACGGGCAGAGCGCTGACGTGAGCTGGATCCACCCGATGGGGCTCAGATGCGCTCGCGGCTTGCGGAGCGGCGACGAGCTGATCTTGCTGCGGATCCATGTACAACGCCTTTGCATTCCAGAACACCCGTGTCGTGCCACAGGCACCCGCGGATCCGTTGACGCAGCTCAAACGGCGCGCGCGGCGCCTGGCGAGACGGGATCAAGTTTTGGTTATGGCGTTCAGCTCATCGCGCACGCGCGCAATCACCGGGGCGTAGTCGCGGCCCAGATCCTGCCGGAACAATCGCACGTTCGGATACCAGGGGCTGTCGTCACGGTTCAACAACCAGCGATAATCCGGCGTGAACGGCAGCATGATCCAGGTCGGCGTGCCGAGGGCGCCCGAAAGATGGGCAACGCTGGTGTCGACCGTGATGACGAGATCGAGGCAGGAGATCAGCGCCGCGGTGTCGACAAAGTCCACGATATCGGCGGTCAGATCGAGGATGTCCGGACGCAGCGCGAGAAACGCCCGATCCGCGGCGCGAGGTTCCTTCTGCAGGCTGATGAACTGCGCATTCAGCTCGAGGAGCGGCGCCAGCGCCGACAGCGGCACCGAGCGATTGTGGTCGTTGAGATGGGCGGGGTTGCCCGACCAGACCAGACCGACGCGCAGCTTTCCGGTCGGGCCGAGCCGATCCCGCCACATCTGCATGCGCGCGGCCGGCGGAGGCGACAGGTAGGACGGCGCGGACGGAATCGTTTCCAGCTGTGTTGCGAAAGCAAGCGGCAGGCTCGACAACGGACAATGAAAGTCGATGGCGGGCAATTCATCGACGCCGCGTGCAAGACATCGTTCCACGCCGGCAACGCCGGCCAGCAGCGGCTGCAGCACCGCATCGACTTCCAGCAGCACGCGCGCGCCTTGCGCGGCCACCATAGTCGCATAACGGCAGAACTGGATGGTGTCGCCGAGCCCTTCGTCGCTGTGCAGCAGGATCGTTCTGCCCGCGAGCGGCGCATCGGCGAGCCACAAGGGAGCGGAAAATCTGCGCTCGACGAAGCCGACCGCGCGGCAGTTGCGGCCCCATTCGCGCGCCGCCCAGCCGCGCTCGAAATCGCCGGTCAGGAGCCAAAACAGCGCCGCGTTCCAATGCGCATCGGCAAAGTCCGGCTTCAGCGCGATCGCGCGCTCGAAGCTCGCAAACGCCGCCTCGAAGCGGTGCAGCTCGGCGAGCGACGTGCCGCGATGATTGTGAAAATCGGCAACGTCCGGCCGGATGGCGATCGCCGTATCGAACACGGCAATGGCCTCGTCATGCCGACCCAGATTCTGCAGGATGCAGCCGAGGCTGTTGGCGATATCCGGGTCGTGCGGTGCCAGCGCATGGGCGCGTTTTCCGACCTCGAGCGCTTCGGCGTAGCGACGCACCCGCCTGAGCGAGATGCCTTTGAGGCAGAGCACGCCGGGCTGATCCGCTTTCAGCTGCAGCGAGCGGTCGAACCGCGCAATCGCGTCGTCATAGCGGTCGGCGTCGAAATAGGCCAACCCCGCGTGATTGGCGGCGTCGAGATCATTGTGCCCGCATTTCAGCGCTTCATCGAAGCTCAATGCCGCCTCGATGTGGCGGTCCTGCGCCTTCAACAGCTCGCCGAGCCGAAACCAGGTCTCAGCCCGCTGCGGGGCGAGTTGCAGCGCCTGGTCATAGGCCTGCGCGGCTTCACTGAACCTGCCCTGCTGCTGCAGCAGCGCGCCAAGAGCCTCCCAGCTTTCGACCGCATCGGGCTTCAGCTGCAGCGCGCGATCGTAGCATTTGATGGCTTCGTCCCATCGCCCCCTCGCGCGCAGCGCCTGGCCGAGATCGACGAAGTAGTCAGCGACCGCCGGATCCTGGGTGATCGCACGGGCGAACCATTCGATCGCAAGATCGTGCCGCTCCGTCGCAAGACAAACCCGTCCCATCGCATGCAGCGCATCGGCATGGCCCGGATCCAGGGTCAGCGCACGCCGGCAGGCCTGTTCGGCATCCGCCACCCGGCCGGCCCGCAACATTCGAAGCGCCGCCGCGCACAGCGCCTCTGCCGTATCGGGCTGCGTGGCGCCGGCGACCTTGTTGGACTTGCCGGAAGGCCGGCGCTGCTGGCGATTCATCGCGAATTTCTGCCACTCCTGCAGGCAGCAGTAGATGATTCCCGGATTCCGGAGAAGATTGTTCCGCGCGATCTTATCGGTCTCAAAGGCTCGGCGCCGGAGCCAGCGGCAGCGCCTGGAGCCCGCCGAAGCGGCGCTCGCGACCATGGAAAGAGGCCAAGGCTTGCGCGAGGTCCTGCGCATCGAAGTCGGGCCACATACGCGAGGTGAAATGCAGCTCGGCATAGGCGCCTTCCCACAACAGGAAGTCGGACAACCGCTGCTCGCCCGAGGTGCGGACGATCAAGTCGACGTCGCGCAACCCGGCCTCACCGGTGACCAGGTTCGAGAAGGTCTCGCGGCTGAGCTCGCCGAGCTCGCGCGCCTTCAGCGCAGCATTCAGGATCGCGTCGCGCGCCGAGTAATCGACCGCGATCCGCAGGTGCAAGGTGGTGCCGGCCTTGGTGGCGGCTTCGGCGCGGACGATCGCGGCCGCGATCCCATCCGGCAGGCGGTCGCGACGGCCAATGACGGTCAGCCGCACGCCGTTGCGCACCAGCGCCTGGACCTCGTTGGCGAGATAGACGCGCAGCAACGTCATCAGTCCTGCGACCTCGGCGCGCGGGCGGCGCCAATTGTCGCTGGAAAACGCATAGAGCGTCAGGGTGCCGACGCCCTGCTCCGGCGCCGCTTCGACCACGCGGCGGATCGCCTCCACGCCGGCCTCGTGCCCGCGCAAGCGCGACAATCCGCGCCGTGTGGCCCAGCGGCCGTTGCCGTCCATGATGATCCCGACATGGAGCTTCTCGCTCACGATCGGTTCATGTTGAGGCTGGAAAGGACTTTGCATCACAAAGCTCCTGGTCAAAAAAAGGGGAGATCAAGCCCGGCTTGGCAGCACGCCGAGCGAGGCGGCCGCATCCTTGCCGACGGGCTCCTTGCCGGCGGCTTTGGCAGCGTCGCGCACCAAACCTTCGAGCACGGCAAGATAGTCGAGGAAGCGACGACGGCCGGTCTTGGTCAGGCGGCAAGTGGTATGCGGGCGGTTGCCCTCATATCCTTTCATCACCTCGACGAGGCCCGCGTCCTGCAGCACTTGCAGGTGTCGCGACAGGTTCCCATCGGTCAGTCCGCATAGCTGCTTCAGGTCGGCAAAGGCCAGCCCCTTTGGATGCGCGATCAACGATGTGAGCAGGCCGAGCCGCGCCTTTTCGTGAATCACGCGGTCGAGCCCGTCGTAAGAGAATGGCGCGCTGTTGTCAGTCTTCGACATCGGCTTCTCCGGACGCAAAATACAAAATTGCCGCCATCAACGCCTGACCGACCGCGAACGGCAGGCCCATGGTCCAAGGCGACAGCGAGTGGGTCGCGCTGGCCAGCACGAGCACGGCAAAGCCGGCGAGAAAATACCAGGCGCCCGCCAGCGCCACGGTGCGCGGCAGCAAGCGGACCGAGGCGAATACGCCGAGCGAGGTCAACACCTGCCAGAGTCCCGGCAGCATCCAGAGCGCTTCGGGGGCGAACCTCCACAACAGGATTGCCAGCAGGACGCCGGCAATCCCGGCGGGCAGGAACTGCTCGACCGCCTGGTGGATCATCGCGTCCGCAAGACCGGAGTGATGCCGGCGCGAGCGCGCCCGCATCTCGACCCAGATCATCGCGAGCGACAGGATCGCCGCGGCGGCCCAGCCCAGAAGGAAAGCTAACGGCTGAGCTGTGGGATCATCCAGCAAGGAGTGCTGCAGCACCGCGGTGATGAGCGCAACGGCCGACGTTGCCGCCATCGTGGCCGGACCATAGCCGCGGAACGCGGTGCCGGCAGCGAGTTGACTGCGAATGGCGCCGATGTCGGCGAGCGCCTTGTCGAGATCGCGCATCTCATACCCCGAACGAGTCGAACCGGACCAACTCGTACTTTGTACGGCAAAGTATACGGCCTTGCAAAGTGGATGCAAGGTCTTTCACGTGCTGCGCGACCGATTTTCTCCCTCAGTAATACTGACGGTAGCGATAATACCGCCGACGTTGCGGGGGCGGCAGTTCGTCGGCATAGACCGGAAGACCCCGACGAGCGCGCGCGAAAGCAACCACCGGGTTGATGCCGCAGGACACGAAGCGTCCGGACGCGCTGGCCTGGCATTGAGCGAATGTCTGGTAGGAGCAGTCACCGGGATAGCCGACGCCGCGGCCCTGCACGCACCAGGGATATTCGTATGCCGCCGCCGGCGTGACGCTGGCCGTGCTCGCCAAGCCCGTACCGACCAGGGCCGCTGCCATCAACGCGATCCGACGCATGATTCCTGCCTCCTCCGTCACCGAAGCGCGTTGAAGCACGGTGCCATGGTCAAAAAACGACATTTTCGCGGGCCTCGCGCGATGCGTTCGTCGTGAAGCGACGGAGCCACACCGCCGCGCTATTCCACCTTCAGCCCGGCGAACTCGACCACCTTCTTCCACTTCTCGGTTTCGGCCGCGATCATCGCGCCGAACGCCTCCGGAGACTGGATCAGCGGCTCGCCGCCGAGCTCTATGAGGCGCTTCTTCGTCTCGGCTTCGGCCAGGATGGTGTTGATCTGCTTGTTGAGCGCCGCGACGATCTCCTTCGGCGTGGTCCTGGGCGCACCGACCCCGAACAGCGCACTCGCCTCATAGCCCGGCACGGTCTCGGCGATCGCCTGTACCTCCGGCAATTGAGGCGAACGCTCGGCTGTCGTGACGCCCAGCGCCCGCAGCGCGCCCGAACGGATGTGCTGGATGATCGAGGGCATATTGTCGAAGATCACCTGCACCTGGCCGCCGAGCATATCCGTGATCGCCGGCGCCGCGCCGCGATAGGGCACATGCTGCATCTTGGTGCCGGTCATCGCCATGAACATCTCGCCCGACAGATGCACCGAGGTGCCGTTGCCGGAGGAGGCCATGTTCACCTTGCCGGGATTGGCCTTCAGATAGGCAATGAATTCGGCGACGTTGTTGGCCGGCACGTCCTTGTTCACGGCGATCACATTCGGCACGCGATTGAACGAGGCGATCGGCGCGATGTCTCGGACGAAATTGAACTTCAGGTTGGCGTAGAGCGTGGCGTTGATGTAGTTCGCCGGATTGACGAGGAGAATCGTATAGCCGTCGGGGGCGGCGTTCACGACGGATTCGGTGCCGATATTGTTGCCGGCGCCCGGCTTGTTCTCGATCACGAATTGCTGACCCATGGCCTCCGAAAGCCGCTGACCGATCAGCCTTGCCAGGATGTCGGTGGCGCCGCCAGGCGGATAGCCGACCACGAAGCGGATCGGGCGGGTCGGATAGTCCAGCGCCGACGCGCCGCGGATGAAGGCAGTGGCCGGAACTGCGGAAGCGATCAGGCCGATCGCGTGGCGACGTGAGATCATGCGTTTCCCCGAGGCATTATCGTTGTTATTGCTGGCCCGTCCGCCGCCGTCTTAGCTGGCGGTCTTGAGACCGGATCACCCGCTTCATGAAAAAGGGATAGTCCATGTCGGTCAAGGTCAATGCGCTCGATCACCTCGTGATCAATGTCAGCGACGTCGCCCGCACGACGGAATGGTATCGCAAGATCCTGGGCATGGAGGTCGTCGTATTCGACCCCGGTCCGGGCAAGGCGAAACGCACCTCGCTGATGTTCGGCAATCAGAAGATCAATGTGCGGCCGAAGGACGCGGACAAAGCCGACTGGTTCACCGCCGACCACGAGATGGCCGGCAGCGACGATCTATGTTTCCTCACCACGGCCGCGCCTGAGGACGTGGTGGCGCATCTCAAGGCGCATGGCGTGACGATCGAGGAGGGGCCGGTCGCCAAGCAGGGCGCCCGCGGCACCTTGCGGTCTGTCTACTGCCGCGATCCCGACGGCAGCCTGATCGAGATTTCGTCGTATGCCGAATGAGAGCTGCTTCGACGCCCCGGAGCGGGCCACGTTGCGCGCGATGGCTAAGTAACGGGGGAAACGCGTCCGCGGACCGCGGCGCGAATGCGATCCGCGCCGGCGAGCACGCGACCCGTCAGATCAATGTGCACCCATCGCAACGGGGCGGAAGGCCTGCAACAGCTGCTGATCCAGCTTCGCTCCCATGTTTTCCATGATCGCGAACGCGCGGGCCGGCGGGAACGGCGCCCGGTAGGCTCGCCGCTCGGTCAGCGCGCTATAAATGTCGACGATCGTGGTGAGCCGCACGATGTCGCTGATCTGTTCGCTGCGCAGCGCGTTCGGATAGCCGGTCCCGTCGAGAAATTCGTGGTGGTGCAGAATGACGTCGAGCATTTCCGGCGGGAAGCCACCTTGCGCGGAGAGCGCTTCATAACCGCGCCGCGGGTGCTGCCGCAGGATCGCGATGTCGTCGGATGTCAGCTTGCCTTGCTTGTCGAGCACCGCGACCGGAATGAACGCCTTGCCGACGTCGTGCAGCAGCGCGGCGCGGGTCAGGCGCCGCTGGTCGCCGTCGCGCATGCCGAGATGCAGCGCAAAGCCGACCGCAAAGCCGGTCACGAACAGGCAGTGGCGATAGGTGTCGTTGTGATGGCAGCCGACGACGGTCAGCCATTCGCGCAGCGACGAATGCTTGATGGCCTTCAGGATCCTGCCCTCGGCCGCGATGATGTCGTCCATCGACAGCGGCACGCCGGCCGGCAGCTTCTCGAAGATCTTGACCATGACCTCGTGCGCCGCCTCGACGCCGCGGTTGAGCAGCTTGCCGCGATCGGTCTCGTCATAGCCGTCATTGCCGGGAAAGGCACCGCGGACCCGCTGCAGCACATCCCCCGGGCTGAACGGACGGGCGATCGTATCGGTCGCGCCGAGCGCCCAGGCCTGCATGGTGGCGTGATGCAGAGCCTCTTGCAGCACGAACAGCCGCGGCATATCGCTGTAAGCGCGCGACGACAGCTTCTTGCGCACTCGCTGCACGCTCTCCGGCGAGCGCAGATTGATGTCGACGATGACGCCGGAGAAGCGGCCTTCTGGATCTTCCGGGATCTCGGCGGTCGGGATCATGTCGACGTCGCCGACCGACCGCAGGATGCGCGCGAGCTCGCTGCTCTGGTCGCCGCGATCCGATGCCAGCAACAAATGGCGCTTGGTTGCGGATGCGGTCTTCTTGGCTACTGCAGTCATGCGTGCGCGCCCCCGGGCCGTTTTGTTGCCGGCAGAATTTACCCGGCCGCGAGTTCCTCGCGGCTTAAGCAGCTCGTTCAAACTGTCTGCATTGCGGTAACCGCGAAGCTAACCTGATCGCGAGAATGCGCGGGAATTCCGGACGATTTGAATCAAAAGATCCGCGGGAAGGCGTACCGGCGCCCGGTCCGCATCACACCCTCCGCAACCCTACGCCTTCATCGCGCCCTTCTTCACCTTGACCTCACCCGAGCGCGCCACCGCGACATGGGCTACGCAGGCGGCCGGCTTGCGGGGCTTTGCGCTCCAGCGAGAAGTCGATCCCCATCCGCACCTGGGAACAATGATCGCGATATCGTGACGGCGCGACGACATCCCAAAGACATCCGCGCCAACTCGCGCGCCCTGCGCTCTATGCTTTGCGATGTGGTGCGAGGCATGCGATCCGACCACATGCTGTTGCAAGCCGCGGCTGTTTTCCTGATCCGCCGGATCACGCTAGACTGCGGCGCAACACACCAGCATCGAGACCGAACAACATGACCTGCATGGAACGCGGCACGGTACGGAGACTGCGGTTTCAGCTGCTGGCCTTGGTCGCCGGCATCGCGACGCTTGGCTCGGCAAAGGCGGATGCGCAACAGATTGGGTGGAGCGCCGCGCACCGCGTGCCGTTCACGGCAACGCTCTCCAACAACATACCGCTTGCCTTCGGTATGGACACCGAGACGACAGCCCGCGCGCTCGGCCAGCCGCTCCATTACGTGAGGGGATCGCCGGGCAACGAGATCTTTCTGGTGCTGCGCAATCTCGGCGGCAGCGGCCTGGTCCCGCATCACCATCGGCTGTTCCTCAAGTTTCGCCAGGGGCGGCTGACGGGCTGGAAAGAGGACTATGGCGAGAACTGGATGTGGCAATAGCAGCGAACGCGCCGCTTCGATCCGATCTCCAGCAAACTCAATGAGGAACGATCCGTGGGACACGACACCAAGCTGACGGCATCCGACAATTTTGAGCTCGGCGCCTACCGCGCCGATCCCGCAGGCCAACCGAAGGGCGCGCTGGTCGTGATCCAGGAGATCTTCGGCGTCAATCACCACATCCGCCACGTCTGCGATCGCCTCGCCGCGGAAGGCTATATCGCCGTGGCACCCTCGATCTTCGATCGGGTCGAGCCCGGCTTCACCTCGGGCTATTCGCCGGAGGAAGTCGCGGTCGCGCGCAAATTCATCACCAATCCGGATTGGGAGGCGATGCTGCGCGACACCCAGGCCGCAATCGATTCCGTGCAAGCCGCCGGCCCTGTCGGCATCATCGGGTTCTGTCTCGGCGGCAGCATCGCCTATGCGGCGGCTCTCAGGCTGTCGGGGTTGAAGGCCGCGGTCGGCTATTATGGCGGGGCGATCGTGCGCTTCGCCGACGAGCCGCTAAAGGTGCCGGTACAACTGCATTTCGGGGAGAAGGATGCCGGCATTCCCTTGAGCGACGTCGAGACCATCAAGGCCAAGCAGCCAGAGGTCGAAATCTTCGTCTATCCGGGGGCGCAGCACGGCTTCAGCTGCGACGAGCGCGCGAGCTACGACAAGACCTGCGCCGATCTCGCCTGGCCGCGGGCGATGGCATTTTTCGGCAAGCATCTGAAGTGATCGGCTGTCATTCCGAGGCGCGCGAAGCGCGCCCCCGGAATCACCGATCACGTCAGAACCAGCGTTCGCTGACCTGGATGGTATCGCCGGGTTTCAGCGAGGTACCGAGTGGCACCTCGTAACGTGCCGTCCCCGATGCGTCGGTATGGGTCAGCGTCACCGTGTCGCGCCGGGCCCGCGGCGAGAAGCCGCCGGCAATCGCGATCGCGCTCTCGACCGTCATGTTCGGCACGTAAGGATATTGGCCGGGCGCCTGCACCTCGCCGAGGATGAAGAACGGCCGATAGGCTTCGATCTCGACAGCCACCGACGGCTCACGGATGTAGCCGTTGCGCAAGCGGCCTGTGATCTCGGAGGCGAGGCCGGCCGTGGTGCGGCCGCGCGCGGGCACGGCACCGATCAGGGGCATGGTGATCGATCCCGATGCGTCGATCGCATAGGTATTCGTCAGGCCCTCCTGGCCGTAGACCACGACGCGCAGCTTGTCGCCGGCATCGAGATGATAGACGGAGTCGCGACTTCGCACCGGGCCGCCATAGGCGACCGGCATGGGAGCGGCGGCGAACGACTCGCGCAGCGCCGCGATCGCCCCCCCGCCCTGCCCGGTGGCGGCAACCGGGCGTGAAGCAGGCGGCGGACCGTAGGCCATTGCATCGAGATCGCTCGCGGACTGGCCGACGGCCACGGGGGAGACCGTCTGCATGCAGCCCGACAACAGCGAGGCAATGACGATGGCAATGACCGGCAGAGAGAACGCGCGCACTCGGGACAATCCCAGAAAGAGGATATGCCTAGTGATGCGCGGTTAAGGTTAACAAAGCGTTGGCGCGCGGTGCGGCGTCCCGTCCTCCGCGATCCCAGCCGATCGAAACAGCGAGTTCCGTCCTCCGCTCAGCGAGGAGGAAGACGGCGAACGTGCACCCACCGAGCTTCACTCAGCTTACGCGCTGACGCCGATACCGATCGGACAGGCGACGCCGGTGCCGCCGAGGCCGCAATAGCCGGCCGGATTCTTCGCCAGATATTGCTGATGATAATCCTCGGCGAAATAGAACGGGCCGGCGGGCGCGATCTCGGTCGTGATCGCGCCGAGGCTCTTCGCGCTCAGCGCCTTCTGATAGGCGGCCTTGGACTCTGCAGCCGCCTTCGCTTGCGCGTCGTCGAAGGTGTAGATCGCCGAACGATATTGGGTGCCGACATCGTTGCCCTGGCGCATGCCCTGGGTCGGATCGTGGCTTTCCCAGAACGTCTTCAGCAGCCGCTCATAGGAAATCAGCTTCGGATCGAACACGACCAGCACGACCTCGGCATGCGCGGTCCGTCCCGAGCACACTTCCTCATAGGTCGGATTCGGCGTGTGACCGCCGGCATAGCCCACTGCGGTGACATGGACGCCATCTCCGAGCTGCCAGAACTTGCGCTCGGCGCCCCAGAAGCAGCCGAGCCCGAACATGGCCTGCGCGAAGCCGGCCGGATAAGGCGCTTGCAGACGATGGCCGTTGACGAAATGCGTGGTCGCGGTCGGGATCGGGGTGCTGCGGCCTGGCAGCGCCTCGGCGACGCTCGGCAGGTCGGTGGCTTTGCGCGTGAACAGCATGGCTTTCCTCCGGGCACGGTCCGACGGCCCGCAGGAGGCGGCGCCGTCACCTTCGGCCGATCTTATATAGGGCTCTACGTCGGGACCGGCAGGCCCGTTACCGATCG
The DNA here is from genome assembly GCF_032489995.1 of Bradyrhizobium sp. SZCCHNGR1005. Lineage (NCBI taxonomy): Bacteria > Pseudomonadati > Pseudomonadota > Alphaproteobacteria > Hyphomicrobiales > Nitrobacteraceae > Bradyrhizobium > Bradyrhizobium sp. SZCCHNGR1005. The sequence goes on from NZ_JAUEZC010000002.1 coordinate 401,307, forward strand.
GCAGCTATGGAGATCAGTCGCGGGAATAGCCGATCAGAGGCTTGCGCGGGCGGAACACCAGCATCAGGACGATGCCCAGGAGACCAAGCACGGCAAACACCGGCTGATCCAGCACGCCCTTGACGATCCATTCCCACAGGAAGGGCGCCCTGGCCTCGATCCAGGCATGGAACGCGGCCTGGCTGGACTGATGGACGTCGTTCCAGAACTGGCCGAAGCGGGTGAATTGCAGGGTCTGATCGGCCACCCAGCGAGCGCCGTCATAGACCATGAAGATGAAACCGCCGGCCAAGAGCAACAGCCCCACCAGTCGGAAGAAACCGCGGATCATGCCTCACCTGCTCCTGTGGCGCGGTCAGCGCGCTGCTAGGCCTTACCGGGCGATTTCAGGAAATTCAACCTCGTCAGGGGCTTACGGCCGCAATTGCCCTGCCGGACCGGGCTTTCCAGCCGCGCGAGGCCGTTGACGCTCCAAAGACCGCCCTCTATAAGGGCCGAAATGGCGGTGGGCGCAATCCCGCCGCCGCTGTTCTTTGAGCAGCGCCGACCTACCGAGCCTCTGGCGCTCCGGTCATGGCATTCTCAGAGAGGCGTCCAAACAACCCATCGCGTCGATCGGGCCGCAAGCCGCGGCCAGCGCGGATCTGCAGATTGCGGCGACGCTTGCCGCCGAAGGATATGTGAGAGCATGGCCAATACGACTTCAGCCAAGAAGGCGACGCGCAAGATTGCCCGCCGCACCATCATCAACAAGTCGCGTCGCACCCAGATGCGCGGCGCGGTGCGCAGTGTCGAGGAAGCGATCGCGAAGGGTGATCGCGAGGCGGCGTTGCAGGCAATGACGCGCGCCGAGCCGCAGCTGATGCGCGCGGCACAACGCAACATCATTCACAAGAACAGCGCGAGCCGCAAAGTATCGCGCTTGTCGCACCAGATCGCGAAGCTCGCGAAGTGAATTGATCGCACCATCCTAATCACGCAATGATGCATCGAAGCCCGGCGCGACGCCGGGCTTTTTTGTTGTCTTGTTCTGCGCGACTGCAGTGCAGATATTTTTCTGCGCACACGCGCGACGCATTTGCACGTGCGTTCACCACGTCTGTAGCTTTGCGTGCACGGTCCGTAATTTTACGAGGTGACAATTTAGCCGCACCTGCAACGCGAAGAACGACAGCGTCGCAGACCCAGCACCAACAGTGTCAAGACAACGCGCTTGGCGATTCCGAGCACAGCTGCACGCGCACGATGCGACGCGGGAGTTACTCGAAAAAACAATCTCGAAAAACTTCGGCTCGAAAATGACTTACCCACATAGCGCGACCAAGTATTTGGAAAAGATGCTCGTCAATCGGCCAACGTAAATTTTTTATGAAAAATTTTTGCGCGGCGCGTGCGATCCGTCACATCCGAGATTCCTCGCGCTGATTCAAGAACATGCTTTCTCGAACTGCAACGCTGCACTGCAGAGCGCTCGACGACTCGTTGCAGTGCGCCGATCAAATGGATTGCGAGAACTGGCGCATTGTGTATTTCTTAAATGGCTCGCGGGCGCCCACGATCTTTAAGACCAGCGCGGTTTTAGAAACGGGGCGGACGTGCAAATCGGCGGCGGTGTGCGCGTTGGCGACGCTTTCCAAGCGATTGTCGGTTCGTGGCCCATAGCAATATGGGTGACGGTGAAACTATGTCGAAATTTCTCGGGCGAGGCATCCATGCTTCGTGGTTTTGAACAAGAGAAATACGGGATAGGATCACTCCGGCAGCCACTTCGATAGCAACGCCTGACGAGTGGGACAGTTACGGGATGTAGTGGCGTAGCGGCTGAATCTGGGGTTCAGGCGCGGCTGCATTTGGGACATGTGCGAGATGACAACTTGTCGTGAGCAATCACGGCGAGGCGGGGAGGTTGCATGCTTTACGGACAAGTCGCGGTTTTACACCAACAGCCAGTTCCGGCTCACCCCCTCTTAGCGATCGACTTGGCAATCGATACCGCTAGCACTGCGATGGGCCCTCCCCCCAAGCCTTACCAGGCACCACCGTCGAGTCCGCTCTGATCTCGCGGAGGCCTTATTCCAGCCAGCACTGATCTGACCACCGGCGCTCGCGTCGACGGCGGAGCTATGCCTGGAATCAGCTTCCGGTTCGAGATCGCGCGCGCTTCGGCAGCAAATCTGCGCGAGGGCTCATGGCATTCATCACTCACCTTCAAGAAGTTACGGCGACAATGACAAATTCGGAACAGGAACGCTGGTCTCGGGTCAAAGGTCGGCTGCGGTCGACTGTCGGCGAAGACGTCTACACCAGCTGGTTTGCACGCATGGATTTGGAAAGCGTTCAGGATGAGAGCGTCCATCTGTCGGTGCCCACCCGGTTTTTGAAGAGCTGGATCCAGGCGCATTATGCCGAGCGCGTGCTGTCGTGCTGGCAGGCCGAAATGCCGGAGGTCCACCGGATCGATCTGACGGTGCGCTCGGCGATGCGCAACGCGATGCCGGCAAAGGAGGCGCCCGTGGCGGTCGAAGCACGCCGGGCTGAACGCAGCGACAATCGCCCGACGTTCGAGCCGCGCGCAGCGGCGATGCCGCCGGTCGCCGCCAATCATGACGCCCTCGGCGGCTCGCCGCTCGATCCGCGCCTGACCTTTGCAAGCTTCGTCGTCGGCCGCTCCAACACGCTGGCACATGCGGCGGCCCGCCAAGTGGCGGAAGGCCGTCGCGGCGACCCCGTGATGTTCAACCCGCTTTACATCCATGCCGGTGTCGGCCTCGGCAAGACGCACCTGCTTCAGGCGGTGACGTGGGCCGGCAATGCGAACCCCGAGCGCAAGGTGCTGTATCTTACCGCCGAAAAGTTCATGTACGGCTTCGTCGCGGCGCTGAAGAGCCAGACCGCTCTTGCCTTCAAGGAAGCGCTCCGCGGCATCGACGTGCTCGTCATCGACGACCTGCAGTTCCTGCAGGGCAAGTCGACCCAGGCCGAGTTCTGCCATACGCTGAATGCGCTGATCGATGCCGGCCGTCAGGTCGTGATCGCAGCCGACCGCCCGCCGTCCGATCTCGAAAGCCTCGACGATCGCGTCCGCTCGCGGCTGGCCGGCGGCCTCGTCGTCGAGATGGGAACGCTTGGCGAAGACCTGCGGCTCGGCATTCTCAAATCGCGCGTCGCCGCAGCCCGCGTGCATCACGCCAGCTTCGACGTGCCGGAGCCCGTGCTGGATTATCTCGCCCGCTCCATCACCCATAACGGCCGCGACCTCGAAGGCGCCATCAATCGCCTGCTCGCACACTCCAAGCTGAACAATCAGCCTGTGACCTTGGATATGGCCGAGCGCGAGGTGCGCGACCTGATCCGTCCCTCGGAGCCGAAGCGGATCAAGATCGAGGACATCCAGCGCGTCGTGGCGCGGCAGTACAACGTCAGCCGCTCCGACCTTTTGTCCTCGCGTCGCACCGCCAATGTGGTGCGGCCGCGCCAGGTGGCGATGTACCTGGCCAAGACCTTGACGCTGCGGTCGCTGCCGGAGATCGGCCGCCGTTTCGGCGGACGCGACCACACCACGGTGCTGCATGCCGTGCGCAAGATCGAGGGGCTGGTCGGCAAGGACAGCGCGCTCTCGGAAGAAGTCGAGTCGCTGAAGCGGCAGTTGCAGGAGTAAGTCTCTGCCGCGAGAGGCGCGGACAGAACGTCCTGCGCCCGGCGGCCCCGGCAGCCTTCTGGCGCCCTTCACCATCCTGTCTTAAACACTGCGCCGGCGGCCTGAAACGGCCGCCGAAAGGTGGGAAATGACCGTCCCATCTCTTGCGCTTCCGTCCCATCCGCGCCACTTTACGCTCCCCCTGCGCCCCGACTGAACCGAGGTTCCGATCGGGAGCGGGGTGTCATCGGCCGCGGCGCAGCTCAAAAGCCCGCCGGCATTTCCAGGACATGCTCAATCGGAGCGGGCGGGTATTGCTATGAAGGTCACGGTTGAACGCGCGCAACTCCTGAAGTCGCTGGGACACGTCCATCGTGTGGTCGAACGGCGCAACACCATTCCGATTCTGGGCAATGTGCTGGTCCGCGCCGAACAGTCGCAGCTGTCGCTGAAGGCCACCGACCTCGACCTCGAGGTCACCGAGACCCTGGCCGCGGAGACCGCGACCGCCGGCGCGACCACCGTGCCGGCGCACATGTTCTACGACATCGTGCGCAAACTGCCGGACGGCTCGCAGATCGTGCTCGAAAGCGACGGTGAACGTGCAGTGCTGGCGATCCGCGCCGGCCGCTCCCGCTTTACCCTGCAGACCCTGCCGGAGAGCGACTTCCCCGACCTTGCTGCCGGCGAGATGACGCACGCCTTCACGCTCGCGGCCAAGGACGTCAAGGGCCTGATCGATCGCACCCAGTTTGCGATCTCGACCGAGGAGACGCGGTATTATCTGAACGGCATCTACCTGCATGCGGCCGGCAACGCCAAGCAGCCCACCTTGCGGGCCGTGGCGACCGACGGCCACCGGCTGGCCCAGGTCGATCTGCCGCAGCCGATGGGCGCGGCCGACATGCCCGGGGTGATCGTACCGCGCAAGACGGTCAGCGAAGTCCAGCGGCTGATCGAGGACAACGAGGCCGAGATCCGGATCGAACTGTCGCAGGGCAAGATCCGCTTTAGCATCGGCCAGGTGGTCCTGACCTCGAAGCTGATCGACGGCACCTTCCCCGATTACGGCCGCGTCATTCCGCAGAACAACGACAAGGAACTGATTGTCGACAAGGTCGATTTCGCCGCCGCCGTCGACCGCGTTTCCACGATCTCCAGCGAACGCGGCCGCGCTGTGAAACTGGCGCTGTCGGCCGGCAAGCTGGTGCTCTCCGTGACCAATCCGGACTCCGGCAGCGCGACCGAAGAACTCGAGGTCGAATACGCCTCCGACCCGCTCGATATCGGCTTCAACTCGCGTTATCTGCTCGACATCGCCGCCCAGATCGAGGGCGAGGTCGCCGTGCTCCGCCTCGCCGACCCCGGCTCGCCGACCCTGATCCAGGACCGCGACCACAGAAACGCGCTCTACGTGTTGATGCCGATGCGGGTGTGAGGCTGTGGGCATAGCGGCAGCCTTCACCGAGCGCACAGCTTGCTTTATTCGTCATGGCCGGGCTTGACCCGGCCATCCATCCAAACAAATGACCTACTGGGTGTACATTCTTGCCAGCAAGCCCGGTGGAACGCTGTACGTCGGCGTGACTAACGACCTCGTCCGGCGCGTCTACGAGCGTCGCGAGGGCTTGGCTGAGAGCTTCACCAAGCGTTACGGCGTGAAACGGCTGGTCTATTACGAGCCGCACGACACGATTACCGCAGCGCTCCCGCGCGAGAAGAACATCAAGCGCTGGTCACGCGAATGGAAGATTGATCTGATTGTGGCGAGCAATCCCGACTGGCGTGACCTATATGATGAAATCGTCCGCTAGCGCGGACGATGGATTGCCGGGTCAGGCCCGGCAATGACACAGCTCCCGTCACTGCCGTCCGTTCTCAATGACCCCGTCCCGCATCAACCGCCTGGCGCTGACGCATTTTCGCAGCTATCGCTCCGCGAGCGTCGAGGCGCGCGGCGATCTGATCGCGCTGGTCGGCCCCAACGGCGCCGGCAAGACCAATTGCCTGGAGGCGATCTCCTTTTTTGCACCCGGCCGCGGCCTGCGCCGCGCCACGCTGGAGGATGTCGCCGATAACCAGGGCGACGGTTCCTGGGCCGTCTCGGCCGAGGTGGAAGGCGCGCTTGGCCTCGCCACTTTCGGCACCGGCATCGAGCCTCCGAGGAGTGATGCCGCCACGAGCCGGCGCTGCCGGATCGATCGCGAGCCGGTGGCCTCGGCGAGCGCCTTCGGCGACCACATCCGCATGGTGTGGCTGACGCCGGCGATGGACGGGCTGTTCATGGGCGCAGCCTCGGAGCGGCGGCGCTTCTTCGACCGCCTGGTGCTGGCGATCGACAGCGAGCATTCCAGCCGGGTCTCGGCGCTGGAGCGGGCCTTGCGCTCGCGCAACCGGCTGCTGGAAGTGCGCAATTTCGACGACCATTGGTGTGACGCCATCGAGCGTGAGACCGCTGAGCTTGCGGTTGCGGTGGCGGCGAGCCGCGGCCAGACCGCGGTCAAGCTCGCCGCCATGCTGCGCGCCCGCGGCGCCGCCTCCGCCTTTCCATCCGCGGAGATCGCGCTCGACGGCTGGATGGAGAATGCGCTGCTCGCCGAGCCTGCGCTCGCGGTCGAGGACCGCTACCGCGCGATGCTGCGCGACAATCGCGTGCGCGACGCCGCCGCGGGGCGCACGCTCGACGGCCCGCATCTGACCGACCTCCACGTCGTCTACGCGCCGAAGACCATGCCGGCGCGCGATGCCTCGACCGGCGAACAGAAAGCGCTGCTGATCGGCCTCGTCCTCGCGCATGCGACCCTGGTCGCGGAGACCACCGGGATCGTGCCGCTGCTGTTGCTGGACGAGATCGTCGCCCATCTCGATCCCGGCCGCCGCGCGGCGCTGTTCGGCGAGCTTGGAAAATTGGGCGCGCAGGTGTGGTTGACCGGCGCCGATCCCGCGGCCTTTGCCGAGCTCGGACCGTCCGGGGAGGTTTTCGATGTCGAGGCCGGCCGCATCAGCCGCCGCACCGCCTGACCGTCTCGGATTCCGGCACCTTCCTGCGCCTTTCGAGGCACGAAATTCCGTCGTTTTGCGGGGCTGAAATGGCCGGCCGAATCGGGCTTTTGCATCGCCCAAAACGGCGCGCTGCGCACCTTGAAAAACCGTTAAAAAATGCTATCTCTTCAATATCTTACAGGCGTCCACTTTGCGCTAGGCGCGCATCGCCTTTCGTGGCACAAATAGCATTCATCCCATCCCTGCGCGGCACCGCGCCTTCGGGATATCTCAAAGGCCTCACATGACTGAACCCGCCCGGCAAACGATCGCCGAAAACGAGCCTGCCATTGCGAGCACGTATGGCGCGGAATCGATCCGGGTGCTGAAGGGCCTGGACGCCGTGCGCAAGCGGCCGGGCATGTATATCGGCGATACCGATGACGGTTCCGGCCTGCATCACATGGTCTACGAAGTCGTCGACAACGCGATCGACGAAGCGCTCGCAGGCTATGCCACCGCGGTCGAAGTGGTTCTCAATCCCGACAATTCCGTCACCGTGCGCGACGATGGCCGCGGCATCCCGGTCGACATCCATAAGGGCGAGGGCGTATCCGCCGCCGAGGTCATCATGACCCAGCTGCATGCCGGCGGAAAGTTCGACCAGAACTCCTACAAAGTCTCCGGCGGTCTGCACGGCGTCGGCGTCTCCGTCGTCAACGCGCTGTCGAGCAAGCTGCAGCTGCGTATCTGGCGCGAGGACAAGGAGCATTTGATCGAGTTCGCCCATGGCGATGCGGTGGCGCCGCTCAAGGTGGTCGGCGAGGCCAAGGGCAAGCGCGGCACGGAAGTGACATTCCTCGCGTCGACCGACACGTTCAAGATCGTCGAATACGACTACGCCACGCTCGAGCATCGCCTGCGCGAGCTGGCCTTCCTCAATTCCGGCGTCAACATCGTGCTGTCCGACATGCGCCATGCGGTCGAGAAGCGCGAGGAGATGCACTATTCCGGCGGCGTCGAGGAGTTCGTCAAATATCTCGACCGCAACAAGAAGGCGATCGTCCCCGCGCCGATCATGGTGCGCTCGGAGGCCAATGGCATCACGGTCGAAGCTGCGCTGTGGTGGAACGACAGCTACCACGAGAACGTGCTGTGCTTCACCAACAACATCCCCCAGCGTGACGGCGGCACCCATCTCGCCGGCTTCCGCGGCGCGCTGACACGCCAGGTCAACGGCTATGCCGAGGCCAACGCGAAGAAGGAAAAAATCGCGCTGACCGGCGACGACTGCCGCGAAGGCCTGACTGCGGTGCTTTCGGTGAAGGTGCCGGACCCGAAATTCTCGTCACAGACCAAGGACAAGCTGGTCTCGTCCGAGGTGCGGCCGGTGGTCGAGAACGTGCTCAACGAAGCGCTCTCGGCCTGGTTCGAGGAGCACCCGGCCGAAGCCAAGGTGATCGTCGGCAAGGTGATCCAGGCTGCGGCTGCGCGTGAAGCCGCGCGCAAGGCGCGCGAGCTCACGCGCAAGAGCCCGCTCGCCATCTCGTCGCTGCCGGGCAAGCTCGCCGACTGCCAGGAGAAGGATCCGGCCAAGTCCGAGCTTTTCATCGTCGAGGGTGACTCGGCAGGCGGCAGCGCCAAGCAGGGCCGCAACCGCGAATTCCAGGCGGTGCTGCCGCTGCGCGGCAAGATCCTGAATGTCGAGCGCGTGCGCCCGGACAAGATGCTCTCCAGCGAGCAGATCGGCACCCTGATCACCGCGCTCGGCACCGGCATCAGCGACGACTTCTCCGCCGACAAGCTGCGCTATCACAAGATCATCGTGATGACCGACGCCGACGTCGACGGCGCTCACATCCGTACCCTGCTGCTGACCTTCTTCTATCGGCAGATGCGCGAGATCATCGATCGCGGCCATCTCTATATCGCCCAGCCGCCGCTCTATAAGGTCAGCCGTGGCAAGTCCGAGCAGTATCTGAAGGACCAGCGCGCGCTGGAAGATTATCTGATTGCCGCAGGCCTCGACGACTGCGTGTTCAGGACTGCCGATGGCGAGGAACGCAAAGGCCGCGATTTGCTGTCGCTGGTCGAGGATGCCCGCATCATGCGCAACGTGCTAGGCAATCTGCACAGCCGCTACGACCGCAAGGTGGTCGAGCAGGCAGCGATCGCCGGCGTGCTGCGACCGGACATCACCCGCGACATCGCCACCGCGGACGCCGCGGCGGAATACATCGCCAAGCGGCTCGACGTGCTGGCGGACGAGGTCGAGCGTGGCTGGGTCGGTCAGTTTGTCGAGGGCCAGGGCTTCACCTTCGAGCGCACCGTGCGCGGCGTCAAGGATGTCGCCGCGATCGATGATGCGCTGCTTGCCTCGGCGGACGCCCGCAAGCTCGACGACTACGCGCCGCGCCTGCAAGAGGCCTATGCGAAGCCCGGCCTGCTCCGCCGCGGCGACACCGAGACGGTGATCCACGGCCCGACCGACCTGTTCGAGGCGGTGACCGATGCCGGCCGCAAGGGCGTCACCCTGCAGCGCTACAAAGGTCTCGGCGAGATGAACCCGGAACAGCTCTGGGAGACCACGCTCGACACCGAAGCGCGCTCGCTGCTGCAGGTGAAGATCAAGGAGGTCGACGAGGCCGACGACATCTTCACCAAGCTGATGGGCGACGTGGTCGAGCCGCGCCGCGAATTCATCCAGGACAACTCGCTTTCCGCCAATGTCGACGTGTAGCTGAGTGCGACCCGGCCGCCATCGGCACGAGTCTCGCGAGACCCTCGCGCGATCCATCGTGATTGGGCCTGTCGCTCAACGGTTGCATCCGCTATAGTTGGATCGGACGAGCATCGCGCGATGCGGACCTGATTCCACATCGCGCGTGCCTCGCAAGCCCCTGTGCAGCTTCGGGCGGAGGCGCAGCCGATCGTAAGCAGCGTGTCGAGCGAAATGTCAGTCGCGGATGAGGCACTCCCTCGCGCGGCGCATGTCGCCGTCGAGAAGGGCACCGTGACCGCAGTCAAGGCCGGCGCGGCGGGCCGCAACGGCGGGATTGACGCGCTTCGCGCAGCGGTCACGCTGCTGGTCGTGTCCCATCACACCGCGATCACCTATGGCGCCATCGGCGGCTGGTACTACAAGGAAATCGCTCCATCGGAGACACTGGGCGGGGCGTTGCTCGTCCTGTTCTGCACGGTGAACCAGGCCTGGTTCATGGGTCTGTTCTTTCTGCTGGCGGGCTACTACACGCCGCCCTCCTATCGGCGCGACGGGCTCGCCGGTTTCGTCCGCGAACGCCTGGTCCGGCTCGGCATTCCCCTCGCGGTCTATTTTGTCGTCCTGCATCCCCTAACCGTCGCGCTGGCGCAGACGGCGAACGGACGCTCCTTCTCTCGCGTGTTCGAATATCTCTGGACGCACGGCCGATTCGAACCCGGCCCGTTGTGGTTTGCGGAAGCGCTGCTGATCTTCGCGGCGACCTGGCTGCTGTGGCAGTGGGTACAGCCGTTACCACGCGCGACGACAAAGCGAGCATTTCCGTCCGATGCCGTTCTGCTCGTGACCGCGCTGCTGATCGGCTTCGCTGCGTTCTTGCTGCGCCTGGTCTGGCCGGTCGGCGTAAACGTGGCCTTCCTGCAGCTTGGCTATTTCGCCTCCTACATCGCCCTGTTCGCGGCGGGCTGCGCCGCCGCCGACGGCCGCTGGCTCGAACACATTCCAGAGGCTCAGAAGAAAACTTGGCTCCGTGTCGCCTTGATCGCCGTTCCGGTCTTTCCGCTGGTCGGATTCATCGACCTGAAGTTTCACGTGCTGCCCGGCAACGCGGAAGGCGGGCTGAACGTCCAGGCGCTGGTCTACGCCTTCTGGGAGCCGTTCGTCGCCTGGGGCTTCCTCCTCGGATTACTGACCGCCTTTCAGCGGCGCTTCGCCCGGCTGACCGACGGCTGGACGCGGCTCGCCCGCCGCGCCTACCTGATCTACATCATCCACCCGCCGATCCTGGTCGGCACGGCGCTGGCTTGGCGCGACATCGCCGCGCCGGGGCTGCTGAAGTTCGTGATCACGGGATCGGTGGCCTGCACGCTGTGCTATCTTGCCGCGGGTCTGCTGTTGCGCGTTCCTGGCGTCGCACGCGTCGTGTAATCGGCATGCCTGCCGGGTCGCCATGGGATTGCTGACCTCCCCGCAATTGCCCTAGATGTCCGCCATGACGCCGCCGCGCGTGGCCGGCACCGCCGGCGTTTCCGAAGCCAGACTCGGATAGGAACCTCATGGATCACGACCTTCGGAAGCCTGAAGCCGGCGGGACGCCCATCAAATACATCGTCGAGGGCGGCCATCGCCTCAAGGGCGCCATCGAACCCTCCGGCAACAAGAATGCGGCGCTGCCGATCATCGCCGCTGCTTTGCTCACCGAGCATCCGGTCACGCTCGACAATGTGCCGCGCATCCGCGACACCGAGACGCTGGTGGAACTGATCCGTTCGGTCGGCGCTTCGGCCGAATGGCGCGGCCGCAACCGGCTGGCGATCCACGCCAAGGAGATCCGCGCCGCGGATCTCGACCCCGATCTGTGCGCGCGCATTCGCGCCTCGATCCTGCTCGCCGGCCCCCTGCTCGCGCGCTGCGGCGAAGTGGCGCTGCCGCCGCCGGGCGGCGACGTGATTGGCCGGCGCCGCCTCGACACCCACTTTCTCGCCTTCGAACAGCTCGGCGCCACCGTGACCGCGACCGACAAGATCGAGCTCCGGGTCTCGCAACTGAAGGGCGCCGACGTGTTCCTCGACGAGCCGAGCGTCACCGCGACCGAGAACGCGCTGGTGGCCGCGGTGGCCGCGCAAGGCACCACCTATCTGCGCAACGCGGCGTCCGAGCCGCATGTGCAGGATCTCGCGCATTTCCTGGTCGCACTCGGCGCCAATATCGAGGGCATCGGCACCAACACCATGGTGATCCATGGAGCAGCGCCCCTCGGCCAGGCAGCCTACGCGATCCAGCCCGACCATATCGAGGTCGGCTCGTTGATCGGGCTTGCGGCGGTCACGCGCTCCCCGCTACGTATCGTGCGTGCCGGCGTCGATCACCTGCGCTCGATCCGCATGGGCTTCGAGCGGCTCGGCATCGTCTGCGAGATCGCCGGCGACGATCTCATCGTGCCGTCCGACCAGACCTTGAAGATCAAAGACGATTTCGGCGGCCACGTGCCGAAGCTCGAGGACCAGCCCTGGCCGGCCTTCCCGGCCGACCTGATGTCGATTGCGATCGTCACGGCGACCCAATGCGATGGCGTCATCGTGATGTTCGAGAAGATGTTCGAGTCGCGGATGTTCTTCGTCGACAAGCTGATCTCGATGGGCGCGCGCATCGTGCTGTGCGATCCGCATCGCGCGGTCGTCGCCGGCCCCAGCAAGCTGCGCGGCGCCTCGATGATCTCCCCAGACATCCGCGCCGGGATGGCGATGCTGCTGGCAGCTGTGTGCGCCGAGGGCACCTCGACGATCAACAATGCCGACCAGATCGAGCGCGGCTATGAGCGGATCGACGAGCGGCTGAACGCGCTCGGCGCCAAGATCACCCGCGTTCCGGAGCGGGGGCGGTAGCAGCTTTTTCTCGAGCGCAATGATGCGATCCAGCGGCCATCTCACGTTTGAGCGCTTGGTCCATTCGGACTGGAGCAGCAATGCTCCCAAGCGCTGGAGCGCCTGCGCGCTTCGCAGGCAAGGTGGCTGGCTGGTCGAGCGGGTCGCACAAACGCCGTCGTCGGACGCCTTGCTCGACGAGTTGTTCGGCCATGCAAAACCGACGCTCGCCGGCTTTGATTTTCCGATCGGCCTGCCACTGGCTTGGCTGGGGCGGATTGGAGCCGGCTTTCGCGAATTCGTCTGCTCGCCGCAGGCCCAGCATTTTCTCCAACCCGCCGACACCCTGTTCCGCATCTCGCCGCTACAGCCGTTCTATCGCAAGCATCCCGCCGGCGGCCGGCGCGCCGACCTGTTGCGCGCGCTCGAATGCTCCACCTTCGATCAGCTGCTGCGCGACTGTGACCGGCCTACGTCTTGCCGCTCCCGCGCGGAATCGATCTTCTGGACGGTCGGCGCCAAGCAGGTTGGGAAGGCGGCCTTGGCCGGCTGGCAAGATATCCTGATTCCGGCGCTGGAACGTGGCGCCGCGCTGTGGCCGTTCGACGGGATGCTGGCAGCGCTGCAAGGACCTGCCCTGACGATCGCGGAGACCTATCCGGCGGAGGCCTATCAGCATATCGGCATGCGGCGGACAATCGGGAAGCGCACCCAGACCGGACGCAGGGAGGGCTGCGCCGCGATGTTCGCCTGGGCGGCCCGCCATGGCATCCAATTCTCGTCCGATGTCGAGGAGAAGCTGCACGACGGCTTTGGCCCGCGCAAAGACGGCGAAGATCCATTCGATGCGCTGGCCGGTCTCTGCGGCATGATCGAGGTCGTTGATGGCCGTCGGGCTGAAGCCCCTGTAACGGCACCATTGTCATTTCCTCGCGAAGGCTGGATTCTCGGGCAGATCGACCTACCCTGCGCGTGACCTCGCCTGTCAGCGCAGACCGGACTCCAGATGAGAGGCTCGCCGCATATGACGATCAACGAGACCAGTCCCACCGTCGACCGTGCGCGATGGCTCGACGGCGCCGAGTTCGCCGACGCCTTTTGCATGACGGTCGCCAGCAATACGATCGATGCCCGTACAGCAGCGACGCGGATGTTCGGCCGCTCGCCGCGTTGGGTCGAGGCGCTGCTCGCCTTGCGCAACCTGCTGGTCGCACCATTCGGGCTGAAGACCTCCGGCGCCGGCGATAGCGGCAGGCTCGGCTTGATCGGCATGTTCCCCGTGATCAGCGAAACACCGGAGCAACTGGTCGCTGGTTTCGACGACAGCCATCTCGACTTCCGCGTCGTGATCGACGTCACCGCCGCAAGCGGGGGCCGCCAGGTCACGGCCACGACGCTGGTCAGGACGCACAACCTTCTCGGCCGTTGCTATCTCGCCGTGATCACACCGTTTCACCGGCTGGTCGTGAAGGCGATGCTCGGGCAGATCGCACGGCCCGCCTGATCACGCGCCCGTCTCGGCCGCCTCCTCCATGTCCACCGCGCCGTTTTTTTTCACATCCATTGACGCGTTCGACCAGGCCGTCACGACGCCTTCCGGATCAAACGGGAGGTAAGGCGCCCCCCATTCAGCCGAGGCCATGAGACGCCGCCTCATGGCGACTGACGCGATCCGGCAAACCAGTCTCGCGCATCCCGACGGAAAAGCATCGAAACGGCGAGGGCTGATACGACGAATGCGATACAGGAAATGATTGCCATGGCAGGGTTGAAACGAAACCGTGCTTCGAAACTCAAGATGACACTTGGAATGCCGCCGATCACCGAAATCATGCTGATCCAGCGCGCCCAGTTTGTTCGCCGACGCGCGACCAGCCAGATCCATAGTCCCTGCGCTGCAAATAAAGCTAAGACCAGGATCGGGTACGCGACTGGATGTTGATTGGTGTATTTGACAAGGGTCGCCCGATCGGCGACGGCGGATGCCGCGGTCGCGACGACGGCCACGATTGCAAGCCGTTCGTACCAGATGACGCTGACGGGACGGATCGCGGACTGCGGCTTCTCCGATACTCCATTGATCACGAATGCCTCTCCCTGCGTTATCGGCACCGCATGGTCGCAGATGCAAGCACAACCTTCAACGGTGGGTATACGCTCCCCTGCAGCGGCCGCCGGATCTCATCGGCGGCCGCCCCACGCCTTGCGCGGAGACATTTAATTCCGCAATCGGATGAACGGCATGCATTAGAAGAGACCGATGCGTCTGAATCTTCGACTTGCATAAATTCCGAAAATCAGAAATACTGCATCTGTCCCGCTCTCATGAGAGGGACGCTTCGCGATCGTCACGAACGTTGAGAGCGGGATGCGGTGGACGCGGTCGCTTCACAGCGCGCACTCGGTTGAGCCGAGGCTGGCGCGTGGACGAATGAGCGGCGGCGTACGGCGAAGTCGTATGGTCCTGACCTCCCGACGCTGAGGTCAAGTCTGCGGCGCGATCCGCAGGTGACGGTGGCCAACAAGCCCGGCGCACCGGGGAGAGTACGTATAAGCCGTTCCAACTATCGCGCGGGGAAGGCCGGATGTGCGGCCAGACCTGTGGTGACTGCCGCCTGCTTTTTCTTCTGCAGGCGGGCCATGGGTGTGGCCAAACACCCGGCCTTCCCCGCCCCTCCTCGTTTCGAGGGAGACGCTTGGCGAGCATCACTCGGGCATGTCGTGCCGCGAGAACGCGAACTGACGCCCCGATGTGATCAACAAGGCACGAGAGCAGACCCCGATGCTTGCCATCACGAACGGAGACATCGACGAGCTCGCCGTACAGATCGTCGCTCCCACGTCGCCGCCATGGACGCAACTTGCTCTCGCGATGTGCACGGCACGGCAGAGGCTGCTATGATGACGATCATGACCTCCTCAGCCGGAACCAACCACGCGCCGCCAGCCGCGGCGCTGACCACCCCGTTCGCGCACGAACTTTGGGACACCGTGCGCCTCGCCGCACCGATGGCGCTGACGCAGCTGTCGCAGATCGCGATGATGTCGACCGATCTCGCCTTCATCGGCCGGCTCGGCGGTGAGGCGGTCGCGGCTGCCGCATTGTCCGGAACCGTCTATTTCGTCAGCTTCACCGTCGGCATGGGCCTGATGTCGGCCGTGGCGCCGCTCGCCGCGCAAGCCTTCGGTGCTTCCGATCCCGCGCTCGTGCGCCGCTCGCTCCGTGTCGGATTGTGGGTCGGCCTGTTCATCGCGCTGCCGATCATGGCGATCTCGTTCAACGGGGAAGCGATCCTGGTTGCGCTGGGTCAGGCGCGAGGCGTTGCGCATCTGGCCCAGCAATATCTACTCGGACTGGCCTGGGGCGTGGCGCCGGCGCTGTGGTTCCTGGCGCTGCGCAGCTTCATGGGTGCGGTCAATCGGCCCGAGCCGGTGTTGTGGATCACGCTCGCGGCGATCCCCATCAACGCGCTGCTGGTCTATCCGCTGCTGTTCGGCCATTGGGGCCTGCCGCAGCTCGGGCTGACCGGCGCCGGCCTCGCCACCTCGCTCGTCAATCTCACGACCTTCGTCGCCGGGCTGTGGTTCGCAATCCGCCGTCCACCATTCCGCGGCTATCACGTCCTCGCACGGCTCTGGCGCATCGACTGGCGGCTGATGTGGCAGCTGGTCGTGATCGGGGCACCGATCTCGCTCGCCTTTCTGCTCGAATACGGCATGTTCTCGGCCGCCGCGCTGCTGATGGGGCTGATCAGCACCACCGCACTCGCGGCGCATCAGATCGCCCTGCAGGTCACGGCGGTCCTGTTCATGATCCCGTTCGGCATCAGCATGGCGGCCACGGTGCGGGTCGGCCACGCCGCAGGGCGCGGCGATGCCGGCGGCATCAGGCGCGCGGGATGGATGGCGATGCTGCTCGGCGTTACGCTGGCCGTGATCCTGACCTTAGCCGTCATCGCCGCACGATTTCCGATCGTACATCTGTTCCTCGGCGATGGCGCAACGGACGTTGATGCGACGGCGGCCCTCGCCGCCGGCCTGCTCGCCGTCGGCGCCACCTTCTTCGTCACCGATGCGCTGCAAAGCATTGCCATTGGCGCGCTGCGCGGCATCAAGGACACCCGTGTGCCGCTGCTGTTCGCGATCCTCGGCTACTGGGTGATCGGCTTCCCGGCCTCCTACGCGCTCGGCCTTCACACTTCGCTCGGTGCGACTGGAATCTGGATCGGGCTCTCGGCCGGGACAGCCCTCTATGCCAGCCTTCTCATCCTGCGCTTCGTGAAGCTGAGCAGATAGGCATCATGCGCCGGCCGTATCGGTGGATTCTTCGGGGCGCGATGGTTCCTTCTTCGCGCGCGACGGCGCATCGGACCACTCCGCCACCACGCGTTCGAGATCGACGAGATTCTGCCGCATCTGTTCCAGCGAGAAGCCGAGCGCGAAGAACCGTTCGGCGGCATCGGCCGGCATGCCGTGTGTCAGCCCCTCGCTGCGCACGATCGCAACCTGCTCGGCATAGGCCTTGACGGCGACATGAACGGGCCAGATCGGCGGCGGCTGGGTGCGGGCGCGCAAGCTCGCTGCGCAGCCGCGAAGGTAGGAGGCGATGGCCTCGCTGAGTCTGCCCACCGGACCGGCGAGCCGCGCCTGCAGCTCCGACGGCAGCGGCACCACGCTGGCGCGGCCGATCATCACCACGTCATGGCGCAGCCGCAGGATGGTGCGCAGCATCGGCCCTGTGTCCGCCCCCGACGACAACCGCGCCGAACGCTCGCGCTCGGCCTCCGCGCCGGTGGCGTTCAGATCAACCAGCGCGGCGCCGATGCCATCCTGGATCCGGTGCAGCGCGTCATTGTCGCGACCGCGCGACAGGCCCGCCAGCAGCTCGGTGAATGCCGCTGCGATCAGCTCCAACAGCCGTCCCGCCGCGCTGCGGATCTGCACATGCGCGCGCGACGGCAGCACCAGGAACGACACGGCAAGTCCGGTGAATGCGCCCACCGCGACCTCGCAGACGCGATCGATCGCGGAGCCCACCGGATCGAGATGGCCCATGGTCGGCACCAGCAGCACGATCACGGCGGTGACAGTGGCCGCACTCAGGCTTGGATTGAGTGCAGCGATCAAGGCCAGCGGCGTCACCGCCAGAACCAGCATGCCCAGCAATTGCAGCTCGCCGGAATGCGGGATCAGCACCGTGATGGCGCCGCCATAGATCGCACCGCCGATCGTGCCGAACATGTAGTCACGCGTCGCCTTCAAAGATCGGCCGACACTGCCCTGCGTGACGATCAGCGAGGTCAGCACCGCCCAGAGCGGCAGCATCAGATGCAGGGCGCTGGCAGCCGCGAATGCCGCCGCGGCCGCGACCGTGCTCCTGACGGCGAGCGCCAGCTGCGCCTTCCTGGCACGCAAACGGCCGAACAAACTGGAGAGAAGCATCGTGCTTTCCGCTTGAAACAACAGATCGGCGCAAACACAGATTCGGCATGGCAGCTTCTCGCCACGCCGAAGCCGCTTGAACTGGTGAATCGCCACGCCTACCCTACCGGCAAACCGAGGAAACACGATGGCCCAGGAAACCGCAACACTCGCCGGCTATGTCGCCGCGCTGAATTATGACGACATCCCGCCGGAAGTCCTGGAGCGCGCCAAGGTCCTGGCGCTCGATTTCCTCGGCAGCGCGATCCGGGCGCGACGCGAGGCGGAATCGACACCGTCGATGCTTAAAATGCTCGCCGGCTTGAAGCTGGATGCCGCGGGCGAAGCCACCGTGTTCGGCGATTCCAGGACCTGGACACCAGCGATCGCCGCGCTCCTGAACGGTGCCATGGGCCATTCGCTCGATTTCGACGACACCCACGCCGATTCCTCGTTGCATCCGAGCGCTCCGGTGGTGCCGGCCGCCTTTGCCGTCGGCGAAATGGTCGGCGCCTCCGGTCGCCAGGTGCTGACCGCGATCGTAGCGGGATACGAAGTCTGCTGCCGGCTCGGTAACGCGCTCGATCCGACCTCGCATTACGCGCGCGGCTTCCATCCCACCGCGACCGCCGGCACCTATGGCGCCGCCGCGGCCGCCGCGAAATTGTTCGGCCTGTCGGAGCAGCAGATCATCTCGGCATTCGGCGTCTCCGGCAGCCAAGCTGCGGGCTCGCTGCAGTTCCTGGTCAACGGCGCCTGGAACAAGCGCTACCAGGTCGGTGCCGCCGCGATGAACGGCGTGATTGCGGCCACACTCGCCAAGAACGATTTCGTCGGCGCGATCGAATCAGTCGAAGGCAAGCACGGCCTGCTTGTCGGCTACAGCGATACGCCGCATCCCGAGAAAGCCGTCGCCGGGCTGGGCACGACCTTTGAAACGATGAAGATCGGCGTGAAGCCCTATCCGAGCTGCCGCTACACCCATGCCGCGATCGATGCGCTGATCGCGCTGCGGCGCGAGCACAATCTGACGCCCGACCAGGTCAAGCGGGTCGAGATCGGCCTGCATCGGAACGGCATCACGCTCACCGGCGACGCCGCGACCAAGCGGCATCCGACCTCCATCGTCGGCGGCCAGTTCTCGATGTTCTTCACCGGCGCGCTCGCACTGGATCAAGGCCGCTTCGGCTGGGATGATTACAACCGTCTCGGCGATCCCGCGATCGACGCGCTGGCCGACAAGTTCGATGTCGTTCAGGACGACCGGCTGGAGATCGGCCGCAGCCATCCGTTCGGTGCGCGCGTGGCGATCACGACCGAGCACGGCGTGCACGAGCGGCTGCATGACGATCCCTCCGGCGAGCCGAGTTCGTTCCCGACCTCGCAGGCCATGAGTGAGAAGTTCTTGACCCTCGCCCGCCCGGTGCTCGACGGTGGAGCGCAACAATTTGCCGAGGCGATCCTGTCGCTGGAGCGGTTCGATCGCGTGTCGCAGGCGACGGAGTTGGGGCGGCAATAGGAGCTCCATTTCGCACCGGCGGACCGTGAACCTCGCCGCACGCGGAAGCCGGGGCCACAAGCCGCATTTGCTGGTAGTGTGCAAGAAGCCCAGGTGGTTTCTCAGGAGGTGCTCATGAGCTGGATGCCGTCAAACGATCCCGAGCTGGGCGATCCCGTCACCTGCGATGCGCTGGAGCTTGTCATCGTGCCACGCACGCGCGATCTCGGCGATGGCTTTGCGGTGCGTCGCGCGCTCCCGCATGGCCGGCGGCAGATGGTCGGGCCGTTCATCTTCTTCGATCATTTCGGCCCGGTGCAGTTCATGTCCGGCAAGGGCATGGACGTACGGCCGCACCCGCATATCGGACTTGCCACCGTCACCTATCTGTTCGACGGCGCCATCATGCATCGCGACAGCGAGGGCAATGTGCAGGAGATCCAGCCCGGCGCGATGAACCTGATGACCGCCGGGCGCGGCATCGCCCATTCCGAGCGCACGCCGGACCTGCAGCGGCAGAACGGACAGAAAATGCTGGGCCTGCAGAGCTGGATTGCGCTGCCGGTCGAGGCCGAGGAGATCGCGCCGAGCTTCCAGCATTATGCCGCGAGCGATCTGCCCACCGTACAGGACACCGGCTTCGCTGCGCGCATCATCGCCGGCCGCGCCTTCGGGGCGAGTTCGCCGGTGTCGATGGTCTCGCCCTGGTTCTATGTCGAGGTGACGGCGGACGCCGGCACCAGCGTGCCGCTCGATCCCGATCATGAGGAGCGCGCCATCTATCTTGTCGACGGCGAGGTCGAGATCGCGCGCGAGCGGTATGAAGGGCCGCGGCTGCTGATCTTCCGCCCGGGCGACGCCATCACCGTGCGCGCCATCACGCCGGCCCGGATGATGTTCTTGGGCGGGAATGCGCTGGAGGGCCCGCGCCACATCTGGTGGAACTTCGTCTCCTCGAGCCGGGAGCGGATCGAGCAGGCCAAGCAGGACTGGAAAACCGGCCGTTTCGCGCCCGTGCCGCAAGAGCACGAGTTCATTCCGCTGCCGGAATAGGGTAAGTCCTCCACACGATCCTCACGTCCTCGAAAGTACCGTCATGACCACGCTTCTCGCCAGCAATCTGCCGCTTCCCAAGATCGGGCGCGGCAAGGTCCGCGACATCTACGCCGTCGGCGAGGACCGCGTGCTGTTGCTCACCACCGACCGCATTTCCGCTTTCGACGTGGTCATGGCCGAGACCATCCCGATGAAGGGCGCGGTGCTGACGCAGATCTCCGCCTTCTGGTTCAACGAGCTTGAAGGCGTGGTGCCGCATCACATGATCACGGCGGACGCCGATGCCATCATCGCGGAAGTGCCTGGTTTGAAAGATCATCGTGGCGAGATCCTCGGGCGCGCGATGCTGTGCAAACGCACGAGCGTGTTTCCGATCGAATGCGTGATCCGCGGCTATCTCTCGGGCTCGGCCTGGAAGGAATATGCCGCAAGCGGAACGCTGGCCGGCGAGAAGCTGCCGGAAGGCCTGGTCGAGAGCGCCAAGCTCGATCCCGCGATCTTCAGCCCGGCCACCAAGGCCGAGACCGGACACGACGAGAACATCACGATCGCCCGCATGCGGGAGGTCGTCGGCGACGAGGTGACCTACACACTCGAAAGCATGACGCGCGCGATCTACACGCTGGGCGAGGAACTCGCCCGCGAGCAGGGCATCATCATCGCCGACACCAAGTTCGAATTCGGCCGCGACCAGGAAGGGCGCATCATCCTGATCGACGAGGTGATGACGCCGGACTCCTCGCGGTTCTGGGCGGCCGACGCCTATCAGCCTGGCCGGCCGCAGCCGAGCTTCGACAAGCAGCCTTTGCGCGACTACCTCGATGCCGAACGGCGCGCGGGCCGCTGGAACGGCGAAGCGCCGCCGCCGCCCTTGCCGGCCAGCGTGGTGGAGGCGACCAGCAAACGCTATCTCGATGCCTATCGGCGCATCACCGGCCGGGAGCTTGCGATCTGAGCTGCCCTCCAGCGTCGCGCCGTCGCTTCCTGCCCATTTCGCGGGTGGAATGGCACTTGTCGTAAGTTTGTAGTTTGCGTGCCAGTGTCCCTCGCTGCCATTGGCACGGAGTTGTTGAGAGCATTTTTTAGATGACGATTCTATCGGTCGGCGCCAGTCCGGCGGGACGGCGCGCATTTGACGACGTTTTTGGCGGGCTCGCTGCCAGTGCCCTCACCATCACCTACGGCCTATCTTACGCGCTCCTGATCTTCGCCGGGCCGCTGGCCCCCTATCTGGGTCAGGGGCTGGGCATCACCTTCATCGTCTCCGCGGTGCTGGCGCTGGTCCTCGCCTTCGGCAGCTCGCTGCGTTTCGCGATCGGCGCGCCGGACAGCTCGACGGCCGCAGTAACAGCGATCCTCACCTCGTCGCTGATCGACCGGATCGTCGCGGTCGACCCCAATGCATCGATCTTCGCACCGGCCGTCATCACGTTCGGCCTCACCAGCATCGCGACCGGTCTCGTCCTCTGCGGCTGCGGCATGAGCCGGCTCGGGCGCGCCATTCGCTACGTGCCCTATCCCGTCGTTGGCGGCTTCCTCGGCGCCACCGGCGCGCTGATCGTGTTCGGCGCGATCCGCGTCATCACCGGCCAACGGCTACAACTGGGCTCGCTCGCCTCGTTCGCCAATCCGCAGACCGCCTACCAGCTCACCGCGGCGCTCGCGATGGCGCTTCTGCTCTATTTGACCTGGCATCGCTCGCGCAGTCCGTTCGGGCTTCCGGCGATCCTGGTCGCGGTCACCCTGGCCACGCATGTCGGGTTCCGGCTTGCCGGCATTTCCCCGGCGGATGCGCAAGCGATGGGTTGGACCTTCCAGCCACCCGGGCAAGCCTCGTTCGTCTGGGGCTGGGACCTGCATGCGCTCGCCCAGTATCCATGGCACATGTTACCCGACATGTCCGGCGATCTGATCGCAGTCGCCTTCGTCACCGCGGCGAGCACGCTGTTCAATACTGCTGGCATCGAGGTCGCAACCCATCGCGAGGCCGATATCGAGCGCGAGCTCACCGCCACCGGTATCGCCAACATCCTGTCCGGCCTGCTCGGCGGCTATACCGGCTGCATCTCGATCAGCCGGACCATTCTCAATTTCAAGGCCGGCGGAAGCGGTCGCCTCTCCGGCGTGACGGTCGCAGCCGTCTCGGTTCTGATGCTGGTACTCGCTCCGTCGTTGCTCGGCTACATGCCCAAATTCGTGCTCGGCGGGCTCCTACTCTATCTCGGTGCCGATACGCTGCACAAATGGGCCGTGCAATCGCGGCGGCGATTGTCCCGTACCGACTATGTATCGCTGCTTGCGATCATCCTGATCATCCTGCAATGGGGCTTCATCGCCGGGATCCTGATCGGGGTCCTGATCGGATGCATCGCTTTTGCGCTCAGTGCTTCGCGCATCAATTCGATCAAATACAGCTTCGATGGCACCGAATATCGCTCTTCGCTCGATCGTTCGCGCCACGACCAGGCGCTGCTTGCTACGCACGGCAGCGAGATCCAGGGTCTCAATCTGCAGAGCTACCTGTTCTTCGGCTCGGCGAACCGACTCTACCAGTACGTCAAGGCGTTGCTCATGCGCCGGCCCGAATGCCGCTTCCTGGTGTTCGACTTCAAGCTCGTAACAGGGATCGATTCTTCGGCTGCCTATAGCTTCGCCCAAATCAAGCGGGTGGCGCAGGAGCGCGGTATCAAGCTGGTGCTCGTGCATGTGCCGCCCGCCGTCGAACGCGCGCTGCGCGCCAGCGAGTTCATTACACCGGACGTCGCGATCGCGCCGGAGCTCGATCATGCGTTGGAATGGTGCGAAGACGCGATCATTTCGCGCCACCAGGGACATCAGCGGGAAGAAGCATCCCTGCGCGACTGGTTCGCCCAGATCTTGGGTAGCCAGGAGGAGGCCTCTGAGCTGATGCATCGTTGCGAGCGGCTCGAGGTAGCTGCCGGCAGCACGATCGTTCGCGCCGGCGACGCCGCCGACTCCATGCACTTCATCCTGGACGGCCGCGTCGGCGTGATGATCCCGGCCGAGCATGCCGGCGCCACCCGGGTGCGCAGCCTCGGCCGCTACACCACGATCGGCGAGATGGGCTTGGTCGCGCACACGCCGCGCAGTGCCACGATTCAGGCCGAGACCGAGAGCGTTCTCTACGTCCTGACGACGCGACAGTTCGAGGCCATCACGCGCGACCGGCCGGCGCTGGGGCAAAAGCTGCTGGTCTATTTCGTCACCGTGATGGCCGAGCGCTTGAGCTTCGCCAACCGCGCCATCGCGGTGCTGCGGCGATAGGCCGCGCGGCTGCGAAGGGCCGGGCGACGGAGCTTAATTGCTCGTTAACCTAGCCGGCATAATCGGGTCATTGTCACGGTTTGTAACGACCAGAGACATTGAGAAAAGAGCATCCGAGCTCTTTGCATCGCACATGGCCGTCGTCCAAAGCACCAGCCGGATATCTCCCGCCATGGAGCGGATGTATCACCAGAGCAATCTGCTCGGTGAATGGAAAGGCACTTGGACCGCCAACAATCAGACCGTCAGCTTCAAGGTGGTGAACATCCGCGGCTCCCAGGCCGTGGTTGAATACACCCACAATGGACGGACCGAGCGCGGCATCGGCACGGTCAACGGCTCAACCATCGACTTCGGCTCAGTCACGCTCGGGACCAAGAACGGCAAAAAGGCGGTATTGCTGTTCTCGGCCGGCGGCGGCAAGGCGACCGCGCTGCTCGACAAGCAGTCGCCGGCTGCCGACCAGAGCAACCTGACCGGCAGCTGGGCAGGCTATTCGGCCAACAACGGCAAGAGCGCCAGCTTTCGCGTGCTCTCGGTCAGCGGCAACGAGGCCCAGGTCAGCGTCACCACGGACGGCATCACGCGCCAGGGCACCGGGATCGTGTACAAGAATGTCATCATGTTCGGGCAGTCGCAGATCTCGACCGACGACGGCAAGAACGGCAAGGTCATCTACCAGATCGGGAACAAGTCCTACATGGTTCCGGTGAGCAAGCTTCCGAAGTCGGCCTGAGCTGAGCTCAAACCCCCGCCATCATCACATATTTGATCTCGAGATATTCCTCGATGCCGTGATGCGAGCCTTCGCGGCCGAGGCCACTCTCCTTGACGCCGCCGAACGGCGCGACCTCGGTGGTGATCAGGCCGGTGTTGACGCCGACCATGCCGGACTCCAGCGCTTCCGCCACTCGCCAGACCCGGCCGAGATCGCGGGCGTAGAAGTAGGACGCAAGACCGAACGGCGAGGCGTTGCACATCGCGATCACGTCCGCTTCGTCCTTGAAGCGGATCACGGGTGCGAGCGGGCCAAAGGTTTCCTCGCGCGCCACCAGCGCATCGGCCTTCACATTCGACAGCACAGTCGGCTCGAAGAAGGTTCGCCCCAATGAAGAGCGCTTGCCACCGGTGACGACCTTGGCGCCACCGCCCACCGCATCGGCAATGTGGCGTTCGACCTTCTCCACCGCTTCCGCATTGATCAGCGGCCCCTGCACCACGCCGGGCTCGGTGCCATCGCCGATCTTCATCGCCGCCACTTTCGCCGCGAGCTTCTCGACGAAAGCGTCGTAGATCTTGTCCTGCGCATAGAGGCGGTTGGCGCAGACGCAGGTCTGGCCCATGTTGCGGTATTTCGAGACGATGGCGCCCTCGACCGCTGCATCCAGGTCGGCATCGTCGAACACGATGAAAGGCGCGTTGCCGCCGAGCTCGAGCCCGAGCTTCTTCACCGTGCCGGCCGACTGGCGATACAGGATCTTGCCGACCTCGGTCGATCCGGTGAAGCCGACGAAGCGCACCGCCGGATGCTCGCACAACACCTTGCCGATCGGCGGCGCATCGCCGGTGATGATGTTGAACACGCCCTTCGGCACGCCGGCGCGCTCGGCCAGAACGGCCAGAGCCAGCGCGCTCAGCGGCGTTTCGTTGGCCGGCTTGAGCACCACGGTGCAGCCCGCGGCCAGCGCCGGCGACACCTTGCGGGTGATCATCGAGTTCGGGAAATTCCAGGGCGTGATGGCGCCGCACACGCCGATCGGCTGCTTGATCGCGAGCAGGCGCGCGTCGGGCTTCTGCGTCGGAATGGTCTCGCCATAGACCCGCCGTGCTTCCTCGGCGAAAAACTCGATATAGGCCGCACCGATGTCGACCTCGCCGAGCGCCTCGGCCAGCGGCTTGCCCTGTTCGGAGGTCAGGATCAGCGCGAGATCCTCGCGGTTGGCTGCGATCAGCTCGAACCATTTGCGCAGGATGTTCGAGCGCTGCTTCGCGGTCAGCTTCGCCCAGGCGGGAAAGGCTAGCGCGGCAGCCTCGACCGCCTTCGTCGCATCGTCAGGCCCGAGCTGGGCGACCTTCGCGAGCTCGGCCCCTGTCGCTGGATTGTTCACGGCGAACACCGGCGAGCCGACCCACGCGCCATCGATGTAGCACTGTTCGCGCAACAGCGAGGGGTCCTTCAGACGGTCCCGCAAGTTCTGCTGTGACGACTGAGATGCGCGTGCGGCGGCGGTCGGGGTCATGAGCGGTCTCCTCACAGGGTGCGGATTTTGCGCGAATATAACGGCGACGACGCCATTACGCACCGCGCAAATGCGCAGAGCACCTCAGCCGACCAGATGCGGCCTCAGGCCGCGCCGCTCAGATAGGTCTCACGCTGCCCGATCATCCGCTCGGCCGCGGCCTTGGCGTCGGCCTTGGTCGAGGTCGCACAGGTGCGGTATTCGAGATCGGGCAGCGACGCAGGATCGCGCCGTCCAAACCAGGACTTCGGGCCGACGGGCAGCAGTGCCAAAGCCTGCGCCACATTGTCGACCGCTCCGAACGAATGCAGCGCTCCGGTGGCGGCGACGCGGACTTCGTAGATGCCGGGCGTGATCGGCGCTTCGATATTGTCGCCGCGGCCCGGTCTCGGGTACCGCTTCCATTCGCTCCAGGTCGAGATCATCTTGCCCCCTCATGACGGTCGTCGTCGCCAGCCTGTCTCATTGCCGCCGCAACTGCCGGCCTTGCCGAACTCATTGACACACAGATAGTTTCAAGGCGCCCCACGCCAAGCGCGGCCGGCGCATGACGCCCATGCACCGCGGCGATTACGACCGTAGCCACAATTCCCTCGAACTCTAAAAGTCCGTGGCTCGTCTTCCCGTCGGCGCTTTCGCTGTCGCATCATCACGAGATCGCGACCGGTCGCCCTTCCGGGAGTTCTTGCCGAGCAGCACGGGCGAGACAACAATCGCCTTACCAAAAATCAAAACAGCGGGAGGACCTCATGCAGAACCAGACAGACATCGATCGGCTGCTGCGCCAGAAGGCCGATGCCGGCGCTATTCCCGGCGTGGTCGCCGTCGCGGCCAGCGGGAGCGAAGTGATCTACCAGGGCGCGTTCGGCAAACGGGACCTGAGCAAGGACGATCCAATGAGCACGGATAGCGTGTTCTGGATCGCCTCGATGACCAAGGCGATCACCTGCGCCGGCGCGATGCAACTGGTGGAGCAGGGACGGCTGTCCTTGGATGCACCGATCGGCCGAGTCTTGCCGGACCTTGCCGCGCCGCAGGTGCTGGAAGGTTTCGATGCCAAGGGCGATCCCATCCTGCGCCCCGCAAAGGCTGAGATCACACTGCGCCAGCTCATGACCCACACGGCAGGCTTCTGCTATGACATGTGGAACGGCGACATGGTCGCCTATGCAGAGAAGGCTGGACTGCCCGGAATCATCAGCTGCAAGAACGATGCGCTGAAGACGCCGCTTGCCTCCGATCCCGGCACGCGCTGGGAATATGGCATCAACATCGATTTCGTCGGCAAGGCGATCGAGGCCGTGACCGGTCAGAAGCTCGATGCCTACCTGCATAAAAATCTGTTCGCCCCGCTCGGCATGACCGACACCGGGTTCAAGCTCGGCCCGTCGCAACGCGAGCGGCTGGTCGCCATGCACGCGCGTGGTGCGGACGGCGCGCTGGCGTCGATCCCGTTCGAGATGGAACAGGAGCCGGAATTCCACATGGGCGGAGGCGGGCTCTACGGCACCGCGGGCGACTACATCAAGTTCACACAGATGATCCTGAACAAGGGCCGCGGCAACGGCAACCAAGTGCTCAAGCCGGAGACCGTCGGCACGATGTGCGAGAATCACATCGGCGAGCTGGAAATGACCAAGATGGTCGCGGCGGTCCCCGGCGTGACCAACGATGTCGATCTCTATCCGGATATCGTCAAGAAGTGGGGCTTGAGCTTCATGATCACCACGGCCCGCACTCCGGAAGGGCGGAGCGCCGGGAGCCTCGCCTGGGCCGGACTTGCCAACACCTATTACTGGATCGATCCCGCGCGCGACGTGACGGGCGTGATCCTGATGCAGGTGCTGCCGTTTGCGGACAAGGAGTGCCTCGAAGCCTTCGCCGGCTTCGAGCGCGGCATCTATGCCGGGCTCGATGCGGCGGGCGGCAAGCAGGCGGCGTGACCTTCCGGGGTCATCATGGCCGGGCTCGATCCGCCTGCGCGGCCAAAGCCGACTCGGCGAGGCCGCGGCCCGGCCACCGACGCACGAGCATAGAGCGAAGACGTTGATGCCCGGGACCAGCCCGGGCATCACGTGCCAGGATCGGCAGCTTCAAGTTTTCCGTCTAAACCGGCAGACCGTTTTGCTCGGCAAGCTCTTTCAGCGAGAGCTGCGGCCGCGCGCCAATATGTTGGATCACCTCGGCGGCTGCGAGACCGCCAAGCCGGCCGGCGTTCTCATAGCCAGCCTGGCGCACCAGGCCGAACAGGAATCCGGCCGCGAACAGATCGCCCGCGCCGGTGGTATCGATGAGATTGTCGATCGAAAACGCCGGTACCGAGATCACGCCGTCATTCGAGACGACGACGCATCCCTTCTCGCTGCGGGTGACGATGCCGAGCGTGGCGTCCTCACGCAGCTGCTTCAGCGCGCCGTCGAAATCCGAGGTCTGATACAGCGAGTGCAGCTCAGCCTCGTTGGCGAACACGATATCGACAGTGCCACCGCGCATCAGGTCAAGAAACTCGCCGCGATAGCGATCGACGCAGAACGCGTCCGACAAGGTCAGCGCCACCTCGCGTCCCGCATCATGCGCGATCGTGGCAGCCTTCACGAAGGCATCCTTGGCATCCTTCGGATCCCACAAATAGCCTTCCAGATAAGTGATGCGCGAAGCCGCAATCTGCCCGGCATCGATGTCGTTAGGCGTCAGCTTCTGGGCCGCGCCGAGATAGGTGTTCATGGTGCGCTCGCCGTCCGGCGTCACCAGGATGTAGGTGCAGCCGGTGGCCGGGCCGTCCGCGGCAGGCAGGGTGTCGAACACCACGCCGGCGGAGCGGATGTCGTGGGTGTACATCTTGCCGATCTGGTCGTCCTTGACCTTGCCGACATAGGCGGTGCGCGCACCGAAGCTCGCGAGCCCTACGATGGTATTCGCAGCCGATCCCCCGGACATCTCCGTGGCCGGACCCATGTCGCGGTAGATTGCGGCCGCCCTCGCCTCGTCGATCAGGGTCATGCTGCCCTTGGCCATGCTGTGCTTGGCGAGGAAACCTTCGTCGGTCTGCGCCAGCACGTCGAAAATGGCGTTACCGATCGCGAGAACGTCGAACTTTGCGTCAGTCATCCACCGGCCCCGTCTGCGGCGATTGCGAAAGGCTGGGGCCTATCACAAGCCGTGCTGCTATAGAAGCCCGATGATCCGATCTTTTCTCACCATGGCTTCGGGGACACTGGCCTCGCGGCTGCTCGGCTTCGTCAGGGACTCGTTGATGGCCGCGCTACTCGGCACCGGCCCCGTCGCCGACGCCTTTCTTGCCGCGTTCCAACTGGTCAACGTCATCCGCAGATTGCTGACCGAGGGTGCGCTCAACGCTGCGCTGGTGCCGGCCTGGCTGCGACTGCGTCAGAACGAAGGCGCGGCCGCGGCGGCCGCCTTCGCCGGCCGTGTGCTCGCCACGTTCAGCGCCGGAGTTATCGCCACCGCAGCGCTGCTGGCACTCCTAATGCCAGTCGTCATGACCGTGCTCGCGCCCGGCTTCGCGGGCGAGGAGACACTGACCATCGCCGTCGATGACGCCCGGCTGATGCTGCCCTATCTCGCCTTTGCCGGACCTTCGACGGTGCTGCTCGCGCTCGCGAGTACCCACGGGCGCTTTGCGCTGACGGCGTTTTCGCCGCTATTGTTCAATCTCGTGCTGATCGCCGCGACGATCGCGCTGCTCGTCGTGCCCGGCGAGCCGGCGTTTGCGGCTTCGATGCTGGCGGCCACCGTCGGTGTCGCCGGCCTGCTGCAGCTCCTGATCCTCTTGCTGCACCGGGGCCGCAATGACGCAAGACCATTGCGCATCTCGCTCGATCCTGAGCTTCGCGCTTTCATCGGCAAGGCGCTTCCCGGCATGATCGCCAGCGCGGCGCCGCAGTTGCTTGCAGTGGCAGGAGCGATCATCGCCTCGGCGCAGAGCTCGGCGGTGTCCTGGCTCTATTTCGCCAACCGCCTGATCGAACTACCGCTCGGCATTGTCGGCGTCGCGATGGGGACCGTATTGGTGCCGGAGCTGACGCGCGCCGTCCATGCAGGCGACAAGACGGCCATCGCACAGGCGCAATCGCGCGGCATCGAACTCACGATCGGCCTGGCTCTGCCTGCAACCCTGGGACTGATGCTGCTCAGCCATCCCATCGTCGCCTTGCTGTTCGAGCATGGCGCGTTCACCCCCGAGGATACGGCCGCCACTTCGGGCATCCTGATGTGGCTTGCGGCGGCGCTGCCTGCGCAGGTCCTCACCAAAGCACTCGCGCCCGGCTTCTTCGCGCGCAACGACACGCAGACACCGCTGCGAGCCACCTTGATCGGGTCCGGCGCCGCGATCGCGCTGGGCTTCCTGCTCGGGCAAGTGCTGGGTGCCGGCGGCATCGCGGCGGGGCTGGCGCTCGGCGCCTGGGCCAATACGCTGGTGCTGATCCGGCGCGGCGCGGCACGCTTCGGCTTTGCGATCCAGCCGGCGTCACGGCGCCGGCTGCCGCGCATCGTGCTCGCCGCCATCATCATGGGCGGCGCGCTTTGGCTCGCAACGACGGTCACGGGCGCGCACCCTCCACAGCACGTTCTGAGCCGGGCGATCGTCCTGCTGGCGCTGATTGCGACGGCGGTGGCCGTCTACGGCGTGCTCCTTCGGGTACTCGGCGTCATCGGCTGGCGCGAAACCATCCGGGCGATCCGGCGAAAGCCGCCCCGCGACTTGCACGTTTAGGGCGCTCGTGCCAAACGACGCAGCAAATCTGCAGGGAATATCGACCATGGCTTTCGTGGAACGGGTTTTTTCGGGCGTCCAGCCGACCGGCAATCTGCATCTCGGCAATTATCTCGGCGCCATCGTCAACTTCGTGAAGATGCAGGAGACCCACAACTGCATCTATTGCGTCGTCGACATGCACGCGATCACGATGCCGGTCGATGTATGGGGCGGCCCGGCGGAACTGCCGCGCGCGACGCGCGAGGTGACGGCGGCATTCATTGCAGCCGGCATCGACCCGAAGAAGCATATCGTCTTCAACCAGAGCCAGGTCTCGGGCCATGCCGAGCTCGCCTGGATCTTCAACTGTGTCGCGCGCATCGGTTGGCTCAACCGCATGACCCAGTTCAAGGAGAAGGCCGGCAAGGACCGCGAGAACGCCTCGGTCGGCCTCTACGACTACCCGGTGCTGATGGCGGCCGACATCCTGCTCTACCGCGCCACCCATGTGCCCGTCGGCGAAGACCAGAAGCAGCACATGGAGCTGGCGCGCGACATCGCACAGAAGTTCAACAATGATTTCGGCGAGTCCATCCGCAGCAACGGCTTTGGCGACGGCGTGTTTTTTCCGATGCCGGAACCGTTGATCCAAGGGCCGGCGACGCGCGTGATGTCGCTGCGCGACGGAACCAAGAAGATGTCGAAGTCTGATGCCTCGGACTATTCGCGCATCAACTTGACGGATGATGCGGACACGATCGCGCAGAAGATCCGTAAGGCAAAGACCGATCCGGAGCCGTTGCCGACCGAGGAGAAGGGTCTGGAACCACGACCCGAGGCCGACAATCTGGTCGGCATCTACGCCGCGCTGTCGAACCGCAGCAAGGCGGACGTCTTGCGCGAATTCGGCGGCGGTCAATTCTCCAGCTTCAAGAACGCGCTGGTGGAGCTGTGCGTGGCCGAGCTCGCGCCGATCGCGGCCGAGATGAAGCGGCTCACGGCGGACCCCGGCTACGTGGATTCCGTTCTGGTCGACGGCGGCGAGCGCGCGATGGCGATCGCCAGCGAGACGATGCAGACGGCCAAGGACATCGTCGGCTTCATTCGCAAGCGCTGAACCTCGGCGGCATGAGGGCCGCCCTCGCGCCCGAGGGCAGCCCTCCCAAAGCGGCGCCGGTTATGGCAGCATGATGCCGTTTGACGTCGGACGACCTCGAGCGAGCGAAGCATCGATGTCCCCTCAGCGGCAGAGCTATCAGACCGGGCACACGCCGAAATGCCTCGTTGTCGTCGACGACAGCGCAGAGTGGGACCGCGCGCTGCGCTATGCGAGCCGCTGGGCGATCCGCAGCAGCGGCGGCATCGTGATGCTGCGCATCATCGAGACCGAGGACCAGAACCAGCAATGGCTGGGTGTCGCCGACCTCATGCGGGCGGAGGCCCATGACGAGGCGAACGCCGCGCTGGATCGCGGCACGGCGCTGGCGGCTGCCGCCGGCGCCAGACCGCCGGAACGGGTCATTCGCGAAGGCGACCCCACCGAGCAGATCCTGACCACGATCGAAGCCGATGCCGACATTGCGGTTCTGGTTTTGGCGGCCAATTCCGGCGCGGAGGGGCCAGGTCCCCTGATCACGCAAGTCACCAATACCGTCGGCACGTTCCCGATTCCGGTGCTGATCGTGCCGGGCGACCTCAAGGATGCCGAGATCGACGCGCTGGCATAGCCGGCCTGCTGTCTTGATCGTGCGCCCGCAGGCGCCATCTGATAGAGAAGCCCCCACACGCCGGCCTTGAACCGGCGCTGCCGGAGAAAACCATGTTCATCCAGACCGAAGCTACCCCCAATCCCGCAACATTGAAGTTCATCCCGGGCCGCCTCGTACTCGAGACCGGTACGATGGAGTTCAACAGCCGAGACGCCGCCGCGCGTTCGCCGCTCGCCGCGCGCCTGTTCGACGTCGAAGGCATTACCGGGGTCTTTTACGGCGCCGACTTCATCACGGTGACCAAGGACGGCGGCGAGTGGCAGCACCTCAAGCCGGCGATCCTCGGCGCCATCATGGAGCACTACATGTCGGGCGCACCGCTGCTCGCCGACGGCAGCGTAGCCAATGACGAACTCGCCGACGAAGACGACGAATTCTACGATGAGGCCGATGCCGAGACGGTCGACATCATCAAGGACCTGATCGAAACGCGCGTGCGTCCTGCGGTCGCCAATGACGGCGGCGACATCACCTTCCGCGGCTTCAAGGACGGCATCGTCTATCTCAACATGAAGGGGGCCTGCTCCGGCTGCCCGTCGTCGACCGCGACGCTGCAACACGGCATCCAGAACCTGCTGCGGCACTTCGTGCCCGAAGTGGTCGAAGTCCGCCCAATGTAAGAAGGCCATTGGGGAGCTGCGTCCATTCGCCGCTCCCCAATCGCTCCCCGCCCGCCGGCGAACATCTTCAAGCGGCCGTTCGCCCGCAGAATCTTGGCTTAATCCCCCATATTTTCAACCATTTAGACTTCCATCGGGCGCACCGAGGTGCGATATTGAGCCCGTTCTATTCAGTAAGAATAACGAACTTTACCGCATTGGCCTCAGAGATGAGGCGTCCGCCGCCCCGACTCGGGGCGACAACCACACCGACACGATGTTGATTCTCGCCATCGATACCGCACTGGATCATTGCGCTGCCGCGGTGCTCGACACGGATACGGGCAAGATGCGCGCCCTCGAATCACAGCCGATGAAACGCGGTCATGCCGAGGCGCTGATGCCCATGATCGCACGCCTCATGGAGCGGTCGGGGATGTCCTTCGCGGCGCTCGATCGCATCGCCGTCACGACGGGCCCTGGCAGCTTTACCGGGCTGCGCGTCGGCCTGTCGGCCGCGCGCGGCATTGCGCTGGCCGCCGACAAGCCGGTAGTCGGCGTCACCACATTGTCGGCCTATGCGGCTCCTGTCGTCAGCGAGGATGGCCCGCATCCCGTGATCTCGGCGATCGATGCCCGCCATGATCAGGTCTATTACCAAGTGGTCGCCGGCAGCGGCGACGAACTCGTCGCACCGCAGGTGGCGCCGGTCAGCGAGGCGCTGGCCGCCGCGCGGTTTGGTGCAGTGCATCTGGTCGGCAACGCTGCCCAGCTCTTGGCCGAACGCTGGCCGATCGATGCCGAGCCTCCAGTGAGTGTCCAGACGCAGGCCGCGCCCGACATCACGTGGATCGCCTGGCTCGGGGCCGCGGCGGATCCCGAGCGCGCGAGCGCCCGCCCATTCTACTTGCGGGCCCCTGACGTCAAGCTCCCTGCAGAAATACCGCACGCGGCCGCGCAGACGGCAACGTCGTGATGGGCTGGCTTTCACTGTTGTGCGGGGGCGGCAAGCCGGCGGTCGAGGCTGCCTCATTGCGCGATGCAGCGAAGCTCGCGCAGATCCATGCTGCGTCATTCCACCGCGGCTGGGGCGAGAGCGAGTTCGAGGCCATGCTCGCCGAGCGCAACACACTGGTGCACCGCCTGAGGCTGCGACGGCGCACCGTCGGCTTCATCGTCTCGCGCATCGGCGCCGACGAAGCCGAGATTTTATCCGTCGCACTTGACCCAAATCAGCGCGGCCGCGGATTTTCTCGTCATCTGCTGTTGACGCATCTGGGTCATTTAGCGGGCCGCGGCGTACGGACGGTGTTCCTCGAAGTCGAAGAGAACAACCAGCCAGCGCGACGTCTCTACGAACGGGCCGGATTTGCGACCGTGGGGCGGCGCGAACGCTATTATCTGCAGCCCGGCGGGGAACAACTGAATGCACTTCTGATGCGCCGGGACTTGTCGTAGTATGAGCTTGGTGGCAGAAAGCGGACCCCTTAAGGCGAGAGACCATGACGTCCTTGAAAACCGTTACACCCGTGCTGCAATCCTCCGATATCGAGGCGCGCTGCGCCGCGACCGGTATGCGCATGACGGAGCAGCGCCGCGTCATCGCGCGCGTGCTGGCCGAAGCAGCTGACCATCCCGATGTCGAGGAACTATACCGGCGCTGCGTCGCAGTGGACGACAAGATCTCGATCTCGACCGTCTATCGTACCGTCAAGCTGTTCGAAGATGCCGGTATCATCGAGCGGCACGATTTCCGCGAAGGCCGCGCTCGCTATGAGCAGATGCGCGACAGCCACCACGATCACCTGATCAATCTGCGCGACGGCAAGGTGATAGAGTTCACCTCCGAAGAAATCGAGAAGCTGCAGGCGGAGATCGCGCGCAAGCTCGGCTACAAGCTGGTCGACCACCGGCTCGAGCTGTATTGCGTTCCGCTCGAAGAGGAAACGAGCAACTGATCCGGCCATCTTCCGTCGCACCTGTCGATCTCGTCATTTTTGATTGCGACGGCGTCTTGGTCGACAGCGAGGTGATCTCCTGTCAGGCCCACGCCGACGTACTCAGCCAATGCGGCTATCCGATCACGGCCGATCAGGTGTTCGATCGCTTCCTGGGCCGCTCCGCCAAGCAGGCGCGCCTGGAAATCGAGGCCGAACTGGGGCGCAGCCTGCCGGACAACTTCAACGTGCTGCTGCAGGAGCGGCTGTTCGGCGCGTTCGAGGCCGACCTTCGGGCCATCGAAGGGATCGCGCACGCGCTCGATGCGCTCGATGTGCCGGCCTGCGTCGCTTCCTCCGGTTCGCACCAGCGCATGCGGGTCAGCCTGGGCGCCACGCGCCTCTATGACCGCTTTGCACCGCATATCTTCTCCTCCTCGCAGGTCCAGAACGGCAAGCCCGCTCCCGACCTGTTCCTGTTCGCGGCCGCACAAATGCGGGCCGCCCCTGGCCGCTGCCTCGTCGTCGAAGACAGCGTAGCGGGCGTGACCGGCGCGGTGGCCGCCGGGATGACCGTGTTCGGGTTCTACGGCGGCAGCCATTGCCGGCCCGACCATGGCGCGACCTTGCAGGCGGCGGGCGCGCACTTGACCTTTGACGATATGGCGAAATTGCCGGCCTTGCTCGGCCAATTGGGCGCCAAAAACGCCCTGATCGCTGGATTTTCAGCCGGTTAGACTATATCTGAGGCCGCATCGGGTTTGGCGCCGGATAGGTGCCGTATTCACCGCGAATCAGGATCCAACCAAGCGGGATTTATGACGCCGCCGCGCAAGCTGCATATCAAGTCCTATGGCTGCCAGATGAACGTCTACGATGCCCAGCGCATGGTGGATACGCTTCAGCCTGAGGGCTTTGTCGAGACCGCAAGCGCTGAGGACGCCGATCTGGTGATCCTCAACACCTGCCACATCCGCGAGAAGGCGTCCGAGAAGGTCTATTCGGAACTCGGCCGGCTGCGGCTGGCCAAGGACGAGGCGGCGCGGGGCGGCCGCACCATGCGGATCGCGGTAGCCGGATGTGTGGCCCAGGCCGAAGGCGAGGAGATCGTTGCGCGTGCGCCGGTCGTCGACATCGTGGTCGGCCCACAGAGCTACCACCACCTGCCCGATCTCCTGAAGCGTGCCGGCGGCGGGGAACGCGCCATCGCCACTGAATTTCCCGCCGACGACAAGTTCGGCTACCTCGCCAAGCCCAAGCCCGAGACCATCCGCGCGCGCGGCGTCTCGGCTTTCGTGACGGTGCAGGAGGGCTGCGACAAGTTCTGCACCTTCTGTGTGGTGCCCTATACGCGCGGCAGCGAAATGTCGCGCCCGGTCGGCAGGATCGTCGACGAGATCAGAGACCTCACCGAGAACGGGGTGCGCGAGATCACCCTGATCGGGCAGAACGTGAATGCCTATCATGGCGAGGGCCCTGACGGGCGGAGTTGGACGCTCGGCCGGCTGTTGTACCGGCTTGCCGAGATTCCGGGGCTCGCACGGATCCGCTATTCCACGAGCCACCCGAACGACGTCGACGACAGCCTGATTGCCGCGCATCGCGACCTGCCGGCTTTGATGCCCTTCATCCATCTGCCGGTGCAATCCGGCTCGGACCGGATCTTGGCGGCGATGAGCCGCAAACACCGGGCGATCGATTATCACAAAGTCATCGACCGGTTCCGGGCGGCGCGCCAAGATATTGCATTTTCATCGGATTTCATCGTCGGTTTCCCGGGCGAGACCGAGGAAGATTTTCGCGCCACTCTCGCGCTTGTCGCACAAATCGGCTACGCTGCGGCGTATTCCTTCAAATATTCGCCGCGACCGGGCACGCCGGCGGCGGAGATTCGGGAGACGGTGTCTTTAAGCGAGATGGACGCGCGATTGGAGCGACTCCAGGCCTTGATCGACAGCCAGCAATCGGCCTTCAACAAGGCCGCGATCGGTACGGTTGTCGATGTGCTGTTTGAGCGGCCAGCGCGCAATCCCGGACAGATCGTCGGCCGCACCGCCTATCTGCAGCCCGCACACGTGATGGCCTCACCTGACATCATTGGGCAGGTACTGCCGATCAGAATCGACAGCCTGGAGCGCTACAGCCTGCTCGGTGAGCTCACAAGCCCGGCCGCGCCGCAGAACACGCAGGCTGCGGCATCCCCCGTCATCATCGGAGCCTGACCCCTTGCCCAAGAGCGCATCGGATTCCTCCTCGCTCGCTCCAAGCCGCAAGTTCGATCGCAACATGTCCATTCCACCCGAGGCACAGGTCGTCATCGATTTTGACGACAATCGCGCAGCTTCCGCGCTGGTCGGCCCCTACGGCCAGAATCTCGCTCTGATCGAGCGGAGGCTGGGAGTCGTGGTGGATTCCCGCGGCAACCACATCACCATCGGCGGCTCGCGTGATGGCTGCGATGCGGCACGGCGCGTGCTGGAATCGCTCTACGCCCAGGCGGTGCAGGGTCATGATCTCGGACAGGGCGATGTCGATGGTGCGATCCGCGCCGTGGTCGCGCAAGGCTCGCTGTTCGAGTTCGACGCCAAGGGCGCGAAGTCCGGCTTCGAGAGCATCAATTTGCGCAAGCGGCCGGTACGGGCGCGCACCGCCGCGCAGGATTCCTACATCCGCGCCTTGAAGCGCCATGAGCTCGTGTTCGGCGTTGGACCTGCCGGCACCGGCAAGACCTGGCTCGCGGTTGCGCATGCCGCACAGCTGTTCGAGCGCAAGGAGGTCGATCGCATCATCCTGTCGCGCCCGGCGGTGGAAGCCGGCGAACGGCTCGGCTTCCTGCCCGGTGATCTGCGCGAGAAGGTCGATCCCTACCTGCGGCCGATCTATGACGCGCTCTACGACCTGATGGATGCGCGGATCGTCGAGCGGGCGCTCCAAGCCGGCGAGATCGAGATCGCCCCGCTCGCCTTCATGCGCGGGCGCACGCTGACCAATGCCGCCATCATTCTGGACGAGGCGCAGAACACCACGTCCATGCAGATGAAGATGTTCCTAACCCGGCTCGGCGAGAACAGCCGGATGATCATCACCGGCGATCCGTCGCAGGTCGACCTGCCGAACGGGCAGACATCGGGCCTTGCGGAAGCCGCGCGGCTGCTGGACGGCGTCGACGGCATTGCACAGGTGAAATTCACCGGCGAAGACGTCATTCGCCATGAGCTGGTGGCGCGCATCGTCGCCGCCTATGAGGGCGCCAAGGAGCGCTGACGCGGGAGCAAGGATGCCAAGCGCACGTCATCAAATCAGCGTCCGCTTCGCACAGACCCAAAGCCGAGATGCCACAAAGTATTCTTCCAACGACCGAGGTCATCGTCGCCGCCGATTGCTGGCAAGAGCAGCCAGAGGCCGAAGCCATCATCCAGCGCGCGATCGTCGCCGCGGCTGAGACGGTCGACGCCGATGTCGGCGAAGCTGAGATTGCGGTGATGCTGACCGACGACGCCGGCATTCGCACCTTGAACAGCAATTGGCGCGGCATCGACAAGCCCACCAATGTGCTCTCTTTCCCCGCGCTGCAGCCGACCGGTCCGCGCGACGAGGACGATGCGCCGCGCATGCTCGGCGACATCGCGATCGCCTATGAGACGATGCGGCGCGAGGCGGACGAGGAGCAAAAGCCATTCGATCATCACTTGAGTCATCTCACAGTGCACGGCTTCCTGCATCTGATCGGCTACGACCACGAAACCGATGAAGAAGCCCAGGAGATGGAAACGCTCGAGCGGGAGATCCTGGCGCAGCTGGGGATTCCCGATCCCTACGCGGATCGGGAGCGGATGAATTGACGATGACGGATTCAGAGCCAATTCACGACAATCCGCGCAATACGCGCAATTTGCCGGCCGTGGTGCCGCAGGGCGAAGCCGGACGTTCGCCGAGCGACAACTGGCTGTTGCGCGCGATCCGCAGTCTGTTCGGCTGGAAGGCCGGAAATTCGGTGCGCGACGACCTTCAGGTCGTGCTCGACGCATCCACGCCGGACGATATCGGCTTCTCCGCCGTCGAGCGCACCCTGCTGCGCAACATCCTCGATCTCCATGAGCGCCGCATCGCCGACGTGATGGTGCACCGGGCCGACATCGTGGCGGTCAAGCGCGACATCCCGCTTGGCGAACTGATGAGCCTGTTCGAGAGCGCCGCGCACTCACGTCTCGTCGTCTACAACGACACGCTCGACGACCCCGAAGGCATGGTCCACATTCGCGACCTGCTTGCCTTCATGACGGCGCAGGCGCGCGTGCCCGAGGCGGTCAAGGCCAAGCGCAAGAAGCCGCTGCCGGCCGGCCTTGACCTGCGACTGGTCGATCTCGCGATGCCGCTGGCGGACGCCAACATCATCCGCAAGCTGCTCTATGTGCCGCCTTCGATGCGGGCGATCGACCTGCTTGCGCAGATGCAGGCTTCGCGCATTCACCTCGCGCTCGTCGTCGATGAATATGGCGGCACCGATGGCCTGGTCTCGATCGAGGACATCGTCGAACAGATCGTCG
This sequence comes from Bradyrhizobium sp. SZCCHNGR1005, assembly GCF_032489995.1. Lineage (NCBI taxonomy): Bacteria > Pseudomonadati > Pseudomonadota > Alphaproteobacteria > Hyphomicrobiales > Nitrobacteraceae > Bradyrhizobium > Bradyrhizobium sp. SZCCHNGR1005. The sequence continues at coordinate 440,578 of NZ_JAUEZC010000002.1, forward strand.
GCGAGATCGACGACGAGCATGATAGCGATCAGCCGCCGGCCATCGTCCGCCAGCCGGACAACTCCTTCATTGCCGACGCGCGCGCCAGCCTCGACGACGTCCGCTCCGTGATCGGGGAGGACTTTGTCACCGGAGAGGCCGGCGAGGGAGTCGAGACACTCGGCGGCTATCTCGTGAACCATGTCGGCCGGCTGCCGGTCCGTGGCGAATTGATTTCCGGACCGGGCAATTTCGAGGTCGAGGTGCTGGATGCCGATCCGCGGCGCGTCAAGCGCCTGCGCATTGCTCCGCGCAAGGACCGGCCCGCACCGCGCAGCCAGCGCGAGAGCCGGCGGCGCGAAGCGGCGCCGGACGCAGACCTTCCTGCTGAACCTGCGCAACCGCCGGATGCGGGGCAGGTACCGAACAACGACAGCAGCAGCCCGCAAGCCGGCGACGGAGCAGGCTCGCAGTGACGATGCTTTCAACGTTGCGCGGGCTTGCGCTTGGAATCATTCTGTCCTGGGGTTGGAAGCGCGCAGGCATCGCGCTCGCGGCCGGCGCGCTCTCGGCGCTCGCGATGGCGCCGTTCAATGCCTGGCCGGTGCTGTTCGTCACCTTCCCGGTGATGGTCTGGCTGACCGACGGCGCGGGCGCTGGGCGGTTCAAGGGCGTTCCGGCGGCGGCGCTGACCGGCTTCTGGTTCGGTCTCGGCTATTTCGTGCCGGGCCTTTACTGGATCGGCTACGCCTTCTTGGTCGACGCCCAGACCTTCGCCTGGCTGATGCCCTTCGCCGTGCTCGGGCTTCCCGCTTATCTCGCGCTGTTCCCGGCGCTGGGCTTTGCCGCGGCGCGGCTGGTCTGGACGCGGGGCCCCACCCGCATCCTCGCGCTCGCGGTCGGCCTGACCGCGAGCGAATGGCTGCGCGGCCACGCGCTGACCGGCTTCCCCTGGAATGCATTCGGCTACGCGTTGGCCGAGCCGCTGGCCTTGGCCCAGTCGGCCGCACTGATCGGGCTCTGGGGCATGACGCTTGTTGCGGTCGCGATCTTTGCGAGCCCCGCAGTGCTGATCGATCGCACCGCACGTAAGCGTGTCCCCTGGCATATCCCCCTCGCCGCCCTCGCCGTTCTGGCCGCCATGGGGATCTTCGGCGCCGTCCGCCTATCCCTGCACCCCACGACCTTTGCGAGCAACGTCAAGCTCCGGATCATGCAGCCGAACCTGCAGCAGGACGTCAAATTCAACTATTCGGCCAAAGCGGAGGTGATGCGCAAATACCTGGCCCTGTCGGATCGCGCGTCCGGACCTCTCGCCACGGGCGTCCGCGACACCAATATCCTGATATGGCCGGAATCAGCCTTTCCGTTCTTCCTGACCCGCGAGGCAGATGCGATGGCGCAGATCGCCGATCTGTTGCCGCCGGGCACCGCGCTGATAACCGGTTCCGTACGTGCACCAGACATGCCACCAAATGCACGAATAACGCGCGCCTATAATTCGATCTACGTGATCGACCATGAGGGCAGCGTTGTATCGCTCTACGACAAACTGCATCTGGTGCCATTCGGCGAGTATCTGCCGCTCCAGAACTTGCTGGAACGGCTGGGTCTCGAACAATTAACCAAGGTGCAGGGCGGCTTCATTCCGGGGACCGTGCGGCGCAACCTCGATGTGCCGCATGCCCCGCGCGCGCTGCCGCTGATCTGCTATGAAGCGATCTTTCCCAATGAAATAGCTAGCGAATCGAATGATCGCGCCGGCTGGATGGTCAATCTGACGAATGACGGCTGGTTCGGAATTTCGACCGGCCCCTATCAGCATCTGCAGCAGGCAAGGTGGCGCGCCATCGAGCAAGGCTTGCCGCTGGTTCGCGCGGCCAATACGGGAATTTCCGCCGTCATCGATCCATTAGGACGCGTGATCGCGCGATTAGATCTCGGGATCGAAGGCATTCTCGATTCCGCACTGCCCGCGCCCATTCCGCCAACACCTTACGCGCGCAGCGGCGATCTCGCCTTCGTGATCCTGTTCGCCCTGTCCCTCATGGTCGTGATCCGCCGAAGCGTTGCACAAAAGCTTCCATGAACGCAGCTATCGGTGTTTCTCGTCACGTCCGTAAGAATTTTTTTTGACAAGCAAAACTCCAAGTGTTGACAGATTGCCGCTGCAATTCGCATTCTCGCGCGGCAGTACGATCCCGTTCAATTCGCTGCTCACCCCGCATCGTGATTAGGACTCTGAGCAGAGTTTGACGGTATTTGCGCCTGAGGCATACTGCGGTCGCCTCATTCCCCGGGCCTCATTCAAGGAGTTGAGAGATGTCGACGAAAGCGCCCAACCCTGTTGACAAACATGTCGGCAGCCGGGTGCGGATGCGCCGTATCATGTTGGGCATGAGCCAGGAAAAGCTCGGTGAGGCTCTCGGCCTCACGTTCCAGCAGATACAGAAATACGAAAAGGGCACGAACCGGGTTGGTGCGAGCCGGATTCAGCAGATTTCCGAGGTCCTGCAGATCCCGGTGTCGTTCTTATTCGAAGGAGTTCCAACTGGCGGGACTAACGGAGAAGCCTTTGGCGAAGGTGCTTCGCCGGCCTACGTGTCCGACTTTCTTGCGACTTCCGAAGGCCTGGCCCTGACCCGCGCATTTACGCGGATCAACGATTCCAAGCTTCGCCGCAGCATTGTCGACCTCGTCGAGCAGATTGCCGACCGCGAAGCGCCCGAAGAGCGCTAGGTGTGATCAGTTAGCCCGGCTCCATATCGCCGGGCGACCCGCCCGAAGAGGCCAATAGACAAACTGCATGGAAATGATTAGAGCGCGATGGCTCCCACCGGGACATGCTATCGCGCTCTATTTGTTTTCGCGGGCATGCCTTGGCCGGCGATCCGGCGCCCGCGGCGGTTGTCGCGCCGGAATGCTGAGCTCTGCAGCCGATCTTGCGAAAGCGCACTTGAGGCGAGCGGGGCAGCACTTGATGGGCGAGCGGGGCAGCACTTGATGAAGGTGACGAACCAATAACCATGACTGCGATTAGCCATCCCTTCGATAGCAGCATCATCCTCGCCGGCATCCGACGCTGGGTCGAGATCGAAACGCCGACCGATGCACCTGAACAAGTCAACCGTTTGGCCACGCTGGTTGCCGAGGGCTATCGCGACCTCCCCGTCGAGATCGAGCGGGTCGCCGGCCGGGATGGCTGCGGCGACCATCTGCTGGCGCGCTCGTCATGGGGCCAGGATGCACCGGGCATCCTGGTGCTCAGCCATCTCGACACCGTTCATCCGCTTGGCTTCATCGAACGGCTGCCCTTCAAGGTGGAGGGGGACTGCGCCTATGGTCCCGGCATTTATGACATGAAGGGCGGGGCCTATCTCGCCTACTATGCGTTTCGTCAGCTTTGCCTGAGCGGCGAACGCGCGCCGCTGGGCATTACGCAATTGTTTGTTTCCGACGAGGAAATCGGCAGCCCGACCTCACGGGCGCTGATCGAGGCGGAAGGTCGTAAGGCGAAATATGTACTGGTGACGGAACCCGCCCGCGACGGCGGCAAGATCGTGACCGGGCGCAAGGGCGTGGCCCGTTTCGACATCTCGATCACCGGCGTGCCGGCCCATGCCGGCACCCGACCCGAGGACGGCCGCAGCGCGATCCGCGAGCTCGCCAATGTGATCCACGCATTGGAGGCGCTGAACGATCCCAAGCGGGGAGTCACGGTCAATGTCGGCGTCGTCCGTGGCGGCACCCGGCCGAACGTCATCCCGGAGATTGCCTATGCCGAGGTGGATGCCCGTCTCCCGACGCTGACCGACGCCGACGAAATCCTGGCCAAGATCCTGAACTTGAAGTCGCGCACCGAGGGCGTAACGGTCGAGGTGAAAGGCGAACTGAATCGTCCTCCTTACGAAAAGAGCAATGCCGGCGCGGCCCTGTTCGAGCACGCGCGGACGCTGGCGGACGAGATCGGTTTCGACCTCGTCGGCACCTCCACCGGCGGCGGCTCCGACGGCAATTTCACGGCGCCGTTCACGGCAACGCTCGACGGCCTCGGCGTCGACGGCAAGGGCGCACATACGCACTACGAACAGATGTATATCTCTTCGATCGAGCCGCGGACGCGGCTGTTGCACCGCCTGTATCAGACGCTGCGATGAAGGATGCCGTCCACATGCCGGACGCTGAGGGCCAAGGTGACGACGCGACATCGCATCGGCAAGGCTCGTTCTTCGGGCGCCGCAAAGGCCATCGGCTGCGGGCGCATCAGGCCGACCTGATCGAGCACCTGCTGCCGCATCTGGCACTCGATCTCGCACATCCGGCCGCCTCCGTCCTCGACCTGTTTGATCCTCCGGCCAAGGAGCTCAGGCTCGAGATCGGCTTTGGCGGCGGTGAGCATCTGGTTGCCGAGGCGCTCAGCTATCCGGAGACCGGTTTCATCGGCTGCGAGCCCTATGTCAACGGCATGGCCAAGATCCTGGCGCAGATCGAGGCTCATCATGTCCGCAACATCCGCTTGTTGGCCGGCGATGCCGCCGAGTTGCTGGCGTGGCTGCCGGCCGGATCGCTCGCCCGGATCGACCTGATCCATCCGGATCCCTGGCCGAAACGGCGACACTGGAAACGGCGGTTCGTGCAGGATGCGATGATCGCGGCAATGGCGCGAGCGCTCCGGCCGGGCGGCGAATTCCGCTTCGTCAGCGACATCGACGATTACTGCGCCTGGACGCTGTGGCATCTGTTGCGCTCGCCGCAGTTCGAGTGGACGGCCGAGCGCGCCGACGACTGGCGCCAGCCCTGGCCCGGCTACACCATGACCCGCTACGGTCAGAAGGCCACGCGTGAGGGCCGCGTCGCCAACTATCTGCGCTTCCGCAGAAAGTAACAGCGGCGCGGAGACGGCGGCGCGGCGGGAAGTCCCCGTTGCGATGGTTGCCAGCTCGTTACTGGGCGGTCCAGCTAATGCCTGGTCTTCCAGAACGTCACGACGCGCTCGGCCGTGGATGGCACGAGCCGTGCGTAGTTCACGCGAGCGGCTTCGATATCGGCCTGCGCAGGAATCCGCTTCGGTCCAAGCCGCAGCGTCATCAACGCGTGTACGGTTGCCCATTCCAGCCCGATGGTGCGACCGATGATCAGAAGTGGATCGTGACGGTCGCCCGACATCAGCCGGTCGAGGATCACGATCTTCAAACCCGACATCGCTGCCAGCGCGGCGACGGTCTCCTCATATTGATAGCTCCGCGCAAAGCTGAGCAGCGCGCTTTCGTTGAGGCCGCCGGACTCATAGAGCGCCAGAACGGTGCGCTGAGCCGGGACGAAATTCCGGGAGCTCGGGACCGATCCTGTCGTGCCATTGAGGTCCGCAACTGCCTCCTGGATCTTGGCCTGGCGCTCCGGCTTGACGACGTCAAACAGCCGTCGCCTGACCACTTCGAGAGACCCAGCAACGAGCGTCTTGAGATGCGCGTCCGACAGATCGTGACGTTTGCCCACGGTCAGCGTCAGCACGCCGTCGAAGCTCGCCCGGCTGACCAGCTCGGAATAGCCGAATTCTGAAAACCGTGCGCCGCCATTGCCCGCGGCGCGGCGGACGACGTCGCGGTCGCCGCGACAGACCAGGATATCCGTGACATCGGCCGAGAGCGTCGGCCGTTCCGACATTGCCAGGAGATGGTCCTGCCCCTGGTCGCGCGCGATCTCGATCAGGCAGGTTTCGTCGAGCACCGGGGAACGCCGCAAGAGCGGCCCCGCCACCATGATCTCGTCCTCGCGCGCGAGCTGGCGGACAAGAATCCGCGGCGCCCGGTCGAGCCGTGACAGCCGCTCGGCGAGATCGATCCGCGCAATCACATCCGTGTGCGGAACCAGCGCGATCAAAAGCCCGTCAAACAGGTTGATGTGTTCGGGACGAAGCTTGGCGGCATCTTCGAAGAACAAGTCCGCGATGCGGCGGGCAGCCTCGGATCGGCGCCCGCGATCACCCCGCCTGATGATCTGATCGACCCCGGGGATCAGCGAAATGGCGATGGTCATGGCAAGGACTCGATACGCAACACAATGGAGACCTACGGGAAGGGGGTCTCCGCCAGACGACCCGAAAATTCCGTGGAGTTTAACGGGTCTTGGTGAATCAACGGTTAGGTGCTCAGCCACCTCGTCGCGGGAGATGGCGTTCCGAATCGAGGCCAAAATCTCTCGGACCTGGCTTCCCGGCCCTTGCCGGATCGCACCAGAACCGCTATATCTACTGCAACTTACAGTTTCTCATATACGATCGCGTAGTGAGAGTGGGCCCTCCGGGACCCGCTCTTTTTTATTACCTGAACTCGCCGGCGGCCGAATCCGCAGCCGGGCTCGGGGAACGCGATCGGACGAGTTCCAAAAGCCCAAAGAGCCGGGACTGCAACTCACCGCATTGACAAGACCGTATCTGATCGACGCCTGACAATGACCGAGCCCACGTTAGACCCTGTCGACACCGACCTCTTGACCGAGCCTCGTCTCGTTGTCGAGCCGGGCGTGGCCGCGCGGGTGGCCGCGGTCGCGGCGCCGGTGCTGCAGGGCATGGGATATCGGCTGGTACGCATCCGGATTTCCGGCGAGGCCGGCTGCACGGTGCAGGTCATGGCGGAACGCCCGGACGGCACGATGCAGATCGAGGACTGTGAAGCAGTGTCGCGGGCACTGTCGCCGGTGCTCGACATCGCCGACCCAATCGAACGCGCCTATCGGCTGGAGATTTCCTCGCCCGGCATCGACCGACCGCTGGTGCGCCGCTCCGATTTCGTCCGTTACACCGGCCATCTGGTCAAGATCGAGATGGCTGTCGCGCATCAGAACCGCAAGCGGTTCCGCGGCATCCTGGCCGGCGTCGAGGGCGAGGCCGTGCGGGTGACCCGGGACGACGTGCCGAAGGATCAGGAGCCGGATGTGCTGCTGCCGATGGGCGACATCGGCGACGCCAAGCTGGTGCTGACCGACGAATTGATCGCGGAGTCGATGCGTCGCGGCAAGGCTGCCGAACGGGAGCTGAAGCGCGACCTCGGTCTCGCCCCACCCCTCGCGCCGCATGCCAAGCCGGCCGGCAAGGCCAAGGGTCCGAGCCAGCGTACAGACAAGAAACCGGCAAAGAAGCCTTTGCCGCAAAATACCAAGCAACATCGCCTCGCCGCGCAACGCGCGCGCAGGGGCGAGATCGATCCTGATTAGAGGAGACTGAGCCATGGCCGTCAGCGCCAACAGGTTGGAACTGCTGCAGATCGCCGACGCAGTCGCGCGCGAAAAGTCGATCGACCGTGGCATCGTGATCGCGGCGATGGAAGACGCGATCGCAAAGGCGGCCCGCGCCCGTTACGGCAGCGAGACCGACGTGCATGCCGAGATCGACCCCAAGCGCGGCGAACTGCGCCTGTCGCGCCACATGCTGGTGGTCGACAAGGTCGAGAACGCTTCGAACCAGATTTCTCTGGAGGATGCGCGGCGCGCCAATCCGGGCGCGCAGATCGGCGACACCATCGCCGACACGCTGCCGCCGCTGGAATATGGCCGCATCGCCGCGCAATCGGCCAAGCAGGTGATCGTGCAGAAGGTGCGCGAGGCCGAGCGCGACCGGCAGTATCAGGAATTCAAGGACCGCATCGGCGACATCGTCAACGGCGTCGTCAAGCGCGTCGAATATGGCAGCGTGATCCTCGACCTCGGTCGTGGCGAGGCCATCATCCGCCGCGACGAAATGCTACCGCGCGAGGTCTTCCGCAACGGCGACCGCGTCCGCGCCTATGTCTTCGACGTCCGCCGCGAGACCCGCGGCCCGCAGATCTTCCTGTCGCGGACCCATCCGCAGTTCATGGCGAAGCTGTTCGCGCAGGAGGTGCCGGAGATCTATGACGGCATCGTCGAAATCAAGGCGGTGGCCCGCGATCCGGGCTCGCGCGCCAAGATCGGCGTGGTGTCCCGCGATTCCTCGGTCGATCCGGTCGGCGCCTGCGTCGGCATGCGCGGCTCGCGCGTGCAGGCCGTGGTGAACGAGCTGCAGGGCGAGAAGATCGACATCATCCCGTGGTCGCCGGACATCGCGACCTTCGTGGTCAACGCGCTGGCCCCTGCCGAGGTCAGCAAGGTCGTGATCGATGAAGACCGGGAGCGTATCGAGGTCGTGGTTCCCGACACCAACAATCAGCTGTCGCTGGCGATCGGCCGCCGCGGCCAGAACGTCCGCTTGGCCTCGCAGCTGACCGGCTGGGACATCGACATCCTGACCGAGCAGGAAGAATCGGAGCGCCGTCAGGCCGATTTCGAGAACTCCACCCGCGTCTTCATGGAATCGCTGAATGTCGACGAGGTGGTCGGCCAGCTGCTGGCGTCCGAGGGCTTCACCTCGGTCGAGGAATTGGCACTGGTCGATCTGAAGGATCTGGCCGGCATCGAGGGCTTCGATGAGGAAACCGCGACCGAGCTGCAGACCCGGGCGCGCGAGTTCCTGGAGCAGCAGGAGGCTGAGCTCGAGGCCAAGCGCAAGGAGCTCGGCGTCGAGGACGCCTTGAAGACCGTTCCCGGCGTCACCTCCAAGATGCTGGTCAAGTTCGGCGAGAACGACATCAAGACGGTCGAGGATCTCGCCGGCTGCGCCACCGACGACCTGGTCGGCTGGACCGAGCGCAAGGACGGCGGCGAGCAGACCAAATATCCCGGCATCCTCGATGGCATCGATATTTCCCGCGACGACGCCGAGGAGATGGTCATGCAGGCCCGCGTTAAGGCCGGCTGGATCAGCGAGGCCGATCTGGCCAAGAAGCCCGAGGAGCAAGAGGCCTCCGAAGACCAGCCAGCAGCCTGACCCGATGGACGCGCTGATGACACCCGCCATGAACTCGCGCAGCTGAGATGAGGAGCCGCCCGACCGCATGCTCGCCCTGGCTGACCCCGAGCTCGACAATGGACCGCGGACCGACAAGTCCGCGACCATGCGGACCTGCGCGGTCAGTCGCGAGGTGCGGCCGATCAGCGAGCTGATCCGTTTCGTCGTCGCGCCCTCTGGCGAGGTCATACCTGATATCAAGCGCAAGCTCCCCGGCCGCGGGCTATGGATTTCAGCCTCGCGACAGACCGTTGCGGAAGCGGTGCGCCGTCACCATTTCAGCCGGGGCTTCAAGCGGGATGTTCGGGTCAACCCGGCCCTTGCCGAGGAGACCGACGCCTTGCTGGCGCGCAGCGCCATCGACGCGCTCGGGATCGCGGCCAAGGCGGGGCAGGTCGTTTCCGGTTTTGCCAAGGTCGAGGCGGCACTCTCACAGCGGCAAGCGCGGACAGGCCTTGCCGCGCTGATCCATGCCAGCGACGGTGCACCGGACGGAATCCGCAAGCTCGACGCGCTCGCGCGGCCAAATGCCGGGGATCCAGGGCAAGCCCCGACATTTCCAATCATCAGCTGCCTCACATCGGCAGAATTGGATTTGGCACTAGGGCGGTCAAATGTGATACATGCTGCCGTGCTCGCGGGCCCGGCGAGCAGGACATTCCTGTCGCGCAGCCAGACACTGGTCCGATACCGGTCGGCCGACGCTGACAAGACTGCCGGAACCGCGGCCGGGAATTCGAAGATCTAGCGACGATTTGCACGAATGGGACGGTGCGGCTTCCCGCACGAAAATAACGAGATTAGGACGACTGAATGGCCGACAACAATACTCCGGGCGACAAGAAACTGAGTGTCCCGAGCAAGACCTTGACGCTGAAGCCGCGCGTCGAGACCGGCACGGTGCGCCAGAGCTTCCCACACGGCCGGAGCAAGCAGGTGGTGGTCGAGAAGCGCGGCAAGCGCCGGATGGGCGATGGACCCGAGGCGCCGCACGCGCCGGAGCCGGTCGTCGCCAAGGCATCGCCGCCGCCGCCAAGCCCACGGCCTTCTGGCCCGCGGCAATCGGGTCCGGCGCAGCGCGGCGGATCCGGCGTGGTCCTGCGCACGCTGACCGAGGACGAGCGCTCCGCGCGCGCCAGCGCGCTGGCCGACGCTCGCCAGCGCGACGTCGAGGAGCGCCGTCAAGCCGAGGAAGAGGCACGGCGTCGCGCCGAGCGTGAGGCCGCCGAACGCGCTGAGCGCGAAGCTGCCGAAGCGCGCCGCAAGGCTGAGGAAGAACGCCACCGCCAGGAAGAGGAAGCCAAGCGCAAGGCCGAGCAAGAGGCCAAGAAGCGATTTGGCGAAGGCGAAGCGCGCCCACAACAGGCTGCTGCGGCCGCAGCACCGCAGCCGGCCGCGACAGCGCCGGCCCGGCCAACGCCCGCGCCTGGCCGCCCGATCGGCGCCCCCGGCAGTCGGCCACCACAAATCGGTTCCGGTTCGCGCCCCGCCGGCGCACAGCCCGCGGGCGCGCGCACGGCTGCCAGCGCCAGGCCCGCCGGCGGTCCGCTCGGCCGCACGCCTCCCGGCGTCGCCGCCGGGCCGGACGAGGATGAGGGTCCGCGCCAGATCCGCCGTGGTCCGGGCGGCGCCGCACGCCCGGTCATGGCGCCGAAGACCACGCACAAGCCCGCGCCCCAAAAGCAGCGCGGCCGCCTGACCGTGGTCACGGCGCTGACGGCCGACGATGTCCGCGAGCGCTCGATCGCCTCGTTCCGCCGCCGGACCCAGCGCCTGAAGGGCCATGCCGCCAACGAGTCGAAGGAGAAGCTGGTCCGCGAGGTGACGATCCCGGAAGCGATCACGATCCAGGAACTGGCGAACCGCATGTCGGAGCGCGCGGTCGACGTCATCCGCCTGCTGATGCGGCAGGGCGCGATGCACAAGATCACCGACGTGATCGATGCCGACACCGCGCAGCTGATCGCCGAGGAGCTCGGCCACAGCGTGAAGCGCGTGGCCGCCTCCGACGTCGAAGAAGGCCTGTTCGATGTAGTCGACGATTCCACCGACACCGAGCCGCGTTCGCCGGTCGTGACCGTGATGGGCCATGTCGACCACGGCAAGACCTCGCTGCTCGACGCGCTGCGCCACGCCAATGTGGTCTCCGGCGAAGCCGGCGGCATCACCCAGCACATCGGCGCCTATCAGGTGACCGCGCCGGATTCCGGCAAGAAGATCACCTTCATCGATACGCCCGGCCACGCCGCGTTCACCGCGATGCGCGCCCGCGGCGCCAAGGTCACCGACATCGTGGTGCTGGTGGTCGCGGCCGATGACGGCGTGATGCCGCAGACGATCGAGGCGATCAACCACGCCAAGGCGGCGAAGGTGCCGATGATCGTCGCGATCAACAAGATCGACAAGCCCGATGCACGGCCTGAACGGGTCCGCACCGAGCTGCTGCAGCACGAGGTGCAGGTCGAGTCGTTGGGCGGCGATGTCGTCGACGTCGAGGTATCCGCCAAGAACAAGACCAATCTCGATCGTCTCCTGGAGATGATCGCGCTGCAGGCCGAAATTCTCGACCTGAAGACCAACTCGCACCGTCCGGCCGAAGGCACCGTGATCGAAGCCAAGCTCGATCGCGGCCGCGGTCCGGTGGCGACCGTGCTGGTGCAGCGCGGCACCCTGCGTGTCGGCGACATCATCGTCGCCGGCGCCGAGATGGGCCGCGTGCGCGCGCTGATTTCTGACCAGGGCGAGACGCTGACCGAAGCCGGCCCCTCGGTGCCGGTCGAAGTGCTCGGCTTCAACGGTCCGCCGGAGGCCGGCGATCGTCTCGCGGTGGTCGAGAACGAAGCCCGCGCCCGCCAGGTCACCAGCTATCGTGCGCACCAGAAGCGCGAGAATGCCGCAGCCAACATTTCCGGCATGCGCGGCTCGCTCGAGCAGATGATGTCGCAGTTGAAGACGGCTGGCCGCAAGGAATTCCCGCTCGTCATCAAGGCCGACGTGCAGGGCTCGCTCGAAGCGATCCTGGGTTCGCTGGAGAAGCTCGGCACCGAGGAGGTCGCCGCCCGCATCCTGCACGCCGGCGTCGGCGGCATCAGCGAGTCCGACGTGACGCTCGCGGAAGGCTTCAACGCCGCGATCATCGGCTTCTCCGTCCGCGCCAACAAGGAGGCGGCCGCCGCCGCCAAGCGCAACGGCATCGAGATCCGCTACTACAACATCATCTACGACCTCGTGGATGACGTGAAGAAGGCGATGAGCGGTCTCTTGGCACCCACGCTTCGAGAAACCATGCTCGGCAACGCGCAGATCCTGGAGGTGTTCAACATCTCCAAGGTCGGCAAGGTCGCGGGCTGCCGGGTCACCGACGGCACCGTGGAGCGCGGCGCCAATGTCCGCCTGATCCGCGACAACGTCGTGGTTCACGAGGGCAAGCTGTCGACGCTGAAGCGCTTCAAGGACGAAGTGAAGGAAGTGCAGGCCGGCCAGGAATGCGGCATGGCCTTCGAGAACTACGGCGACATGCGTGTCGGCGACGTGATCGAGTGTTACCGCGTGGAGACGATCCAGCGCTCGCTGTAAGTCCAAATCTTACGTGCGTTGGAACGAAGCGAGGAGCGTCCCGCATGTGGCGGGGCGCTCGCCGCCTTTGAACTCACGAGAGCGCCGAAGCTCGGTGTTTCCTTTGAGGATTCGCCGGGGTCTTTTGAACTCCCGAGAGTGTCGTTGAACTCAACAGAATGACCGCAATCGCCGCGTAGCGCGCAGGCGATCACTATTGGATTTGAAAAATGCCTCGCCATCATCAGAAGGGAAGCGCAGCTCCCGGCGGATCGCAGCGTCAGCTGCGCGTGGCCGAAACCGTGCGCCACGCTGTCGCCGAGATTCTTTCCCACGGTAGCGCCCATGATCCGGACCTCGAGGGACACATCATCACGGTGCCCGAAGTCCGCATGTCGCCTGACCTGAAGCTTGCAACCATTTACGTGATGCCTCTCGGCGGACGCGACACCGAGATCGTGCTCGCGGCGCTGGAGCGCAACAAGAAAACTTTGCGCGGAGAGATCGCGCGTCGCGTTAACCTGAAATTTGCACCTGACATCCGCTTCCGCGTCGACGAACGATTCGATGAAGCGGAACGGATCGAGAAATTACTAAGAACACCTGCGGTGCAAAGAGACCTTCATTCGGATTCGGAAGAGAACTGATGAATATCCCCCCCGAAACCGGCGCCGTGCTGGCGCCAGACGCCGAAGCCACCGAACTCCGAGGCGATAAATCGGCCGGCGGACGCACGCAGCCGCGCGACAACAATGATCCCCGCAACAAGCAGCGCCACGGCAACCAGCCGCGCCGCGATCGCCGCGACGTCCACGGCTGGGTCGTGCTCGACAAGCCGGTCGGCATGACCTCGACCCAAGCAGTCGCGGTCGTGAAGCGGCTGTTCCAGGCCAAGCGCGCGGGGCACGCCGGCACGCTGGATCCGCTCGCCTCCGGCGGTCTTCCGATCGCGCTGGGTGAAGCCACCAAGACCGTCCCCTTCGTGATGGACGGCCGCAAGCGCTATCGCTTCACCGTATGCTGGGGCGAGGAACGCGACACCGACGACACCGAGGGGCGGGCAGTCCAGACCAGCGAGGCCCGGCCTAGCGTCGAGGCGATCCGTGCCCTGCTGCCGCAGTTCACCGGGCTGATCGCCCAGGTTCCGCCGCGCTATTCGGCGATCAAGGTACAGGGCGAACGTGCCTATGATCTGGCGCGCGACGGCGAGGTCGTCGAACTGGCCCCCCGCCCGGTCGAGATCCACGAATTAACGCTTGTAGAACAACCAGATAGCTCCCATTCGGTGTTCGAGGCCGAATGCGGCAAGGGAACCTATGTCCGGGCGCTGGCCCGCGACATCGGCCGCCTCCTCGGCTGTTACGGCCATATCTGCGCGCTCCGACGGACCCTGGTCGGCCCGTTTACCGAGAACGACATGATTCCGCTGGAACAATTGGAGGCTTTATGCAATAGAGCCGCGTCCGGCGAGGGAAGCCTCGCGGACGCCCTCTTGCCCGTTGAGACCGCGCTGGACGACATCCCGGCACTGGCCGTCACTCGGGCTGATGCGGCAAGGCTCCACAGGGGCCAGGCCGTTTTGTTGCGCGGACGGGATGCGCCCAATAGCAGCGGCACAGTCTATGTCACCGTCGCAGGCCGCCTTCTGGCGCTTGCTGAAATTGGCAATGGCGAACTCATCCCCAAGCGCGTGTTCAACCTGACCGGATTGACTGCAAACCCCGGTCGCAACGAAAGAGACTGACGATGTCGATTACCGCAGAACGCAAGGCGGAAATCATCAAGACCAGCGCCACCAAGCCCGGCGATACCGGCTCCCCCGAAGTTCAGGTCGCGATCCTCTCGGAGCGCATCAACAACCTGACCGGCCATTTCAAGACCCACGGCAAGGACAATCATTCGCGCCGCGGCCTCTTGAAGCTGGTGTCGACGCGCCGTTCGCTGCTCGACTACCTGAAGAAGACCGACGAGGCGCGCTACAAGGCGCTGCTCGAGAAGCACAACATCCGCCGTTAAGGTGGTGTTAGGAATGGACGCGCGCAACGTGGCGCGCGTTTTTGCATGAGCTTGCGAGAGCCGCCGGTTCGCGGCTTTCACCCTGCGAGTTCGCGTGTTGGGGCACGATCGGTGAGACACAGCAGACGCTGTTCCGACCGATTTGCCCAGTTTGCAGTATGTCCCAGCAGCAATCCGGCCGCTGGGCCTGACGGGCAAGGTGCCCGTTGACCGGAAGGATGGACACCATCCGAAAGATAAAAACCATGGCAGGATCGCAGGGCGCTGACCGCAATCCAGCGTCCTGCCATCTTGCGCATGGTTTTTGTGTTTCTGGGGCCGTGTCCTTCGCCGACTTCATGAAAGAAGATATCAATGTTCAATAAGCATTCCGTCGAAATCGACTGGGGTGGACGCCCCCTCAAGCTTGAAACCGGCAAGATCGCGCGACAGGCCGACGGCGCCGTGGTCGCCACCTACGGCGAGACCGTGGTGCTTGCCACCGTCGTCGCAGCCAAGGCACCGCGCGAGGGCGTCGACTTCCTGCCGCTGACCGTGGACTACCAGGAGAAGGCCTATGCCGCGGGCCGCATTCCCGGCGGCTATTTCAAGCGTGAAGGCCGTCCGACCGAGAAGGAGACGCTGGTCTCCCGCCTGATCGACCGCCCGATCCGTCCGCTGTTCGTCGACGCGTGGCGCAACGAGACCCAGGTGATCATCACCACGCTGTCGCACGACATGGAGAACGATCCGGACATCCTGGCAATGGTCGCAGCCTCCGCTGCGCTGACGCTTTCCGGCGTGCCGTTCAAGGGTCCCATCGGCGCTGCCCGGGTCGGCTTCGCCAATGACGAATACATCCTGAACCCGACGCTCGACGAGATGACCGACACCCAGCTCGATCTGGTCGTCGCCGGCACCTCGGACGCGGTGCTGATGGTGGAATCGGAGGCCAAGGAGCTCAACGAGGACATCATGCTCGGCGCGGTGATGTTCGGCCACCGCCACTTCCAGCCGGTGATCAACGCGATCATCGAGCTGGCGGAGAAGGCAGCCAAGGAACCGCGCGACGTTGCGATCATCGACAACGGCGAGATCGAGAAGGAGATGCTCGGGGTCGCCGAGCAGGACCTGCGCAAGGCCTATGCGATCCCGGTCAAGCAGGAGCGCTACGCTGCCGTCGGCGCCGCCAAAGAGAAGGTGATGGCGCACTTCTTCCCGGAAGGGCAGGAGCCGAAATACGACAAGCTCCGCGTCGCCGACGTGTTCAAGGAGCTGGAAGCCAAGATCGTCCGCTGGAACATCCTCGACACCGGCCGCCGCATCGACGGTCGCGACGTCAAGACCGTCCGCAACATCGTCTGCGAGGTCGGCGTGCTGCCCCGTGCTCACGGCTCGGCGCTGTTCACCCGCGGTGAGACCCAGGCGCTGGTCGTGACCACGCTCGGCACCGGTGAGGACGAGCAGTACATCGACGCGCTGTCGGGAACGTACAAGGAGACGTTCCTGCTGCACTACAATTTCCCGCCCTACTCGGTCGGCGAGACCGGCCGTCTCGGCGGCACCAAGCGCCGCGAGATCGGCCACGGCAAGCTGGCCTGGCGCGCGATCCACCCCGTCCTGCCGCCGCACCATGAATTCCCCTACACGGTGCGCGTGGTCTCGGAGATCACCGAGTCCAACGGCTCCTCGTCGATGGCGACCGTCTGCGGCTCGTCGCTGGCGCTGATGGATGCCGGCGTGCCGCTGAAGCGGCCGACCGCAGGCATCGCCATGGGTCTGATCCTGGAAGGCAGCCGCTACGCGGTTCTTTCGGACATTCTCGGCGACGAGGACCATCTCGGCGACATGGACTTCAAGGTCGCCGGCACCGAGGGCGGCATCACCTCGCTGCAGATGGACATCAAGATCGAGGGCATCACCGAGGAGATCATGCGGGTTGCGCTGGCGCAGGCCCGCGACGGCCGCATCCACATCCTGGGTGAGATGTCCAAGGCGCTGACTGCCGCGCGTGCCGAGCTCGGCGAATACGCGCCGCGCATCGAGACCTTCAAGATCGCCACCGACAAGATCCGCGAAGTGATCGGCACCGGCGGCAAGGTGATCCGCGAGATCGTCGAGAAGACCGGCGCCAAGGTCAACATCGAGGACGACGGCACCGTGAAGGTCGCCTCCAACGACGGCGAGGCGATGAAGGCCGCGATCAAGTGGATCAAGTCGATCGCCTCCGATCCGGAGATCGGCCAGATCTACGACGGCACCGTCGTGAAGGTGATGGAATTCGGCGCCTTCGTGAACTTCTTCGGTTCGCGCGACGGCCTCGTCCACATCTCCCAGCTCGCCGACAAGCGGGTGCAGAAGACCACCGACGTCGTCAAGGAAGGCGACAAGGTCAAGGTCAAGCTGCTCGGCTTCGACGATCGCGGCAAGACCCGGCTGTCGATGAAGGCGGTCGATCAGGAGACCGGCGAGGACCTCGAGGCCAAGCAGAAGGAAGCTGCCGCCACCGAGGCGCCGCGCGAGGCCGCCGGCGAGTAACCCGCGCAGGACTTGGCTGAAGACAACGAAAGGCGGCCGTCAGGGCCGCCTTTTTTGTTAGCTCAGCTTCATCGTCGCCCTAGTTGCGATATTCAGGTACGGACAGCCATTGGCTACGCCGTCACTGCGAGCGCAAGCGAAGCAATCCAGGAGCCAAAAAGCAGATCTGGATTGTTCGCCTTCGGCTCCTCGCAACGACGGCAGTTTCGGCGGCGCGTAACTCAAGCCACCTCGTTCCTCGTCAGGATCGTCACCATGACCATGATCATCCGCCTGGCCCGTTCAGACGAATACGATGCGATCGCAAAACTCTGGATGGACAGCTGGTGCTCGACAGGACTGGAGGTCCCGAGTGGGAGATTGCTCACTATCTTGAGAGAGCGCCTGCCGCGTGAGATCGCCGGAGGCTGGAGCCTCTATGTCGCCGAGTACGGCAGCGAGCTCGCCGCGATGCTCGCCGTGCACGTGCCAAAGCTCTACCTCGATCAGCTCATGATCGCGCCCAGTTATCAAGGCCGGTCGCTCGGCCGCCGGCTGCTCGCCTTCACCCGAGAATTGCTGCCGGATGAGATCTGGCTGCGCTGTGCTGAGGGCAACGAGAAGGCGTGGCGCTGGTACGAGCGCGAGGGCTTCGTGCTCGAGAAAGAAGAGGTCGAGCCATCGCACGTGCGGTTGATGAAATACTATCGCTGGAAGCGAGACCCGGCGACTCTGTGACGGTTGCGGCGGAGCATGATTGCTCCCGGCTGATGTTCAGCTTGCTGGTGCCGGGAACACTCTCTAGTTTCATGTGATCGGAACACGCCCGTTCACAGAGACGTCGCCCGCGAGATCAGTCATGTTGCGTTTTCTCGCCGCTGCGATAGCGGCATCCTCCTTCGCCGTCGCCGCATCAGCCCAAGCTCCGTCGAGCCAAGCACCGTCAGCCGAAGCGCGCTCTCCCCAAGTCCGATCGAAGGCGCCAGCCAAGACGGTCGCGAGGAAGCCATCCGGCCAAACCAAAGCCAGTGCGAAGCCAGTCGAAAGCGGCCCCTGCACCCTCGGCGTAGTCTCAGTCGTTGAAGACCGTCTGGAGATCGACAAATTCGGCGTCACGATATTCGAAACCGAGGTGACCGAGGTACCGGTCGAGGGCTGGGGACTTGGCGACCTCGTCGTGGCACGCGTGCGCGCCGCCACCGGCAACGATCCGACGGTCCGGAGGATCAGCTATCCGAAGGGCGCCTTTGAGCCCTACTACCATCCGAAATCGCGTTTCTTGCCCGATCCTCGCGAGAGTTTGACGTCGATCGTTCGAGACGTGACCGCCAATTCGAATTGCGACCGCTATCTCGTCGTGACGACGTTTGAAGGAAAAATCGCGGGCACGAACCTGACGGTGAAAGGCATCGGCGCCTATAATCAAGGCCTTGGCTCTCTCATCAGACACTCGCATCTGTTCGCCAATTTCACGATCAGCCTGATCGATGGAAAATCCTACGAGAGGATCAGCAGCTTTGCGGCGGACACCGGCTCACGACTCGCAGAAAGCATGAGGATCACCGAGGACCCTCTCAAGAAGCTCGACAACGCGGACTTCCCCGATCCCCCCTCGGCTGCTGCCAACAGCGTCGTGCTCCGCGAACGGATACGGACACTGGTTGCGGACAAGCTCGACCGCGATCTGCCGAAGTATCTTGAGAAGCAGTGAGCCACGACGTTGCAGCATCCCGCCGCCGGCGTCATTCGAGTGCAGCTCTGAAAGTGCATCCCCCAGCCAAGCGACGGAAACACCCATGATGCAACTCTATTGGGCTCCAAGGACGCGCTCGTTCACCGCGCTCTGGATGCTGGAAGAAGCCGGTCAACCCTATGAGCGGGTCCTTATCGACATCACCACAGGCGCGCAGAAGTCGGCCGAATATCTCGCGATCAATCCGATGGGCAAGGTGCCCGCGCTGAAGGATAGCGACGCGACGCTGGCCGAGGCTGCGGCGATCTGCGCCTATATCGCCGAGCGCTATCCGGAGGCGAAGCTCGCGCCTGCCGTCGGCGATCCACGCCGCGCGAAATACCTGCAATGGCTGTTCTTCGCGCCCGGCTGCATCGAGCCCGCGATGGTCCAGGTCGCGACCAAGCTGGAGATGAACCCGGTCGCCGCGGGCTGGGGCGAAGTCGCACGCGTGGTCGACGTGCTCGATCAGGCGCTGGCGAAAGGACCTTGGATTCTTGGCGAGGACTTCTCGGCCGCCGATGTCGTCATTGGCTCGGCGCTGAATTTCTCGGTCCGGCTGTTCAAGATGTTGCCGTCGCGGCCGTCCTTCGACGCCTATATCGGGCGCTGCATCGCGCGGCCCGCTTTCCAGCGCGCCGAGAAGATCGCCTCAGGCCAATAACGCTATTCCGGCGGCAGGTTCTCCGGCCGCGGCTGCAGCACGATGTTGAAACCGGAATCGACGTAATGGATTTCGCCGGTGACGCCGCCGGCGAGGTCGGACAACAAATACAGCGCGGAGCCGCCGAGCTCATCGAGCGTCACGCCGCGTCCGAGCGGCGAATGCTTCTGCTGGAATCCGAACATCGCTCGCGCGTCGCCGATCACCGAGCCGGCCAGCGTACGCACCGGACCGGCAGAGATCGCATTGACGCGAATGCGCTGGGCGCCGAAATCCGCCGCGAGATAGCGCACCGAGGACTCCAGCGCAGCCTTTGCGACGCCCATGACATTGTAGTTCGGCATCGCCCGCATCGAGGCGCCATAGGTCAGCGTGATCATCGAGCCGCCGTCGGTCATCAGCGGCACCGCCCGCTTCGCCACCTCGGTGAAGGAGAAGCAGGAGATCAGCATGGTGCGCAGGAAATTCTCGCGCGTGGTATCGGCATAGCGCCCACGCAACTCGTTCTTGTCGGTGAAGCCGATCGCATGAACGACGAAATCGAGCCGGTCCCAGCTCTTGCTCAGGGCCTCGAACACGGCATCAACGCTTGCGATGTCCTCGACATCGCAGGGCAGCACGAGATCCGATCCGAGCGTCTGAGCCAGCGGCCGCAGCCGCCGCGCCTGCGCGTCACCCTGATAGGTGAAGGCCATCTCGGCGCCATGGGCGGCGAGCGTCTTCGCAATGCCCCAGGCGATCGAATGATCATTGGCGATGCCCATGATCAGCCCGCGCTTGCCCTTCATCAGCTCGTGCATGGTGCAGTGCTTCCTAGTTTGCTGGAGGACGTCTCGGCCACGTCGAGGCGGCACGTGCCTGCACCTCGCCAGCAGTCGCCCGAGCCGTCAAGGGCTTGCTGGCCTGGACATGTCCGATGTCCTCACCAACGAGAGCCCGGTCCGATCCCTCGGATCGCCCAGGCCGTGCGATGGGGTTAGGCGTCGAGGTGCTTGAAGACCAGCGTGGCGTTGGTACCACCGAAGCCGAACGAGTTGGACAGCACCGTGCCGAGCTTGGCGTTGTCGATGCGCTTGCGTACGATCGGCATGTCCGCGAAGATCGGATCGAGCTCGGTGATGTTGGCGCTTTCACAGATGAAACCGTTCTTCATCATCAGAAGCGAATAGATCGCTTCCTGCACGCCGGTCGCACCGAGCGAATGCCCCGTCAGCGCCTTGGTCGCCGAGATCGGCGGACATTTCTCGCCCCTGCCGAACACCTTGCGGATCGCCTCGATTTCCGGCGGATCGCCGGCCGGCGTCGACGTGGCGTGCGGGTTGATATAGTCGATCTTGGTCTTGACCGTAGATAGCGCCATCTGCATGCAGCGCTCCGCGCCCTCGCCCGACGGTGCGACCATGTCATAGCCGTCGGAGGTAGCGCCATAGCCGACGAGCTCGGCATAGATCTTGGCGCCGCGCGCCTTGGCGTGCTCGAGTTCCTCCAGCACCACCACACCGGCACCGCCGGCGATCACGAAGCCATCGCGCGTGACGTCGTAGGGACGCGAGGCGGTGGCGGGCGTGTCATTGTGCTTGGAGGACATCGCGCCCATGGCGTCGAACAGCACCGACAGGGTCCAGTCAAGCTCCTCGCAGCCGCCGGCGAACATCACGTCCTGCTTGCCGTACTGGATCATCTCGTAGGCATTGCCGATGCAATGATTCGAGGTCGCACAGGCCGAGGAGATCGAGTAGTTCACGCCCTTGATCTTGAACCAGGTCGCAAGCGTGGCGGATGCGGTCGACGACATCGCCTTCGGCACTGCGAAAGGTCCGACCCGCTTCGGGCCCTTGGTGCGGGTGATATCCGCCGCTTCGACCACGGTGCGCGTCGACGGACCGCCGGAGCCCATGATGATGCCGGTCTTGATGTTGGAGACCTCGTTCGGCTCCAGCCCCGAGTCCTGGATCGCCTGCTCCATCGCGACGTGATTCCAGGCTGCGCCCTCACCGAGAAAGCGCATGGCCCGGCGGTCGACGACCTCGGCCGGATTCAGGGTCGGCGCACCTTGCACCTGCGAACGAAAGCCGAGCTCGGCATATTTCTCGGCGCGGGAGATGCCCGACTTCGCCTCATGGAGGCTCGCCAGCACTTCCTGGGTGTTGTTGCCGATCGATGAGACGATGCCCATCCCGGTGATGACAACCCGCCTCATGTCCGCCTCGCCTTACCCTTGTGTCCTTGCGCAATCACGGTTGCTACAATGTCTGTGTTTGGATGCGACCGGTTCAAGACGGCGCAGTCCCTTGTTTGAACAAGCCGACCTTCAGATCCTTGGCGCGATAGATAATCTCGCCGTCCATGGAAAGCCACCCATCGGCAATACCAAGTACCAGCTTTGAGCGCATC
This sequence comes from Bradyrhizobium sp. SZCCHNGR1005, assembly GCF_032489995.1. Classification (NCBI taxonomy): domain Bacteria; kingdom Pseudomonadati; phylum Pseudomonadota; class Alphaproteobacteria; order Hyphomicrobiales; family Nitrobacteraceae; genus Bradyrhizobium; species Bradyrhizobium sp. SZCCHNGR1005. The sequence continues at coordinate 462,274 of NZ_JAUEZC010000002.1, forward strand.
ACGCGTTTGATGTCGACGTTGTACTCGACCTTGCGAACGTGCGGCAGCACCTGGCCGGAGAACTTCAACTCGCCGAGGCCGAGAGCCCTCCCGCGGCCTTCGCCGCCGATCCAGCCGAGGTAGAAACCCACCATCTGCCACAGCGCATCCAGGCCGAGGCAGCCCGGCATGACCGGGTCGTTCTTGAAATGGCAGGCAAAGAACCAGAGATCCGGCTTCACGTCGAGTTCGGCGCGGACCAGGCCCTTGCCGAATTCGCCGCCCGTATCGGTAATTTGCGTGATGCGATCGAACATCAGCATCGGCGGCAGCGGCAGCTGGGCATTACCCGGACCGAACAGCTCTCCGCGCCCGCAGGCCAGCAAGTCCTCATATTCATAACCGCTGCGCCGATCCAGCATGCTCAAATAGCCTCCTCAACATCTCCGATGGAGATTTTCGCGCGAAATCGGACCTGCCTCGCTGCCCAAGCGCCCGTTCACCAACCGTGTCGGAGGCAGCTTGAGCCAGGCCTCCTGGAGGTAAAAACCTGCAGTCGAACACCTGATGACGACGCCGGACGGCAAGCTCAAGGCAAAATGGCGATCACCATTGCCAAACGGGCCGTTCCGGTCCGGCCGCTCTCTAACATAGGGGCGTTCGGCGGCAAAGCACCGAGACCGGTTAAATCGCCGCATCTTTTTCCGGTCGTTTCCGAGGCGCTCGCGCGATTTAGGAGCGTTCTAGATAGGCTCAGTTGCGAAGAGCTTGCATCTGTACCGCTTTCTCTCCATATATCTTTTTAAGAGTATCAACTTGCGGTGTTTGAAGTGGACGCGACCGACAACGCATCGATCGTGAGTGACGACCGGACGAGCCGTGACAGGCTCGGAACCGGGCGCCAACCTGCGCTCAACGGCTGCCCCTGGCACGACGTCAACGAAATGCTGCAGGCGGCGGGCCTGCGTCCGACACGGCAACGCATGGCGTTGGGCTGGCTCTTGTTCGGGAAGGGCGCGCGGCATCTGACGGCCGAAATGCTCTATGAGGAAGCGACGCTGGCCAAAGTTCCGGTCTCGCTCGCCACCGTCTACAATACGCTCAACCAGCTCACCGATGCGGGGCTGCTGCGCCAGGTCAGCGTCGACGGCACGAAAACCTATTTCGACACCAACGTCACCACGCATCATCATTTTTATCTCGAGAACAACCACGAGCTGGTCGACATTCCCGATCAGCATCTGGCCTTGACCAAGCTTCCAGAGGTCCCGGACGGTTACGAGATTTCCCGCGTCGACATGGTGGTGCGCCTGCGCAAGAAGCGCTGAGCCGCTGGCACACTCTGCGGCGCTCGGACTTGTCGTCATGGCCGGATTGTTCCGGCCATTTTGCGTTTCAGGGCAAGACGAAGATCGGAATCGAGCCGCCGGTGATCGGCGCGGCGACACGGGCGCTTAGTTCACCTGCTCGTCGGCGTAGACGCCCCACAGCCTCTGCTGCTCGATCCAGCCATCAAAGCCGTTGCCGGAGACGTGGCACCAGGAGCCGTTGCACTTCTTGACCTGAGCGATCACGCCGGCCTGCAGGCGCGCGGTGACTGAGCTTGTCGCATCGGCGCTGTCGTAGAGCGAGGCGAGGTCATCCTTGTTCTTCATCGTCACGACAGCGGTGCGGCGGCCCGACAAAAGCGAATGATACACCCACCCCTCCGCGCCTTCGGAATCGCGCACCCGGCGCCAATTCTCATATTCGGCGGTGATCTCCACCGGCAGGCCCGAGCGGGTGTAGACCCAGGCGACATCGTTGTCCTTGGTCGGACCGGCCCGCACATTCACATGGTCCGATTTCAGGCTGACGTAGCGCGGCACGGGCAGGCCGCTGGTGGTCGGTGTGGAGTCCTTGGCCGAGGCAGGCGGGTTGAGCGCAAATCCCAGAAAGGCCGCGACCAGCATCACGAACGAAGAAAAACGCCCCAACGCCATCAAACGCAACTCACTCTCCCTCGCCGAATCGACGCCTCGACCGATTTCGCACGTGCAATCGTTCGCCCGCTCCCACCGACCCCGCCGGATCCCCCTGTGCGGGCGGGGACCTTCCGGCGGGCGTCCTGCGCCTTGTCTTGGGCCTGCCTTCTGCTACAGAGGACCGAACACAACGGCCAGGACGCGCCTCAACGTCCGGCGAATCCTTGCAAGGGACGGATCGGGAACCCCAAAACAGATCCGAGAGACCATCCCCTGGGAACGCCGGCATAGGCTGCGACGGTAGTTTCGGCGAACCCGGTTAATGAGGTCTGAAGGATCTCATGAGAGCAAGACATGTCGGTTAGGAAAAAGCCCCTGGTCGTGGTGACGCGCAAGTTGCCGGACTCGATCGAGACCCGGATGCGCGAGCTGTTCGACGCCCGGCTCAATCTCGACGACGAACCGATGAGCGCGGAGCAGTTGGCCGAGGCTGTGCGGACTGCCGACGTCCTGGTTCCGACGGTCACCGACCACATCACCGCCGACATCCTGAACACGCCCGAGAGCAAGCTGCGGCTGATCGCGAATTTCGGCAACGGCGTCGACAATATCGACGTGGCCGCAGCGATCGCGCGCGGCATCACCGTGACCAACACGCCGAAAGTGCTCACCGAGGATACCGCCGACATGACCATGGCGCTGATCCTTGCCGTGCCACGACGGCTGATCGAGGGCGCTTCGATCCTGACCGAGGGCAAGAACTGGGCGGGCTGGTCGCCGACCTGGATGCTCGGCCACCGTATCGGCGGCAAGCGGCTCGGCATCATCGGCATGGGCAGGATCGGTCAGGCGGTGGCGCGCCGCGCCCGCGCCTTCGGCCTGCAGATTCACTATCACAACCGCCGTCCGGTGGCCCCTGTCATCGCCGAGCAGCTGGGCGCGACCTATTGGGAAAGCCTGGACCAGATGCTGGCGCGGATGGACATCATCTCGGTGAACTGTCCGCACACGCCGGCCACGTTCCATCTGTTGTCGGCGCGGCGGCTGAAGCTGATCCGCAAGGACGCCTACATCGTCAACACCGCGCGCGGCGAGGTGATCGACGAAGAGACGATGACCAAGCTGATCGAATCCGGCGATATCGCCGGCGCCGGGCTCGACGTGTTCGAACATGAGCCTGCAGTCAGCCCGCGCCTGGTGCGGCTTGCCAAAGCCGGCAAGGTCACGCTGCTCCCGCACATGGGCTCGGCCACGATCGAAGGCCGGGTCGAAATGGGCGAGAAGGTCATCATCAACATCAAGACCTTCCTCGACAGCCATAAGCCACCGGATCGGGTGCTACCCAGCATGCTGTGAGCTTGCCCTGCCGTGCAGGGCGGGGGCGATCTTGCGTCGCTCCGAAGCCGCGGCCACGCTGATTGTTCGGCATTCCGAACGGTCCGTTCGGAATTGTCCGGCTTATCGAACCGAGGAAAACGATCGATATCCGCGTTGTCCAGTCGGCCCCAGCGGCCGCTGTCCCAGCGAAGGAGAACGATCATGGAAATCCGTCAACTCGGCGCGACCGGCCCACGCGTATCCGCCATTGGTCTTGGCTGCATGGGCATGTCGGACTTCTACGGTCCGGCCGACCGCTCCGAGAGCATCGCCACGATTCATGCCGCGCTCGATGCGGGCATCACGCTGCTCGACACCGGCGACTTCTACGGCATGGGCCATAACGAGACGCTGATCCGCGAGGCGCTTGCCTCGGCCGGGCCTCGCAACCTGCAGATCTCGGTCAAGTTCGGCGCGCTGCGCGATCCCGCCAAGGGTTGGCACGGCTACGATAGCCGGCCGGCTGCCGTGCGCAATTTCCTCGCCTACTCGCTGCAGCGGCTCGGCGTCGAAGCGATCGACATCTATCGTCCTGCCCGGCTCGATCCGTCGGTGCCGATCGAAGAGACCATCGGCGCCATGGCAGAGCTGAAGCAGGCCGGCTACATCAAGCATATCGGCCTGTCGGAAGTGGGTTCGGAGTCCATTCGCCGCGCCCACAAGGTGCATCCGATCAGCGACCTGCAGATCGAATATTCGCTCGTCTCGCGCGGCATCGAGGGCGACATCCTGAAGACCTGCCGCGAGCTCGGCATCGGCATCACCGCTTACGGCGTGCTCTCGCGCGGCCTGATCAGCGGCCACTGGTCGAAGGACCGGGCCGTGAAGGATTTCCGTAGCAGCGCGCCACGGTTTCAGGGCGACAATCTCGACAAGAATCTCGCGCTGGTCGAGACCTTGCGCGGAATCGCCGATGATATCGGCGCCTCTCCGGCACAGGTGGCGATCGCTTGGGTCGCGGCCCAAGGCAAGGATATCGTGCCGCTGGTCGGTGCAAGGCACCGCGACCGCCTGTCGGAAGCTCTCGGTGCGCTCGCGCTGAAGCTGACCGAGGCGCATCTCTCCGCGCTCGACAAGGCTTTCCCGCCGGGTGTTGCCGCCGGCGCCCGCTATCAGGAATCGCAGCTTGTCCATATGGACAGCGAGCGCCGACTGACGGCGTGATCGTCGCTGCCTCTCCCGCGTGCGGGAGAGGTCGATCTCACCGATGCGCGCTCAGATCGGCGATGACAGGCCCATCGCCATTCAGGGGATTGGTCGGATCGCGGCTGTAGCGCAGGGTCTCGAAGCGCATGGTGCGCGCGTCCAGCATCAGCAGCCGGCCGACCAGGCCGTCACCGAAACCGACGACCTCCCGGATCGCTTCCAGCGCCATCATCGAACCGAGGACGCCGGCGAGCGCGCCCATGACGCCGGCCTCCGCGCAGGCCGGCACGGTGCCGGGCGGCGGCGGTTCGGGAAACAGGCAGCGATAGGTCGGATTGAAAATGCCTTGCGCATTCGTCTCATGCGCGCGGATCGTGGTCAGCGAGGCATCGAAGGTGCCGAGCGCGCCGGTAATCAACGGCTTCCTCGCCAGGAAACAGGCATCCGACACCAGATATCGCGTGTCGAAATTGTCGGAGCCGTCGAGCACGAGATCATAAGCACCGACCACATCGAGCACGTTGTCGGCGTTCAGCCAGGTCCGATGCGCAACGACATTGACGTGCGGGTTGAGCGCCTGGATGCGCTCGGCCGCGCTCTCGACCTTGGGCCGGCCGATATCGGGCGTCGTATGAATCACCTGACGCTGCAGGTTGGAGAGCGACACGACATCATCATCGACCACACCGAGCGTGCCGACACCGGCCGCGGCGAGATACATCAAGGCCGGCGCGCCGAGCCCGCCGGCGCCAACCACCAGCACCGAGGCTCGCTTCAGCGCCGCCTGCCCGGGGCCGCCGACGTCGCGCAACACGATGTGGCGGGCATAACGCTCGAGTTCTTCCTCGCTCAGCATCGTCTCACACGTCCTTCCGCGAACTCTGACGGAGCCATCGGCCTTTCGGCAGCCTGAACCCGCGCCCGATTCGACCGACCAAGCAGATGGGTTTATTTATTTGCGCCGCAAGAGTTTGGGATTTGTCATGAGACCATTGGCCTGGGCAACATCGATCTCGGCGACCTTGCTGCTTGGCGTCAGTCCTGCGCTGGCCCAGCTGAGCACGCCCCCCTCCTCCGGCGTCCAACCCAAAACGGGAGCTGCCGCGCCGGCGCGCCCGGCGGCCCAGCCGCCGGCAGACCCGGCCAACGCGATGACGGCGGCCCAGCGGCTGGCGCTGCAATCCGATCTCGCCTGGGTCGGGCAATATAACGGCGCGATCACCGGCGAGGCCAGCGCGCGCATGGTGAATGCGATCAAGGCGTATCAGAAACTCAAAGGCGGCGAGCCGACCGGCGTCCTCAATCCGCAGGAGCGCAGCGCGCTGGCCGATGCCGCCCGGCGCAAGCAAGAGGCGGTCGGCTGGAAGATCGTCACCGATCCCGTGACCGGCGCGAAAATCGGACTCCCGACCAAGCTGGTGCCGCAACAGGCGAGCGATGCCGGGGGCTCCAAATGGAGCTCGCCGACCGGAACGGTGCAGATCCTCCTGGCACGGCGCAAGGAAGCCAATCCGACCACCGCAGCACTCGCCGAACGCGAGAAGAAGGAGCCGGCCGGGCGCACGGTCGGCTACACCGCAGTCAAACCCGATTTCTTCGTGCTCTCCGGCACGCAGGAGCAGAAGAAGTTCTATGTCCGCGGCACCTTCAGGGGTGACGAGGTGCGCACCCTCACCATCCTCTATGATCAGGCGATGGAAAGTACCCTGGACCCGGTGGTGATCGCCATGTCGAGCGCATTTGCCGCGTTCCCGACCGCGGCCGCAGCGCCGCCGCCGCGGCGCACGGTCGATTACGGCACCGGCCTCGTCGTCAGCGAGGACGGGGCCGTCGTGACCGATCGCGAGATCGTCGACGGTTGTCTCGCGATCACGATCGGCGGCTTCGGCCATGCCGATCGCGTGGCCGACGACAAGGCGCATGGCCTGGCACTGCTGCGCATCTACGGTGCCCGCGGCTTGAGGCCGCTCAACCTGGCCCCCGGCAGCGCGAAATCCAGCCTCGACATCGTCGGCATTGCCGATCCGCAAAATCAGGGTGGCGGGTCCGCGGTCAGCGCGGTCAAGGCGCAGGCGACGGCGCAGGGAACGTCTGCCGGAAGCGGCGAACTTTCATTGACGCCCTCGCTCGGTCTCGGTTTCTCCGGCGCGCCCGCGATGGATGCCGACAGCCGCTTTACAGGGCTTGCGCTGGCGAAACAGGCGGTGGTCGCGGGGGCAACGTCGGCCGTGCCGGGCACCCAGGCGGTGCTCGTATCGGCCGCAGTCGTGCGCGACTTTCTCACCGGGAACGGCGTCGGTCTCGATGGCAAATCGGCGGACGCGAAGGCCGCGACGGTGCGCGTGATCTGTGTTCGGAAGTAGCCGCGAACAGACGAACGCCGCGACGTGCGGCGGTCTCGCCTTGCCGCCTCAATCGCCAGTTGCCGGGGCCGGGAGCGGCACGCTCACTGCCTTCGTTTACCCAAAATTAAGCAAACCATTTTACACAAAATTAGGAAGCTCTTTGGCCGCAGAGCCCGCATCCTGCAGATGACGCCATCATCGCAGAACGGCTTTTAAGTCCCGAGCGGCCGATCGACGGCCCTTCAAGCCGTTGGATTCCGACGCACCTTGCTATCAACTCAGAACGAGTCCTGCCGTAGTCGAACGGGATGTGGTGACACCTGCGGCGTGACATAGTTCGATCAGATTTGTCGGCGTGCTGATTCGGACCACCGCGATTCCAAGTGCCTGTTGCAAGTGCCTTTGGGTCGGACCGGACCGTCCTGAGCGAGAATAGCTCCGCATCGCAGGTTGCGCGGTGCAACTCAGCTGGCGTTCCATCAAGTTCCGTCAACAGCCGAAGGACTACTGACCGATGTATACGATCGTTCTGGCCACCCAGAAAGGCGGAAGCGGCAAGAGCACGCTGGCCATCGGCCTTGCAGTGGCTGCCCAACAGGCCGGACACAATGTGCGCGTGATCGAGACCGACCGGCAGGGCACGTTGTCGAAATGGCAGGCCAGGCGTCATCAGGCCGAGCCCATCGTCGAGGCCGTATACGACGCCAAGATGATCGAACAGCGCCTGGAGGCACTCGCGCGCGGCGGCGTGACGGTCTGTATCATCGATACCGCAAGCGGCGTCAACGCGGCGTCGACCGCGGCCATCCGCCACTGCGACCTCTGCCTGATCCCGGCGCGTCCGAGCGTTGCCGACATCGAAGCCACCGCGCCGACCTTGAGCGTGGTGCGCGCCTGGCGCAAGCCGTTCGCCTTCGTGCTCAACCAGACGCCGATCCGCGGCGGCCATCGTGTCACCGACGCCACCACGGCGCTCGACAATGACGCACCGCGCGACATCGCCGAAGTACTGGCGCAGCCCTTCATCATGATGCGCAACGACCATCAGGATGCGCTCGCCGCCGGCCTCGGCGTCTGCGAATTCGCGCCCGAGGGCAAGTGCGCGCAGGAAATCAGCAGCCTGTGGCGCTGGACCATCGGCAAGATCGCCGGTGACCAGGTGGTGCAGGAAGCGAACGAATTGATGGACGTGGAATTTCCGATCCTGCTGCGGCCGACCGCCGAAGAACGCGAGGCAACCGCAGCCCGCGCCTATCCGACCTGGGCCGACAGCAACATCACCTGGGAGACCGGATTCTAGAACGGCAGGTGTACTTTACCTGCACTTCACCGAGCCAATCGCGCGGTCGACGCCCAGCCCCGGCCGCGGTCGGGCGCTTACTTCTGGCACTTCGGACACCAGAAGGTCGAGCGTCCGTTCTGGGTGAACCTCTTGACGACGCCGTCGCATCCCTTGCTGCGGCAGGGCTGACCTTCCCGGTCATAGACCTGGAACGAATGCTGGAAGTAGCCGAGCTCGCCCGAGGTCTGGCGGTGGTCGCGCAATGACGATCCCCCCGCCTTGATCGCCTCGTTCAGCACCGCGTGGATCGCCTCGACCAGCTTCTCGGCACGGTCGGTCGGCTCCGCCCCGGCAACGCCCTTGCGTTGTCCGGCCTTCGTGGCCAGGGTGGCCGCCAGCCGGCGTGGCGACAGATGCGCGCGGAACAACGCTTCGCAGACATAGATGTTGCCCAGTCCCGCCACGACCCGCTGGTCGAGCAGCGCCGCCTTCAGGCTGGTCTTCTTGTTGGCGCATGAGCGCGCCAGCATCGCCGCGTCGAACTCATTGCCGAGCGGCTCGGGCCCGAGGTCCTTCAGGAGGGGCTCCTCGTCCAGCGCGTTACGCGGAATCACTTTCATGTAGCCGAAGCGGCGCGGATCGTTGAACACAACGTCGGCGCCGGAGGACATGTGAAACACGACATGGTCGTGATTCTCGTCCTTGCCGCGCGGGTGATGAAAGGCGCCGGGCGCAGTGGCCTCGTCCGGCTTCAGCACGCGAAACGAGCCGGACATGCCGAGATGCATCAGAAGCACGTCGCCGGAGCCGAGATCGGCGAGCAGGTATTTGGCGCGGCGGCCGAGCCCGGTCACGGTCTGGCCGTTGAGGCGCGCCACGAAATCCTTCTGGAATGGAAACCGCAGATCCTTGCGCCGCGCCTCGGCCGCCACGATCCTGGCGCCCTCCATCACCGGCTGCAGGCCGCGGCGGACCGTCTCGACTTCGGGCAGTTCAGGCAATCAATTCACCTCTGTCGCCATTCACCTTATCGAAGTGACGTGATAGCGCCATTGCGACGGGCACGCTATGGTCCCGTATCGGAGTAGGGTGATGGATCGGCCGGACCAAACCACGCATTTCGGCTTCAGGGATGTGCCCCTGGGCGAGAAGCAGACGCTGGTAAACGACGTGTTTCACAGCGTGGCGTCCCGCTACGACCTGATGAACGACCTGATGTCGGGCGGGCTGCACCGCGTCTGGAAGGACATCATGATCAATACGCTGAACCCGCCGAAGGGCGATCAGCCATTTGCCCTGCTCGATGTCGCCGGCGGCACCGGCGACATCGCCTTCCGGGCGGCGAAGGCGGCCGGAGCCGGCTTCCATGCCACCGTCTGCGACATCAATGGCGACATGCTCGAGGTCGGGCGCCAGCGCGCCATCAAGCAATATCTCGAAGACAAGGTCTCCTTCGTCGAGGGCAATGCCGAGGCGCTGGCTTTCCCCGACCGCTCCTTCGACGCCTATACGATCGCCTTCGGCATCCGCAACGTGCCGCAAATCGATCTCGCCTTGCGCGAAGCCCATCGTGTGCTCAAGCATGGCGGCCGCTTCCTGTGCCTCGAGTTCTCCACGGTTCAGGTCCCCGGCCTCGACAAGCTCTACGACATGTTCTCCTTCAACGTGATCCCGCAGCTCGGCCGCGCGGTCACCGGCGACGCCGAGTCCTACCGTTACCTGGTCGAGTCCATCCGCAAGTTTCCGACCCCCAGCGCATTCGGCGAGATGATCTCCGACGCTGGCTTCGCCCGCGTTTCCTGGCAAATCCTCTCCGGCGGCATCGTCGCGCTCCATTCCGGCTGGCGTTTGTGATCTCGGCACTGACCCATATCGTGCGGCTCACCCGGGCCGCTTTCGTCTTCGCGCGCGAGGGCGTGTTCGGTGCCGTCGACCCGGCTCTCGTGCCGCCTTCCGGTCAGATACCGCTGAAGCTGGCGCGCCTGATCGAACGCCCGGGCGCCAAGTCCGGCCCGCGGCTGTCGCGCGCCTTGGAACGAATGGGCCCGGCCTATCTCAAGCTCGGCCAGTTCCTGGCGACGCGTCCCGACGTGGTCGGCGTCATCATGGCGCGCGACCTGGAGTCGCTGCAGGACCGGCTGCCGCCGTTCTCGCAGGCCGAAGCGGAAGCCGTGATCGCCACCGCGCTCGAACGCCCGATCAACCAGGTGTTCTGTCAGCTCGGTCCGCCGGTCGCTGCAGCCTCGATTGCTCAAGTCCATCGTGGCGACGTCGAACGCGACGGCATCCATACTCCCGTTGCCGTCAAGGTGCTCAGGCCGAACGTCGCGTCGCGCTTCCGCCGCGACCTCTCCGATTTCTTCTTCGTCGCCGAAAAAGCCGAGGCGCATTCGGCGGAAGCGCGGCGGCTGCGGCTGGTCGAGGTGATCAACACGATGTCGCGCTCGGTCGCGATGGAGATGGATCTCCGTCTCGAAGCGGCCGCGCTCTCGGAGATGGCCGAGAACACCAAGGACGATCCCGACTTCCGCGTGCCGGTCGTCGACTGGGACCGCACGGCGCACAACGTGCTCACCATGGAGTGGATCGACGGCATCGCGCTGAACGACAGGGCGCGGCTGGAGGCCGCCCATGTCGATCTGCCCGATCTCGGCCGCAAGGTGATCCAGAGTTTCCTGCGCCACGCACTGCGGGACGGCTTCTTCCATGCCGACATGCACCCGGGCAACCTGTTCCTCGACAAGGAGGGACGGCTGGTCGCGGTGGATTTCGGCATCATGGGCCGGCTCGGCATGAAAGAGCGCCGCTTCCTGGCCGAGATCCTGCTCGGCTTCATCACCCGCAACTACCGCCGCGTCGCCGAGGTGCATTTCGAGGCCGGCTATGTGCCGCCGCATCACTCGGTGGAGAATTTCGCGCAAGCGATCCGCGCCATCGGCGAGCCGATCCATAATCGCACGGCCGAAGAGATCTCCATGGCCAAGCTGCTGACGCTGCTGCTCGAGGTCACCGGCCTGTTCGACATGCGCACCCGTCCGGAGCTGATCCTGCTGCAGAAAACCATGGTCGTGGTCGAGGGCGTGGCGCGCGGCTTCGATCCCAAGCTCGACATCTGGAAGATCGCCGACCCCGTGGTGCGCGAATGGATCGAACGCAATCTTGGGCCGATCGGGCGCATCCAGAGCGCAGCATCCGGCGTCGGCGATCTGGCGCGGCTGGCCGTGACCTTGCCGGAGCTGGCCTACCGCGCCGCTTCCGTGCTGGAGCATCTCGAGGTGATGACGCGCGACGGCCTGCGGCTCTCCCCCGAATCGATCGCCGCCATGGGCCGCACCGAGGGCAGGAAGAGCCGGTGGCGCGCCATCGCGCTGTGGATCATCGCCGCCACGTTCATCGGCATCCTGATCGCGGTGTTGCGGCTGGCCTAAGGTCCGGGAGGGCGACCACTGCTGATTGCAACGCAATCAAAATATGATAGCATTGCAATCACAACAATGATGCCCGGGAGGCCGCGATGGCCAGCCTGACCATCCGCAAGCTCGACGACGCGCTGAAGAGCTATCTTCGGCTACGCTCGGCGCAGAATGGCCGCTCGCTCGAGGAAGAGGTTCGCGTCATCCTGCGCGGCCTGATCGAACCGGCCGAGCCGCGCGCGGCCCCGCCGACCGGCGAGCCGGAGACGGCCATTTCTCCCCTGCCCGCCTCCACGCGCGAGCCGCGCGTCACGCTGATCATCGGCGGCGGCATCGCCGCCTATAAGTCGCTCGATCTGGTCCGCCGGCTGAAAGAGCGGCACATCAAGGTGCGCTGCGTCCTCACCAAGGCGGCGACGCAATTCGTCACCGAGCTGTCGGCCAGCGCGCTCTCCGGCGAACGCGTGTTCACCGACCTGTTCGATCCCCGCAGCGAATTCGATGCCGGGCACATCCGCCTGGCGCGCGACTGCGACCTGATCGTGGTGGCACCGGCCACCGCCGACCTGATGGCGAAGATGGCGCAGGGACATGCAGACGACCTCGCCAGCGCGATCCTGCTGGCTGCGAGCCGCCCGATCCTGCTCGCGCCGGCGATGAACCCGATGATGTGGAGCAATCCGGCCACGCGCCGCAACGCCGCGACCCTCCAGCGCGACGGCATTCAGATGGTGGGGCCGAATGCCGGCGAGATGGCGGAGGCGCGCGAGGCCGGCGTCGGCCGGATGGCCGAGCCGCTCGAAATCGTCGACGTCGTTCAGCGCATGCTCAAGCCGGTCCCGCCGCGGCCGCTCGCCGGCCGGCGCGTGCTGGTTACCGCCGGCCCGACCCACGAGCCGATCGACCCGGTGCGCTATATCGCCAACCGTTCCTCCGGCAAGCAGGGCTATGCGATCGCAGCCGCAGCCCACGCTGCGGGCGCCGATGTGCAGCTGATCTCGGGGCCGGTGGAACTCGATGCACCGAAGGGCGTCACGATCACGCATGTCGAATCGGCGCGGCAGATGCTGCAGGCGGTCGAGGCCTCGCTGCCGGCCGACGTTGCGATCTTCGCCGCTGCCGTTGCGGATTGGCGCGTGGCCAGCGAAGGCGGCCAGAAGCTGAAGAAGACCGACGCGGCGATACCGCCGCTGCAGCTGGTCGAAAATCCCGACATCCTTGCCACCATCTCCAAGCTGAAGGAGAACCGGCCGCCGCTGGTGATCGGCTTCGCTGCGGAGACCGAGCATCTGATCGAGAACGCCAAGGCCAAATTCGCGCGCAAGGGCTGCGACTGGATCGTTGCCAATGACGTGTCGCCGGCGACCGGCGTGATGGGCGGCGATCGCAATACGGTGCATCTCTTGACCCGCGAGGGCGAGCGCGTTCACGTCGACTCCTGGCCGATCATGACCAAGGATGAGGTCGCGACCGCGCTGGTTGCCCATATCGCCAAAGCCGTAGGAACAACGCCACCGTGACCAGCACCATCGCCATCGACGTCCAGATCCTGCCGCACGGCGAAGGCCTGCCGCTGCCGGCCTATCAGACCGCGCAGGCCGCCGGGCTCGATCTGCTGGCCGCGATTCCCGAGGCCGAACCTGTCGTGCTCGCGGCGGGCCGCCACGCGATGGTGCCGACCGGCCTGTGCATTGCACTGCCTGTGGGCTACGAGGCGCAAGTGCGGCCGCGCTCGGGCCTCGCCGCCCGGCACGGCGTCACCGTGCTGAATTCGCCGGGCACGATCGATGCCGATTATCGCGGCGAGATCTGCGTGCTCCTGATCAATCACGGCGAGGCACCGTTCACGATCCGCCGCGGCGAGCGGATCGCGCAAATGGTGATCGCGCCGGTCACGCGCGCCGAGTTCGTCGTTGCGACCTCGCTGTCGACGACTGCGCGGGGCGAGGGCGGTTTCGGTTCGACAGGCCGTTGAATCACGGGCATCGCACGCGCCGATTCGTTCGCGTGCAAACACATCCGGTGCATTTTCCTCAGGCACTGTCCGCGTTCACGGTCTGGACTCTTACCGCTGGAGTCCCGAAGCGGTTATTGTTGATTGATTCGCGCAACGGCACGATCGACGCGATCGGCGCCGCGCGAAACTTCGTGCGGTTTTGGGGCAAAGATGTCAGGCGTGATCGTGGTGATGCGTCGGACGCTGCTGTCATGCACGTCTCTCGCGCGCGTAGGCCGATTAAGCCTGGCCGCAACTGTGCTTGCGCCGGTGGACGCGGCCTTTGCGGGCGACGGCATGCCGGCCGATGTCATCGCCAATCTCATCGAACTGAGCCGGCAGGACGTCGCGGCGATGACTGCGGCGCTTGCGTTGCTCGGCTTTTCCGTGGTCGCGGCGATCGCGCTGGTGCGCACGCGGATCCGCGCCGGGCGCAAGGAGGCACGGCTGCGCACCGACATTGCCGAGCTGCAGCTGCAGGCCGATCGCTATCGCGCATTGCTGTTCGCGGAACCGCAGATCCTGATCGCATGGCCGGCCGGCGGACACCGCCCGCAGATTTCCGGCGATACCTCCTTGCTGGTTCCGGCCGACCAGCCGCAGCGCATTCTCGCCTTCGGCACTTGGCTGCCGTCGGAGCCGGCGCTGCAGCTCGACCGCGCGATCGATTCGCTGCGCGAGATCGGCGAGGGCTTCCTGATGCAGCTCATCACCTCGCACGGCCACGCCGTCGAAGTGATGGGGCGTGCCATCGGTGGTCAGGCCATCGTGCGCATCCGCGAGCTCTCCGGTGTCCGCCGCGAATTGGCCGAGACGCAGCTGCGGCTGAGGGCCCTGTTCGAAGAGACCGAGCTGCTCCGTGGGCTGACCTCGGCCTTGCCCTGGCCGATCTGGGCCAAGCAGACGGGTGGCGCGCTGCTCTATGCCAATCCCGCCTACGCGCACGCCGCCGAGGCGCGGGACGTTCACGACGCGATCAGCCGGAACGTCGAACTGCTCGACAGCGACGATCGCAGCGAGATGCAGCGCGCACTCGGAAATTCCGGCAGCTTCGCCGCGCGCTTGCCGATCGTCGCCGGCGGCGAGCGGCGCATCTATGACGTGCGCGCCTTCAGCCTGTCCGGCGGCAGCGCCGGCGTCGCGGTCGATGCCAGCGAGGCGGACGAGCTGCGCGCCGCGCTGGTGCGCATGGCCGAGGCGCACCGGCGGACGCTGGATCAGCTCTCCTCCGGGGTTGCGGTGTTCGACGGCCAGCGCCGGCTCGCCTTCTACAACGATTCCTATCGCCGGCTGTGGGACCTCGAGACCAGCTTTCTCGACGGCCAGCCGGACGATTCCAGCGTGCTCGACCGGCTGCGCGCCGCGCGCAAGCTGCCGGAACAGGCCGATTTTCGCGCCTGGAAGGCCAAGCTGCACGAGGCCTATCGCGCGGTCGAGACTGCCAAGGACACTTGGTTCCTGCCCAATGGCCGCGCGCTCTCCGTCGTCACCACGCCCAATCCCGAAGGTGGCGTGACGTACCTGTTCGACGACGTCACCGAGAGCTTCAACCTCGCCCGCCGCTATGACGGCCTGATCCGGGTTCAGCGCGAGACGCTCGACAGCCTCGCCGAGGGCGTCGCCGTGTTCGGCAGCAACGGCCGTATCGAGCTGTTCAACCCGGCTTTCGCCAGGATGTGGCGGCTTGCCTCCGACGCCTTGCGCGAACGGCCGCACATCGACACGGTGGAGGCTTGGTGCCGGCCGCTCTATGACGACCCCTCGCATTGGCGCAGCCTGCGCGAGGCCGTCACCGGGATCGAGAACCGGCGCGACCTCGCGCTCAAGCTCGAGCGCAAGGACGGCAGCGTGCTGGACTGCATGAGCCGCCCCTTGCCGGACGGCGCCACCATGCTAACGTTCCAGGACATTACCGATACCGAGAATGTCGAGCGGGCGCTGCGCGAGAGCAACGAGGCGCTGGAAGCCGCCGGCCAGATGAAGATCGACTTCGTGCACCACGTCTCCTACGAGCTGCGCGCCCCGCTGACCACGATCATCGGCTTTGCGCATTTCCTGTCCGATCCCTCGACCGGCCCGCTGACCGACAAGCAGGCCGAATATCTCGACTACGTCACCAAATCGACCAACGCGCTGCTCGCGCTCACCAACAACATTCTCGACCTCGCCACCATCGACGCGGGCGCGATGAAGCTCGAACTCGGCCCGGTCGATGCCACCCAGGCGATCGCGGCCGCCGCGGAGGGCGTTCAGGACCGGCTCGCCACCGACCGCATCCACCTCACCGTCGAGGTCGCTGCCGATGTCGGCACGTTCGTCGGCGACGAGCGGCGCGTCGTGCAAGTGCTCTATAACCTGCTCGCCAATGCAGTCGGCTTCTCGCCGCCGGACACCCTGGTCGTCGTCAGCGCTCGCCGCACCGACCACAGCGTCAGCTTCTCGGTCACGGACTCCGGCCCGGGCATCCCGCCCGAGGTGAAGGACAAGGTGTTCGAATGGTTCGAAAGCCATTCGCAGGGCTCGCGCCATCGCGGCGCCGGGCTCGGCCTGTCGCTGGTGCGCTCCTTCGTCGAACTGCACGGCGGCAAGGTGCGGATGGATTCGGTGGTCGGGCGCGGCACCACCGTGACCTGCGAATTCCCGACCGACCACATCGCGCAGCGTAACGCCGCGGAATGACGGAGCCCACCACATTCACCGTTGCGCTCGCGGACGAGGCCGCGACCGCGAACCTGATGGCCGACCTTGCGCTGCTGATCGGTCCCGGCGACCTGATCACGCTCTCGGGCGACCTCGGCGCCGGCAAGACCGCCGCAGCGCGCGCGATGATCCGCTATCTCGCCGGCAGCGCCGAGCTCGAAGTGCCGAGCCCGACCTTCACGCTGGCGCAGAGCTACGACCTGCCGAGCTTTCCGCTCGTTCACGCCGACCTCTACCGGATCGGCGATCCGTCCGAGCTGGAGGAGATCGGGCTTTCGCCGCTGCCCGAGGCCACCGTCGTGCTGATCGAATGGCCGGAGCGCGCCGGCAGCACGTTGCCAATGGACCGGATCGACATCACCTTTCGGCACGACGGCGCGAAGGGCGACGACGCCCGCATTGCCGAAGTCACAGGCTCCGGCAAGGCCGCTGCGATCGTCGCCCGCTTGCGAGCTTTGCGGCAATTCCTGACCGAAGCCGGGCACGCCGGTTCGCGACGCCAGCGCATGGCGGGCGACGCCTCGATCCGCTCCTATGCGCGGCTGTTCAAGGGCGAACGCGCCTATATCCTGATGAATTCGCCGAAGCGACCCGACGGTCCCGCGATCTACGGCGGCAAGTCCTACAGCGCCGCCGTGCATCTGGCCGAAGACGTCCGCCCCTTCGTCGCCATCGCCGGGAGCTTGCGCGCCCGCGGCATCTCCGCCCCCAAGATCAACGATGCCGATCTCGAGCATGGATTTCTGATCACCGAGGATCTCGGCAACGAAGGCGTGATCGAAGGCGATCCGCCGCGCCCCATCGTTGAGCGCTATGAAGCCGCCACCGACCTGCTGGCCAAGCTGCACGACGAGACAACTCCCGACGTGCTGCCCTTGGCGCCGCATGTCAGCTACGCGGTTCCGGCGTTCGATGCGGATGCGATGCTGATCGAAATCGGCCTGATGCTGGAATGGTATCTGCCCGATCGCGGTGTGCAGCCGAGCCAAGCGCTTCGCGCCGAGTTCATGGCGATGTGGCGCGAGCTTCTGGCCGAGCCGCTGGCGACAAAGCCGACCTGGGTGCTGCGCGACTATCATTCGCCCAATCTGCTCTGGCTGCCGGGGCGCGAAGGCATGGCACGGGTCGGCGTGATCGACTTCCAGGACGCGGTGATGGGGCCGCCGGCCTATGACGTCGTCTCGCTGCTGCAGGATGCGCGCATCGATGTGCCGGAGGAGATCGAGCAGGCGCTGCTGACGCGCTATATCACGGCCCGCGAGGCCGCCGATGCGGGCTTCGACCAGGAAGCCTTCCGCGCGCATTACGCCGTGATGTCGGCGCAGCGTAATACGCGGCTGCTCGGCACCTTCGCCCGGCTCAACCGCCGCGACGGCAAGCCGCATTACCTGAAACACCAGCCGCGGATCTGGGCCTATCTGTCGCGCGCGCTGGCGCATCCGGCGCTGGGCTCGATCAGCGATTGGTATGCGGCCAACGTGCCGCCGCCGGTGGCGAGTTAAACAGCCGGCGCGGGCAAGCTGGCGATCGCGCAGGCCGCGCGCAGCGTGTTGACCAGGAGACAAGCCACCGTCATCTGGCCGACGCCGCCCGGCACCGGCGTGATCGCGCCGGCGACTTCGGACACTTCCGCGAAAGCCACGTCGCCGACCAGCTTCGTCTTGCCGTCAGATGTTGGAATGCGGTTGATCCCGACATCGATCACGGTCGCGCCCGGCTTGATCCAGTCGCGCCGGACCATCTCGGGCCGGCCGACCGCGGCATAGACGAGGTCGGCGCGCGCGACGAGCTGCGGCAGGTCGCGCGAGCGCGAATGCGCGATCGTCACCGTGGCGTTCTCGTTGAGCAGCAATTGCACCAGCGGCCGTCCCACCAAATTGGAGCGGCCGATCACGATCGCATTCATGCCCTCGAGCGAAGCATGCACGCTCTTGGTCAGGATGATACAGCCGAGCGGCGTGCAGGGCGACAGCGCCGGAAGACCGCCGGCGAGCCGCCCGGCATTGTGCGGATGCAGGCCGTCGACATCCTTGGCCGGATCGATCGCGTTGATGACGGCCTCGGTGACGAGGCCCTTGGGCAGTGGCAGCTGCACCAGGATGCCGTGCACGGCGGGATCGCGGTTGAGCTTCGCAATCAGCGCCAGGAGCTCATCCTGGGAGACATCGGCCGGCAGCTTGTGCTCGAACGAGGCCATGCCGGCGGCTTGCGTCTGGGTGTGCTTGCTACGGACATAGACTTCGCTCGCGGGATCGTTGCCGACCAGCACCACGGCGAGCCCGGGCGTCAGGCCGTGATCGCGCTTGACACGTTCGACCTCGCTCGCGACGCGCGCGCGCAAATCCGCCGCGATCGCCTTTCCGTCAATGATCCGCGCGGTCATGTCTCGTCCTCTGCGGTTAGGGCTTGCGCGTCGGCTTAGTCACCGAAGCGAGGCCGCGCAAGGCCTCTTCGAGATGCGCCGGATCGCCCGAGATCGCGACCTGTTTCAGCCGTGAGGTTGCCCCGGAGGTCAGCCGCACGCTGGCCTTGGGCACGCCGAGCGATTTCGCCAGAAGCTCGGTCACGGCGCGATTGGCCTCGCCGCCGTCGGCGATCGCGCGCACCCGCACCTTCAGCACGCTGCGGCCATCGGACAAAGTCTCGATCCCGTCGACGGCGTCGCGGCCGCCGCGCGGCGTCACCCGCAGCGCGACGCTCAGCCCGTCACCGCTTGCACGCCAGGGAGTCATGCCTCCGGCGGCCGGCATCACAGGTCAGAACACGACCGGGTAGATGTAGTACTGGATCACCCGTTCGATGAACATGATGATCAGGATCACGATGATCGGCGAGATATCGAGGCCGCCGAGATTGGGCAGCATGGACCGGATCGGCGCCAGCACGGGCTCGGTGATCCGGTACAGGAACTCGGCGACCGCCGACACGAACTGGTTGCGCGTGTTGACGACGTTGAATGCGATCAACCAGGATAGGATGGCCGACGCGATCAGAAGCCAGACATAGAGATCCAGAACGATCAGGATGATGTCGAGAACGGCGCGCATGCAGGGCTACTCGGGGGCTCGGTCGCGAATTCGACCTTGGATATCCGCTAGATATCGGTTCCGCCGCACGCAAACAAGGGAAGCCGCCCGTCAAGGCTAATGAGGCATGTGACGTTCTTGACTTGGCCTCAGCAGGGACTGTAAATGACGCGACTTGCCGGTCGCCATCCCAATCATCTGCAGCGACCGGGCGTATGTTCCGAGCCGTCAAGGCCGGTTGTCATGCAAAAGCTCAAGGGGCCATAGCTCAGCTGGGAGAGCGCATCGTTCGCAATGATGAGGTCGGCGGTTCGATCCCGCCTGGCTCCACCACGCTTCGCCCTTCGGGCTACGCGTGGCACCGCCACGCAAGAGCCTGAAGGGCGAGGCGTGGTGCCCGGCGAAGCCTCTTGGCGAAGCCGGGCTGTCCATCGACATCCAAAGCAATATGGCGAAGGGCGAGCGCTATTGCCCCCTACTCCGCCGCCTCCGCCAGCATCGGCATCGGCTCGCGCTTCAGCCAGCCGTCGATGAAATGCTTCAGCCAGGCGCGCTCGGCGGCATCATGCACGGCGCGGCCCTCGAAATGGCAGTGCCGCGGCCGGGCGCCGGGTGCATCCAGCCGGTCGTGGCCGCGTGTGGTCCAGCGGCACATCATGGCGAAGGTCACATCGGGGTGAAATTGCAGCCCGAAGGCATTTTCGTACCGGAACGCCTGGATCGGGAAGTCATCGCCCTCGGCGAGCAGGTCGGCCCCGCAGGGCAGCGCGAAACCCTCGCGGTGCCAGTGATAGACGTGGTCGGGCCAATGCGGGCAGAGCTTCCGGCCGTCCGGGGTCGGGCGCACCGGATAATAGCCGATCTCGGCCCGGCCGTGCGGATGCGGGGCCACCGCGGCACCCAACTGCTTCGCCAGCATCTGCGCACCCAGACAGATGCCGAGAAACGGCCGCTGCTCCCGCAACGGCACGTCGATCCAATCGATTTCGCGACGGATGAAATCGTCGGCATCATTTGCGCTCATCGGCCCGCCGAAAATAACGGCACCGGCGTGCCCATCCAGCGTCTCCGGCAGCGCATCGCCGAAGCGCGGCCGGCGGATATCCAGCGGATGGCCAAGCGCGCGCAGCGCGTTGCCGACCCGTCCGGGGCTCGAGCTTTCCTGATGAAGCACCACGAGGACCGGCCGTTTCGGCCCGCGTGCGGCGCCGGCGGTCGGGAGAAGTTGCCGAATGTCGGCCTCTGCGGCCCCTTTCGGTCCAAGCGAGGGGTTTTGCCTGAGCATCACCTGCTGATCTTAGCTAAGCGAAGGTTAACGGCGCGTGAGCGTGCCCCTCTCACAAAGCAAGCGGCGGGCCAGAGGCGATCAACTTCGCTTCAGCTGCAGGCGGCCGACCGCGGCCAGGATGAAGCCGCGCGGAAACCAGCGCAGCAGGAACGGCACGACCTTGATGCCGATCCCAGGCAGCACCACACGCTTGTCCGACATCAGGCCGCGATAGGCGGCCGCCGCCACCGCCCGCGGCGACACATTGAGGATCATCGAATCGATCCCAGGCTTGAAGCCGGCGCGCGCCTGAAACTCCGACGGCACCGGACCCGGGCAAAGCACGGTGACGCGCACGCCGTGGGGGCTGAGCTCCTGGTGCAGAGCCTCGGTGAAGGAAATGACATAGGCCTTGGAGGCGTAATAGACCGCCATCCCCGGCCCCGGCAGATAGCCCGCGACGGAGCCGACATTGAGAATTCCGCCGCGGTTCTTGATCAGCTGGTCGGCAAAGCGCAGCGAGAGGTCGGTCAGCGCCCGAATATTGACGGCGATCATGTCGAGCTGCTCGGCCCGATCGAGCTGGACGGCCTTGCCGAACAGACCGAATCCGGCGTTGTTGACGAGATGGTCGAGTTCGACACCGGCCTCCGCCAGCGTCGCCGCGATGTGGTCGCCCGCGTCGGGCGCCGTCAGGTCGCACGGAATGACGATGGGCGCTGGGCCGCCCTTTGCGGTGATCTCGCGCGCCAGCGCCGTGAGCCGGTCCTCGCGCCGCGCCGCCAGGGCCAACCGATGCCCTTTCGCGGCGAAAACGCGGGCCAATTCAGCGCCAATCCCTGCGGAGGCGCCGGTCACGAGCGTCACACGTTCACTCACGGTACAGTCTCTCGGAACAACTTTCGAACATCATTTAACCGGGAGAGAGAGCATAAGCGCGCAGGAACTTGCAAGCGGTCCGGAACTGGCTGCGGGCCGCAAAGAGGGTCCGTAATGCCTGGAATCCTACGGGCTTAACCGCCCCGCCCGATTCCGCGCCACATTAAACTTTATCCATGAACACCGTCTCCGGCGTTCCTGGGCGCGGATCTATGCTTCCGGCGATACGCCCTGCCGCCTGGCGGCAACGCGGTGTTTCAGATCGACACGATCGCGCGAGGAGATGCCGAGCAGTTCGGAGGCGCGCCACACCACATTGTCCTCGAATTCCGTCACCTTGCCGTCGGCGTAGACGAGCTCCCACATCATCTCGACGATGCGCAGCCGTCCGGCTTCGTCGACCTCGCGCATGATCACGCTGGTGAAACGGTAGAGATCGACGGCCTCGCCTTCGGCCAGCATGGCCGAGCTGATCAGCCGGTCGGCGGCGCCGGGAGCGAGCCCGAAACGCAGCTCGAGCAGGCTGTGCAGCTTGTGCTTCTCGACCTCGCTCGGCCCGCCATCGAGCGAGATGACGTGGATCAGCAGTGCCGTCGCGGCGAGCTGATAGCCATTGTCGTCGAAGGCCGGCGTCTCCTGGGGCGAGACCACATCGGCGATGAATTGGCGCAATCCGTCCAGCATGGCGTCCTTTGAGGTCTCTGTTGTCTCGCTCTCGCCGGTCACCGTCGGAGCGGCGTTCTCATCTCAGATATGCGGTTCATCGGCTGCCCTGGCAATCCGCCGCGGCATTTCGCCCGCATGACATTTCGGTAAGTGTTTGCGCCCCGACTTCGTT
Source organism: Bradyrhizobium sp. SZCCHNGR1005 (assembly GCF_032489995.1). Lineage (NCBI taxonomy): Bacteria > Pseudomonadati > Pseudomonadota > Alphaproteobacteria > Hyphomicrobiales > Nitrobacteraceae > Bradyrhizobium > Bradyrhizobium sp. SZCCHNGR1005. The sequence goes on from NZ_JAUEZC010000002.1 coordinate 484,486, forward strand.
TCCGGGGCACTCGCCCGCTCAAGGAATCTCGTACACCATCATCTTGTCGGCGACGCCGCGCAGGGCGGCGTGCTTCTGGATCGGCGTGATGTGCGCCTTCTGCAGGATGTCGACGACGCCGGGCGCCTCGATGACAGGCGCGGTGAGGTGGATCTCCTGCGCGGTCGACAGGCTCTGCACGCGCGCGGCGATGTTGACGGTCTGGCCGAAATAATCCTGACGATCGTTCAGCATCACCGCCAGGCACGGCCCCTCATGGATACCGATCTTGACGACGAGATCCTCGGTGCCGCGCTCTTGGTTCAGCTCCTTCATCGCCGCGCGCATCCGCAAGCCGGCGGCAAGCGCATTCTCGGGCCTGATGAAGGTCGCCATCACCGCATCGCCGATCGTCTTCACTACCGCACCCTTTTCGGCATTGATGATCTCCAGCAGCGCGCGGAAATGCGCCCGCACCAGATCGAACGCCGCGAGATCGCCGACCCGCTCGTACAGCGCAGTGGAACTCTTGAGGTCGGTGAACAGAAAGGTCAGCGAGGTGATCTTCAGCCGCTGATCGATGTTGAGCTGGTCGGCCTTGAACACGTCGCGAAAGGTCTGGTTCGACAGCATCCGCTTGGCGGTCAGGAACGGCTTGCGCCTGCCGGTCAGATGATGCAACGCCTCGGCCGCGACCATCACGGTCGGCAGCACGCGCAATCCCGACTTGTTGTCCAGCGCGAGTTGCAGCGGACCAGGACGCAGCACCGTGGTCTCGACCGGCGCGCGCACGCCGTCATATTTCAGCGCGAGCTGCTGCAGCTCGCCGGTCGGCTCGCCCTGCACGTCGATGAAGCGGGCAGCATGGGTCACCGGCTCGAACACGATGATGAATTGGTGCGGCAGGCTCAGCGACACGGTGTCGTGATCGCCGGCCGCCAGCTCCCGCGCATCGAGCACGACGTCGTTGGAGAGCGAAGCCATCGACGCCTCGTCGAAGTCGACGCCCGAACTCCAAAACACCTGCTTGAAATAGTCCCAGATCGGCAGCGAATGCGGATTATGCGCCGCGATCGACCTGATCCGCGGGCTGACGGTGAAGGCCGCCTCGACCTGCTGATCGACGGTCGCCTCATAGCCGCAGGCGCACAGGCCGCAGTGATATTCGTCCGAGCGCAGCGATTTCAGCGTGCCGTGCGCATCGAGCACCCCGCCACAACCGGGACACAGCACATTCCAGGTCAGATCGAACAGCCCGATCCGCGCGGCGTGAATGAAACCGGAGATCACGCGCTCCTCGTCGAGCCCGGTACGTTTGGAGAAATCCAGCGCATTGACGCGGTTGAGCTCGTGATCGGCACCATCGGCGATCAGCTGCGCGATCGCATCCGCGACCGCGGGATCGGCGGATTCCTGCAGGGCCGAAAACTGGACTGCCGTGGCGTTCATGGATTGACCGATGTCCCTGGGTGCGCGCGAAGATGTGGGCATGTACCAGCTGAAATGCGAGGGGGAACGTTCTCGTTGCCTCATCCTGGAACCGCACCACTGTCTCAATCACCTGACGCAGGCGGTCAAGCCACCCGCTTACCGCGGCGTGATCCGGAACATCGGCGAGCGATCCGGCTGCGTGGTCACCACGCCGACCGGGGTCACCGGCACGGTGTCGATCAGCTCGATCCGGAACGCGGCGACCAGCCGGGCCAGCGCGAGCACGGCCTCGACCAGCGCAAAGTGTGCGCCGATGCAGACGCGCGCGCCGGCGCCGAACGGCAGATAGGAGAACCGCTCGGGCGGCGGCGCATTCGACAGGAAGCGCTCGGGCATGAACGCGTTCGGCGCCCGCCACAGTTTCTCATGCCGATGCAACAGCCACGGTGCAATCAGGATGACGTCGCCGCGCTTGACCGGAAAGCCCGCAACCGCATCCGGTCCCAATGCCGCGCGTGCGATCAGGAAGGCCGGCGGATAAAGCCTGAGCGTTTCGTCGACGACTGCACGGGTAAACGGCAAGCGCTCCGGATCATCCGTCGCCGGATTGTCCTTCGCTTCCCGGGCCAGCCTGTCCTGCGTGAGCGGATCGAGCGCGAGCAGATACAGCGCCCAGAACAGAGCGGTCGCAGTGGTCTCATGTCCCGCGAGGATCATGGTCGCGACCTCGTCGGCGAGTTGCGCATCGGTGAAGGCCGCGCCGGTCTCGGGATCGCGCGCGGCGCCCATCAGATCGAACAGGTCGCGCGGCGGTGCATCCTCGCTTTTTCCCCGCGCCCGCCGCTCCGCCATCAGCATCGCGACGAAGGCGGTCCAGCGCTTGCGAAACCGGGCGCGCGCGAAATCGCGCGGCGTCGGCCAGGACAGCGGCAGCACGATGTCGAGCAGATGCGGGCTCGCCAGCCGCGTGCCATATTCGAACACGAAGTCGCGCAAGGTGCTGCCATGGCGGCCCATCTCGAACGAGAACATCGTGCGCCCAGCGATGTCGAGCGTCATCAGCTGCATGATCTCACGCAGATCGACCGGCGCGTTGCCCTGTTGCGTGAGCCGAGCCACGGCCTCGTCGACGACCGCCACCATGTGCGGGATCAGGCCGGAGACCGCGCGCGGCGTGAAGGCCGGAGCCAGCGTGCGCCTTTGATGCTTCCAGGCCTTGCCTTCCGCAGTCAGCAGACCATCGCCGAGTATCGGCCGCAAGACGCGGATGCCGCCGGGCGTGCGGGCGTAGTTCTCGTAATTGTCGACCAGCACATGCTTGATCGGATCGGGCGTATTGAGGATGAAGCTGGAGCGGCCGAAGAAGCGGCCGGCGACGACCTCGTCCTCATAGGCGCGCTGCCCCCAGGTCGCGATCGCGTTCTCGCCCATCTTCAACACGCGCCGGAACGTACCCATGCTGTCCGGTGCCCGCGGCGGCATCGGCGGCACCAGCGGCGAGCGGGACTGCGGCAGATAGTGGACTTCGGCGACGCTCATTGGTGAACTCACAATCATCGCCCCCGCGATCCCAGCGGCTCACGTCCACGGGGCCCCCTTCAGAGCTTGAACAGCGCTGGCGACAGGAGATCTGCAGGCTGCCCCGTCCGAACAGCTATGTCGTCAGCTCGATCACCGCAATCCTGCCCTCGGATACGGGCCAAAGCCGGGCAGCGATGCGTTGCTCATTGAACTCACCGATGATGGTGCGTCCGGCCTCGCCCGCGGGCAATCGCAACGTGGTCGCCGCGTCGGTCGGCACCCCCTTCTGCACGTCGGTCGGCTCCTTGCCGTCTAGCAAAACGATATCGCGCGGCAGACCGAAATAGCCGCGCGGCCGTGACATGATGATGATGGCGCCAGCTCCCGCGTCCGCCGGTCCGATCGGACGCGCTGCACGCAAATGCACGACGTCTGACGAACGCGGAAAAGGCGCGCGGTAGAAATGCGTCGTCGGTGCGCCGGCCGAGGTGAGCACGATCTCGAGACAGGATGCCGGATCCACCTCCGCAGGCCCCCAGCGTCCGTCGGCCTCGGTCTGCCCGCGATAGACGATGTCGCCGATCCGTTCCCCGGTCTCCGGCGAGATGCGGTAGACTTCGACCGTCGCTCCGGACACCGGACGATTGGTCGGCACCCCGGCGGGCGTGCCGCTCACCAGCCCACTGAGACGAACCCGCTTCTCCGGCACGATCGCGATCCGGTCGGGCTCGCGGCCTGCAATCGACTTGTAGATCTCGCGGAAGGCGCGCGGATGAAAGGCGACCTCGCGGTGATCGAGTGCGCCGAGCACGAGGTTGGTCGCGCCCTTCAACGCTGGTCCTTCCGCAGTGATCCCGGTCGGCACGCCGGGCTTGCCGATCAGGCGGCCGTCTGCTTGCGCATATTTGTCCAGACCATCGCTGCGCAAGGTGAGGAATGCGACGCCGTCCGTCACCTCGCTCTCGCCGGCATTCAACCCGCGCAGGAATGCTCCGCGACCGTTGAACTCGCTGCCGGGATTTTCATCGGAGTCGAACACGCCGTGATTGGGCGTTCCGCACAAGACGGCGTGGCTGATATCCGCTGCGCCGCCGTTCTTGATGACGTTGCGGATCGCATAGCCGCCGCGCGAGCTGCCGACCAATGCGATGCGTGCTGCGCCGGTCTCGCCCTTCAGCGCCTTGATCGCAGCAGCGAGCTCGCGGCGCTGATCCTCGGTCGAGGATCGGTTCGGCTGGGCCACGCCGTCATCGTTGCGCGCCAAGGGATCCGTGAAGTTGAGCGCAGCCATTCGGCCGCGGGGCACGCCGTTCGACTCCATCCGCCACAACGTCGTCATCCATAGTGCGGCGTGATCACCATTGCCGTGGACAAACAGGACCGGCGGAATCTCGCCGCCGGGCGCAGCCGCGGATTGCGCAGATGCACGGACCGAAAAAGCGGCGGAGAGCAATGGCAGCGAGCCCATGCCCTGCAGGATGGTGCGTCGGCTCAAGCTCATTGGCGTCTCCCGGTCATGGATTGATTGTACGCATCGTTTCCACGCGTAAGACTTCCGTCACGAATGGGTCCGAACAGCGGCGGATCGCGGCGGGCATTCACCTCACCGGCGGCAGGAATCAGCCAAGCACCGGGAGCGCCGCGATCGCGCAAAGTGGCGTGCGGCAATCACGCGAAGCTCGAAGCTGCCGAACCACGAGCCCGGAAATCATGCCGTAAAGAATCCGACCTTGCCGACGCGACCGGCGAACTCACTGACCGTGCTCGGTCAGGGTCTTTTCACAGGGCTTGGACAGCCGGGCTCGATGCTGCTTCAGGCAGGCGAGCACGGCCTGATCGCCATCGTTCATGACCGAGCGGCACAATCGCGACACGTCGCGCGCACAGGCGTCGTGACCGACCTGCTGCGCGGAGGCAGCGGATGCCAAGAGAACGAGAGGTATGACGAAGAGAATTCTGCTCATGGCTGACGCCTCGCTCCCGGACCTTCATGCGTTGGAGGCGTTCTAAAGCGCACCACGGCCGGCCGCAAGCCGATGGAATCGGCCGGCATGCCGTGCACTCCGATACCGCTTTCTACATCGCTCGATCGGCATCGGCGACCTTGCCGGCCTTCCTCCCGATCTCCCGGTCGAGCACGGCGCGGCAGCCCGCGGTCAGGTCGGAGCGGTGCATGACCATGCAGGCGGTGATCGCGGGGATGTTGGGGATCTCGCTGCTGCAGAGACGAAAGGCATCGCCGCTGCACATCTGCTGCGCCTCGGCGCTGAAGGCGAAGCTCTCGCGAGAGGTCATGATCGTCAGGGCACAGATGACGAAGGCGACAGCGACTGAAGTGCACAGGCTCGAGGCGGACAAGGTCATGATCGGCTCCCATCGCCACCCGGTTGCGGCGCTCGTTGTCGATGCCGCCATCATGGCCGCGAACGCCTGGAACCACCGTGATTGCGGTCACATCACGAGCTTGTGCAGACCATCCCATTCCGGAGCGCTGGAAATGGCAGCTCGGCCGGCGCGCGTTGGGACCGCGTTAAGGTTTCATTGGCATTAATCGAATCTGATCAATTGCGCAGGACGGCCGCGCGTCCCCGTAGATCGAGTGTGGTGTTTTCGGGAAGAGTAACATGCGTAATGCGTTGGGCTTGATGTTGGCCGCCATTGTCGCGGCAGTCGCAATCACTGGGGTGTGGCGTTACGTGTCCGCCCCGCATGCGGTGCTGGCCGCGCCGCAAACCACGGCCGCCCGCGTCGCGGAACCGGCAAGCGCGTCACCGAAACTGGCCGCGAAGGACGACGTCGAGTTCACAGCCGCCGTGCCGGCCAAACCTGCCGCGATGCCGCCTGCACAGTCGCTGCCGACCTCGGCTTGTGCCAATCCGGATGCGCTCGGCATTTCCCGCACCGTCGTGGTCGACACCACCGGCGGCCCCGGCTTCGGCCTCGATCACTTCAAGCAGTTCGACTTCCTCACCGATCACGAGGTCGTCCTGACCTTCGACGACGGTCCGTGGCCGAACAATACGCCTGCGGTGCTGAAGGCGCTGGCCGACGAATGCACCACCGGCGTGTTCTTCCCGATCGGCAAGCACGCGACCTATCATCCGGAGATCCTGCGCCAAGTCCTGGCGGCCGGCCACACCGTCGGCGCACACACCTGGGGGCACGCCAATCTGAACGGCAAGAAGATGACCGATCAGACCGCGAAGGACGAACTGGAGAAGGGCTTCAGCGCGGTGAAGTTCGCGCTCGGCACCAACCCGTCGCCGTTCTTCCGCTTCCCGCAGCTGCAGCACCGGCCGTCGGCGGTGGCCTATCTCGGCACGCGCAACGTCGCGATGTTCTCCTGCGACGTCGATTCCTTCGACTTCCGTTCCAAGGACGCCGATCAGGTCGTCAACACCGTGATGGCCGGGCTCGAGAAGAAGGGCAAAGGCATCATCCTGATGCACGACTTCCAGAAGCACACCGCCGAAGCGTTGCCGACGCTACTGCGGCGACTGAAGGCCGGCGGCTTCAAGGTCGTCGCGATGAAGGCAAAGGCGTCGCTGGAGACCCTGCCGGAATATGACGCGATGATCGGCCAGGATCCGAAACTGCCGACCACCATGACCAGTGCGCGGCCCATCTCGAGCGTGATTCAGACCATTTCCCAGTAGCGAGCACGCCGGTCCGTCCTGAGCTGTGGCGAAAGGCCGGGCTTTGCCCGGCCTACTGCTTTGGCCTCGATGCTCGGCGTCTTCCGATTAGACAATCGCTCCTGCAGAAGTATGGTGGTGTGAAAGAATACAAGGTGCCGGCGAGTTCAGCTGTTGGCACCAATGGGCCAGGAAGCCGCCAGTAAACAGGAGGGAAGCATGCGCCGCGCCGTAGCAGCGATGTCCTTGATCGCCAGCGCCTTGTGGTTCGGACAGGCGTTCGAACAGGCTTGGGCGCAGAGCGGCGAGAACGAGGTCGAGGAGGTCTATGTCGCGCGGTCTGTGCGCCGTTCGCGCGTCGTGCCCTCGGATTTTTGCGCGCCGACCAAAACCGGCTTTGCACCTGCGCTCGAGGATCAGCTGAGCATCAAATCGGTCAACACGCGGCCGTCCGACGGCCGCATGACCGGCACCGGTGACAAGGATATCGGCGACATGCGGGTCTGCGTCGGGCAGGCGATGGACCCGACCGTTCTCGGCACCTATGCCGAAGGCCACCTGAATGGCATCGCCTTCACAGGCGTCGGCGATTGCCGGCTGGTGCGGGGCAATCTGCCGGAAGACGGCCTGCTCACGCACCGCTGCTTCATGCTGCTGTCGGGGCTTCCAGAGCCCTATGTCGGCGGATTCCTGGTCTCCAGCTCGATGTATTCGCGGACGCCCTTCGGCGAGGAGAGCTCGCCGAAGGGCTATGCGCAGGCCGGCCTCATGATCATCCGCCTGTTCAAGCGCCGCCAGCCGTGAGGCGGCTTCTTTCGACTCAAGCCGCCGAGAACATCTCGACGAAAGCCCTGATGGTGCCGTTCACCTTGTCTTCCGAGACGTGCCAGGCGGCGCCGTCATCGGCCGCGAAGTAGTTGCTGGCGTTCGAGCCCGCCCACCGGAACACCTCGAACGAGGGCCAGTAGAAAATGTTCGACAGGTTCGAATTGTTCACGACCTCGTGGGCGACCAGCCGCATCGTGCTTTTCGACAGGCAATCGGCCTGAACCGCGGATTCATATTCGAACGAGGCCAGCAGCGGCACCGGCGAGACGGTGACGATGATCTTGATATCCGGCACCACGCTCCGGATGAATTCGATCAGATAGAGCACGTTGTCGACGTTCTCCTGAACGCTCGCGGTCCGGAACTGATACTTCTCCGCCAGCGCCCGCGAATTCAGCGCGGTCGGCCGCGGCAGCACGAAGGCGCCCGTGGTCCGGTCGAAGAACGCCGCGGCGACCCCGAGCGTCAGGATGAAGACGTTGCTCGACTTGATGACCTCGAGCGTCTTTTCCTTGCTCCAGCCGGGTGGCAGCAGCTCGACGATCCGCTCGCGAACGCTGTCGTCGATCGCGGCCCCGCGCAGCCAGTCGACGAAGACGCGGTTCGCGAAGGTGGTGTTGATGTATTCCGAAATCTCCATGTGATGGGCCGCATAGCCGTTCTCATGCAGGCTTTTCGCGAGATTGCGGGCGAAGCAGGAGCCCATGGTGAAGAACCGGGTCTGCTTGGTCAGGAATTTGGGTCCCGCTTTCAGATTGACCGCGATGTGATCGCCGATCAGCTTCTGGAAATCGCCGAGGAAATCCGCGGTCTCGGGGTAGCGCCCGACCTTGCTCTTATTAGTCTTGGCGCCGGGGTCGTTCTTGCGCGTCCGCGCGACCTCCAGGGTCTCGCGATTGGCGGGCGTATCATAGGCCGGGTCGAGCGCGATGGCCTTTTCGAGCGAAGCGATCGACTCTTCGAACAGGTTGCCTTGGGTCAGGATTTCGCTCAGCCGGAAGTAGTCGTCGGCCAGGTTCGAGGCGCGGGCCAGCTTGCGGTAGAGTTCGATCGCCTTTGCGAACGGCCCGACATGGCTGCAGCGCAGGGCCGCGCTCCTGATCAGGTGCAGGTTGCCTTCCGTAGGCGTGTTGAAGATCTCGGGGTGCTCGTCGAGGATCGCGAGCATCATGTCGCGCGCTTCGGCGTGGGTCTTGTGCGTGCCGTCCTCGATCAGCTGCGCATAGATGAAGCGGGCGCTGAGATCCTTGCCGTCCAGCTCGAGCAGCTTCTGGAACGCCAGCCGCGCGCTGACGAAGTCCTTGTCCTCAAGGTATTTGTAGCCGAGCGCCTTGATCTGGGCGATCAGCGACTGGAACTCTGCGTGATTGTCGAGTGCGGAGGTTGCGGTGGTCATGTCGAGATTGCGCCCTTGAATTCGCCTGAACATGCGTTGGCTGCCCGCACGCCTGATTGGCGTTGCGAGTTGGGGCTGCATTCTGCAGTTACTGGATACCGATCTCCGGCTGCCGTGTGCGGCCACGGAGTACGCAAGCGAACGGGCTTCGGCCCGCGCTGATTCGATGCTGTGAGGAGGTTAGCCGGGATTTCCGGAGCTTGCTAGCCGGGGAACACCACGGAGTGGTGCCGCAAGAGGGATTCGAACCCCCGACCCCGTCATTACGAATGACGTGCTCTACCAGCTGAGCTATTGCGGCGACCGTGTCATTCCGCGGCTTGCGACGGCGCAGCCGGCCACGGACGCGCCTCTGATATCGGGCGGGCGGGCGATTGGCAAGGACAAGCCGGCCGCAAGCCGCCGGCGCGGTAATTTTTGTGGCGGACCGCGCGTGAGCGGGCGAAACGCCCGCTTCAGCCCCCGAACCGGGACAGGAAGCCGCGCCAGCCGCCGGCCTGCTGCTTCGGCGCGATCTGCTCGGCGAATTCGTCCCGCGCCGCTTCGTCCTCCTCGATCCCGGGATCGTCGGGCGGCCGGATGATCGGCACGATCGCCGGGATCGGCGGTTCCGCCGGCTTACCGAGATCGCTGCGCGCACGGTACAGGGGCGCCGGCCCAAGAGGCGCGGAACTCGCGGGCGCCGATGCTGCCGGAGCGGCGCGCTCGGCCGGGGCAGAATTGCGCGTCGCCGCGGACGCCGGGGGGCCTCCGGACGCATCCTCCGGTGCTGCTGCCTGCAGGGGCGGCGCCGGTTCTGGCGCCTCGACCGGCGCTGCGGCCACGGACTTATCCTCAGCGCGTTCCACAGGCTTATCCGCAGGCTTGTCCACAGCGTCATCCACCGGCGTCGAAGCCGGGAGATTGTCCTGCAGGGTCGGCCCGGTCACGGCGGGCTCGGATGCGACCTCGCGCGGCGGCTCGGCAAGGCCCTGGGCAATCGTCGGCCGTTCCGGAACGGGCAGCATCGCTTCGTCGAAGGGCTGCGGTTCGATGGCGGCGCCGCGCTCCGACGGCAGGCTGGCCACCGGCGTCTGCCACTGGAAGGCGTCGAGCCGGCCGGTGACCGGCGACACCGGGTGCCAGCGGTGGCTGACATAGCCGTCGGCGGTCCAGGCCGGATCGTGGCGGGCCCGCACCGCGCGCAGCGTCCATTCGCGCGCCTTGCCGGCATCGCCGTGCTCGGTGCGCTCCAGCTCCGCCATCAGCATCGCCACCCGCTGCGTGGGATCGGCGATGAACGGCGCCAGCGCGTCCCGCGCCCGCTTGAACTCGGCGGCATCGATCGCGGCGCGCGCGATCGCCAGCGCCCCTTCGATCTGGCCCGGCGTCCGGCCTGCGAGGTTCTCGACCCGCGACAGCCGCTGCCGGGCGGAATCGCCGAGCCGCACATGGGCATAGGCCTCGGCAAGCTCGGGATGCGGCTGCGCGATCCAGGCCGCCTCGATGATCTTCATGGCACGGCGCACCTGGTGCGCCTCGCTCTCGAATTTCGCCGCCAGCACCGCGGCCGGCACCAGGGTCGGCGCCAGCTTCACCGCCTCCATGACGCTCGTGCGCGACAGATCGCGGTTCTTGCTTTCCAGCTCGATGGCGCGGGCCGTGAGCAGCACGCCGCGCTGGCGGCGGTAGGTCGGCTTGTCGACCAGCCCGGCGGTGTAGTTGCTGTCGAGAATCGCGAGCGCGCCGTTCCAGTCGCCTTGCGCGCAGCGGAAGCCGAGCACCGCCTGCGAGGCCCAGGTCGCCTGCGGCGCGACCTTCAAGGCTTCGTCCGCGATCATGACCGCGGCGATCGCATCGTCGGAGCGCTGCGCCTCGATGAACAGGCCGCGCAGACCGAGCAGCCGCGTGTCCTGGCGCTCGGCCATGACGCGGAAGGCGCGCCGCGCCGCCTCGGGGTCGCCTTCGAGCTGCGCGGCTTGCGCATGCAGCAGCAGGGTCAAGGGATCGTCGCCGGCGAGCCGCCGCGCGACATCGGCGTGCCGCCGGGCCGCGGTCGGGTCGCCATGGCCGATCGCGAGCAGGCCGTGGGTGATGGCATGGCGGCCACGGGCATGGCGCCGCGCATGATGGTGGCGGCGGATGCGGCCGGGCGCACGCAACAGCGCGCTCAGGATGCTCCACAGCAGCATGATCGCGACGATGGCGATGCCGAGCAGCAGCACGAACACCGGAAGGCCCATCTCGGCCTTCCACGGGCCCCAGGTCAGCACGACGTTGCCGGTTTGCTCGGCGACCCAGGCAGCGCCTGCCGCAGCGAGTCCAACCAGGACGAGGAAGAAGACGATCCGGATCATGGCCTTCACTGCCCGGCTTTGGCTGGAGGGGTGGCAAGCGCGGTCATGGCATCGTCGGCGAAATGACGGGACGCCGCCAGCGCGGCATCGCGGGCATTGACCTTGTCGAGCCAGGCTTGCGCCGGCGTACGGTCGGCCTCCGGCAACAGCTCGAGCTCCCGCCGCGCGTCGGCGACATCGTTGCGCACGGCGGCCGCGGTGATGCGCGCCACCACCGCGCCGCGGTCATTGCCCGTCGCATCGCTGCGTTCGATCCGCACCAGCTTGGCCGCGCCGGCCTGCAGGCGATCGACGATCGAGGTCCCGGTGGGCGCGGTCTCCGGCTGCTGCGGCGCCAGCGTCGGCACGATGGTCAGGAGATCGCGCGCCAGCGCCGGCGGACTCGGCACGCCGGTCTTGGCGAACGGCTCCAGCGGCTTCAGCGCATCAGCATTGGGCGCAAACGATTTTGCCGTCGCCAGCGCCGCGGCGTAGGGATCGCCATGACGCACGGCGACATCGAGCAGAGCGGCCGCAACGACACGCCGCAGCGGCATGTCATCGGTCGGCTTGGCCTCCGCGATCTTCCCGCTCGCCTGCGCCAGCGCCGCGCTCTGGCTGCGGCTGGCGCGCTCGAGCTGGTCGATCCGCGCGGTCAGGCCGGAGAGATCGACCGCGGCCGCGCCGTCGCGCGGCGCCGCCTTGAGGTCGCCAATCGCGGCAGCCGTCTTGTCGGATTGCGCGCGCAGCGCTGCGACGTCGTTGCGCACCGAGGCGACAGCCTTGTCCAGCGCATCGATGCGCCCGGCGAGCGCACTGTCCGGCTTGCCGATCCGCCCCTCGAGGCTTTTGACGCGGCCGCTGAGATCGTCGACCACGGACGACAGCTGCGGCGCGGCGGTGGGCGCCGTGACCTCCGGCCAGCCCAGCATCCAGCCGACGCCGATGACCAGCGCCGCCGCCACGGCACCGGAAAACGGCGCGACGATCCAAGGCGAGATCGGCCGCGCCGGGCGCGGCGGCGGCTCGCTTGCGGCAATCGCCTCGTCGGCAGGCGTCTCCACGCCGGCCGGTTCGGCCGCCTCCAATTCGGGCTCAGGCGCGCCATGCGGATGCGCTTCGCTCGCCGCGTCGGACGAGCCCTCCGCGACCGCCTCGGCCGGGGCCGGGTGGGTCTCGCTCGAAGTCGGTTCGAGATCGATGGTCGGCGGCGAACGCTTCGGCCGTCCGGTCTCGGCAGCCGGACCAGCGGTATCGGACGGATCATCGACCATGGCGGCAGTTCCCTTGACTAGAGATTGGGCAGGCCCTCTTACGCCATTCACGGCCGCAACGCACGGGCCAGGCCCTCCAACAAATTTTGTTCATCGGGATGCGCCGCGAACGTCACGCGGGCGGCGCCGGCCTCGCGCAACACCCCCGCCACCGAATCGGAGATGCAGTATTGCGGCACCGAGAGCGCCGAGATTTCGACGCCTTCGGCGCGCGCCGCCGCCACAAAGGCCTCGGCGCTCCGGCGCGAGTAATGCACCACGGCCTCGACGCGGTCGGCGGCAAAGGCATCGCAGACCTCCCGCGGCAGCGCGCTGACCTGCGCCATCCGATAGACCGTCGCCGTCACCACATCGAAGCCGCGCTCGATCAGCTCGGAGGCGAGATCGCGCGAGATGTCGCTGCCGGCGAGATAAAGCAGGGTCCTGCTCGCCTCGAACACGCGCGCGGCGGCGCTGTCGACGACCAGCTCCCGCAGGCGCGCCGCATCGCCATCGGCCGAGATGACCTCCGTAAATCCAGCCTCGCGCGCCGCCGACGCAGTCTGCGCACCGACGGTGAACAGCGGCAACGCGATGAGCGGCGAGCCGGACAATTGCGGCGCGGCGGCGCGCAGCGCATTGGCCGAGGTGGCGATGACGGCGCCGACATCGCCGCCCAGATCGGCCGGAAGCGGCAACGGCTCGAAGCGCAGCATCGGCGCCAACAGCACGTCGAAGCCGCGCGCGCGCAAGGCGTCCGCAGTGCGGAGATTATCGGGGGATGGGCGGGTCACCAGCACAGCCATGTGCTATGCTCTCGCTGGGCAGCGCGCCGCCGGGTCGCAATTGACAAAGTCGCAATTGACAGACGATTGCACCTTGCGACCTCGTGGTGTTAGGCGGTCCCATGGCGGGAGATCGCGCCACATAATAACCGAAGGGTTGAGATTGGGTAACGATTCACAAGCGCTGGTGCTGGGCATCGAGACCACCTGCGACGAGACCGCCGCGGCGGTGGTCGCGCGTGCTTCGGACGGCAAGGGGCGGATCCTTTCCAATGTGGTGCGCTCTCAGACCGAAGAACACGCGCGCTATGGCGGGGTGGTTCCTGAGATTGCCGCTCGTGCCCATGTCGATCTGCTGGACGGCATTATCAAGGCGGCGATGCGTGAAGCCGGCGTCGCGTTCGCGGAGCTCAACGCCGTCGCGGCCGCTGCCGGCCCCGGCCTGATCGGCGGCGTCATTGTCGGCCTTACCACGGCAAAAGCGATCGCGCTGGTGCATGGCACGCCGCTCGTCGCGGTGAACCATCTCGAAGCGCATGCGCTGACGCCGCGCCTCACCGACAACATCGACTTCCCTTATTGCCTGTTCCTGGCCTCCGGCGGCCACACCCAGATCGTCGCGGTCGCGGGTGTCGGCGACTATGTCCGGCTCGGCACCACGGTCGATGACGCCATGGGCGAGGCCTTCGACAAGGTCGCGAAAATGCTGGGCCTGCCCTATCCCGGCGGGCCGCAGGTCGAAGAAGCGGCGCGCAGCGGCGACGCCGCGCGGTTCGCCTTGCCACGGCCGATGCTGGGACGCAGCGATGCCAATTTCTCACTGTCGGGATTGAAGACGGCGGTGCGCAACGAGATCGGCCGGATCGGAGAGGTGACGCCGCAGGACGTCAGCGACCTCTGCGCCAGCTTCCAGGCGGCGGTGCTGGACTCGACCGCCGACCGGCTGCGTGTCGGCCTGAAGCTGTTCAGGCAGCGCTTCGGCGCGCCGACCGCGCTGGTCGCCGCCGGCGGCGTCGCGGCGAACCAGGCGATCCGCGCCGCGCTCGACTCCGTGGCGCAGGAGGCCGGGACCACGCTGATCGTGCCGCCGCCCGCGCTGTGCACCGACAATGGCGCCATGATCGCCTGGGCCGGCGCCGAGCGGCTTGCGCTCGGCCTGACCGACGGCATGGACAGCGCGCCCCGCGCCCGCTGGCTGCTCGATGCCAATGTCAGCGTGCCCGAGAAATTCTCCAACACCCGCGCGGGGTTTTGAGGAGGGTGCGTTGGTCCTCTATGTCCACAGAGCCGGTGCGCTGCCCTCCCCCTTGCGGCAGGGCGATCGCATATGGAGAAAAACTCGGCCGACGAGCTCTCCCGCGGCCGTCCTTCGAGACGCTCGCCTCCGGCGAGCTCCTCAGGACGAGGGCTCGTTTGCGGCAAAATGGCAGACCTTCATGGTGAGGAGCGCCGCATGCGGCGCTCCTCCGGACGATGCTACGCATCGCCGGGAGAACCATGAGGCCCGATCCAGTTTGCGCCATATGCGATCGCCCTGCCCCTGGCGGGGAGCGCATAGGCCGCATTTGGCGGCCGCCTTAAGAGAACGCCGAAGCCAAGCTTCGGGTGGGGGCGGCCCCATAAAGACTCTCGCACGTGGCACCCCCCTCCCCGACCCTCCACCGCAAGGGGGGAGGGAGCACTGAGACCGCCCGTGATGTCGCGCTTCCGATCCATCAGCATCATCGGCGCCGGGGCCTGGGGCACGGCACTGGCAGCCGTCGCCGCGCGCGCCGGGCGAGATGTCACGCTCTACGCCCGCGATGCCGCGCACGCCGCGGAGATCGCCGCGCGGCGCGAGAACCCGCGTCTCGCCGGCATTCCGCTCGCACCTGAGATTTCGATCACCAGCGAGCTCGCGCAGGCGGCGGACGCCGAGATCGCGCTCGTCGCCGTGCCCGCGCAGCATCTGCGCGGCGCCATCCTGCATCTTGCGCCGTACTTGAAACCCGCCACGCCACTCATCGCCTGCGCCAAGGGCATCGAGCACGGCACCCACAAATTCATGACCGAAGTGATCGCGGCAGCCGCGCCGCACGCACACCCGGCCATCCTCTCCGGCCCGAGCTTTGCCGACGATGTCGCACGCGGCCTGCCGACGGCGGTCACGCTGGCCGCGCATGACGAGGCGCTCGCGGCAGATCTCGTCCACGCGCTGGGCTCCGCCACGTTCCGCCCCTATCACAGCACGGACGTGCGCGGCGTCGAGATCGGCGGCGCCGCCAAGAATGTGCTCGCGATCGCCGCCGGCATCGTAGCCGGGCGCAGGCTGGGCGCATCGGCGCTCGCAGCACTGACCACGCGCGGCTTTGCCGAGCTCGCCCGCTTCGGCCGCGCCTGCGGCGCGCGCAGCGAGACGCTGACGGGCCTGTCCGGCCTCGGCGATCTCATTCTCACCTGCGCCGGTCCCCAATCGCGCAATTTCGCCGCGGGCCTGGCGCTCGGGCGCGGCGAGCCGCTGCCCGCCGGCAAGCTGGCGGAAGGGCAATACACGGCGCCGGTGCTGGTCGAGCTGGCGGCATCGCTCGGCATCGAGATGCCGGTGTCGAACGCTGTGGTAGGCATCCTGAACGGGGACTTGACGATCGAGGCGGCGATCGAGGCGCTGCTGACGCGCCCGTTCAAGGCGGAGGAATGAGAATGGCGTACTGGCTGGTGAAATCCGAGCCTTCGGTGTGGTCGTGGGAACAGCAGGTGGCCAAAGGCGCCAAAGGCGAGGCCTGGACCGGCGTGCGCAACTTCACGGCGCGGCAGAACCTCGTGGCCATGAAGAAGGGCGACCTCGCCTTCTTCTATCATTCCAACGAGGGCAAGGAGATCGTCGGCATCGCCGAGGTGATCAAGGAGGCCTATCCCGACCCGACCGACAAGACCGGCAAATTCGTCTGCGTCGACATCAAGGCCGACAAGCCGTTGCAGACACCGGTGACGTTGGTCGCGATCAAGGCAGAGAAGAAGCTGTCCGAGATGGCGCTGGTGAAGCAGTCGCGGCTCTCGGTGCAGCCGGTGACGCCGGAGGAATGGAAGCTCGTCTGCAAGATGGGCGGGATGTAGCTGCGCAAGGTCTGGTAAGCCACGCCGTGCGCAAGCGCCATTCATGGTAGCACCAGGGCCTGTGGCTGGCCGATCCAGGCAGCGTTCTTTCGGGCACGGCATCGTGGTGCTACGTTCGCCTGTGGCAGGAAGCACCTGCTTCCTGCTCATACCGAACAGGAGAACGACATGCCTGACAGTGTCTACAAAGTCATCGAGCTGATCGGTACCAGCAGGGAATCCTGGGAAAAGGCGGCCGCGAACGCAGTCGAACAGGCCGCGAAAACCCTCCGAGACCTGCGCGTCGCAGAAGTCGTCCAACTCGACATGCAGCTCGACGCCAAGGGGAAAGTCGAGTCCTATCGGGCCAAGCTCAACGTGTCGTTCAAGTTCGAAGGCTCATGAGCTGAGCATATCCCGGTTGCGGATCGCTGAACCGGCCTATCGATTTGGGACCGAACCGATTGCGCCTGTCGGTCCAGCTGGTGATAGCCGAGGATGAAAGCTCGTCTGCGAGATTGAACCGGATATCGCGAAGGTCTTCGACCGGGACGCATCGCCAGAGCCAGGGCACGGCCGGTGCCGTGCCCTGGCTCAAAGATCCACGCCGCTCTTGCGCAAGTCCTCGATCATTCGCTTCTTCATTTCCTCGCCGACTGCCTGGCCGAATTGCTTTCCGACGGCCATCGATTCCTGTGCGAGCAGCGGCATCTTCTGCAGGAACCGCTGGCCGGCAGGGGTCTTGTAGAAGGCGGTCAGGACCTTGAGATCCTCCGCCGAGAAGTTCCTGGCGTAGATCATCGCGGTCGCATCCGAGAACTCAGAAGCCTTACTCTGAAATGCCTCGAGCAGCTTGGGGGTCATCGCATCATATTGGCGATCCACCTCGGGGCGTCCCTGGACGATTGCCGATTTCATACCCTTCACGATGATCGGCATCACGGCCGCGAACTGATCCTTCAGATGCATCACTGCGATCAGCTCCTTCGCCGCCGCCAGCGATTCGGGCGTCGGGTCCTGTGCTCTTGCGGCAGGAGACGTTGATGCAGCGAGCAGAATGGACAACCCGACGACCAAATACCGGCACCAGCGCATTTATTCCCCCTTGGACCACAGTCGCGATCCCGCCGAAGATCCACTTGCATTCTACCAGAAAGTTTGTGGCGCGCATCACTCGGCGATAGGCGTCGGCAACTTGCTTAGTTAGCGGTCACCGACGGAGCTCGCGATTGAGGATTTTTCGCTACGGCTCGTAAACCGCGTGTTTGCCTGTCGTGCCAATCTGCCGCAATGCCGCGCGCTTGCCATGTCGGGCAAATCACCACCATCATTCCGCACGTCCCGCCGCCGCATGAGGGGCGTTTCGCGACCGTCACGAACCGTTGGCTGTGGGATGCGATGGGCGTGTGTTGCTGCAGCGCGAGTCTCTCGCGCGGACGAACAGCGATGCGCGCACGGTCAAGTCGCGCGGTCCTGGCATCCCGACGCTGATGCCAAGTTCGCGACGAGGCTTCGCCTCGCGCGGACGACGGTGGCCAGAAAGCCCGGCGCACCGGGGAGAACGCGCAGCAGCCGTTAAAACCATTCGCGCAGGGAAGGCCGGTCGTTCCGGCTCGTACCTGTGGTGACTGCCGCCTGCATTTCTTTCTGCAGGCGGGCCATGGGTGCGGCCAGCGCCCGGCCTTCCCTGCGCCCTCATGATTGGAGGGTGACGAATTCAGCACAGCTCGGACGCATCGTGTCGCGAGGACGTTTCCGCATATCCAGCTGTCATGCCCCGCGAAGGCGGGGCATCCAGTACGCCGCGGCTTCTCGGTCGATCGCGACCGACAGTGAGTACTGGATCGCCCGGTCAAGCCGGGCGATGACAGCGGGGGAGACAGGAGATCCGTCGCCATCACATCAGCCCTTCGACTCAAAAAAGAAAGGGGCCCCAGCTTGCGCTGGAGCCCCTCAACGGTCAGGGCATTGCCGGGTATCTGCCCGAACCGAAGTTTTGGCCCGGTCCCTCGGGAGGTGTCTTGGGACCGAGCCCCGGGAGAACTCAGTAGTTGTAGGCCCGCTCGCCGTGATCGGTGATGTCGAGACCCTCGCGCTCCTGCTCCACGGTGGGACGCAGGCCGATGATCACGTCGACGACCTTGTAGAGGATCGCCGAACCGACGCCCGACCACACCAGCGTCGCCAGCACCGCCTTGCCCTGCGCCAGCATCTGCGTGGCGAAGTCGTAGGTGCCGGCGTTGTTGCCGGTGATGTTGGTGTAGTCGGTGATGCCGACGCCACCCAGCGCGGGGTTGACCAGGATGCCGGTGCCGAGCGCGCCGATGATGCCGCCGACGCAGTGCACGCCGAACACGTCGAGTGCGTCGTCATAGCCGAGCGCGTTCTTCACGGTGGAGACGAAGAACAGGCAGACCGGCGAGACGATGAGGCCGAGCACCAGCGCACCGACCGGGCCGGCATAGCCGGACGCCGGGGTGACGGCGACGAGGCCGGCGACCGCACCCGAGCAGATGCCGAGCAGCGAGGGCTTGCCCTTCACGGCCCATTCGCACAGCAGCCAGGACAGCGCCGCACCGGCGGTCGCGACCATGGTGTTGACGAAGGCGAGCGCGGTGGTGCCGTTGGCTTCGAGGTTGGAGCCGGCGTTGAAGCCGAACCAGCCGACCCACAGCAGCGAGGCGCCGATCATGGTCATGGTCAGCGAGTGCGGAGCCATCAGGTCCTTGCCGTAGCCGGTGCGCTTGCCGATCACGAGCGCGCCGACGAGGCCCGCAATGCCGGCATTGATGTGCACCACGGTGCCGCCCGCGAAGTCGAGGGCGCCAGCCTGGAAGAGCCAACCGGCGTTGGCGTTGACTTCATCGAGCTTGGCCTGAGCGGCAGTCTTGGCGGCCGCGTCAGTCGCCGCAGCGAGCGCCTTGGCCGCAGCGGCGATGTCATCCGGCGCCGGGACGTACCAGACCCAGTGCGCGATCGGGAAGTAGATGAAAGTCACCCAGAGCAGGATGAACAGCATCACCGACGAGAACTTGATGCGCTCGGCGAAGGCGCCGACGATCAGGGCCGGGGTGATCATGGCGAAGGTCATCTGGAACACGAAATAAGCGAGTTCGGGGATCACCACGCCGTTCGAGAAGGTCGCCGCCGTCGAGTTGGCGTCGATGCCGTGCATGAAGGCCTTGGAGAAACCGCCGACCCACGAGGTCATGCTGCCGCCGTCGCTGAAGGCCATCGAGTAGCCGTACAGTGTCCAGATCACGCCGACCATGGCGACGATCGCGAACACCTGGGTCAGGACCGAGGCCATGTTCTTGGTGCGGACCAGGCCGCCGTAGAACAGGGCGAGACCGGGCACCGACATCATCAGAACGAGCGCGCTGGACACGAGCATCCAGGCGACGTCGCCCTTGTTGGGAACGGGGGCGGCTGCAGCGGCTGCGGCAGGTGCGTCTTCGGCGAACGCCAGATCCGCAAATCCTGCAACGCAGAGCCCTGCGATGGCGAGCGTTATCCATCCCGCGCTGGTTGGACGCTTAAACGTCATTTTCTTCTACTCCGTAAGTGTTTCAATTTGAGCGGGAAATCAAAGGGCCGCGGCATCAGCCTCGCCGGTGCGGATGCGCACGGCGTGGTCGAGATTGATGACGAAGATCTTGCCGTCGCCGATCTGTCCGGTTTTCGCCGCCGAGCTGATGGCGTCGATGGTCTTGTCGACCTGGTCGGCCGGGATCGCGACTTCGATTTTGATCTTTGGCAGGAAGCTCACCGCATACTCAGCGCCGCGGTAGATTTCCGTATGGCCCTTCTGCCGGCCATAACCTTTGACTTCCGTCACAGTGAGACCATGAACGCCAATGGCGGTCAGGGCATCACGGACTTCTTCCAGCTTGAATGGCTTAATGATCGCCATAACAATTTTCATGAGTCCTATCCCCGCTTGGGCCCGGCACGGACGTTACCGAGCACTTCTTTGCGACTGAGGTCCCCAGCGCGGAGAAATCTTCACAACGCGGGCACAGCCGGGAGGCCTAGAATCAAATGCCGTGCCAGACGGGCAACGACGCCTAACGAACTATGAATGCGGACCTTTTCCGCCTTTGGCCGGATAGCCCTGACCTGCGCTATTCGGTCGCGCCTAAACAATGGGCAATTATGCGCGATTTTTGCGCAGACAGGCAACCTCCGGACGAACTGCCCACGCAAAGGGCAACATTCGCCGGCTGCTATGAGATCAAATGGCGCCGATTACTGCAGCGCTTCGCCGTGCTGCGAAATATCGAGGCCTTCGAGTTCCTGGGAACGGGACACCCGCAGCGGCACGATGGCGCTGACGAGCTTCAGCAGGCCGTAGCTGACGCCGGCCGACCAGACCAGGGTGACGGCGACGCCATAGAGCTGGACCAGGAGCTGCCGGGGATGGCCCTCGAGCAGCCCCGCCGTGCCGCCGATCGAGGCTGTCGCAAACACGCCAGCCAGCAGGGTTCCCGTCAGCCCCCCGATGCCGTGGACCCCGAACACGTCGAGCGAATCGTCGTATTTGAACCGGTGCTTCAGCGAGGTGCAGGCCCAGTAACACACCGCGCCGGCGATCACGCCGATGACGATGCCATGCCAGGGCGCGACGAAGCCCGAGGCCGGCGTGATGGTGCCGAGGCCCGCGACCGCGCCCGAGATCATGCCGAGCACGGACGGCTTGCGCCGGGCCGACCATTCGATCGCGCCCCAGGTGATCGCGCCCGCGCAGGCCGCGAGATGCGTCGCCAGGATCGCCATCACGGCATGCGAGTTGGCGGCGAGCGCCGAGCCGCCGTTGAAGCCGAACCAGCCGACCCACAGCAGGCCGGTGCCGATCACCGCAAGCGACAGGTCGAACGGCGCCAGATTCTCGGCACCATAGCCCTGTCGCTGGCCCATCACCAAAGCTGCGACCAGCCCGCCGGTGCCGGCCGAGAGGTGGACGACGAGCCCGCCGGCGAAATCGATCACGCCCATGCTGGCGAGAAAACCGCCGCCCCAGATCCAATGCGCGAGCGGCACATAGACCAGGATGAACCAGCCGATGGAGAACACCAGATAGGCCGAGAAGCGCATGCGGTCCGCCACCGAGCCCGCCACCAGCGCGACCGTGATGATCGCAAAGGTCATCTGGTAAAGCATGAACAGCGATTCCGGGATGGTCTTGGCCGCGGGATGCACGCTGTCGAGGGTCAGCCCCGCCAGGAAGGCGCGGTTGAGCGAGCCGAGCCAGGGACCGTCGCCGACGAAGGCCAGCGAGTAGCCGAACGCGACCCAGAGGATCGAGATGACCATCACCGCCGCGAGGCTCTGCGCCATGGTCGCGAGCACGTTCTTCTTCCGGACCATGCCGGAATAGAACAAGGCGAGGCCCGGCGTCGTCATCATCAGCACCAGCGCGGTCGCAACGATCATCCAGGCGGTGTCGGCCGCGTCGATCCCGGGCGCTGCGGCCAAGGCGGGCGATGCGCTTACGATGGCAGCGAGCGCGGTCGCCGCAAGCACGCGGATAACGCGAGACGAGAATGCCCCCATGACAGTCCTCAGCATATCGAGATGAACGCGAAGGCGCGGCTGCGCTGCCGCGCGCGAGCAAGTGGTTGCGGCCTACAGCGCGTCGGCGTCGGTCTCGCCGGTCCGGATGCGGCGGGCATGATCGATCGGCGTCACGAAGATCTTGCCGTCACCGATCTGCCCCGTGCGCGCGCTCGTCGTGATGACCTCGACCGCCTTGTCCGCGACGTCGGAGGCGACCGCGATCTCGATCCGCAGCTTGGGCAGGAAGTTCACGACATATTCGGCGCCGCGGTAGATTTCGGTGTGGCCCTTCTGCCGGCCGTAGCCCTTCACCTCGGTGACGGTCATGCCGTGGACCCCGATGGCGGTGAGGCCCTGCCGCACCTCGTCAAGCTTGAAAGGTTTGATGATCGCGACAACGAGCTTCATGGCGATGCCTTGGGTCCCTCAAGATCAGGCAGCCTGGTTCTGAGGCAGAGCATGGTCCCCTCGGCTGGCTGGTTGATAGGCACATGGCACAAAAATTCCGCAGGGTTAAGCAAAAAACGTCCGGCATCGCTGCTGTTCACTGAACGGAAAGCCCCGACGGCCGACAGATGGGGAGGACGCGCCGCCGCGCCGGCTCCCCCTCCTTGAGGATGCAAGATGTCGAATCGTCCCTGGTATTATGCGTTACAAGGCCAGCAGCAGGGTCCGGTGTCCGAAAGCGCACTCCGCGACCTCGTCGCCAAGGGCGTCGTCACGGCCGACACGCTGGTCTGGACCGAGGGCATGGCAGGCTGGGAGAGGGCCGATCATATCCCAGGATTGGTCTCCGACATCGCCGACCATCCCGCAGGATCGGTCCCGAGCTCCGGCGCGGCCGGGATTGCCGAGGGACCGCTATCGGCCGAGCTCGAACTCTGGCCGTTTCTCGGCCGCGCGCTGCTGTTCGTGATCGGCACGGCTTTCGTCATTCCGGCGCCGTGGACCGCAACCTACTTCTATCGTTACGTGATCGAACGGATCCGAGCGCCGAGCCGCTCCGCGCTGGGCTTCACAGGCCAGCCGCTCGACATCTGGTATGTCTTCATCGGCATGGGCGTGCTGATCTATGTCGGCCCGAGCAACAGGCCCGTCGTGGAATTGCTCGTCATGGTCGCCCAGGTTTTGCTGTCCTGGCTGGTGGTCCGTTGGATGGTCAGCAATATCATCGTCGATGGCCAACCTATCGGACGCTTCGAAGGCAGCGTGCTCACCTATGTCGGCTGGCATGTGCTGATGATCATCTCCGCAATCACGATCATCGGCTGGGCCTGGGTCATCACGGCCTGGATGCGCTGGATCTGTCGCAACATCCAGGGCACCCGGCGCGAGATCATCTTCACCGCGAGCGGGCTCGAGATGCTGTGGCGGACGGTGTTGTTCGCCATCGGCTGCGTGCTGATCATCCCGATCCCATGGGTGCTGCGCTGGTACACCCAATGGTATGTGTCACAGTTCGCCCTGGTGTCGCGCGCTTCGATACCCGCCTCAGGGCACTAAGTGGGCGACCTGCGCTCGCGCACCGAGCCTTCCTGCGCCACAGAGGCGACGAGCGTGCCGTCGGGCTTGAAGATCAGGCCGCGCGTCAGGCCGCGGCCGGCTTGCGCGCTCGGCGAATCCTGCGAATAGAGCAGCCATTCGTCGGCGCGGAACGGCCGGTGAAACCACATCGCGTGATCGAGGCTCGCCGGCATCATCCGCTTGTCGAACAGCGTGCGGCCGTAGCGCGCCATGACCGCGTCGAGCAGCGAGAAGTCCGAGGCATAGGCGAGCGCGCACATATGCAGCGCCGGGTCGTCCGGCAGCTTGGCCGCAGTCCTGATCCAGACATGGATGCGGCCGTCATCGATCTTCTGGCCGAAATAACGGCCGAGCTCGACCGGACGCAGTTCGATCGGACGATCGGATTCGTAGTAGCGGCGGATGAAGTCCGGCATCTCCCGGAACATCGGCTGCTTGGAGACTTCTTCGGCAGTCAGTTTTTCCGGCGGCGGCACATCCGGCATCTTGTCCTGATGGTCGAACGCGCTCTCCTCGTCGGTGTGGAACGACACCATGACCGAGAAGATCGCGTTGCCGTGCTGGATCGCGGTGACGCGCCGGGTCGCATAGCTCTTGCCGTCGCGCAGCCGCTCGACCTGGTAGATGATCGGCACCTGCGGATCGCCCGGCAGGATGAAATAGCAATGCAGCGAATGCGGCAGCCGTCCTTCGACCGTGCGGCAGGCAGCCATCATCGCCTGGCCGATGACCTGGCCGCCGAACACGCGCTGCCAGCTCGTCTTCGGGCTGTTGCCGCGAAACAGGTTCACCTCGATCGGCTCGAGGTCGAGGATCGAGATCAGGTCGATCAGGCCCTTGGACATGGGTTAAGCCTTCGCTTGGTCAGACCAATCGGTCGCGACAATTGGCGACGGCATGGTTCACCGCCCTGTTTCGCCCAGCTATACTCCCGCCGCAAGAGCATAAGGGTAAGCGGGTTGGCATGACACAGCGGAGCATCGTGATCGGCGGCGGCGCCTTTGCCGGTTTGGCGCTGGCCTTGGCGCTGCGGCAGGGCCTCGGGCCGGACGTCCCGGTGATCGTGGCCGACCCGGCACTGGGGGCGCGGCCGAGCCGCGATCCCCGCGCCAGCGCCATCGTGGCGGCCTGTCGGAAGCTGTTCGACGCGATCGGGGTCTGGGCCGATGTGGCCGAGCAGGCACAGCCGATCCTGGACATGGTGATTACCGATTCCAGGCTCGAGGACGCCACCCGGCCCGCCTTCCTGACCTTTGCCGGCCAGGTCGAACCCGGCGAACCCTTCGCCCATATGGTCGAGAACCGGCATCTGATCGACGCCCTGGTGGCCCATGCGGAAGCTGCGGGCATCGTGCTGAAGCCGACCGCGGTGACGAATTTTGCGACCCAGGCCGACGGCATCGAGGTGACGCTCGCCGATGGCAGCCGTATCGCGGCCGGCCTCCTGGTCGCCGCCGACGGCGCCCGCTCAAAGCTGCGCGAGCGCGCCGGCATCGTCACCCATGGCTGGGACTACAACCAATCCGGCATCGTCGTCACCGTCGGCCATGAACGCGATCACGAGGGGCGCGCCGAAGAGCATTTCCTGCCCCCCGGGCCGTTTGCGATTCTGCCGCTTACCGGCAAGCGCTCCTCGCTGGTGTGGACCGAGACCCGCGCGGAGGCGCAACGCCTTGTCGCCCTGAGCGCGGATGAATTCCATGCCGAGCTGGAAAAGCGCGCCGGCCTGCATCTCGGCGAACTCAAGGTGCTGGATCAGCCGCGGGCCTTTCCGCTGTCCTATTTCGTGGCGCGCTCCTTCATCGCCCCGCGGCTCGCCCTGGTCGGCGACGCCGCCCATGTGATCCATCCGATCGCGGGCCAGGGTCTCAATATGGGGCTGAAGGATGTCGCAGCGCTCGCCGAAGTCGTGGTCGATGCCGCCAGGCTCGGGGCCGATCCGGGCCAGATCGACGTGCTCGAGCGCTACCAGCGCTGGCGGCGCTTCGACACGATGGCGATGGGGCTTGCCACCAACTCGCTCAACTTCCTGTTCTCCAACAAATCGACACTGCTGCGTACCGTGCGCGACATCGGGCTTGGCCTGGTCGACCGCACCCCGCCCTTGAAGGAGCTGTTCATCCGTCAGGCCGCGGGGCTGACCGGCGAGATTCCGCGGCTTCTGAAGGGCGAGGCGCTGTGAGGTTCAGCGTGCCTCGGCACCGCTGATGAAGGCGGCAACGGCGTCCAACATGTCTGGGTCGAGCGGAAGATCGGGATCGCCATAGGATTTCAGATTGGCATCGTCGTCCGTGACGTCGACCAGCACATGGTTCATATCGGGCAGCCACAGCGTCTTAGCGGCCGGAGCGGCGGCCGAGAGCGCCAGCAGGTCGACCCGCGCGAGCTGCAGATCGCGGCCACCGCCGACAATCAGCGTGGGCATGATGATCTGCTTCAACGGATCGATCGGATCCTCGGTGAACGCGGACGCGATGCTGGGCTGCATGGCGGGGGGAATCGGCAGCGCCGTGGGCGGCGGATCGACGACCTGGCCGGCCATGATGCTGTCGATCGCTTTCGCGGCCTCGGCGAACTTGTCGGGCGGCAGCTTTCTCTCCAGCTGCGCCTTGAGGAGGTCGCCCTGCCGCCGCGCCGTCGTCGCCAGCAGCACCAGCCGGTCGACCGGCGCGCGGCGTGCGGTCAGGATCGCGACCAGGCCGCCCTCGCTGTGGCCGACCAGCACGACGCGGGCAAACTTACCGCGCAGGAACGCCACCAGCGACGCCGCGTCGTCGACATAATCCTTGAAGCGGAAATCCTCCGGCCTGCCGAACTCCCGTTTCCAGCCCCGCGCCCCGCGCTTGTCGTAGCGCAGGCTGGCGATGCCGCGCGCAGCCAGTTGCTCGGCGAGCTTCTTCAGCGTCGCGGGCTTGAGCTGCGGACCGTTGCCGTCGCGATCGGTCGAACCGGAGCCTGCGATCAAAAGCGCGACCGGGGGCCGCTCGACGCCGGCCGGCGTCGTCAGCACCGCGTCCAGCGCGCCGACCCGGACATTGCTCTCCTCGGCGCGGGCGATGGACGTCAGCGTCGCGGCCAGGAGCAGCGCGAACACCGGGAGGCAGGCCCGAAGCCGCATGGTCAGTCGATCTTCCGCGCTTCTTCGGGCAGCATGATCGGAATACCGTCCCGGATCGGATAAGCGAGCTTGGCGGATCGCGAAATCAGCTCCTGCTTGGCCGCATCGTATTCCAGCGGCCCCTTGGTCATCGGGCACACCAGGATCTCCAGAAGCTTGGGATCGACCGTGGTCTCGGGGCGCTCTGACGGTGTCATGCGGAGAATCTCTTCAGGCTGGTGTTGCGACATGTCTAGCACATGCCCCAGGCTGCTGTCGTCTTTCACCGCCCGGCGAGCGCGACGCGAATCAGCTCCGCGACGATCGCATCGTGCCGCGCCTTCGGGATCCGCTGGTCCGCAAGCGCGAAGCCGAGAAACGCCCAATACAGGATCTGCGCCCGCGTCTGCGCGAGTTCGGGCGCGAGGCCCTCCGAAACGAGCAGGCTCGTGACATAGTCGAGGCGGCGTCGGTCGATCGCTTGGACCGCATTAAGGGCAAGCGCGTCGGAGGCGGCCCAGCTTCGCACCGCCCGCTCCAGCGCCGGCCTGGTCGAGAACGTGCGGCGCAGCAGCACCGCGATGAGAGGCTCGTCGGTGACGCTCGCCTCGACGCCAAGGATGATCCGCTCGGCCGCGATCTCGCGCCAGTAGTTCAAGAGCTCGGCGCGGAAGGCGCCGACATCGACGAAATGCCAATAGAAGCTGCCCCGCGACACCCCGAGCGCTTTGGCCAGCGGCTCGGCCTTGAGCGCCATGAATCCTTTGGCGGTCAGGACTTTCAGGCCCTGATCGAGCCAATCCCGGGCGGACAACTGATCGGTCATCCGCCCTCCATACACCACTGTATTGACATGCACCACCTCGTTCGGGCACCCTCCATACACCATTGTATGGTCAGAGGCTACCGGAGAGAAGCGATGCGGGATGTGATGCTGCAATGTGCCGGGGTCGGCGCGATTCTCGCTGCATTGATCCACGGCGTCCTCGGCGAGACCAGAGTCTTCCCTCGCCTCACGATCACGCCGGAGCGCTTGCGCATCTTGCTTCGCGTGGTCTGGCAGGCGAGCACGGTGGCCTGGATCGGCGGCGGAGTGCTGCTTGTCACGGCACCAACGATGGCCTCGGATACGGCACGCCACTGGATCGTCGTCACGCTGGCCATCG
Source organism: Bradyrhizobium sp. SZCCHNGR1005 (assembly GCF_032489995.1). Classification (NCBI taxonomy): domain Bacteria; kingdom Pseudomonadati; phylum Pseudomonadota; class Alphaproteobacteria; order Hyphomicrobiales; family Nitrobacteraceae; genus Bradyrhizobium; species Bradyrhizobium sp. SZCCHNGR1005. The sequence goes on from NZ_JAUEZC010000002.1 coordinate 512,044, forward strand.
TGTTCGCCCTTGCCGCATTTGGCAACGCACTTGCCACGCGCGGCCGACACTTCGGCTGGATCGCACTTGCCGGCGTCGTTGTTCTCGCTGCTGCCGGCTATTGATGGACAATCGCCGACGGTGCAGCAGGGCTTCCCACCGAATGGAATCGCTCCAGTTTGGAACAAGTCTTATTGCGCCCCGGAGACCTCGTTGTTAGCTGCAACTGCGAGGCCGAGGCGGCGGAAGCGCTAGGCTAACCTGCGCGACGCACCATGTTCTCGGCTCGAGAAGGGGAGAGCTTGATCGATGTCGACTGTGAGCTTGCGGAAACTTGCCTTCGCTGTTGCGGCCTGGAGCGCTGTCCTGACGCTCGCATCTGCCCATGCCGCGGACACGGAAATTCGGCTCACCTATGCCAACGGGCAGTTCGAGCCAAAGGAAGCTGCGGCGCCGGCCGACAAACCGTTCATGATCCGCGTTAAGAACATGGAAGCCAAGGCGATGGAGTTCGAGAGCAAGACGCTGAAGGTCGAGAAGGTGATCGCGGCCAAGAGCGAGGCCATCCTCAAGGTGCGCGCCATGAAGCCCGGCCGCTACGAGTTCTTCGACGAGTTCAACGAGAAGGCCCGCGGCACGGTCAACGTCCAATAGGAAACGAAGATGCTCGCCGCGCTGATCATCGTCTTCCGCGAAGTGTTCGAGGCCGGATTGATCGTCGGCATCGTGCTGGCAGTAACGAGCGCCGTACCGCACCGGCTGCGCTGGATCGGCGGCGGCCTCCTTGCCGGCCTCGCGGGCGCCTGCACCGTGGCCGCTTTTGCAGGTGCCCTGTCGCAGCTGTTCGAGGGCATGGGGCAGGAATTGTTCAACGCAGCCATCCTGTCGACCGCAGTCGTCATGCTGATCTGGCACAATGTCTGGATGGCGCGCCACGGCCGCGAGATGGCCAACGACCTGCGTGCGGTCGGACAGGCGGTTGCAGAGGGATCCAAGTCGCTGCTCGCGCTCGCGGTGGTGGTCGCGGTGGCCGTGCTGCGCGAAGGCAGCGAGGTCGTTCTGTTCCTCTATGGTGTCGCGGCGTCCGGAGACAATTCCGGGTTGGCGCTACTCGGCGGTGGCGTGCTCGGCTTGGGACTGGGCGTTGCCGTGTGTCTTGCGACCTATCTCGGCTTGATGCGGATTCCGCCGCGCGCGCTGTTCGCCACCACGACGGTGCTGATCACTCTGCTTGCCGCCGGCATGGCCGCGCAGGCGGTCGCCTTCCTGGCACGGGCCAGCTGGCTGACGAGCCTCGACCAGGTCGTGTGGGATTCGAGTTCGGTTCTGTCCGAGGACAGCCCGCTTGGCCGGACCTTGCACACCTTGATCGGCTACACCGATCAGCCGACTGCGATGCAGCTCGCGGTCTATCTCGGCGTGATCGTCCTGACGTTCATACTGATGCGGCTGACGGCTCCGCTTCCGTCTGCGCCTGTCGTAGCGGCGGAATGATCACTGCAGCGGCGGATCGCCTGAGGTTCGCTTCTTGGCGAGGTCCATCTCGGTGACGGCGATCAGGATCTCGGCGCGCGTCTTAAGGTCGGGCGCTTCCAGCATCGCCTGCTTCTCCGCCGGTCCGTAGGGCGACATCATCGCCAGCGCATTCACCAGCGCCTCGTTCGGCGCCGCTTCGATTCCTTCCCAATCAGCCTTGAGATTGTTCGCCTTCAGGAAGTCGGTCAGTACCGAAAGCAGCGCCTCGCGGTCGACCTCGTCCTCGCCCTTGCGCGCGGTGAAATCATCGATGAATGGGAAGTAGTCCACCTTGCATTGGCGGTATGGCGTCAGCACGGTCATTTCCTCGACCACCTTGAAGCGCGAGACGCCGGTGAGCTCGAGGATATAGCGGCCATCTCCGGTTTCCGCCATTTGCGTGATGCGACCGACGCAGCCGACCTGGAACAGCACCGGCACCGCTTCGTTCGACGAATGGGTCACGTCCGGCTGGATCATGCCGATCAAGCGATGGCCGTCGCGGAACGCATCGTCGACCATGGCGAGATACCGTCGCTCGAAAATGTTGAGCGGCATCTGGCCGCGCGGCAACAGCAGCGCGCCGGCGAGCGGGAATACGGGAATGACTTCCGGCAGCTCGGCGGGACCGCGATATTCCGCATTGATCGGCATGGGCTGCCCCGTGTGGTCGGCTGCGCCTTCGTTACGAAAACAGGATGGTCGACAGCCGCTTGCGGCCCTCGACCGTGGCCTCATCCGCACCGCCCCAGGCCTCGAAGAACTGTACCAGCTGCTTGCGCGCACCGTCATCGTTCCATTTGCGGTCGCGCTTGACGATTTCGAGCAGCTGGTCCGTGGCTTCCTTGCGCTTGCCTGCGGCATTCAACGCGGTCGCGAGGTCGAAGCGGGCCTGATGGTCGAGCGGATCAGCAGCAACCTTCTGTTCGAGCTCGCCGATCGGCCCTAGCGACTGGGCCTGCTCAGCCAGATCGATCGCCGCCTGCACGGCGGAGACTGCAGCATCGTTGCGCTTGGACTCCGGCACCATCGCCAGCGTCTGCTTGGCCTGCTCGATCGCTCCGGTCTGGACGTAGCACTTGGCCAATCCGGCCAGCGCCTGAATATTGGTCGAATCGACCGACAAGGCTTCGGCATAGATTTGCGCCGCGGCAGCCGCATCGCCCTCGGCAAGAACCGCCTCCGCTTCCTTGATGATCTCGGCAATATCGGGTTCGCCGATTCCCGGCACATCCTTGGTGAGCTTCTCGATGAAGGCGGCGACCTGGCCTTCGGGGAGGGCACCCATGAATCCGTCAGCCGGGCGGCCGCCGACAAACGCGATCACGGCCGGGATCGACTGAATGCCCATCTGCCCCGGGATCGCCGGATGCTCATCGATATTCATCTTGACCAGCTTGACCTTGCCCTTGGCGGCGCGGACAGCCTTTTCAAGGATCGGGGTCAGCTGCCGACAGGGACCGCACCATGGCGCCCAGAAGTCGATCAGCACGGGCTGCCGTTTCGACTCCTCGATGACATCCTTCACGAAGGTCTGAGTGGTGGTCTCCTTGATCAGATCCGGCACCTGCGGCGTCGCGCCGCCCTGCTCTACAATCGTCACGGGGTCCTCGTCTGAAATGCTGAATGGCCGCAGGCCAGACCGGCCTGCCGCGGCGCCTCAATACACGGTTTCGTCTGTTTTAAGTGGCGGTCACCCGCGAAATTTCAACCGGTTCCCGTTCATACCGCCGGGAGCGGGCTTTTCCGACTGTTTTCGGCCATTTTGCGCCAGGGACCTTCGCCAAACGGTGACGAAAGGTGTCGCAGACCTGTTGCATTCCGCGGCGGCATTTGGCATAGGTCTCCCCGTTGCCGCCGCGACTGGGCGCAACATTACGGATGCGGGTGTAGCTCAGTGGTAGAGCACGACCTTGCCAAGGTCGGGGTCGAGGGTTCGAACCCCTTCGCCCGCTCCAAAGCCCGCTGCGATCCATCGCGCTTTATCCATCAAAAACGTCCGCTCAGTGCCTCTCCGGGCCTTAAGAGCCTTGGCGAAGCCGCCGTCCTCCTGATCCGCCCTTGCTGATGGCGAGGATCGCCCGCCGATCGGGCGACATCGGACATGCCTACCGGAAAGCATCCCCGGCGACCTTCACGTGGCGTGCGGGCCGATGAAACCGCGACAGCTCCTGTACCATATACATCCATCGCGTGAGCGAACGCGCATGCGCCGGCCCACATCCAAAGTCCGGTGACATTGTTGGATGATGCAGCCTTGGCGCAATCACACCGAGCTATCGCGACCTATACGTAGACCGGCATGCGGACCCGGCCGGCATCGCCGAACACGCGCAGGTAACGGGCGATCTCGGCAGGATCGCCGGTCGCCTTCTCCGGATTGTCGGAGAGTTTGACGGCGGGCCGGCCGTCAACGGACGTGACCTTGCAGACCAGCGAGATCGGATCGAGATCGACCGAGCCGTCCGGCGAACAGCCGACAAAATCATTGGTGAGGTTGGTGCCCCAGCCGAAGGAGAGCCGAACCCGATCGGCAAAGCGCTGGTGGATCGCTTCGATCGATTCGACGTCCATGGCATCCGAGAACACCAGCAGCTTTTGCCTGGGATCGCGGCCTTTCGCCTTCCACCAGGCGATGATCTCCTCGCCGGCTTCGATCGGCGGCGCGCTATCGGGACGGAAACCGGTCCAATCGGCGACCCAATCCGGCGCGTCGCGCATGAAAGCCTTGCTGCCGAACGCGTCGGGCAGCGCGATCAGGAGATTGCCGGCATAGGTCTGCCGCCATTGATCGAGAATGCGATAGGGCGCAAAGCGCAGCTCCTCATCGTCTTTCGCAAGTGCCGCCGCGACCATGGGCAGCTCGTGCGCATTGGTCCCGATCGCCTCGAGGTCGTTGTCCATGGCGAGCAGAACGTTCGAGGTGCCGGTGAAGGAGGAGCCCAGACCTTCCTTGACGGCCTCGACACACCAGCGCTGCCACAGGAAGCCATGGCGGCGGCGAGTACCGAAATCGGACAGCCGCAAGCCCTCGATTTTTCGCAGCCGCTCGACCTTGGTCCACAGCTTCGCCTTGGCGCGCGCGAACAGCACATCAAGCGCGAAACGCCCCTGCCCTTTCATCGCCTGCCGCGACCGCAGCTCGTTGAGGATCGCCAGCGCCGGGATCTCCCACATCGTGGTGTGGGTCCAGGGGCCGTGGAAATGCAGCTCGTATTGGCCTTCCGCCTTGCGCAGCTCATATTCGGGCAGCCGGAAGCTCCCGAGCCAGGCGATGAAATCCGGCGCGAACATGTGGGTCTTGCCGTAGAACGTGTTACCGGCAAGCCAGATCAGCTCTTTCTTGGTGAACCGGATGGTGCGGGCGTGGTCGAGCTGGGCGCGCAGCTCACCCTCGTCGACGATGTCGGCAAGCCGCACCCGCTTGGTGCGGTTGATGACGGAAAAGGTCACCTTCTGATTCGGGTAGAACTCCCGAATCATCTGCATCATCAACAACTTGTAAAAATCGGTATCGAGCAGGCTGCGCACGATCGGGTCGAGGCGCCAATTGTGATTGTAGGTCCTGCTCGCGATGTCGGTTACGGTCATTATGGCGTTTTAGCGCGCCGGCCCTGCCGCAGCCAATGGGGTTTGTCGCAGGGGCTGCTGCGCTAATCCAGGATCGGCGGCAGGCCCGGATCGAAGGCGAGGGCTGATTCGACCCATTTTGCAGCGCGAAGGACACGGACATCCTCGCGGTAACGGCCGGCGATCTGAATGCCAAGCGGCAGGCCGTTCCGGCCGAAGCCGGCGGGCAGCGACACGGCCGGCGCACCAAGGAAGGTCCAGGGGGCGCAATATTCGGCATCGCCGGTCCAATGCAGGCCCTGCGGGGCCTCGCCGAAAGCGGGCAGCGTCAACACGGCATCGAAGCCCTCCAACTCGGTGTCCAACGCCGCGCGCCGCTCCTCCTGGACTGCTTTCGCGATCAGGTAGTCCATCGCGGATTTCCCTTTCCCGGACTCGACATGGGATTTCAAGACGTCGCTGACGCGATCGGGATAACGCGCGATCAGATCCGAAAAGATGACCGTGGCCTCGCTCAGCATGATGGTGTTGATCGCGGTCCAATTCACGGCGTCGAGGGCGGACAGTTCGAGCACCTCCAGCACGGCGCCCGCGCTACGCAGCTTGTCGATGACCGCGCCGAACAGCGCCTGCTGCTCCGGCTCGGCGCGCTCCCATTTGGCGAAGCGCACAATGGCGAGCCGCGGCTTGTCCATCGCGATGACGCCCTCGTCGATATCGATTTCGAAGGACGGCAGCGGCCGACCGTGAATGTCGCCATCGTTCGTGCCGGCGAGCAACGAAAGTGCGAGCGCGACGTCATCGACCCTGCGCGCGAAGAAACCGACATGATCGAGCGACGGGCTCAAGGGGTGCACACCGACGCGCGGAATCGCACCGAAGCTCGGCTTGAAGCCGACCACGCCATTGAAGGCGGCGGGACGGATCACCGAGCCGAGCGTCTGCGAGCCCAGCGCCAGCGGCACGAGGCCGGCCGCCACTGCCGCCGCCGAGCCGGACGAGGAGCCGCCCGGCGTGTGCGCGACATTCCAGGGGTTCACCGTGGGACCCGGATGGCGCCAGGCGAATTCGGTCGAAACCGTCTTGCCGAAGATCGTCGCGCCGAGATTGCGCAAACGCTCGACCACCCAGGCGTCCGCCGCGGGAACGTGGTCCCGGTAGATCGGCGAGCCATTGGTGGTCGGCATGTCGTGCGTGGCAATGATATCCTTGATCGCAACCGGAATGCCGGCCAGCGGCCCACGATGCGGCGCAACGTCCCTCGCCAGATATTCGAACGCCTTCAGGCGCGGCTCGATCAGCTTTGTCCGCGCCAGGCAATCGGCCGCATAGGTCTCTGACGCGGATGGATCGGCTCTGAACTGACGCAACAGATCAAGGACGCCTGCGCCGGCTTTCGGGGCAGGCAAGGCGCGTTGTTCGGTCATGGCAATTTCCCACGGACATTCGAGACAGCGCAGCATAACGCATCCCGAGACGCGCAGCCAAGAAAGGCTACTTACTTCATCGACAGAGCGGGCTCGATGTACTTCCGCACCACAAAGCTCTTATAGTCAGGCTGATTGGCCAGATTGCCGAGCGCAATCTGGGTATCCATCGCGACCTTCAGCGCGTCCGGCGTGATATCGACACTCGGCGGATAGACGCCGTCCGCCAACATGCGCTTGACCGCGGCTTCCACCACCGCCGGCTCGAGCGACGGAAATTCCTTCTTGGCGATCTCAACCGTCTTAGCCTCGTTCTTGGCCATGAAGCGCATCGCCATTTCCATCGCATTGACGACGCGCTGCGCCGTATCGGGATCGACGTCGTTGCGCGCAGTCACCGCCGAGAAGGCGTAGGCGCCATAGGCTTTGGGAAAGCCGAACACCACCTTCATGCCTTTCGCGACCGCCTGGTCCAGCCCCGGCTCATACATCACGGCCACATTGGCCTGCTTGGCGACGAACGGCCCGGGTTCGCTGCCGATCGCGACCTGGATCAGGTCGACGTCGGTCTTGGGATCCATGCCGTTCTCCTTCAACAGCTTCATGAAGAGCGAGGTCGAGGTGGTCGGCATCAACCCGGTGACGACCTTCTGGCCCTTGACGTCCTTGATGCCATCGAACTTGAAATCCGGCGCGGTCGCGATCCACACGGCGGCGCCGTTGACGACGTTGGCGATGATGCCGACCGGCGCTCCCTTGGAGGCTGCGATCGCGGTCCATTCCGGCCCGTGGATCGAGAATTGCGCGCTGCCGGAGATCACGGCGGACAACGCCACGGTCGGCGCGCCGGCGGTCTCCTTGGTCAGATCCAGGCCCTGCTGGGTGAAGAAACCTTCGTCGATCGCGACATAGAGCGGCAAGTATAGCATCGACTGGAACGCCTGGCTCAGCGTCACCTTCTTGTTCTCGGCGAGTGCCGGCGAAGCAAGCAGCAGCGAGATCAGCGCAGCCGCCTTGGCGGCACGCGTCAGCAATGACATCGAAATACTCCGTTCGTTTCTCATGGAAATCAAACCTGAACCTGCTGCGTCGCACTGGCCTGCTTCCACGGCAGGCTGGTGCGCTCGATCATGTCGATGACGTAGTAAAGGAGAAAGCCCACGATCATCAGCGTGAACAGGCCGACCCACACCGTGTTGAGGTCGTAGAGGCTGGAAGCCGTGTAGATCAGGTGACCGAGCCCGCGCTGGGATGAGATGAATTCCCCAACGACGGCCCCGACCAAGCCGAAGCCGATATTGATGCGGAAGGTCGCGATGATGGAAGGCAACGTTGACGGCGCCACCGCCTTGAAAAACACCTGGTGCTTGTCGGCGCCCATCGAGATCAGCAGGGACTGCAGGTCGGGATCGGCATCCTTGGCGGCCTGATAGGCCGCGATCAGCGCGACGATGGCGGTCAGCGACACCGACAAGGCGACCTTCGAGACGAGCCCGGTTCCAAACCACAGCACCACGATCGGAGCCAACGCGATCTTGGGCACGCTGTTGATGGCGACGATGAAGGGCTCCACCAGGCGGGCAACGAACACGGAGTACCACAGCGCCAGCCCTAGCAGGGAGCCGACGATCGTCCCGATCACGAAGCCGAGCAGCGCTTCGAACAGCGTGGTCCAGGTATCGGAAATCAGGTCTCCGCTGGCGAGCATGCGGAAGGCGTTCTGGAAAATGCCAAGCGGCGAGCCGACCAGGAATGCCGATACGAGGCCGAGCCGAACGCCAAGCTCCCACAGCACGAAGAAGGCAATCACCGCCAACGCCTGCAGGACGGCGCGGCCGAGCATCGTGTCGAAAGTCTTGCGGCGTCGCATACGCGCGCGCGATTTCGTCGCCGAAGGTGCGCTGGGGAGGGTCAGGGTCACGCTGTCTTCTCGGTCTGGATGTCGAGCTCGGCGCAGAGCTGATGGAAATAGCCGGAGAAGCGGCTATCGGCGCGCGCCGCAATCGGTGAATGCGCCGCGATGTCGATGTCGTGCACGACCTTCACCCGCGCCGGCCGGCCACTCAGCACCACCACCCGCTTCGACAGCGCCACCGCCTCGTCGATATCGTGAGTCACCAGGATGACGGTCTTGTGGTAGGTCTCGACGGCCTCCTTCAGCACGCCCTCGAGATACAGCCTCGTCTGGTAATCGAGCGCCGAGAACGGCTCGTCGAGCAGCAGGATGTCCGGATCCATGATCAGGGTGCGGATCAAGGCCACGCGCTGCCGCATACCGCCCGACAACGTCTTGGGATAGACGTTCTCAAAACCGGCGAGGCCGAAGTCCTTCAGATATTGCCGCGCCTTGGTCTCCGCTGCGTCGCGCATGACACCGCGAGTCTCCAGGCCCAGCAGCACGTTGCCGAGCACCGTACGCCACGGAAACAAGAGGTCCTTTTGCATCATGTAGCCGATGCGACCGCGCAGGCTTCCGATCTGCGCGCCGCGATAATGCATGGTGCCGGCATCGGCCTCGATCAGGCCGGCGATGATATTGAAGATCGTCGTCTTGCCGCAGCCGGATGGACCGATGATGCTGACGAAATCGCGTTGGTGGATGTCAAAGGACAAATCGTCGAGCACGCGGACTTCGCCGTGCTTGCCATGGAAGGATTTGCTGACGCCGCGGACGCTCAGCTGGGTTTCGGGCTTGGACATGCCGCAGCTGACGCAACTTGCATGCCAAGCCCGAATCCTCGGAGTTTCCATGGTTCAGCCCGTTTCCGGGCACACCGTGCCTCGACGTTTCGCGGTGCATGGCGTGTCTTTGGGCATAACGGCCAAACCTGAGCCCACGGGTTTCGTGAGCGCCACGTGATCGCGATGCGGCATTGCGTCCGCATCCGAGGCTTGTTGCATCGCGAGGCAACCCAGCCGCTTGATACGCGCCCAAGCCGGCCCACGTGAATTTTCACGGACGAGCACCGGCCAGGGGGGCTGGTCGCTTTTCAGTCGTGGAAGATGTGCTAACATTTTTTGTCCGATCCACTGAGTTGGCGGACCAACGAACGTCTCAAGACACGTTTCGAAAAATGATGGCGGCAGCATCGAAGCTGCCTGATGGGAGTGAAGCGATGACATCGGCTTTCCACCGGAGCATTCTTGCGCTTGCGACCTTCGGCCTTCTGGCCGGAACCAGCCTGAGCTACGCGCAGCAGTCGGACGCCGCCCGGCCGCTCAAGAAATACGAGTCCGGCAACAAGGAATTCTGGACGCATCCGCCGGATGACTGGTTCCTTGGCGATGAAACCGAGGCACAGAAGGGGTTGGCGCCGCCATCCGGGCCGCCGACCGGCGCCTCGGAGGCAGAACTCGCCGACATCGTGAAGAAGATCAAGCTGCCGGACGGCTTCAAGATCGAGGTGTGGGCACCCGGCGTGCTGGCGGCGCGCCAGATGGCCTGGGGCGACAAGGGCACCTTGTTCGTCGGCTCGTTCGGGCTCGGCAACGTCTACGCGATCACCGACAAGGGCGGAAAGCGCGAGGTCAAGACGGTCCTGAAGGGACTGAACATGCCGACCGGCGTCGCCTTCCAGGACGGCGCGCTCTACGTCGTCGAGGTCAACAAGCTGGTCAAATACGAGAATGCCGAAGCCAATCTCGACAATCTCGGCCAGGGCAAGGTCGTCTATGACGACATGCCGTCCTATGCCGCGCATGGCTGGAAGTATATTGCGGTCGACAAGGATGGCTGGTTCTACATCCCGTTCGGCCCGCCCTTCAACATCGGCATTCCACCGACCAGCGTGGCGCAGATCCGCCGTGTCGATCCGCGCACCGGCAATGCAGAGATCTGGGCGCTCGGCGTGCGCAACAGCGTCGGCGGCGACGTCGACCCGCGCACCGGCAAATACTGGTTCACCGAGAATGCGCGGGACTGGATCAGCGATGATCTGCCGAGCGACAAGCTCAACATGATCGCCAAGATCGGCGAGCATTTTGGCTATCCCTATTGCCACCAGGGTGACTTGCCGGATCCGAAGTTCGCGATGGGCCACCAATGCTCCGAGTTCACGCCGCCCGTGCTCAAACTCGGCAGTCACGTTGCCCCGCTCGGGATGAAGTTCTACACCGGCGACCAGTTCCCGGCCGAATACAAGAACAACATCCTGATCGCCGAGCACGGCTCCTGGAACCGCCACAAGTATCAGGGCGCACGGATCATGCGCGTGACCGCAGATCCTGACGGCAAGAATGCTAAGCAGGAGGTGTTCGCCTCGGGCTGGATCGAAGGTGATCAGGGCTATCTCGGCCGTCCCGACGACATCGTCCTTGCCAAGGACGGCTCGATCCTGGTGGCGGACGACTGGGCCGGCGCCATCTACCGCATCAGCTACGAGAAGAAGTGATCATCTGAGAGATTTGGGGGCTGCGGCTGCCTTATGGCGGCCGCAGCCTTTGTTTTGAACGGTACACGGCCGTCGGTGCGGGCGGCCCATCACACAAACAAAGACTGCCGTCGCCCGTTGCCGGGACATCCCGGATAGAGCTGGAAACAAGCTTCCGGGCTGACGCGTGGAGGGGAAGGATATGCGAAAGGCTCTGATCGAAGCCGTGCTCGTCACGGCGGCCCTGCTAGCCGACTACTCCGTCACACATGCCGCTGACATCGCCGCCGGCAAGGCCAAGGCCGAGCTCTGCGTCGGCTGCCACGGCGAGAACGGCATTTCACAGACCGAGAACATCCCTTCGCTCGCGGGCCAGCAGGACCAGTTCATCCAATGGCAGCTGGTGTTCTTTCGCGCCGGCACGCGCAAGAACGAGGCGATGCAGCCGATCATCGAACAACTCAACAACGAGGACATCCGCAATCTCGGCGCTTATTTCGCCTCGCTGACGCCGCCAAAGGCGCCGCCGGATGACAATCCCGACCTATCGCAAAAAGGTGCACAGGCGGCTGCGGGCCGCCGCTGCGCCTCATGCCATACCGACAGCTATGCCGGAACCAAGGGCGTGGCGCGGCTTGCTGGCCAGCGCGAAGAATATCTCGTCAAGGCGCTACATGACTACAAGAGCGGCCTGCGCGTCGGCGGCAGCCAAGCCGCGATGGCCGACGTTGCCTACCCTCTGAGCGGCGAAGAGATCGAAGCGCTGGCGCACTATCTCGCGCATTTGTAGCAGCACAGGGACTGTCGTCCCGTGCAGACGCACCCCGCAGGGACGCAAAGCGTACTGAGCTATCCTCGCTGCGCCTCGTATACCTTCAGCTGTGTATAGGCGATGCGCAGCTTCGGCACCGGGACTTTCGCAGCGTCTGCGCGGGCCACGAGATCGCCGATCACATGATCGGCCTCGACCGGCAGGCCGGCCTTGAGATCGCGAAACATCGAGGCCGTCATCGGCGATCCCTCGGTGGTCAGCATGCCGGAGACGCGCTGGAAAAAAGGCCCTGCGGGCGGAAACCCGGCAGCGGCCGCCACCGCGCTGCATTCATCGAGCATGCCGAGCAGAAACTCCTTGCCGCCCGGCGCGGCGAGAATGACCCCGACAGGCGCGCGCATCAGCGTGGTCGAAGCAGCGAGCGACGCCAGGAACACCCATTTCTCCCACATCTCCTGCAGGATATGCTCGCTGGCGGCGGCATTGAAATTGCCGCGCTTGAACAGCTCGAAGATGGCGCGGACGCGGTCGGACATCCCGCCGGCGCGCTCGCCGAAAGCAAACGACTGCATCGGCTGCAGCTGCACGACCTCGCGCTTCTCGTTCAACGTCGCGGCGATGGCGCAGAGCCCGCCGAGCACGTGGTCGCGTCCGAATCTCGCATCGAGCACATCGAGATGGCGCATGCCGTTGAGCAGCGGAATGATCGCAGTCTGCGGTCCAACTGCGGGCGCAAAGGACGCGATCGCGTCATCGAGATCGTAGGCCTTGCAGCTCAGCAGCACGACATCGAAATGCTGCTTCAACGTATCCGCTTGCACGGTCGCCGGATTGGGCAGCGTGGCATCACCGGCCGGGCTCCTGATCACGAGACCTGCCGAGGCGAGCTCGGCTGCACGGCGCGGTCGCACCAGGAACGTGAGGTCGCAGCCGGCCTGCAACAGGCGGCCGCCGAAATAGCCGCCGATCGCGCCGGCACCGACCACGAGAATGCGCATGGGATCTTATCCTGTTCTTGCGAGCGCCGGATACTGCCGCGACGGATAGCCAATGGCGAGTAGCGAATGGGGATGGCTTCCATTCGCCATTCGCTACTCCCTATTCGCCACTCACCACTTCTCGCCGAATGGCCGGATCTCCAGCTCGAACGTCCAAGCGCTCTTCGGCTGCTGGTAGAGCTGCCAGTAGGCACCGGCGACGGACGCCGGCGGCATCAGGAGGTCGGGGTTGTCGAGCGCCTCCTGACCCCAAATCTGCGCCCGCCGCTCGCGCACCCAAGCGGTGTCGACCCCGGAATCGATGATGAGATGGGCGACGTGGATATTCTGCGGCATCAATTCGCGCGCCATCGATTGCGCCACGGCACGCAGACCGAACTTCGCGGACGCAAAGGCCGCATAGCCGGCTCCGCCGCGCAGGGAAGCGGTCGCCCCGGTGAAGAAGATGTTGCCTTGTCCGCGCGGCAGCATCAGCCGCGCCGCCTCGCGGCCGGTCACGAAGCCGGCCCAGCAGGCCATTTCCCATACTTTGCGGAACACGCGGTCGGTGGTTTCCAGAATCGGGAAATTGACGTTGGCCCCGACATTGAAAATCGCGACCTCGAGCGGAGCGTGCTTATCGGCGTCGTTGAGGAAGGCGGTCGTCTCCTCCTCCTTCCGGGCATCGAGCGAGCGACCGAAGATCGTGCCGCCTGCGGCCTCGACCTCCTTGATGAGCGGTTCGAGCTTCTCGCCGTTACGGCGGCCCGCGAACACGGTGAAGCCCTCGGAGGCGAACTTCTTGACGATCTCGGCGCCGATATAGTCGCCGGCCCCGACGACCGCGACGGTGGCGTTACGCTTTTGCATTTCGATCTCCTGTTATTCCGGGGCGCGTCAGCGCGAACCCGGAATCTCGCGCCTCATCTCGGGATTCCGGGTTCATCGCTGCGCGATGCCCCGGAATGACGTCCATGCCGACGTACCCGCGATGACAGCGCTACTTCGCCATAATCATCTCTTCGACATCGCGCAGCTGCTCCTTGCCGAAGAACATCTCGCCGCCGACGAAGAAGGTCGGCGAGCCGAAAGCGCCGCGCTCAACGGCCTGCTGAGTGTTTTCGACGAGCTTCGCTTTCACCTGCGGCTCCTGGGCGCGCGCAAACAACTTTGTGCCATCCAGCCCGGATGAGGTGATCGCGGCAATCGCGACCTCCGGATCATCCATCTTCTTCGGCTCGCGCCACATATGGAAGAACGCCGCCTCGACATAGGGATCGAACACGCCTTCGAGCTGCGCGGCAATGGCCGCACGCATCAGGTTCAGCGTGTTGACTGGAAAGAACGGATTCCAAACATAGGGCTCGACCTGAAAGCGTTTCAGGAAACGCCGCGTCTCCAGCTCGTGGAACTCGCGCTTGTTCTTGATCCCGGCGAACGCCTCAGCGGGCGATCTGTTGTTGGTCGCCTTGAAGATGCCGCCCAGCAGCACCGGCACATATTCGAATTTCATGCCGATCCGCCGCTCGATGGCAGGGATGGCCAGGTGGCTGAGATAGGCGTTCGGACTGCCGAAATCGAACAGGAATTGCGGCGCGGGCCGGCTCATGGGCGATCTCCCCAGACCTTGATTTTGGCCCATCTTGATCCAGCCTCGCAACCGCGTCCAGCATTTTATGATAGTCATCATACATGATGACCATCTCCGGGCGGATCAGACCAGACGGCTGATCGTGCGCTTCCGCCAGACCAGGAGATAGAAGCTCATCTGCAGCAGGAACATCGCCGAAAACGTGATGGGATAGGCGAGCCATACGCCGTCCAGGCCCAGCTGGGAGCTCAGTGCGACGGCCGACGGGACCTCGATGGCTGCAATCGAGAGCATCGAGATCAGCAGCGGCATCCACACCGTGCCACTGGCGCGCATGGCGGCCGAGAACGCCGTCGCCATGCCGAACACAACCGAGCTCCACAGCACGATGTGCAGCGAGCGCTGCGCGAGTTCGAGCACAGGCGGCTCCGTGATGAAAAAGCCCATCAGCGTGCGGGAGAACAGGTAGGCGATTGCCACGAGCCCGCCGGTCAGCACGAGATTCATCTCGAGCCCGGTTCGCACGATGCGGCCGATCTGCCCGGCATTGCCGCGGCCGATCGCCTGCGCGCCGAAGATCGAGACCGAGATCGCGATCGAGATCGCCGGGAACTGCACATAGGCCAGTACCTGGTTGACGGCACCATAGGCCGCGGTCGCGCCCGAGCCGAAACTGTTGACGAGGCCCAGCAGCACCATTTCGGCGAGCGACATCACGATCATGTTGATGGCCGCGGGAATGCCGAGCCGCAGCACAATGCGCAGCAGGAGCGGATCGATCGACATCCCACGCCGGAACGCGGCATCGAAGGCGAGCGGATGCTTGCGCCGGCGCAAATGCGCGTGCAGCCAGATCAGGGTGAGCAAGCTTGAGATCGCAGATGCCCAGGCCGCGCTGGATACACCGAGCTGCGGCAGGCCGAACGTACCGCGGATCAGCATCGGCGTGAGTGCGAGCCCGATGACGGTCGAGACCGCGAGCGCGATCAGCGGCGTCACGGTGTCGCCGACGCCGCGCATCAGCGCCGTGATCAGAATGAAGGTGAACGTCAACGGCATCGCAATCATCATGATGCGCGCGTACGTGACAGCGGCATCGAGGATGTTTGCAGGCGTCGCGAGCGCGACCAGGAGCGGCCGCGCGAACAGTCCGCCAAGCACCGCGATGAAGGCTGCCATCAGCAAGGTCAGGCTCAGCGTCGTGCCGGCAATGGTCTTCACCTTGTCCGTTTGGCCGGCTCCCCAGGCCTGCCCGATCAGCACGCCAGCGCCGGAAGCCAGCCCAAGGACAAAGGCGATGAAGAAGAACATCGCGGGGAAGAACACCGACACCGCCGCAAGCGCGTCGACGCCGATCATCTGCCCGAGATAGACATTGTTGATGGTGCCGAACAACGCCTGCAGGATGTTGCTGAGCATCATCGGCGCGAGAAAGACGAGAAAGGATTTTCGGAGCGACGGAGAAGTCGACACGAGGACGTCCTGCAGGTGAGAGCAAAAATGCGCCGGGCTCGGGGGATAGGCCGGAAGTGGTATCTTATTAGGGCGAACGGTCTCGATAGGCCAGCCCAATGGCGTGATCGCGAATGTCGGCAGGCCAGTCCGCGATCAGCTCGGCGAAACGACGCAGGTCGTCGGCGAACAGCGCGCGTGACGCCTCCTCGAAATGCGGGAAATTCCCGGCCATAGCCGACATGAAGTGATAGGCCGCGTCGCGCGCTTCTCGCGCGCGATCCTTGTCACCGCTTGTGCGGCGCGCCTCGTCGACCAGCTTGCGCAAGGCGACCGAGGCGCCGCCGGGCTGCGCATTCAGCCATTCCCAATGACGGGGCAACAACGTCACCTCACGGGCAACGACGCCCAGTCTGGGTCGGCCCCGACCACGCGGCTCGACGGTCGCGGGCTCTGGGGCGGAGGGTGCCTCGACATGCAGACGCGATGCGACCGCTGCGCCAGTTTCGCGCAGGTCGAGATCTACCGGGCGACCGGTCCGGTCGTTGAAGATCATGATCGGCGCATGCGTGCCGTCGGCGCGTTTGACCGCAAGGGCGACTTCAGCGAGCGGGCCCGTAGCAAGCCGGCGCGCGCCCTCGAAGACAGTAAAGGTTTCGATCATCCTCACGACCCAGCTGGGATTGGCATTGACGAGCCATCTATTAATACCCGGATAAAATAAAATCAATATCACCCGGGTGATTATGTCGCCAGAATACCGGTGGCGAATGGATCGCCGGATTGCATTCAGCCTGCTAGGGAACGGCAGCGAATCCGAAGGCCCCGGGATCACGATGCTGACCGTTCACCACCTCAACAATTCCCGCTCTCAACGCGTGCTGTGGCTGCTCGAAGAGCTCGGCGTCCCCTATGAGATCATCCGCTATGAGCGCCAGCCGGATATGCGCGCCCCCAAGGAACTGCGCGCGATCCACCCGCTGGGCAAATCGCCGGTCATTACCGATAGCGGCCAGACCATCGCCGAATCCGGCGCCATCGTCGAATATCTGATCGAGACCTATGGCAACGGCCGCCTGATTCCGCCGCCGAAAACACCGGAACGGCTGCGCTATAGCTACTGGCTGCATTACGCCGAGGGCTCGGCGATGCCGCTGCTGTTGTTGAAGCTGCTGTTCAACATGATGCCGAAGCGCGCTCCGGCTCTGCTGCGGCCGTTGGTGCGCAAGGTGTCGAACCAGGCGCTGACCACGCTGGTCAATCCGCAGCTCAAGCAGCACATGGCCTTCTGGGAAAGCGAGTTGCAGAAGAGCGAATGGTTCGCCGGCGACGAGTTCACCGCGGCGGACATCCAGATGAGCTTTCCGCTGCAGGCGGCGGCGGCGCGTGGTGGGTTGGAGCAGGGCCATCCGCGCGCGATGGATTTCCTGGCGCGCATCGAGGCGCGCCCCGCCTACAAGCTGGCGCTGGACAAGGGCGGACCGTATACGGTCGGCAGGTAGCGACAGCTTTGAGGAGCCGGCCAGCGGCGCATGGCGCTACTGTCCGGCTGCCGTTGCGCCACGCGTGCGGGGGTCGGACGCACCAATCAGACCGTCAGCGGTCACCAGGATCGAATTGGCCGACGTCTGGCCCATCGGCTCCACAATCCGATGCCCCCTCGCTTTCAGCTCAGCAAGAACCTCTTCGGGAAAGCCGCGCTCCACCCGAACCTCATCAGGCATCCACTGATGATGCAGGCGCGGCGCGGCCACAGCGGCGGCGACGTCCATATGATAATCCAGCACGTCGACGACCACCTGCAGCACGGTCGAGATGATGCGGCTGCCGCCCGGCGAGCCCGTCACCAGCACCGGATTGCCATCCTTCAGCACGATGGTCGGCGACATCGATGACAGTGGTCGCTTGCCTGGTCCGGGCAGATTGGCCTCGAAGCCGACAAGACCGAACGCATTGGACGCGCCGGGCGCCGCGGTGAAATCGTCGAGCTCGTTGTTGAGCAGCACGCCGGTGCCATCGGCCACAAGTCCGACCCCGTATGGGAAATTCAGCGTATAGGTGTTGCTGACCGCGTTACCGTCATTGTCGACCACCGAAAAATGCGTCGTATTGTTGCCTTCGCGCAACGGCGCCACGCGCAGCACGGCATCGGCCGGCGTCGCACGATCCGGGTCGATGCTCGCGCGTTGCCTGGCCGCATAGTCTTTCGACAACATCACCGAAACGGGCGCATCGACGAAGGCGGGATCGCCGAGATAGCGCGCGCGGTCGGCATAGGCGCGCTTCATCGCCTCGATCAAAAGGTGCAGCGAGGCCGCCGAGCCCTGCTTCAGTTCATCGAGGTGAAAGCCTTCGAGGATGTTCAGCGTCTCGATCAGCACAGTGCCGCCGGAGGACGGCAGGGGCATCGAGACGATGTCATAGCCGCGATATGTGCCGCGCACGGGTTGCCGGATCACGGGTTGATACGATTTCAGATCATCGACCGCGATGATGCCACCAGCCTCCTGCACAGCTTTTGCCAGCTTCGCCGCCACGGCACCTTCGTAGAAGCCGCGCGGTCCCTGCTCGGCGATGGCGGTGAGCGTTGCGGCCAGATCGCTCTGGACTAGCCTGTCGCCCTCGTGCAGCGGCGTGCCGTCCGCGCCTGCAAAGATCTTTGCTGAAGCCGGCCACTTTCCGATCCTCGAATAAAATAATGGCAACGTATCCGCGACGTGTCCTTCGACCACGAAGCCGTCGCGTGCGAGCACAATGGCGGGATGGACGAGCTGCGCCAGCGTGAACTTGCCCGAGCCATATTTTTCCAGCGCGAGCGCCAAGCCTGCGACCGTGCCGGGCACGCCGATCGACAGCGCCGAGTCGCGCGACTTCGCATTATCGGGCTTGCCGTCGGCGCCGAGGAACATATCGCGCGTCGCAGCACCCGGCGCCGTCTCGCGGTAGTCGATTGCGATATCCTCTTTGCGCTGCTTCAGATGGATGACCATGAAGCCGCCACCGCCGATATTGCCGGCAGTCGGATAAGTGACGGCCAGCGCAAACCCGGTCGCCACCGCCGCATCGACTGCATTGCCGCCGAGCGCAAGCACGCCCTGCCCGACCCAGGCCGCAATCTTCTCTTGCGCGACCACCATGCCATGAGCAGGCGGTTGGACCGGCGCTGTCACGCCCGACGGCAGCGGTGCATGCAGGCTGTAACGCTGGGCATCCAGCGCTGCTGCAGGGATCACTCCGGCGAGGAGCAGGCCGATGCCTGCCAGGATTGTCCGTCGATTGATTGTGAGAGAGAGCATCAAAATTCCGCCGCGGCTGACATCCAGTGAACGCCACGGATGCTATAGCCCTCAAGCCCCGGCGCAAAACGCGAGGCCGTGATCGTGAAGGACATTTTGGAATGACTGTGACCTCAATGATCTCAGGCAACGAGGCTGTCCAGCGAACCTATCCACCGCCCAGGGCGGTCGTGAGCTGGATCTTTTTCGATTGGGCAGCCCAGCCTTATTTCACCTTGATCATGACCTTCGTCTTCGCCCCCTATTTCGCCGCGCATGTCGCGCCTGATCCGGCGAGCGGCCAAGCGCTGTGGGGCTTCGCCACGGCCGCCGCCGGCATTGTCATTGCAGTTCTGTCGCCCGTGCTCGGAGCGATCGCCGACGCCACCGGCCGGCGAAAGCCGTGGATCGCAGCTTTCGGTGCGATGCTGGTGGTCGGCTCGGCGCTGATGTGGATCGGCCGGCCGCATGCGCCCGAACTGATCACTCCACTTTTGATCGCTTATGTGATCGCGACGATCGGCGTCGAATTCGCCACCGTATTCAACAATGCGATGATGCCGACGCTGGTGCCGCCGGAGCGAATCGGACGCCTGTCCGGCACCGGCTGGGCCACCGGCTATATCGGCGGCATCCTCTCTCTCATTCTTGTGCTCGGCTTCCTCGCCGCCAATCCTGACAGCGGCCGCACCTTGTTCGGGCTGAAACCTCTGTTCGGCCTCGATCCCGTCAGTCATCAGGGCGATCGCATCTCTGGCCCATTGACGGGGATCTGGTTCGTCGTGTTCGTGCTGCCGATGTTTCTGTTCACGCCGGATTATCCGGCGCGACATCGGCTCGGTCCGGCGTTGCGCAAAGGAGTGGCTGAGCTGAAGGAGACCTTGCGCACGCTACCGCAACAGCGTGCGATTGCGCTCTTCCTGATTGCGAACATGATCTACACCGACGGGCTGGTCTCGCTGTTCGCCTTCGGCGGCATCTATGCCGCCGGCACTTTCGGCTGGAACACGATCCAGATCGGCACGTTCGGCATCATCCTCGCGATTGCCGGCGCCTTTGGTGGCTGGATCGGCGGCAAGCTCGACGATGCCTTGGGCCCGAAGACCGTGATCACCGGCAGCATGACGCTACTGCTCGCGGCCATCGTCGGCATTCTCTCGGTCAGCAGGCATTCGATCCTGTTCATCCCGGTCGGGCCACCCGAGCCGGGCGGCGCGCTGTTCGCATCCGCGCCCGAGCGCGCCTATCTCCTGCTCGGTTGTGTGATCGGCACCTGCGGCGCGCCGCTGCAGGCGGCATCGCGCTCGCTCCTGATCCGGATGGCGCCGAGAGAACGCATCGCGCAATATTTCGGCCTGTTCGCGCTGACCGGGAAAGTGACCTCGTTCATCGGCCCGCTGCTGATCGGCATCGTCACTGCGGCAACTGCCAGCCAGAAAGCGGGCATGGCAGTGTTGGTGATGTTCTTCGCAGCCGGACTGGCGCTGCTGGCGCGGGTTAATCCCGCTTCACCATCCCGGCCCAGCGCGTGAACGAGCGCGAGCCATACTGCATCATCCATCAGCGAGCGCCGGTGTTCGACGCCGCAGCTGCCACGATGACCGCCCCGTGACTATGTGCCCCCGCTTTCGCGGGGGCACATAGAAGTGCGTCAATGCCGGAAGTGCCTGATCCCGGTGAACACCATCGCGATCCCGTGCTCCTCGGCGGCCTTGATGACCTCGTCGTCGCGCATCGAGCCGCCGGGCTGAACCACAGCCGTGGCGCCGGCCTCGATGCAGGCCAGCATGCCGTCCGCAAACGGGAAGAACGCATCTGACGCGACCACCGAGCCTTTCGTCAAAGGCTCGGCAAGCTTCAGCTCGGCGGCTGCATCGAGCGCCTTGCGCGCGGCAATGCGTGCCGAATCCACCCGGCTCATCTGGCCCGCGCCGATGCCCACCGTGGCGGAATCCTTCGCGTAGATGATGGTGTTCGACTTCACATGCTTGGCGACGCGGAAGGCAAAGCGGAGGTCACGCAACTCAGCCTCGGTCGGCACGCGCTTGGTGACGACCTTGAGCGCCATGTCGTCGATCACGGCATTGTCGCGGCTCTGCACCAGCAAACCGCCCGCCACCGTTTTCGCAGTTAGCCCAGGCGCGCGCGGGTCGGGCAGGCCGCCTGCGAGCAGCAGGCGGAGATTCTTACGGCCAGCGATGATCGCGATCGCCTCTTCCGTTGCATCGGGCGCGATGATGACTTCGGTGAAGATGCCGGTGACGGCTCGGGCCGTCTCGGCATCCAAGGTCCGGTTCATCGCGATGATGCCGCCGAACGCCGAGGTCGAGTCGCAGGCCAATGCCTTCTGATAGGCGGTGACGAGATCCGGCCCCTCGGCGACGCCACAAGGATTGGCGTGCTTGACGATGACGCAGGCCGCAGTGCGCGCCGGATCGAACTCGGCGAT
The DNA here is from genome assembly GCF_032489995.1 of Bradyrhizobium sp. SZCCHNGR1005. Classification (NCBI taxonomy): domain Bacteria; kingdom Pseudomonadati; phylum Pseudomonadota; class Alphaproteobacteria; order Hyphomicrobiales; family Nitrobacteraceae; genus Bradyrhizobium; species Bradyrhizobium sp. SZCCHNGR1005. The sequence continues at coordinate 533,421 of NZ_JAUEZC010000002.1, forward strand.
GCATTCATAGGCCGCATCGGTGTCATTGATGTTGTTGTAGGAGAGTTCCTTGCCCTGAAGCTGGCGCGCCGTAGCGACGCCGGGCCGCCGGCCGGGCAGCGCATAGAAGGCCGCTTGCTGATGCGGGTTTTCGCCGTAGCGCAGTGCCTGGATCAGACGGCCGCCGAAGGCGCGATAATCCGGCTTATCGTTCTGGATCGTCGCGTTGAACCAGTTGGAGATCGCAGCGTCGTAGGCCGCGGTGCGCGCATAGGCTTTCGCCGCAAGCTTCCGGCGCAGCAGCAGCGTGGTCGCGCCATCATGTCGGGCAAGCTCATCCAGCACCGCCTGATAATCCTGCACGTCAACGACGACCGCGACATCGTCATGGTTCTTGGCCGCAGCGCGGATCATCGCCGGGCCGCCGATATCGATGTTCTCGATGCAGTCGGCGAAGTCGGCGCCTTTCTCGACCGTGGCTTCGAACGGATAGAGATTGACGATCAGGAGATCGATCGGCGCAATGCCATGCTTCTTCATCGCATCGACATGCTCGGCGTTGCCGCGGATGGCGAGCAGTCCGCCGTGGACTTTCGGATGCAGGGTCTTGACCCGTCCATCCATCATCTCGGGGAAGCCGGTGAGGTCGGACACATCGGCCACCTTCAGGCCGGCTGCGGCGATGGCCTTCGCGGTGCCGCCGGTCGACACCAGCTCGACGCCACCGGCGGCGAGCGAACGGGCGAAATCGACGAGGCCGGTCTTGTCGGAAACGGAAAGAAGCGCGCGGGTTACGCGGCGAAGCTGGTCGGTCATGGGCAGAGTCCTGTTGCAGGAGTTCAATTTGCCCAGGCGCACGGCGGTCCAACCCGCGCTCCCCGATGGTGCTCCATCCAAAGTCGCCAGTCGCGCGAGAGCCGAGTCCTTATCAGCTTTTGGCGTCCGCGACAACGGGCACCGGCGATGCCATCATTCAGAGCGGCAATTCCGGCTCGCGCCGCGCATTCCGCCGCGCACTGGTCTCGGCAGGCGACGCCGACGAGCGCACGAAGCTCCAGCGGATCGAGTCCGTCTGGCGCACCTCCTGCCGGATCACGATCTGAGTGGTCCGGCGCGGACCGTCATTGCCGGCCAGGAAGACGCTGTCCTCGAGGTCGATGCGGTCATCGTCCATGGTCTCGAAGGTCCAGACCTCGCGGTTGGGCAGTACCAGCATGGCGCCGCGGCCGTCGCTGAGCCGGCTGGCCTTCACCGCGGGATGCAAGTGAAAGCGGATCGTATAATCGGAACCGCCACCACGCAGGCGCGCGCCCTGCGCCGGAGTGACCGTGTCCTCGCCGTCGAGCCGCGCTCCATCGTCGGCCACCATCAGGACGCGGCGGTGGATCAAGCCGAACTTGGCGGCATAGCCATTGTGCGAGGTCGACAGCACGGTGCCTTCGGCCACTGCCTCCCGCAGATTTTCCACGCGGGTTGGCCCGGATACGATCGGCGCGCCATGCAGGAGCCGCTTCACTGCCGACATCTCGACGAACTGGCAGGACGAGGTGTTGTGATAGGTCAGGGTCGAATGCGCCACCGTGCTGCGGGCAAACGCCCGCCAGTTGTCGCGGCCGTTGGAAGGCATGCCGCAATTGATGACGATGCGGCAGATGCCGGACGACAGTTCGAAAGCAAGACAGCCGGCATGGGCGTCGTGGCTGAGATGCGGCGGCGGCGGCAGTCCGGTATCCACGATCACCGTCATGGCGCCGGCATCCAGCCGCTGGAACCCCGAATGCGGCATGCTCGCCATCGGGGTGCCGTAGGTGTCGTCATAGGCGAGCAGCGTCGCCAGGAGGTCGGACGGCGTCGCGCCCATGCCGTTGAACAGCGCCATGTTGCCGTCGCCGTGGCGGAAGAACCGCAGCATCGGCATCATGCGGTCGATCGCATTCAGGAGCGCCGGTGGCGGCGCGATGTTACGCGCGGCGAAGGTCTGCCGCAGCGGCAGCAGATCGATCAGAAGATCGATCAGCGCGCCGGGATTGCGGGAGACGTGGCCGCCATCGGGCAGGACCTGGCGCTGCAGTTCGTCGGAAAGTTTGCGGCTGGTGCCGCGGATCTGCTTGGACTGATTGGCAAGGCACAAGGCCGCATAGCACAGCGCAATCGATACCTGCAGCCGCGGCACCCCATCGGGGATATCGATCGTGCCATAGCGAAGGTAGCGGATCTCTCGGGCGAGGCCACGCAGATAGCGGCGATAGAATTTGCCGTCGGAATCCGCAAGCACCAGGGGCGCCTGCGACAGAAGCGAGATCACTCGGCGCGCCAACACATCGGCGCGGCGGCTGACGGGGTGCCGGCCGATCTGATTGGTGATCCAGTCGTCGACCAAAGCACGGGCATTGGCACGGGTCAGGGCGGTGTCCGCGGCACGCAGATGCCGCAACCAGCCGAACCCGAGCAGCGCCACCTCCCAATCCTCCGAGGGCGGCTCGAGGTCGAAGATCGAGCGACCATGGCAGGTGACGATCTTGCCGGCGAACACGAAACGACCGGCGTAGATTTCCGCAGCACGGGTTGCATCCGCCGTCCGCAGATCATGTGGGGCGATGATGAGCCGGTCGGCGCGGCCCGGCCACAAGGCAGACAAAGACACCGCGAGGCCGCTCGCATGCGCCATCAGGCTGCGCGCGAAGCGGCCCAAAACCAGCGTCGATATGCGTCTCGTCTGAGCGGCGGACACGCCTTGCCTTGAGGTGAGGAGGAATCTTCAGCGAAGCCTTACTAGATCGGAAATGCCGCTGATGCACCATTTCGGCCTCGCCGAAAGCTGCCGGTCAGCGCAAAAATCTGGTGCAAAATCAGGATTTAACTAAGGGTTTCATTCTAGCACCCAGACCACGCTACCGCCAGCAGTTCCATACCTGGTAAACGCCAGCGCAGCTCAGCTGCGCCGTTCGAGCCGGGCCGCGTAGAAGCCGTCGAGCCCGCCGAGCCGGGGATCCTGATGCGGCAGATGGCAGGGCAGCGTGCGCAAATCGCCGGCCGGCGTCACGATCTCGCTCAATCCCGCCACCTCGCCAGGTGTGACAGGTATGCGGCGAAGCCCGCTCTCGCCGGCGAGAAAGCTCTCAACCATCTGTTCGCCCTCTTCCGGCTCCAACGAACAGGTGCAGTAGACCAGCGTCCCGCCCGGCTTCAGCAGGCTCATCGCCTTGTGCAGCAGGCGCTTCTGCAAGACGGACAAGGCCGCGATCTCCTGCTCCTGGCGAAGCCAGCCGACATCCGGATGGCGGCGGATCGTGCCGGTGGAGGTACAGGGCGCATCGACCAGAATGGCGTCGAAGCTGTCGCCCGCCGGCTGCCACTCCGCGGCATCGGCGACGACCGATTCGATCTCGAGTTGCAGCCGGGTCATGTTGTCCTTGAGGCGCGCCATGCGGCCGGGGGAGCGGTCGACCGCGGTCACTCGGGCGCCGCCATGCGCGAGCTGCGCGGTCTTGCCGCCCGGCGCCGCGCAAAGATCGGCCACGCTCTTGCCGGCGACATCCCCAAACAGCCGAGCCGGCAGCGCCGCAGCGGCGTCCTGCACCCACCACTGCCCCTCGGCAAAGCCCGGCAGCACGGTCACCGAACCATGCAGGAGCGTCCTGACGGTATCGGTCGGCAATACCTCGCCATGGAGGCGCGCGGCCCACTGCGCGGGTTCGGATTTGACCGTGAGATCGAGCGAGGGCTCGTTACCGAGCGCAGCGGCGATGTCCTTCGCGGTCGCCTCGCCATAATGAGCGATCCAGCGCTTCAGGAGCCAGGGCGCGACGTCGAGCGCCTGGCCTTTGACCTCCTCGACGATGCCTGCACCTTCGCGGGCACAACGGCGCAACACCGCATTGACGAGGCCCGCATATTTCGCCGCGCGCCGGTCGGCCTGGACCAGCCGCACCGAGAGGTCGACCGCCGCATGGTCCGGCACGTCCATCCAGAGGATCTGGGCAGCCCCGATCAAGAGCGCGCTCTGCGCCCGCGGCGCATCGGTCGGAACGCCGCGATCGAGCAGGCGGGACAAGAGATGGCCGAGCGTGCCCAGCCGGCGCAAAGTGGTCGCCACCAGGCGACGCATCAGGGCGCGGTCCCGGTCGGCGAGCTGCTTCAGGCCCGGGTGTGCGCCGGCGCCGTCGAGCTGGTCGTCCAGCGTCCGATGTTTGTGTAAAACCCCGTCGATAACGTCTGCTGCGATCCGCCGTGCGGCCAAGCCGGGCACTTCGGAGGGGGTCGCAAATCGCGGTGGAGGCATGCTGGAGCGTCACTCGCAGAAAAAGAAGGCAGTTCCGCGGGCGATCCGGCGCATGCCAATGAGAGCTGTCGGCACCTCTGCCACGGGAATATGCCGAATATAAGAAGCCGCTCTGCTATTTTAACCCTGTCACTTCACCTCCGGGCACACGATCTGATGATATCGGCCGCAAGCCGGTTCAAGCGGGACACGACACCATGAGCGACCATCCTTCCACGCCGGCGGCACCTCCCGGCGATACCGCACGCAAGCCCCTGACGCCCGCCGCCCAGCGCGCGCTCGCCGAGGCCGAGGAGCGGCGGCGGCAGGCCGCCGAGCACGCCAAGGCCATGCCGAGGGAGCTGCAAGGCCCCAAGGGGCCGGAGCCGACCCGCTACGGCGACTGGGAGCGCAAGGGCATCGCCTCCGACTTTTGAGCCTGGCGCCGGAGCCCCAGCGCAAGCGATTATTGCGCGACCACGACCGTGGTCCCGATCGACACGCGATCATAGAGGTCGGTGATGTCGGCGTTCAGCATCCGGATGCAACCATAAGACACGTAGCCGCCCACCGAGTTCGGCAAATTGGTGCCATGGATCGCATATTCGCCGCCGGCCAAGGTCATTGCCGCGACTCCCATCGGATTCCGCGGCGAGCCGCCCGGAATCACGTCGGGAATGTTCGGCTTGTCGCGCTTGACGTCGGCGGGCGGCGCCCAGGCCGGGTATCTGTACTTGCCCTCGATCGAGGTGGTGCCCGCCCACTGCTTGCCGGCCTTGCCGACGCCGACCGGATAGCGCATGGCGTGCTCGCCATCGAGAATGAGGTAGAGATGGCGCTCGTGGGTCCTCACCACGATCGTACCCGGCGAATATTGGCCGCTCATCCCTACCAGCTCCGGCCGCGCCTCGGCCGCACCCGTCGCCGCAAGTCCCGCCCCGATGGTGACGGCCAGCGTCACCGCAATTCCCTTCAGCATCGTCGCTCGCCCCTTTGCCTCGGCGCGCCCTCGCGTCCGGGAATTTCAAGACGCGCCAACACCTGCAAGGCCGACCGCCCCGAACGCGCAGAGATTTTGCCGAACCGCGTTTACCAGCTGGTTTCCGCGCGACAGCTCGGCGGGGTCGAGGAATGAAGATTTTCAACCTAAAGTAAATGATTCAAAAACAACACTCGCGCGGAAATTGCCGCGCGAGGCCGAAATCGTGAGCAGGAGGCCCGGTCTCAGGCCTGCTTCTCCTTGCGGTTCTGCCGGTGCGTGACGAGGTCGTCGACCACGGCGGGATCGGCCAGCGTCGAGGTGTCGCCGAGCGCACCCGGCTCGTCCTCGGCGATCTTGCGCAGGATACGGCGCATGATCTTGCCCGAGCGGGTCTTCGGCAGGCCTGGCGCGAACTGGATCTGATCCGGCGAGGCGATCGGACCGATCTCCTTGCGGACCCAGCCCACGAGTTCCTTGCGCAGCTCCTCGCTCGGCTGCTCACCTGCCATCAGAGTCACATAGGCGTAGATGCCCTGGCCCTTGATGTCATGGGGATAGCCGACCACGGCGGCTTCCGAGACCTTGGGATGCGCCACCAGCGCGCTCTCGACCTCGGCGGTACCCATGCGGTGGCCAGAGACATTGATGACGTCGTCGACGCGGCCGGTGATCCAGTAATAGCCGTCGGCGTCGCGCCGGCAGCCGTCGCCGGTGAAGTACTTGCCCTTGTAGGTCGAGAAATAGGTCATCTCGAAGCGGGCGTGATCGCCATAGACGGTGCGCATCTGTCCGGGCCAGGAGCGCGTCAGGCACAGATTGCCGGTCGCCTCGCCTTCCAGCGTCTTGCCCTCGGCATCGACGATCTCCGGCACCACGCCGAAGAACGGCAACGTCGCCGATCCCGGCTTCAGCTTGGTCGCGCCCGGCAGCGGCGTGATCAGGATGCCGCCGGTCTCGGTCTGCCACCAGGTATCGACGATCGGGCAGCGGTCCTCGCCGACGACGCGGTGATACCATTCCCAGGCTTCCGGATTGATCGGCTCGCCGACCGAACCCAGCAGCCGCAGGCTCGCGCGCGAGGTCTTCTTCACCGGCTCGTCGCCGCCTTGCATCAGCGCGCGGATCGCGGTCGGCGCGGTGTAGAAGATGTTGACCTTGTGCTTGTCGATCACGTTCCAGAAACGGGAGTTGTCCGGATAGTTCGGCACGCCTTCGAACATCAGCGTGGTCGCGCCATTCGCCAGCGGCCCATAGAGAATGTAGCTGTGGCCGGTGACCCAGCCGACATCGGCCGTGCACCAGTAGATATCGCCATCATGATAGTCGAACACGTATTGGTGCGTGATCGAGGCATAGACCAGATAGCCGCCGGTGGTGTGCAGCACGCCCTTGGGCTGGCCGGTCGAGCCTGAGGTGTAGAGAATGAACAGCGGGTCCTCGGCGTGCATATGCTCGCACGGGCACTCCGTCGTCACGACCTCGGCGGCCTCGTGATACCAGAAGTCGCGGCTCGGCTTCATCTCGACATGACCGCCGGTGCGCTTGACCACGACCACCCAATCGACGCCTTCGACCTTGTTCAGGGCGGCGTCGACATTGGCCTTCAGCGGCACCTTCTTGCCGCCGCGCAGGCCCTCATCCGCGGTGATGATGATCTTGGACTGGCAGTCCTTGATGCGCTGGGCAAGGCTGTCCGGGGAAAAGCCCGCAAACACCACCGAATGGATCGCGCCGATCCGCGCGCAGGCCAGCATGGCATAGGCCGCTTCCGGGATCATCGGCAGGTAGATGGTGACGCGGTCGCCCTTCTTGACGTTCCGGTTCCGCAGGATGTTGGCCATCTTGCAGACTTCGTCGTGCAACTCACGATAGGTGATGTGGCGGCTCTGCGACGGATCGTCGCCCTCCCAGATGATCGCGGTCTGGTCGCCGCGGGTGGCGAGATGGCGGTCGATGCAGTTGTAGGCGGCGTTCAGAACGCCATCCTCGAACCATTTGATCGAGATGTTGCCGGGCGCGAACGAGGTGTGCTCGATCTTCGTCGGCGCCTTGTACCAGTCGACGCGCTTGGCCTGCTCGGCCCAGAAGCCGTTCGGATCGGAGATGGAGCGGGCGTACATCTCGCGATATTTCGCGTCGTTGATGAAGGCGCGTTTCGCCCAATCGGCAGACACGTCGTAGATCTTCTCGGACATTTAATCCTCCACCCTGCGGCTTGCAGATCGGCACTGCGCAAGCCGTCGTTATTGCCACTATGCGTCCGCGTAACCGGCACCGACAAGTAAAGACAAGTTGGACCTTCGACGGGGAGGCAGCCATGCGCCCGATCAAGGATCGTGCGCCGAGATTGCGGCCGTGAGCGGCCCCCGCGCGTCGCCGCGGCGTCAAGGTTACCCCGAATGGCTGCCATGAAAGGGTAATTTGGAACCGTTTTGCCCAATTTTCGGGACTCGCTATCCGTGCATAAACGCCCTACATGCCGCCATTGTTGTGGATAACCCGGCCGGAACCAAAGTGGAGGCAGGGGCATTAAGCGGGTCAAGAACAGAACAAGGCGTCTAAACCGATGAGGGATCAGCAGAATTTCGATGGGCTCCGGTCCCGTGCCGCCGATCCTGACGTCGCACTCGCCAAGGCTCTCGGCCAGTGGCCGCCCAAGCCGCCCCGCCGGAAGCTGTCGCTGAAGGACCTTTCCAACGCCAAAGCCGCAGCGAACGCCAAAACGACCGTCGAAGAACTCGCCACCGAGCACGGGCTGACGCTGGGCGACCAGAACGAATTGACCATCCGCCGGGTCAAGCGCGGCAAGGGCTACAGCTTCGTCCGCGCCAACGGCACCACGGTCCGCGATTCCAGCACCATCCGCCGCCTGCATGCGATGGCCGTGCCGCCGGCCTATCGCGAAGTCCGCTACTCCCCCGATCCAAACTCGCATCTGCAGGCGGTCGGGATCGATGCCGCCGGCCGACTGCAATACCGCTATCATGCCGACTGGGAGAAGGTGCGCGAGCACCGCAAGGCGCACCGGCTCGCCAAGCTGGTCGGTGCGCTGCCGAAGATCCGCCGCGCCGTCACCAAGCATCTGGCCGGCGACGAGCCAACCCGCGAATTCGCGCTCGCCTCGGTGATCGAACTGATCGCGCGCACCGCGATCCGTCCCGGCAACGAGTCCTACGCCAAGCTGAACGGCACCCGCGGCGCCACCACGCTGTTGAAGTCCAACGTCCTCCTGGAAGACGACTCCGTGGTGCTGACCTTCAAGGCCAAGGGCGGCAAGGCGGTGCGCAAGGAATGCGACGCCGCCAAGCTGGTTCGCGCCATCGGCGTCATGCGCCAGCTGCCCGGCCGCCGCATGTTCCAGTATCGCGACGCCCAAGGCGTCGTGCGCGCGGTCTCGACCACCCAGGTCAATGCATTCCTGCGAGAGATCGCCGGCATCAAGATCTCGCTGAAGGATTTTCGCACCCTGATGGCCTCGGCGGTGGCGCTGGAGACCTTGTCGCGGATCACGCCGGCGGCGAGTGCGCGCGGCCGCAAACGCCAGGTGCTGGACGCGGTGCGCGCCGCAGCCGACGAACTCGCCAACACGCCGGCGATCTGCCGCAAAAGCTACGTGCATGACACCATCGTCACCGCGTTCGAGGACGGCATCCTGGAACGCTTCGCCGCGACGTTGAAGGGCCAGCGCTCGCAGAGCAAGCGCGAGCTGCTGCTGGCGCAGGTGGTGGTGGCGGCCGCGGTGTAAGCGGCGCGCCATCGCGTGGACCGGCATCGTCGGCCAAGTTCTCCGTTGTCATCGCCCGGTTCAACCGGGCGATCCAGTAGTCCGAGAGAGTGGTAGTCGATCGAGGGGCCGCGGCGTACTGGATCCCCGCCTTCGCGGGGATGACTGATGAGGATGCCGCGACATCTCTTTCGACCAGATACACCTTCGCCTTCCCGCGACGCATTCGCGCCCGAGTCATGCTCATCTTCCGCCCTCGAATTCGTTGAGGGCGCAGGGAAGGCCGGGAGCTTGCCGCCCCCATGGCCCGCCTGCGGAAAAAAATGCAGGCGGCAGGTACCACAGGTTCGGCCAAGACATCCCGGCCTTCCCTGCGCGATGGTTTTAACGGCTGCTTCGCGTTCTCCCCGGTGCGCCGGGCTTTCTGGCCACCGTTGCCTGCGCGACGCTGGAAGCGTCGTCGCAAGCTTAATCCTAGCGTCGGAGGATCAGGACCGCGCGACTTGACCGTGCGTGACTGCGCCGTTCGTCGGCGAACTAAGAGCTCGCTGCAACGCCTTCACGCCCATCGCATCCCGCTGCCTACGTCCGTGACGATCGCGATACGTCCCCTCAGGTGGCGGCGAGACGGGCGGAATGATCGTTCTGATTTGCCCGACATGGCAAGCGCGCGGCGCTGCGACAAACTAACACGACGGGCAATTTGGGCTTGGGCGGCGGATGCGCGTCACCATATCCGCTGCTTGCTTCCGTCGGGAAATCAAGCGCGAGACGAATCAGGGCGATTTTCGTCGTTCCGTTCGTCAGTGGAAAATGGTGACGAGAGAGGTGGGCTCACCTCGAGTAGGCTCCGAGAGAGAGGGTGATATGGCGGCCGGATGGAAGCATCCGAGGGAGAGAATGCTAAAAGAGCGATCACCTTGCACCTACGGGGAACGGGATAAATTTTGATAGGAAGAAGGGCCTAAGGCACGAATCTCTGAACGTTCTCCGAAGCTTGTCAAAGCCAGACGAGGCCTTTTCCCGTACTTCCCCCCACATTTAGTGTTTGGTTCAGGACCCCGCACTAGTTCTTGACGGGTGCAATGGAGTCGTTCCACACTTCGCCCGACTAGAAACAGATGAAGCCGCTGAGCGGCCAGGCTCAACGGCTTCAGAAGTCTCCAGCCCGCTACTTAACCCGTGAGATGGGCAAGCGGGGCGTCGGCTAGTGCTAGAACTCGATAGAATCGGAGTTTCTGCCGGTGGTCAAGCCTGTCTCTCTGCATACCTCACAGGTGGCTAATGATCACGTTTCCACAAACCTCTCCCTTCGGCCTGCCACTTCAGAATCTTCAACCTTCGATTGTTACGGTCCTTGGTGCTAGCCGGGCCATATACCAATTCCAGTTGCATCCCGTTTGGACGGAGTACCTACCGCGATCCGGCGTCTACATTTTCGTCAAAATGGGTTCGAACGGTAAGTGGGACCCGATCTATATCGGCGAGACACGCAGTTTCCAGCGTCGTCTCTACGAAGACTTGCGACTGCATCATCAATGGCCGGGCATTGTCGCTCACGGGGCCACACATATCCTGACGCTCCACGTTCCCGGTAGCATAGCCGACCGCGAGACCATCGAGACGGATATTCGTCGCATGACGACCACGCCCTGCAACCAGCAATGATCTGTAGAGGGCGATCATTGATCGCCCTCTTACTCGCTAACTCGGACGGTTTCTGACGCGCCCGTTTGAGCTCACGACCGACTGCCTAAGTAGAGACGAATCCTCTGTCTATGACATGTCGCTTATTCATCGATGAAGTTGGTAATGCTGACGTGAAGACGCCGTCCGAGCGTTTTCTTAGTGTCACCGGTATTATTACCAAGGTGCACGGTCATCAGAACATCATCACACCAGAGATCGAGAAGTTAAAGAAAGACTTGTTCAACCATGATCCGATCACGAATCCAGTCATACTGCATCGCAAGGAAATAGTACGAAAAGAAAAACCATTTGGCTCACTTCAGGATCTTGCTGTGAATGCAGAATGGGAAACACGAATTTTAGGCTTGATAGAGACGCTTCCGTACATTGCGGTGACGGTAATAATCGATAAATTGGAGCACCAGAAGAAGTACCAAGTCTGGCACTTCAATCCCTATCACTACTGCATGACCGCTTTGGTTGAGCGATACGTTCTGTGGCTGAACGCTCACAATCTCATTGGTGATGTTGTAGCAGAACCACGATTCAAATTAGTCGATAAGAAACTTAAAGCTGCATTTCAGCACTTCTATTACGAAGGCACCGACAATATCCCGTCAGCGATCGTGCAGGCCCGGCTAACGTCTCACGAACTGAAGTTTGAACCTAAGAGCAGCAACATTTGCGGACTTCAGCTCGTCGAGATGATCGCGCATCCAAGCCATCATAACCTACGTTCCACTTATCCCGGTGAGGCACCCATGACTGCTCCATTTGGATTGCGCGTCGTAGATATCCTTAATCGGGAGCGATACCGGCGCCACCCCAAGACGGGGAAGATCGAAGGGTACGGGACGAAATGCCTCCCCTAAAAAGAAAACGGGGGCCTGAAGCCCCCGGCGAGGGCGACACACCCTCTCCCTCCGTCAGAAATTCTTACTTTGGACAAGCCTTTCGGATTCACGACGGATTATACTACATATATTCGATTCCCGTTGAAAATTCAACAAGTTACTAACCCATTGACACCGAATCGCTTTTTCGTGGAAGAGACTTGGCTTCCTGTTCTCAAGCAGGTGACTGCCGATAAGTAAACTCCCTTCCTTGTTCCGACTCGATCATGCGCTTGGCATCGTCGACGCCGTTGTCACGGTGACCTGTTCTGCCTCTTGACGTCTAGCTCAGAACGAGGTCCCGCCGCCGAACTTGAACTCCTGCACCACGTCGTATTTGCCCTTGGTCAGCGGCACCGCGTAGTCGAAGCGCAGCGGGCCGAAGGGCGAGGCCCAGATCAGGCCGACGCCGACCGAGGTGCGCACCACCTTGCTGTCGTCATATTGCAGGCCGCATTTGCAGGCCGCCGAATTGACCTCGCCCGTTTGTGCCCACGAGGTCGGTCCCTGATAGCCCCAGAGCGAGCCGGCATCGGCATAGACCGCGCCTTTCAGGCCGACTTCCTTCGGCAGGAACCAGAACGGCATCTGCAGTTCGGCCGAGGCGCCCCAATATTTGGTGCCGCCGAGCGAGTCGCCGGTGGCGCCGAAATTGACGTAGGTGATGTCACGCGGCCCGATGCCATTGGAGGCGAAACCGCGCACCAGGTTCGCGCCCATCTGGAAATGGTCGAGCATGCGCAGGTCCTTGTCGCCGACCTTGTTCAGGATGCCGCCCTGCAGATGGATGACGCCGACGATCTCCGACACCAGCGGCGTGAAGTATTTCGCATCGACCGCGGTCTTGAGATAGCTGACGTCGCCGCCGACGCCGGCGAAATCCTGCTTCCAATCGATCAGCAGGCCGTCGGTCGGGTTCTTGTTGTTGTCGAGCGTGTTGTAGGACAGCGTGTAGCCGATCGCCGAGGTCAGCGCGGCGCCGTCGGAGAGCTCCTTGCGCACCGGCAGGGTCGATTCGCCGTCGGCATAGCAGCCCCAGCCGTAATAGCCCGAGCTGGTCGAATTGGTCGGGTCCTTGCCGCCCAGCACGTTGGCAATGTAGGCCGGGGTCGGATTGAAGGCGAGCAGGCTGTTGGCGGAATTGTTGTTGCAGTTCTGATAATAGGACGGCAGCGAGATCTGCTGGCGGTACAATGAATAGCGGAGCTGCAAGGACAGGTCTTCGCGCAGCTGGAAGCCGAGCCGCGGGCTGAAGCCGATCGTGGTCACGCCGTAGCTGGTGTAGCTGTTGGCGAGCTGCTGCTTGTAATAGACGTCGAGGCCGAGCGCGACGCGGTAATCGAGCAGATAGGGCTCCACGAAGGACAGCGATACGCCCCGGCTGTATTGACCGTAGGAGACCGACGCCTTGGCATAGAGGCCGCGACCGAGGAAGTTGCGCTCGGAGATCGACACCTCCGCCAGCGCGCCGTCGCTGGTGGAATAGCCGCCGGACACCGAGAAATCGCCGGTGGATTTCTCCTCGAGATCGACGATGAGGACCACGCGGTCGCTGGACGAGCCCGGCTCGGTGGTGATCTTGACGCTCTTGAAGAAGTCGAGGTTCTTCAGCCGCCGCTCGGCCCGATCGACCAGCGCGCGGTTGTAGGCATCGCCCTCGGAGATATCGAACTCGCGCCGGATCACGTAGTCGCGGGTGCGGGTGTTGCCGCGAACGGTGATGCGCTCGATATAGGTGCGCGGGCCCTCGTCGACCGTGAACACGATCGACACCGTATGCGCCTCGAAATTGCGGTCGCCGCGCGGACGTACGACGGCAAAGGCAAAGCCGCGACGCGACGCCTCGATCTGCATCTCCTCGACCGACTTCTCGACCTGCTCGACGTTATAGAGCGAGCCGGCATCGACGCGCGAAAGGCTGCGCAGCGATTTCGCGTCGAGCGCCGCGATCGAGGACTGGAAATCGACCGAGGCGACCCGGTATTGCTGGCCCTCGTCGATCTTGAAGCTGACCAGGAAACCCTTCTGCTCCGGATCGTATTCGGTGAGCGCGGCCACCACCTGCACGTCGGCATAGCCGTGCTTCAGATAGAAGCGGCGAATCAGGTCGCGGTCGGCCTCGACGCGATCGGGATCGTAAACGTCGTTGCCGCCAAGAAAGCTCAGCCAGTTGGTTTCGTGGGTCTTGATGATGTCGCGCAGGCGCGCCGCGGAGAAGGCGCTGTTGCCGATGAAGGTCACCGACTTGACCGTGGTCTTCACGCCCTCTTCGATCGTGAAGATCAGGTCGACGCGGTTGTTCGGCTGCTCGATGATTTCGGGCGTGACGCGCACGTCATAGCGGCCGGAGCGACGGTAGATCTCGGCGATTCGCGATGCATCGGACTGCACCATCGGCCGGGAGAACGTGCCGCGCGGCTTTGACTGCACCTCGGCCGAGAGCTGCTCATCCTTGAGCTTCTTGTTGCCCTCGAAGGCGACGCGGCCGATCACGGCATTCTCGACCACGGTCACGACAAGACGGCCGCCCTGGCGGTTGATCTTCACGTCCTGGAACAGACCGGTCTCGATCAGCGCCTTCAGGCCGTCGTCGACCTGGCCTGCGTCAAGCGTTCCGTTCGGCCCCGCCTTGAAATAGGAGCGAATGGTTTCGGCCTCGACGCGCCGGTTGCCTTCCACCGCGATCGAAGCCACGGCCTGCGCCACCGCGGGTCCGGCGCCGACGATCCCGATCAAGGGCGCAGCCAGCGGCATGGCGAACATCATCAGGGCGAGCACGCCCCGCCGCAGTGTCAGACCAGTCATCGACGCTCTTTCGCATTCTCAATCCCCGCGCATGCGCAACGCACGATTTGCGTCGGCACGCGCATTCGGAATCGGGTGATGCATCGGAAAGATGGTCAGTATGCGCCGAGTTCGTTTCGCAAAATTTCGAATGATGCTGGGCGTGACTGATTGTTTCTAAGTAGAAAGATTTCAGCCGCGACGGGCGCCGCTGCAGGGATATGTACTACATCCCAGCGCGCGATTTTGTGGCGCGCGGCGGCGGACATCCAATTCTACAAATCGAGATGCTCCGCTGAATTGGCCGGCTTCGGAAATCAATCTCTACAATTCTTCGAATGCCGGCAACACGCGAGAAAAACTGCGGTGCTAGTGTCAGCTCATCCGAACTGAAGCCCCCAAGTCGGTTCGGGTAGGCCCGGTGCGCACCGATTCCCATTTTCATTCCGGCGCACCGGGCCGCCTTTTTTGGCGAGGCGATTTCTCACCCGATGGCGAGATGCTGACTCGTTGCGAGCTTCTCGTCATGACCTGTCATGTCCCGGCAAGGGCGCGCAGCGCCCTTCAAGACGGATGCCCCGGCGATTCACTCCCTTGCTGATCCAAGACGGCGGACGAACAGCACGACCTCCGCGTTGGACCATGTCCGCATTGAACTGCTGCTGAGAGTTCCCCGACCGTAGGCGGCAACCCTGCCGCAACCAGCCGGCAACCTGCGCCCGGCGAAGCGCCATAATCTCCGCCGCTGTGGCCAAAAAACTCTGGATCGGAGCGGCAAAACCGATCAAAACGGCGGCACGAGCATGGCTCGTGCGCCGATGGTTAATCGCGTCTTAACCTCGCCTTATCTATGGTGATTTCATCCGCTTCCACCGGAACCGGGCGATCGGCGGCTTCAACAGGTTTGGCGCGTTGACGTATGGCAATGACCGCTTCATCCCCCGCGCCCGTGGGCGCCGGCCAGTCGGAGGGCGAACGCTCGCCGTTCGTACGGCTGACCGAGCTCCTGTCGCCCTATAGCCCGGGCAAGCCCTTGATTACGCTTGCGGTCGGCGAGCCGCAGCATCCGGTTCCGGATTTCGTCGGCCCTGTGCTGGCCCAGCACATCGCCGCGTTCGGCCGCTATCCGGCCGCCAAGGGCATCGAGCCGTTCCGCAAGGCCGCCACACGGTGGCTGTCGCGCCGCTTCGCCCTGCCGCGGCCGCTCGACCCGGAGAGCGAAATCCTGGTGCTGAACGGCAGCCGCGAGGGCCTGTTCTTCGCCGCGCACGCCGCGCTCCGCCATGTCGGCCCGCGCCGCGGCCGGCCCGCGATCCTGATGCCGAATCCGTTCTATCCCGTGTATGGCGCCGGCGCCCGCACCGCGGGCTGCGAGCCGATCTACCTGCCGACCACGACCGAGACCGGCTTCCTGCCCGACCTCGATGCGCTCGACGAGGCAACGCTGGCGCGCACCGTCGCGTTCTATCTCGCCTCGCCCGCCAATCCGCAAGGCGCGGTGGCGAGCCCGGACTATTTCCGCAAACTGAAGCGGCTCGCCGATCGCTACGGCTTTCTGATCTTCAGCGACGAATGTTATTCGGAGATCTACACGCAGACCGCACCGGGCAGTGTGCTCGAACAGGCTGGCCCGGATTACGGCAACGTCGTCGCATTCCAGTCGCTGTCGAAGCGCTCCAACGTGCCGGGCATGCGGATCGGCTTCGCCGCCGGCGACAAGCGTTTTCTGAGCGCCTTTCACGAGCTGCGCAACGTGGCCGCGCCCCAGGTGCCGGTGCCGCTGCAGCATGTCGCGGTCGCAGCCTACGGCGACGAGGCGCATGTCGAGGAGAACCGCCGGCTCTACCGCATCAAGTTCGACCTGGCCGACCAGATCCTCGGCAACCGCTATGGCTACAAGCGCCCGGCGGGCGGCTTCTGCGTCTGGCTCGATGTGTCCGATCGCGGCGGCGATATCGCTTGCACCGTGAAGCTGTATCGAGACGCCGGCGTGCGCGTGGTGCCGGGCAGCTACCTAGCGCAGCCGCAGGCCGACGGATTCAACCCGGGCGCCGGCTATATCCGGCTGGCGCTGGTGGCCGACAGTGAATCGACCGGCGAGGCGTTGCACCGGCTGGTCGAGGTTTTGGGTTAGCTCCGCGAGACGGATGAGGATGGCGACGATCGAACGAGTCATTCCCCTGGTCAACCACCTGCCGACGTCGCTCCGCGACGCGCTGGTGCGGCGGCTGCGCGAGCTCGTGGGCCTCGTGCTGATCGGCGGCGCGGCGATCGCGGCGGCGGCGTTGATGACCTGGTCGGTGCAGGACCCGAGCCTGAGCCACGCCACCTCGCGCCCGATCCGCAACATCCTCGGCTATCCCGGCGCGATCTGCGCCGACCTGTTGATGCAGATCCTGGGGCTCGGCGCGATCATGGTGATCCTGCCGCTTGCGATCCGCGGCTGGCGCATGCTCACCCACCGTCCGTACGATCGCGAGGCGCTGCGCTTCGGCGCCTGGGTCCTCTGCGCCGTGCTGGCCGCCGGCTTCGCCAGCTGCTGGCCGCATTCGCAGACCTGGCCGCTGCCGACCGGGCTCGGCGGCGTGGTCGGCGACGCGCTGGTGCGCGCGCCGGCGGTCGTGTTCGGACCGCCGAGCTTCCTTTATCGGCTGGTGCTCGGCAGCATGCTGGGATTTGCGATGGTCGCGGCGCTCCTGGTCGCCGGCGGCCTCGGCGCGCGTGAGAGCGAGAACGAACTGGGTGCGGAGGAGGAGGACGAGACCCCCTTGTCCGATCCGGACGAGGAGGACGACAAAGGCGCGGTCCGGCTCGGCTTCGTGTTCCACGCCATCATGAGTGCGAAGGCGCGCGTGGTCTGGTTCCTGACCACGGCCTATCGCGCTTTCGTCTCCAGCGGCCCACAGGCGCGTACCGCCGTCAGCCGCAACGAACCCACGCTCGCCGGGCGCAACCGCGCCAGCCTCGCCCCGAAACTGGAGGACGAGGCCGAGGCGGAGGAGATCGAGGAAGAAGAGGAAGAAGAAGAAGAGGAGGAGGCCCCGGCCGCCCGCGCGCCGCGCAAGAAGCCGGCACCGAAGCCTGCTCCCCGCAAGTCCGACAAATATGATCTGCCGTCGGTCTCGATGCTCGCCGCGCCCAAGGCCGCCGATCGGCAGCCGCTGTCGAAGAGCGAGCTGGAGGCCAATTCGCGCGCGCTGGAAGGCGTGCTGCAGGATTTCGGCGTGCGCGGCGAGATCGTCAAGGCGCATCCCGGTCCGGTGGTGACGCTGTACGAACTCGAGCCGGCGCCTGGCATCAAATCATCCCGCGTCATCGGTCTCGCCGACGACATCGCGCGCTCGATGAGCGCGCTGTCGGCGCGCGTCGCCGTGGTGCCCGGCCGGAACGCGATCGGCATCGAGCTGCCGAATGCGCATCGCGAAAAGGTTTATCTGCGCGAGCTGCTGGTGGCCAAGGAAGCGCAGGAGAGCGTGGCCAAACTGCCGCTCTGCCTCGGCAAGAACATCGGCGGCGAATCGATCATCGTCGACCTCGCCCGCATGCCGCATCTGCTGATCGCCGGCACCACCGGTTCGGGCAAATCGGTCGCGATCAACACCATGATCCTGAGCCTGGTCTACCGTCTCAGGCCGGACCAGTGCCGCCTGATCATGGTGGACCCGAAGATGCTCGAGCTCTCGGTCTATGACGGCATTCCGCATCTTTTGACGCCGGTCGTGACCGATCCGAAGAAGGCCGTGGTCGCCCTGAAATGGGCGGTGCGCGAGATGGAAGAGCGCTACAAGAAGATGGCCAAGCTCGGTGTGCGCAACATCGACGGCTACAACGCCCGCCTTGGCGAAGCCCGCAACAAGGGTGAGGAGCTGACGCGCACGGTCCACACCGGCTTCGACAAGGAGACCGGCAAGGCGATCTATGAGGAAGAGAAGCTCGACCTCGATCCGCTGCCTTATATCGTGATCATCGTCGACGAAATGGCCGACCTGATGATGGTCGCCGGCAAGGACATCGAGGGCGCGGTGCAGCGGCTGGCGCAGATGGCGCGCGCCGCCGGCCTGCACGTGATCCTGGCGACGCAGCGTCCCTCGGTCGACGTCATCACCGGCACCATCAAGGCGAACTTCCCGACCCGCATCTCCTTCCAGGTCACCTCCAAGATCGACAGCCGCACCATCCTCGGCGAAATGGGCGCCGAGCAGCTGCTCGGCCAGGGCGACATGCTCTACATGGCCGGCGGCGGCCGCATCAGCCGCGTGCACGGCCCGTTCTGCTCCGACGAGGAGGTCGAGAAGGTGGTGCGCCATCTGAAGGCGCAGGGCTCGCCGGAATATCTCGAAGCCGTCACCGCGGAAGAACCCAGCGAGGAGGACGGCGCCGTGTTCGATGCCACCGGCATGGGCGGCGGCGGGGGCGACGACCTGTTCTCGCAGGCCGTGGCGATCGTCAAACGGGACCGCAAGGCCTCCACCAGCTACATTCAACGCCGGCTACAGATCGGCTATAATAAGGCTGCTTCGCTGATGGAGCGAATGGAACAAGAGGGTATCGTCGGCCAGGCGAATCATGCCGGCAAGCGCGAGATCCTGGTGCCGGAGGAAGAGGGCGGGTTCTGACATCGCCCATTTGGCCCCAAACCGGCCTCATCTGTGTCGTCATGTTCACGCAATTACGATCACGCGGCCCGACCGAACCGAGTTAGAAACGCGCAAAAGCTCAGGACGTCGTTTTGAATAGCCCAGCCCCGAACACCTCAATTCCGTCGCCTTCCGTCGTGCGCGTCGCGCCGGCTCCTGCCGGCTTGGCGCTGGCAGGGCTGGTCATATTCGCGCTCACGGGCACAGCCGGCCATTGTGCAGCACAGACTGCTCCGCCGAAGGCCGCGAAGGGGCGCGATAGCACGCAGCTCAGCGCGTCCGAGAGCCAACGCGGCCAGCAGACCACCGCCACCACCCAGAGCGTGCCGCCGAACCCGATCATCCCGGACCCACGGCGCAACGTTCCGGCCAGTATTTTCACCACCTTCGATGCCAACCAGAAGGCGCAGGCCGCGAAGGTGAGTGCTTACCTGTCGTCGCTGCAGACGCTGGTGGGAAATTTCGTCCAGGTCGGGCCCGACGGCAGCAAGGTGAAGGGCGACTTCTACATCCAGAAGCCGGGCAAGGTGCGCTTCGAATATGATCCGCCGAGCCCGATCGACATCGTCGCCGACGGCTCCTCGCTGGTGGTGCGCGACCGCAATCTCGCGACCCAGGACGTCTACCCGCTGTCGCAGACGCCGCTGCGCTATCTTCTCTCCGACCGCATCGACCTGCTGAAGGACACCAACGTGATCGCGGTGTCGGCGGACGACATGTACATCAGCATCACGATCGAGGAGAAGCAGGCGCTGATCGGGACCAGCCGAATGCTCCTGATGGTCGGCGTCAAGGACGGCCAGCTCAAGCAATGGACCGTCACCGATCCGCAGGGCTACGACACCACGGTCGCGGTCTACAATCTCGACGCGACCAAGAAGCTCGATCCGAGCCTGTTCAAGATCGACTTCACCAATTATCCGACCACGCCGCCGGGCTGAGACCAGGCGGTCTCGCCCGCAAGCGGCCTGTGGAGAGCTGGGGATAAGCGCCGCGACCGCTCGTAGCGCGACCCCCGGGTGCCCGCAAGTGGCCCAAGAAGGGCAGACTCCGCCACAATCCGTGCTATGACGCATCTCCCATGCGTCTCGTTCTCACCACCTGGAACATCAATTCGGTGCGCCTGCGCATCGATCTCGTCGCCAAATTCATCAAGTCGGTGCGCCCCGATGTGCTCTGCCTGCAGGAGACCAAGTGCATCGACGACGCCTTTCCGCTGAAGCGCTTCAAGCGGCTCGGCTATGAGCACATCGCGCTGAACGGGCAGAAGGGCTATCACGGCGTCGCCGTGATCTCGAAATGGCCGTTCGAGAGCACCGATGTCAGAACCTTCTGCGACAAGATCGACTCCCGCCATATCTCGGTGTCGTTCGGCGAAAAGGCCGAGCTCGCAAGGCCGCTGGTGCTGCACAATTTCTATGTGCCGGCCGGCGGCGACATTCCCGATCCCGCGCTCAATCCGAAATTCGAGCACAAGCTGCAATTCCTCGACGAGATGAAGGCCTGCGAGCCGCTGCACCCGCGCGGCGATGACCGCCACATCCTGGTCGGCGACCTCAATGTCGCGCCCTATGAGAACGACGTCTGGTCGCACAAGCAGCTTTTGAAGGTGGTCTCGCACACCCCGGTCGAATGCGAGAAGCTGCTGGCCGCGCAAGCGCATGGCGAATGGTTCGACGTGGCGCGCGAGCGGATCCCCCAATCGGAAAAGGTCTATACGTGGTGGAGCTACCGCGCGGCGGATTGGACGGTGGGCGATCGCGGCCGCCGGCTCGACCACATCTGGGTGTCGCGCGCGCTCAAGGACCAGGTCAGCGACTTCCGCATCCTGCGCGACGCGCGCGGCTGGGAGCGTCCGTCGGACCACGTCCCGGTGACAGTGACGCTGGAGGTCTGACGCCCCGATTCCGAAGTCCGCACCGCATCGCGGCGCATCCGGTTGCGAATCTCGGAAACGAGGAGCCGTAGCTACTTCGTGACTATCCGCTTCGGGGGCGCGGTCGGCATCGGCGGCGCCGGCGAAATGGAGAACGTCACCCAGGCATTCCAGCCGTCGGGCCGGCGTTCTGCGGCAAATTCCTTGTAAGCCTTGAAATTCAGATAGCCCTGCATCTCGCCGACCGGGAAAATGAACCCGACCTGCGGACCCACGGCCGCGACCTGAGAGCGGAAGCAGCCGACCCGATCACCGGAACCGCTGTCGCAGCCGAGCTGCTTGTAGACGTAGCCCACCAGGCCGACCTGGACCTGCTTGCTCAGGAACTGCGACGCGCCCCAGTCGAAGTGCATGTCGACGCCGCTCTGATACTGCGTGTCGGTATTCTTGAGATTGTAGGTAAAGCCAAGCACGCCGGAGAGCTCATGTCCGGTCTGCGGATTGAAGTAGGTATAGCCGCCGCCCGCATCGATCGCACCATGTCCGATGCCGATATTGGCGAGGCGCGTCGAGCTGTAGGCGCCGACCGGGATGTCACCCATGACGTAAGTCATGTAGTTGTTGACGCCGGCATTCCAGCGCATGGCGAATTGCGGGATCAGATCACCGAAGCCCGCTGTGGAGTCGCTGATGGAATCGAACCGCGAGAACGGGATCGAGCCGAGCGGGGTCGAGAGTATGCCCGTCACCGATCCGTTGAGCGAGGTGGTATTGGCACCATAGATTCCGATCAGGCTGGCTGACGCCTGACCGCCGAGCACCGGCGTTGCAAAGACATAGGTCGCATTCAGCAGCCCGAGATCGACCTTGGCATTCAGATTCGCGTTTACTGTCGCGGTGAGATTCACCGGAATGCGGCCGATCTGGATTTCGCGTGCCCGTGCCACTTCGGCGCCTGCAGAAACCGAGGTGTGATAATAGATCGAAGCGGCCGACCATCCCGGCTGTTGAGGTGTGGCCGCAAGGCTGCCGAATGTGCCGGGGATCCAGAAGCTGATACCACCTTCATCTGCCGAAGCCACGACGGGCGCCGAAGCGACGATTGCGAATACAATTGCGGCCAGCGCCTTGGTCATTCTCATTGCAGCTCCCCCCCTCTGAACCACGGCCCCGTCCCGTGTGCAGTCCCGAACACGACGCTGAAAATATGACACCGACGGACAAGCGGGCCATAGCTGCCTTAGAGCAGGGAAAGTATTTTGCAACCATATGTTGCACAACGGGTACAGAGCCCTATCGCACCGCTCACCTCGGATCATTGAGGGCGCTGCACGCTGCAGCAGCAGGCAACGCAACGCGTAGTCTCACCCAGCGCGCGCGAATGACGTTCTCGTCTGGATCAATTCTCACGCCGCCGTCGTAGGTAAGTGACGTGTCGCACACAACATTATTCCTACTTCTCGCTTGTCGTCCAGTGCGTTGATTTGCGTCAATTCGTGGCTGTCGACACCAGCCCATGATTGTTTTCTATTTTGAAGGGAGACACTGCAATGATCTCCACTCGCTTCTTCGTTGTCGCACTTGCATTTTCCTTCTTGACGCCAGCGGTTGCTCAGCAAAGTCAACCAAGCACCTCTCCACCACTCGGCTCACCTGCTGCAACCACCACCATTCCAGGTGATCAGTTGCCGCCACCGCCGCCGAAATTCGGGGGCGTGATCAAGCACGACGCCAAGGATTCGAAGCCCTGGTGGCCGCCGACGGTGGTGCCGCCCAAGGGCGCGCCGAACGTGCTGCTGATCATGACCGACGACTCCGGTTATGGCGTGCCGAGCACCTTCGGCGGCGTGATCCCGACGCCAACGCTCGATCGGATCGCCAACAACGGCCTGCGCTACACCCAATTCCACTCGACCGCCCTCTGCTCGCCGACACGAGCCGCGTTGATTTCAGGCCGCAATCATCACTCCGTCGGATTCGGCCAGATCAGCGAATTTGCAACCGGCTACCCGGGCTATGACTCGATCATCGGTCCGGAGAACGCCACCATCGGCCGGATCCTGAGCGACAACGGCTACGCCACCTCGTGGTTCGGCAAGAACCACAATACGCCCTCGTTCCAGTACAGCGCGGCGGGACCGTTCGACCAATGGCCGAGCGGGATGGGCTTCCAATACTTCTACGGATTCATGGGCGGCGAGTCCGACCAGTGGACGCCGTATCTCTTCCGCGATCACACCCCGATCTATCCGTGGATCGGCAGGAAGGACTACAACCTCGTCACCGACATGGCGGACGAGGCCATCAAGTACATGAAGGCGCTCGATGCCTCGGCGCCAGACAAACCGTTCTTCATTTACTACGTGCCCGGCGCGACGCACGACCCGCACCAGCCGACCAAGGAATGGATCGACAAGATCAGCAGCATGCACCTGTTCGACCAGGGCTGGGAGAAATTGCGTGAGCAGATCTTTGCCAACCAGAAGCGCCTCGGCGTGATTCCTGCAAACACGCAGCTCACGCCCTGGCCGAACGAGTTGCCGAAATGGGATTCGCTCTCCGAAATCAAGAAGAAGATCGTCATCCGCGAGGCCGACGTGTTCGCCGCCTACACCGCCTATAACGATCACGAGATCGGCCGTGTGGTCCAGGCCGTCGAGGACATGGGCAAACTGGACAACACGTTGATCATCTACATCAACGGCGACAACGGCACGAGCGCGGAAGGCTCGATGATGGGGACGCCGAACTGGCTGACCGTCGCCAACGGCGTGCTGGAACTGCCGGAGCTCGAATATCTGCGGTATTACGAGTCCTGGGGCTCCGACCAGACCTATCCCCATATGGCAGTGCCGTGGGCGTGGGCATTCGACACGCCATTCAAGTGGGTCAAGCAGGTCGCGTCGCATTTCGGCGGGACGCGGCAAGGCATGGCCATCTCGTGGCCTGGTCACATCAACGACGTCGGAGGCATTCGCAGCCAGTTTCACCACGTGATCGACATCGTGCCCACGATCCTCGAGGCGGCCGGGATCAAGGCGCCGGACATGGTCGACGGCATCAAGCAGAAGCCCATCGAGGGGGTGAGCATGGCGTACACCTTCGACAAGGCGAATGCCAACGCGCCGTCCAGACATACCACTCAGTACTTCGAGATGTTCGCCAACCGCGGCATCTATCACGATGGCTGGTATGCCGCGACCACGCCGCCCGAGCCGCCGTGGCTGGTCGGCACGAAGCCGCTGCCTCCGGTCGATCAATACAAGTGGGAACTCTACAACATCGCCGAGGACTTCTCGCAGAACAACGACCTCGCGGCGAAGAATCCCGAAAAGCTCAAGGAGCTGCAGGCGCTGTTCCTCTCGGAGGCGGCAAAGTACCAGGTCCTGCCGCTTGACAACTCGGTGCTCCCGCGCCTCCTCACGCCGCGTCCAAGCGGAACGGCGGGACGATCCGAGTTCGTCTACACGGGCGAGAACGTGGACATTCCGATCGGCAACGCTCCGAGTCTGCTCAACCGCAATTACACGATCACCGCCGACATCACGATTCCGGCGGCCGGCGCGGAAGGAATGATCGCCACCATGGGCGGTCGTTTCGGCGGCTACGGGCTCTACCTGCTCGGCGGCAGGCCGGTCTTCGTCTACAATCTACTCAACCTGAAGCGCTATCGCTTTGAGGGCGGCGTCGGCGCCGAGGACTGGCTGGGCGGCCGAGCCCTCGAGCCGGGCAAGCACACGATCGTGTTCGATTTCAAGTACGACGGACCAGGCCTCGGCAAAGGTGGCACCGGCGTGCTGACGGTCGACGGAAAGGTGCTGTCGCAGCTGAAGATGGAGCATACCATTCCGTTCATGATGGCGATCGATGAGTCTTTCGACGTCGGGCTGGACACCCGTACGCCGGTGGACGACAGCTACAAACTGCCGTTCCGCTTTACCGGCAGCATCGATAAGCTGACCATCAAGACCGGTCCGGAGCAGTTGGCCGCGGAAGAGCGCGAGCAGATGAAACGGGCCCTCGCGACCGGACACGACTGATCGTCGGACGCAGACCGCGGACTCTCTGTGAGTCCGACAGCGCGCGGTCGTCCTGATCCGACCGCGGGGCTTCCTCCAACGAACGGGCATCGACCATGTTGAGCGAACGGAGTCTATCGTTTCACCGCCGGGACCTGCTGACGACCGCCTTCGGCGCAGGGGTCGGCGCCATGCTGCCGGCGGCGACCGCCCGAGCCGCCGGTCCTCTCGAGCGCGCCTTCGGGGACGTGCGAGGAGATGCGGTCGAGGAGTTCGCGTATTTGCTGGGCATGGAAGCATACGTCTATGGCTTCCCCCTTGTGATGATGGATGTCACCAACCGCGTGGAGACTGCGACCTCCGAGGCGGGCGAATATGCCGCGCCTATAAACCAGCTCTTCAAAATGAAAGGGTTTGTCAGTCCGGACTTCAAGAACTGCGTCCGTATCAGCGTCAACTCGGTGTGGTCCGGCGGCGTCTTCGATCTCGAAAAGGAGCCACAGGTCTTCTCGTACCCGGACTCGAATGGACGCTATTTCGTCATCCAGTTGCTGAACATGTGGACCGACGATTTCGCCTCCGTCGGGACCCGCACCACCGGCAGCGCCGGTGGCAACTTTCTGATTGTCGGCCCGAACTGGAACGGCACGGCGCCACCCGACGTCAAAGCTGTCTATCGCTGCTCCACCCGATACGGGTGGGCCCTGGTGCAAATGGCCGCCGCTGGTCCGCAGGACTTCCCGGAAATCCACAAATTGCAGGATGGGCTGAAGCTTACGCCACTGAGCGCCTGGGGTACTCCATACGAGCCTCCGAAGAATGTTCCCGTCGATCCCGACGTCGATCTCACCGCCACACCTTACGATCAGGTGCGATTGATGACAGGGGAGATGTTCTTCAGCCGTCTCGCCGCTCTGCTGAAAGACAATCCGCCGTACCTGGCCGACGCTCCGATGCTTACCAAGCTCAAGCGTATCGGTGTCGAGCCCGGCAAGCCGTTCGACCGCACGACCGTGGAGCCCGCCATCATCAAAGGGCTGAACCGGGTGCCCGCTGAAATCTGGTTCAAGCTTGAAACAGGTCCGTATACCGCGCCTACCGTCAACGGTTGGCAGAACACGCTCAATATCGGGAGATTCGGCACGGATTACACGACGCGCGCGTTCGTCGCCTGGTTCGGACTTGGAGCGCTCACGGCGGACGACGCGGTCTATCCCACGGCCTTCGTCGATGGCGATGGCGATGTTCTCGACGGCTCACAAAAATATCTTCTGCATTTCGCAAAGGATGAGATGCTGCCTTCCGAGAGCGGCGTCTGGTCGATATCGCCGTATCGCGAAAACTTCTACGTCCGCAACGCCATCGATCGCTATGGCGTGACGTCCGGAATGCCGCTGAAATACAATCCGGACGGCTCGTTGGACATCTACATCCAGTCGCGGTCTCCGGGAGGAGACAAGGAAGCAAATTGGCTACCTTGCCCGCCGAGCCTTCCCTTCAACCTGAGCATCCGGGTGTATCAACCGAAGGCTGCCCTCAAGGACGGCACGTACAAGATTCCGCCAATTCGGCGCGTTCGCGACAGTTGACGCGGGTGTGACGGCCAATACGATTCAAAGCGCCGCTCGCTTGAAACCGGCGGCGTCCGCCATTGCTCAGTTGGAGCGGGTCATCGATGGCCGATCATCGGCAATGTCGCTGCGCCCGCAATTCGCTCGGGTCTCTTGTCTCTCGGGTCTCTTGGGCGCAGTGGCAACGTCGATCTCAGTCCTGATTTCCGGATCGGTGAGGTCACCGACAGATCTTTACCATTCCATTCACGCTGTCCGAAGCGTGATTCCTCGACATGATTCCTCAAGGCTGATGCGCTTTGGCTGCGGTGCGCGCCACTCTTGTACAGATCACTTTTTGCGTAATCGTCTTTGCTAGCGCGGTCTCACCTGTTCTTTGCCCAGGTCGGCAGCATGCGGCGCAGCGTATCGTCGCCGAAGACGACGTGATGGACGAGCGCCGCGGCCATGTGGAAGAACGCCAGGGCCAGAAGGACATTAGCCAGGACCTCGTGCACTTCCTTGACGGTATGGGCGAATGCCTTGTCGGCCAGCCACGGCGATGGAATTTCGACGAGCCCAAAAATCGGAAGGGCATGCCCCTTGGCAAATTGCAGCGCGATTCCGCAGATCGGGACTGCAATCAGCAGCGCATAGAGCGCATAATGCATGAGTCGCGAGACCGGGTCGGTCCACTCGACGAGCCACTTTCCGAATTCCGTCGGCGTGACCTTCGGCGGCGGATTTGCCATCCGCCACGGTACCCGAACGAAGGCGATCAGGAGGATGACCAAGCCGATCCAGATGTGAGCGAGCAAGCCCGCGTCCCGCGCGCCTCCCCGAGGAAGCTCATCGCCAAACGTGCCCAAGACCCAGGCCAGGGCCACCAGGGCCACCGTGATCCAGTGCAAGAGCTTTGCGACCGGACCGTACCCTTGACTTAGCTCTTGAGAATCCATGTCCCGTCCTCCTGCGGGAAATTTAGGCCACGCAGCAGGCGAAGATTTGATCCGCATCAAGAGGCAAATCTCGTTTGTTGCTTTCTCGCGTGAGGAAGGTGCGATGCTGCGGACGGAACAGGACACATAAGGAAGGTCATCTTGCGCGACGACATGGAGCGGACGCCTTCAGACAGCTTCGCGCGGCGGCTTGTTCTGGTGTGCCTCGTCGGTGCGGCACTGATCGCGATCTGGAAGCTCTCGGACGTTCTCGTCTTGGCTTTCGGCGCCGCGCTCCTCGCGCTCCTGCTGCGAGGCTTGGCGCACGAACTCGGCCGCAGAACCCGGCTGCCGGATCAATGGGCGGTACTGCCTGTCATCGTCGCGCTTGCCGGATCGATCGGCGCCGTCGGTTGGCTGTTCGGGGCGCAAATCTCGGCGCAATTCAGCGTGCTCGCGAAGGACCTCCCGCAGAGCCTCTCGGAAATCGTCCGCGAATTCGGATCGAGTTCGGTGGGCGTGTGGCTGCTCGGGCAGGTGCGCGACATGAACCTCGGCAACGCGACCGGGCAGGCTGCGGGTTATCTTGCGGCGCTCTTTGGCTCGGTCGTTCGGGCAGGCGCCTACGTCGCCGTCCTGCTGTTCGCTGCGGTCTATCTGGCGGTGCAGCCGACACGGTATATCGAAGCCCTGCTGCGGCTCGTTCCGGCAGATCGCCGCGAGAGAAGCCGCGATGTCGTCGATCTCCTTGGAATGACCCTGCGGCGCTGGCTGATCGGTCAGTCGGTCACGATGGCGGTCGTCGGCACATTGACAAGCATCGGCCTCCTCACGCTCGGCGTCGCTGCGCCGATCGCGCTCGGGATGATCTCGGGGATGTTTGCCTTCATCCCCTATGTCGGGCCGATCCTGGCGTCGGTGTCCGCCATACTCATGGCCGCGATGCAGGGACCGATGCTGGTCGTCTACGTCATCGCGCTCTACGCCGGAATTCATTTTATCGAAGGCAATCTCATTACGCCGTTGGTCCAGGCGGAAGCCGTCGAGCTGCCTCCGGTGCTCACGCTGTTCGCGACGCTCGTCTTCGGATTGTTGTTAGGTCCGTTCGGCGTCCTGCTGGCCGCGCCGCTCGCTGTCGTGCTGCTGGTTCTGGTCAATACGGTCTATATAGAGGGACTGCTCGGCGAACGCCGCGTGTGGCCGTCAAGCCCCAAGCCACCGCGCTGACTTTACGGATGTGGCGCTCATGGACTCCGCGGACGAGCCAGGCCAACACGGGATCGAATGTGGCGTTGCCGCCGCAGCTGAGACCCCAACACCCGTCTTCCGTGCCCGTCGTCTTTCAAAAACCTACCATATGGGCGACGTCGAGGTGCATGCCCTACGGGATGTCGACCTCGATATCTTCGAACGCGAATTTGTCGTGCTGCTGGGACCATCGGGTTCGGGCAAATCGACGCTGCTGAACATCCTTGGCGGGCTGGACAGTCCGACTTCGGGCGAAGCCCATTGGCGCGATCACGATCTGGTCGCGGCAGGAGATGCCGAACTGACGCGCTACCGGCGCGAACATGTCGGCTTCGTCTTCCAATTCTACAATCTCATCCCCAGCCTCACCGTGCTGGAGAACGTCGCGCTGGTCAAAGAGATTGCGGAACGGCCGCTCGATCCTCTGGAGGTGATCAGGCTGGTCGGCCTCGAGCACCGCATCGACCACTTTCCGTCCCAGCTGTCCGGCGGCGAACAGCAGCGCGTGGCGGTGGCCCGCGCCATCGTCAAATCCCCGGACGTGCTGCTCTGCGACGAGCCCACCGGCGCGCTGGATTACGAGACCGGCAAGGTGGTTCTGGCGGCGATCGCGCGTGCCAACGAGAGGTTTGGCACCACGATCATCATCATCACCCATAATGCCGCGATCGCCGGCATGGCCGATCGCGTGCTGCGGCTCGGCGGTGGACGGATCGTCGGCGAAGAGCGCAATGCGCGACGGCTCTCGGCCGACGAGGTGCGCTGGTGAGCCTGCTGGACCGCAAACTGCGGCGCGACATCAGCGCAATGCGCGGCCAAGTGCTTACCATCGCGCTGCTCGTTGCCGCCGGCGTCGCGGTCTTTGTCGGGTCGGTTTCGACCTACGTATCCTTGCGCTCGGCCTGCGAGCGGTTCTACGCGTCCGCCCGGTTTCCAGAGATTTTCGTGACGCTCAAGCGGGCGCCATTGTCGATCGTGCCGCGCCTCAGCGCCACTGCGGGCATCGTTGCCGTCGAGCCCCGCATCGTCCGCGAAGTCATCATCGACTGGCCGGCGGCATCACAGCCGGTGTCGGCACGCATGGTCTCTTTGAATCATGCCGGCGACGAACAGCTGGCGCGGCTACATTTTCGCCGCGGCACGGCACCTGACCCGGGCTCGCCGAGGGACGCCGTCATCAACGAAGCCTTTGCCGAGGCGAACGGCGTGAAGCCCGGCGACGAGGTCCGCGTGCTGCTCAACGGCAAGCTCCAGAGCTTTCGCGTCTCGGGGATCGCGCTGTCACCGGAATATGTCTACGCGGTCAAGCCTGGACTGCCCATTCCGGACGACCGGCTCTACGCTATCCTTTGGGTGGACCGTCGCGCCGCCGAAGCGGCTTTCGACATGAAGGCCGCCTTCAATGATGCCGTCATTTCCCTGGCTCCCGGTGTGGATCCGCAGCCGGTGATCGAAGAACTGGATCGGCTGCTGGACCCCTATGGCTCGGTCGGGGCCATCGCACGCCGGGACCAGCCCTCCAATCGCTTCCTTCAGGATGAGCTGAACCAGCAGAGGGTGATGTCGATCACCATTCCGTTCATCTTCTTTGGTGTCGCCGCGTTCCTTCTGAACAGTGCGCTCGGCAGACTGGTCGGCGCTCAGCGCGAGCAGATCGCAGCACTGAAGGCGCTGGGCTTTCCGACCGTCACACTCGCGCTGCATTATCTGAAGCTCGTCCTGGTCATAGTGCTGATCGGCTCGGTGCTCGGCATCGCTGCCGGTCTTGGCTTCGGGGAAGCGATGATGGCCAGCTATCAGGGCTTTTTCCGCCTGCCCGACCTCCCATTCAACCTGACGCCTTGGTCGATCGTTGCGGGCGTCGCGATCAGCCTGGCCGCAGGTTCGCTGGGCGTCCTGACGGCGTTGCGGGATGTCGTCGGCCTGGCCCCGGCGGTTGCGATGCGACCGGCCGCGCCGCTCGGATTTCGTCGCTCTCTCTTCGAGACGTTTCTGCCGGGCAGGGCGATGACGGTGCGTTGGATGATGATGCTGCGGAACATGGCCGGACGACCGTTCCGTTCGCTGCTCACCGTGGTCGGGGTTGCGTTTGCCGTGCCCATGATGGTGCTGGGCATATTCTGGCGCGACGCCATCGACCAGATGATCGATCTGCAGTTCAATCTGATCGAGCGGGGCAATGTTTCGATCACGTTTTCGCACCCAATGGACCGCGTCATCATTCGCGATCTGGCGCGCCTGCCCGGCGTGTTGGCCGTCGAGGGGCAACGCATCGTGCCGGTTCGGCTGCGTGCCGGACAGCACAGTTATCTGACCTCGGTGATCGGCCTGTCGTCCGCCGACCAGCTTCGCCGGCCGCATGACGCGGCGCTGCGACCGATTGCCGCTTCTCCGGATGGCGTGACGCTGACCCTGAGGCTGGCCGAACGCCTCGGGGTGAAGCCGGGCGATGTGATCACCGTCGAGACGATGGAAGGCCGTCGGCTGAAGCGCGACCTTCCGGTGAGCGCGACCGTCGACGAGTCGATCGGGATGGCATCCTACATGGATATCGATACGCTCAATCGCTTGACCGCAGAAGGAGCCACGATTTCCGCAGCCAGCCTGTATGTCGAGCCGACCGCACTGCCGGCATTGGGGCGAAGCTTCAAGAACCTGCCGACGATCGAATCCGTATCGATGAAAGCCTACACGCTATCGTCATTTCTGGAGAAGATCGGCGGGTTGGTTTTCGTCAGCGCCGGCATTCTCACCGTCTTTGCCGGGATCATCACCGTGGGCGTCGTCTACAACAGCGCGCGGATCAGCCTGCAGGAGCGCGCCTGGGAGCTTGCAAGCCTGCGCGTGCTCGGCTTTACCCGCAGCGAGGTCGCAGGCATCCTGTTTGGAGAATTCGCCGTCGAGATAGCACTGGCCATTCCGATCGGGCTCTCGTTGTCACATGGGATCATCGCCGTGATTGCCCGCTTTCATTCCAACGAAAGCTTCCAGATTCCCGCGGTCATCGAGCCCCGGACGTATCTGATCGCGGCCGGCGTCGTCCTGGCGGCAGCCGCGGGAAGCGCATTCGTCGTCCGCCGGCGCGTCGACCAGCTCGACCTGGTGGCGGCCCTCAAGACAAGGGAATAAGCATGCACGTGGCCATCCGCCGCATCGCGATCGCCGGGGCCCTTATCGCGGTCGCGGCGCTGGTCGCCTGGGCGGTGATGCCGAGCGCCGTGACCGTCGAGACGGCAGTCGTCGCCAAAGGGCGATTTGTTGCCACCGTCGATGACGATGGGAAGACTCGTATCCGCCAGCGCTATGTGGTGGCGGCGCCGCTCGCCGGCCGGCTTGGACGTATCCGCTTCAAGGCAGGAGACCAGATCAAGTCTGACGATGCCGTCGCCACCATCACGCCTTCGCCCGCACCCCTGATGGATCCTCGCAGCCGTCACGAAGCCGAGGAGCGGCTTGGCGCGGCGGAGGCCAATGTGGCGCGCGCCAAGGCAGTGGTCGAGCGGGCGCATGCCCAGAGTGATCAGGCGAACGCCGACGTGGCCCGCACGCGGACACTGGCTGAGCACGGGACGGCGACGGCTCAGGCATTGGAGCACGCCGAGCTCGCTGTTCGGACCGCGGACCGGGATCTGCGCGCAGCAGAGTTCCTGGACCATGCTGCCGAACACGAGCTGAGCCAGATGCGCGCCTTGTTGGCACGCTATAGCGGCAACACAAATCCGGACGAGACCCCGGAAAGCTGGAGCGTCACGGCGCCGGTTACCGGAGTCGTGCTGAAAGTCGCGCAGGAGAGCGAGACGATCGTCCAGCCGGGAACACCGCTCCTGGAGGTCGGCGATCCGCACGATCTCGAAATCGTCGTCGATGTCTTGAGCACGGATGCCGTCGAAATTCGCCCGGGGGCGGATGTGACGATTATTCATTGGGGCCGTCCGGAGCCGCTGTCCGGACGCGTCCGCCGGGTCGAACCGGCAGCCTTCACCAAGATCTCGACTCTCGGGGTGGAAGAGCAACGGGTCAACGTCCTGATCGACATCACCTCGCCGGCGGAGCAGTGGACACGGCTCGGCGATGCCTATCAGCTCGATACGCAGATCGTCGTGTTCACGAAGGATGACGCGACCATCGTTCCGGCCGGAGCTCTCTTTCGCCGCGGCGATCAATGGAGCGTCTACGCCGTCAAGGATGGCCGGGCCGAACTGCGCAGCGTCGAGGTGCTACGCCGCTCGGGTCGGTTTGCCGCAATCGCCTCCGGGCTGACCGACGGCGAAGCGGTTATCGTCTATCCCGGCGATCGTGTTGCGTCGGGAGTGCGCGTCACATCGCGCCCGCAGGCCGCGCCGTAGCCATGCCGGCCAATCTTCAAAGTAGCTACCGCCGGAAAGAATATGACAGCTCTCCGAGATGATGGGTGTCCGATGGGTCTGACCGGCCTCAGCGAAAGCGAAGCGCAGACGCGGCTTGCCGCGGAGGGCGCCAACGAACTCCCTCAGCCGGAGCGTCGCACGCCGCTTCGTATCGTGCTCGAAGTCCTCCGTGAGCCGATGTTCGCGCTGCTGATCGGGGGCGGGGTCATCTACGTCCTGCTCGGGGACATCAAGGAAGCGCTGATCCTGCTCGGCTTCGCGATGCTCTCGATCCTGATCACTGTCGTTCAGGAAAGCAGGACCGAGCGCGTGCTTGACGCGCTGCGCAACTTGGCGAGCCCGCGCGCATTGGTGATCCGCGATGGCGTGCGCAAGCGGATTGCCGGACGCGAGGTGGTCCGCGGCGATCTCATCCTTCTGACCGAGGGCGACCGGGTTCCAGCCGATGGCTTGTTGCTTGAGGCGCGGGATTTGCAAGCCGACGAATCCTTGCTGACCGGCGAGTCCGTTCCGGTGCGAAAGCTCGCCTCGCCCGACGCACAGCGCACGATTGCGGCGCCTGGCGGCGAAGATTCGCCGTACGTCTTTTCAGGCTCGCTCGTGGTTCGCGGCAACGGCACGGCCGAGATCGTCGCCACGGGCGCGCGCAGCCAGATGGGCAAGATCGGGCAATTGCTCCATGGGCTCGAGCCCGAGCCGCCCCGTCTGCAAATCGAGACCCGCAGTCTGGTCCGGCTCGCGGCGATCGGCGGCGGCGCCGTCAGCCTCGTGGTCATGGTCCTCTACGGCTTGTTCCGCGGCGGCTGGCTGGAAGCATTGCTGGCGGGCATTACCATCGGCATGTCGATGTTGCCGGAAGAATTTCCGGTGGTGCTCACGGTGTTCATGGCAATGGGGGCCTGGCGCATCTCCCGCGCGCGGGTGCTGACACGCCGCTCGACGGCGATCGAAGCGCTCGGCTCGGCGACGGTGCTGTGCACGGACAAGACCGGGACGCTGACCGAAAATCGAATGTCCATTGTCGAACTGCGAGCGGGCGAAGCCAGATGGCGGCCTGGCGATGCGGGTCCGGCCAGTGATGACATTCAGCAGCTTGTCACCTTTGGCGTTCTCGCGAGCGCGCCGGAGGCGTTCGATCCGATGGAGAAGGCGCTGCGCGAGGCTGCAGACCGGCTCTCCGAACCAGACGTCGATCCGCGGCCGGACGCAAGACTGGTGAACACCTACGGCCTGCGACCGGAGCTTCTGGCGGTTACGCAAGTTTGGGCCAGAACTGACGGCGAGCCGCTGGTCGTCGCCGCGAAGGGAGCTCCGGAGGCGATTGCTCGGCTGTGCCGGCTCTCGACGAGCGAGACCGCCGATCTGGAAGCGTCGGTCGAAGCCATGGCCGCGCAGGGCATGCGCGTGCTGGCGGTCGCGCGCGCGCAGTATGGCGGGACGAAGCTGCCTGACACGCCGGCCGATTTTGCGTTCGAGCCGCTCGGCCTGATCGGGTTCGCCGACCCGTTGCGGGCGAGTGTTCCGGCCGCAGTGCGGCAGTGCCAGACCGCCGGCATCCGGATCGTGATGATCACGGGCGACTATCCGACGACCGCCGTTGCGATTGCCCGCCAAGCCGGCATTGCGGCGAACGAAGCTGTCACGGGTGAGATGATCAACAGGGAGGACGCCACAGCGCTGGTCTCCTACGCGCGGAGCGCGACCGTGTTTGCGCGGATCGTGCCCGAACAGAAACTGCGCATCGTGGAAGCGCTGAAAGCGGACGGGCAGATCGTCGCCATGACCGGCGACGGCGTCAACGATGCACCCTCGCTGAAGGCGGCGCATATCGGCATCGCCATGGGCGGGCGCGGCACGGATGTCGCCCGCGAAGCCTCCGCCATCGTGCTGCTGGATGACGATTTCGGATCGATCGTCACCGCCGTCCGACTCGGTCGGCGCATCTACGACAATCTGCGCAAGGCGATGAGCTTCATCGTGGCCGTCCATGTCCCCATCGCCGGCCTTGCCTTGCTGCCGCTGCTGCTGGGATTGCCAATCATTTTCAGCCCGATCCACATAGCCTTCCTCGAACTGGTCATCGATCCCGTCTGCTCCCTGGTCTTCGAGGCCGAGACGGAGGAGGAGGAC
Source organism: Bradyrhizobium sp. SZCCHNGR1005 (assembly GCF_032489995.1). Lineage (NCBI taxonomy): Bacteria > Pseudomonadati > Pseudomonadota > Alphaproteobacteria > Hyphomicrobiales > Nitrobacteraceae > Bradyrhizobium > Bradyrhizobium sp. SZCCHNGR1005. The sequence continues at coordinate 568,498 of NZ_JAUEZC010000002.1, forward strand.
GTGATGCGCCGGCCGCCGCGGTCGCCGACCGAGCGATTGCTGCCGCTTCCATTGATCGCCTGGGGAGCCCTGCAGGGCGCACTTGTGCTTGTCATGGCTGGGGCCATGTTCATCTTCGCATCGAGGAATGGCATGCCCGGCGACGAGGTGAGGGCACTCACCTTTGTTTCGCTCGTTGCCGGCATTTTCAGTCTGGTGCTGGTGGACCGCTCTTTCAGTTCATCGCTCAAGCTTGCGCTGGTTCGTCCCAACTTGGCGCTGCTCTCGATCCTGCTCGGCGTTTGCGCCATGCTCGGCCTCGGCCTGAGCGTCCCGGCCTTACGTGAGCTGTTTCGGTTCGGCGCGCTGCATCTCGACGATCTGGCGCTGGCGCTCGGTTCCGCACTGCTCATCTTCGCGGTGTTGGAGTTGCTGAAGCCGTTCTGGCGGCCGAGGCTCACGGGCCGCCGTCTCAGCCTGGGAGCCGGGGAACTCTGACAAAAGGCCGTTGATCCATATCAGCTGGCTGTCAGCTTCGATCTGCCATATTGCGGGTCAAACAAGCCGTGTTTTCCGGGAGCATGTCCATTGTCCAGGTCCGCCGCGGTCCTGCCCGCCGCAATGAGGGCGCCGGCAATGCGAGCATCTATCCGGAAGCGAATGGCTTGCGGCAGAGCTGCCGGCAATACCGTCAGATTTGCTCTGGCTGGGGCGATCGTCACTGCCGCCCTGGTCGCGTCTTACGCGCCGCCGGCGCTGGCCCTGAGCGAGGAAGATTGGGATTCCTGCGCGCGTGCTGCCGAGTTGGCGTCCGACCGTCCGATCCGCGGCTGCACGGCTGTCATCAAGGCGAGTGAGAGGGTGCTTGCCCATCTCGTCGCCGCCTACAACAACCGGGGTCTTGCCTTCAGGTCCAACGGCGAGCTCGACCGCGCCATCGAGGATTACGACCAGGCCATCCGCCTGCAGCCGGATTATTATATCGCGATCAATAATCGCGGCGTCGCTTTGATGGCCAAAGGGGAGTTCGATCGCGCCATTGCGGATTTCGATCGCGCCATTCAACTGAAGCCGGACTATCTGGCAGCGTTCGGCGCACGCGCAGCAGCTTATGGCCACAAAGGCCTGTTCGATCGCGCGATCGCCGACCTCGACGTGGTGATCAAAGCCGATCCGAAGAATGCGTTGTTCGTCCGTGAGCGGGGAACGATGAAAGCGAAACTCGGCGACCGCATCGGCGCTGAAGTGGACTTCCGCCGCGCCGAGGCTCTCACCTCCGGCGTTGCTCGGACAGAGCGCCCGAAGTGAAGCGCGGCTCCGATCGGACCGCCACGGCCGCGATCAAGGCAGATCCTCGGCCGAGCCGTCGACCACCCCGAATTCCAAAACGGGCATGATCCAATAGACCATCCTGGATCCGGCGAAGGCCGTCTTCAGGCGCTGGATCAATTGCGTTGCATCCTGCCGACGAAGAATGGTCCGCACCATCACTTCATCGGCATGGCCTCTGACCCGTTCGGACGGAGTCTGCAAGCGGACGTTCGGGCCGTGCCCGGCAACAGCAGACGCCGTAAAGCCGGACGCGAGGTCGCCCTGTTCGCCGAAATAATCGAACAGTTCGTCGCGAAGCGATTGCGGGATGACCAGCGTGAGGCAGACGAGCTCGGCACTCATTTGGCGACCTTCGCGGCGCCGCCGAAGCGGCGATAGAGGATTGGCAGCAGGATCAGCGTCAAAGCCGTCGACGAGACCAGCCCGCCGATGACCACGATCGCCAATGGGCGCTGGATCTCCGACCCCGGACCGGTCGCGAACAGCAGCGGGATCAAGCCGAGCGCCGTGATGCTCGCCGTCATCAGGACCGGCCTGAGCCGGCGCTGGGCGCCCTCGACCACGATCTGCCTTTCCGGCACGCCGCGGGCGCGGAGTTGGTTAAAGTAGGAGACCAGCACGACGCCGTTGAGCACCGCGATGCCGAGCAGCGCGATGAACCCGACCGATGCCGGAACCGACAGGTACTCACCGGTCAGGATCAATGCGAAGACACCGCCGATGACGGCGAACGGAATGTTGACCAGGACCAGCAGCGCCTGGCGTATCGAGCCGAAGGTCGTGAACAGCAGCACAAAGATCAGCCCGATCGCAACGGGGACCACGATCGACAGGCGCGCGGCGGCCCGCTGCTGATTTTCGAATTGACCGCCCCAGGTCAGCCGATAGCCTTGCGGCAGCGGCAACTCCGCCGCCACCTTCCGCTGGGCCGCCTCGACGAAGCCGACCATGTCGCGCCCGCGGACATTGACGCGCACCACGCTCATTCGGGATCCGTTCTCTCGGTTGACCTGGACGGGACCGTCGACGCGGCGAATCCGGGCCACTTGCGACAGCGCAACATGCTGACCCGAAGCGAGCGTCAGCGGCAGGCTTGCGAGCAGCGTCGGCGTCTCCCGCGAGGTCTCGCTGCCGCGAACCAGGATCGGGGTGCGGCGGCCGTCTTCGAGCACCGTTCCGATCGTGCGGCCTTCGATCTGGGTGCGCAACGAATTGGCGATCGCGTCCACGCTGAGACCGAGCCGGCCGGCTTCCATGCGGTTCACCGCAACCGTGTAGTACTGCGCACCTTCGTTGAGCGTGGTGTAGACGTCGTCGGCGCCGTCGATGCTGGACAGGATGGCGGACAGCTTGCTCGCGATCTCGTTGAGCTTGGTGATGTCAGGGCCGAATATCTTCACTGCGACATCGCCGCGCACGCCGCTGATCATTTCCTGCACGCGCATGTCGATCGGCTGGGTGAAGCTGAGTGACAGTCCCGGGAAATCGGTCAGCACATGCCTTAGCTCTTCGAGCAGCGCCGTCTTGTCAGCTGCCTTGCGCTCCTCGACCGGCTTCAGGACCAGGAACGTGTCGGTCTGGTTGGGTCCCATCGGGTCGAGCCCGAGCTCGTCGGAGCCGGTTCTCGCGACGATGCCTTTGACGTCCGGCACTTTCGCCAGAATGGCAGACTGAAGCCGCGTATTGATCGCGATCATCTCGTCGAGATTGATCGACGGAAGCGCCTCGACACTGATGATCGTATCGCCTTCGTCCATCGTCGGCATGAACGTCTTGCCGAGCTGGGTATAGGCGTAGGCTGCAGCTGCCAGCGCCAGCAGTGCGGCGATCACAACCTTGCGCTCGTTCTTGAGCGCCCAGCCGAGTGCAGGCGCATACAGGCGCGAGGCCATCCGGACCAGCCATGGATCGCCATGCGATGCGCTCTTCAGGAGGAAGGAGGTCGCAACCGGGATCACCGTAAGCGCGAGCAACAGCGAAGCGGCCAATGCGAATATGATCGCGAGCGCGACCGGAATGAACAGCTTGCCCTCGAGCCCCTGCAGCGTCAGCAGCGGCACGAACACGATGATGATGATCAGCACGCCGGACGCGACCGGCTGCAGCACTTCTGAGACCGAGCGGAAAATGATATGGACGAGCGGAGCGGCCGTTCCCTGCCGCTCCTTGCTGAGATTTCCGACGACGTTCTCGACGACCACGACGAGCGCATCGATCAGCATGCCGATGGCGATGGCAAGGCCACCCAGGCTCATCAGGTTCGCCGACATCCCCACGATGCGCATCACGATCAGGGCGATCACGATTGCGAGCGGCAGGCTCAAGGCGATCACCAGGGAGGCGCGCCAATTGCCCAGAAACAGCAGCAGGAGGACAACCACCAGGACGGTTGCTTCGCCGAGGGCGCGGACCACGGTGCCGACGGCACGGTCGACCAGCCGGCTGCGATCATAAAACACGTTGATGCTGACGCCCTGCGGCAGCAAAGGCTTGAGTTCGTCGAGCCGTGCCCGCACGTCGCTGACGAGCTGGCGCGCATTGGCACCGCGCAGTCCGACGACGATCCCTTCGACGGTTTCGCCGCGACCGTCGCTCGTGACCGCGCCGTAGCGCGTCAAGGATCCCACCTGGACGCGGGCGACGTCCTTGACCCGGATCGGGACGCCGTCCTTGGTATCGATAACGATCTGTCGGATGTCCTCGATCGAGCGGATGCTGCCTTCGATCCGGACCAGGGCGCTGTCCTCGCCCTGGTTGACGCGGCCGGCGCCGTCGTTCTTGCTGTTGGCGTCGATCGCACGCCGAAACATATCGTAGGAAATGCCACGCGCCGCGAGCGCATCGCTGAGCGGCACGATCTCGAACGCACGGACATGACCGCCGAGAGCGTTGACATCGGCGACGCCGGGAACGGTGCGCAGCGCCGGGCGGATCACCCAATCGAGCAGACTTCGCCGCTCGGCGAGCGAGAGGTCCGCACCATCGATGGTGAACATGAACATCTCGCCGAGCGGGCTGGTGATCGGGGCGAGGCCGCCGGTCACACCCTCCGGCAGATCACGGCTGACATTGGCCAGGCGTTCGGAGACCTGGTTGCGCGCCCAATAGATGTCGGTGCCGTCCTCGAAATCGACCGTGACGTCCGCAAGCGCGTATTTGGTCGTCGAGCGCAGGATCTTCTTGTTCGGCAGTCCGAGCAGTTCAAGCTCGATCGGGACCGTGACGCGCTGCTCGACCTCCTCCGGCGTGAGCCCCGGTGCTTTCATGATCACCTTGACCTGGACGGGCGAGACATCCGGAAAGGCGTCGATCGGCAGGCTGGGCAACGCGACCAGTCCGGCACCGACGAGGAGAAGCACGCCGAGTGCGACGAACAGCCGCTGCGAAAGTGCAAATGCGACAAGACGCTCGAGCATGATCAACCCGCACCGAGCTTGAGCAGGACCCCGCGAAGCGCAGAGATGCCGCTGACGGCGATGGCGTCCTTGTCGCTGATCGGACCGGACACCACCACATGCTCCTGGTCCTCTTCGAGCAGCGTAACCGGAACGAGGTGAAAGCCGCCTTCCGTCGCAACGAATACCGAGGCCTGTTCGCCGCGGCGGATCAATGCGCTGTAGGGAATCTGCCAGGCCGTTTCGACAGAGGATACAAATCCGATCCGCGCCTGGGCTGTCTGCCCAGGCCGCAGCTGGCCGTTGTTCGGCACCTCCGCCCGGACCAGGACGGTCTGGGTCGCGGGATCGGCGGTTTCCGAAACCAGCACCACCTGCCCCGGCGTCGAATAGCCCTCAACGTCCACCTTCGCCCCCGGGCGGATGGCGCGGATATTCGACGCAGGGATTGCGATCTCGACCCATAACGGAGACAGCTGGGCAAGCTTGATCAGCGACGCCGTCTGTTCCACCCGCTGTCCGGGAGAGACCGCGATATCGACGACGGTCGCGGCGCGCGGCGCCACCACGGACAGCGCCGCGCTGATGGCACCTTCGTTGGTCAGTTTCGAGAGCGCCTCATCCGACAGCCCGCTCAGCCGCAGCACTTGCCGCCGCTCAGCAACCACGATGCTGGCCTGCCGGGCTTCGGTCTGGCTCGCCTCCAGAACCCGCTGAGGGGTCGCATTGCCCTGGAATAGCTGAGTGTTTCGCGCGAGCTGCTGAGCGGTCAGGGACTCCTGCGCCACGGCCTGCAGGTACTCGCGTTGCTGCGACACGAAGCTCGGGCTCTCCATCATGACGAGAGGCTGGCCGGCCTTGACCCGGTCGCCGCGCGCCACCGAAAGGCTCGTGACCATGCCGGCGACAGGGCTGCTCACGACCCATAATTGCGGCGTCGGAATAACGATCTGGGCGGGGTAGGGCAGCGTCTTATCGATCGGGCTCGCGATCGGATGGACCACGCGGACCCCGAGGCTGGTTGCCTGCTCCGGGCTGAGTTTCACGGTATCCTCGGCCATCGCCTCTGACGGCAGGGCCAGAAGCGCCAACGTCATCACGATGCGAGCCCTCTTTCGCCATGAGGGCGTTGCTGAACTCAGGTGCATGGCAAGGATTCCACGGGCAAGATCGCGATAACAGATTTGGCCCTTTGCAACCGGCTAGTCCCGATCTGCATGTCGGAGGTTGATATTTATCAATGCCGCTCGTCTTCCGGGGCGCTAATCGGTGCCGAGCGTAGACTTGCTTCGTCGCAAGTCCATGACCTCCTGAACAATGATGAATCAGCGCTGACGGGATGCTGTCGATCCATGTCAGCACATTGTAAGCTCGAATTTGCGACGCTGCGACGACGAATTGCACGTCGTGCCGCGTGCGGGCGGCGAACTGAGCGTGCTGTTCCGGCGCCGACATTCGCTCTCTCCTCTTAAGAGGCACCCGAGCGAAATGTGGGCGCGCCAAAAGGACAAGAAAACCACTGGGAGTCCCGCCATGCTGTCGAGGAAGTGGGCCCTTCCGGCAATTGCGTTCGCTCTCTGCTTGTTGGGCTCTCCCCAGGCCGCGTCGGCATACGGAGGAATTGGGCAGAATCCATGGAATCCTGCGCACCTCAGCAATCTACCTTCGGACCTCCGCGTGCATGCGAAAAAATGGGAGGCCGCCTGTGGTGCTCCGATCGCTGCCGCCCAAGGGTTTGCGCTTTACCTGACCGCTCCGGGCGTTCAATTCGTCGCACTTCACTTCGATGATTTCCAATGCCGGAACAAGATCGCAGTATGCGACGCATACGGGTGTTTGCATGAAGTGTATGTGGCAAACCGAGGACGATATCGGAAAGTGCTGACCGTGCGTGCTCAAGATATCCGGCTGGTCCGCGACCAAGGCGCCGTATTTCTGGAGATACGAAACGGCTCGATCGCCGGTCCAACAATGCTTCGCTGGACCGGGTCACGCTTCATGCGATGAGCTGATACGTGGAAGTCGTGCGGCCGATTCCTTCCGATCGGTTCGTCGCAGATGCTGCCGACCTCTATGCGAGGCCGCCCCACGACCATGGGGCTTGCGACACCCAAAGTGCTTACGACGACACAGTCGCTGCAACTACGAAATCAGCTTCGCACCGGCGGCGAGGATGTCACTGGCGATCTGGTTCGCCCTGTTGGCGAACGCGTCGCGGAGCCGAACGGCAGCGGCCGGATCGCTCTCCAGAACTCGTTGAAACAGGCTTCGCGACAACCGCACCACGGTCGAATATTCCAACGCGATCGCAGTGGACGGTCGTGGCATCTCGAGCAAGAGAGCGAGCTCGCCGATCAGCATGCCGGGCTTGGCTGCGATCTCGGCCCCGTTATCGTCATGAATGCGCAAGGAGCCGCGCTGGACCACATAGCCGCAATCGGCCGTATCACCAACACGGAACAGCACCTCGTCGGCCTGGACGTTGCGATTCTCGGCGCCGATCGCGAGCATGCGCAACGACTCGGGGCCAAGCAGCCGCAGGGTAGGGACGCGCTCCAAGAGCGCGATATCGTCTTCAATCGACATCAATGGCCCGGGAGAGGCGAGAACGACTCATTAAACTATAAACTATGCGGCAACTCGCCGCTCCCGGATCGTATCACGGCACCAGCTTGTAGCCACCGGCCTCCGTGACCAGGATTTCGGGATTGGCAGCATCTTTCTCGATCTTCTGCCGGAGCCGGTAGATGTGGGTTTCGAGCGTGTGGGTGGTGACCCCCGAATTGTAGCCCCAGACTTCCTGGAGCAGGGTCTCGCGCGAGACCGGCAGCTGTCCGGCGCGATAGAGGAAACGGAGGATCGCCGTCTCCTTCTCGGTCAGCCGAACCTTGCGGGCGTTGGGCCCGGTCAACATCTTCGAGCCCGGCCGGAAGCTGTAGGGGCCGACCGAGAACACCGCGTCCTCGCTCGCCTCGTGCTGTCGGAGCTGAGCGCGAATCCGGGCCAGCAGCACCGCGAAGCGGAAGGGCTTTGCGACGTAGTCGTTGGCGCCGGATTCGAGGCCGAGGATCGTATCGGAATCCGTGTCGTGCCCCGTGAGCATGATGATCGGCGCCTTGAAACCGCCCTTGCGCAACGAGCGCACCACCTCGCGCCCATCGGTATCGGGCAGGCCGACATCCATCAGGACCAGGTCGGGCGAGTTGGCTTTTGCAGCGCTGGCGCCCTTGGCACCGGTATCGACCGCTGAGGCTTCGAATTCGTCATGCAGCGAGAGCTGCTCCATCAGGGTGTCGCGCAGATCGGTATCGTCATCCACGATCAGGATCTTGCGGGCATTGGCCATTGGTACAATCCTCATATTGGCGCCGGAAGACCACACAGCAGGCGCCTGCAGCGGTGGCAATACAAGCCTCACGGGCCGTATTTCGTTTGAAGTAGGCGTCTGTTACCGATTCACAAGCGCGAGCACAGTCTACTCCAGATTTCCCGAGCGGCGAGACGAATGTCCTGCCAGGCCCGAGGCCGGACCATTTTCCCACATTAAGGCAATTGACGGGCAGAGCTGGCCAATGAAAAGGCAAGATTTATCATATTGTTACGAACGTAACCCAAAAATGAGGCAGCTCGCTACGGTGCGGATTCATACCGCTGCGGGGACTCGGATTCGTGGCTGGATGAGATTCTCGGGCCATGTCGTCCCCGTGGCGCTTGGCCGGGGCGGCGTCCTCGCCAACAAGCGGGAAGGTGACGGCGGCACCCCGCGGGGCACATTCCGGCCGCTTCGGCTGTGGTGGCGGAGCGACCGCCATGTCCGGCCCCATACTTTTTTACCGGTCCGGGTGATCGGCGCTGACGACGGATGGTGCGAGGATCCCGCCGACCGCCGCTACAACCGGCCGCTCCGGGTGGAGGGAGCCCAAGCCGGCGATCGGCTGCGACGTGACGACCGCCTCTATGATTTCATCATCGAAATCGACCACAATACCCGGCCGCGCGTTGCCGGCCGCGGCAGCGCGGTTTTCCTGCATCTCGCGCGCGCCAATTTCGGCCCCACCGCCGGTTGCGTGGCGATGAGGCCATCAGCCATGCTGCGCTTGCTGCAACGGATCGGCCCGCGCACGCGGATCATCATCGAATAGGCGCCCGGCGAGACACGCCGCTACGGCGCAGCCCGCTATAGCCGGCGACCGAAAATGGCCGACCCCACCCGGACATGGGTGGCTCCGAACTGGATGGCGACCGCAAAGTCTGCACTCATGCCCATCGACAGGTTCGCCAGTCCGTTGCGCGCGGCGATCTTCGCGGTCAGGGCAAAATGCGGCGCCGGCGCTTCATTCACCGGCGGGATGCACATCAGGCCGGATATCACCAAGCCATAATGATCGCGGCAGCTCGCGATGAACGCATCGGCGTCGCCAGGCGCGATGCCGGCCTTCTGCGCTTCCTCGCCGGTGTTGATCTGGACGAACAGCTGCGGCCGGCGCTTCTGAGCCTCGATCTCCTTGGCAAGCGCCTGGCACAGGCTCGGCCGATCCACTGAATGGATCGCATCGAACAGCGCCACGGCCTCTTTGGCCTTGTTCGACTGCAACAGCCCGATCAGGTGGAGCGCAAGACCCGGATGAGCCGACATCAGAGCCGGCCACTTGGCCTTGGCCTCCTGCACCCGATTTTCGCCGAACACCCGCTGCCCGGCCGTAATCACCGGCTCGATCGCGTCAGCACCGTACGTCTTCGACACCGCGATCAGGGTCACGGCTTCGCGCGGGCGCCGCGCCTCGTTGCAGGCGCGCAAGATTTCCTGTTCCACCGCCGCCAATGCCGATGGTGAAGGCGAGGTTAAAGTCATGGGACGTTCTGTCGCCATCAGGTCTGGCACTCGTAAATTTGCGGACGTTCGTTCCAATTTTACCGAGTCCGGGAAAGGCTTTTTGAACCCTTCCACCTATCCTCGGCAATTGGGGGTACGGGACCGAAGATGCCAAGCATCCGCTTCAACCGCAATAGAGTAAGGCTCAAGCGGATACTGGGAATCCGTGCCCGCCTGGCCCTGCTGGCGGTGATCCTGGTTGCGCCATTGATGCTGGAGCGCGCGCGTTCGTTGGAAACCACGCGGGCGCGACAGATCGCGCTTGCCACCGAAGAATTCTCGACCGTCGCCAAACACAGCGCCGATACGCAGCGCGAGATCATCATGTCGGTCGAGACGCTGCTGAAGTCCTCGGCCTATATCCGCGCATCCACCGCCGGCATCGCGCGGAGCTGCGACATGTTGCGGGCCAGCCTGCCGCTGAACCTGCCCTGGATCCGCAGCATCATGATCGCGGGCCAGGACGGCCGCGTGCAGTGCTCGACCGATAACAACATTGTCGGCCTGGATGTGAGCAACCGTCCCTATTTCCGGAAGGCGCAAGACACGCGCAATTTCGTGTTCAGCGACTTCATGCTGGCACGGCAGGAGCAGAAGCCGATCATCATGGCCGCCTATCCGGTCTCTGCCATCACCGGCGAACCGGACGCTGTCTTGCTCGCGTCGGTCAATCTGGCGTGGATGTCCAAGATCATGAGCAATCTGGACGGCCGCCCCGGCATCTCGGCGGTGCTGGTCGACAGCACCGGGACCGTCCTGGCGGCGTCCGGCGACGAGTCGAGCTTGATCGGACAGTCGCTCGACAGCGCGCCGCTGTTGTCCGCGATCGCGGAGACCGCGATGAGTTCGGATCGCCGCGAAGGCTCGATCTCCTTCGCCGCCGCAGACGGCTCGCGCCGCGCCGTCACTTTCACCCGCATTGCCGACACCGGATCGCGTTTGATCCTGAGCATCGACGAGACAAGGGTCACCGCCGCAATCGATCAGGAAATTCGCACCGCCTATCTGCAGGCCGGCTTCGTCTGCCTGTTCGTTCTGCTGGGTGCCTTGATCGCCGCGGAGCATTTGATCGTCAAACCAATCAACCTGCTTGCCGCGACCGCGAAGCGGTTCGGACATGGCGATTGGCTGGCGCGCGCGACGACCGCGCGACTTCCGGCGGAATTCATGCCGCTCGCCAAGGCATTCAATGCCATGGCGACCAAATTAGCCCAGCGTGAGCGCGAGCTGGTCGAAGCCAACGACCGTCTGACAGTCATTGCCTCGATGGACATGCTGTCCGGCCTCGCCAATCGCCGCGGCTTCCAGAGCCGGCTCGATTTCGAATGGATCAAGGCACAGCAGCACGGCGGCGAGCTGGCGCTGCTGATGATCGATGTCGATCATTTCAAGCTGTTCAACGACACCTATGGGCATCCGGAAGGCGACGCGTGCCTGGCACAGCTCGGTGAGACACTTTCCAACATCGCGGCGGCGGCGACAGGTTTCGCAGGACGTTATGGCGGCGAGGAATTCTGCCTGTTGGTGCCGAATGCCGGTGCCGACCGTGCGTTGGAGATTGGCGAGATCGTCCGCGCGGCCGTGCTCGAACTCGGGCTGCCTCATGCGACGTCCGGACATCAATGCGTCACGGTCAGCGTCGGCGTCGCCTGCGCGCGACCGAATCCCTCGCTGCGCCCGGTCGATTTGATCGAAGCGGCGGATGCCGCGCTCTATGCGGCGAAGCATCGCGGCCGTAATGCCGTGGTCGCACATGGCTTCATCCAGATGGTCGAGGAGGGAAGCGACGCGGTTCGCGCGAGCTGACGCGACTTTCGAGAGAGGTTCTCGCGATCAGCCTACCGCGAGCTTGCGATCGAGCTCGGTCTCAGTGACCACACGATTGCGGCCGAGCTTCTTGGCCAGATACAGCGCACGATCGCAACGGTCGATCAGATCCGCCATCGATTCTCCGAACTGGAATTGGCCGACGCCGATCGAGACCGTGATGCGCGGCAGGGTTTCCCCGGTTGACCGGCGCGTGAACTGGCACTCCGAGATCGACCGGCGGATGCGTTCGGCGATCGCGGTGCAGGTCTCGAGGTCGGCCCGCGGAAGCACGGCAATCAGCTCCTCACCGCCATAGCGCGCCGGCAGATCCTTCTCCCGTACGCGCTCGCGCACCGCTTTCGCAACCAGGCGGAGCACCTGGTCGCCGACGCCGTGGCCAAAATTGTCGTTGAACTTCTTGAAGTGATCGACGTCGATCAGAAGCACGCTGAGCGGCTCATCCTGCTCCATGGCCGCGATCTGCGCCTGGCGGAAGAACTCCTCCAGCGCGCGGCGGTTCGGCAGGCCCGTCAGCGTGTCGGTCCGGGCCCGCTGCTCGGATTTGTTGAGGGAGTCGCGGATGGTGTCGAGCTCGCGCGACTTCTCCGCAAAGCTGGCTTCGAGCTTGGCCGCGCGTTCGGTGGCCTTGGCCAGCTCGCTCACCAGATTTTCAATCAGGGGCTTCGGATCGAAGCCGTCGCCGCTGCGGTCGGCAACGTCGTCGATCGCCTCGATCTGGGTCCGGTTCTCTGCAATGGCCGCCGTCAGGTACTGCTTGGCGGAATCCATCACGCCATAGAGCTGCTGCGACACCTTGTGAACCACCGCCGCATCGGCGCCTTGCGATCCGATGTAGGTATCATAGAGCGCCTGGCTCGTGGTCTTGTCGAACTTGCGCTTGTTGCTGATCAGGATGTCGACGGCCCGCTTCAAGTCGGACGCCGCACCCAGCGAGTATTGGAACCAGAGATGAAAGTTATTCGGTGTCGGCGGCACGTGCTGCTGCACCATCGCACGCAGCGCCTTGTCGGCGACAGAGGTCGCGTATTCGAAATCGAGCTCGTGGAAAGTGGCACTGGACACGATTTGAATGGGTCCCAGATACGGGCAGCAGAGCGCGCGCTGCGACGAGACTGTCCCACCCAAGTCTTAACCCCGCCTCAATCCGATCTCCGAGACTCGGCAGCAATCCCGTAAAAAACCTACCAAGTACCGTCGCTTAGCGCCCCGCCAGGCCGGTATCATCATGTGACCAGCCCATTGACCGGGCTGCAGATTTTATGGCCTAGTGCGGCGGATTTGATGGTCCGAACGGTTCGTCCGCACGTGTCATCGGAACTTCAAATCCAAGGCCGCACCAGAATCCCAGATTTGCTGGTGCTCCTGCTTTCCGAAGTTCGCAAACGAACGCGCCGCGATCGGGTGTGAACGTCGGAATGGGAGCACTGGTCCGCGTCTTCACTCGACGCGAATCCTCGAAAATTACAAGCGATTCCATGACATCCGAACGCTACAACGCCCGTGAAGCCGAGCCGCGCTGGCAGCGCGAATGGGACGAGAAGGCGATTTTCGCCGCCAAGAACGACGATCCGCGCCCCAAGTACTACGTGCTGGAGATGTTTCCCTATCCCTCCGGGCGAATCCATATCGGCCATGTCAGGAATTATACGCTCGGCGACGTTCTGGCCCGCTTCATGCGCGCCAAAGGCTTCAACGTGCTGCACCCGATGGGGTGGGACGCGTTCGGCCTGCCGGCCGAGAATGCGGCGATCGAGCGCAAGGTGGCGCCAAAGGCCTGGACCTACGACAACATCGCAGCGATGAAGAAGCAGCTGCGCTCGATCGGCCTGTCGCTCGACTGGAGCCGCGAATTCGCTACCTGCGATCCATCCTACTACAAGCACCAGCAGAGGCTCTTTCTCGATTTCATGACGGCGGGGCTGGTCGAGCGCGAGAAGCGCAAGGTCAACTGGGACCCGGTCGACATGACCGTGCTCGCCAACGAACAGGTGATCGACGGCCGCGGTTGGCGCTCGGGCGCTGTGGTCGAGCAGCGCGAGATGAACCAGTGGGTCTTCAAGATCACGAAGTACTCGCAGGAGCTGCTGGACGCGCTCGACAAGTTGGACCGCTGGCCGGACAAGGTGCGGCTGATGCAGCGCAACTGGATCGGCCGCTCCGAAGGCCTCTTGATCCGCTTCGCGCTGGATCCTGCAACGACGCCGGCCGGCGAGACAGAGCTGAAGATCTTCACCACGCGCCCCGACACCCTGTTCGGCGCCAAGTTCATGGCGATCTCGGCCGATCATCCGCTGGCGCAGGCCGCGGCCGCGAAGAACCCCGACCTCGCTGCCTTCATCGCCGAGATCAAGCGCATCGGCACGGCGCAGGAGATCATCGACACCGCCGAGAAGCAGGGTTTCGATACCGGCATCAGGGCCGTGCACCCGTTCGATCCAAGCTGGAAGCTGCCGGTCTATGTCGCGAACTTCGTGCTGATGGAATACGGCACCGGCGCGATCTTCGGCTGCCCGGCGCATGACCAGCGCGACCTCGACTTCGTCAACAAATACGGGCTCGGCAACACGCCAGTGGTCTGCCCGGAGGGGCAGGACCCCGGCACCTTCGTGATCACGGATACCGCCTATGACGGCGAAGGCCGCATGATCAATTCGCGCTTCCTCGACGGCATGAGCATTGCGCAAGCCAAGGAGGAGGTCGCCAAGCGGCTGGAAGGCGAGACGCGCAGCAATGCGCCGGTCGGTGAGCGCCAAGTGAACTTCCGCCTGCGCGACTGGGGCATCTCGCGGCAGCGCTACTGGGGCTGCCCGATCCCGGTGATCCACTGCCCAAAATGCGACGTCGTGCCGGTGCCGGCCGGCCAATTGCCGGTGACGCTGCCGGACGACGCCACCTTCGACAAGCCCGGCAATGCGCTCGACCATCATCCGACCTGGAAGCACGTCACCTGCCCCCAATGCGGGGCTAAGGCGCTGCGCGAAACCGACACGATGGACACCTTCGTCGATTCGTCCTGGTATTTCGCGCGCTTCACCGATCCCTGGAACGAGGCCTCGCCGACGACGCCTAAGGTCGCCAACCGGATGATGCCGGTCGACCAGTATATCGGCGGCGTCGAGCACGCGATCCTGCATCTGCTCTACAGCCGCTTTTTCACCCGCGCGATGAAGGCAACCGGCCACGTGGCGATGGACGAGCCGTTCGCCGGCATGTTCACGCAAGGGATGGTCGTGCACGAGACCTACCAGAAGGCCGACGGCACCTATGTGAGCCCGGCCGAGGTCAAGATCGAGACCGGCGACAACGGCCGGCGCGCCGTGCTGGCGGCGACCGGCGAGGACATCACCGTCGGCCCGATCGAGAAGATGTCGAAGTCGAAGAAGAACACGGTCGACCCCGACGACATCATCGAGAGCTACGGCGCCGACGTCGCCCGCTGGTTCATGCTGTCGGACTCGCCGCCCGACCGCGATGTGATCTGGAGCGATGAGCGGGTGCAGGGCGCCGCGCGCTTCGTGCAGCGGCTCTGGCGGCTGGTCAATGAATCGGTCGAATTCAGCAAGGGTGCGCCCTCCTCCCGGCCGACGCAGTTCGGTGCCGACGCGCTGGTCCTGCGCAAGGCCGCGCACGGCGCGCTGGACAAGGTGTCGGGCGGCATCGAGCGGCTGCACTTCAATGTCTGCCTGGCTCACATCCGCGAATTCGCCAATGCGCTGGCCGAGGTGCTGGCAAAGGGCGGCAATCCCAGCGCGGACCTCGCCTGGTCCGTGCGCGAAGCGGCCACCATCCTGGTGCACCTGTTCTCGCCGATGATGCCGCATCTGGCGGAGGAGTGTTGGCAGGCGCTGGACCAGCCTGGGCTGGTCTCGGAAGCCGGCTGGCCACAAATCGAACCGGATTTGCTGGTTGAGGACAGCGTCACCCTGGTGGTCCAGGTCAACGGTAAGAAGCGCGGCGAAGTCACAGTCGCCAGCAATGCGCAGAATCCGGAAATTGAGGCTGCCGTTTTGGGCCTCGATGCAGTAAAATTGGCGCTGGACGGCAAACCTGTCCGCAAGGTGATCATCGTCCCCAAGAGGATCGTGAATGTCGTCGGCTAAGTTTCGGATCGCCTCTCGGCTCGTGGCCGTAGCCGCCCTGGCTGCGCTGACCGCGGGCTGTTTCCAGCCGATGTACGCCGAACATGCCGACGGCACGCCGGGCCTGCGCGACAAGCTGATGGCAATCGACCTGCCGCCGGTCGACAAGCCCACCGCCTCGCCGGAAGCGCGGATCGGCGTCGACATCCGCAATGCGCTCGCCTTCAAACTCTATGGCAATGCCACCGGCTCGCCGCCACTCTATAAGTTGGTCCTGAAATTCCAGACCACTCGCTCGTCGCTGATCATCGATCCCAATACCGGGCTGCCGACCACCGAGAATGTCGGGATCGACGCACAGTATAATCTGGTCGAACTCGCGACCAACAAATCGGTGATGACCGGCACGACCTTCGCCCGCACCTCCTATGACATTCCGGGCTCCTATCAGCGCTTCTCGCGTCTGCGCGCGTTCCGCGATGCCGAAGACCGGGCGGCCGATCAGATCGCCGAAAACATCAAGACCCGGCTAGCCTCCTATTTCAGCGCCGGCATCTAGCCAGCGCGCTCTGAAGAACCGTGGTCGCGCTACGCGGACAAGACATCAACGCTTTCCTCGCCAAGCCGGATGCGGCGCGGCCGGTCATCCTGCTCTACGGCCCCGATGCCGGCCTGGTGCGCGAGCGCGCCAACGCGTTGATCACCTCGGCGGTCGACGATCGCGATGATCCATTTTCAGTGGTCAAGCTGGACGGCGACGAGCTTGCCGCCGAACCCTCGAGGCTGATCGACGAAGCGATGACGGTGCCGCTGTTCGGCGGCCGCCGCGCCATCCGGGTCCGCGCCGGCGCCCGCAATTTTGCCAGCGGCATCGATACGCTCGCAGAGATGTCGCTGAAGGATTGCCGCATCGTCATCGAGGCCGGCGATCTCAGGCCGGAATCGCCGCTGCGCAAGGCGTGCGAACGATCCAAGACCGCGGTCGCGATCGGCTGCTATCCCGACACCGAGCGCGATCTGGCCAAGCTGATCGACGACGAGCTGCGCACGTCCAATCTGCGGATCGCGCCCGACGCTCGGGCCTCGCTGATGTCCCTGCTCGGCGGTGACCGTCAGGCCTCGCGCAACGAACTGCGCAAGTTGACCCTGTTCGCGCACGGCCAGGGCGAGGTGACGCTCGATCACGTGATGGCTGTGGTCGCTGACGCCTCCGAGATGAAGCTCGATCCGATCGTCGACGGCGCCTTCGGCGGCAAGCCCGAACTGGTCGAGACCGAGTTCGCCAAGGCGATGGTCGCCGGCACCTATCCCGGCCTCATTATTTCCGCAGCACAGCGCCATGCGGCCTGGTTGCACAAATCGGCGCTGGCGGTCGCAGCAGGCACGCCGGTCTCGGGGATCCTCGAAGGCGGATTCCCACGGCTGCATTTCTCACGCAAACCTGCTGCGGAAGTGGCGCTGCGAAATTTCTCCCCGGCGCGCCTGCTGCCGATCATCGATCAGCTCGCGACCGCCGCGCTGGAGGCGCGCAAGCAGCCGACGCTGGCCGCGGCGATCGCACAGCGCGCGCTGCTGTCGATTGCGGTCAGCGCCAGACGCCGCGGGTGATGGTTGCGTGGAAGACGTCGGACAGAAGTGACGCTTCGCCCTTCTCCTGAAGAGCCGGATGACCGCAACTTCGTCGAACGGCGCCGCTTGGACGAACTAATTATCAGCCCTGCTCCAACCGGCGCATCACCTCGTCGAGCTGTTCGAGGTTGCGGTAGCTGATTTGCACGGTACCGCCGGGATCGCGGTGATTGACCGACACCGTCAGACCCAGCGCGTCGCCGACGCGCTTCTCGAGTGCGAGCGTGTCGGCATCCTTCTTCTCGCCGGCAGACGCCGCACCGGCACGCGGCTTCTGCGGCTTGCGCTCCGGCACGCCCTCTTCATGCGCCAGCGCTTCGGTCTGACGGACATTGAGTCCCTCGGCGACGATGCGCTTCGCAGCGGACAGCGGGTCGGGCAAGTTAATCAGCGCCCGCGCATGGCCGGCCGAGATCTGACCGGTCGCGATCAAGCCCTGCACCTCCGCCGGCAGCTTCGTCAGTCGCATCATGTTGGCGACATGGCTGCGGCTCTTGCCAACGATCTTGGCGATGTCTTCCTGGCCGCGCTGAAACTCGTTGGCGAGCGCGTGATAGCCCTGCGCCTCTTCCATCGGATTGAGGTCTTCGCGCTGCACGTTCTCGATGATCGCAAGCTCGAGCGCGTCGCTGTCGCTGACATCGACCGGCACGATCGGCACCTCGTGCAGACCCGCGGCCTGCGAGGCGCGCCAGCGGCGCTCACCGGCGATGATCTCATAACGATCCTGCACGCCCTTCACCGGCCGCACCACGATAGGCTGGATCACGCCGTGCTGCTTGATGGAATTGGTCAGCTCGCCAAGCTCGGCCTCTGAGAAGGTACGGCGCGGGTTGCGCGGATTGGGCTTCAAGAATTCGATCGGCACCTTGCGCTGCGCACGCGGCCGCTCCGGCGGCGCGCCGGCTTCACGCCCGACATCTCCGATCAGACTTGCAAGACCGCGGCCCAAACGCGAACGCGCTTCATCGGCCATCGCCTTCTCCCTTGGACTCACGCCGTTCGACTCCTGCTCCCGTTTCCGATCCGGGACGCAGGAGCACAAGCGAACCCGAACTATCTCGATGCGATAACCGGTCCCGCAAAGCGCAAGCGTTGACCGATCCGGACTGATGGCGGGATCAGCTCGTCTTGAGCTCGCGCTCGCGCTGGATCACTTCGGTTGCAAGCTTGAGGTAGGCTTCGCTGCCGACGCACTTCAGATCATAGACCAGCACTGGCTTGCCGTAGGACGGCGCCTCCGAGATGCGCACGTTGCGCGGGATCATCGTGTTGTAGACCTTCGATCCCATGAACTGGCGCACGTCCGCCACCACCTGGTTCGACAGGTTGTTACGGGAGTCGAACATGGTGAGCACGATGCCATGGATCGACAGGTGCGGATTCAAGGTGGCGCGCACCTGCTCCACGGTTTGCAGCAGTTGCGACAGACCTTCGAGGGCGAAGAACTCACACTGCAGCGGCACCAGGATCGCATCGGACGCGGCCATCGCGTTGACCGTGAGCAGGTTCAACGACGGCGGACAATCGACCAGCACATAAGTGTAGTCGGCGTCGGGCGAGACATTGTTGTTGAGACCGGCGATCGCATCGCGCAGCCGGAACGCGCGGTTCGCGCTGGAGCCAAGCTCGAGCTCGAGACCGGAGAGGTCCATCGTCGAGGAGGCGATGTGCAGGCGCGGCACGGCGGTCGGCACCACCGCGTCGCGCAACGCGGCCTCGCCGATCAGAACGTCGTAGGTCGAGCAACTGCGGTTGCGCCGGTCGATGCCAAGTCCGGTCGAGGCATTGCCTTGCGGGTCGAGGTCGACGATCAGCACACGCTCGCCGATCGCGGCCAGCGCGGTCCCGAGATTGATGGCGGTCGTGGTCTTGCCCACCCCACCCTTCTGATTGGCGAGCGCGAGAATGCGCGGCTGGCCCTCTGGGTGCTGGGCCCTATCCTCTTGATAGACTTGATCAATTACGGTCATGCGCGGTCGCCATGTCTGTCGCGGGGGTCAGTTGCGTCGTTCGATATGATCGATCTCGACGATCCAGCCCTGTCCGCCCGTCCGGCTGGGATGAAGTTTCGCCGCAATCTTCCAATATTTGGTAGATTCGGTCAATTCTGACTCTACATCTTGACCCTTGAGAAACAGCGCCGTTGAGCCTCTGTTAACCAAGGGTTCCACAAAACTGATTAGCTGATGTAGCGGAGCCAGCGCACGCGCGGTGACGCAATCGATTCGCCCGCTCCAGTTCTCCACGATATCCCCGATTTCGGACAAATGCACGACGCCAGGTGCGCCGGTGACGCGAATCGCTTCGCGCAGGAATGCTGCTTTCTTGGCGATCCGTTCCACCAAGTGAACCTGCGCGCCCGGCGTTTCCGCCAAGGCACAGGCCAGGACCACGCCGGGAAAGCCGCCGCCGCTGCCGAGATCCATCCAGATCTTGGCCTGCGGCGCGAGCTCAAGGAGTTGCAGCGAGTCGGCGATATGCCGGGTCCAGATCTGCGGCAGCGTCGACGGCGCGACCAGATTGGTCTTGGCTTGCCACTCCCGCAACAAAGCAACATAGCGATCGAGCCGCGCTTCCGTTTCACGTGAAACGGACACGAGCCGCAACGCCGCTGCTTTGTCTGAAGCCAAGTCCATGGCGGCCGTTGGCCGCGCGTTTGGTTTCACGTGAAATGATCCCTCACCTTAAGCGGTCGCTTTGGCCCGTCGCGCCTCCCGGCGCAAATACGCCGCGAGGATGCCGAGCGCAGCGGGCGTCATGCCATCGATCCGGCTCGCCTGCCCTACTGTCCAAGGTCGCGCCGCGATCAGCTTGGCGCGCGCCTCATTGGAAAGGCCCGGAACTGCACCATAGTCGATATCGCCAAGCACCATGCCTTCATCACGCCGGAACGCATCGACATCCGCGCTCTGACGCTTGAGATAGACATCATATTTGGCATCGATCTCGAGATGGACGGCAATGCCCGGATCGATCGAACCTAGCTCCGGCCAGATCGCGCGGACATCGTCCCACCCCACTTCCGGATAGGCGAGGAGCTCAAACGCAGAGCGGCGCTGACCGTCCTTGTTCAAATTGAGCCCATGCTTGGCCGCCTCATTGGGGGTCAGAGTTAGTGATCGCGCGTGTGTCCTCGCCGCCTCCAGCGCCGCCATCTTTGACCGATGCCGCTCTGCGCGGAAACTGCCGACGCAGCCAAGAGCGATGCCCTTATCGGTCAGGCGTTGGTCGGCATTGTCAGCGCGCAGTGTCAGGCGATACTCGGCGCGCGAGGTGAACATGCGATAGGGCTCGCTGATGCCGCGCGTCACGAGATCATCGATCATCACCCCGAGATAACCATCGGCGCGGTCGAGCACGATGGCGTCGGCGTCGCCTGCCACCAACGCGGCATTGAGGCCGGCGACAAGGCCCTGTGCCGCCGCCTCCTCATAACCCGTGGTGCCATTGATCTGTCCGGCCAGGAACAGCCCCTTGAGCCGCTTGGTCTGCAGCGTCGGCTCAAGCTCCCGCGGATCGACGTGATCGTATTCGATAGCATAGCCAGGCCGGATCATCCTGACCCGCTCCAGTCCCGGAATGGTCGGCAGCAGCGCCAGCTGAACCTCTTCCGGCAGCGAGGTCGAGATCCCGTTCGGATAGACCGTGCTATCGTCCAGTCCTTCCGGCTCGAGAAAGATCTGATGACCATCGCGATCGCCGAAACGGACGATCTTGTCTTCCACCGACGGGCAATAGCGCGGGCCCGTGCTCTTGATCTGACCGGAATACATCGGCGACCGGTGGACGTTCGCCCGGATCACCTCATGCGTCGCCGCCGTGGTGCGGGTGATCCCGCATTGAATTTGAGGCGTGACGATCTTGCCCGTAAGCACTGAAAACGGCTCTGGCGGATCATCGCCGGGCTGCATTTCGACCGCGCTCCAATCGATCGTCGTCCCATCGAGACGCGGCGGTGTCCCGGTCTTCAACCGTCCGAGCTTGAACCCGATCGCCTCGAGCGAACGGGACAACCCAAGCGCCGGCGCTTCACCGACCCGGCCAGCCGGCCAGTTCCTCTCACCGAGATGGATGAGACCCCGAAGAAACGTGCCGGTCGTGATCACGACGGCTCCGGCGGACAAGTGCCGTCCATCGCTCAGCTTGATGCCGCTCACGCGGCCGTCGGAAACGACGAGCTCGTCAGCCTCGCCCTCGATCACGTCCAGATTGGCGGTATCATTGATCGCAGCCTGCATCGCCGCTGCATAGAGCTTCCGGTCAGCCTGCGCACGGGGACCGCGAACGGCTGGTCCCTTCCGGCGATTGAGTACCCGGAACTGGATGCTGCCTGCGTCCGCAACACGCCCCATCAATCCGTCCAGCGCATCGACTTCGCGAACCAGATGGCCCTTCCCGAGACCGCCGATAGCCGGATTGCAGGACATGGCGCCAATAGTTGCGAACCGATGCGTCACCAACGCGGTCCGAGCGCCCATTCGCGCCGCCGCAGCTGCGGCTTCACAGCCGGCATGGCCGCCGCCGATGATGATGACGCCGAAGGTCTTCATAGCTGTGCTCATGGATCGATATTTAGCGCCGGAAGGCGACCGTCGAAAGACGTTTCACGTGAAACAAGGAAGAGATGCGCGGGGCGCTGTTTCACGTGAAACACCTGCGAGCAATCGTCCATCGTGTTTCACGTGAAACAGCCGGCCAGCTCCGACTTTAACCTCGCATTAAACATAGACAGAGATATCCGCGCCTACTTGCCAATGCAGAACTCGCGAAAGATGACGTCGAGTAAATCCTCGACATCGACCCGGCCAAGCAACTTTCCCAACGCGAAAGCGGCAATGCGCAGCTCCTCGGCGGCAAGCTCCTCCCCGAGCGAGACGACTTCCAGACTCCGCCGCAACGATACGGCCGTTTCCTCCAGAAGCTTTCGATGTCGTTCGCGACTGATCAGACCAGCCTCGGAGCTGCCGAAGTATTCGCCGGCGAACGCGACCAGCCCGTCGAGGAGCTCGGGGACGCCCTTCCCGTTCTTTGCAGCGATCCGATAGGTCGGCACACCATCATTCCGTTGGAGGTCTACCCCATCGCCGCTCAGGTCGATCTTGTTCCGAAGCAGCCAAACCGGAGCTTCGCCATCGTAGTCGATCTTGGCTTCATCCCTCTCGGCGAGCCATAGCACCAGATCGGCGTCGGCCGCGCGTGCCCGCGCCCGACGGACACCCTCCTGCTCCACCGGATCATCCGTGTCCCGGATTCCGGCCGTGTCGATCACCGTCACCGGATAGCCGTCGAGGTCGAGCTGGACTTCGATCACGTCCCGCGTCGTCCCCGCGTGCGGAGAAACAATCGCGACGTCACGCCGCGCGATCTGATTCATCAAGGTCGATTTGCCAACGTTCGGAGGCCCTGCGATCACGACCGTCAGACCTTCACGCAAGCGCTCGGCTCGACCGCCTTCGGCGAGGACGCTTTCGATCTCACCGAGCAGCGTCTCGATGCGCATCGTCGCGGGTCGCATCAGCTCCTGCGGCACATCGCCCTCGTCGGAGAAATCGATCCCGGCTTCGACCAACGCCGACGCCTCAATGATCTGGCGCCGCCATTCGCGCGCTCTATCCCCGAGGAGACCCCTGAACTGCTGTAGCGCCCGACGGCGCTGCCGGTCCGTGTCAGCATGGATCAGATCATCCAGGCCCTCGGCTTCGGTCAGATCGATCTTCCCGTTCTCGAAGGCACGCCGGGTGAATTCGCCGGGCTCCGCCGTGCGCATATTCGGGAGCGCCGAGAGAGCAGAAAACAACGTTGCAACGACCGCGCGACTGCCATGAATATGAAGCTCGGCGACGTCCTCCCCGGTGGCACTGGCCGGGGCGGGAAACCACAGCACCACCGCATCGTCGATTGGCTCGCCCGTAACATCACGCAGCAGCGCCCGTGTCGCGATCCGCGGACGCGGCAGCTGCCCTGCCAGGGTCTGCAGCGCGAACCCGGCCTGCGAACCCGACAGCCGGACGATCGCAATCGCGCTCGGCAGCCGTCCGGAGGACAAAGCAAAGATCGTTTGATCGTGAGGGTGCATGTGCCCTCAGGTGGACCTTCAGCGCCGCAAAAACAATCGATTTGCCGCAAGATGCTTTACGTTCGGCGGAGCGTCTGCCGGACACCGCAGCAAGCACCGGCCAACAAAAAGGGCGCCCGTAACGGCGCCCTTCGTAATCTGGTCTCCGAACCGTCGCTCAGGTGTTCATCGACTCGAAGAACTCGGCGTTGCTCTTGGTGTTGCGGAGCTTGTCGAGCAGAAAGTCGATCGCATCCATGGTGCCCATCGGATTGAGGATGCGCCGGAGCACGTACATCTTCTTGAGGTTCTGCGTGTCGGTGATGAGTTCTTCCTTGCGGGTGCCGGAGCGGGCGATGTCGATCGCCGGGAAGGTCCGCTTGTCCGCAACCTTGCGGTCGAGGATCAGCTCGGAGTTGCCGGTGCCCTTGAACTCTTCAAAGATGACCTCGTCCATGCGACTGCCGGTATCGACCAGCGCGGTCGCGATGATCGTGAGCGAACCGCCTTCCTCGATGTTGCGGGCTGCGCCGAAGAACCGCTTCGGGCGCTGCAGCGCATTGGCGTCGACACCGCCGGTCAGCACTTTGCCCGAGGATGGCACCACCGTGTTGTAGGCGCGGCCGAGACGCGTGATCGAGTCCAGCAGAATGACAACGTCGCGGCCGTGCTCGACCAGGCGCTTGGCCTTCTCGATCACCATCTCCGCGACCTGGACATGGCGCACCGCCGGCTCGTCGAAGGTCGACGACACCACCTCGCCCTTCACCGAGCGCTGCATGTCGGTGACTTCTTCCGGACGTTCATCGATCAGAAGAACGATGAGGTAGCACTCTGGATGATTAGCCGTGATGGAATGTGCGATGTTCTGCATCAGCACGGTCTTGCCGGTCCGCGGCGGCGCGACGATCAGTGCGCGCTGGCCCTTGCCGATCGGCGCCACAATGTCGATGACGCGTGACGACAGATCCTTCCGGGTCGGATCTTCAATCTCGAGCCGGAAACGCTCATCCGGAAACAGCGGCGTCAGATTGTCGAAATTGACCTTGTGCTTGGACTTCTCGGGATCCTCGAAGTTCAGCGTATTGACCTTCAGCAGCGCAAAATAGCGTTCGCCTTCCTTGGGGCTGCGGATGTGGCCTTCGATCGTATCACCTGTGCGCAAACCGAACCGGCGGATTTGCGACGGCGAAACGTAGATGTCGTCTGGGCCGGGAAGATAATTGGCGTCCGGCGAACGCAGAAAGCCGAAGCCGTCAGAGAGGACTTCGACGACGCCTTCCCCGATAATGTCGGTCTCAGCGATCGCGAGCTGTTTGAGGATGGCGAACATCAGCTCCTGCTTTCGCATCGTGCTGGCGTTCTCGACCCCGTTTTCCTCAGCAAAGGTGACAAGCTCGGCCGGTGTTTTCGACTTGAGGTCCTGAAGTTTAATTTCCCGCATTGGGAGGTCCTGTGGAACGACTTGGGAAGGATGCGAAGTGGCTGTGGGAAGCGCGGACGGAAAAGAAGGTCCGCAGGTCTAAGCAAAGTTGGCGCCATGGAGGCACCAAACCTGATGCGGCGGCCGGTCAAACCGGAACGCAACCACATCCGCCTGCGTGGGGTGGGGATGACCTCAATATAGAAAATCGCATCTCATTGCGCAAGGCGCCACGCAGCAAACTGTCATGCTGGTTTTACCGGTCTAAAACGGCTTTACAATCACGAGGATAACGATGCCGATCATCAGTACCGTCGGTAGCTCATTGATGATGCGATAGAAACGCTGGGTGTGCGTATTGCGGTCGGCTGCGAACTCCCTGACCCAGCGTGAAAAGAACCCGTGAACGCCGGACATGATCAGGACCAGCAGGAATTTGACGTGGAACCAGCCGGCCATATACCAGCCGCCGGCCCAGACCAGATACAGCCCGGCGAGCCAGGTCACGATCATGGCCGGGTTGATGATCGCCTTGAACAGCCGCCGTTCCATGACCTTGAAGGTCTCGGACTGCTTGGAGCCGATCTCGGCTTCGCAGTGATAGACGAACAGTCGGGGCAGATAGAGCATGCCGGCCATCCACGAGATGACCGCAATGACGTGCAGCGCCTTGATCCACTCATACATCGAGACGAGCAATCCTCTGGTGGGCCGATCCCTCTTGCAGAGGAGACATATCCGCTCGCTCGATGCCCTCCAAACCAAATAAATTTTGAATCTTAAGGTTTGAGTCTAGGTAGACGTGGATTGGACTCATGCAATGCAGCTCGCAGCTTTCGCCCAGCTTCTTCACATCCCTCAACAAGCCGGTGCTGAACCTCTGCCGGCGGCACAAGACAATGCATCTCAGGGACTTGCGCAGAGTGATCGACAGCTTATCCAGAGACAAGCGAGCTTCGTCCCGATATCATCGCGCCATCGGGTCGACTTATCCTGGCGGGCAGGCATGTGTAGAAGATTGGCGGTTATCCAAAGCCTCCGGGGTGAGGCCGCTTTTTTCGGCGCATCCTTCACCGAGATTCACAGATTGTTAGGGAATTGATGCCCACCACCGGCAACTATTTTCACCTGCATTTGGTTTCGGACTCGACCGGCGAAACCTTGATTACGGTCGCCCGTGCGGTGGCCGCGCAATACACCAACATCACACCCGTCGAGCATGTATATCCGCTGGTCCGCAGCCAGAAGCAGCTCGACCGCGTGCTCGACGAGATCGAGGAATCACCGGGCATCGTGCTGTTCACGCTGCTCGAGAAGGATCTGGTCAGCCGGCTGGAGGCCAAGTGTCAGGAAGTCAACATCCCTAGCCTGTCGATCATCGGGCCGGTGATGCAGCTGTTCGAAGCCTATCTGGGCGCGGCGACCGCCGGTCGCGTGGGCGCGCAGCATGTGCTCAATGCGGAATATTTCGCACGCATCGATGCGCTGAATTACACCATGCTCCACGATGATGGGCAGCTGGTCGAGGATCTCGAAGGAGCCGAGGTCGTGCTGGTCGGCGTGTCCCGCACCTCGAAGACGCCGACCTCGATCTATCTCGCCAATCGCGGGGTGCGCACGGCCAACGTGCCGCTGGTCCCCGGCATTCCGATCCCGCATCAGCTTGAAAATTTGAAGAAGCCTCTGGTCGTCAGCTTGCATGCGACGCCGGAACGGCTGATCCAGGTGCGACAGAACCGGCTGCTCAGCATGGGCGCCGACACCAGCAACGAGACCTATGTCGACAAGCAGTCGGTGGCTGAAGAGGTCGCCTATGCGCGCAAGCTCAGCGCGAAGTTCGACTGGGTCATGCTCGATGTCACGCGTCGCTCGATCGAGGAGACGGCGGCTGCAATCCTGAAACTCTATTCCGACCGGCAGCGACAGCGACTGCTGGAGTGATGAGCGCGACATGACTTTATGGCGCGGCGAAGTGCCGCTTGTCCTTGCCTCCCAGAGCCGGGCGCGGCGAACGCTGCTCGAGAATGCCGGACTGGCCTGCGTGGCCGAGCCGGCCGATATCGACGAGCGTGCGATGCAGACGGAATCCGGTCTGGTTGCGCCCTATGAGCTCGCGCTGCATCTCGCAAAGGCCAAGGCGCTGGCGGTCTCGGCCACGAAGCCCGGTGCCCACGTCGTCGGAGCCGACCAGACGCTGGCGCTGGGTGACCGTCTGTTCAACAAGCCCGCGGGCCGTGATGAGGCCCATCGGCAATTGCTCGCGCTTGCCGGTCGGACCCATGCGCTGCATTCGGCCATCGCGGTTGCCCGCGACAGCGAGGTGGTGTTCTCGCATGTCGCGGTCGCTTGGATGTCGATGCGGCCGCTGAGCGAGACCGATATTTCGGCCTATCTCGACGAGGCCGGGGCGGCGGTCACGACGAGCGTCGGCGCCTATCAGCTCGAAGGGCTCGGCGTGCATCTGTTCGATCGTATCGATGGTGATCATTTCACCATCCTCGGCCTGCCGCTGCTGCCGCTGCTGGCCTTCTTCAGAGATGCGCAGCTGCTCGCAATGTAACGGCTGGCCGCGCAGACCGGAGAGAGGCGAATGAAAGTGCTTGGGCTGACCGGCTCGATCGGGATGGGCAAATCCACGACGGCAAAGCTGTTTGCCGAGGCTGGCGTTCCGGTCTACGACGCCGATGCTACGGTCCATAAGGTATATGAGGGCGAAGCCGTGCCTGCGATCGAGGCCGCCTTCCCTGGCACCACTCTCAATGGCAAGGTCGATCGTACCAAACTGTCGGCGAGGGTCGTCGGCGATCCCGAGGCGATCAGGCGGCTCGAGGGAATCGTCCATCCGATGCTGCGCTCCTATCATCAGAGGTTTCTCGAGGATGCCGAGCGGTCGGGGGCCGCGGTCGCGGTGGTCGATGTGCCACTGTTGTTCGAGACCGGCGGCGATAAACGTGTCGATGCGGTTGTCGTGGTTACGACATCGCCGGAGATTCAACGCGAGCGCATCCTGGCACGCGGGACCATGTCGCGTGAGGCACTCGATGCCATTCTGGCTCGCCAAATGCCCGATGAGGAAAAGCGCAAGCGGGCCGATTTCGTCGTGGATACGTCACACGGACTCGAGCCCGTACGGGCCCGTATTCGCGACATTCTCGATCAGCTTGTTAAGATGCCGCGGCGGCGAAGCTGATTCGTGACGGTCAAGCCGATCTGACGGACCAGACAAGACATGCGTGAAATCGTTCTCGACACGGAAACCACCGGCCTCGATCCCTTGCGTGGCGATCGGCTGGTCGAGATCGGCTGTATCGAGATTTTCAACCGCATGCCGACGGGCCAGGTCTTTCATCGCTACATCAACCCGGAACGCGACATGCCGGCCGAGGCCTTCGCGGTTCACGGACTGTCGACCGAATTTCTCGCGACCAAGCCGCTGTTCCACGAGATCGTGGAGGAGTTTCTGACCTTCATCGGCGATGCGCCGCTGGTCATTCATAATGCGTCATTCGACGTCGGTTTCATCAACGCCGAACTCGACCGCGTGAGGCGGGCGCCGATTCCGCGCGAGCGGCTGGTCGATACCTTGTTGCTGGCACGCCGGAAGCATCCAGGCGTGTCGAACCGGCTGGATGATCTCTGCTCCCGTTACGCGATCGATAATTCCCGCCGCACCAAGCACGGCGCGTTGCTCGATGCTGAGCTGCTCGCCGAAGTCTATGTCGATTTGGTCGGGGCGCGGCAGTCGCAGCTCATCCTGACCCAGGAGAGTGCGGAGATTCGTGTCGGGACATCCACCGACATGCCGCGTCGGCAACGTGACGTGCCGCTTGCGCCGCGGATTTCCGAGGCAGAACGCGAGGCCCATCGCGCCTTTATCGCAACTCTGGGCGATAAGCCGCTCTGGACTGATTTCCTGCCGGGAACGTGATCCGCCTCGGCCTATTGGCCTGACGGATCACGCGCCTTCGTCTCAATTCACCCGACGATATTCACTTGGCGGTCTTCGTCTAGCAGCGCTCAGCTCAGCTGACCCTGGCCAGCTGCCTGCCGTTCCATGTTCTGCCGGTACAGGCCGACGAAATCCACCGGGTCCAGCATCAGCGGCGGGAACCCGCCGTCGCGTACCGAAGTCGCCACGATCTCGCGAGCGAACGGGAACAACAGCCGGGGGCACTCGATCAGCAGCATCGGCGACAGGTTTTCGCGGGGGATGTTGACCAGCCGGAACACGCCGCCATAGACGAGTTCGAAGCTGAACATCAGCTTGCCGGCGCTTTCGGCCTTGCCGTCGATCGACAGCGTCACCTCGTACTCGTTCTCGGCGATGTTGTTTGCACCGACATTGATCTGAATGTTGATCTGCGGCGGCTGGGCCTGTGGGGACAGCGACTGCGGCGCATTCGGATTCTCGAACGAGAGATCCTTGGTGTACTGCGCCAGGACGTTCAGCTGGGGAGGAGGGGCTGCCTCGGGAGTGGCGCCGTTACCATTGGTCATGAAGTGTTCTCCTGGCACAAAAAGGGCGAATTATCGCGGCGCGTGGCTAACATACGGCCGGTCTGTTCCACAAGGACGAGCGTGGGAAGGACGGATGTCAGCTCCTGCGGCGGACCCGTTTTTACCGACCGCCATCACGCCAGCCACGCAACCCTAACGGCCGGTAAACACTTGAACGGGCATTAATTCCCGGCGGGATCGGATTTCCCCTCCGTTCCGAAACAGGTTACAATCCCGCGCCAGAATGCGTCATTGGCTGGGCTCAATTGAGTGACTACATCGAGGCGATAATCGACCCGGTAGTCTCAGCCGGCTTTGAAACAGCGAGCCCGACGGTCGATTTCGTGGCCGGCGCGAGAAGTCAGAAAGCGAAAACGACGTGGATATCTATACCATCATCTTCCTGGCGCTGGCGGTCTTTATCTTTGTGCGCCTGCGCGCCGTGCTTGGGCAGCGGACCGGTAGCGAGCGTCCACCCTTCGATCGGGCCGCTCGGAACGCTGTCCAGGGTGCGCCTGATAGTAATGCCATGCCGGTTCCAGGCAAACTGATCGAGCCGGCCGCGCCTCTGCAGACGGCCGACTTGGCTCCTGCAGCCGACCGCTGGAAGGGACTGGCCGAACCGGGCAGCGCGCTGGCCCGGGGTTTGGACGGCATCGCCGCCCAGGACTCCGCTTTTGACCCGCGCCATTTCATCTCGGGTGCGCGCAGCGCCTACGAGATGATCGTGCTGGCCTTTGCCAATGGCGATCGCCGCGCGTTACGCGACCTGTTGTCGCCGGACGTTTATGACAGCTTCGAAGCGGTCATCAAGGATCGCGAGAAGCACGAGCAGAAGAACGAGACCCGCTTCGTCTCGATCGACAAGGCCGAACTGGTCGGGGCCGAGCTGCGCGACCGCACCGCGCAGCTGACGGTGCGCTTCGTCTCGCAGATGATCTCCGTCACGCGCGACAAGGCGGGCACGATTGTCGACGGCAATCCGGACAAGGTCGCCGATATCACCGACATCTGGACTTTTGCCCGCGACGTCACCTCGCGCGATCCGAACTGGAAACTGATCGGCACCGGCAGCCATTGAGGTCAGGCAGCGGCGCCGTGCACGGCTCCGCTATGGAGGAGGACAGATAGAACATCGTGAGAGCATCGCCGAGGCACTGAGGCGCAGCGCTCGTGGGTATTCTTGTCTAAGTCTTAATTTCCAAGGTTCGCGTTGAGTGGTGTTTAGATGGTGCAGCGATGGTTTGCGAATTTTGGAAGCTGCCTTTTTCAGGCAATCGCCTCAACTACGCTGTCGCGGCGCTTGGCTTGACCGCGGCTGCGGGCGTGCTGACGCCCTATGCCGCCGAAGCTGTTCGCGCCGCCCGCCGTCATGAGCCGGTAGTACCGGCTCGCCACCTCCCCTACCCGCATTTGGACTGGCCGCTGCAGATCGCCGGCAGCCAATATGTTCCGTTATCCTGGGCCGAGGTTCCCGGCTGGACCGACGATGATCATCTGGCGGCGTATCGGACATTCCGTGCGAGCTGTAAGCCGATCGCCGCGCAGCAGAATGCTGTCGCTGATCCGAAAATCCCCAACGCAAACGGCGGCGAGCCAAAAGCGCTGGGCGACTCCTTGCGCGATCCTTGCCGCGCAGCGCAATCGCTCGATATCTCCGACGGCACCAAAGCACGGGCCTTCTTTGAAGCTCACTTCCTGCCCTTGAAGATTTCACGACTGGGCGACAGCGACGGCTTCGTCACCGGCTATTACGAGCCGGTCTTGGACGGATCGCGCACGCAGAATGAAGTCTACAATGTCCCGGTCTATCGCCGGCCTTCCAACCTGTTCGTGCGAGGCTTCAAGCAGGATGCGCCGAGCTTGCCTAACAAGGGGCCGGTCTACCGCAAGATCGGACGCCGCAAGCTCGTGCCCTATTACGACCGTGCTGCGATCGAAGACGGTGCGATCGAAGGTCGCGGACTCGAAATCTGCTGGCTCAAGAGCCAGACCGACTTGCTGTTCATGCAGATCCAGGGCTCGGCACGTATTCAGCTCGACGACAGCTCGACCCTTCGCGTCAATTATGACGCCTATAACGGTTACCCCTACACGCCCGTCGGCCGCATTCTGATCGAACGCGGCATCATCCCCCGCGAAGAGATGTCGATGCAGCGGATCAGGGAGTGGATGGAGCAGAATCCGAACGCTGCGGACGAAGTTCGCCGGCAGAATCGGTCCTACATCTTCTTTCGCGAGGTGCAGCTCTCGGATAAGGACGAAGCGGTGGGCGCACAGGGCATTCCGCTGACACCGGGACGATCGATCGCCGTCGACAAGTCGCTGCATGTCTATGGTACGCCGTTCTTCATCACCGGCGAGTTGCCGATCGAATCGGAGCGCTCCAAGACCGCGTTCCACCGGCTGATGATCGCGCAGGACACCGGCTCGGCCATCGTCGGGCCCGCGCGGGCCGATCTCTATTTCGGTGCCGGTGCGGACGCAGGCAAGGTTTCCGGTCGGCTCAAGCACAACATGGAATTCGTAATGCTCGTGCCGAAAAGTCTCGATCCAGTGGCGCGGGGCCACAAGATGCCGCTGCCGGATTCGCGACCGTCGGAGAAGATCGCCAAGCTGTTTCCGCAGCTACCGCCCAAGGATCCGGACCAAGCCAAGGATCAAACGAAGGATCGGAAGTCCGCGGCAGTCGTTCCCGACCCGGCCCCACCTGCTGCTGCCGCTGCCGCTTCAGCCCCGGCATCCGCAGCGAATTCGCCTGCCTCATCGGCTGCGAGCGCGGCGCAAGCCGTGCCGCTGCCGGAGCCGAGGCCCAGCATCGAAAGTGATGCAACGATCAGCCGCTCTCATCGTGGCCGGCATCACCGTCATCGCCAATGAAACCGCCGTCGCAGGATCCGAAGTCACCGCGCGGTCGACGGCGCGGCTTGAGCGAAGAAGATCGCGCTTTGTGGGAGACCGTAATCAAGCAGGTCAGGCCGCTGCGCAAGAAGCCACGTCCGACCAAGCCGCATCCGCCGATGTCGGCGCCTGAGCCGGTCCTCGCAAAACCAAGTTCACCGCGTCAGGTTACTCCGATCCCGGTGCCGAAACCTGCAAAGGCTCCGATGCCGCCGCTGGCGCCGCTCGGCCGCCGTGAACGCGCGCGCCTGTCGCGCGGCCGCAACGAGATCGACGCGCGGCTCGACCTGCACGGCATGACCCAACATCGGGCGCACCAGGCGCTGCATCTATTTCTGCAGCGGGCGCATCATGAAGGCCTGACCTTCGTGCTCGTGATCACCGGTAAGGGCACGGTCGGCAGCGACCCCGAGCGGGGGGTGCTGCGGCGGCAGGTGCCGCAATGGCTGAGCCTGCCGGAATTCCGCTCCCTCATCGTCGGCTTCGAGGAGGCCCATATTGGCCACGGCGGCGCCGGGGCACTCTATGTGCGGATCCGGCGCACCCGAGCTTAAGCCGCAAGAATGCGAGACGGGGGTACACCGCGCGTTTCTGCGTCCGAGCGCTTCTCGCGGGAATGACAGGGTCGAGAACTACAAAATGAACCGGCTCAGGTCGGCGTTCTTGGCGAGGTCGCCGATGTGCTGCTGCACGTAGTCGGCATCGACCCGGATGGTCTCGCCGCCGCGGTCGGATGCGGTAAAGGAGATGTCGTCCAGCACCCGCTCCATGACGGTCTGCAGCCTGCGCGCGCCGATGTTCTCGACCGTGGAATTAACGGCCACCGCGACGTCAGCCAGCGCGTCGATGGCATTGTCGGTGATCTCGAGGGTGACGCCTTCCGTCTGCATCAGGGCGACATACTGCTTGATCAGCGAAGCCTCCGGCTCGGTCAGGATCCTGCGCATGTCGTCGCGGCTGAGCGCCTGCAGCTCGACCCGGATCGGCAGGCGGCCCTGCAGCTCCGGCAGCAGGTCGGACGGTTTGGCGATGTGGAAGGCACCCGAAGCGATGAAGAGGATGTGATCGGTCTTGACCGCACCGTGCTTGGTCGAGACCGTGGTTCCTTCGATCAGCGGCAGCAAATCGCGCTGGACGCCCTCGCGCGAGACATCGCCGCCGGCACGGTTTTCGCGGACGCAGATCTTGTCGATCTCATCCAGGAACACGATGCCGTTGTTCTCGACCACGCTGATCGCTTCCTGCACCAACTGGTCGTTGTCGAGCAGCTTGTCGGATTCCTCGTTGATGAGGATCTCGTGCGAGCCTGCCACCGTCAGGCGCCGCGTCTTGGTGCGCCCTCCCATCTTGCCGAACAGATCGCCGATCGAGATTGCACCCATCTGCGCGCCCGGCATGCCCGGAATCTCGAACATCGGAAAACCGCTGCCGGAGGATTGCGTCTCGACCTCGATCTCCTTGTCGTTGAGCTCGCCGGCGCGCAGCTTGCGGCGGAACGAGTCCCGCGTGGCAGCACTAGAGTTCGCGCCAACCAGTGCGTCGAGCACGCGCTCTTCGGCGGCGAGCTGGGCGCGCGCGGCGACATCCTTGCGCTTGCGCTCGCGCACCTGGATGATTGCGATCTCGACGAGGTCGCGGATGATCTGCTCGACGTCGCGGCCGACGTAGCCGACCTCGGTGAATTTGGTGGCTTCGACCTTGAGGAACGGCGCGCCGGCGAGCTTTGCCAGGCGCCGCGCGATCTCGGTCTTGCCGACGCCTGTCGGCCCGATCATCAGGATGTTTTTGGGCAGCACCTCTTCGCGCAAGCCGGCGTCGAGCTGCAGCCTCCGCCAGCGGTTGCGCAGCGCGATGGAGACCGCGCGCTTGGCGTCGGCCTGGCCGACGATGAAGCGGTCGAGTTCGGAGACGATTTCGCGGGGGGAAAAGTCGGTCATGGACTTTAGCTAGGGCTGGTTTGGGATCGGGGCAAGCCGGGTTGCTGCCGCAATGTCCGGCCGTCGGCTCGGGTCGGCGGACACAGCGCGAAGCCGGCTGGATCAGCCCGCCTCGAGCGCCTCGATCGTGATGTTGCGGTTGGTGTAGACGCAGATGTCGGCCGCGATATCGAGGGCACGGCGGACGATGGTCTCGGCGTCCTTGTCGGTATCGATCAAGGCGCGGGCCGCGGCCAGCGCGTAATTGCCGCCGGAGCCGATCGCCATGACCCCGGCCTCCGGTTCCAGCACGTCGCCGGTGCCGGTCAGGACCAATGAAACGTCCTTGTCGGCGACGATCATCATCGCTTCCAGCCGACGCAGATAGCGGTCCGTGCGCCAATCCTTGGCGAGCTCGACCGCCGCCCGGGTGAGTTGCCCCGGATATTGCTCAAGCTTGCTTTCCAGCCGTTCGAACAGGGTGAAGGCGTCGGCCGTGGCGCCGGCAAAGCCGCCGATCACGTCGCCCTTGCCGAGCTTGCGGACCTTCTTGGCGTTGGACTTGATCACGGTCTGGCCGATCGAGACCTGGCCGTCGCCGCCGATCACCACGCGTCCGCCCTTGCGGACCGTCAGAATCGTGGTGCCATGCCAGACCGGCAGCTGGTTTTGGGATGCTTGCATGCGGAATCCTTGCTCAGAGCCTTGCATCTAGGGCCTGCTGGCCGGGGATGCAATTACCAGCCAAGGTAACGGTCAAAGCTGGCATGGACTTGAAATCCGCTCACCATAGGCCGAGATGGAGGTCTCATCCCGTCATCCCGCAGTAGCGAAGCTGACATCCGCCTGTTAAAAGGGCCGCGTTTTCAAGGGAAAGCAGACCCTCATGCGCAGCGCGACCATCAAGCGCAAGACCAAAGAGACCGACATCGAGGTGGCCGTCAATCTGGATGGCTCCGGACTGTCCGAGATCGCGACCGGTATCGGCTTCCTCGATCACATGCTCGACCTGCTGGCGCGTCATTCCCGCATCGACATGACGGTCAAGGCGGCCGGCGATCTGCACATCGATTACCATCACACCACTGAGGACGTCGGGATCGCACTCGGCCAGGCCGTCAAGCAGGCGCTGGGCGACATGGCGGGTATCACCCGCTACGCCTCGATCCACATGCCGATGGACGAGACGCTGACCCGGGTCGTAATCGACGTCTCGGGGCGGCCGATGCTGGTGTTTCGCACCACCTTTCCGCGCGACAAGATCGGTGAGTTCGATACCGAGCTGGTGCGCGAATGGTTCAATGCCTTCGCGATGAACGCCGGCATTACGCTGCATGTCGAAACCCTGTACGGCGAGAACAGTCATCATATCGCCGAATCCTGCTTCAAGGGTCTCGCGCGCGCTCTTCGCGTGGCGGTCGGCATCGATCCGCGCGCGGCAGGCGAAGTGCCATCCACCAAGGGTCGGCTCGGCGGCTGACCTCCTTGCGAGGACTATCAAGATGCCGGTCTACACCGTTCACGCTCCTCTCGCGGCCGGAGCCGATCTGCGCTCGACCGACCGTTTCGTGTTCGTGCGCGACGGCTTCCATCTGTGGGCGGCTGTCTTGAGCGTGCTCTGGCTTGCCTGGCACCGGTTGTGGCTCGGGCTGATCGGCTGGGTCGTCCTGGTTGCAGCTGTCGATGTCGTCCTGCGCCGAGTTGGGATCGGTTGGGGTACGGTCGTTGTCGCCGATATCCTGCTCGCGATCCTGTTGGGCTTCGAGGCGTCCAGTCTCAAACGCTGGAGTTTTTCGCGCGGGAATTGGCGGCAGCTCGACATCGTGATCGGCGACGATCTCGATTCGGCTGAGCGGCGTTTCTTCGAGCGCTGGGCCGCGCGTCGCGGCGCCACAAATTACGACAATCACACCGTCGATCGCGGCGCACCGCCGCCGACGCGTGACAATGGCAATGCGCTTCGACCGCCGCCGCTGCCGCATGCCAGCATCATTGGCTTGTTTCCGGAACCGGGAGGTGGACGATGAGTGTTGCGATCATCGATTACGGATCCGGCAATCTGCATTCGGCGGCCAAGGCTTTCGAGCGCGCCGCACGTAGCATGGAAGATCCGCAGAAGATCGTCGTCACGAGCGACCCTGAAACGGTCTATCGCGCCGATCGGATCGTGCTGCCGGGCGTCGGCGCCTTCGCCGATTGCCGTCGCGGCGTCGATGCGGTCGACGGCATGTTGGAGGCGCTGAACGAGGCGGTGCGGCACAAGGCGCGGCCGTTCTTCGGGATCTGCGTCGGCATGCAGCTGATGGCATCCCGCGGCAAGGAGCATGTCATCACCGAGGGCTTCGACTGGATCGCGGGCGATGTCGAAAAGATCGTGCCGCGCGACGAGAGTTTGAAGATTCCGCACATGGGCTGGAATACGCTCGATCTCGTGCAGGAACATCCGGTGCTGGAGCGGCTGCCGCTCGGGCCGAACGGGCGGCACGCCTACTTCGTGCACTCCTATCATCTGAACGCGGCAAATGAGAACGACGTGTTGGCGCGCGCCGACTATGGCGGGCCGATCACCGCGATCGTCGCCAAGGACACTGCGATCGGCACCCAATTTCACCCGGAGAAGAGCCAGCGCTTCGGGCTCGCGCTGATCTCCAACTTCCTGAAGTGGAAGCCGTAGGTCTTGCTGCCCTCTCCGCCCGCTGCTGCGCGGAGAGGAGCGGCATGCTTGAAAGATTTTCTCTGATGATCCTGTTTCCCGCCATCGACCTTAAGAATGGCCAATGCGTTCGCCTCGAGCAGGGCGACATGGCGCGCGCGACCGTGTTCAATCTCGATCCCGCCGCGCAGGCCAAGAGCTTCGCCGACCAGGGTTTCGAGTATCTCCACGTCGTCGACCTCGACGGTGCCTTTGCTGGCAAGCCGGTCAATGCGCAAGCTGTCGAAGCGATGCTGGCGGCGGTCAAGATGCCGGTGCAACTCGGCGGCGGCATCCGCGATCTCAAGACCGTGGAAGCCTGGCTCGTCAAGGGCATCACCCGCGTCATCATCGGCACGGCGGCGGTGCGCGATCCCGGGCTGGTGAAGACCGCGGCGAAGGCCTTTCCGGGCCGCGTCGCCGTCGGCCTCGACGCGCGCGACGGCAAGGTCGCGGTCGAAGGCTGGGCCGAGACCTCCGAGGTCACGGCGCTCGACATCGCCCGCCGCTTCGAGGACGCAGGCGTTGCCGCCATCATCTTCACCGATATTGCGCGCGACGGCCTGCTGAAGGGACTGAACCTCGATGCGACCATCGCGCTTGCCGACCAGATCTCCATTCCCGTGATTGCCTCGGGAGGGCTTGCCTCGATCGAGGACGTCAAGGCGATGCTGTCGCCGCGCGCCAGCAAGCTGGAAGGCGCGATCGCCGGCCGTGCGCTGTACGATGGCCGGCTCGACCCCGCTGCCGCGCTCGATCTGATCCGCCGCGCACGCGCCGCGTAGGAGAAACCGCCATGTTCAAGGTTCGTGTCATTCCCTGCCTCGACGTCAAGGACGGACGGGTGGTCAAGGGCGTGAATTTCGTCGATCTGCGCGATGCCGGCGATCCGGTCGAAGCGGCCATCGCCTATGACGCGGCCGGCGCCGACGAGCTCTGCTTTCTCGATATCACTGCGACCCACGAAAACCGCGGCATCATGCTGGATGTCGTCCGGCGCACGGCGGAAGCCTGCTTCATGCCGGTCACCGTCGGCGGCGGCGTCCGCACCATCGACGATATCAGGACCCTGCTGCGCTCCGGCGCCGACAAGGTCTCGATCAATTCTGCGGCAGTGGCCCGGCGCGAATTCGTCAAGGAAGCGGCCGAAAAGTTCGGCGAGCAGTGCGTCGTGGTCGCGATCGACGCCAAGCGCGTAGCCCGCCCGGGCGGTTCGGAGCGTTGGGAGATCTTCACCCATGGCGGGCGGAAATCGACCGGGATCGATGCGCTGGAATATGCCCAGGAGGTGGTCGCGCTCGGGGCCGGCGAAATTCTTCTGACCTCGATGGATCGTGACGGCACCAAACAGGGCTTCGACATTCCGCTGACCCGCGCGATTGCCGACAGCGTGCCGGTGCCGGTGATCGCCTCGGGAGGCGTCGGTAATCTCGACCACCTGGTCCAGGGTATCCGGGAAGGCCACGCCACCGCCGTGCTGGCGGCATCGATCTTCCATTTCGGGGAATTTACAATCCGTGAGGCCAAGGATCACATGGTCCGCGCCGGCCTGCCGATGCGGCTGGATCCCTGAGGACTTCGCGTCGCAAAACTGCTACATAGGAACCCTAGCGTCCGCTCTCCTGCCGCGGGCGTCTGTATCGAGTACCGACTGATGCCCCGTTTCACGGTCCACGATCTCGCCGCCATCATCGATGCCCGCGCAGAGGCGGGTGGCGAAGCGTCCTATACCCGCAAGCTGCTCGACAAAGGTCCGCAGCACTGCGCCAAGAAGATGGGCGAAGAGGCTGTCGAAACCGTGATCGCTGCGGTCGAGAACGATCGCGATCATTTCATCGCCGAAAGCGCCGATCTGCTGTTTCATCTGTTGGTGTTGCTGAAGTCGCGCGGCGTCCGCCTCGAAGAGGTCGAGGCGACCCTGGCCAAACGAACCGGGATGTCCGGGCTGGAAGAAAAGGCGTCACGCAAGACGGAATAGCGCAGCGGCTACTTGGGAACCGCTCGGGGGAAGCGAGGTCAGCGTCATGGATATGCGCACCACAGAACAACAATATAATCCGTACCGCATCTTCACCCGCGAGCAATGGGCGGAGCTGCGCAACGACACCCCGATGACGCTCGAGCCCGGCGAATTCTCCAAGCTGCGTTCGATGCATGATCGCCTCGACTTGCAGGAGGTCGAGGACATCTATCTGCCGCTGTCGCGCCTGCTGTCGATCTATGTCGATGCGATGCAGCGGCTCTATTACGCGCAGCGCCAGTTCCTCGGCATCCGCGACCGCAAGATGCCCTACATCATCGGCGTGGCTGGATCGGTGGCGGTCGGCAAATCGACCACGGCGCGCGTGCTGCAGGCGCTGCTGGCGCGCTGGTCGCCCCGGCCGAAGGTCGACCTCATCACCACCGACGGCTTCCTGTACCCCAAGGCGGTGCTGGAACGGCAGGGCCTGATGCAGAAAAAGGGCTTTCCAGAGAGCTACGACCTGCCGCTGCTGCTCGGCTTCCTCTCCGACATCAAGGCCGGACGCCATCCGGTGCGGGCTCCGGTCTACTCGCATCTGACCTATGACATCGTGCCCAATCAGTGGACCGAGATCGATCAGCCGGACATCCTGATCGTGGAAGGCGTCAATGTGCTGCAGACCGGTCCCTTGCCGCGCGATGGCAAGGCTGTGCCCGTGGTGTCGGACTTCTTCGACTTCTCCGTCTACATCGATGCTGAGGAGCCGGTGTTGCGGAACTGGTATGTGAAGCGCTTCCTGGCGCTGCGCGATACCGCGTTCCATGATCCGCGCTCCTACTTCCATCGCTACGCGCTGTTGTCGGATGAAGAGGCGACCGCGACCGCGACCGCGATCTGGGAGCGCACCAACCTCGCCAACCTCGAGGACAACATCCTGCCCACGCGGCCGCGTGCGACCCTGATCCTCAAGAAGGGTCCCGATCACGGCGTCGAGACGGTGGCACTGCGGCGGCTGTAAGGGCCGTGCCGTTCACGCCGGCACGTGGCGCGCCGCCGTCAGCGCGGCGAGCGCCTCGTCGAGCTTGTCGCGATCGAGCGGCTTGATCAGGAAGCCGTCCATGCCCGCTTCGAAACAGGCGTAGCGGTCTTCCACCAGCGTATTGGCGGTCAATGCCAGGATCGGCGTGCGCCGGCTTGGCTCAGACGCTTCTCGAGCGCGAATGCGTTTGGCAGCCTCGATGCCGTCGAGCCGCGGCATTTGCACATCCATCAGGATCAGGTCGTGCGGCGTGCCGGCGGATTTCGCGGCAAGCCAGGATTCCAAAGCCGCTTCGCCGTTGGTTGCGATCACAGTGCGATGACCCAGCCGCGTCAGGAGCGAGCGCATCAGAAGCGCATTGATCTCATTGTCTTCTGCGACAAGGATCGACAGGCCTGAGCTCGGGTTCACCGGCGTCTGTCCGTGGGATTCGATGGCGGCTTCATCGGCCAATGCGGGTGCGGTCACGTCGGTCGCAATGGCGAGACGGGCTGCGAGCGATGCCGCCCGCAAGGGTTTGACGAGATAGCCGGTGAAGGGCGAGCTCGCCTGCAGCTCGTGACGCGTGGCTGGCGTGACCAGCACGATGCGACGGGCAGTGTGGTGTCGCGCGGCTTCGCCGACCTTCAACGCCGTATCGCGCCCGATCGCCTCGTCGATCAGCACGGCGTGCCACGACCGTTCCGGCAGCAGCGCCTGTGCCGTCCCGCCATCCGATGCGAGGCAGGTTTGAGCGCCCCAGTTCTGCAACCGCCGTTCGATCAGCTCCGTCGCAAGACCCGGCGCAGCCAGCAGCATGACGGAGTGGCCGCGCAAATCCGGGCCGGCAAAGCTGTTCTGTTCGCCGCGTTCGAGCGCAGCGGGCAAGGGGACGGCAATCTCGAAGGTTGCGCCCGCACCGGGCGCACTCTCCAGCGTGATGCGGCCGCCCATGCGCCTGACGATCCGCTCGGAGATCGCAAGGCCGAGCCCGGTGCCGCCGAAGCTGCGCGAAACCCGTTCGTCGGCCTGCTCGAACTCCCGGAAGATGCGCGTCTGCGCCTCCGGCGCGATGCCGATGCCGGTGTCGCGGACGCGGAAGCTGATCTCGCCCGGCCAGATTCCCGGCTCGACGATCAGCGCGATGCTGCCTTTCTCAGTGAACTTGATCGCGTTGCCGGCGAGATTGAGCAGAACCTGACGCAGCCGCGCGGCGTCGCCGACCACGCAGGACGGCAGGCGCTCGTCGACATAGGCGGCAATCTCCAGATTCTTCGCCTGCGCCCGCGGCGCCAGCAATTCGGTGACGTCCTCGATCAGCGGCGCGAGCGCAAACGGCCGCGCCTCCAGGTCGAGCTTGCCGGCTTCGATCTTGGAATAGTCGAGCAGCTCCTCGATCAACGACATCAGTGCTTCGCCCGATGTCCTCACCGCTCTGGCGTAGGTGGTCTGCTCCGGCGTCAAAGCGGTGTCGAGCAGCAAGCCGCTCATGCCGATGATGCCGTTCAGCGGCGTGCGGATCTCGTGGCTCGCCATCGCCAGGAAGCGCGACTTGGCACGGCTCGCCGCATTGGCCTGGTCGCGGGCTTCGGCTAATGCGCGCTCGGTCTCGGTACGGTCGGTGACATCGCGGCCGACACATTGCAGCACCGCGGGCTGCCCGGCATCCGAGCGCACCAGCGCTTCCCGCCAGGCGATCCAGCGCGGTCCGATCGCGCTCTCGATGCGCTGGTCGTGAACGCGCGTGCCGTTCGGCTCGAGCGCGTTGTCGCCCTGTTCGATCAGTTCGAAGACAAAACGGCTGCCGAGCAGGTTCTCCCGATCAAGGCCTGCCATTTGACAATAAGCGTCGTTGACGAAGGTGATGCAGCCGTCCGCATCGCGCATCACGATCAGGTCACCCTGGGACTCGAACAGGCTGCGGGCTCGCTGCTCGGCTTCCTGCAGCTCCCAGTTCCGGTCGGCGAGCACCTCGTTGTGGAGCGCGAGCTTGTGGAGCTTCTTGGCGACGAAGCGTAGCCGCATGCTGAGCGTTGCGAGCGCAACGCAGGCGATCGCGAACAGAAAGCTGGCGCCGATCGCAAAGGCATGCGGATTGTAGCCCGAGTTTTCGGACAGGCTGGCCTTGATGAAGCCGTAGGCGCCGCCGAACCCGGCGGAGAAGATCATCAGCGAGCGCAGAATGGCGATCACAAGCTGGTGGCGGCGCGCGAAGCGGAGCAAGCGCAGCTTGATGCGGAAGAACCGTCCCATCGCCATACCCCTGATGAATTCGAACGTTGCCGATCAGTCCAACCAACATGCGGTTGCTATCTTGCGGAGAGCTTGAGCCGGTGTTCAGCAGCGGCGTTGCCGTGCGAACAAGGTGAACGAGGTCCTAATTCTGTTCAGAACTGCGCGTCGGCCAGGTGCGATCTGCCGCCGTGCGCGCCGACGATCAGCGCGGCCGCCTGGCGCGCGGTGACGCGCGTGGATCGGACAAATATCCGATAGTCAGCAGGGCCGTCCGCTGTGAGATAAATCCGCAACGGCGGGTTCTGTGCGGGATCGGCGGCCAGTGCGACGAACTCGGTCGCCGCCCCGGCGCCGCAGCCTTTGTCATCCGCCACCGTCCCATCGTCGACGATGACGAGATCGGCGGTCTCAGGGCTGTCCGTCAGGGCGACACGAACCGTGGCAAGCGCAGGGTCATCGGTGAAGTCGACGTGGAGGTCGGCATGAAATGGCGTAGAGCCGATCTCGACGACGTCGGCGCCGACGACGATGCAGGGGCGAGCCGCGGAGGACAATTCGATCTTGCCGACGACCGCCGCCGTCACCGCGAGGGTGATCACGGCCAGCACTTTGAAACGCAACATCACATACCCGCCAATCCCGAGCCGACAACACCGGCTGTTATGGTTGGCGGAGTGTAAAGGGAACTGGTTACCGTCCTGTTGACATCGAGCGGCTCACGCCGCGTGCCGCGCTTCGTCCGCGAGCGCGCGATAGGACAAGGCCTCGGCCAGATGCAGCCGCCCGATCTTCTCGGCATGGTCGAGATCGGCGAGCGTCCGGGCGACGCGCAGCACCCGATGATAGCCGCGCGCCGAC
Organism: Bradyrhizobium sp. SZCCHNGR1005; assembly: GCF_032489995.1. NCBI lineage: Bacteria > Pseudomonadati > Pseudomonadota > Alphaproteobacteria > Hyphomicrobiales > Nitrobacteraceae > Bradyrhizobium > Bradyrhizobium sp. SZCCHNGR1005. Next base: position 611,176 of record NZ_JAUEZC010000002.1, read on the forward strand.
AGCCGCATGGTCTCCGCAGCTTCGCGCAGCAGCTTCTGGCCTTGCGCATCGGGCTTTGCGATCTCGTCCAGCACGGCAGCCGGCGCCTCGGCATTGGTGCGGACTTGCGGCAGGCCGGCTGCCGCGTAACGCGCAAGCTGGATGCCGCGCGCCGTTGCGACGCGCGCAGCGACCTCCTTCGAGCCCTCGGCGGCTTGCGGCAGGATCAGATCGGCTGCGGTCACCGCGGGCACTTCGATGCGCAGGTCGATGCGGTCCATCAGCGGACCGGAGATGCGCATCTGATAGTCCGCGGTGCAACGCTCGATCCGGTTGCGCTTGCAGGCATAGCCGGGCTCGAAGGCGTTGCCGCAGCGGCAGGGATTCATCGCTGCGACCAGCATGAAGCGGGCAGGATAGGTCACGCGATGGTTGGCGCGCGAGATCGAGACCTCGCCATTCTCCAGCGGCTGACGCAGCGAGTCGAGCACGCGCGGATCGAACTCCGGCAGCTCGTCCAGGAACAGCACGCCCTGATGGGCGAGAGAAATCTCGCCGGGCTTGGCGCGCAGGCCGCCGCCGGTCAGTGCCGCCATGCTGGCCGAATGATGCGGGCTGCGGAACGGCCGTCGCGAGGTCAGCGCGCCGCCCTCGATCTCGCCGGCCACCGAGGCGATCATCGAGACTTCAAGGAGCTCGGCCGGTGACAGCGGCGGCAGGATCGATGGCAACCGCGCCGCCAGCATCGACTTGCCGGCGCCGGGCGCACCGATCATCAGCAGATGATGGCCGCCTGCCGCGGCGATCTCGAGCGCCCGCTTGGCGCTCTCCTGGCCTTTGATGTCGCGCAGGTCGAGCGCGCTCGACGGCGCCTCGTGGATCTTCGGCTGCGGCCGCGACAGCACCTGCGTGCCCTTGAAATGGTTGGCGATCTGGATCAGCGAGCTTGCCGCAATGATCTGGATATCGGGGCTGGCCCAGGCCGCTTCGGCCCCGCACGCAGCCGGACAGATCAGGCCTTCCTCGCGGGCATTGGCACCGATCGCGGCCGGCAGCACGCCGGCGACAGGCGCAATCGAGCCGTCGAGGCCGAGTTCGCCCAGCACGGTGAAGCCGCTCAGCGCATCCGGCGGGATGGCGCCGATCGCGGCCATCAGGCCGAGCGCGATCGGCAGGTCGTAATGGCTACCTTCCTTGGGCAGGTCGGCTGGCGCCAGGTTCACGGTGATCCGCCGGGCCGGCAGCGCAAGACCCGACGCGATCAGCGCCGAGCGCACCCGCTCGCGCGCTTCCGAGACCGCCTTGTCCGGCAGGCCGACGATGGCAAAGGCCGGCAACCCCGGCGCAACCTGGACCTGCACGTCCACTGCGCGGGCTTCGATCCCTTCAAAGGCAACGGTAGTGACGCGCTGGACCATGCCGCCCTCCCCAACGGGTGGAAGGTAACTGAAGACGCCAGTAGCCGCAAGAACAATACATGAACACGAGGAGGCGCCGCTGCGCGGCAATCAAGGACATCCGCCGGAGCGAATTAACGTCGCCTTAGGCCCCACTCTGGATGCTCGTTCCGCGCGAGCGGATCCTCCGGGCCACAATCACCACGTCGTTCCGTCAATTCGACCATTGAAGGCCGCCAGTGCCAAGCATGCAGATCAAGGATAGCGAGCTGAGGCCGGCGGCACTTGCGAGAGCGCAGGCGACGAGCCTGCTGCAAAATATCGCCCTGACTTTGCTCTCGAACGTTGCGATCGCGGTCTCGCTCGCGCTGCTGATCTATCTCGAGCATGGAGGGACGATCATCTCCTCCTGGCTCGCCGCCGCGGTCGCCTTTGCACTGGTCCGGGCCTGGTGGATTCTGAGGATGAAATCCTCGGGAATGCTGGAAACCGATCCGCAGCGGGTGCTGCGGTCCCTGACCGTCGCGGCGTTCCTGAGCGGGCTGCTATGGTCGGTCGTGCCGCTCTGCTTCGGGGCTTTCCTCGCCACGCAGACGATATACTGCGTTGTCTTCATCATGGCCGGGACGACGACCGGCGCAATCATCCAGAGTCTCGCCTATTCGCCGCCGGCGATTGCGTTTGGCGCGCCGCTCATGGGGGCCACGCTGTCGAGGATGCTGATGTCCGGGAGCGGCGTCAGCTACATCATCGCGCTCGACGTCCTCTTCCTGACCTTGATGCTGTTCCGGGCTGCCCGCGTCGGAGAGCGCGGCTTCATCGCCAGCCAAGTCACCGCATTCGAAGCCACGGACCTTGCCTCCTCGCTTGCGGAAGCCAACAGCGAGGTGCTGCATTCCAACCGCGCGCTGGAACGCCTCGTGCGCACCGATGCGCTGACCGGGCTTGCCAACCGGAGTCACTTCCGCGACGTCGCCGACGCGGCGTGCTCCGCTGGGCGGGGCGTCGCGTTCCTGCTGTTCGACATCGACAACTTCAAGACGATCAACGACACGCGCGGCCATGAAGCCGGGGATCGCGTCCTCGCGGCGGTAGCCGACGTGCTCCGGTCCAGCTGCGAGGCAGATGACCTGCCGGTACGGCTGGGCGGCGATGAGTTTATCGTGGTGTTCCAGGGCCGTGATGTCGAGGAGCGCGCCATCGCCTTCGCCGAACGGCTCAGCGAAGGCTTGCTGCAGCCATTGGCAATCGCAGGCCAGCCACAGTCCATCAGCTGCTCGATCGGCATCGCCGCGCACCTCGACGGCGATATCGATGTCGAGGTGCTCTGCGCCCGAGCCGATGCGGCGCTCTATCGGGCCAAAGAGGATGGGCGCGCCTGCATACGCGTGTTCGACGCGCAGATGCAGATTGAGCTGGCGCTGCAGCGTTGCCTCGATCTCGAACTGCCGCAGGCCCTGGCACGCGGTGAGCTCCACCTCGAATTCCAGCCGCAGGTCGTGATGGCGACGCGCGAGGTGATCGGCTTTGAAGCCCTGCTCCGCTGGCGGCACCCGCGGGTCGGCATGATCCCGCCGCCGGAGATTGTGCGTGCTGCCGTTCGGCTACGCTTGTCGGACAAGCTCACGAGCTTCGTCGCCGAACGGGCCTGCGCATTCGTGCGGGCGCTCGACGCGAGTCACGCGCCAAACGTCAAAGTCGGGATCAACGTCTCGCCGCGCGAGTTTTCGATCCATTCGCCTGCGACAATCCTCAACGACGCAGCGCAGCGATACGGCATCGACCCGCGGCGAATCGAGATCGAAATCACCGAGGAGGCGATGTTCGATCCGAAGCGTTGCGCGCAGGAGCTGGAGCTGATCCACGCATACGGATTTGGTCTGGCAATCGATGATTTCGGCGTCGGTCACTCCTCGATCTCCAACCTGGTGGCCCTTGAGCTCGATACCATCAAGATTGATCGCTCATTCGTCCATGGCCTCACGACGAGCTGCCGAAACCAACAACTGATCACGGCAATTACCGCGGTCGCCTTGCCGCTCGGGCACAGGATCATCGCCGAGGGAGTGGAGACGGAGGAAGAGGCGCGACTGCTGCGGACGCTCGGATGCATCTACGGGCAGGGCTGGCTCTACGGTCGCCCGATGGTGGATAGCGACGCGATCGCATGGTTGACGTGCAGTCAAGGCAGCGAGGTCGGTGCCGACGCAGTCTCGGCCGCCTGATCCCTTAACGTGGCTTTAGGCGGACGCTTGCATGCTCTGGCAGGGTCGTGCCGGCGCTGCCGGTCGGGCTGACATCCTCGCGACGCAAGAGGTAAACGAACCATGACTCAAAGGCATCCGGTGCTCCCGGCGGCACGACAGGCCGCTCCTGAGAGCAGGACGATGTCCGATCTGTCGATCGAAATCTTGCGCAAGACGACCGCGCTGCTTCTGTCCGGGCCACGGCCGCACGCAGCCGAGCAACTCGATCTGTACGATCAGATCTTTGCCCGGCTGTTGCCGCAGGTCGGCGTCGAAGCGCTGGCCGAGTTAAGCGCCGCTTTGGCCTCGGTCGAGCGCGCGCCCTACGCCACCGCGCGCCTGCTGGCGAGCCATCCGGAGGTGCGTGTTGCGGCGCCGATGTTGGCGAAGGCCGCGGTGCTGTCGGAGCGTGACCTCGCGGACTTCATCAAGACCGGCAACCAGCCGCATCTGATCGCGGTCGCAAGCCGCAAGGCCATTGGTGAGCCATTGACCGAGCTTCTGATCGCGCGCAGCTATCCGGCAGTGCGCATGGCGCTGGTGCAGAATCTCACGGCGAAGTTTTCCGAGGACGGTTACCGCAGCCTGTTCAAGAGCGCCGAGCGCGACGCCGATCTCGCCGAGAAGCTCGGGGCCCGTCCCGATCTGCCGGCCAAGCTGTCCCGCGCCTTCGTGGCGGCGGCGAGCGAGGACGCGCGCGCGCGTTTCATCAAGGCGGCGCCGCCGGCCGCCAAGGCTACGCTGCAGGCGACTCCTACCCGATCCGCGGCCGCAGCGATGCGTGCCACCTGGGACTACACGCAGGTCAAGAGCGAGGTCGCTGCCCTGAACAGGACCGGCAAGCTCAGCGATTCCGCGGTCAACCGGTTCGCCGCGACCAACGACTATCCGGCCGTCATTGCCGCGCTGGCGCTGCTGTCGGACGTCAGCATCGAAACCATCGAGGCGCTGCTGGATGACGATCGCATCGGCGATCTCCTGGTCGCCTGCAAGGCATCGCGCCTGAGCTGGGCCACGACCTCGATCATCCTCCGCGGCAGGCCGGGCTGTGCGCCGATCTCCGCCGAGGATTTCGACGAAAGCCGCAAGCGTTTCGACAAGCTCGTGCTCTCCGAGGCCCAGCTGAAAGCGCGGGGCATGAAGCCTTAAATCAGCTCCGCTTCTTTTCGATCACGTCCCAGACGCGCGCCGCAATATCGGGACCGCCGAGTCGGGAAATGGCGCGGATACCGGTCGGCGAGGTCACGTTGATCTCGGTCAGGTTGCCGTCGATCACGTCGATGCCGACGAACAGCAGCCCGCGCTCGCGCAAGGCCGGCCCCAAGGTCTCGCAAATCTCGCGCTCGCGGGCGCTTAGGTCGGTCGCCTGCGCCGCGCCGCCGCGAACCATGTTGGAGCGCAGATCATCGGCCGCCGGCACGCGGTTGACGGCGCCGGCGAATTCGCCATCGACCAGGATGATGCGCTTGTCGCCGTGCTTCACCTCCGGCAGGAAGCGCTGGATCACCCAAGGCTCCTTGAACGTGACCGAGAACATGTCGAACAGCGAGCCGAAATTCATGTCTTGCGGCATCACGCGGAACACCGCCGCACCGCCATGGCCGTGCAGCGGCTTCATCACCACGGCGCCATGCTGATCGCGGAAGGCGTTGATCTCGTCGAGATCGCGCGAGATCAGGGTCGGCGGCATAAGCTGCGGGAAATTCATCACGAACAGCTTTTCCGGTGCGTTGCGGACGCTGGCCGGGTCGTTCACCACCAGCGTCTTAGGATGAATCCGCTCGAGGAAATGCGTCGAGGTGATGTAGGCGAGATCGAATGGCGGATCCTGCCGCAGCAGCACGACGTCGAACGATGTCAGCGGCGTCGGCTTCGGCTCACCCAAGGTGAAGTGATCGCCGACTTGGTCACGCACGGTCAGCGCCTGCACGGGCGCGACCAGCTCCTCGCCGCGCAAGGAGAGCTTGTCGGGCGTGTAGTAGGATAGGCCATGTCCGCGGCGCTGCGCTTCCAGGAGCAGCGCGAAGGTCGAATCGCCACGGACGTTGATGCGGGCGATCGGGTCCATCTGGACGGCGACATTCAATTTCATGAGGCTGGTCCTGGTCTTATGAGCGTGTTTAAGGGCTGGCGTCGAATGCGGCCAGCAGATGACGCGGCAGGCTCTTCGGCGCAATCAGAATCGCATCGAAGCGCAATTCGAATTCGGCATGTTCGGGATGCGCCATCAGCCAGGCCTGCGCGGCATCGATAATGCGCTGCTGCTGGCGCGGCGTCACCGCGTAGGCGGCGTCATCCAGGGAGGCGCGAGCCTTGACCTCGACGAAGGCGAGCAGGTTGCGCTTGCGCGCGACGATATCGATCTCGCCGTGCGGCGTGCGGAAGCGCTTAGCCAGAATGCGATAACCCTTGGCCATCAGCAACGCGGCCGCACGACTTTCGGCCGAAAGCCCGGTGCGAAAGGCGGCGACGCGCTCGGGCGCGGCGACCTTCGCAGGTTTTGCCGACGCGGCGTCAGGGCTCGCCGGGTCAGTCTTGGCAGGTGCAGTCTTGGTCGACTCAATCTTGGCCATCGGCCTCTCCGGCCCGCATGTCCTTGGTCTGCATATTCTTGGCGAGTGCCAGCGCACGGGCATAGACCTCGCGCCGCGGCCGCCCGGAGAGCTCGACCGCGTGCATGACCGCGTCCTTGACGGTCTCGGTCCGCAACTGCTCCGTCAGTAATTTATCGAGCTCATCGGATGACATGAGGCCGGCATCGCGTGCGGGCGGACCGATGACGAGGACGAATTCGCCGCGCGTCTCCAGGCTGGCGGCATTTGCGGCGAGCTCGGCGAGCGATGCGCGCGTGATCTCCTCATGCAGCTTGGTCAGCTCGCGGCAGATCGCGGCCTCGCGCGCGCCCATGATCTCGGAGAGATCGTGCAACGTGTCCTGCACTCGGCTGCCGGACTCGAACAGCACCAGCGTCGCCTCGATGCGGGCGAGTTCCGCGAGCCGGCTGCGGCGCGCCTGCTGTTTCGCCGGCAGAAAGCCTTCGAAGAAGAAGCGGTCCGTCGGAAGTGCCGCCACGTTCAGCGCCGTAAGCACGGACGAGGCGCCGGGCAACGCCGTCAGCGGATGACCGGCCGCGCAGACGGCGCGCACCAGCTTGTATCCGGGGTCGGAGATCAGCGGCGTCCCGGCGTCGGAGACCAGCGCGATCGCCGCGCCCTCGGCCAAACGCTGCAGCAGCTTTGGCCGCGCGGCTTCTGCATTGTGCTCGTGATAAGGGGTAAGTTCCGCCGAGATGGCGTAGCGTTCCGTGAGGCGCCGCGTGATCCTGGTGTCCTCGCAGGCGATCAGGTCGACACCGGCCAGGGTCTCGAGCGCACGCAGCGTGATATCGCCAAGGTTGCCGATCGGCGTTGCCACGAGGTACAAGCCAGGTCGAGCCCGTGGCGCCGGAATGCCGTGTCCCGCCACCACATAGCTGGCTTCGGCAATGTGGCCGTTGTCGATCGGTGTGTTCGGGATTGCCTTTGCGCCCATGTCCCCAATCTAGAGGGTGGATTGGGCGAATGCCACCCGCGTTCGCGACGTGCCCGTTGCCGTCGAAAGCAAGACGCAAAACAGTGAATTTGACCAGCTGTGGGGGTCCTCTAATCCTTTTGTTTTGGTTAACTATTCGTCGACAATATGCCTGAATCCGTCCCCCATGTCGGTGCGGGGGCGGATCAATCCTGGCCGGTCTCCGGCCAAGCAAAGAGATGCCATGGCGGGCCCGCGTGATCCCAATTCAGCTGCTCCGAGGCCGGAGCCCACCCGGCTCGCTCGGCGGACCGCGCTGGGCCTTATTCTCGGCGCGCCGCTGCTGTCGGCCTGCTCCAGCGTGTCCAATCCGTTCGAGCAGGCGGCCCCCGGCGGACCGCCGCAGCAGCCGGCGGTCGCAGGCAATGGCCAGGTCAAGGTCGGGCTGATTCTGCCGCTGTCGGCCTCCGGCAATGCCGGTGTTGCCGCCCTGTCGATGCGGCACGCGGCCGAGATGGCGCTGGCCGAGTTCCAGAACCCCAATATCCAGCTTCTGATCAAGGACGACGCCGGCAGTCCGCAAGGTGCACAACAGAGTGCACAACAGGCCTGTGACGAAGGCGCGGAGATCATCCTCGGGCCGCTGTTTGCCGGCTCAGTGCCGCCGACCGCACAGGTGGCGCGTGCACGGAACGTCTCGGTGATCGCCTTCTCGACGGATTCCAGCGTCGCCGGGCGCGGGGTCTATCTGCTCAGTTTTCTGCCTGAGTCCGACGTCAGTCGGATCGTCGAATATTCTGTCGGCATCGGCAAACGATCCTTTGCGGCGATGTTGCCGGACAACGCGTACGGCACGGTCGTCGAAGGCGCTTTCAAGACCGCGGTCAGCCGCAAGGGCGGCCGTATCGTTGCGTTCGAGAAATACGGACAGGATCGCGCCACCACGGCACGGACCGTGGCGCAGTCGCTCGGCGGTGCCGACGCGCTGTTGCTGGCCGATGATGGCGACGCCGTCGTCGCAACCGCCGATGCGCTCACGGCGGCGGGCGCCAATCTCCGCAACATCCAACTGCTCGGGACCGGCCTGTGGGACAATCCGCGCGTCTACGCCAGCGCCAACTTGCAGGGCGGCTTGTATGCCGCGCCGGATCCATCGGGCTTCCGCGCCTTTTCCGGCCGTTATCGCACGCGCTTCGGCTCGGAGCCGGTACGCACCGCGACGCTCGCCTATGATGCGGTGGCGCTGGTTGCGGCATTGGCGCGGACCCAAGGCCCGCAGCGCTTCGCGCCCGACGTGCTGACCAACGCATCCGGTTTTGCCGGCATCGACGGCCTGTTCCGCTTCCGCACCGACGGGACCAATGAGCGGGGGCTTGCCGTGATGCGGGTGGCATCGGCCGGTGGCCAGGCGGTTGCGGGGTCGCCGAAGAGCTTCAGCGCCACCTAAAAGATCTCGCTATTACTCGAGCATGATCTTTTGGGAAAACCGGTCTCAACTCTTCCGGATCATGCTCTAGGCTGCGAGATCGGCCACGACTGCGTCGAGCACGGGGAACCCCTCCTGCGTCACGCGCAGCCGGCCGTCGGTATCGACGACGATCGCGCCTTCCTCGCGGAGCAGCGCAATCCGCTGCGGGTCGAGCGTACGTCCTGAAATAGCCGCGTAGCGCTTGGGATCGATGCCTTCGGCCAGCCGCAAGCCCATCAGCAGGAATTCGTCGGCACGTTCTTCGCGGTTGAGCGCGTCGTCGATAGTCACACCATGGCCGTTGGCTTCGACCCGCATCAGCCAGGCCTCAGGGCGCTTGTCGGTCGCGGTGGCGTAGCGGACGCCGTTGATGTCGAGCCGGCCATGCGCGCCGGGTCCGATGCCGGCATATTCGTGGCCGCGCCAATAGACCAGATTGTGCCGGCATTCCGCGCCCGGTCGGGCGTGGTTGGAAATCTCGTAGGCCGGCAGGCCGTGACGGCTGCAGACCTCCTGCGTCACGTCGTAGAGTACCCGTGCCAAACCTTCGTCCGGCGTCTTCAGCTTGCCCGCGGCGTGCAGGCCGAAGAAGGGCGTGCCCTCCTCGATCGTGAGCTGGTACAGCGACAGATGCTCCGCCGCCTCGCCGATGGCGCGCTTGAGCTCCTCCGTCCACATCTGTGGCGTCTGATCGGGACGCGCGTAGATCAGGTCGAACGAATAGCGTCCGAACGTGCTGCGTGCGATCGCAACCGCATCCATGGCTTCTTGCGCCGTGTGCAAACGGCCCAGCATTTTCAGCGAGACGTCGTCGAGCGCCTGCACGCCGAGCGAGACGCGATTGACGCCGGCCGCGCGATAGCCGGCAAAGCGCGTGGCTTCGACGCTGGTCGGATTGGCTTCCAGCGTCACCTCCACATCAGCGGCGACGCGCCAATGTTTGCCGATGGCATCAAGGATGGTGCCGACGGTCTGCGGCTGCATCAGCGACGGCGTGCCGCCGCCGAGGAAGATCGATGTGACATCGCGCTGCCCAATACGTCCCGCGGTGGTCTCGATCTCGCGCGCGAACGCGCGCGCAAAGCGCTCCTGGTTAATGGCGACGTGGCGGACATGGCTGTTGAAGTCGCAATAGGGGCACTTCGACAGGCAGAACGGCCAATGCACATAGACGCCGAAAGCGGACGGATCAGGCAAGGCAGATCTCCGCAAGCTTCACGAAGGCCCGGGCACGATGCGACAGGCCGAGCCCGAGCGGCGGCAGGCCGTGCTTTTCGACCGCGGTCATCTCGCCGAATGTCCTGTCGTGGTCGTCGGGCCGGAACATGGGATCATAGCCGAAGCCTGCATTGCCGCGCGGCGGCCAGACCAGGGTGCCGTCGACGCGCGCCTCGACCTCCTCGATATGGCCGTCGGGCCAGGCCACGCACAGCGCGGAGACGAAATGCGCGCGGCGCTGCTCCGGCGACGTCGCGCCGCGTTCCTGCAACAGGCGCTCGATCTGTGTCATCGCGGCGGTGAAGTCCTTGGATGGTCCCGCCCAACGCGCCGAATAGATGCCAGGTGCGCCGTCGAGCGCCTCGACCACGATGCCGGAGTCATCGGCGAACGCCGGCAATTGCGCGGCTTTGGCCGCTGCGATCGCCTTGATGCGCGCATTGGCCTGGAACGTTTCCCCGGACTCGTCGGGTTCGCCGAGCCCCAGCTCGCCGGCCGATACTGCCTCGACCCCATGCGGCGCCAACAGCTCGCGCATCTCGGCCAGCTTGCCGGGATTGTGCGTGGCGATGACGAGGCGGCCTTCGATTTGCCGGTGCGTGTTCGTCATGCGACCGCGAGCTTTTGTAGATCGACCAGCCGGGCCACGCCCTTGCGCGCAAGCGCCATCAAGGCGAGGAACTCGGCCTCCGTGAAGGGCGTCTTCTCGGCCGTGCCCTGTACTTCGATGATGCGGCCGTCGCCAGTCATCACGAAATTGGCATCGGTCTCAGCTTCGGAATCCTCAGCATAATCGAGATCGAGCACCGGGGTTCCGTTGTAGACACCACAGGAGATCGCAGCAACATGGTCGCGCAGCACCTCGGTTTTCACCATATTGCGCGCCTTCATCCAGCTGATGCAGTCCGCGAGAGCGACCCAGGCGCCGGTGATCGATGCGGTGCGGGTGCCGCCGTCCGCCTGGAGCACGTCGCAGTCCACAGTGATCTGGCGCTCGCCGAGTGCCTCGAGGTTGATCGCGGTCCGCAGGGAGCGGCCGATCAGGCGCTGGATTTCGACCGTGCGGCCGCTCTGCTTGCCGGCCGAGGCTTCGCGCCGCGTCCGCTCCAGGGTCGCCCGCGGCAGCATGCCATATTCGGCGGTGACCCAGCCGCGGCCCTGCCCTTTCAGCCAGGGCGGCAAGCGATCCTCCAGGGTGGCAGTAACCAGCACATGGGTGTCGCCGAACTTCACTAGGCAGGACCCCTCGGCATATTTGACGACGCCACGTTCCAGGCTGACGGCGCGCAGTTCATCCGGTGCACGGCGGCTCGGCCGCATGAGAATCCTCCGAAGCAGGGTAAAATATCGGCTATGCCGAGGCCTTGTAGGGGGGGTGATCAGGACCGGCAAGGCCTTATCGTGCCCCGGACTGGCTTGCCACGGGCCTGCCGCATGGACAAATTATGGGCAATCCGGAAGGGGATAGCTGTGGCACACCACGACCCGATCAACCTGATAACACCGCCTGCCGGGCTCGCGCAGCTCAACGAGCGGTCGCGGGAGATTTTCCGGCAGATCGTCGAAAGCTATCTGGCGACCGGCGAGCCGGTCGGCTCGCGCAACCTCTCCCGCCTGATTACGGTTCCGTTGTCACCGGCCTCGGTCCGCAACGTCATGGCCGATCTCGAGCAGCTTGGCCTGATCTATGCGCCGCATACGTCCGCCGGACGGCTGCCGACTGAGCTCGGCCTGCGCTTTTTCGTCGACGCCCTGATGCAGGTGGGCGACATGACCGAAGCCGAGCGGCAATCGATCGAGGGCCAGTTGGCATCGGTCGGCCGGGCGCAATCGGTCGAGGCCGCGCTGGATGAGGCGCTGACCCGGCTCTCCGGCCTTACACGGGCGGCCGCGGTGGTCCTCACGGCCAAGTCCAATTCGCGCCTGAAGCACATCGAGTTCGTGCGGCTGGAGCCGGAACGGGCGCTGGCCGTGCTGGTGGGCGAAGATGGCCAGGTCGAGAATCGGGTCCTGACCCTGCCGCCGGGCGTTCCCTCGTCGGCTCTGACCGAGGCCTCGAACTTCCTCAATGCCCGGATCAGGGGACGGACGCTCGCCGACGCGCGGCTGGAGCTCGAGACCGCTCTGGCGCGAGATCGCGTGGAGCTTGACGAACTGGCCCAGAAGGTGATCGCCGCAGGATTTGCGAGCTGGTCCGGCGGTGACAATGATGACAGGCAGCTGATCGTTCGCGGCCATGCCAATCTCCTCGACGATCTGCACGCCCTCGAAGATCTCGAGCGCGTGCGCCAGCTGTTCGATGATCTCGAGGCCAAGCGCGGCGTGATCGATCTGCTCGGCCGGGCGGAAAATGCGGAAGGCGTCCGCATCTTCATCGGCTCCGAGAACAAGCTGTTCTCGCTGTCGGGTTCGTCGACCATCGCGGCACCTTATACCGATGCGAGGGGTCGCATCGTCGGTGTGCTCGGCGTGATCGGTCCGACGCGGCTGAATTATGCGCGGGTGATCCCGACCGTCGACTATGCCGCGCGTCTGGTCAGCCGGCTTCTGGGTGGCTGATGAGGGCAACAGCGGGGTTGCTCGACCGTGACTTCGTCGGCCAAGTCCATGCTGTGCTTGATTTTCGGCGCTCAAAGCACGATATCCCGGCCGACACACCCCCCTTCCAGTTGATTTTGCGAGAAGTCTGTCCATGACCGATCCCGACCTGCAGAAGAACGATCCGGCGAACCCGGCGCAGGCCAACGAACCCGTCGTTTCCAGGCCTTATGTGATGCCCGACGATCCCGAGACCGGCTCTGTGGAGGCATTGGCCAAGGAGGCCGCCGAGGCCCGGGACAAGATGCTGCGGACGCTGGCGGAGATGGAAAATCTGCGCAAGCGCACGGCGCGGGAAGTTGCCGACGCGCGCATGTACGGCATCACGGGCTTTGCCCGCGATGTACTCGATATCGCGGACAATCTGCAGCGTGCGCTCGATGCGGTGCCGGCAGAAGCGCGGGCCGCAGCCGACCCCGGTCTGAAAGCGCTGATCGAAGGCGTCGAGCTGACGGAGCGCTCGCTGCACAACACGCTGGAGAAGAACGGCGTGAAGAAGCTGGATCCGTCCGGCCAGAAGTTCGATCCGAATTTTCATCAGGCGATGTACGAGGTTCCTGATCCGTCGGTACCCTCCGGCACGGTCGTTCAGGTGGTCCAGGCGGGCTATACGATCGGCGAGCGCGTGCTGCGGCCGGCCTTGGTCGGCGTATCCAAGGGCGGACCGAAGGCTGCGCCGGCGGCTGCAAACACGGATGAACCCAACAGCGCGGCTTGATTTTCCGCTCAGTGCTCGGCCGCTTTCGTCAACGATCGACGGATGACGAATGTGAAGCCACGGTGTCGTGCCGTGGCTTCCGGCTGCGTAGCGATCGCAACGCGGTCCGGATCTTCTCCGGAGCTCCTGAAACAAAGCCTTAATGGCGCTTGGCTACGGTCCCGAGAGTTGCGGGGGTGTACGCCATGGCTATGAATATCCATACCGCGCCCCGGCCGATCTGCAGGCCGGAGGTGGACCGGACCTTAGCCCTGCAATGGGGCGCGATCGTTGCGGCGTTCAGCGCAGCGATCGTGATGCGCCACATTGTGGCGGCGAGCCCCGACGTGAGCTGGCTGCTGATTGCGGGCGAGCGCTGGCTCGACGGGCAGCGGCTATATTCCGAAATCCTGGAGACGAACCCGCCCATGGCGGTCTTCGTCTATCTCCCCGGGATCCTGATTGCCCGCGCCCTTGGCTGGAATGCTGAGGACGTCGTCGATGGCCTCGTGTTCCTGGCCATCGCTCTGTCTCTCGGTCTGAGCGCTCTCATCCTGCGAAAATCGACCGTTATCGGGGCGAGACAGGGCTGGGTCCTTGCAATCACTGCCGTTCTCGTCCTGGCGGTCTTGCCGGTCCAGTCCTTTGGACAGCGCGAGCATATCGCCGTGATCGAGATGATCCCTGCGATGGCTGCTCTTGCGCTGCGCCTAAACCGCGAAACTCCGCCCGCATGGACGATCGGGATAACAGGCGTCGGCCTTGGCTTGGCACTGTGTTTCAAGCCTCATTTCGCGCCTGCAATGTTCTGCTGTCTGCTTGTGGCGGCAGCGTCTGCGAGATCGTGGCGAGTGCTCGTCGCACCGGAGAACATTGTCGCTGTCGGTGTGATCCTCGCCTACAGCGTCTGCACGATCTGGTTCTTCCCCGAATACTTCACCTTTATCGTGCCGCTGATCCGCGACGTCTACTCGATCGGACAGCCGATGGGCGCCATGTTGATGAAGCCGGCCGTCCCATTGTTGGGCCTCACCTTGATCGCGACGCTCGTGCAGAAGCGATGCAAAGCTATGACGCCGACATTGCTCCTTTTGCTGGCCGCGTCCGTCTGCTTCGGAATCGTCTATCTGTTGCAGCGTAAGGGCTGGCCATACCACGCCTATCCGATGCTGGCCTTTTCCTGGCTCGGGTTCGGCTATGCCATCTCGTTCAGCGAGGATGGCTTCGACGCCGTTCCTCGCGGGCTTCGCCCTGGCGAGCTTGCCGCATGTGGGGCTCTGTTCCTGGCCGCGATGGTGTGGTTCAATCTGGGGATGGATGCGCGCTTCTTGCAGCCGGCCATTGCAAGGACAGGTCTGCAACATCCGACCATCCTGGCGATCTCGGCCGATGGAGCGATCGCTCATCCGCTGACGCGCGCGATCGGGGGCGTGTGGGCGTCGCGCGAGCAGCGGCTGCTCGTACCGAGATACGAGCAGCTGGTCAGAAGCATACCATCATCGGATTCGAACACGCTGGCAGCGCTCGCGGGATATGCGCAGCGCGAACGCGCGTGGCTGATCGAGGATTTCCGCCGAAATCGGCCCGCGATCGTGCTGGTCGACAATGCAACGGACGATTGGGCCGCCTGGATACACGACAGCCCCGAGCTCGACAGGTTGTTGCAGGGTTACCGGCTCTCGGAAACCGTCCAGAACATCGATGTCTACGTCCGCCGGGGCGGCTGACGTGGCGCTTCGTCACCCCTTCGGCTGGATTCCATCCCGCACGGCCCGGAAGCGCGGGAACGCTGCCGACCATTGATCGCGCGGAGCGCTGCCGATGATGCGCAGCGTGGTCGGACCGCCGAAGCGCAGCCACTGCACGATGGTGACGGGCGTATTGTCCTTGCCGCTGGTCGCATCGATCCGCGTCTCATAGGCCGGCAAGCCGTCGATGCGGATCGGCTCCGACATCGTCAAGCGGGCATCGCGCACGCCGGGGATCGTCGTTGCGGCTTGCTGCGCGAAGCGCCCGCGGTCGCCAGGCTCCGTCGGTGCCGCGGCAATCAGGCTGACCACCATGAAGGGAGCGGACTCGAAGCCTTTGGCTTCATCGCCATCAGCAAGGATCAGTGCGGCGCCCGGTGCCAAGGTGCGGACCGTCTTGAAACTCGCGAGCTCGGTAACCTTGAACGGCATCAGCGAGAGCTGCTCGTCGACCGGGACTTCTTTTCGGACTGCGGCGGAGGCAAACATCTGGCGAATCGCGTCGTCGGTGTAGATCTTGCTCGCGCTCTCCGGGACCTGCGCGGCGACATAGCCCGAGAAGGTGCCGCCGGCGACAATCATGGAATAGCGACGCACCGGCGTGGCGCCATCCTTGCCGTTCTCGACGGTGTAGTAGCCGAGCCCGGCGGTGGTCTCGATGCTTTCCGGCTTGATGCCGCCGGTGCCGCCCGGATTGGCGGTGAAGGCGTTCTTCACTTCGCCATAGGCATCGGCAGGCAGCTCCGCGAGCAGGACCTTGACGCTGTGATCTTCGGTCTCGAAGCCGGGGAAGGACTTGGCGACGGAGAGGCCGACCAAAGGGGCCAGCCCGACGCGGGCGCCGGGTGGAAAAACCGCGTCTGCCGCGAGGACCGGCCGCAGCAGCATAGTAGACAGTGCGGCCGCAATGAGGAGTCGAAAGAACGTCATGAATCATCTGCCTCGTTAACGAATACCGCCAGATCGCCGGCTGTCGCGGTCCCCGCCGGGTGGTGGTTCGGCCGCACGCTTTTAACGGGTTTGCGGCAATGGCGACAGGCTCTTGCTCGGGATTTGAAGTTCCGCGAGCCGCGGCTGCCCTGCCCGTTTGGAATTTCCTAACCACAGCGCATGATGGCGCGTGGTCCTGGGCGGGACCGGAGCGGATCCGGTCAGCCGCGAGCGCGCCTCATCGAGGGCCGTAAAAGCTTCGGTCTTTCGACCACCGAGCCGGTGGTTCGGTCCTTGCGGGCCGGTCCCCCCCTCCTATATGAGGCTCATCGTCGCAATATCGCGAGCATTTGATCTGAGGGGGTTTGGATTGGGGGCGCCGTCAGGGCCCCTCCCAACCTGCCGCAAAAAGAAGGACATGAGACCATGGGAAAGGTCATTGGGATCGATCTTGGCACCACGAATTCGTGCGTGGCCGTGATGGATGGCAAGGCGCCGAAAGTCATCGAGAATGCCGAGGGCATGCGCACGACCCCGTCGATCGTCGCCTTCAGCGATGATGGCGAGCGGCTGGTCGGCCAGCCTGCGAAGCGCCAGGCGGTGACCAATCCCGAGCGCACCTTCTTTGCGGTCAAGCGCCTCATCGGCCGCCGCTATGACGACCCGATGGTCGAGAAGGACAAGAAGCTCGTCCCCTATAAGATCGTCAAGGCCGGCAACGGCGACGCCTGGGTCGAGGCCGACGGCAAGGCCTATTCGCCCTCGCAGATTTCGGCTTTCATTCTGCAGAAGATGAAAGAGACCGCCGAGGCCCATCTCGGCCAGAAGGTCGACCAAGCCGTCATCACCGTTCCCGCTTACTTCAACGACGCCCAGCGCCAAGCCACCAAGGACGCCGGCAAGATCGCCGGCCTCGAAGTGCTGCGCATCATCAACGAGCCGACCGCAGCCGCGCTCGCCTATGGCCTCGACAAATCGAAGTCCGGCACCATCGCGGTGTACGACCTCGGCGGCGGCACCTTCGACGTCTCGATCCTGGAGATCGGCGACGGCGTGTTCGAGGTGAAGTCGACCAATGGCGACACCTTCCTCGGCGGTGAAGATTTCGACATGCGGCTGGTCAACTACCTGGCCGACGAATTCCAGAAGGAGCAGGGCATCAACCTGCGCAACGACAAGCTCGCGCTGCAGCGCCTCAAGGAGGCTGCTGAAAAGGCCAAGATCGAGCTGTCCTCGACCACGCAGACCGAGATCAACCTGCCCTTCATCACGGCCGACCAGTCCGGCCCGAAGCATCTGACGATGAAGTTGACCCGCGCCAAGTTCGAGGCGCTGGTGGCCGACCTCATCGAGAAGACGGTCGAGCCGTGCCGCAAGGCGCTGAAGGATGCCGGCCTCACCGCCGGCGAGATCGGCGAAGTGGTCCTGGTCGGCGGCATGACCCGCATGCCGAAGATCCAGGAGATGGTGAAGCAGTTCTTCGGCAAGGAGCCGCATAAGGGCGTCAACCCGGACGAGGTCGTGGCGATCGGTGCAGCGATCCAGGCCGGCGTGCTGCAGGGTGACGTCAAGGACGTGCTGCTGCTCGACGTGACCCCGCTGTCGCTGGGCATCGAGACCTTGGGTGGCGTGTTCACCCGCATCATCGACCGCAACACCACGATCCCGACCAAGAAGAGCCAGGTGTTCTCGACCGCCGAGGACAATCAGAACGCGGTCACCATCCGGGTCTTCCAGGGCGAGCGCGAAATGGCGGCCGACAACAAGATGCTCGGCCAGTTCGACCTGATGGGTATTCCGCCCGCACCGCGCGGCATGCCGCAGATCGAGGTCACCTTCGACATCGATGCCAACGGCATCGTCAATGTGTCGGCAAAGGACAAGGCCACCGGCAAGGAGCAGCAGATCCGCATCCAGGCTTCGGGCGGTCTGTCGGAAGCCGACATCGACAAGATGGTCAAGGACGCGGAAGCCAATGCCGCGGCCGACAAGAAGCGCCGCGAGGCGGTCGACGCCAAGAACCACGCCGACGCGCTGGTGCACTCCACTGAGAAGGCGCTGGCCGAGCATGGGTCGAAGGTTGCCGACAGCGAGCGTCGCGCCATCGAGGATGCCGTCAGCGATCTGAAGGAAGCGCTGAAGGGCGACGACGCGGAGGCCATCAAGGCCAAGACCAACACGCTGGCGCAGGCTTCGATGAAGCTCGGTGAGGCCATGTATAAGCAGCAGGCCGAGAGCGATGCGGCTCGCGATGCCGCCAAGGATGACGTGGTCGACGCGGAGTTCACCGAGGTCGACGACGACAAGAAGAAATCTGCTTAAGTCCAGGCAGAGGCGATGTCATGACCCCCATGCCAAAGAGCGCACGATGCGTCTCATTGGATGGGGGTCATTTTCATTGAGCCGAAGCCTGCGCGTTTCGCGCCAGCCCTTCGGCCTGACGACGTTCGGGCGGGTTTGATTGATGTCCACCAAGCGCTGCTACTACGAAACTCTGGAAGTTGAACGCGATGCTGACGAGGGCAAGCTCAAGGCTGCCTTCCGCAAGCTCGCCATGAAATGGCATCCGGACAAGAATCCGGGCGACGCGTCCAGCGAAGTGAAGTTCAAGGAAATCAACGAAGCCTACGAGGTGCTGCGCGACGCCGACAAGCGCGCGGCCTACGATCGCTACGGCCACGCTGCATTCGAGCAGGGCGGCATGGGTGGCCCGCACGGTTTCGGTGCCGGTTTCGCCTCGTCATTTTCCGATATTTTCGAGGACCTGTTCGGCATGGCCGGGCAGCGCCGCGGCACCGGGCGCGAGCGCGGCGCCGACCTCCGTTACAATATGGAGATCACGCTCGAGGAGGCCTTCCAGGGCAAGACCGCGCAAATCGAAATTCCCGTGTCGGTCACCTGCGAGTCGTGCTCGGGCACTGGAGCCAAGGCAGGCACCAAGCCCAAGACCTGCGGCATGTGCGGCGGCGCCGGCCGCGTTCGCCAGGCGCAAGGCTTCTTCACCTTGGAGCGGACCTGTCCGGGCTGCCAGGGCCGCGGGCAGATGATCGAGGATCCCTGCCCGTCATGTTCGGGCTCCGGCCGCGTCACGCGCGACCGCACTCTGTCGGTCAATATCCCGCAGGGCGTCGAGGACGGCACGCGAATCAGGCTGGCGGGCGAAGGCGAGGCCGGCGTCCGCGGCGGACCGCCGGGCGACCTCTACATCTTCCTGTCGCTGACACCGCACGAGTTCTTCCAGCGTGACGGCGCCGACCTGCACTGCCGCGTGCCGATCTCCATGGTCACTGCGGCGCTCGGCGGTGAATTCGAGGTGCCGACGATCGACAAGGGCAAGACCAAGGTCAAGATTCCTGCCGGGGCCCAATCGGGTCGTCGCTTCCGCATCGCGGCAAAGGGCATGCCGGTGCTGCGCTCGCGTCAAACCGGCGACATGTACGTCCAGATCGTGGTCGAGACGCCGCAGAATCTCACCAAGAAGCAGCAGGAACTGCTGCTTGAATTCGAGAAACTGTCGTCTGGCGAGACCCACCCGGAGGCTGCCGGCTTCTTCGCCAAAGTGAAGGACTTCTTCGGTACGCGCGCCACTTGAAGCGCGTGCTCATCGGCTCAGTCGTTGCACCGGCAGGTATAGGTGCAGCGCAACCGCTTAGCCGCCTGCAAATAATTTGCAGGGACCCGCGGAGCCGCGCCGCTTGGCCGAGCGTTACGGTTCAGCTTGACCGCCTCGCCTCCGCCCTATACGTCTTTGTGACTCTTTTCTGACATCGCCGTGAAGACGGTCCCGTCTGGTACTGAGATGCCTCTCCCCTCGTCCGTGCGTGCGTCGAAAAAGCCTCTTCGTCTGGACGACGAGGTTCGATTTCTCCGCTCCTGGATCGAAAAACCTCTGCACATGGGTGCAGTCATGCCATCGGGCCGGTTTCTCGCCCGTACGATGGCGCAATACGTTGACCCGCACGCGTCGGGGCCGGTCGTCGAGCTCGGGCCCGGCACGGGCGCGATTACCAATGCGCTGGTCGAGCACGGCATCGATCAAAAGCGCTTGGTGCTGATCGAGTACAATCCCGGTTTTTGTGCCCTGTTGCGCGACCGCTACCCGCAGGCGCGGGTGGTCCAGGGCGACGCCTACACCTTGCGAGACACGCTCTGGAACGTCCTGGCGGCGCCGGCCTCGGCGATCGTGTCCGGGCTGCCGCTGGTGACCAAGCCGATGCTCACCAGGCTGAAGCTGATCCGCGATGCCTTTGCGGCATTGGCGCCGGGCTCGCCCTTCGTCCAGTTCACCTATTCGGTGGTGCCCCCAATCCCGAAATCATTGCCCGGCGTGACCACGGAAGCCTCGGAACGGATCTGGATGAATCTTCCGCCGGCCCGCGTCTGGGTGTATCGCAAGGGCTGACGGACCTATCCGCCGCTGGTGCCTGGTTCTGACATTCGTATCATTCGCGGCGCGCGGTTAGAGTAAAGCAGCGAATGTCAGACGCGCCACACGAGTCGTGGCGGGTCGCTCATGACCCACCCGAACATGACCGCACTGAAAATCCTCATCATTCCCGGCTCGGTGCGATCAGGCTCGCGCAACGTCAAGCTGGCGGCAGCCGCGGCTGATCGGCTCCACCAGGCCGATGTCGATGTGACCCGCATCTCGCTGGCCGACTATCCGCTGCCAATCTACGACGCGGACCTGCAGGGGATGTCAGGCGTGCCGAGGCATGCGCTGAACCTCAAACGCATGATCGCCGCACATGATGGTGTCCTGTTCGTCACCCCCGAATACAACGCATCGATCCCGCCGCTTCTGAAGAATGCGATCGATTGGGTGAGCCGGATTGCAGAACCGCATGAGCGCGGCAGCGGGGTGTTTCGCACACGACCCTTTGCCATCGCCGCAGCATCCGAAGGCGGGCTTGGGGGCGCTCGTGCGCTGGCCGCCTTGCGGCTGATCCTGACGGCATGTCATGCCAGCGTGATCCCCAACCAGCTTGCGCTATCCTTTGCCGATCAGGCCTATAACGAGACCGACCGCTTGAAGCAGCCTCAAGATGTCGATGCGCTCGATGCGCTGGTCCGGCAACTGATCGCGTTTGCACAACAGATGAAGTGAGATGGGCATGGCACACCAGATTGCACCGCGTGACCGACTGATCGTCGCGCTCGACCTGCCTGGGCTGAGTGAGGCAGAGGCCATGATCGCCCGCCTTGGCGACAGCGTGAGCTTCTACAAGGTCGGTTATCAGCTCGCCTTCGCCGGCGGCCTTTCGCTGGTGCCGAAACTCGCCGCAGGCGGCAAGAAGGTGTTCGTTGACCTGAAGCTGCATGACATCGGCAACACGGTGATGCATGGCGTCGAAAGCATCGCCAGGCTCGGTGCGACCTTCCTGACCGTCCATGCCTATCCGCAGACGATGAAGGCCGCGGTCGAGGGCCGTGGCGGATCAGGCCTGAAGATTCTCGCCGTCACCGTCCTGACCTCCTATGACGAGGCCGATCTCGCTGCGGCTGGCTACCGCGCCGGGGTTTCGGAGCTGGTGGAGATGCGCGCGCAGCAGGCGCAGTCGCTCGGCGTCGATGGCCTGGTCTGCGCGGGGGAAGAGGTGAGCGGCTTGCGTAACATTGTCGGCAATCGGCTCTGCCTGGTTACCCCCGGCATCAGGCCGGCTGGCGCCGCCGTCGGCGATCAGAAGCGCGTCATGACGCCCGCGCGCGCCATCGGAGCCGGCAGCGATTACCTCGTCGTCGGCCGTCCCGTGATCGGCGCGTCCGATCCCAAAGCGGCGGCGGAGGCCATTCACGCCGAGATCGCCGAGGCGCTCGGTCGGTAACGACAAATCGAAGGAGAACGAGATGGCGAAGGCCTATTGGATCGCCCGCATCGATGTGCACAACATGGACGGCTACAAGGAGTACGTCGCCCAGAATGGCGCCGTGTTCCACAAATACGGAGCCAAGTTCCTGGTCCGTGGCGGCAAGTATGAAACCAAGGAAGGCACCTCGCGTTCGCGCAATGTGGTGATCGAGTTCAAGGACTACGACACCGCGCTGGCCTGCTACAATTCGCCCGAATATCAGCGTCTGGTTGCGATCCGCGCCCCGCATTCCGAGGGCGATCTCGTGATCATCGAGGGCTATGACGGGCCGCAGCCCTGACCTCGCACCCGGTCGGGTTGCCGCCGCCGCCTGCCACGGGGTATAGCCTTCAGCAGTGAGGAAATGACATGTCCAAGATGCGGTTGATTGTTGCTGGTGCCGGCGGCCGGATGGGCCGCGCGCTGGTGCGTGCGATTGCTGAAACCGACGGCGCGGTGTTGACCGGCGCGCTGGAGGCGCCCGGTTCCGAGCTGATCGGCAAAGACGCCGGCATGCTCGCCGGCCTGCCCGCCAACGGCATTAAGCTGTCCGCCGATCTGTGGGCGCTGTCGGGCGAGGCCGATGGCATCCTCGACTTCACCGTGCCGGCGGCGACCATCGCCAACGTCGCCATCGCGGCCGAGCGCGGCATCGTCCATGTCATCGGCACCACCGGCCTGTCGGCCTCCGACGACGCCGTGATCAAGAGCGTCACCAAGCGCGCCGTGGTCGTGCAGTCCGGCAATATGAGCCTCGGGGTCAATCTGCTCGCCGCGCTGGTCAAGCGCGTCGCGCAGTCGCTCGACGACAGCTTCGACATCGAAATCCTGGAGATGCACCACAAGGCCAAGGTCGATGCGCCTTCGGGCACTGCCTTGATGCTCGGCCGGGCCGCGGCCGCTGGCCGCGGCATCGACCTGGACCAGCATTCAGCACGGGGACGCGACGGTTTCACCGGGGCACGGCGCACCGGCGACATCGGCTTTGCGTCCTTGCGCGGCGGCACCGCCGCCGGCGATCACAGCGTGATCTTCGCAGGCGCCTCGGAGCGGCTGGTGCTGGCGCATCACGCTGAGGATCGGATGATCTTCGCCCACGGCGCGCTGAAGGCGGCGCTCTGGGCCCATGGCAAGCCGCCCGGCCACTACTCGATGGACGACGTGCTCGGCCTCAAGAATCTGTTCTAATCAATATAAGTGGATCGAAGAATGAGCGAACGTCTCCTGGTGCTGGTGCGCCACGGCCAGAGCGAGTGGAATCTGAAGAACCTGTTCACCGGCTGGAAAGATCCGGATCTGACCGAGCAGGGCGTGTCGGAAGCCAAAGAGGCTGGACGCAAGCTCAAGGCTCACGGCCTGACGTTCGACGTCGCCTTCACCTCGGTCCTCCAGCGCGCTCAGCATACGCTCGATCTCATTCTTGCAGAGCTCGGCCAGACCGGGCTCAAGACACAGAAGGACCTCGCGCTGAACGAGCGCGACTATGGCGATCTCTCCGGGCTCAACAAGGACGATGCGCGCAAGAAATGGGGCGAGGAGCAGGTGCACGTCTGGCGCCGCTCCTATGATGTGCCGCCGCCCGGCGGTGAGAGCCTGAAGGACACGCTGGCGCGCGCCCTGCCTTACTATGTGCAGGAGATCCTGCCGGGGGTGCTGCGCGGCGAGCGCACGCTGGTGGCGGCCCACGGCAATTCGCTGCGCGCGCTGATCATGGTGCTGGAGAAACTGTCGCCCGAGGGCATCTTGAAGCGCGAACTCGCGACCGGCGTGCCGATCATTTACCGGCTGAACGCGGACTCGACGGTCGCCTCCAAGCTCGATCTGGCGTCATAGGCGACCGGTTCGATGAGCGCGGCGGCGCGCGGAATTTGCGCGCCGCAGGGAGAATTAGTTGACGCCAACCTGCCCGGCTTCCCAGCCCAGCATCGCCTTCTTTCGTGTGAGACCCCAGTGATAGCCGGTCAGCGCGCCGCTCTTGCCGAGCGCGCGATGGCAGGGGACCACGAAGGAGATCGGGTTCTTGCCGACTGCCGCGCCCACCGCCCGTGACGCCTTCGGCGCCTGCAGCCTGTTGGCGATGTCGGAATAACAAACCGCGCGGCCCATCGGGATCTTCAAGAGCGTCTCCCAGACCCGCACCTCGAAGTCGGTGCCGATCAGGACGACGCGCAGCGGCTGATCCTGCCGCCACAGGCTGGTATCGAAGATTCGCTGCGCCAATGTCGCCGTGCCCGCCGGGTCCTCGACATAACTGGCGCGTGGCCAGCGGCTCTTCATGTCAGCCAGTGCCGAGGCCTCTTCGCCTGGATCGGCAAAGGCGAGCCCGGAAAGACCACGGCCGGTGGCCATCACCAGCGCCGTGCCGAACGGCGAGGGATGAAAGCCGTAACGCATGGCCATGCCGGAGCCACCGCTCTTCCATTCCCCCGGCGACATCGCCTCATGCGTGACGAACAGGTCGTGCAGTCGCCCCGGCCCTGACAGCCCGGAGTCGAGTGCGGCATCCAGCACGCTGGCCGAGCCCTTGAGCAGGCCCTTGGCATGATCGAGCGTCAAAGCCTGCATGAAGGCTTTCGGGGTCAGGCCGGCCCAGCGGCGGAACAAATGGTGCAATTCGTCCGGGGTGACGCCGGCAGCGTCGGCCATGTCCTCGATGGTTGGCTGCCGCCGCCAATGTTCCGAGATGAACGCGATCGCGCGGCGCACGGAGTCATAATCGCGCAGCGCGGCGGGCTGCTGTGGCCCCGGCTTGGCCAGGGCTTGGTCGTGGATCGCAAAGGTCATCATGGCGCTCAATCTAAGGCGGCCAGGGGTCCCGCTCCACCCGATTTCCGATCTTCCCGTTCAGATCGGGTTGTAGACCGGACCCCGCCGTGCCGCCTGCAGGGCGGCGGTCAACGCCTTGGCGAAGCTTGTCTTTTCGTTGGGACCCAAAAAGCTTCCGATCGCGACCCGTTGCCCCCTGGAGACCAGATAGAGGTACTCGACCCCGAACTCCTCATGGACGATCTGGTCGAGCTTGACCCAGAGCGGATTGAACGTCCATTCCATGACGTGGCCGCGATGGCTGACCCGCCGCAGCCGCAGCTCGGAGGGGGTGACCGAGACCTCCTCATAGGCGCGGGCGCGGCGGAAGTTGACCTTGAAGGCCCAATAAATCGCGAGCGCGTCGAGGCCGAAAAAGCCGAGGATGGGCCAGGCTCCCGTCAGCCAGGAGGCGACGCCGCCGACGAAGCTGACGCCGCTGACCACCACCATCAGCACGACGAAGCCGGTTCGGTTGAGCGAGCGGTGCGGGGTCAGCAGCGCCGAGAACAGCTCAGTCTCGGCGGGATCCGGTACCTGCTCCTGGTGCGCAAAGGCATTGCCTGCAGTCATGGCGGATCAGTATACCCAGAACATGGCCAAAATCACCCGTCCCCAACGCGCCAACGCAGTGCCGGTTCGTTCCGCACCCAAGAAGGCCCTCAAAACCGCCGTGAAGGGCACAAAGGCAAAAAAGCCAGCGAAGTTGCCGAAGACGGCGCCGGCTTCCAGGCCCGCGAAAAAGTCCCTGAGAGCGCCGAAACCCTGGACCCCGGCGGAGGTGCGCGAGGCCTTCAGCCGCTTCGCCAACGCAAATCCGGCGCCAAAGGGCGAACTCGAGCACCTCAATCCCTTCACCTTGCTGGTTGCGGTCGTGCTGTCGGCGCAGGCGACGGACGCCGGCGTCAACAAGGCGACGCGGCCGCTCTTTGCCGTGGCCGACACGCCGCAGAAGATGGTCGCGCTCGGTGAAGAGCGGTTGCGCGACTACATCAAAACGGTCGGGCTCTATCGGACCAAGGCCAAGAACGTCATCGCACTATCCGAGAAGTTGATCAGAGATTTCGGCAGCGAGGTGCCGCGCACGCGCGCGGAGATCGAGTCGCTGCCCGGCGCCGGGCGCAAGACGGCCAACGTCGTGCTCAACATGGCGTTCGGCGAGCGGACGATGGCGGTCGATACGCATGTGTTTCGGGTCGCCAACCGCACCGGGCTCGCGCCGGGCAAGACGCCGCTCGAGGTCGAGCTCGGCCTGGAAAAAGCGATCCCGGCCGAGTTCATGCTCCATGCCCATCACTGGCTGATCCTGCACGGCCGCTACACGTGTCTCGCCCGCAAGCCGCGTTGTGAGGTCTGCCTCATCAACGATCTGTGCCGCTGGCCGGAGAAGACCGTTTGAACACGACGGCGCGATCGGAGCGCCACCACAGCCCATGAAACGGTGACTTCAAATCGGCGGCATCGGGCGCTGTCTCACCACGGGCGGGCCACATCGGTGCCCCCATTTGAAATTGAAATGCACTTGCCGATGGACGCGAGTGGCATGTGACATGATCGGCGCCGCCACTCGTTGAGGTTGATCGGAGTTGGAGGAAGGACCCCGTCGCATGAACAACACCGCCGCACTCGTATCACTTGCGACCGCGGTCCCGCCGCATCGATTCCAGCAGCAACAGGTGATGGAAGCCGCGCGCGACGTGCTCGCGCCGCGCTTTCCGCAATTCGATACGCTTGCCAGCCTGTTCTCCAACACCGGAATCCGCCATCGCTTCGGCGTCAAGCCGATCGAATGGTACATGGAGCGGCGTGGTTGGCCGGAGCGGACGCAAGCCTATCTGGAGGGCGCGGAAGCGTTGTTCGTCGACGTCGCGAACAAGGCGCTGATGCAAGCCGATCTTGCGGCGTCCGAGATCGACACGGTCGTGACCGTCAGCTCGACCGGCATCGCCACGCCGACGCTGGAAGCGCGCGTGGCGCGGCAAATGGGCTTCCGCCCCGATATCTCGCGCGTTCCCGTCTTCGGGCTCGGTTGCGCCGGAGGCGTATCCGGTCTGTCGATCGCCTCACGGCTCGCCCAGGCGCGGCCCGGCACCAACGTGCTGCTCGTGACGTTCGAGCTCTGCACGCTTGCGGTCCGCCATGACGAATTGACCAAGGCCAATATCGTCGCGCTCAGCCTGTTCGGTGACGGTGCCGCTGCGGCGGTACTGCGCGCCGGCGACGGCGGCGCCACGCGAGTGGAGGCGACCGGCGAGAAGTTGTGGCCGGATACGCTCGACATCATGGGCTGGAGCGTCGACCCCGAAGGGTTCGGCGTGATCTTCCAGCGCACGATTCCGGATTTCGTGACCGAGAACATGGGTCCGGCCGTCACCGAGATCCTCGAAGGAATGCAGCTTGCGCCTCACGATGTCGATCGCTTCGTCTGCCATCCCGGCGGCTCGAAGGTGATCACCGCGTTGGAACGGGCGCTGTCGCTGGATCAGGGCACGCTGGATCACGAGCGGGACATCATCGCCGACTACGGCAACATGTCGGCCCCCACCGTGCTGTTCGTGCTGGAGCGTGCCCGTAACAGCGGACTGCCGCGACGCTCGCTGCTGACGGCGCTTGGCCCCGGCTTCACCGCCAGTTGCGTCTCGTTACGGCACGCCGCATGACGATCGCCTCCTTCATCCTTGCGCTCGTCACCATGCAGCGGCTCGGCGAGCTCGTGCTGGCCCGCCACAATACGAGCCGTCTGCGTGCACGCGGTGCGATCGAGGTCGGCGCCGGCCACTATCCGTTGCTGGTCTCGATGCACGGAGCCTGGCTGATCTCGTTATGGGTCCTGGGCCATGACCAGCCGGTGGATCCGTTCCTGCTGCTGGCCTTCATCATGCTTCAGGCCATGCGCTGGTGGGTGCTCTCGACCCTGGGTCCGCGCTGGACCACGCGGATCATCGTGCTGCCCGGTGCGCCGCTCGTCACCGGTGGGCCGTACCGATATATGTCGCATCCCAACTACGCCGTCGTCACCGCCGAGATCGCAGTGCTGCCGCTTGCCCTACATCTGCCGTGGCTCGCGCTGATATTCACGCTCTTGAACGCGGCCATGCTGGCGGTTCGGATCCGAGCCGAGCAGCAGGCGCTTGGGGAGATCGGGGGGCGGGTCGCATGAGCAGCCAGTCCGCGTCGCAGCCGACACCGGCCGTTGCCACATGGCTCGGTTTCCTGCTGATGTGCCTGGGCATGTTCATGGCGATCCTGGACATCCAGGTGGTCGCGACCTCGCTGCCGACCATCCAGGATGCGCTCGGCATCTCGCCGGAGGCGATGAGCTGGATCCAGACCGCCTATCTGATCGCGGAAGTGATCGCGATCCCGCTCACGGGCCTGCTGACGCGCGTGTTCAGCCTCCGCTGGCTGTTCGTCGGTGCAGTCGGCCTGTTCACGCTGGCCTCGTTCGGTTGCGCGCTCAGCGCCAGTTTCGGCATGCTGCTGAGCTTCCGCGTGCTGCAGGGCTTCTCCGGTGGCCTCCTGATCCCGGCGGTGTTCTCTGCCGTGTTTCTGCTGTTTCCATCGCGCCTGCATGCGGTCGCCACCACGATCGCCGGCGTCGTCGCGGTCTTGGCGCCGACCATCGGCCCGGTGGTCGGCGGTTACATCACCGACACCTGGTCGTGGCCGTGGCTGTTCCTGATCAATGTCGCGCCAGGCATTGTCGCGGCATCGGCCACGCCGCGCCTGTTGCCGCGCCAACCGACCGATTTTGCCGAATTGTCCAAGCTCGACCTGCCCGCCTTGGCGTTGCTGGCGCTGTCGCTGACGAGCCTCGAGATCGGATTGAAGCAGGCGCCCGAGCGCGGCTGGCTGTCGCCGAACTGCCTCGCATTGCTGGTGCTGAGCGGCTCGAGCCTGGTCCTGCTGGTTCAGCGCACGCTGCTGTCGGAACATCCCATCGTAAGGATCGGGAGTCTGCGGCGGCGCGGCTTTGCGGCCGGGTGCGGCTTGAGCTTCTGCCTGGGCGTCGGGCTGTTCGGATCGGTCTATCTGATGCCGGTGTTCCTCGCCTTCGTGCGTCACCACTCCGCCTTCGAGATCGGCACGATCATGCTGGTGACCGGCGTCGCGCAGCTGCTCGCTGCACCATGTGTGACCCTGCTGGAGAGCCGGGTCGATGCGAGAGTCCTGTCGGCATTCGGCTTCACGCTGTTTGCGGCCGGACTCGCCATGAGTGCGTTTCAGCCGCGTACGGCGGATTACGCCGAGATGTTCGGACCGCAGGTGATCCGCGGCATCGGGATCATGTTCTGCCTGCTGCCGCCGACGCGGATTGCGCTTGGTGACCTGCCGCAAGCGGAGGTCGCCGATGCGAGCGCGCTGTTCAACCTGATGCGAAATCTGGGCGGCGCCATCGGCATCGCGCTGATCGACACGATCATCTATGGCCGCGTCAGCATTCATGCGACCGATCTTCGCGATCGTTTGATCGCCGGCGATGTCACGGCGGCCAAGGCGATCGGATTGCCACCGGAGCTCCTGCTCCACCGCCCTCCGGGACCGCCCGATGCGGCCACCATCGCTTATGTCCGGCCGCTGGTGGAGAAAGCCTCGCTGGCGCTGTGCGTCAACGAGGCCTGGGCCCTGCTCGCGGGCGTATCGCTATTCGCTCTGCTGATCCTGCTATTTGCGCGCGAGCGCGAAGTTGCCGGCGAGGCGCCGGTATCAATCGCGCTGGAATCCCGTCACGCTGCGGCGTCGCGACGGCTCGATCAGCTCGGGTCGCGACCCAGATAGCCGCTTGTGCATGTGGACCATGAAGGCCATGCCGAACAGCGGCGTGGCGAGATTGACGATCGGGATCGAGACGAAGGCGGCAATGATCAGGCCGGCGGTGAACACCGTCGCCGCGTTGTCGCGCCGCATCGCCTTGGCCTCTGCAGGCGGCCGAAATCGCATTGCCGCCAGCTCGAAATATTCGCGGCCGAGCAGCCAGGCGGCGGCAATGAAGAAGATGACGAAGCCCGCGCCCGCCAGGAACACGAAAGGCAGTGCGATCAGATAAACCAGGATGGTGAGGCTTGCGGCCTTCAGCCCCTCTTGGATTGCGAGACCGAACGGCAGCGCGACGCCGGGGCGTTCCGCGGGATAATATTCGCGCTCGACATGCTCGGCCACCTCATCGACGAACAGGCTTGCCACCAGCGAGGTGATCGCCGGCATCAACATGATGCCGCCGAACACGACGCCGAAT
The DNA here is from genome assembly GCF_032489995.1 of Bradyrhizobium sp. SZCCHNGR1005. Taxonomy (NCBI): domain Bacteria; kingdom Pseudomonadati; phylum Pseudomonadota; class Alphaproteobacteria; order Hyphomicrobiales; family Nitrobacteraceae; genus Bradyrhizobium; species Bradyrhizobium sp. SZCCHNGR1005. The sequence continues at coordinate 640,857 of NZ_JAUEZC010000002.1, forward strand.
CCGGCCGCGATCGAAATGATCCAGGCCAGCGCGTCGAGCGAGGTATGCGAATGGGGGCCCAGCATGCCTTCCGCCCAGCCTTCGCCAGCGGTGGCCAGCCAGCTCAGGAGCCGTTGCAGGCCGATCGCCAGCACGGTCACGAGGACAAGCGCAAGCCCGACCGATCGCCACAGGATCGAGCGCATCGGCGGCGACAGCATCTGCGAAAACGCCTTGATGGCAGCATCGATCATGGCGGTTCAACCCCTTCGAAATCCAGCGGAAGAGGTAACGATGCCGGCCTGTTTCGACAAGGCCGGTATCGGTGTCGCCAGCTCCAACTTAGAGCTTCACGCTGCGCAGCCGCAGCGCATTGCCGACCACGCTGACCGAAGACAGCGACATCGCTGCGGCGGCAATGATCGGCGAGAGCAGGATGCCGAAGGCTGGATAGAGAATTCCCGCCGCGATCGGGATGCCGGCTGCGTTGTAGATGAAGGCGAAGAACAGGTTCTGGCGGATGTTGCGCATCGTCGCCGCTGAGAGCTTGCGCGCCCGCGCGATGCCCCCGAGATCGCCTTTCAGCAGCGTGACCCCTGCGCTCTCCATCGCGACATCGGTCCCGGTGCCCATGGCGATGCCGACATCGGCCGCGGCCAGCGCCGGCGCATCGTTGACGCCATCGCCGGCCATGCCCACGATCTTGCCGGCTGCGCGCAGCCGCGCGACCACGGCGCTCTTCTGATTCGGCAGCACCTCCGCTTCCACCTCGGTGATCCCGATCCTGCGCGCGACGGCGGTGGCGGTCGTCCTGTTGTCGCCGGTCAGCATGATCACCTTGATGCCGTCGGCGGCGAGCGCTTTCAGCGCATCCGGCGTCGACGCCTTGATCGGATCTGCAATGGCGAACAGTGCTGCCGGCTTTCCGTCGATCGCCATGACGATGACCGTGGCCCCTTCGCTTCGCAACCGCTTGCTCTCGACGCCGAGCGCATCGCTGACGATCCCAAGCGAGGCGAGATAGGTGGCGTTGCCGAGTACGATCGATTTGCCGTCGACCGAGCCCTGTGCGCCTTTGCCGGTCGGCGCGTCGAAGCCGCTGACCTCGCCGAGCGGCAGGTTGCGCCCCTTTGCATGTCGTACGATCGCATCCGCGAGCGGATGTTCGCTGGCGCGCTCGACGCTGGCGGCGAGCCGCAGCACCTCGCTCTCGTCGAAGCCGGATGCGGTCACGATCGCCGTCACCTTCGGCTTGCCTTCGGTCAAGGTGCCGGTCTTGTCGACCACGAGCGTATTGACCTTCTCCATCCGCTCCAGCGCCTCGGCATTCTTGATCAGAATTCCGGCCTGCGCGCCGCGCCCGACGCCGACCATGATCGACATCGGCGTCGCAAGCCCAAGCGCGCAGGGGCAGGCGATGATCAGCACGCTGACGGCTGCCACGAGGCCGTAAGTGAACCGCGGCTCCGGCCCAAATGCGTACCAGGCGGCGAAGGCGATGATCGCGGCCGCGATCACCATCGGCACGAACCAGCTGGCCACCTGATCGGCGAGCCGCTGGATCGGCGCGCGCGAGCGCTGCGCCTCGGCGACCATCTGGACGATCTGCGACAGCAGCGTGTCCCGGCCAACCTTGTCGGCGCGCATCACGAAGCCGCCGGACTGGTTCATGGTGCCGGCGATGACGTGGGCGCCCTCCTCCTTGGTCACCGGCATCGATTCGCCGGTCACGAGCGATTCGTCGAGCGTCGAGCGGCCGTCGAGAATGGTGCCGTCGACCGGCACCTTCTCGCCCGGGCGTACGCGCAAGCGATCGCCGACCTGCAATTGGTCGATCTCGATCTCGTGGTCCTGACCGTCCTCGCTTACGCGCCGCGCCGTCTTCGGCGCGAGCTGCAGCAGGGCCTTGATCGCGCCCGAGGTGGCTTCGCGCGCGCGCAGTTCCAACACCTGTCCGACAAGCACGAGGACGATGATGACCGCGGCCGCCTCGAAATAGGTCGCAACCGCGCCGCCGTGATCGCGGAACGTCGCCGGGAAGGCTTGCGGCGCCATCGTTGCAATCGCGCTGTAGACATAGGCGACCCCGGTCCCCATCGCGATCAGCGTGAACATGTTGAGGTTGCGCGTCTGCAGCGATTGCCAGCCGCGCACGAAGAACGGCCACCCGGCCCACAACACCACGGGGGTTGCGAAAGCGAACTGGATCCAGTTCGACCAGAGCGGGTCGACCAGGCCGTGGCCGCCGCCGAGCAGATGCCCGCCCATTTCCAGAATGACAACGGGCACGGTCAGCAAGCCGCCGATCCAGAGCCGTCGGGTCATGTCGACGAGCTCGGGATTCGGTGCGCTGTCGAGGCTGACGGTCTCCGGCTCCAGCGCCATGCCGCAGATCGGGCAGCTTCCCGGGCCGACCTGCCTGACCTCAGGGTGCATCGGGCAGGTGTAGATGGTGCCGGCCGGCATCTCCGGCGGAGGCTCTTTCTTCTCGAGGTATTTGGCGGGGTCGGCGGCGAATTTGGCGCGACAGCCGGCGGAACAGAAAAGGAAGGTCTGGCCGCGATGGTCGAAGCGGTGTTTTGACGTCGCAGGGTCGACGGTCATCCCGCAGACCGGATCCAGCGCTTTTGCGTTGGTGTCGGAATGATCATGCCCATGACCGCCACAGCAACCCGCACTGGCAGCCGCCGTTTCAGTCACGGCATGATTGCTGCAGCAGCTCTTGGCGACCGCCTCGGTTTGTACGGTTTCCGGCGCTGGCGCCTTCGATCCGCAGCCGCAGGTCCCGGAAGCGGCAATGGCTCCTGAATGCGTGTGTTCGCTTTCCGACATCGGTGTCCAACTCCGGGCTTGTAACCGCTACCCCGTAGGGGTATATAGGCCGAATGCGGAAGGACATCAAGATATCCTGTCAGAAGCGGTTGAGCCGGATCGAAGGGCAGGTCCGCGGCCTGTCCAAAATGGTCGAGGACGATCGCTACTGCATCGACATCGTTACCCAGATCTCGGCGGTCCGGGCTGCCTTGCGCCGCGTCGAGGAAGAGATCTTGCGTGATCACGTCGCCCACTGCGTCGAGCACGCGATCGCCTCGGGCGACAAGACCGATCAGCGGCAGAAGATCGCGGAATTGATGGATGTCATCAGCCGCTCCGATCGGTAGCGGTGAGGCCACGCCTGAGGCTAGACGACCGCTTTGTGCCGTCCGGTATCCTCGCGGGAATTTGCCCTACGAGCAGGCCATGCACGGTCACGCTCGACCGCCTTCGCGGCCAGGTTTATTTGCTCAGGCGTAGCCGGCGCTTCCGGGTCAAGCGCTTCAGGAACCAGCGACGGCGTTTCGACCATTTCTGGAAACACACCGAATTCGCCCGCTACCTCCGCGAGCGGCTTCTGCTTGTCCGCCCAGTGCAGGGCCGTGTAGTCGAATCCGTTGATGATGGTCGGCTTGACGATCTCGAAATAGGGCGAGATGTCGAAGTCGCGCGGCATATAGAGCGAGGAATCGCGGATGTGCAGGATCTCGCGCTTGGCGCGCCTGGATCCCGCGCGGGTGATCTTCGGCAGGATCGGATAGCGCACGGCATCGAAGGCCTGCGCAATCAGCGCCGAGCAGATCATTTTTGTTGGATCGCCGGAGCCGAGCGCGATCATGCGCCGACGCCAGCGTTGGGGCACCGGCAGCGGAACCAGATAGCGCATCAGGTCGATGATGTTCTTGGTGTCGTAGCCGAAGCCGATGCGATTGATGGCGTAGCGGCACACCGTGTGCCGGTCTTCGAATGTCAGGCCGACCGGCCGGCAGATGCGCGTGTGGTAGGTGACGTATTTCGACAAGGGCGCCGAAATGACGCCTTCATCGACATAGGCCTCGACCAGCACATGCGGTTCGCCATCGGGTTCCGCCGCACCATCGATCGGTCCGACATAAAGCGCCGCATGCGACCAGGTCGACTGCGTCAGATATTTGATGATGCCGGAGATGCGGCTGTTGCCCTCGACGAGCAGCACATCGCCGGGTTGGACGTCCTTGCGCAGATTGTCCGGATCGCTCGGCGTGAACGGCTCGTAGCCCGGCACCTCCTTCTGCAGGTACGCGGCAATCAGCTTGCCGATCTGATCGAGCACGACGCCCATGACGGTCAATCCCCCCGGAAGGCCTCGGTCGGCCGCTTTTCCCTGTGTGTATCATGGTCGACTGCGGTTGCCATTTGGTTCATGTTCAGTGTGACATCAATCATGGTTGATTCACTATGATGGTTGCCGCACCGCGCCTGATGCGGCAGAGTTCTCGCTACAATCCTGTTTTTCCAATCTTTCGGAAACCATGACATGACTTTCACGCGCCGCGGCTTTCTCTCCGCATCCGCGGCGCTCGCGGCGACGCCATGGCTCGACCGCGGCGCTGTCGCCGCGACGCCGCCGCGCGATGCCGATATCGTCGTGATCGGTGCAGGTGCGGCCGGCATCGCTGCGGCGCGGCGGGTGCTGGCGGCCAATCGCAGGGTGCTCGTGCTTGAAGCCGCGAACCAGATCGGTGGGCGCTGCAGTACCGATACCAGGATCTTCGGCGTACCTTTCGATCACGGTGCGCGTTGGCTCTACAATCCTGACGGCAATCCGCTGGCGAAGCTCGGGCGTGCGGCCGGGCTCGACGTGATGGCTGCTCCTGTCGGGCACAAGATCCGCGTGGGCCGCCGCAACGCGCGGGCCGGTGAAACCGAGCAGTTCCTGGCCGCGCTGGTTCGCGCCAAGCACGCGATCGACGAGGCCGGCCGCAGCAAGCTCGATACCTCCTGTGCTACTGCCTTGCCGAAGGATCTCGGTGATTGGACCGCGACGGCGGAGTTCGTCCTTGGACCTGCTACAGCGGCCAAGGACTTGAACGAGCTCTCGGCCATGGACAAGGCGCGGGCGCAGGACCGCAGCGCGGCGCTTGCGTGTCGCCAGGGGCTCGGCACGCTGATCACCAAACTTGGCGAGCAGCTGCCGTTGGCTCTATCGACTCCCGCCACGCGCATCGTATGGACCAATCGCGAGGTCTGGGTGGAGACGCCGTCGGGTCGCGTCACCGCGCGTGCCATCATCCTGACGGTCTCGACCAATGTGCTCACCTCTGGCGCGATCAAGTTCACGCCCGAACTGCCGAAGCGGCAGCTCGATGCCGCCGCCAAGCTCAGTCTCGGCAGTTACGATCGCATCGCGCTGCAGCTTGCGGGCAACCCCCTCGGTCTGTCGCGCGACGATCTCATGATCGAACAGAGCAGCTCGAAGCGAACCGGCCTTTTGTTCGCCAATATCGGTGGCTCGTCGCTCTGCACGATCGATGTCGCCGGATCCTTTGGCCGCGAGCTGTCGGCACAAGGCGCAGCGGCGATGGTCGCCTTTGGCAAGGAGTGGCTGGCGAAGCTGTTCGGCAGCGACGCCGCTGCTGCGGTGCAGGCCTCCGCCGTCACGCGCTGGAATGCCGCGCCAACCATCCTCGGCGCGATGTCGGCGGCTGCACCCGGGGGACAGGGCTCGCGCAAGATCCTGAGCGAGCCGCTGGGTCCGTTGTTTCTGGCCGGTGAAGCTACGCATGAAACGATGTGGGGCACGGTCGATGGCGCCTGGGAGTCCGGCGCGCGTGCCGCCGAAGCCGCTCTGCGCAGGATTGGTGCGCTTAGGGATTCCGAGCCGGCCGAAGCGCCGGAACCAAAGCGGTCACGTCGTCGCGGCTCGATCCGCTCCGCATCGCCACGCAACTAACCGCCCGCTCACACCGGCAGCTTGAGCTCCATGAGGTCCTTGGCCACGATAATACGGCCGGAGAAGCTTGCCTTCACATCGCGCGTCCAATCGTCATCGGTGATGTCGGGGTCATCGCCCGGCACGAGGTGACTCAGCACGAGCGTCTTTACACCGGCTGCGGCGGCGATGCGTCCGACATCGGCGGTGGACGTGTGACTGTCCATCAGATGCTTCTTCAACGTGGCCCCGTTCTTGGTCTTCAGCACCAGACGGTCGACTGCCGGTACGTAGAGACATTCATGGACCAGCACATCGGCGCCCTTGGCGAACTCGGCCAGCTTGGGATTGTAGGCAGTGTCCGAGGAGAACACGATCACCCCATCCGGCGTCTCGAACTTGTAGGCAAAATTGTCCGTAATCGGCGGATGCGGCGTACGAAACGCGGTCACGGTCACATCGTCCGTCTTCAGCACCACACCATCATCGGTGATGTCTTTGGCGATCAGGAGCGGACGCGGATCGGGGCGGCCTTCGTCATCGATCCGGGTCTCGACGTCGAACTTGTTCAGCTCCCAAAAGTTGCGCGTCATCGCTTCAAGTCCCTTCGGCCCGAAGGAGCGGATCGGAGCGGATAGCCCGGCCGCCCACGCATTGTAGAACAAGTTGCCATATTCCAGGTTGTGATCGGAATGGTGATGGCTGATGAGGATATATTTCACCGAAGGAAGCGGGACGCCCGCGGCCACGAGCTGACGGCTGACGCCCATCCCGCAATCGATCACGAACGGCGTGTTGTTGACGACGACGAGATTGGCGGGGTTGGAGGCGCCGATGCCGACGCGCGGTCCGCCTTTGGTGCCGAGGAAGACGATGCGCGTGCGCGGCTTTGTGGTTTGCGCAAGCACCGAAGGCGCCGCCAGCGTACCGGCTGCGCCGAGCGCAAGGGTCAGCACGCCACGCCGATCGATCATGATCTCCTCCTCGGTTTTGTTATGTCGAGGAGAACACTAGCGACGGCCCAGCACCCCGTCGAGAGCCGGCAATCCAAAGACGACCGCCAGCGCGATCAGCGCATAGCAGATGGCGCGAAATGCGCGCTCGCTGGCACGCCCGAACAACGAGGCGCCGAAGAACACGCCGAGCGCATAGATCGGTCCGACCAGGAGCGACAGCTTCAGCGAATCCCAGGTGATCAGCCCGCTCACCGCATAGCTCGCCATCGAGAACAAATCGGAGGCGCCGAAAAACAGCAGGATGTTCGCGCGTGCAGTTTTCGACGCGATCGGCCGCCCGAGCCAGTAGCCGACGATCGGCGGCCCACCGGTCTGCGCGAGCCCGCTGCAGAAGCCGGACACGCTCCCCACCGCGACGGCCAGGGCCGGATGGTCCTTGCCGCGATAGCGCCAGCCCGACAGCAGCAGCGCGAGCAGCGCTACGACGAAGCCGGATATGATCCAGCGCGTCGTGACCGGATCGAGCCGGGTCAGGAAATAGGTGCCGACGGGCACGCCGACCAGGGCGCCCGCGACCATGACGGCCGTCGCCCTGCGGTCGGCATCTTTCCAGGCGTTGGGAACGAGCGGCGCGGCGGATACGAAGTCGATGACGAGCAGCAGCGCGGCAACGAGCTGCGGCCCCGCGACGCTGCTCGCGAGCGGCATGAAGATCAGCGCCGCGCCGAAGCCGGAGAAGCCGCGCGCCGTCGCGGCGATAAGGGCGATGACGCAGAGCGCCAGCGCGGCCGAGGCGCTGACATCGTCAGGGATGAGCCCTGAAAGGCTCATCCGCGCAAGACGCCGCCGGTCTTCTTCGCAACCTCGGCCGTGATCTTGGCGGCCACGGCATCGATCTCCTCGTCCGTCATGGTCTTCTCGCGCGGCTGCATCGTCACAGCGATCGCGATCGACTTCTTGCCGTCCTCGATGCCCTTGCCTTCGTAGACGTCGAACACCGTCACATTCGTGATCAGCTTCTTGTCGACGCCCTGCGCGGCGCGCACGATGTCACCGCCTTTGACGGCGCGATCGACGATGAACGCGAAATCGCGCGACACCGGCTGGAAGGCCGAGAGCTCGAGCACCGGCTTGGCGCGGGTCGGCCTCTGCTTGGCTGCCGGAATACGATCCAGAATGACCTCGAAGCCGACCAGTGGACCATCGGCCTTGAGCGTCTCGAGCGTACGCGGGTGGATCTCGCCGAAGGTGCCGAGCACGTTCTGCGGCCCCATCTGGATGGTGCCGGAACGTCCGGGATGCAGCCAGCTCGGGCCGCCGGGCACGATCTGCAACGCCGCCATCGGCGCGCCGGCGGCGGCTAGCACCGCGAGCGCGTCAGCCTTGGCGTCGAAGGCGCTTGCGGTCTGTGATCCGCTCCAATGCCGTCCAAGCCCTGCGGAGGAGGCGACGCCGCGACGGACGCCGCTCGCCGCCACGAACTGATCCTCGGGCCGATCACCCTTGAAGATCTGTCCGACCTCGAAGATCGCGCTATCGCCGATGCCGCGATCCGCATTGGCCTGCGCGGTCGCGATCAGGCCGGGCATGAGGCTCGGGCGCATGTCGGAGAGATCGGCGGCAATCGGATTGGCGACCGCAAGCTCCGCCTTGCCGCCGCCGAACAGTTCGGCCGCCGGCTTGGAGATGAACGACCAGGTGACGGCCTCGACCATCCCTCTCGTAGCCAGCGCTCGTTTGGCGCGGCGGGTCCGAATCTGGATCGGCGTCAGCACCGGTTTGCGCGGCGCGTCGCCGCGCTCGAACGGCGTCTCCGGGACCTTGTCGACGCCGACCATGCGCACGACCTCTTCGACGATGTCGGCCTTGCCGTGCACGTCACTGCGCCAGGAGGGCACCGCGATCTTCACCACCGGACCCGATCCCGCCAGCATGAAGCCGAGATGGCCGAGGATGCGGCGCATCTCCGTCAGCGGCACGTCGATGCCGGCCAGCCGCTTCACCTCGGTGAGCGGGAAATCGATCACGCGCTCGTCGCCGAAAGGATTGCCGACGACGACGTTGTCCGATGGCGTGCCGCCGCAGAGCTCAAGGACGAGCTTCGTCGCCAATTCCAGCCCCGGCACCATGAAGGCGGGATCGACGCCGCGTTCGAAGCGATAGCGTGCATCCGAATTGATGCCGAGCTTGCGGCCGGTCTGGGCGATGTTGATCTCGTTCCAGAGCGCCGATTCGATCAGCACGTCGGTGGTGGTCTCGTCACAGCCGGAGGCTTCGCCACCCATGATGCCGGCCAGCGACTCGACGCCCGTGTCGTCGGCGATCACGCACATGCCGCTGTCGAGCGTGTAGGTGCGGCCGTCGAGCGCCAAGAGCGTCTCGCCGTCGCGCGCGCGGCGCACGACCAGATTGCCTGTCACCTTCTTGGCGTCGAACACATGCAGCGGACGCGCGCGATCGAAGGTCATGAAATTGGTGATGTCGACCAGCGCGTTGATCGGTCGCAGCCCGATCGAGGTCAGGCGCTGCTGCAGCCATTTCGGCGAGGCGCCGTTCTTGACGCCACGCACCAGCCGCAGCGCGAAGCCGGGGCACAATTTCTCGTCCTCGACCGTGACCTTCACCGGGCAGGGGAATTCGCCCTTGATCGGCTTGATCGCGGGCTCCTTCAGCTTGCCCATGTCGGCCGCGGCGAGGTCGCGCGCGATGCCATGCACGCCGGTGCAGTCCTGCCGGTTCGGCGTCAAATTGATCTCGAGCAGAGGATCGCCGAGCCCGGCCCACTCGGCGTAGGGCTTGCCGATCGGAGCGTCCGCCGGCAGCTCCATGATGCCGTCGTGGTTCTCCGAGATTTCGAGCTCGGCCTCCGAGCACAGCATGCCGCGGCTCTCGACGCCTCTGATGGTGCCGACCGAGAGCGTGATCTTCTTGGCGGGGATATAAGTGCCGGGCGGCGAGAACACCGAGACGAGGCCCGCGCGCGCGTTGGGCGCGCCGCACACGACCTGCACCGGCGCTGCGCCGTTACCGGTATCGACCATGCAGACGCGCAAACGGTCGGCGTTCGGATGCTGCTCGGCGGAGATGACGCGGGCGATCGTGAACGGCGCGAGCAGCTTCGCCTTGTCCTCGAGATGCTCGACCTCGAGCCCGATCATGGTGAGCTTGTCGGCGAGCTTCTCGACCGGCTCATCGGTGTCGAGATGGTCCTTCAGCCAGGACAGCGTGAATTTCATGGCTCTTTTCCCGCGAAGTCAGTCCTGTTCCCTCCCCCGCTTGCGGGGGAGGGTCAGGGTGGGGGCTCTGGCTGCGACGGCAGCCGCGATGGTTTCGAGAACGCCAGCGCGATTGCTCATCACGTCGTTGTTGGCGAAGCGCAGGATCTGAAATCCTTTCGCTTCGATCACTGCGGAGCGTGAGGCGTCGCGCTGTTCGGCTTCGGTCGAGAAGTGCTGTCCGCCGTCAAGCTCGATGACAAGGCGCGCGGCGTGGCAGACGAAGTCGGCGATGTAACGGTCGATCGGAACTTGCCGACGAAAGCCTGCGCCGAGGAGGCGATGATCACGCAGCTCCGACCACAATAGTCGTTCGGCGTCGGTCGAATTTCTGCGGAGTGCCCGTGCATTCGATCGAAGCTTGGGGGATACGGTCCAGATGGGCTTCTCATCATCCATCGACACCTCCGCTGCGGAGATACCCCCACCCCAGCCCTCCCCCGCAAGCGGGAGAGGGAGCCGCAGCGCCCGATTGGAGATATCGAGGCCGCCAACGTTCACGAGCTCAATCCCCCCGCGAGCGTCGGCACCTCGAGCGGCTTGAAGCCGTAATGCGACAGCCAGCGCACGTCGCCTTCGAACAGTTGGCGCAGGTCGCTCATGCCGTATTTCAGCATCGCGATGCGGTCGATGCCCATGCCCCAGGCGAAGCCCTGGTACTCGTCCGGATCGAGCCCGCAGGCCCGCAGCACGTTCGGATGCACCATGCCGCAGCCGAGAATCTCCAGCCAATCCTCGCCCTCGCCGAAGCGGATCTCGCCCTTGTCGCGGCGGCACTGGATGTCGACCTCGAGCGACGGCTCGGTGAACGGGAAGAACGACGGCCGGAAGCGCATGTTGATGTGATCGACCTCGAAGAACGCCTTGCAGAACTCGTGCAGGATCCATTTGAGGTGACCGAGATGCGAGCCCTTGTCGATGACGAGGCCTTCGACCTGGTGGAATTGCGGCGTGTGGGTCGCATCCGAATCGATGCGATAGGTGCGGCCCGGGCAGATCACGCGGATCGGCGGCTTCTGGGTCAGCATCGTCCGCACCTGCACGGGCGAGGTGTGGGTGCGCAGAAGCATGCGCGAGCCGTCCGCCTTCGGATTGAAGAAGAAGGTGTCGTGCATCTCGCGCGCCGGATGGCCTTCCGGGAAGTTCAGTTTGGTGAAGTTGTAGTCGTCGGTCTCAATATCCGGACCTTCGGCGATGGCGAAGCCCATGTCGGCGAAGATCGTGGTGAGTTCGTCCATCACCTGACTGAGCGGATGCACCCTGCCCGCCTCCGCCGGCGCATCCTGCAACGGCAAGGTGACATCGATCGTCTCGGAGGCCAGCCTTGCGTCCAATGCGGCTGATTTCAGCACCTCGCGCCGGGCGGCGAGCGCTTGCGTCACCTTGTCCTTGGCGAGGTTGATCGCCGCACCTTGCGTCTTGCGCTCTTCGGGCGACATCTTTCCGAGCGTCGCCAGCAGCGCCGAGATCGAGCCCTTCTTGCCGAGAGCGGCGACGCGCACCGCTTCGAGCGCAGCTTCGTCGCCGGCTGCGGTAATCTGCTTGAGGATCGAAGTTTCGAGATTGGCAAGATCGGACACAGGTTGATCTCCGCGAAAAAGCGGCTGGTTGTCGCCGCGCGGGCGGCAGGGGTCAAGGTCAATTCGCCGCGTGAATGACGGTCGCGATGCACGCCTGGCGATGCCCGGCGCTCATCGGACTGAGACGGTCACAAGAATGCAAAAAGCGGCCGATCATCTCGGCCGCTTTCAGCGCTACTTCTCACACAGGAGAATCAGGCAGCCAATGCGGCCTTGGCCTTCTCGACGATCGCCTGAAAGGCCACCGGCTCGTTGATCGCGAGATCCGACAGCACCTTGCGATCGACGGTGATGCCGGACTTCGCGAGACCGTCGATGAAACGGCTGTAGGTCAGCTCGAACGGCCGCACGGCGGCGTTCAGGCGCTGGATCCAGAGCGCGCGGAAGGTGCGCTTCTTGCGCTTCCGATCGCGGAACGCGTACTGGCCGGCCTTTTCGACGGCCTGCTTGGCGGTGCGGATCGTGTTCTTGCGGCGGCCGTAATAGCCCTTGGCGGCCTTGAAGACTTTCTTGTGCTTGGCGTGGGCGGTCACACCGCGTTTGACGCGAGACATGACGGAAATCCTTGATCAATAGTGAGTGTGGGCCGCGCCCTGCGCGGCCGGCGGATCGGAAGCAGTTGGCCGTCAGGCGTTCGGCAAGAAGTACTTCTTGACGTTGTCGCCGTCGGTCTTGAACAGCACGCGGGTGCCGCGCAGCTGCCGGATCTGCTTCTTGGTCCGCTTGATCATGCCGTGGCGCTTGCCGCGCTGGGCGTGCATCACTTTGCCGGTGGCCGTCACCTTGAATCGCTTTTTGGCGCCGGATTTGGTCTTCAACTTGGGCATTTGGCTCTCCTTGATGCCAACAGCAAGCCGCCCGCTAAAGCGGCGCCGTCTGGCGAAAATGCTCGTTAGAGCGTTGACCGTGCTCAGGTTTTCGGAAAAAGCCGAAGCCACCCGCACAAAAGCATCGCCACGGCAGCCCTTGATCAGCCGGGCGATGAAGGCTGCGCTTATGGCAGAGACAAGGCCGATTGGCAACGCTGGAGAGCCGGAATCAGCGAATTTGACCCGACGTCGGCTCCGTGCACGGCGAGAGACCATGGTGTCCCCGCACCGCCGTGGTTCGTCTCCGCCTTTGGCATCGACTTGCCCGGACGATGCGAATGCCGCCCGCGATTAACCTCTCGTTAGGCAAAAGCCCGCCAAACGCCGTGGCGGGCTCCTCAAGCTGTCGTGCAGGTGGGCGCCGGCTTTAGCGCGGCGCCAGCACCATCACGACCTGCCGACCTTCGAACTTGGCGTCCTGCTCGACCTTGGCAAAGGCGGCCACGTCCGCTTTGACTTTGTCCAGGAGCTTGGTGCCGATCTCCTGGTGCGCCATTTCGCGACCGCGATAGCGCAGGGTGATCTTGACCTTGTCGCCCTCCTCGAAGAACCGCTGCATGGCGCGCATCTTCACGTCGTAGTCATGGTCGTCGATCATCGGCCGGAGCTTGATCTCCTTGATCTCAACGACTTTCTGCTTCTTGCGGGCTTCCGCAGCCTTCTTCTGCGCCGAATATTTGTACTTCCCGTAGTCCATGATCTTGCAGACGGGAGGGCTGCTGTTCGGCTGAATTTCCACCAGGTCCATGCCGGCTTCGGCGGCCATCTTGATGGCGACCATGGTCTCGACGGTACCGTGGTTTTGGCCGTTCTGATCGATCAACTGGATCTGCGCATTGCGAATCTCATCATTGGTGCGCGGCCCGTCTTTGGTGGCAGCGGGCGGAGCTCTATTGGGACGGCGAATGGGTACTTCTCCGAAGTTGTGGAAGAGGGGCATTACTTTGAAGGAAGAAGCCGTAAGGGGCAAGACAGCTCACGGCTCCGGCGTGAAATTTCGCGCCGAGCGGTGCAGCTTTGCCGCCAAACGAGACCGAACTCGACATCCGCGCCTGCGCGCCGGCGAGGTCGGGCATCTCCCCCCAGAACCGGCCGCCGAATATCCGCAAATTCGGAGACGGTGCTGGTTCCGGTGGCGACATAGAGTGCGAAGTCGCGTTTCGCAAGCAGGACGGTCGCCGCGGCGTTGACGGATGGTTGAGGTTCGCCCACACAAACGCCCGATAGCGGGGTGCGATCCATGACCATCACGGCGGAAGCCAACGAAACGCCTGTCTTCATCGAGGTCGGTACGGGCCAATCGTCGCGCCGGATCGCGGTCCGTGCCCGTGAGGGCAAGGGGCCGGGCCTGTTCTGGCTCGGTGGCTTCCATTCCGACATGAAGGGTACCAAAGCCTTGGCGCTCGACGCCTGGGCAGCCGAGCAGGGCCGCGCCTGTGTGCGCTTCGACTATTCGGGCCACGGCGAATCCGGCGGTCAATTCGTCGATGGGACCATCGGTCGCTGGCTCGAGGAGAGCGTTGCCGTGTTCACCCGGTTCTGCCGGGGTCCCCAGGTCGTGATCGGCTCATCCATGGGCGGCTGGCTCGCGCTTTTGCTCGCCCGCGAACTCGCCAAGCGCGCCGGCGAGCCGACCGTGGCGGGACTGGTGCTGATCGCGCCGGCGCCGGATTTCACCGAGGAGCTGATGTGGAAGGGATTTTCCCAGGCGGTCAGGCAGGAGATCGAGACCAAGGGCGTCTGGCTGCGGCCGTCCGAGTATGGTGACCCCTACCCGATCACGAAGACGCTGATCGAGGAGGGCCGCGACCATCTTCTGCTGGGCAGCGCGATCAATGTCGGCTGTCCAGTGCGGATCCTGCAGGGCGCCCAGGATCCGGATGTGCCCTGGCAGCATGCCTTTGCGCTGGCGCATCGCCTCCCCGCGGACGATGTCGTGCTCACGATGATCCAGGACGGCGATCACCGGCTGTCGCGGCCGCAAGACATCGCGCGCATCCTGGCCGCGGTCGCCGAGATGGGTTGAATCCAGATCACACGGCGAGTCGCCATTCCTGGCGCACGCCCTCGTCGGTCTCGCCAGCAAGTGCCATCGCCGCGTGCCGATCGAAGCTGGTGCGATCGAGCTGGGCCAGGGCCCAGACGGCCGCCCCGCGCACCAGCGGGCTGGCGTCGTTCAGGAGCGCTTCGGCCGTTGCCGCGAGCGCGGCGTCACCGGAATTGCCGATCGCAATCAGGACGTTGCGGATGAAGCGGTCGCGTCCGATCCGCTTGATCGGCGATTTCGTAAAGAGGGCGCGGAACGAGGCGTCATCGAGCGAGGCCAATTCGGCCAGCGCCGGTGCACGCAAGCCGTCGCGGGCGGCCAGCTTGGCCTCGCGCCCTTCCCTGGCGAATTTGTTCCAGGGGCACGCGGCCAGGCAATCGTCGCAGCCGTAGATGCGATTGCCGATGCTCTTGCGGAATTCGCGCGGAATCGGGCCTTTGTTCTCGATGGTGAGATACGAGATGCAGCGCCGCGCATCGAGCCGGTAGGGCGCCGGAAACGCTGCCGTCGGGCAGATGTCGAGGCAGGCGCGGCAGGAGCCGCAATGATCGATCTCCGCCGCGTCGAATGGCAATTCCAAGGTGGAATAGATGGCGCCGAGGAACAGCCAGGAGCCGAAGCTGCGGGAGACCAGGTTGGTGTGCTTGCCCTGCCAGCCGAGTCCGGCGGCCTGGCCGAGCGGCTTTTCCATCACCGGCGCGGTGTCGATGAACACCTTGAGCTCGCAGGGGGCCGTCGCGATCAGCCAGCGGGCCAGCGCCTTCAGCCGCTTCTTGATGATGTCATGATAGTCATCGCCGCGTGCATAGACCGAGATGGCGCCGCGGGAGCGGGCCTGAAGCACGGCAAGCGGATCCTCGTCGGGGCCGTAATTCACGCCGAGCATGATCACGCTGCGCACCTCGGGCCACAGCGTCTGCGGGTCCATCCGCCGCTCGGGGTCACGTGCCAGCCAGTCCATGTCGCCATGGGCCCCGGCGGCGAGGAATTCCTGGAAGCGCCGGGCGCGTTCGGGCGTCGGTTCCGGCCGCGCGATGCCAATGCAGTCGAAGCCAAGCTTGTGAGCCTCGGCCGCAAGCTTCGCCTTGAGATCGCGGCCGGGAGGAGCAGGCGCCGGGTTCAGAAGTCGAGGTCCACATAGGTCCGCGACGCCGGCACGCCCGCCAGCCAGTCGCTCAGCAGCGGACGGAACGACGGGCGGGACTTCACCCGCGCGTACCACGCCTTTGCTGCGTCGTCCTCGATCCATGGCACGTCGCCCAGATAGTCGATCGCCGACAGATGCGCGGCAGCCGCCAGGTCGGCATAGGTCAGCCGGTCGCCGGCGAGAAAATTGCGCCGCTGTGCCAGCCAGCCGATATAGGCCAGATGATAGCGCACATTGGTCTTCGCGGCGCGAATCACGTCGGTCGAAGGCGGCCCGCCGCCATCCTCCTCGCTCATGAAGCGCTTGTAGATGCGCTCGGTGACCAGAAGGTTCGAGGCCTCCTCGAAGAACTTCTCGTTGAACCAGCCCATCAGCCGGCGCACCTCGATGCGTTCGGCCGTGGTGGTCGGCAACAGCCTGCGATCCCCCATCTCCGGCCCGCATGTCTCGTCGAGGAACTCTGCGATGACGCTGACGCCGGGTACCGGCGGCAAGCCCTCGACGGATAATACCGGCGTGGTTCCGGCGGGATTCAGCGTCAAGAAGGCTTCCCGCCGCTCCCAGGCGCGCTCCTCAACCAGCCGCAGGTCGAGACCATATTCACCGAGCACGAGGCGGACGAATCGCGAGTGCGGGCAGAAGGCATGGTGAAAGAGCGTGTACATGGAGCCTTTGACTAGATGGCCGCGCTTAACGAAGCTTCAACCATTCGGCGTTTGCGGCGGGTTCGCTGAGAGGGTCCGAGCTTCGAAACGACGTCCTGCAGATCCGATTCGGAGCATTAGCGCATGGTCGGCAAAAGTGTAAGCAGTTGGGCGGCTGGCCAAAGTGTGACCACAGGGAACGGTGTATCCCCAGGCAAAGCTGGCGGTGCCTGCATGCTCTTGCAGCCGCGCATTTCCGATTCGTGCTCGCGCGCCGGGCTTTTTGGATTGCGAGCGGTGGCCGAATAAGCGAGAAGGACGCGCTTTTCGCGGATCTCGCCGCATTGTCGGCGCATGTCGGCGGCGAGCGAGCCGGCAATGACGGACCAAATTCATGATGTCAGATACGCTGCGGGCGGTGCTTCTCGGGATCGTCGAGGGCGTCACCGAGTTCCTTCCGGTCTCGTCGACCGGCCATCTCCTGCTGGCGGAGCGCTTCTTCGGGCTGGGCGAGGACGGGTTCTGGAAGAGCTTCGCGATCCTGATCCAGCTCGGCGCCATCCTGGCCATCGTCGCGCTGTATTTCTTCAAGCTATCGCGCGTCGCCATCGGCGCCCTGTCGAACGCGGACGATCGCCGCTTCATCATCGGCGTGCTGGTGGCGTTCATGCCGGCCGTCATCATCGGCCTCATCGCCGGCAAATACATCAAGGCGGTGCTGTTCGATCCCTGGGTGGTCTGCTTCACGCTGATCGTCGGCGGTGCAGTCCTGCTGTGGGTCGATCAGATCGATCACAAGCCGCGCGAGCATGACGCCACGCGCTATCCGCTGATGATGTATCTGTGGATCGGCGTCGCGCAGTGTCTCGCCATGATTCCCGGCGTGTCGCGCTCGGGCGCGACCATCGTCGCCGCGATGCTGCTCGGCGGCGACAAGCGCTCGGCCGCTGAATTCTCGTTCTTCCTGGCGATCCCGACCATGATCGGCGCCTTCGTCTACGACTTCTACAAGAGCCGCGCCGAGATGACGACCGACCATATCGGCCTCATCGCGATCGGCTTCGTGGTGTCGTTCATCACCGCGATGATCGTGGTGAAGACGTTCCTCGAATACGTCACCCGTCACGGCTTCGTGCTGTTCGCCTGGTGGCGCGTCATCGTCGGCACGCTCGGACTGATCGCGCTGGCGCTGGGGATGTAAGGCGCTGCGTGGCGGGCTGCCCGCCGCGCCTCAGGCGTTCTTGCGCTGGAACTGGCCGGCGGGACGGAAGCGCCAGAGATATTGCGGGGCGATCGCCTCGAGCGAATCGGGCGTGATGCCGAGGCCCTGCAGGGTGCGCCCCTCAGCCGTGGCGGTTTCCGAGACGACGTTGTCGTGGCGCAACAGCTCGACCTGGTCCGGCGTCAGCTTCAGCGCGCCCGGCGCGAATTGCAGGAAGGCGGCCTGGAGTTTCGCCAGCCCGAACGGCAGCGACACCAGAGCGCGCTTGCGGTCGGTGATGTCGAGGATGATCTCGATGATCTCGCGGAAGCTGAGCACCTCCGGCCCGCCGAGCTCGTAAGTGGTCCCTGCCCTCGCCTTGCCGTCGACGGCATCCGCGATCGCGGTGGCGACATCGCCGACATAGACCGGCTGCATCCGGGTCTGGCCGCCGCCGATCAGCGGAAGGAATGGCGAGATCCGCGCCAGGCCGGCGAAGCGGTTGGTGAAGTCGTCCTCGGGACCGAACACCACCGAGGGCCGCATGATCGTTGCCGTCGGCAGCGCGGTCAGCACCGCCTTCTCGCCGGCGGCCTTGGCGCGCGCGTAAGCGGAGGCGGACGCCTCGTCGGCGCCGATCGCCGAGACATGCACCAGCTGCGCGCCCGCCCCGGCTGCCGCCTTTGCGACTGTCGCCGCCCCCTCCGCCTGCACCGCGTTGAAGGTCTGGGCGCCGCTCTCGGTCAGCACGCCGACCAGGTTGATCACGGCATGCGCGTCGCGCATCGCCGCGTCGACCGAGGCCGGATAACGCAGATTCGCCTGCACGGCGTGGATCTGGCCGACCCGGCCCAAAGGCTGCAGGTGACCGGCCAGCTCGGGGCGGCGCACCGCGACGCGGATGCGGTAATCGCGCTTGGCGAGCGCCCGGACCACGTGGCGGCCGAGAAAGCCCGAACCGCCGAAGACCGTGACGAGGGTGTCGAGATTCGATGCCATGGGAATCGTCCTGGGATGTCCTGCGGAGGGGCGTCATTTGGCGGGCGTAGCGTCCGCCGCTTCGCCGCGCTGTATAGCGTATCGCCGCGGGACGGGAAACGTGGGGCGTGATTTTCCGCGCATCTCGGAAAAATCGTCACAAAAATCGCATCCGCGGTTTGACAAGCGCGCCCCCGATCCGTACTAACCGCCCCCATGCCCAGGTGGCGGAATTGGTAGACGCGCTGGCTTCAGGTGCCAGTGGCTTAACGGCCGTGAAGGTTCGAGTCCTTTCCTGGGCACCACGCTTCGCTCTTCGAGCTACGCGTGGTGCGGCGAAGCTGGATTTTCGCCGGTCGCGAAGCGGCGTCCGTAGCGCCCTAGGCCCAGCGAGCCCCCTACCCCGATTTAACCTGTCAAACAGCTGTTCTTGTCATTCCGGGGCGCCGCGCCAGCGCTGAACCAGGAATCCATGTCGTATCCCGCTCTGTGTCCAATGGATTCCGGGCTCGCGCTGCGCGCCCCGGAATGACATGGCGTTTGTCGAAAGATCATCCCGGACACGGACTCTCGTTCTCGCGGCGCAATCTGCGTCCGAGCTTTGCCAAGCTATCCCCCTCAACGGCGAGAGGGCACAGGGAAGGCCGGATGTTTGGCCAACACCCATGGCCCGCCTGCAAACAAAAAGCAGGCGGCAGTCACCACAGGTGGGCCGCAACAACCGGCCTTCCCTGTGCGATGGTTTTAACGCTTATACGCGCTCTCCCCGGGGACCGGCTGTCTTGCCCCCGTCGCCCATGATGCTCGTCGAGTTGCATCACGCGCTTGGCGTCAGCACCGGGACGCCAGGACCACACGATTTCACGTCCGTCGCCATATCGGTCGTCTTGCGCGAAGCGCGCCCGACATCGCAACGTCCACCGCATCCCGCGCTCAACGTTCGTGACGATCGCGAAGCGCCCCTCTCTCAAGAGCGCGGGACGGCGACTAACATCGTTCTGATTTGCCCGACACGACAAGCCGCACAGCCTGCGACAGAGTGGCACGACGGGCAGTTTGCGGATGGGTGATATGCACGAGCACGACGCGTAGTTACGTATCGGAGGAGGTCATCGCTGCCGCTTTCGACAACTGATTTCATGCGATCATCAATCCCCTGCACATGTTAGCTCGAACTGAGTTCGAGGTGCAATTCGTGACAGAGAAGGAGTTGTTTCCTGTCCTTGAAGAGCTTCGAGGAGATGCGCTTGCTTCGTCGTACGTGACTGCGTGGCGGTGTCGGCGCATGTCAGCGGCGCACAGCGCTGCTCTTGCTCTGTCGAGCTAACAAGAGAAACTTGGATTTGATCTGTGCGAACAATCGTGGTGGGATGAAGCCATAGCTGAACGTGCCGGGCCGGCTTGGAAAGCGGCGTCAAGCCGACCTTCGGCGCAGGCGGCGCCTATGTCGAGACGGTTAGCCGGACGACCTTCACGAGCTTTCGTCACCGGCTGTATCGTAAAGGCAATGCCGGGACGGCGTATCTCGCCATGACCCCGAACTACAAGATCGACGACATGAAGAGGTTCGAAGCAACGATACGGACGATCATGGCAGATCGCTCCGTCATCCTGATCGGCGACAAGACGAAACGGACGTGTCCGCTCCAGCCGGCCGCCCTGGAGAACAACCCGACCGGTGTCCAGGTGTCCGCTCAGATCGTCGGCGCGACAATGGCTGATCTTCAGGCGGCGAAGCGAATCGAGATCTCCTTTGACGGGATTGGACGTGTGGAGCAGGACGTCGCGATGGGATTGCAGTTCGATCTCGCCGGCGACCGGCGCAAGATCGGCATCGCTGCGCGGTCTTGCGTCAGGTGAGCCGCCGATAGATGCTGGCCGGCCGGCCAAGACCGCGGGTTCCGCCGGCGGGCCGTCTCGCCTTGCGACGCGCTCGGGCTTGCGTCCAGTCCGCCGGACTGGCATTCGGAGGCCGGCACGCGGCCAATCCGCGGCGTTTGCCGGATAGTTACCAGTGCCGGGCTTAAGTCCGCGCATCAGCGCTTTTACGCGGCGTCGGTCTGGCTCATCGCGTCCGACATCGATTCGACCGAGGTTTTGAAACACATGACCGTACGCCTGCACCGCGGCGACCTGCCCGATCTGTCCCGTTATACCACCTCGGTTGCGATCGACACCGAGACCATGGGCCTCAACCCGCATCGCGACCGGCTTTGCGTGGTGCAGCTGTCGAACGGGGACGGCACGGCCGACGTGGTGCAGATTCCGAAGGGGCACACCGATGCACCGAATCTGAAGGCGCTGCTCGGCAATCCCAACGTCACGAAAATCTTCCACTTCGCGCGCTTCGACGTCGCGGTGCTCTATCATACCTTCGGCGTGATGCCGCAGCCGCTTTACTGCACCAAGATCGCCTCGCGCCTGGCGCGCACCTATACCGACCGCCACGGCCTGAAGGACCTGGTGCGCGAGCTGCTCAATGTCGACCTGTCGAAGCAGCAGCAGTCGAGCGACTGGGGCGCTGATAGTTTGACCGAGCCGCAGCTTGCCTACGCGGCCTCCGATGTGCTGCATCTGCATGGCTTGCGGGAGCGTCTCGATGCGATGCTGGCCCGCGAGGGGCGGAGCGCGGTGGCGCAAGCCTGTTTCGAGTTCCTGCCGCACCGCGCCAGGCTGGATCTCCAAGGTTTTGAAGCCGAGGATATCTTTGCCCATTCCTGAGGCGGTCGATTCTTAAATTCTCGTAACCAATTGAGCCCTGACGGCCACAGATCGGCCGCCGGTTCCGGCTGCAATGTCCGCCGTCTCCGTGGTAGAATGCGCACGGAACCTCCCGCATTGGAGCCACGGTGAACTCCGTCCACAACCCCGTCTACGATCCCGGACTGGAAGCGCGCTTCGCCGTGGCCTCGCGGCACAGCCGCATGGTCCGCGTGTTGCGCATCGCGGTGCCGGTGGCCGTGGCCTTGGCGATGGCGGCGGTTCTGGGAGTCTCGATCTTCAATCCATTCCGCGTTCTGATGCCGAGCCTGCCGCTCGATTCCGGCAATCTCGTCGTCTCCGGCAGCAAGATCACCATGGAGACGCCGCATCTCACCGGCTTCACGCCGGACCAGCGGCCTTACGATCTCGTCGCCCACAGCGCCGTGCAGGACCTCACCGATCCCGATCATGTCCAGCTCAACATCCTGCGCGCCAAGGTGCTGATGGAAGACCAGTCCACGGTGACGCTGAAGGCGCGCACCGGCATCTTCGATACCAAGCAACAGCTCCTGGATCTGTACAAGGATGTCGTCATGACGACATCGACCGGCTACGAGGCGCATTTGAGCGAGGCGCATGCCGACATGGGCAAGGGCACGGTGAGCTCGGACCAGCACGTCGACGTCAAGCTGACCAATGGCACGCTGACTGCGGATCGCCTGCGAATCACCGACAATGGCGATGTCGTGCGATTCGAGGGCAATGTGGTCATGCATCTGGAAAATCTGGACGGCGGCAATGCCGGGCCGAATGCTCCGGCCGCCGAGCGCGCGGCCGATGCAACGCCCACGCAGCGGACGCGGCCCGTCAAGTCAACGAATGCAAAGTGAATTCATGATTGATCTTATCAGGCCAAGTCGCGTCAGGCTCGGTCGCGCGGGCTTTGCCCTTGCGCGATTCATGGCGGTTGCGGCGCTGCTCGCAGGCGCCAGCGGCGGTGCGTTCGCGCAGAGCGCAACGACGGGCGTGCCCAACGCGCTGCAGGGCTTCTCGCAGAATCGCGATCAGCCGATCCAGATCGAGGCGGCCTCGCTCGAGATGCGCGACAAGGTGAAAGAGGCGACCTTCTCCGGCAATGTGAAGGTGGTGCAGGGCGACACCACGATGACGTCGAAGACGCTGGTGGTGTTCTACGAGGGCGGTTCGAACTCGTCTGGCAATGCCGGCGCCAAGCCGGCGAAGGGTCCGTCGATGCAGGCTGCGACGCCCGGGCCGGGTGGCGCCTCGTCGATCAAGCGGCTGGAGGCGCGCGGCAACGTCGTCGTGACCCAGAAGGACCAGGTCGTCACCGGCGAGACCGCCATCTTCGATCCCAAGAGCAACCAGATCACGATGCAAGGCGGCGTGGTGCTGACCCAGTGCAAGAACGTCATGCGCGGCGACCGGCTGACCGTGGACATGACCACCGGGGTCTCCAGGGTCGAATCCGACAGCGGCCGAGGCGTGCAGGTCTTGCTGCCGCAGGCCTCGGGAGGCGGCAGCGGGCAGGGCTGCGGCTCGTCCGGGCCGACCATCGGATCGCCGTTGTCGTTGGGCGCAAATAGGCCCAAATGACAGGAGAGTGACCCGAGAGTTAGGCTTGGGTTACTCTTGGGTTAACTGGCGGCAGTTGAATGCCGCCGCGCCCGCCTCTATTTACGAATGCGGCCGTTGCCGTCGCAATGAACTCGCCACAACGTCTTGGTGAAGTCCATGGCTGCGGAGCCCATATGAGGGCAGGGCGGTGGCTTGCGGCGATGTGCAGGTGCTGTTCCGGGAGATGTTGGCGAGCCCCGAGGTCGAAGGCGTCCGCTGGGCAGGGTAAATCGTTCGTTCGGACTGGGCGACCGAATCAGGCTGAGCGGGTGGTGAGACACCTTCGAGGGAGTTGAGCAAAGCGGGGAATGGTGGATCTACGCGACATGTTCCGTCGGCAGCCCGCAAAGCGCGGCCAGCAGGGTTTCGTGCGCCCGCGTGAGGACATCACCGCGCTCGACGATCCGTTGGCGGCGCTCGCGGAGACCGTGAACGAGCGGCCCGGGCCGCGGATCAACCCGCGCTCGCCGCAGAACACCGAGACCCTGGCGCGCAGCAACCGCCCGGCCGCGAAAGCGAATAAGGCCGCGGGCAAGTCTGCAAAAGCCGCTGGCGGGCCGCAGCTGTTGCGGCGGCCGGGCTTTCTCGCGGTTCACTCGATCGAGAAGAGCTTCGGCAGCCGCCAGGTGGTGCGCGGCGTCAGCATCTATGTCCGGCGCGGCGAGGCGGTGGGCCTGCTGGGGCCGAACGGCGCCGGCAAGACCACCGTATTCTACATGATCACCGGCCTCATCAAGGCGGATCGCGGCGCCATCGAGCTCGACGGCCACGATGTCACCCGCCTGCCGATGTATCAGCGCGCGCGACTCGGCATCGGCTATCTGCCGCAGGAAGCTTCGATCTTCCGCGGCCTCACGGTCGAGCAGAACATCCGCGCGGTGCTGGAAGTGGTCGAGCCGTCGCGCAAGAAGCGCGAGCGCGAACTCGACGCGTTGCTCGAAGAATTCACCATCACGCGGCTGCGCAAGTCGCCGTCGATCGCGCTGTCCGGCGGCGAGCGCCGCCGCGTCGAGATCGCGCGTGCGCTTGCCACGCGGCCGAACTACATGCTGCTCGACGAGCCGTTCGCCGGCATCGACCCGATCGCGGTCGGCGACATCCAGCAGCTGGTGCGCCACCTCACCAATCGCGGCATCGGCGTTCTGATCACCGACCATAACGTCCGCGAGACGCTCGGCCTGACCGACCGCGCCTATATCGTCTATGCCGGGCAGATCCTGACCGAAGGCAGCCCGGAGGAGATCGTCGCCGATCCCGACGTGCGCAGGCTTTATCTCGGCGAGGAATTCCGCCTGTAGTGTCGCGAATGTTTTGTGGATTTGTCGGCTTTGTCGTCCATGCGACATGCGCGACGACTCTGCCGCAGGCTTGAGCGTCAGAACGAATTGTCGTTCCGGCGTATGACGCGACCTCGGTGCGACTGCCTTGCGCGCGCCGCGATCCGCGGGGGATGCATCAAGAAAACGATAACGGCCAATTGCCCCGCCAAATAACAAGCTGCGGCCAAGAGCGGCCAAGAATCCTGGCCGGAGGCCGGAACAACGGCGGAAATGTCG
The DNA here is from genome assembly GCF_032489995.1 of Bradyrhizobium sp. SZCCHNGR1005. Lineage (NCBI taxonomy): Bacteria > Pseudomonadati > Pseudomonadota > Alphaproteobacteria > Hyphomicrobiales > Nitrobacteraceae > Bradyrhizobium > Bradyrhizobium sp. SZCCHNGR1005. Next base: position 665,152 of record NZ_JAUEZC010000002.1, read on the forward strand.
GCGATTGCGGTCGCGCCTGGCGGGGAGAAAAGGCGGCAGCTGCCTGAGCCGGTAACGGCTTAGTGCGTGCGCGCCATAGTTCGTTTTTCTTATTCGTCAAGCCGTGTACATCCGGCGCAGAGTAGGATAAGCAAGAATTGGACCACTGTTAGGGAATGTTCTTGCCTCCATGGCGCTGACGCAGAGATTGGAATTCCGCCAGTCGCAATCGCTGGTGATGACGCCGCAGCTGATGCAGGCGATCAAGCTGCTGCAGCTGTCAAATCTGGACCTCGCAACGTTCGTCGAAGACGAGCTGGAACGCAATCCGCTGCTGGAGCGCGCGGCCGACGGGCCCGAGGCGCCGGTTGCGGGCGAGCACACGGCGGAGCGCGCCGAGTTCTCCGATGCCGAGGGCGGCAACGACGATTTTGCCGAGGCGAGCGGCAGTGGCGAAAGCTTCGAGCCGGCCCAGGAAGACTGGATGAACCGCGATCTCGGCAGCCGTGCCGAGATCGAGCAGACGCTCGACACCGGCCTCGACAACGTCTTCTCCGAAGAGCCGGCGGAAGCGGCCGCACGCAACGCGCAGGACGCACCGCCCACCACCTACACCGAATGGGGCGGCGGGGCCTCGAGCGACGAGGACTATAATCTCGAGGCCTTCGTCGCCGCCGAGACCACGCTTTCCGATCACCTCGCCGAGCAGGCTGCGGTCGCCTTCACCGCGCCGGCCGACCGCATGATCGGCCAGTACCTGATCGATCTCGTCGACGAGGCCGGCTATCTGCCGGTCGACCTGGGCCAGGCCGCCGAGCGGCTCGGCGCCGAGCAGGCCGATGTCGAGGCGGTGCTCGGGGTCCTGCAGACATTCGATCCGCCCGGCATCTGCGCGCGGAACCTGAGCGAGTGCCTGGCGGCCCAGCTGCGCGAACTCGACCGCTACGATCCGGCGATGCAGGCGTTGATCGAGCATCTCGACCTGTTGGCCAAGCGCGATTTCGCCGCGCTTCGCAAGCTGTGCGGCGTCGACGACGAGGATCTCGTCGACATGATCGGGGAAATCAAAAGGCTCGATCCGAAGCCGGGGCTGAAGTTCGGCACCACGCGCACCCAGACCATGGTGCCCGACGTCTATGTGCGGCCGGGGCCCGACGGCGGCTGGCTGGTCGAGCTCAACAGCGACACGCTGCCGCGCGTGCTCGTGAACCAAGTCTATTATACCGAGCTGTCGAAGAAGATCGGCAAGGACGGCGACAAGTCCTACTTCACCGACTGTCTGCAGAACGCGACGTGGCTGGTGCGTGCGCTGGATCAGCGGGCGCGCACGATCCTGAAAGTGGCGACCGAGATCGTGCGCCAGCAGGACGGCTTCTTCACCCACGGCGTGGCGCATCTGCGGCCCTTGAATCTGAAGGCCGTTGCGGATGCCATTCAGATGCACGAATCGACCGTGTCGCGCGTCACCGCCAACAAATACATGGCGACCAATCGCGGCACGTTCGAGCTCAAATATTTCTTCACTGCGTCGATCGCCTCGGCCGATGGCGGCGAAGCGCATTCCGCGGAAGCCGTCCGCCACCACATCAAGCAGCTGATCGATGCGGAGGAGCCTTCCGCGATTCTCTCCGACGACACCATCGTCGAGAAGCTGCGCGCGGCCGGCATCGACATCGCGCGTCGCACGGTCGCGAAATACCGCGAAGCGATGCGGATACCTTCTTCGGTGCAGCGGCGTCGCGACAAGCAGAGCATGCTCGCGCATGCGCTGTCGAGTTCGCATGCGCCCGATCGTTCCCGGGACACCGCTTCCGCCTGATCGCGCCTGGTTGCGTCCATCGATCGCGCCGGCGCGGATTGCGCCTTGCCCAAATCGGGCTAGTCTTGGCCTCGGTTGACATGAATCGAGGCAGCATATGACCTTACGGATCTCCGGCAAAAGCATCAGCGTCGGCGAGGCGCTGCGTGGGCGCGTCAGCGAACGGACGGCGGAGGTGCTGAGCAAATATTTCGACGGCAACTACTCCGGTCACATCACGCTGTCGAAGGACGGCTTCGGCTTCAAGACCGACTGCGCGCTGCATCTGGATTCCGGAATCACGTTGGAGGCGGAGGGCAACGCGCCGGACGCCTATGCCAGCGCCGACCAGGCTCTGCTGATGATCGAAAAGCGGCTACGCCGCTACAAGAGCCGGCTCAAGGATCGTTCGGCGCGCAAGACGCATGCCGCCAATACGGCGCTTGCCGGCCTCGAGGCGCCGACGGTGGACGCGCCCAGCTACGTCATCGAGGCTCCGGGGGAGGGCGACGAGGAGCTCTCCGGCTACAATCCCGTCATCATCGCCGAGGCCACGACCGCGCTGAAGCGGCTGTCGGTCTCCGAGGCGGTCCTGGAGCTCGACCTGACCGGAGCCTCCTGCCTCGTGTTCCAGCATGGCTCCAGCGGCCGCATCAACGTGATCTATCGCCGTGCCGACGGCAATATCGGCTGGGTGGATCCCCCCGCCACGTCTTGAAGCCGGCCGCCGGGACGCAGCGGATTCGGCCGTGGAACGCGGCAATTGACCGCCTTTTGGACGCCGTTCAACGATCTTAAGGATAGGCCGCCGGAACATGCTTGCGGGAGTTGGCACGGCCGTTGCGTTGGGGTAGAAGCCCCTCGCATCCGACCCGGGCGAGCCCCCGCCCGCGTCGTTCGTCGGCTCCTTGACGCCGCTCGGTCCCGACCTATTTTCGCCCCTGACGGTTCATTCACCTCGGAACGCCCTATGCCGATTACCGATCTGGTCGCACCCGAGGCGATTCTCCCGGCATTGAAGGTCAATAGTAAAAAGCAGGCGCTGCAGGAGCTGGCCGCCCGCGCCGCAGCGCTGACCGGGCAGAACGAACGCGCCATCTTCGAGGTCCTGCTGCAGCGGGAAAAGCTCGGCACCACGGCGGTCGGCTATGGCGTGGCCATCCCGCATGGCAAGCTGCCGAAGCTGGAAAAGCTGTTCGGCCTGTTCGCCCGCCTGGAACGGCCGATCGATTTCGAGGCGATGGACGGCCAGCCCGTCGACCTGATTTTCCTGCTCTTGGCGCCGGAAGGGGCGGGCGCCGATCACCTGAAGGCGCTGGCGCGCATCGCCCGGCTGCTCCGCGATCAGGACGTCGCCAAGAAGCTGCGGGCCTCCCGTGATGCCCAGGCGATTTATTCCGTGCTGGCGCTGCCGCCGGCCTCCGCGGCGTGATGCCGCGCCGTCCTCCAGCGAATTCGTGCGCACTTCGGCTTGAAGAACGCTAGCCACTAGTCCCCCTGCCAGTTCTGGCGCCCTTGCGAGCAGCACCCAGCCTCTGCCGCGGGCCGGCCCGGGCGCGGCAGGGCGAACGTCGTGAGGCGCTTGGCAAGCCTGCGCGCGGCGCCGTAGCCCTTTGCACGCGCCAGCGTGTCCGCAGGGGTCGGATCGTAGCCGAACTCGACGACCAGTTCCTGGAACGCCTCGTCGCGGAGCAGATCGAGATGCTGCGGCATCATCCGATCCTTGTAGACACCGACCTTCTTGGGCCGTCCCGACGACGTCAGGCCGCGCCCCAGGACCTTGAGGTCCGATGGCGCTTTGCGCGGAAGCCCGAGATAGTCGCAGATGCGGTGAAGGACGGGAAACGACGATGTCGTCGTTGCATCGTCAGCGGCGAGTTCGGAATAGAGATCTTCGAACCTCACGGTCAGACAGGCCGGCGAGTCGAGCCAGCTCATGAAATTCCTGATCCCGGATCGGGGAAGCGAGAGGATTGTCGAGGTGATCCGCGACGCATCGTCGGGGTGGGCTGCCGATCCGGCTGCCCGCAGATAGGCGTTCCACTTCCGCATCCGCGGGTAGGCCGCCGAATGGTAGACGAAGTCGACCCAGCTCATGACGATGTCGCGCGGGTCGCGCACGACGAACAGCATCTTGTGCTCGGGTCTGCCGAGCAGATATTGCTCGAGATGCGGACAGTACTCGGTATGCGAGGCGCAGAAGTAGCCGGGAGTGAGTGCGGAGGCCCAGAGCGGCGCCGGAATCGCGCGTCCGTAATCGAATGAACCGTCCGGGTTCACTTTGCTGATCGACGATGTGTAGGTGTGGTAGCCGACGTCGACGTGGCCGCCCAGCGCTCTCACGAGCTCGACCAGGAGGTAGGTCCCCGCCTTGGGTACGCTGTTGCAGATCACGTAGTACGGGCTCGATCCCGGCGCAGGAACGTCCGCGAACACGTGACGGTTCGGCACGGTCCCGAGCGCCAGCTCTCGAAACAGCCCAAGGCTCGACCCAAGGCTCGACGCATGCATCTGCAGTCCCTACACACGATCGTCGTGTTTTTCGATCCCGAAGCACGAGATTGCCGCGACATGACGCGAGCATCGAAAGGCGCGAACATCGGAATCGGAGCACTAGCGGCTGCCGCCGCAGGGACAAACTTAAGGATTGGACAGCTTGGCCCTGAACGGGCTTGATTTATGTCTCGGCGTGAAATTCGGCGCCGCGGAAATGGCCAGAAACAAAATTCTTGAATTATCCGTCTCGTCGATCGGGCTCGGATCGGTTTGCCCGAGCCGTTCGTCATCGCGAGCGTCGGCAGCGTGACGCTGCGCCGGCATCACGACAGAGCTCGTGCGAGATAGCGGACCGTCTTGGCGCCGCCGTGAATGCTGGCCGAGCCGACTTCTGAAAAGCCAAGCGCGGCATGAAACGCGTCGGACTGCGGATTGGGCGGGTCGAGATTGACCTCGCAGACGACGCGATCGTGGCCCGCCTCCGACGCCTTCCGGATCAATGCCTCGTAGAGCCGGCGCGCCAGACCGCGCCCTCGCGCCATGGGCGCGACCACGATGCGATCGACATAGACGAAGCGCGGAAAGCGGTCGTGAAACCATTGGAAGTTCGGATTGTCATAGGAGGCGCGCTCGTCGAGCGCGATCAGGAGCGCGTCGGCATCGCCGATCCGCCAGGCGGCATAGGCCTGCACGACAAGATGCGCGAGCCGCCCGGAGTCCAGCCAGGATAATTCCGTGGCATGCGCGTTGTTCAGCGCCAGCAGCGCCGCGCCGAGCGGCGAGCCGGGCGTCAGCTCCGCGGATGTCATGGATCTCAGGAGCGCGTCCGTCATTGGGCAACAAACATCGGGCCAAAAAAATACGCGGACCTGTCGAGGCGACAGATCCGCGCATGTGTATCACGGCTCCATCGACCGCCACGCGAGGGGCGGCGAGAAATTCGTCAGTGCACGCTCACGGCCTGGAGTTCGTGGCTCCACGCATTCGCAATCGCAGCTTCGCGGCTGTCGGTGAGCATGATCGGCGTGCCGTCGGCGGCATGCAATGCGAACAGCTTCAGGCCTGGCGCGATCTGCGGCGCCTGCGGAAACAGCCCGGGCACATCCTCGGACCGGATCTGCTTCACATAGGCGATATGACCTTCGCCCAAACTGGCCAGCGACTCCAGCGAGACGCCGGATTGAGACGCAACATTACCCTCGTTCATGGTCTCGACTCCTCATCGTAGTCTCAAGCGGTCGAGTCCGCTACTCGTTCCATACCAACTATTATTCGTGTTCATTGATAGCGATTGTCTTAACGATCCGCTCCGGCTCGGGCCGGGCCAGATCGATCGACAACAGCCCGTTCTTCAGATCCGCACCCAGCACGTGCATCCCCTCCGCCAGCACGAAAGTGCGCTGGAAGTGGCGCGCGGCAATGCCGCGATGGATGTATTGCCGGGTCTTGTCGTCCTGCTGCCGCCCGCGGATGACGAGCTGGTTTTCCTCAATGGTGACATCGAGTTGGTCGCGGGTAAAACCCGCCACCGCCAGCGTGATCCTCAAGCGTTCTGGCTGGCCATTGGTGCGTTCGAACCGCTCGATATTATAGGGCGGATAACCGTCGGCACCTTTGACGACGCGGTCGAGCACACGCTCGATCTCGTCGAAGCCCAGCAGGAACGGGCTGGAGAGCGAAGGAACACGAGACATAGTTTACAAAGTCCTCTCGAAGCGACTTTGACGTTTCAGGGCCCTATCGGCACCCCTTGGCAAGCAATATGGGCATGACGCCCGCGCGGTTCAAGCGCCGGGCGACCCTAAACCACCTGTATCTCGAACGGGTTAAAGCACGATCCGGCGGCGGCCGTCGGCCGAGAACAGATGCAGCTGCTCGCGCGGCGCCACCGCGCGAATTTCGGTGCCGATCCCAGGCGCCGCGGTCCCCGGCACCCGTACGATGATGTCGTTGGCGGTCGCCGCCAAAGTGAGGGCGCTGTCCGGATCGATCGGGCCCTGCCGGCGGGCGCCATAGACGAAGGTCTCCGCCCCGACATGCTCGATCGCCTCGACGGTGAGGTCGAGGGCGACGCCGCCGCCGGCGGGCGTTCCCGCGGCGAGCTCGAAATGCTCTGGGCGGATGCCGAGGATGCCGGCCTCGCCCGCGAGCAGGCCGGCGGCTGCGAGCTGGGATTTCAAGCCATCGTCCAGCGTGATCAGGTTCATCGGCGGCGCGCCGATGAAGGTGGCGACGAAGGTGGTCGCCGGGTGGCTGTAGATCTCGAGCGGGCTGCCGATCTGCTCGACGCGCCCGGCATTCATCACGACCAGGATGTCGGCCAGCGTCATGGCCTCGAGCTGATCATGGGTGACGTAGATCGCCGTGGTGTTGAGCCGGCGTTGCAGCTTGCGGATCTCCACCCGCATCGCGATCCGCAGCTTGGCGTCGAGGTTCGAGAGCGGCTCGTCGAACAGGAACACTTTCGGCTGGCGCACGATGGCCCGGCCCATCGCCACGCGCTGTCGCTGGCCGCCGGACAACTGCCCCGGCCTGCGATCGAGCAGCGCGCCGAGTTCGAGGATGCGCGCGGCTTCCTGGACGCGGGCATCGATGTCCTTCGCCGGTGTGCCACGATTGCGCAGGCCGTAAGCCATGTTGTTGTACACGCTCATATGCGGATAGAGCGCGTAGTTCTGGAACACCATCGCGATGTCGCGTTCGGCCGGCTCGACCTGATTGACGATCTGGCCGCCGATGTCGATCTCGCCGGACGTCACGGTCTCCAGCCCCGCCACCATGCGCAGCAGCGTGGACTTGCCGCAGCCGGAGGGGCCGACCAGCACGCAGAACGCGCCATCGCCGATCTCGAAATCGATGCCTTTGATGGCCTCGAAGCCATTCGGATAGGCCTTGCGGATATTGCGGAGAACGACGTTAGCCATGGTTATGCCCGGCGAGTAGCGAATAGGGAGTAGCGAACAGGTGAATTGGATTAGAGAGTCGGGCAAAAGCGAGCGGCTTGGCGAGAGCCCCAATTCGCCATTCGCTACTCGCCATTCGCCTCCTCACTTTTCCGTCTCGATCAGACCCTTCACGAACAGGCGCTGCATCAAGACCACGACGGCGACCGGCGGCAGCATGGCGAGCACGGCGGTCGCCATCGCCACCGACCATTCGGTCAGCGCATCGTGCACGTCGATGATCTTCTTGATGCCGATCACGATCGTCTGCATGTCGTCGCGGGTGGTGATCAGCAGCGGCCAGAGATACTGATTCCAGCCGTAGATGAACAGGATCACGAATAGCGCCGCGATGTTGGTGACCGAGAGCGGCAGCAGCGTATCGAAGAAGAAACGAACAGGTCCGGCACCGTCCATCTTGGAGGCTTCGACCAGCTCCTTCGGCACCGTCATGAAGAACTGCCGGAACAAGAGCGTCGCGGTGGCCGAGGCGACCAGCGGCAGGATCAGCCCGGAATACGAATCCAGCATGTGCAGGTCGGTGGTGATCTTGTAGGTCGGAAAGATGCGCACCTCGACCGGCAGCATCAAGGTGACGAAGATGGTCCAGAACATCGCCATCCGGAACGGAAACGAGAAGAACACGATCGCATAGGCCGAGATGATCGAGATCGCGATCTTGCCCCCCGCAATCCCGAGCGCCATGATCAGGCTCGACAGCATCATGCTGCCGACCGGCTCGTGCGTGGTGCGGCCGCTGCCGGATACGATGGTCTTCCAATAGGTCTCCAGCCCGTGTCCGCCAGGCCAGAGCGTCATCTGGCCGTTGGCGATCACCGCATTGTCGTGCGTCGACGCGATGATGGCGAGGTAGACCGGGAAGGCAACAATGGCGACGCCGGTCAACAGCACCAGGTGCGGAAGCAGATTCCCAAAGCGGCGATGCTCGACCATGATTTAATAGTGAACCTTCTTCTCGACGTAGCGGAATTGGAAGGCGGTCAACACGATCACGATGGCCATCAGGATCACGGACTGGGCTGCCGAGCTGCCGAGATCGGTGCCGGCCTTGCCGTCGAGAAACACCTTGTAGACCAAGGTCTGGGTCGCTCCGTTCGGGCCGCCTTCGGTCGCGGTATCGATGATGCCGAGGGTGTCGAAAAAAGCGTAGGTCGTATTGACGATGATCAGGAAGAAGGTGGTCGGCGACAGCAGTGGAAACACGATGGTCCAGAACCGCCGGAACGGTCGGGCGCCGTCGATCGCAGCCGCCTCGATCACGCTCTTTGGAATGGACTGCAGCCCGGCGAGGAAGAACAGGAAGTTGTAGCTGATCTGGTGCCACACGGCGCCGATCACGATCAGGGTCATGGCCTGCGGGCCGTTCAGCACCGGATTCCAATCGATCCCCGACCGCTGCAGCAGGCGGGCAATCATGCCGAGGCCCGGCTGGAACATGAAGATGAACAGGGTGCTCGCCACGGCCGGCGCGACCGCATAGGGGATGATCAGGAACGTGCGGTAGATCTGCAGCCCCGTGAGTTCGCGGTTGGCCATCACGGCGAGCAGCAGGCCGATGCTCAGCGAAAAAAACGCGACCAGGGCTGAAAACATCAAGGTGACGCCGATCGAGTTGTAATACTCCGGCATCTTCAAGATCGACAGATAGTTCTCGAACCAGACGAACTCGGTGGACAGCCCGAACGCGTCCTGGACCAGGAACGACTGCCAGAGAGCCTGCGCCGCGGGCCAATAGAAGAAGATCAGCGAAATCGCGAGCTGCGGCAGGACCAGCAGAATGGGGAGTGCTTTTCCCGAGAAGATCGCGCGGTTTTCCATGATCCCTATCTATGGCCGGTGGGTACCGGCTCATCCCCAGCTACGGAAAGTGCGGCCTTCGCAGCCTGAGAGCTGCGCAAAGACGTTTAGCGCGAATGAGGAGCCGCGGCGAGCCGGGGACTTAGGAGCCCGAGCCGCCGCGGCGTTGGCTATGACTATTTCGTTGCGGTGCGTTCGAACTGCCGCAGCATCTGGTTGCCGCGGGAGACGGCGGTATCGAGCGCGTCCTTGGCGGACTTCTTGCCGGCAAGCGCCGCCTCGATTTCCTCCGACCAGACGTCTCGCATCTGCACCATGCCGCCGAAGCGCAGGCCGCGCGAATTCTCGGTCGGCGCCTTGTTGGTCAGCTCCTTGAGCGGCACTTCCAGGATCGGATTCTTCTCATAGAAGCCGGAGACCTTGGTCTTCTCATATGCCGCCTTGGTGATCGGCAGATAGCCGGAGACCTGGTGCAGGTTGGCCTGACGGTCGGTGTCGGACAGGAAGGTGAAGAACTTGGCGATGCCCTTGTACTCTTCCTTCGACTTGCCGCCCATCACCCACAGCGAAGCGCCGCCGATGATCGAGTTCTGCGGTGCGCCCTTCGCTTCCGGGAAATACGGCATCGCGACCGCCGTGTAGTTGAACTTGGCGTTCGCCTTCACGTTCGGATAGAACGCCGACGACGTCATGAACATCGCGCATTCGCCCGAGGTGAAGCGGCCTTCGCCGGTGTTGGTGCGACCGGAATAGTCGAAGCTCTTGTCCTTCTGCAGCTCGACCAGGTTCTCGAGCAGCTTGGTTTCCAGCGGCGAGTTGAACTCGAGCACGGTGTCGAAGCCGTCAAGCCCGTTGGCCTTGGTGCCGATCGGCAGGTTGTGCCAGGCGTTGAACTGTTCGATCAGCGCCCAAGTCACCCAGCCCGTGGAGAAACCGCAGGTCGGATTGCCGGCTGCATGCAGCTTCTTGGCGTCTTCGAAGACGTCCGGCCAAGTCTTCGGAGGAGCATCGATGCCGGCCTTCTTCAATGCGTCGAGATTGACCCACATCACCATGCTCGACGAGTTGAAGGGGAACGACAGCATGTCCCCCTTCGAGGTCGAATAATAACCGGTGATCGCCGGCAGATAGGAATTCGGGTCGAACGGTTCGCCCTCCTCCTTCATCAGTTCGGACACCGGCTTGATGGCGCCCTTGGCAGCCATCATGGTCGCGGTGCCGACCTCGAATACCTGCATGATGCCCGGCGCGTTGCCGGCGCGGAACGCGGCGATGCCGGCGTTCAGCGTGTCGGCGTAGCTGCCCTTGAAGCTCGGAACGATCTTGTAGTCGCTCTGCGAGGCGTTGAAGTCGCTGGCGAGCTTGTTCACGACGTCATTGTTCGGGCCGGTCATGGCGTGCCACCACTGGATCTCGGTCACCGCATGCGCGGGCGAGGCGGCGGCAAAGGCCATCATGGCCAGGACCGAAGTCGCGGCGCTAAATTGTCGAACTGACATCAAAAGTACCTCCCATGGGGCGTCATCAACGTTCGTGGCCGTTAGCAGCGGCGGATGACGGTTCAATGAAAGATGTATAGACGGCCGCAGTTGCTGGGGAAAGCACGCCCCACCGCGCCGGTAAAGCGCGCGAACTCCCCCTACATTTGTTGCGGCCGCCCGCCCACGTGGAGCTGAACCGGCGGCTCGCGTTCAGCGCTTGCGTTCGATGCAGACAGCGCCGCTGTCGACCAGGGCCTTGATGGCTTCGTCCGAATAGCCGAACTCGCCCAGCACCTCGCCTGCGTGCTGGCTGAACTTCGGCGGGGTCGAGCGCAGGCTCGGCTTGGTGCGGCCGAGCCGGATCGGTGAGGCAACACCCTTGTACCAGTCCTTCTCGATGACATCGCCGCGATGCAGCGTATGTGCGTTGGTCAGGGCCTGGTCGATCTTCTGCACCGGACCTGCCGGCAGGCCGGCTCCGAGCAGCCGGTCGCAGAGAGGTTCGGCCTCGAACTGGCTGAAGACCGCGGCGAGTTCTGTCCGTAGCGCCGCGCGGTTTGCGACGCGGTCGCGGTTGCGGGCAAAGCGTGGATCGGTGCCGAGCTCCGGCCGGCCGATCTCCTTGCAGAGCTTACGGAACGTGCCGTCATTGCCGACGCCGATGAAGATGTCGTCGGTCTTGGTCGGGAAGATCGCGTAAGGCACGAGGTTCGGATGTTCGTTGCCCGTCAGTGATGGCGGCTTGCCGTGCATGAAGTAGTTCGCCGTATGCGGATGCATGATGGCGAGTCCGGTCTCGTACAGCGTGACTTCGAGGAATTGCCCGAGGCCGGAGCGGTGCCGCTCCGACAGCGCCATCAGGATGCCGATCGCGGCATAGAGCCCGGTGGTGATGTCGACCAGCGGCACGCCGATCCGCATCGGCCCGCTTTCGGGCGAGCCGGTCGCTGCGATCATGCCGGTCATGGCCTGGATGATCGCGTCGTAGCCGGGATTGCCGCCGCGGGGGCCATCGGCACCGAAGCCGCAGATCCGGCAATGCACCAGCTGGGGGAATTTCTCGCGCAGGGCATCGCTGCCGATGCCCCATTTTTCCAGCGTGCCCGGCTTGAAGTTTTCGATCAGCACGTCGGCCGTTTCGAGCATCTTCATCAGCACCGCGCGGCCGCCTTCGGCGGCGAGGTCGAGGCCGATCGAGCGCTTGTTGCGGTTGATGCCGACGAAATAGGCCGCGTCCTCGTCATGGAAGGGCGGGCCCCAGTCGCGCACCTCGTCGCCGGCGGGCGGTTCGACCTTGATCACGTCGGCGCCGTGGTCGGCGAGGATCTGGGTGCAATAGGGTCCGCCGAGCACGCGCGTGAGATCGATCACGCGCAGGCCGGTCATCGCGCCGGGGACGAATTGTGGGGTCATCGAGGGATTCGCGAGGTTGGTGTCAACTCGCGGTCATAAAGCACTGGCGGCGCACCGGCGCAAATCCGAGGGCGCACCGTGCCCATGCACAAAAGGGGCAGGAGACTGCGACCTGCGATCTCCTGCCGTGTCGTGGAATCGCGCCGGTCAGACGACGCTCAGCTTGACGTCGACATTGCCGCGGGTGGCGTTGGAGTAGGGACATACCTGGTGCGCCTTCTCGACCAAGGCTTCTGCGTCGGCCTTGGCGAGGCCGGGGAGCGAGACCGCAAGCTCGACCGTGATGCCGAAGCCGCCCTCCGAACGCGGTCCGATGCCGACCGTGGAGGTGACCGAGGTGTCGGCCGGCACCTTGGGGCCGCCCTGCGAGGCCACGAACTTCATCGCGCCGATGAAGCAGGCCGCATAGCCGGCGGCGAACAGCTGCTCGGGATTGTTGCCGGCACCGCCGGCGCCACCGAGTTCCTTCGGGGTGGCCAGCTTGACGCTCAGCGAGCCGTCGAGGGTCTGTGCTTCGCCGTCGCGGCCGCCGGTGGCCTTGGCGCTGGTCTTGTAGAGCACGTTCACGGACATGGTCGGGTCTCCCGTTCATGAATTTCGATGGACACAATATTGCATACAATTCGATTGTGCACAATATAATTGACCGATAGAAATTTCGTGATCGTAGCGCGGGTCGTTGATCGGCATGCCCGGCCGACCCAAGATGGGGTCACGATCCGAGCTTCCGAGGTCACCATGCCCAGAAAGGCCGCGGCCGACGCGCCGCTTCTGCTCGCCAACCAGCTTTGTTTCGCCGTGTATTCGACGGCGCATGCGTTCAACCGCGTCTATAAGCCCCTGCTCGACCGGCTCGGCCTCACCTATCCGCAATATCTGGTGATGCTGGTGCTGTGGGAACGGGATGGCCTGGCGGTCAAGGAGATCGGTGAGCGGCTGTTCCTGGACTCCGGCACCTTGACGCCGCTCCTGAAGCGACTGGAGACGGCTCACCTCGTCAAGCGGACGCGTTCGGTGGCGGACGAGCGGCAGGTCCTGGTGGCGCTGACCGCGCAGGGCGCGGCGCTGCGCGAGAAGGCCAGGGCGATCATCCCGCCGGCGATTCTCGACGCGACGGGATGCTCGGTTGCGGAACTGGCGACATTGCAGAAGAGCCTGATTGCGCTGCGCGAGCGACTCGATGCGGTGGCGGGCTAGGCACCGTCCAGCCTACAAGTGCTTCTTCGCAAAAGCGCGGCCAGAGCCCGACTTGAGATATCTCTCGAACGCGAACGCGAGCTTCTCGTCGCTGAATGCAACATAAGTTCTAACACGCCGCGGCCTATACTTGGACGTATGCGGGACCGCGCCTGCGTTGTGCTTGATCAGACGCTCCGGCACGTCGTCGGTGATCCCGGCATAGAAGTGCACGCCGTCCCGACTTTCAAGGATATAGACATATTTCATGAGAAGGCCCGGCGCTCAGTCGTATCACTACGATAGCTCGGACAACGTGCCGTTAGCCAAGTCTCATTATCGACAGTCCGCCTTCGCTCTCTAAGCTTCGGCGGGACAGCCTTCGCTTGCTTCGCTACGATAGCGGCGGAGTGTGGCTTGCCCAGCCGAAGCTCGCGAAGGCTGGTGGAGCCAGGCGGGATCGAACCGCCGACCTCTTGCATGCCATGCAAGCGCTCTCCCAGCTGAGCTATGGCCCCTTAACAGCTCCGGCTCGTCTGGGCGACGCGCCGGGATGCACCGTGAAACACGTTTTCAGAATTATCTCAAGTGTCTTCGTCGCCGCCGACGTCACCAATGATGTCGGTGACGTCTTCATCCCCTTCTTCTTCGTCGGCGATGAAGGTCGAATCATCGTCCTCGTCGTCGTCGAGGGTCTCGTCGATCTCGATGTCGTCTTCCGATTCGGGAACGACGGCCTTGACCTTGCCGGTGTTCTCCTCGGCATCGGCCTCCTCGAGCGAGACCAACTCTTCGGCCTCGGCCGGCTCGTGCGCCGTATCGACGGGGGCGGCAGCGCGCGCGGCCTCGCCGCGCATGGCGCGGGCAGGGGCCACCGGGGCGATCGGCACCACCTCGCCGGTGTAGGGCGAAATCACCGGGTTCTTGTTGAGGTCGTAGAACTTTTTGCCCGTGGTCGGGCAAATGCGTTTGGTTCCAAGCTCGGCTTTGGCCACGTGCAGCGTCCTGGGAATGTCTGAAAAGCGGTGCTTCACTTGGCTAGTTGCCGCGCCGCTGTCAATAGCGCTTTACACGAGAATTTCGAGGGCTCGTGACGGCCGGTTGGGCCTGTGATACCTGCGGCTCCGATCTGAGAGGACATGACCTTGTCGACATCTGCAGCCCCGACCCCGCTCGAATCCCGGGCCAGCGGCCCCCTGACGGGCACGATTCGTGTTCCCGGCGACAAGTCGATCTCGCACCGGGCCTTGATTCTGGGCGCGATGGCGGTCGGCGAAACCACGATTTCCGGCCTGCTCGAAGGCGAGGACGTCCTGAACACCGCCAAATCCATGCGCATCCTCGGTGCCAAGGTCGAGCGGACCGGCGATTTCGCCTGGAGCGTCCGCGGGGTCGGTGTCGGCGGCTTCGCCCAGCCTGGCGAGACCCTCGATTTCGGCAATTCCGGCACGGGATGCCGGCTGGTCATGGGCGCGGTGGCGGGCTGCCCGATCACGGCCGTGTTCGACGGCGACGCCTCGCTGCGCAGCCGCCCCATGCGCCGGATACTCGATCCGCTGGCCCTGATGGGCGCCAAGGTCATTGCCGAAGGCGAAGGCGGCAGGCTGCCGCTGACCTTGCAGGGCGCGCGCAATCCGATTCCGATCGAATATCGCACGCCCGTCGCCTCGGCCCAGATCAAGTCGGCGGTGCTGCTGGCGGGGCTCGCCGCCCCCGGCATCACCACCGTCATCGAACAGGAGGCCAGCCGCGACCACACCGAGCTGATGCTCAAGCATTTTGGCGCCGAGATCGTCACGACGGCGGAAGGGCCGCATGGGCGCCGCATCGCCTTGGCCGGCGAGCCGGAATTGCGCGGTGCTGCCGTGATCGTGCCGGGGGATCCGTCCTCGGCCGCGTTCCCGATCGTCGCGGCGCTGATCGTCGAAGGCTCCGACCTGGTGCTCCCGGACGTGATGACCAACCCGCTGCGGACCGGCCTGTTCACCACCTTGCGCGAGATGGGCGCCTCGATCGAGGAAAGCGACGTTCGCGGCGACGCCGGCGAGCCGATGGCCAGGCTGCGGGTCCGCGCCTCGAAGCTGCGCGGCGTCGAAGTCCCGCCGGAACGCGCGCCGTCGATGATCGACGAATATCTGGTGCTGGCGGTGGCAGCCAGCTACGCCGAAGGCACCACGATCATGCGCGGGCTGCAGGAACTGCGGGTCAAGGAATCCGACCGGCTGGAGGCGACCGCGGCGATGCTGCGGGTCAACGGCGTCAAGGTGGAGATCGTTGGCGACGACCTGATCGTGGAGGGCAGGGGCCATGTGCCCGGGGGCGGCCTGGTGGCCACGCACATGGACCACCGTATCGCGATGTCGGCGCTGGTGATGGGACTTGCCTCAGACCAGCCGGTCAAGGTCGACGACACCGCTTTCATTGCGACCAGCTTCCCGGACTTCTTGCCGCTGATGCGCAAAGCCGGCGCGGAGTTCGCATGATTATCGCCATCGACGGCCCGGCGGCGTCGGGCAAGGGCACCCTCGCCAAGCGGCTCGCGGCGCATTACGGCTATCGGCATCTTGATACCGGCGTGATTTATCGCGCCGTGGCCTATGCCATGCTCTCGGCCGGTCATGACCTGAACGACGAAGGCCAAGCGGCACAGATTGCCCTGAAGCTCGAGCCCGAGACCTTCGACAATCCGGCGCTGAAGTCCCAGGCGGTGGGCTCGGCTGCCTCGGTCGTCTCGGCCCTTCCCAAGGTGCGCGAGGCGCTGGTGGCGTTCCAACGTCAGTTTGCATCCAGCCCGCCCGGCGCCGTGCTCGACGGCCGCGATATCGGCACGGTGATCTGCCCGGATGCCGACGTGAAGATCTATGTCGTGGCCGATCCGAAGATCCGGGCCCAGCGCCGCACCCTGGAGGCGCGGGCCCGTGGCGAGGAGGCCGACGAAGCCACCGTCCTGGCCGATATCCTTGCCCGCGACGCGCGCGACCAGAACCGCCCGATTGCTCCTTTAAAGCAAGCACCGGATGCTTACTTGCTAGACAACTCCCATTTGGATATAGAAAGCGGCGTCCGGGCCGCCATCGATATTGTCGAGGCCGTTCGAGCGGGCCGTCAGCGGGTTTGATATTTGCCGCTGGCGTCATTGGAGGAACGCCCGCTCCCGCCCTTGACCGTCGATAGCTCGATTGCGGTTCAATCGGGTTCGATCAGCCGGACATTACTCAACGTATCGCATGTGCAGGCACTGCCGGCCCGCTTCTGCGCGTTTCGCGCACCGAGCGGTCGTTTGGGGTATTTGCGGACCTCCAAGCACTGTGCATCCGATGCGCCGATCAACCCGCTGCCGGCAAGACAGTCCGCATCTGGAGAACCAATGGCTTCGAGTACCACTGCTGCTTCCTACAACCCCAGCCGCGATGATTTTGCCGCGATGCTGGATGAGTCCTTCACGCGCGGTAACCTGCAGGAAAGTTCCGTCGTCAAGGGCAAGGTGGTTGCGATCGAGAAGGACATGGCCGTCATCGACGTCGGCCTGAAGACCGAAGGCCGCGTCGCGCTGCGCGAATTCGCAGGCCCCGGCCGTGAGAACGAATTGAAGGTCGGCGACGAGGTCGAGGTGTTCCTCGACCGGATCGAGAACGCACTCGGCGAAGCCGTGCTGTCGCGCGACAAGGCGCGCCGCGAAGAGAGCTGGGGCAAGCTCGAGAAGGCGTTCCAGAACAACGAGAAGGTCAACGGCGTCATCTTCAACCAGGTCAAGGGCGGCTTCACCGTCGACCTCGACGGCGCGGTGGCCTTCCTGCCGCGTTCGCAGGTGGACATCCGTCCGATCCGCGACGTCGCACCGCTGATGAACAACTCGCAGCCGTTCCAGATCCTCAAGATGGATCGCCGCCGCGGCAACATCGTCGTGTCGCGCCGTACTGTGCTGGAAGAGACCCGCGCCGAGCAGCGCCAGGAGCTGGTGCAGAACCTCGAAGAGGGTCAGGTGATCGACGGCGTCGTCAAGAACATCACCGATTACGGTGCGTTCGTCGACCTCGGCGGCATCGACGGCCTGCTGCACGTCACCGATATCGCCTGGCGGCGTGTCAACCATCCGACTGAGGTGCTCAGCATCGGCCAGACGGTGAAGGTCAAGATCATCAAGATCAACCACGAGACGCACCGCATCTCGCTGGGCATGAAGCAGCTGCTGGACGATCCGTGGCAGGGCATCGAGGCGAAGTATCCGCTGGGTGCGCGCTTCCACGGCCGCGTCACCAACATCACCGACTACGGCGCCTTCGTCGAGCTGGAGCCGGGCATCGAAGGCCTGATCCACGTCTCGGAGATGTCGTGGACCAAGAAGAACATGCATCCGGGCAAGATCGTCTCGACCTCGCAGGAAGTCGAAGTCCAGGTGCTCGAGGTCGATTCGGTCAAGCGCCGCATCTCGCTCGGTCTCAAGCAGACCATGCGCAATCCGTGGGAGGTCTTCGTCGAGAAGCATCCGACGGGTTCGGTGGTCGAGGGCGAGGTCAAGAACAAGACCGAGTTCGGCCTGTTCCTCGGCCTCGAGGGCGATGTCGACGGCATGGTCCACCTGTCCGATCTCGACTGGAAGCTTCCGGGCGAGCAGGTGATCGACAACTACAAGAAGGGCGACATGGTGAAGGCCGTGGTGCTCGACGTCGATGTGGAGAAGGAGCGTATTTCGCTCGGCATCAAGCAGCTCGAAGGCGATCCCTTCGCCGAGCCGGGCGATGTCAAGAAGGGCGCGGTCGTCACCTGCGAGGTGCTCGACGTCAAGGAAGGCGGCATCGACGTCAAGATCGCCGGCACCGACTTCGCCACCTTCATCAAGCGCTCCGAGCTGGCGCGCGACCGCAACGATCAGCGCTCCGAACGCTTCGCGGTCGGTGAGAAGGTCGATGCCCGCGTGATCCAGTTCGACAAGAAGGCCCGCAAGGTGCAGGTCTCGATCAAGGCGCTGGAAGTCGCGGAAGAGAAGGAGGCCATCGCGCAATATGGCTCCTCCGATTCGGGCGCGACGCTCGGCGACATCCTGGGCACCGCGCTCAAGAATCGCGATCAGAAGTAAGCCGTCGTCGATGACGAGCATCAAAGCCCCGGTTTCGGCCGGGGCTTTTTTTATTCGACCGACGTAAGAAGCCGGCCGATCCGGCCTCTGCCTCCAACCGGCATGGCGATCGTTCGGCAGCATCGTGGCGGGCCATGCTTTCTTCATATTGGGTCGCAATTGATGTAATCAGGTAACGTCGGATTCACGCTGCGGATGCAAAACGTGCTGATACTTCCTGGAGATTTTCCATGTCGCTTGATTCGGATGTGATCGTCGATCGGCGCAGGCTGCGCCGCAAGCTGACGTTCTGGCGCGTCGCTGCCGTGCTGATCGCGATCGCGGCTCTTTCGGCGGTCGGCTTCGTGATGTCGCCGCGCGGACGCACCGCGCTGACCACGTCGGGATCGATCGCCCGCGTCAACATCGAAGGCCTGATCCGCAGCGACCAGGATCGCGTCGAGGCGCTGGAGCGGCTGGAGAATTCGTCCGCCGCCGCCGTCGTGCTTCACATCAATTCGCCGGGCGGCACCACCGCGGGATCCGAGCAGCTCTACGATTCTCTGGTCCGCCTAAAGGCGAAGAAGCCGCTGGTGGTCGTCGTCGAAGGGCTTGCGGCCTCCGGCGGCTACATCACGGCGATTGCGGCCGATCACATCGTCGCACAGCAGAGTTCTCTCGTCGGCTCGATCGGTGTGCTGTTCCAATATCCCAATGTCGGCGAGCTCTTGAAGACCATTGGCGTCAAGGTCGAGGAGGTGAAATCCTCGCCGTTGAAGGCTGCGCCCAACGGGTTCGAGCCGACAAGCCCGGAAGCGCGCGAGGCGCTCGACGCGCTGGTGAAGGATTCCTACGCATGGTTCCGTGGACTCGTGAAGGAGCGGCGCGGCATGGATGATGCGCAGCTGGAAAAGGTTGCTGACGGCCGCGTCTTCACCGGACGACAGGCGATCGATCTGAAGCTGATCGACGAACTCGGCGATGAGAAGAAGGCGATTGCCTGGCTGGTTGCGCAAAAGAACGTCAAAAAGGATCTGCCCGTGCGCGACTACAAACTTTCGCCGCGGTTCGGCGATCTCTCCTTCCTGCGTACGGCAACTTCGATCGCGCTCGAGGCTGTCGGTCTGAGCGCCGTCGCGCATCAGATCGAGCATGCGGGCGTGGTGCGCGCAGTGGACGGCTTGGGGTTGGACGGCATGCTGGCGCTGTGGCAGCCGGCGGGCAGCAACTGAACCCGCTAAGACCGGCGTCGCCGTATCTTTCGCGCGGTGCGTGTGGGGCTGGAAAGCGGGATTTCGGCCCTGTCACGCAATTTCGCGTCGCCGATGAATGATTTAGCGTCTTGACAGTCCACGGCATTTTCACGGAAATGGGCGCTGAATTTCCCGGATACACCTTCTCGATGATCAAATCCGAGCTTGTTCAGCGTATCGCCGAGCACAACCCGCATCTCTACCAGCGAGATGTCGAGAACATTGTGAATGCGATCCTTGATGAGATCGTCGCAGCGTTGGCGCGCGGCGATCGGGTGGAGCTGCGTGGTTTCGGCGCCTTCTCCGTCAAGCACCGTCCGGCGCGCGCAGGGCGAAATCCGCGGACCGGAGCCCATGTGCCGGTGGACCAGAAATGCGTGCCGTTCTTCAAGACCGGCAAGGAAATGCGCGAGCGGCTGAACCGCGACCAGCCGCCGGAAGCGGCCGAATCCTCGTCCTGATGCGTCCTGCGCAAGGCGCCGGACGTGTTGAGGCGGATGCGGTCTGGGATGAGCACGAGCGAGCGTTATGCGAAAATTCCTTACCGCGGTGATCGTCATTCCGCTGGCACTGCTCTTCGTCGTGTTTGCAGTCGCGAACCGGCATTTCGTTACCGTATCGTTCAATCCATTTGACACGACCGATGCCGGCGCGGCGGTGTCATTGCCGCTCTTTGCGCTGATCATCGCCGCGACCATCGTGGGCGTCGTTGCTGGCGGCCTCGCGACCTGGATCGGTCAGCGCCGATGGCGGCGAGCGGCGCGTCAGCATCAGGCCGACGCGGACGCTGCACGGGCCGAGCTCGCCCATCTCAAGGCGGCCTCGGCTGCGACGCGGAGTACGCAGGGGCAATTGGTTCCGTCGTCCTCTCCGGCCGGGCTTTTCGGCCCTTATGGGCGAGACAAGCAGGGCGCCGCGTTGTAGAACCCGCGCGAAACCTCGTTACGGGGTGATCCTTTTCGCGCGGAATTGCGTTTTCGACTGATGCCCTTGCTCGTCAAAATCTGCGGCCTGACCACGCCCGAGACGCTCGCGGCGGCCCTGGATGCTGGCGCAGACATGGTGGGGTTCGTGTTCTTTCCGCCGTCGCCGCGCCATCTCGGCCTCCAAGCGGCCCGCGCGCTCGGCGCGCAGGCGAAAGGCCGCGCGTTGAAGGTCGCGCTCACGGTCGATGCCGATGACGCCACGATCGAGAACATCGTCGAGACCTTGAGGCCGGATCTGCTGCAGCTCCATGGCAAGGAGAGCGTGGCGCGGGTTCGCGACATTAAGCAGCGCTTCGGCCTGCCGGTGATGAAGGCGATCCCCGTCGAAACCGCCGCCGACCTGGCGTCGCTGTCCGGCTATGCCGCTGTGTGCGACCGCATTCTGTTCGATGCCCGTGCGCCCAAGGATGCCACGCGTCCCGGCGGGCTGGGCGCCACCTTCGATTGGCATCTGCTTCAAGATCTCAAGCTCGATCTCCCGTTCATGGTGTCGGGCGGCTTGAGTGCCGGCAATGTGCATGAGGCGGTCAGAATCACAGGTGCGGGAGGCGTCGATGTTTCTTCTGGCGTCGAGCGCGCGCCCGGCGTGAAGGATAGCGACATGATCAGAGAATTTGTGCGCGCGGCGCGCGCGATCGAAGAGTTGAGCGTCCGATGACCACTTTGCGTCCCAATTCCTATCGAAGCGGCCCCGACGAGCGCGGCCATTTCGGCATTTTCGGCGGCCGCTTTGTCGCGGAAACGCTGATGCCGCTGATCTTGGACCTGGAGAAAGCCTACGCCGAAGCGAAGGCCGATCCGGCGTTCCAGGCCGAGATGGACGGCTACCTCAAGCACTATGTCGGCCGTCCTTCGCCGCTTTATTTCGCCGAACGGCTGACCGAGCATCTTGGCGGCGCCAAGATCTACTTCAAGCGCGAGGAGCTCAATCACACTGGCTCGCACAAGGTCAACAATGTGCTCGGCCAGATCATGATGGCGCGGCGTATGGGCAAGAAGCGCATCATCGCCGAGACCGGCGCCGGCCAGCATGGCGTCGCGACTGCGACGCTGTGCGCGCGCTTTGGTCTTGAATGCGTGGTCTATATGGGCGCGGTCGATGTCGAGCGGCAGCAGCCGAACGTGATCCGCATGGAGATGCTGGGCGCAAAGGTGGTCCCGGTGCAGTCCGGCGCACGCACCTTGAAGGACGCGATGAACGAGGCGCTGCGCGATTGGGTCACTAACGTCCACAACACGTTCTACTGCATCGGTACGGTCGCGGGGCCGCATCCCTATCCGATGATGGTGCGCGACTTCCAGTCGGTGATCGGCAACGAGACCCGGGTGCAGATGCAGGAGATGGAAGGCCGCCTGCCGGATTCTCTCATCGCCTGCATCGGCGGCGGCTCGAACGCCATGGGCCTGTTTCATCCGTTTCTCGATGACCCCTCGGTGGAGATCTTCGGCGTGGAAGCTGCGGGCCATGGCCTCACGCAGCTGCATGCCGCCTCGATCGCCGGCGGTCGGCCCGGCGTGCTTCATGGCAACCGCACCTATCTGCTGATGGATGAGGACGGCCAGATCCAGGAAGCGCATTCGATCTCGGCAGGTCTCGACTATCCCGGCATCGGGCCGGAGCATTCCTGGCTGCACGAGACAGGCCGCGTGACATACCTCTCCGCGACCGACGAAGAGGCGCTGGCGGCGTTTCAGCTGTTGTCGCGGCTCGAAGGCATCATCCCGGCGCTGGAGCCGGCACACGCGATCGCCAAGGTGATGGAGCTCGCGCCCAAGCGATCGAAGGATCATCTGATGGTCGTCAACCTCTCGGGCCGCGGCGACAAGGACGTCCCGCAGGTCGGCGAGATCCTGCGAGGGAGGAAGTCGTGACCACCCGGATGGACGCGCGGTTCGCGCAATTGAAAAAGCAAGGCCGCTCGGCGTTCGTCACCTTCGTGATGGCCGGCGATCCCGACCCGCAGACGTCGCTTGCGATCGTCAAGGCGCTGCCGCAGGCTGGCGCCGACATCATCGAGCTCGGCATGCCCTTCACCGATCCGATGGCCGATGGCCCCTCGATCCAGGCCGCAGGCCTGCGCGCGCTGAAAGGCGGCATGACCTTGCGCAAGACGCTCGCCCTGGTGCGCAGCTTCCGCGAAAGCGACGATACCACGCCGATCGTGCTGATGGGCTACTACAACCCGATCTACATTTACGGCGTCGAGC
This sequence comes from Bradyrhizobium sp. SZCCHNGR1005, assembly GCF_032489995.1. Taxonomy (NCBI): domain Bacteria; kingdom Pseudomonadati; phylum Pseudomonadota; class Alphaproteobacteria; order Hyphomicrobiales; family Nitrobacteraceae; genus Bradyrhizobium; species Bradyrhizobium sp. SZCCHNGR1005. Next base: position 687,758 of record NZ_JAUEZC010000002.1, read on the forward strand.
CGTTTCTGGCCGACGCGAAAGCGGCGGGCGTGGACGGCTTGATCATCGTGGACCTTCCGCCGGAAGAGGACGATGAATTGTGCGTGCCGGCGCTCAAGGCCGGGCTCAACTTCATTCGCCTCGCGACTCCGACCACCGACGACAAGCGCTTGCCGGCGGTGCTCGCGAACACATCGGGTTTCGTCTACTACGTCTCGATCACCGGCATCACCGGCGCGGCCTCGGCCGATGCGAAGTCGGTCGGTGCCGCCGTGGCCCGGATCAAGGGACATACGGCGCTGCCGGTCTGCGTCGGCTTCGGCATCCGCACCCCTGAAGCGGCGCGGGCGATTGCCCAACATGCCGATGGCGCCGTCGTGGGCACGGCTCTGGTGGATGCGGTGCGCAGCAGCCTGGACGCGGAGGGGCGCGCGACCGCGAAGACGGTGGGCGCCGTGGCCGATCTGGCCGCAGCACTCGCGCAAGGCGTGCACGGCGCGAAACAAGCCGCAGAATAGCTGTTGTCCGGCTGCGCTGCCGCCGTAGGCGGCGGCTTGCCGGGCCAAGAACTCACCGCCATATATGTTTGCGAGCGCCATACGGAGCGACACATGAACTGGCTTACCAATGTGGTCCGGCCGAAGATCCGCAGCATCCTGCGGCGCGAGACGCCGGAGAACCTGTGGATCAAGTGCCCGGATTCCGGACAGCTCGTGTTCTACAAGGACGTCGAGGCCAACCAGTTCGTCATCCCCGGCTCGAACTATCACATGCGCATGGGCGCGGTTGCGCGCCTGAAATCAATCTTCGACAACGAGACCTGGTTCGACGTCGCGCTTCCCGAAGTCACGCCTGACCCGCTGAAATTCCGCGACGAGCGTCGCTATGCCGATCGCATCAAGGATGCACGCGCCCGCACCGGCCTGAACGATGCCGTCAAGGTCGGCTACGGCAAGCTCGAGGGCATGGGTACGGTGATCGCCGTGCAGGATTTCGATTTCATGGGCGGCTCGCTCGGCATGGCCGCGGGCGAAGCCATCGTGCGCGGGCTCGAGCTCGCAGTTGAGAAGAAATCGCCGTTCATCGTGTTCGCGGCTTCCGGCGGTGCTCGCATGCAGGAGGGCATCCTGTCGCTGATGCAGATGCCGCGCACGACCGTGGCCGTGCAGATGCTGCGCGAGGCGCGGCAACCCTACATCGTGGTGCTGACCAATCCGACCACCGGCGGCGTCACGGCTTCCTATGCGATGCTCGGCGACGTTCAGATCGCCGAGCCCGGCGCTCTGATCGGCTTCGCCGGTGCGCGCGTGATCGAGCAGACCATCCGCGAGAAGCTTCCCGAAGGCTTCCAGCGTGCCGAATATCTCCGCGACCACGGCATGGTGGACATGGTCGTGCATCGTCACGACCTGCGCCCGACTTTGGCGCGGCTCTGCCGGCTGCTGACCAAATCGCCGGCCATCGAGCCCACCAAGCCGATGGCGCAGCTGCCACCGCCTGAGAAGACGGTCGTCTCTTCCGAGGCGACCGCGGGCGCGCCGGCTGCGTGAACGATCCGGCGTCCCAGCAGACCTGTTCGCCCGACGAGCTGATCGCGCGGCTCTCGGCTCTGCATCCGAGCCAGATCGATCTCGGGCTGGATCGCATGCATCGGCTGCTGGCGCAGCTTGGCCATCCCGAGCGCAAGCTGCCGCCGGTGATCCATGTCGCCGGCACCAACGGCAAAGGCTCGACCGTCGCCTATCTGCGGGCGATGCTGGAGGCCGCGGGCCTGCGGGTGCACGTCTTCACTTCGCCCTGGCTTGTGCGCATCAACGAAAGCTATCGGCTGGGCCGCGTCGGTGGCGGCGTCCTGGTCGGTGACGATGAATTGCGTGATGCGCTTGAGCAATGCGAGCGGGTCAACGCGGGCGCGCCGATCACCTTTTTCGAGGTGAAGACCGTCGCTGCGTTTGTGCTGTTTGCCAAGCATCCGGCCGACGTCGTGCTGCTCGAGGTCGGTCTTGGCGGCCGGCTCGACTCCACCAATGTGATCGAGCAGCCGGCGGCCAGCGTGCTGACGCCGATCAGCATGGATCATATGGATTTTCTCGGCACCGATCTGGCATCGATCGCCGGCGAGAAGGCTGCGATCATCAAGCGCGGCTGCCCGGTGATCTCGGCCGAGCAGGAGCCGTCGGCGCTGGCCGTGATCGAACAGCAGGCGAAACGCATGCGTGCGCCGCTGTTTGCGGCTGGTGAGGCCTGGCATGTCAATGTCGAGCGCGGCCGGCTGGTCTATCAGGACGATCGTGGCTTGCTCGATCTCCCCGCGCCAAGACTGTTCGGTCGGCACCAGTTCGACAATGCGGGGCTGGCGATCGCGACCTTGCGCGCCATCGACAGGTTCAAGCTTCCGACCAAGGCGTTCGAAGCGGGTATTACCGGGGCCGAGTGGCCGGCGCGGATGCAGCGCCTGTCGACCGGCGCGCTGCCTGTGCTCGGGCCACAGGGCTCCGAGATCTGGCTGGACGGCGGTCACAATGCCGAAGGCGGTCGCGTGGTCGCGGCTGCACTCGGCGATCTCGAGGAGCGGGTGTCGCGACCGCTGGTGGTCATCGTCGGCATGATGGCCAACAAGGACGCGCGTGCTTTTCTGGCCAATTTTGCCGGCCTGACACGCCACATCATTGTCGTGCCGATCCCCGGTCAGGACAAGGCGATGACGCCTTCCGATCTGGCCGATGCCGCGCGCGTGCTCGGCATGCGGGTCGAGATTGCCGCCGGGGTCGAAGCGGCGCTCGCGAGCATCGCGCGCCTCGCCTACGAGGTGCCGCCGCGCATCCTGATCACTGGCTCGCTCTATCTCGCCGGCCATGTGCTGGCGATCAACGGCACGCCTCCCACTTAAGCTCATGCGAGCAGCTTCATCGGATCTGCGGCCTTCTGCTTCAGCTGATCGAAGGTGCATTGTCGCGGGGCCTTGTCGGGGCGCCAGCGCAGGATCGAGGTGCCGTGGCGAAAGCGGTCGCCGGAAAAATGATCGTAGCAAACCTCGATCACGAGCTTCGGCTTCAGCGGGCACCATTGCGTCGATCGCTCGGTGGACCAGCGGCTCGGGCCGCCCGGCGCATTGCCGGTAAAACCCGGTGGTGCGATCAAAGCCTCCAGCTTCGCGGTCAGCGCCGGCTTGTCTTCCTTTTTGATCGCGGAGGTGAAGCCGACGTGGTGCAGCAGCCCTTCGTCGTCGTACAGCCCGAGCAGCAATGAACCGACCACCTTCTGGCCATTGCCGCCCTTGTTGGTCGCGTAGCGGAAGCCGCCGATCACGCAATCGGCGCTGCGGAAGCGCTTGATCTTCTGCATGCCGTCGCGATTGCCGGCCTGATAGGGCTGGTCGATGCGCTTGGCGATCACGCCATCCGAGCCGGCGCCGGAGCGCGCCAGCCATCTCTCGGCGGTGGCGAAGCTGGTCGTGACCGGCGACAGGCGAAAGGTCGCATGGTTTTTGAAATTGGCGTTGGCAAAGGCTTCCAAGGCCGGCCGCCGCTCGTCCAGAGGATGCTCGGCCAGTTCGCCATCCTTGGCCGTGGCCAGCAGATCGAAAGCAATGAACAGCGCGGGCGTCTCCTGCGACAGCTTCGTCACCCGGCTGGCGGCGGGATGGATCCGCTGCAACAGATCGTCGAACGAGAAGGTCTTGCCATGCGGCACGACCAGCTCGCCGTCGAGCACGAATTTCTGCACTTTCAATTCCCGCGCCGCCGCAACCACCTCGGGAAAATAGCGCGTCAGGTCCTCGCCGGCCTTCGACTGCATCGTTACCTCGTCGCCATTGCGCGACAACAGGCAACGGAAGCCGTCCCATTTCGGCTCGTATTGCCACTCCTTCCCGCGCGGGATGGCGTCGACCGAGCGCGCCTCCATGGCCTGCAAATCGGGATGGCGGGAGAGGGATCTGCGGGGGCGGGCGGGCATGGTGGGCAAACGCTCAAAACGCGGCAAACTCCCCCTCTCAACGCAAACGGCCGGCGATTTCGCCGGCCGTTCTCGAAAAATCTTAAACCCGGAGGGCTCAGACCGCGGTCGAGATCCACTGCTGCAGCTTGGCCTTCGGCGCCGCGCCGACCTGGCGGGAGGCCATTTCGCCGCCCTTGAAGATCATCAGGGTCGGGATCGACATCACGCCGTATTTGGAGGCCGTCTTCGGGCTCTCGTCGACGTTCAGCTTCACGATTTTGACCTTGTCGCCCATCGCGCCCGCGATCTCATCCAGCGCCGGGGCGATCATGCGGCAGGGGCCGCACCACTCGGCCCAGAAGTCGACGACCACAGGGCCGTTCGCCTTCAGCACCTCGGTGTCGAAATCGGCATCGGAAACCTTGCCAACGGCCATGGGAATACCTCGTTTGGTTGGAGAACGGCGCGGAGATTCGCGCCCATAATCGTGACAGCAAAGCTATGAACGGTCTGTTGCGGGGTCAAGCTTGCTCACTCAGACGTGGGGGGATAGCAGTTCCGCGTCCAAAGCGGAGGCGGAAAGCTCCATTAATTCAGGGGTTTCGGTCCAGAGCAGGGCGGCGCGGATGGCGCGGTGGGGGTACAGCTGGCGCAGCACGGCGCGGTACAGCGCGAGCTGGCGGACATAGGCGGGCGGCACCTCGGCCAGACCGGCCGGCGGGCTCTGGTTGGTCTTGAAATCGACGATCAGGACCTCGGCATCGGTCACCACCAAGCGGTCGATCTGGCCGGACACCAGGGCCGCGGGCTGGCCCTCCTGGCTCAACCGCCCCACGATCGAGACCTCCGCACGGCTGCCGGCGGCAAACACGGCAGCAAAGCGCGGCTCCTCGATCACCCCGAGCACGCGCGTCGCCAGCTTCTCGCGCTCGTCCTCAGGCCAGTCGGCCGCATTGCGCGCCAGATATTTCAAGGCTGCCTCGCGGCGCCGCGCCGGCGTCACGTCGGGCAAGGATTGCAGCAGCCGGTGCACCAGCGTGCCGCGCTGCATCGCCTCGCTCCGCGCCATGATCGTCTCGGCCGCCTTGACCGGGCGTCCGTCATCGGGCGTCGCGTCAGAGGGCCGCAGCACCACGTCCGCAGCGGGCGCCTCCGCTGCTTCGGTGCGCAGCCAGGATGGCAGCTCAACCGGCCGGTTGGCCTCGCGCCGCTCCTCGGCGCCGCCAGAAATCGCGATATCCTCGGCGCTGAGATAGCGCTTCACCGGTCCGTCCGGGGTTTCGATCGTCTGCACCTGAAGACCTGCCGCCTCCAGCCCGCGCGCCATCAGATCGTACCAGCTGCCGGGGCGGACATTGTTCATGTTGCCGGGCATGCAGCCGCCGATGATGAGCCGGTCGGCGGCGCGGGTCATGGCGACATAGAGCAGGCGGCGATATTCATCCTCGGTGTCCTGCAGCATCTTGGCGCGGGCCGCTGTCACCGGCCTGGGGTCGTCGGCCTTGCGGCCGGCCCAGACCACGATCTCCTTCTCGCCATAGGGCACATGGATCAGGCGCAGCCGCTGGGTGTCCGAGGGCGAGGACGTCGTATCGACCAGGAAGACCACCGAGGCCTCAAGCCCCTTGGCGCCGTGCACCGTCATCACCCGCACCTCGTCGCGCGAGATCTCCATGTCGCGCTTCACCTCGGTGTCGGCGGCGCGCAGCCAGGCCATGAAACCCTGCAGCGAGGCCGGCGCCTTCCGCTCATAGGACAGCGCGAGTTCGAGGAATTCGTCGAGCGCGTCATTGGCCTCATGGCCGAGCCGCGCCAGGATGCGCTTGCGGCCGCCGTCGCCGCCGAGCAGCCAGGCATAGAAGGCGAACGGGGTCTCTTCCCTGGCGCGGCGCTCGCATTGCTGCAACCGCCGCAGAGCGCGCTGCAGGCGTTCGTCCAAGGCCGCATGCGCCGCCAGCGCCTCGCGCAACGATCCCTTGCGCTGCCACGCCAAGGTGAAGAGATCGTCGTCGGTCAGCCCGAACAGCGGGCTCTTCAGCGCAGTCGCCAGCGCCAGATCGTCCTGGGGCAGCAGCAGCGCGTCGGCGAGGTTCATCAGGTCGATGATGGCGATGTGCTCGGTCAGCTTCAGCCGGTCGGCGCCGGCGACCGGAATGCCGGCATGCTTCAGCGCCTGGATCACCGCATCGAAGGCGTTGCCGCGCCGGCGCACCAGGATCAGCATGTCGCCATAGCTCAGGCGACGCCGCGCGCCCTCATGCCCGGTCATGGCGCCATCGCGGATCAGGCGCTTGATCTCGACCTGGATGCGCCTGGCGAGCTTGACCTCGGGGCTCGTCACCGCGACGCCGTCGAACGGCGCCCGCCAGCCCTCGATGTCCTTGGTGTCGTCACGCTCGCACAGGCTCCAGAGCTCGACCAGGCTCGGACCCGCATCCGCCAGCGAGTTATGGATGGGATAGCCGATGTCGGGCGAATGGATGCTGCGATAGACCTGCGGATCGCGGAACACGTGATCGACCGCGTGCAGCACGGTCGCCCCCGAGCGGAACGAATAGGTGAAAGACACCGGATCGAAGGTCAGACCGGCCTCGGTGAAGCGCTGCTGCAGCTGCCGCCGCCGCGCGTCGAACTCATGCGGGGCGGCGCCCTGGAACGAGAAGATCGACTGCTTCTCGTCGCCGACCGCAAAGACGGTGCGGACAAGGCCGTCGCGTGCGCCTTCGCCGGCCGTGAACTCCTCGATGATGTGGGCGACGATCTCCCACTGCCGCGGGCTCGTATCCTGCGCCTCGTCGATCAGAACGTGATCGACGCCGCGGTCGAGCTTGTAATGCACCCAGCCGGCGGAGACGCGGTTGAGCATCGCCAGGGTTTTGTCGATCAGATCGTCGTAGTCGAGAAGGCCGCGCTCCTGCTTCTCGCGCCGGTAGTTCGCGGCAGCCGATGTGGCGATCCGCAGCAGCGCATCCGTGCGGTCGCGCATGACCGCCGCGCGGCGCTTCTCGATCAGGACGTCGAGCCGGCCCGCCTCGGCCTCGAACAGCGCGGCGAGAGCAGGATTGGCATCCGCGAACTTCTTGGTCAGCAGCGATTTGCGTGGCTGCTTCTCATCCGTCAGGAAGACGCAGAGATATTCATCGACCTGGTCGCTGCCGGAGTAGGCGAGCGCTGCGCGCAACTGATCCGCCTGCTTCTGCTCGGTCTTGGCGCCCCCGTCGAGCTGCGCCGCGATTTGCAGCCAATCGGCGCGCGGCAGATTGGGGCCGTCGAGGATGTCGCGCTCGATGTGCTCGATCGTCTCATCGGCGCTGACGCCGAGCGCCTGCGACAACTGCGCCGCGGCGAGATCGACATGGCCTGCGCCATCCGTCCACGCCATGAAATGATCGCGGCTCAGGCACGCCTCGCGCACCACGTCCTTGAAGGTCACGTCGGCGGCGCTCGCCATCGCGACCTGAAGCGCACGGCCGACGGCGCTGTCAGGTGCACGCGCCGCATCGAGCAGCACTTTCAAGTTGGCGCGCTCCATCATCTCGGTCTGGTCGCGCTCGTCGAGCACCGTAAACCGCGCCGGCACGTTCGCCTCGAACGGAAACTGCTGCAGAAGCCGCGTGCACAGCGCGTGGATGGTCTGCACCTTCAGCCCGCCCGGCGTCTCCAGCGCGCTCGCGAACAGTTTGCGGGCGGCGGCACGGAGCTGGGCATTCGGGTGCGGAATGCCGGTGGATTTGATCGCATCGTCGAGCGCGCTGTCGTCGAGCGTTACCCAATGTCCCAGCGTGGAGAACACGCGCTCGGCCATGTTGGCGGCGGCAGCCTTGGTGAAGGTGATGCAGAGGATCTTCTCCGGCGGCACGCCTTCGAGCAGCAGCCGGATCACGCGCTGGACCAGCACATGAGTCTTGCCCGAGCCGGCATTGGCCGACACGAAGGCCGACGCCGCCGGGTTCGAGGCGCGGGTTTGCGCTTCGCGTACGGCAGCAGGAATCGGGCGCGGCGCCTTCACCATTCCTCGATCCCCAATCCGCCGGCCGCCGACCACTCCTTGATGCGCGCAAGATCGTCATAGGCGCCGTAGCGGGTCGCCCACATCGACAGGTTCAACGAGGTGTAGGCTTGGTTCTCGTCCTCGAAGCTGCGGATCAGCGCTTCGAGCTTGTCGCGCGCCTCGCGTGCGGCGGCATCAGGCGGCTGCGGCGCATCGCCCTTGTTGATCTTCAGTTCGAGCACGCGCTCCTCGCCCGGCGGATTGTTGCCGGAGAGCCTGACGTAAGCGAGCTGGCCGACCAGGCTGCCGGCGGGCATCCCCTCGAAGCCGCCCTCGCGCAGGATCGCAGCTTCCAGCGTGAGCTGCGGCGACAGTCCCATGCGGACCTGCTTGCCGGTCGGCGGCTGTCCGGTCTTGTAGTCGAGGATCGCGAACGAGCCGTCGCTGCGGCGCTCGATGCGGTCGGCGCGAGCTGACAGCGTGAAGGTCCTGTCCGGCCCGAGCGGAATCCCGATCTCGCCGCGGATCTCGGCGGTGAGCTGTTCGACGTGCTCGCGCCGCGCGCTTTCCCATGCCGCGAACCAGGTGGCGATGCGCTGGAAGCGCGGCCACCACAGCGCGCGCGCTTCGGGCCGTTCCATCAGCGGGGCGAAATGCTTCTCGCCGATCAGCCGCAGCGTGCGCGCCGGATCCGGCGGCAGCGCCTGCGCAAAGTTCTCCGTGAACTCAGCGATCGCCTGGTGGATCGCCGAGCCGCGATCGGCCGCGGACAGCGGCATGTCGACGGGATCGAGCGGCTGGAGTTTGAGGATGTAGCGCGCGAAGATCGTGTAGGGATCGCGCAGCCAGTCCTCGATCGCGGTGACCGACATGCGCGTGGGTCGCGCCGCCAGCGGCGGCTTCGGCGCCGGCTGCGGGATCGGCCGGACGTCGGCAGGCTGGTCCAGCGCCTCGGCGTAGCGCACATAGATCTCGCCGCGCACTTCGGCCGCGCGCCAATGATCGCCGCCAGCGACCGCCTCCAGCCGGTGCAGGAAGCGCGAAGCGACCGCGGGCGCGCCGCCGGCCTTGGCGGAGTGGGTCAGGATCACCTCGGGGCTGCCCAGCAGTTGCGCGAAGTCGTGCGCCGACAAGCCAATGCGCCGTTCGGGCAGATCAAGGCCGAGCTGATGCCGCATCGGGCGGCTGAGCCAGGGATCGATGCGCGGCGCCGGCGGCCACACGCCCTCGATCAGCCCGCCGATGATGACGCGATCGGCCTGCATCAGCCGCGCCTCTAGCGGGCCGTAGATCTGCAGCTGGGCACCATGTCGTTCCGGGCGGCGCACTGCGCGATCGCTGAATGCGGTCTGGAACACCTCGGGATAGTCGGACAGCGGAAGCATCACGCCGCAGCGCTCGCCCGATTTGAGCAGATCGTCTAAGCACCGTGCGAGGCCGCTGCCGTCGCGCTCGGCGAAGGCGACGCTGAGGCCGAGATCGTCGCGCGACACCGCTACCAGCACCTCGCGATGGCGCGCGGCGAGCTCGGCGAAGTCATAGGGCTTGGGCGAGTTCAGGTTCTCCAGCGGAGCCAGAGCCTTCTGCAGGCGCTCGATCAGACCTTGCGCGCGATCGAGCTGCTGCGGAGACAGCCGTGCACGCTGTTCGGCTGGATGCAGCGAAGACGCCTCGCCTTGGTGCAGCTTGGCATGCTCGTCGCGGAAGCGCGCGAAGTCGCGCGCCAGGCCCGCCGTGCCCGGCTGCGGCCTGGTGCCGCGGAGTACGGCCAATTCCAGCGTCTCGATCGCTCCCCTGAACGCGCCCGAGGCGCTGCCCAGCCGGCACAGCGGATGCTTGAGCAGCGCCAGCAAGGTCGGCGGCTCCAGCCCCTTCGCGGCAGCTTCGGCTGCAAGGCGCGCGAAAATGCCGGCGGGCGTTTCCAGCAGCGCATCGCCGCCGGAATCGTCGAAGGTCAGATGCCAGCGCGACAGTGAAGCCATCACCCGCCGCGCCAGCGCACGGTCCGGCGTCACCAGCGCCGCCGATTTCCCGAGATGCCGCGCCTCACGCATCGCAATCGCGATCGCCAGCGCCTCCATCTCCGGATTCGGCGCAGCGACGACGGCGAGATTATCCATTGCGGAGGCGATGTTCGCGGCGACGTCGAACTGTTGCAGCCGCTCATGCCAGGCCGCCGTCGCTTCCGACGGACGCATGGCCTCCGAGATCAGCACCTCGCGCCCGCCGCGCGCGGGATGGGCGAGCCTGATGACGTCGCGCCGCTCGATGCCGAAGCGGCGCAGCAGCATCTGCATCGCATATTGCGGGTGGTTGAAGGAGGGGTGGGCGCGGACCGCGACGTCCAGCGTCGCATCCTTGCTCGTGTTGTTTGTTGGCTTGTTAGTCGGTTTGGCGCCGCCGATCGCGCGCCAGGCCGCCTCATCGAGATCGGTGTCGAGCCCCGGCAGCACCACCGCGCCATAGGGCAGCTTCGCCACCGCCTGCAGGAACTTCGCAGTTGCCGGCATTGAGCCGGTCGAACCGGCCGCGACGACGGGGCCGTCAGCATTGGCGGTCAGCCGCGCGGCTTCCGCCGCGATCAGAAGATCACGCCGCGCCGCCGGCTCGATGCGCTGGATCTCTTCGAGGTAAGCCGGCCACGCGGTGCGCGCGATGCGCAGGAACTCCAGGGAATGCTGCCAATAGCGATCGAGCTGATCCGGCACCAGGCCGTCGAGCGCATCCCAGGAGATGCCGCGCGTGACCATGTCGTCGATCAGCCGGGCGAGGTCGCCGGCGAGCGCGAGCGTGGAGGCCGGACCGCCGACAACCAGCGGCGCCGAGACCGGCGTCTTGGCCCAGGCCGCAACCAACCGGGCCAGGGTGAGGCGGCGATCGAGCTCGCCGAGCCGGTCCGGAATCTCCAGCGGCGCCGTGCCGGTAAAGGACTCGCCGTCCTCGGCGAAGGCGAGCTCGTCCTCGTCGATGTCGCCGAGCGCGACCAGTCGCGGCAGCACCGCGGCATCGGTCGCAAGTTCCTCGAGGAACACCTCGCGCGCCACGCGCAGGGAGCGCCGGGTCGGCAGGTACAGCGTGGCGCTCGCCAGCCGCGCCGGATCGGTGCGCGCCTCGAAGCCGTCGACCAGCCGGCCGTCGATCAGCGCGGCGATCACGGTGCGCAGGAACGGCGCTGAGATGGGAACGGTATAGACGCGCATGCCGGCCGATTCGTTGTCCTACGCGTCTATATAGGGAGCGATCGGCCCACGGTCATGCGCGGGCTGTGGATGGGTGTTGATAGCCAAGCGCTCGGTACCGCCGTGGCGCGTGGCGGACCGGCCCGTGCGGCCGTCCTTCGAGACGCCCGCCTCCGGCGGGCTCCTCGGGACGAGGGCTGATTCGCGGCAGCATTTCAGACCCTCATGGTGAGGACGCCGCTCGCGGCGCGTCTCCGGACGATGCTACGCATCGCCGGGAGAACCATGAGGCCCGTTGGCTCGCGGCGAGGTTGGATCGAGGTCGCTGCAGCCATTGTTGCATAGATATGCGGTCGCGCTCTCGCGGCGCATGGCGCGTCCGAGCTCTGCTAATTCGTCGCCCTCAGCGGGAGGGCGCAGGGAAGGCCGGGCATCGGCTGATGCCCGTGGCCCCCGTGCGTGAAAAGTGCACGGGGCAGGAACCACAGGTACAGCCGGATAGCACCGGCCTTCCCCGCGCGAATGGGTTACGGCTTATACGCGATCTCCCTGGTGCGCCGGGCTTGTTGGCCACCATATCCGCGCGAAGCGAAAGCTTCGTCGCGTCCGCGACAACGCGCCGAGGCGCGTTGCGCGGGACACCAGCGTCGGGGTGTCAGGACCACGCGATTTCGCCGTCCGCATCGTGGCCGTTCGTCTTCCGGCAGCGACACGTCCATCGCATCCCGCACTCAACGTCCGTGACGACGCGTACGCCCCTCGCTCCGAGTCGGGATGCGAGCAATATAACATCTATTTCTGAAAAACAGAAGTTATATTTTGAGCAGCAAGCCTCATCGGCACGATCGCATTGAACGTGCTTCATGAATTGGCGCTTCTACGCTTATTGATCGGTTCAGATAGGCAGCAAACTGCCGAGCGGCATAGGCAGCGTCTTCTGGAAAAAGGTCGTCATGCCCGGGCATCCACGCCTGCCATGTGGTGCGGTGGCAAAGACGTGGATGGCCGGGACAAGCCCGGCCATGACAGCAATTACCAGCAACTATCTTATGGCTTCGTCCCGTCGGACGGCAGCGGAGCTTGCTGCGGGGCCCGAACTACGCCGCGCTCTCCAGCAGCGCGTCTTCGGCGGCGGCGACCGCGTCAGGTGTGCCGACATGCATCCAGACGCCGTCGAGGCGCAGGCCGAACAGCCGGTCCTGCTCATTGGCCTGGTCGAAACTCCTGGTCAGCGAGAACGCGCCGTCGGGCGCGCCGTCGAAGATCGCGGGCGAGATGATCGCCGCACCAGCATAGACGAAGGGGACGACCTGATGCTCCCGGCGCTTGCGCAGGGCGCCGTCGGGCAGCATCGAATAATCGCCCGGACCGCTATAGCCGATCGAGTTTGCGGTCGGCGCCATCAGCAGCAGGATGTCCATCCGTTCCGGATCGAAGGCGTCGGCAAGCCGGGTCAGGTTGTGTCGCACGCCCTCGACCCACATCGTATCGGAGTTGACGTGAAAGAAGGGCTCGGAGCCGAGCAGCGGCAGCGCCTTCACCACGCCGCCGCCGGTGCCGAGCACCTGATCGCGCTCGTCGGAGATGATGACGCGAGGCGCCTTGCGGGGCGCGACATGATCGATGATCTGGTCGGGCAGATAATGCACGTTCACGACCGCCTCGCTCACGCCGGCATCCGCCAGGCGGTCCAGCACGTGGTCGAGCAACGGCCGGCCGGCGACGCGCACGAGCGGCTTGGGCATGGTGTCCGTCAGCGGGCGCATGCGCAGGCCCAGACCGGCGGCGAGAACCATGGCTTTGTGCGGCTTGACTGGCATCTTTCGGCGTCTCGAAGCAGTAACAACCTTGTAGCGAATCATACCACGTAAGGGCGTGAATCGTCTCGACCCCCGCTGCGATAGCGAGCCGCGATGACGATTATGCGACGGACAAGGGTCCGAGGCCTAGCTGAGTTCGACTGCCAAAGGGCCGGATTTTAGGCGTCCTCGGCCGCGCGGCGGTTCGACTTCTTCTTGCGATCGCCGAGCTTCAGGAAATTGACGCCGATCTGGTCGCCATTGACCCAGGCGAGTTCGCAGCGGCGGTAGGCGAGGCCGGTCGAGGACAACAGCAGGAAGAACTCCTTCAGGTGCAGACCCTCGACCGAACCCTCGACCGTCAGCTTGGCGCCGGTCTCGGAGACGTCCTCGATGGTGCAATTGCGCCGCCAGGTGCCGTCGATGCCCATCATGAAGGCGGGGATACCGCGCTCGAAGACGACGCGCTCGCCCCTTTGACGTTCTGCCATCGGATCCTCCAACGCGCCCGTGCCTCGCGCGCGAATGATCACAACAGCGTAAAGCCGGATGGCTAAGAACCCGTAAACGGCGCCCGAGACGGCGCTTCGTGCCGTCGTTCACGTCCAAGTTTGCATCATCCCGCGCTCGCCTCCAGCAGCCGGCGATAGAAGCGGATCATGTCGGCATATCCGTCGATCGAGAGCCGCTCATTGGTGCCGTGGAAGCGCTTGAGGTCTTCGTTGGTCGCGCGCAGCGGCGAGAAGCGGAAGATGTTGTCGGCGACCCCGCCATAATGCCGCGAGTCGGTGCCGCCGACCATCAGGCCGGGCGCCACGACGGCATCGGAAAAGACCTCGCGGATGGTACGGTTCATCAGCTGATAGGACGGCGACGCGCTCGATGTGACCGGCGGCGGCTCGGTGTTGCTCGGCACCGGGTCGATCGCGATGCGATCATTGGCGATGGTCCGCGTGACATGCTCGATGACGCTGCCCTGCGTATCGCCCGGCAGCAGGCGGAAATTCACCGTGGCGGACGCAACGCCCGGCAGCACGTTATCCTTGTCGCCGGCGTTGAAGATCGTGAGTGCGGTGGTGGTGCGCACCATCGCTTCCGTCACACCGCTCTTTTCGAACTCGCGGAGCAAGAGCGGCCTGAACAGCCAGAGATTGGACAAGGCGACGCGGTTGAACCCGGTCATCTCCGGCGCGAGCGTTGCGAACATCTCGCCGACCGCGCCGTCGATCCGCATCGGCAGACGGTTGGCCTCGAGCTTCGCCAGCGCCGCGCTCATCATCCCGATTGCGGTGTCATGCGGCGGCATCGAGGAATGGCCAGGCGTCGCCTTCGCCTTCAGGAGCAAAGTCGCATAGCCCTTCTCGGCGACGCCGACCAGTGCGGCCGGCTTCGTGAGCCCCTTGATGCCGCCCTCGGAGATCAGGAGGCCTTCGTCGATCAGGAAGTCGAGTCGCACATTGCGCGAGGCCAGCAAGGCGGCGATCGCCTTGGCGCCTCGGGTGCCGCTGACCTCCTCGTCGTGACCGAACGCAAAATAGACCGTGCGCTTCGGCTTGAAGCCGGCCTTCGCCAGCGCTTCCGCCGCTTCGAGCATTGCGTAGAGATTGCCCTTGTCGTCCCAGGCGCCGCGGCCCCAGATGAAGCCGTCCTTGATGCTCCCGGAAAATGGCGGCTCGCTCCAATCGCCTTCCGTGCCCGGCGCGATCGGCACCACGTCCTGATGCGCGAGCAATGCGATCGGCTTGGCGGCGGGATCGCTGCCTTGCCACGTGTAGAGCAGGCTGTGACCCGCGACCACCTCCTGCTTGGCGGCCGCATGAAATGCAGGGAAGCTCGCTTCGATATGCGCCTTCAGCCCTGCAAACGCATTCGCATTCTGCTCGGGATCGTCATAGCTGGAGATGGTGCGAAAGCGGACGGCTGCGGCAAGCCGGTTCGCCGCGGCCTCTCCGTCGATCGAGACTTTCGGCAGCGCCGTCACCTGAAGCTGGCGCGAACCTTGGCGTTGCGTATTGAAGGCGACGATCGCGAGCACGGCGATGATCGCGACCAGCACGAGAAGAACGACGTTTCTGACGATCCTGGGCAGCCGTCGCATCGCGTTTACCCTCAAAGCAAAACGACGCCGCAAGCTTCGCCTGCGGCGTCGTCGACTTTGCTCAAAGCCTGCGGCGAAGTCCATCGCCGTTGCGATCGAAGCGCAACTCACTCACACCGCGAGCGCGCAGAGGGACTACTTCTTCGCAGCCTTCGCCCGGGCGATGCCTTCGGTGATCAGCTGATGCGCATCGTCGGCCGAGCCCCAGCGCAGCACCTTGACCCATTTGCCGGGTTCGAGGTCCTTGTAGTGCTCGTAGAAGTGCTGGATCTGCGCCAGCGTGATGTCCGGCAGGTCGCTATAGGTGCGCACCTTGTCGTAGCGCTGGGTCAGCTTCGACGACGGCACCGCGATGATCTTCTCGTCGCCGCCGGCCTCGTCTTCCATCAGCAACACGCCGACCGGGCGGACGCTCATCACGGCGCCCGGCACGATGGCGCGGGTGTTGGCGATCAGGACGTCGCAGGGGTCGCCGTCGTTCGAGAGCGTGTGCGGGATGAATCCGTAATTTCCCGGATACCGCATCGCCGTGTAGAGGAAGCGATCGACGAACAGCGTGCCAGCGTCCTTGTCGAGCTCGTATTTGATCGGCTCGCCGCCCACCGGGACTTCGATGACGACGTTGACGTCGCGTGGCGGATCTTTCCCGATCGGGATGGCGTCGATGCGCATGAAGGACTCCGTTGGACTGGAACGTAAAGGTCAGGCGTTCAGAGGACGAACGCACTCATTCGCAGTCGCAAAAAATTTGCGGCTCTGCAACAGCAACTTGATGCCGCACAACGCGTCGAGTTCGGCAGCCGCGCTTAAGCTTACTTGATCGAGGCGTAATGGCCTCAGAAACCGAGCCTGGAGCTCAATTGGTCCAGGCGAAGGCAACCTTGTCGAGCGATTTCGGCCCGAACCGCTCCGACGAGCGCGCCACCATCCGGCCGCCCAAGGTGCGGTAAAACTCGGTGGCGGGGTCGTTGTCGGACAACGCCCACACCACCATGCTCTTCAGGCCGCTTTGTGCGAGGTCGCGCTTGGCCGCCGTGAAGAGGCGGCGACCGAACCCCAGCCCCTGAAATTCCGGTCGCAGATAAAGCTCATAAATCTCGCCGTCGAAATGCAGACTGCGGGCGCGGTTGCGGCCGTAATTGGCATAGCCTGCGATCTTGTCGTTGAACACGAGCACGCTGACCCGGCTGCCCTTGCGGATCGCGCTGTCCCACCATTGCGGGCCGCGGCGATTGATCAGCTTTTCCAGCTCGGCGCCGGGGATGATACCCTGATAGGCAGAGCGCCAGGCTTCGTCATGGGCAGACGCCACCGCAGCCGCATCTGCAGCCTTGGCCGGACGGACTTCGATCAGGGTTGTGCTCATGAGGGGATCAAAGCAAGTCGGCGGCGCCGCTTCAAGGTCCAACGTTAAAGATCGGTTAACCTGTGGACTTTCTGCATCACCGGACGAGAAATCTGTGCCGAAAAGGGACGATTCGGCAACAGCCGGGCGATCCGGAGATGCCGGCCGCACCGGTGACGCGGCTTGGCCCTCAAAAAGCTCCGCTGATTCGGTGGGGCGGTTCGGGGTTAGAATGCGCGATGCGTCTCGGCTGCGCGATATTCACGCCCGATCTCTGGCGCGAGCCGCTGGGCGCGCTGGTCAAGACAGGACCCGCGATCGTGCTGATGCTGGTCGCGCTGTCGACACTGGATAATCGATGATGACGCAATGGCCCGATGACGACGTGATCCTCTACGATGGGGTCTGCGTGTTCTGCTCGCGCTGGGTTCGTTTCGTGATCGCGCGCGATCGCGAGGCGCGGTTTCGGTTCACGCCGATCCAGTCGGCCTACGGCACCCGCCTCGCGCAGGCGTTCGGCATCGATCCTGATGATCCCGACACCAATGCCGTCGTGCACGGCGGCAGGGCGCACCTGAAATCCGATGCCGCGCTGACGGTGCTGTCGACCCTGCCCGGCTGGTGCTGGACGCGCGTGCTGTTCGCCGTGCCCAAGCCGCTGCGCGACGTGGTCTACGGCCTGGTCGCCCGCAACCGCTATCGCATCTTCGGCAGATACGAGGCGTGCTTCATCCCGGATGCGGAGCTGCGGGCGCGGGTGCTGGAATAGCAGGTGATAATTAATCGATTGAAACGAACGGTTTATCCGATATAATGCGTTAGATCGATTGATAGGGGTGTGAAATTCTCCTCCCAGCCGCCCACGTGGGAGATTATTTCATGACTGCCCCGTCGCACGAACTCGCCGCCGATGCGCCCACCGCCGTTCCGCATCATGACTTCCGTGTCCACGCGCCCCTTCAGCACGGTATTCCGGCGCTGGTGCCCGGCCTCCTGCTCTCGGCGGCGATCGCCGGCGCCGGCTTTTCCCTGCGCCAGCTTCCAGGCCTGGCGGTGTTCAGTCCGATGATCCTGGCTATCGTCGCCGGCATGGCCTTCCACAACCTGATCGGGACGCCGCATCGGGCCAAGGCCGGCGTCACCTTCTCGCTCCGGCGGGTGCTGCGGCTCGCCATCGTGCTGCTCGGCTTGCAGCTCACCGCCGAGCAGGTGGTGGAGGTCGGCGCGCGCGGGCTTCTCGTGATCGCGCTCAGCCTCACCGGCACCTTCCTGTTCACGGTGTGGATGGGGCGGCTGCTCGGCGTCGAACGCAAGCTGACCGAACTGATCGCGGCCGGCACCTCGATCTGCGGCGCCTCGGCCGTGATCGCCACCAACACGGTCACCCGTGCGCCCGACGAGGACGTCGCCTATGCGGTGGCCTGCGTCACCGTGTTCGGCTCGATCGCGATGTTCAGCTATCCGCTGTTGCCGGCGCTGTTGCACCTCGATGCCCACGCCTATGGTCTGTGGAGCGGCGCCTCGATCCATGAGATCGCACAAGTGGTGGCCGCCGCCTTCCAGCAGGGCCAGCAGGCCGGCGAATTCGGCACCATCGCCAAGCTCGCCCGCGTGATGCTGCTGGCGCCCGTCGTGATCACGCTCGGCCTGCTGGCAGCGCGCCGCGCCCGTCATGGCGGCCATGCTCACGCCAGTGCAAAGGCGCCGCTGCCCTGGTTCATCTTTGGCTTCATCGCGCTGGTCGGCATCAACAGCATCGTCACCATTCCGGCGGAGGCCAGAACCGTCATCGTGACCGCGACCACCTTCCTGCTGTCGATGGCGCTGGCCGCGATGGGATTGGAAACCGATTTCGCCAAGCTGAAGGCCAAGGGCCTGCGGCCGCTCACGCTCGGCCTGCTCGCCTTCGTCTTCATCGCAAGCTTCAGCCTGACGCTGGTGAAGCTCACAAGTTAGGACGTCATGACGCTCGAGCAGCTCAGGATCTTCGTTGCGGTCGCGACCCGCGAGCATGTCACGCAAGCCGCGCGCGACCTCAACCTGACGCAATCGGCCACATCGGCGGCGGTCGCCGCGCTCGAAGCGCGATATCAAACCAAATTGTTCGACCGCGTCGGCCGCCGGATCGTGCTCACCGCCGCCGGCAAGACGTTCCTCGTCGAAGCCAGGAGCATCCTTGCCCGCGTCGCGAGCGCAGAGGCTGTGCTGGACGATCTCGCCGGGCTAAGGCGGGGGCAGCTGTCGCTGGCCGCGAGCCAGACCATCGCCGGCTATTGGCTGCCCGCCTTCATTCACAAGTTCAATGCCGCGCATCCGGCGATCACGCTCTCGCTCGCGATCGGCAACACCGAGCAGGTGGCCGCGCGCGTGCGCGAAGGTTCGGCGGACCTCGGTTTCGTCGAGGGCAATGTCGACGATCCCGTGCTCGCGGCGCAGCCGGTCGCGGATGACGAACTGGTGCTGGTCGGGCCGCCCGATCACCCGCTGTGCCGAGCATCGTCGGTCACGGCCGGCGATCTGAGGTCGGCGCGCTGGGTGCTGCGCGAGGCGGGTTCGGGGACACGGGCGGTGTTCGAGGCTGCGCTCGCTGAGCTCGGCGTCGATCCACGCGAGCTCGATGTCGCGTTCGATCTGCCCTCCAACGAGGCGGTGCGCGGTGCGGTCGAAGCGGGTGCCGGCGTGACCGTGATCTCGCGCCTGGTCGTGGTCCGCGCCTTGAAGGCGGGTCTGCTGGCTGTCGCCAATATCCCGCTGCCCAAACGGCATTTCTTCAGCCTGCGTCACAAGGAGCATCACCAGACGATGGCGGCGCGGGAATTCTTGCGGATGGTGGGGGATGATCGCGAATCGCGCTCAGCGCGAGCGTAGCGACGCGATCCAGGAATCCTCCCACGGCCGCCCTCTGGATTGCTTCGTCGCTTCGCTCCTCGCAATGACGAGGAGAGAGTTGGTCGATCGCCGTCGGCGCTGAAGGTGCCGAGGCGTCGCGGCAATTGCTCCCTCGCCGCGCAAGCGGCAGGGCAATCGCATATGGGTAAATGCGGCCGGACGATCTCGCCCGCGGCCGTCCTTCGAGATGCTCGCCTCCGGCGAGCTCCTCAGGACGAGGCCATCTTTGCGGTGAGATCGTAGCCTCTCATGGTGAGGGCACGGCAAAGCCGCGCGTCTCGAACCATGAGGCCGCGACCCTGCTTGGGCCATATGAGACAGCCCGGCCGCAAGCGGGGAGGGAGCAGGAGCGTGCTTACGCCACCGCTTCCTTGGTCTTTTCGGCGCGCTTGCGCTCGTTCGGGTCGAGATGCTTCTTGCGCAGCCGGATCGATTTCGGCGTCACCTCGACCAGTTCGTCGTCCTCGATATAGGCGAGCGCCTTTTCCAGCGTCATCCTGATCGGCGGCGTCAGCCGGACGGCTTCGTCTTTCGAGGTGGTGCGGATGTTGGTGAGCTGCTTGCCCTTGAGCACGTTGATCTCGAGGTCGTTGTCGCGGGTGTGCTCGCCGACGATCATGCCGCGATAGACCTTCCAACCCGGCTCGATCATCATCGGGCCGCGGTCTTCCAGCTTGAACATCGCGTAGGCCACCGCCTCGCCCTGGTCGTTGGAGATCAGGACGCCATTGCGGCGGCCGGCGATCTCGCCCTTGTACGGGGCGTAGCCGTGGAAGAGGCGGTTCATGATCGCGGTGCCGCGGGTGTCGGTGAGCAGTTCGCCCTGGTAACCGATCAGGCCGCGGGTCGGCGCGTAGAACACCAGCCGCAGCCGGTTGCCGCCGGACGGGCGCATCTCGATCATCTCGGCCTTGCGTTCGCTCATCTTCTGCACGACGACGCCGGAATGCTCTTCGTCGACGTCGATCACGACCTCCTCGATCGGCTCCAGCCACTGGCCGGTGGCCTCGTCCTTTTGCAGAACGACGCGCGGGCGCGACACCGACAGCTCGAAGCCCTCGCGGCGCATGGTCTCGATCAGGATCGCGAGCTGCAATTCGCCGCGGCCGGACACTTCCATGGCGTCCTTGTCGACGGATTCGACGACGCGGAGCGCGACGTTGCCCTCGGCCTCGCGCAGCAGGCGGTCGCGAATCATGCGGCTCGTCACCTTGTCACCCTCGGTGCCCGCCAGCGGCGAGTTGTTGACGATGAAAGACATCGACACCGTGGGCGGATCGATCGGCTGCGCCGGCAGCGGCGTTTCGACGGTGGGGTCGCAGAAGGTGTCGGCGACGGTGCCCTTGCTGAGGCCAGCGATGGCGACGATGTCGCCGGCTTCGGCCTCGTCGAGCGGCACGCGCTCGATACCGCGGAACGCCAGAATCTTGGAGATGCGACCCTGCTCGACAACCTTGCCTTCGGCGTTCAGCACCTTCACGGCCTGGTTCGGCTTGATACTGCCCGAGGTGATGCGCCCGGTGATGATGCGTCCAAGGAAGTTGTTGGCTTCCAGGATGGTGCCGATCATACGGAACGGCCCCTCTTCGACCGATGGTGCCGGCACATGGCGCAGCACCAGGTCGAACAGCGGCTGCATGCCCTGGTCCTTCGGACCGTCCGGGCTGTCGGCCATCCAGCCCTGCTTGGCCGAGCCGTAGAGGATCGGGAAGTCGAGCTGCTCCTCGCTGGCGTCGAGCGCCGCGAACAGATCGAACACCTCGTTGATGACCTCGGTCGGCCGTGCGTCCGGGCGGTCGACCTTGTTGATGACGACGATCGGCTTCAGCCCCACCTTGAGCGCCTTGGAGACCACGAATTTGGTCTGCGGCAGCGGACCCTCGGCGGCGTCGACCAGCACCAGCGCACCGTCCACCATGTTGAGGATGCGCTCGACCTCGCCGCCGAAATCGGCGTGGCCGGGGGTGTCGACGATGTTGATGCGCGTGTCCTTCCACTGCACCGAGGCCGCTTTCGCCAGGATGGTGATGCCGCGCTCGCGCTCCAGGTCGTTGGAGTCCATGGCGCGCTCGGCGACCTTCTGGTTCTCGCGGAAGGTGCCGGATTGCTGCAGCAGGCGATCGACGAGCGTGGTCTTGCCGTGGTCGACGTGGGCGATGATGGCGATGTTGCGAAGGTTCATGACTTGCTTCTTTAAGCTTTCTTAAGCTCGTGCTCTGTCCCCGGCGGCGCGCGCTCCTGCAGGGAAATCAGTTGTTTAGCTATGGAGCGCGCTCGCGAAACTGGTCTGCGGCGGAGAGGGCATCCCGCCCTCAAAAAGGAAGCCCGGCCAAAAGGACCGGGCAAACCTGACGCGTTGCGCCGCAATATAGGCAGAAACTACCAAAAAACAATGACAATCAATGACAATCCTGGTTGGTGCGCCGACGTGCGAAGTCCTGTGCCGGGCTGTCGGTTCCCGCCAGATCAGCCAGCCGCCGCCTGCTCGCTCGGGTAGACGCCGCGGAGTACCTCCTCGAAATGGCCTTTCACGGCCTCGTTGCAGAGGCAGGAGCGCCGCTTCAGGGCTTCCGTATCGCGGACCGTGATCGCGCCACGCCGGGTCTCCAGGATGCCCTCGGCCTTGAAGGTCTGGAGCACGCGGCTGGCATAGCTGCGGCCGACCCCGAGCAAGGTGGCGAGCTGCTCGTGGGTCAACGGTACGGTCGGGTCGCCATCGGTCCGCTCCATGGCTGCGATGATCCATTTCGCCGTGCGCTGCTCGATCGAATGGATCGCGTTGCAGGCGGTGGACTGGAACATCTGGGCCAGCATGCAGTCGGCGTAGCGCGCGAACACGCTGCGCAAGGTCTTCGACTGCAGCTTGGCAGCGTCGAGCTTGGTGACGGGCAGACGAACGAAGGGGCCGGCGAACTTGACGACGATGCGGGTATAGGCGGGCAGAAAGCCCTGGCTGACGATGCCGCCGACCGCGCCTTCGCGCCCCACCAGAATGGTCTCGACGTCGCGCCCATCCTCGTTCGCGACCAGATAGGAGGCAAGGGCCGGTCCGCAGGGAAAGTGCACGATCTGCACGTCGTCGCCGGGGTTGTACAGCAGGTCCCCGGCCGAGGTCTGCTCCTCGGCCAGATGCGGAGAGAGCAGTGCATAGTCGGTCATGCTCAATCGGCGCAGCAAGTTATTGTACGGCCGCTCGCGCGAGAGCGGCGTCACTCCCTGACCCAGCATTGCCATTCTCCGCCCTCTTGGCTCAGTGTTGGCCCTGTCGATTTGTTTCACGCTATGTACAGAAGTGGACCGACAGGGGAACTCTGGTATGGTGGTTTCGTTCCAGGAACCCGCCGGCGTGCTTGTGCGAAGGCGCTGGCTGCGGGGGCCGTCCTTCATCTCTGGAACCCCGCTCATGACCGCTTCGCAACTCGGCTTGCCGGAGCTTTATCAGGACATATTGATCGTCGAGGACGATCCGATCATCGCGCTCGGCCTCGAAGATACGATCCTCGGCTTCGGCGTGCCGACCGTGCGTGTTGCCGCCAACGTCGCGAACGCGCTCGTGATGATCGAGCAGCGCGCGCCGGATTTCGCGCTGCTCGATGTCGGACTGGTGCGCGGCAATAGCTTCGCCGTGGCTGAGCGGCTGGCTGCGCTGCAGATCCCGTTCGCCTTTGCGACCGGTTATGACGCCGACCGCGTGCCCGCGCAATTCTCCGACCGGCCGCGGCTGCAGAAGCCTTGCCCGACGGATGCACTGGAAGCGGCGCTGCGGCGGAAGACGTAGCGAGCGGAGCTGATCGCACCGCTACTAAATTCCCTTTCCCGGCAAGCGGCAGGGCAATCGCATATGACTGTAGCTTCGGGCCTCATGGTTCTCCCGGCGAAGCATCGTCCGGAGACGCGCGGCTTCGCCGCGCCCTCACCATGAGGGTCTGTCATTTTGCCGCAAAACAGGCCCTCGTCCTGAGGAGCTCGCCGGAGGCGAGCGTCTCGAAGGACGGCCGCGGGAGAAATCGTCGGCGGCACTCACTCCAGCTTCGGATCGAGCGTGGTCGACCACAGCGCGATGTCGGCGCGATCGCGCAAGGTCACTGTCATCTGTCCGGTGGCGCCTTCGATCTTGACGTGGCCGAAGAACTGCATGCCCGCCGACGGCGGCAGGTTCTGCTTGTCGAGGCCGGGCGCCTTGATGAAGCGCACCTCGGGGCCGAACGTGTTGTCGAGCTCGTTCGGTCCGAACGTGCCGGCATGCAGCGGCCCCGAGACGAACTCCCAGAACGGCTCGAAGTCCTGGAATTGCGCCTTGTCCGGATTGTAGTAATGCGCGGCGGCGTAGTGGACGTCGGCGGTCAGCCACACCGTGTTCTGGATCGGCGCCGTCTTGATGAAGCGGAGGATCTCGGCGATCTCGAGCTCGCGGCCGCGCGGCGGACCGTCACCTTGCGCGAACGCTTCAGAGCCGCGTTTGTTGGCGGCATCGTCATAGACGATCAGGCTGAGCGGCATGTCGGAAGCGATCACCTTCCAGGTCGCGCGCGAGTTCAACAGTGCCCGCTTCAGCCAGCGCATCTGCTCGGGGCCGAGGAAATAGGCATCGGGACCGTATTCGGTCTGCTGATTCGGGTTGTTCGGACCGCGATAGGAGCGCTCGTCCAGCATGAACACGTCGAGATGCGGACCATAGGAGATGCTGCGATAGACGCGACCGGGCTCGACAATGCTTTCGCGCAGCGGATACATCTCGTGGAAGGCGCGCGCGGCGCGCGCCGCCAGCAGCTGGATGTTGCGCTCCTTGTAGGCGGCTGGAAGATCCTTCGAGGCCGACCAGTTGTTGGTGACCTCGTGATCGTCCCACTGCACGAAGATCGGCACCTCGGCATTGAAGGCGCGGACATTGTCGTCGAGGAAATTGTATTTGTGAGCGGCGCGGAATTCGTCGAGCGTCTCGGCGACCTTGGCCTTCTCCGGGATGGTGAGATTCTTCCAGAGCTTGCCGTCGGAAAGCTTCACCTCGGATGCGATCACGCCGTCGGCGTAGATGGTGTCGCCGGAGTGGATGAAGAAGTCCGGCCGGTGCTTTTTCATGGTCGAGAACGTGAACATGCCCCCGTCGTCCGGGTTGATGCCCCAGCCTTGCCCGGCGACGTCGCCGCCCCAGACGAAGCTGACATCGCGCTTGTCCGAGGGCGCGGTACGGAAGCGGCCGACGACCGGCTCGCTCTCGATGTCGGGATGCGACAAGTCGCGGAATTTGACGCGGTAGAAGATATCCTGGCCGCCGGGCAGGTTCTCGACCAGCATCTTGGCCGTGTAGTCACTTTCCGGCAGCGCTGCGATCGGCGGCAGCGCGCGGGCGTCCTTGAACGTGTCTGATGTGGCGACCTCGACCAGCATCTGCGCGGGTCGGTCGGCGCGCGACCAGATCACGCCGCCGTCGCTGCTCACATCGCCGGACTGCACACCGTGAGTGATCTGCGGCCGGTCGGCGGCGCGGCTGAGGTAAGGCATGGCCAGCGTGCTGACGCCGGCTGCGGCCGCGGTGGACAGGAAGCGGCGGCGGGAGAGCGCATGGAAAGCGCGGCGTGGGATTCGGATCGTCATGAATATCTCCTCCGGGGCGGCGGCGAGTCGCGCCCGAATGTACGACCGAAGAGCTAGGAAAATTCGATGACAGCGCGATTACGCGAAGGCGCCACAGGGGAGGATTTTGCGAGCCGTTCCGATGTCGGTCCACGAAGCTGACGTCGGCTGGCGGTGAAGCGCCAGCGTTGCATCGCGGCTGGACTTGCCTTGGTATCAGGTGCCGGTCGCGCGCAATTGGGGACCGTTGCCGGTGCCGGCGCGCGGCGGGGTCTGCGGCATGCTCATCAGGATCAGCTTGCGGTCGGCGACCGCATTGTGGAACTGCTCGAGCGCGATGTTGAAGGCGGTGAGCGCGGCGTGCTCGATCGCGCCATCCTCGAAACAGGCAAGCGTGTTGCGCAGGATGTCGTCGGCTTCGCTCTGCATGTTGTCGAGCTCTTCGGGGGAATCGCTCTTGCGCGCGATCGTGATCATTTCGAGCAGCCGGTCACGCATCGAACTGTTGATGAACCGCTCGTCCTTCTTCAGATAGCCGGCGAACCAGGCACCGATCGAGCCCATCGCCGAGAGCGCCATCAGGCTCCACCAGATGTAATCGCTGTAGCGGTCGAGGAAGGTCTTCTCCTCGCCGTCGACAAAGGCGGCCGCTCCCGGATGCACTGGGATCGCGGCGTCCTTGTCGGTGTCGGGGGTCTCGATCTTCGCAGCCAACGGGAATTCCGACATCAGCTGCTGGCGCACCGAAAACAGCTGGCGGGCGAAGGCGGAGACGGTCGATTCCGCCAAGCCTTTGCGCGCCACGATGTGGTGGTTGAAGCTGATCGTCTTCACCTCGTCCTCGGGCCGGTCGGGCGAGCCGCCGAAGGCGCCGGCCGGGATGTCGGCCGCTTCATATTCCGGATGATTCTGCGCGATCGCTTCCGCAGAATCGATCGCAAGGAAGGTCGGTGTGCCGCCATCCTTGGTGGAGGCTGCGATCGCCTCCGTCGTGATCTTGCTGTTGACAGGTCCCGCAGCCAGCCAGACGTCGGCTTTCTGACTGCGCACCGCGTCGATGGCCTCGGTGATCGGGAATTGCAGGATATCGACCTTGCCGGGATCGACGCCATATTGCTGCAGGATCACCTTGAGCAGATTGACGTTGGCCGGAGTGCGGCCGATGACGCCGATCTTGCGGCCGGCGAGCTGCGAAATCTTGGTGATCTTCGCGCCCTTCCTCCGGCCCTTGGCCGGCGGCACCCATAGCACCGCGACGTTCTTGCGCAGCGTTGCCACGGCCTGCGCGTTCTTCGGAACGTTGAGGTCGCCGCGGATGATGGCGAGATCGACCTTGCCTTCGGCGAGCGCCTGCGCGCTTTCGGCGGCGCCCTCGGTCTGCACCGGACGCAAGCGGACATAGCCGTGATTTTGCGAAAACGCCTGGGTCAGCGCCTGCACCACCCTGAGATCGTCGCTGTTGGGAGGACCGACGGCGATCTTTAGCGGCACCGGGCGCATCGCAAAGTAATAGCCGCCGATAAGCGCGCCGACGATCGCCAGGATTCCGGCGACGACGATGAACACGACGGGGCGAACCGGCGAGCGCGGTTTTGTCGGGATCTGAGCTTCCACCAGGTCCAATCCTCCCATGATCGCGCTGGCGACAGTCGCCGATGGGTCTGGTTCCGAGCCGCTAGGCCAAACTTGTAGCAAATATCTTGCCTGAAGAGGGTTACATCTGCGTCATGGTTACCGGGATGCGCTGGGCTCGACCGGCGGGATCGGTTCCGCGAACGATGCGAATGCATGGTTTGGGATCGATGTCGGGAAGGTTCCCCTTGCGACGGCGGGCGCGAGGGCGGACAGTATGGCCATACCGGGCAGGCCGATGGCAGGGCGGCGGGTCCGATCAGCGGAACGTTAGCGAGAGGAGGCGATCATGGCGGAGCGATTGTCGGCCGAGGCGCGGGCCGCGGCCCTGGGCGAGCTTTCCGGCTGGACCGAACTGGACGGCCGCGACGCGATCAGGCGAACCTTCACTTTCAAGGATTTCAACGCGGCCTTCGGCTTCATGTGCCGCGTCGCGCTGGTGGCCGAGAAGCGCGACCATCATCCGGAATGGCGCAATGTCTACCGTACCGTCGAGGTGGTGCTGGCGACACACGACGCCGGCGGCGTCACGAAGCTGGATATCGAACTGGCCAAGGCGATGGATGCGATCGCAGCGCAGATGGGCGCATAATGTGCTCTCCTCCCTTATCTGGCTTGCGGGTCGCGGAGCCATCCCCACATCTTGTGGCGGCAGGCCGCTAGGATCGCGGCACGAGGGGAACCAAACGTGGCATCCGACACCACCGACTATACTGTGGGTTTCGAACCGGCCGACCGCCTCGCGCGCGACCGCGATAGTGTGCGCCGCAGGTTCTGGACCAAGTTCAAGCGGGTGATGGCGAAGCTGCCCTTCGCCGAAGACCTGCTCGCCGCCTATTACTGCGCGTTCGACAGTGAGACGCCGCGTCACGTCCAGGCCGCGCTGCTCGGCGCCATCGCCTATTTCATCCTGCCGTTCGATTTCATTCCGGACGTGATGCCGGTGCTCGGCTTCACCGACGATGCGGCCGTGCTCGCCACGGCCATCCGCATGGTCGCCTCGCACATCACCCCCGATCATCGCGCCGCCGCACGCGCCGCGCTAAAGCGCGGGCTGGAGGGGGACGAAGAGGACAAGGCCAATTAGCTGTCCGGTGGCGGCACCAGTGCACGGCACGTGGCGTCCGCCGAGGTCACGCGATGTGCGCGTGAGAATAACGCAAGAGAAAAGCCCCGCGGCATGACCGCGGGGCTTTTGTTTGCTTGAGCAGCTGATCGGCTACAGCCTCAGCGCTGCCGCGTCTGCGTCCGCGGGCTGCCGTTCCGCTCGGCCTCCCAGGCCTGGAACTGCTTGAACAGGGCCTCGCGATCGGCCTCGCTCTGCAGGCCCTTGCCGGCGTCGCTCTGCTTCACGAAATCGTCGAAGCGGTCGCGCGCCGCACCCGAACTTTCGAACGAATGGGTCTCCAGCCACTGCTTGGCATAGGGGAAGCGTTGCCAGCCCGCCAGCGGCGCCGACAGCGAGACCTCCTTCCACTTCGGATGGAAGGGCGGCTTCTGGAAGCTCGGAAACTTGGCGAAGAAGGCGTCGACGAACAGCGACAGTTTGCGATAGCGGTCGGTGTTGGGCGCCCAGTTGTAGGCGGCGAGCACCGCCGGTACGGCGATGGTGTCGACCTTGTCGCCTTCGGCGATCAGGTTCGGATAATCCTTCGACGTGAGCGTTGCCGGCAGGTAGTCGGTTTGCAGCGGTCGGTCATAATCGACGTTCACCAGATGGAAGCGACCGCCGTCGTTGACGAAATTGCTGACCGACTTGTACGGCTTGCCGCCGACCACGATCACCGCATCGAGCTCGCCCTTCTTCAGCTTCTCCATCGCGATGCGCTGTTCGATGTAGCGGAAGTTGGAGGCATTGAGCCCGAGCCGTTCGAACGTGGTCAAGGCGGTGACGAAGGTGCCGCCATCGGGCAGGTCGACGCTGACCCGCTTGCCGTCGAGGTCGCGCAGATTGCGGATCGCGAGCGGCGCGATCACCTGCATCTCTTCATTGTAGAGCTTGGTCACATAGGTGAATTGCTTCTTGATGTCGTGCGCGAAGCCCTTGCGCTCGAGATAGTCGAGCGTGTCGGCACGCACCACGCCGAGATCCACCCCCTGCAGGAACAGAATGTCGGCGACGCTCTGCACCGAGCCGCGGCCGACGATCGGCAGCACGCGCAGCTTGTTGCCGTCGTCGAGCACGGAGGCGAGGTCGGCACCGAACTGCACATAGGTGCCGCCGATGGTACCGGTGATCATCGTCACTGTATTGGCGTTAAGGGCCTGCTTGGTCTGGTTCGAACCGAACTGGAAGACGGCCTTGAGACTGTCGCTGACTTTGGCGGGATCATACTCGTCCGCCGCCTGGGCGCTGAACGCGCCCATCGTCATGATGGCAGCAAGTGCTGCCAGCCTGCTGAAAGGTGTCATGTGTTCCCCTGCCTTGAAAAAATCTGAACTTAATTCTGCAATTGATCGAGCCGCCGCTGCGCCTCGGCCGAGCCGAGCTGCGCTGCACGGCGATACCAGGTGCGCGCTGCCGCCGGATCGGCATTGATGTTGCGCACGTCGCTCGTCCCCAGCACCTGAGCGTCGTAGGTCTGCGCCAACATCAGCGCGGCGCCGGCCTCTTGGGCGTCGGCAGCACGCTCGAGCAGCAGGCGCGCGGCCGGGATGTCGCCGGCCGCCAATAGGCTCTTGGCGCGCTTCATGATGCCGGCGAGTTCGTCAGGATCCATGCGCCGCGCCTTGGGTTGCTGCGACTGCATCGGCGTGGAGATGGATGGCCCGACGATGGCCGGTGCCACGATCGCAGTCGCCGCGCCCGGCGCGGTGATCGAATTGGGCGCGGTGACGGCCGGTGTCGCTGCCGGAGGCGGCGCGGCGGGTGCCGGCTGCGGTGTCGTGACCGCGGGGTCGACAGCGGCGCGGTTCTGCAGCGCGGCCTGGTAGGCGTTGGCGATGTCTTCCCGGCTCGGCGCGACGGAGGCGGTCTGCACCGGGCTGGCGACGGGGGCCGGCGCGGGCGGGACCCTGGCCGGCTCGTTCAGCTGCAGGTCGCGCGCGGTCAATTGCGTGTCAGCGGGCTGCGGCGGTGCGGTCGGATCGGCGGGCGCGCCGATGATCGAGGCCTTGGCGGTGGCGATCAGGTCGCGCGTCGCGTCCGACGTGACCAGCGCGAACACCATCGCCACGCCGGCTGCGGCGACGACCGCAAGCAGGATCCGTGACGATATGGATGGGCGCCGCCGGCGCGCCGGCCAGTGCTCCTCATAGGCGAATTCCGTCCCGTCCTGTTCATTGTCGTAGTCGGACAAGAACATCGGCATCGACTCGTCGGAGGGATAGCTGTCCTGAGTCGATCGTCCGAAACGGTAGACCTGCGAGCGTTCTTGCGCAGCCTCTTCTGGAAAGGGTCTGAAGTCGGGACTACCTGAAACTCCGTCGTGTGACCGACCGTAGCTCCTACGCTCACCCATAGCTGTTCCCCATCATCTTCACGCAACAATTGTGGCCCCGAGTTGTCAGCTCTCAGGGCCAGTCGCATTTTGCCGGAGGCACCCCATTTGCCTTGAACTAATTGACTATCCGAATCAGCCCAAAAGTGGACGGGTTTGGCGTGAATCTGGAGATTTCTTGATTTGGCCGCGGCAAAGGCCAGCAAATCGGCGAGAAGAAGAAGTCGGAATCTTAAGTAGAACAGTAACTAAGTGGCCGAATTAACCGTGCCACAATTTTTTTTGGTTGTAGTTGTTATTGGATGCGCGGTTTTCGATTTTGGTCGGCAAATTGATTTCGGCCCATGTCGATTTATCGGCGGTTGTGGCATTGTTGCACCGTCGGATACATCTCCCGCTTAGCATTATCTACAAGATGCACGCGAAGGTTTTGCGCGGGAGAATGCGGCCCTGCCGAATGTGACGAGGTCGTGGCGCGTGGCGCAAAGTGCGCGCCACGCTGTCGACCAAATTACCGGCGCCCGGGCTCGTGCCGAGAACGCCGCTTCCGCATTCGCCGCCGCCGTCAAGGATGCAGGATGACCTTGCCCATGGCCTGACGGCCGCCGAGCACCTTCAACGCATCGGCCGTCTGCGCTAGCGGGAAGACGCGATCGACATGGGACGACAGCTTGCCGTCAGCGGTCCACTGCGCGAGCTTCTCGAGATTGGCGCGATGCTTGGCAGGGTTGATGCGGGTCCAGGCGCCCCAGAACACGCCGCGGATATCGCAACCCTTCAAGAGCGCGAGGTTGAGCGGCATCTTCGGAATCTCGCCCGCAGCAAAGCCGATCACCAGAAAGCGGCCTTCCCACGCGATCGAGCGCAGCGCGGCTTCGGCGTAGGCGCCTCCGACCGGATCGAAGATGATATCGGCACCCTTGCCGTTGGTCAGGCGGCGCAGGCCTTCTTTCAGATCGTCCTTGGCGTAGTTCAAGGTGAGCTCGGCGCCATGCGCCTTGGCGAAAGCGAGTTTCTCGTCGCTGGAGGCGCACGCAATGACCTTCAAGCCCATCAGCTTGCCGAGTTCGCAGGCGGCAAGCCCGGTGCCGCCGGCGGCGCCGAGCACGGCCAGGGTTTCGCCGGGCTGCGCCCTTGCACGGTCGTCCAGCGCATGCAGTGCCGTGCCGTAGACGATGATGATGCCCGCAGCGCGGTCGAAATCGAGATTGTCGGGAATCTTTACGATCGCTTCCGCCGGCAGCGCGATCTTTTCCCGCGCGCCGTTGTGGCCGCACGACGCCATCACGCGATCGCCGACCTTGAGATCGGTGACGCCTTCGCCGACGCTCTCGATCACGCCCGCGACTTCGGCGCCCGGCGAAAACGGAAAGGGCGGCTTGACCTGATACTTGCCCTGAATCATCAGGATATCGAAGAAATTCAGCGCAGCGGCCTTGATCGCGATCACCGCCTCGCCGGGGCCTGCCACGGGATCAGGAATGTCGGCAAGCACGAGATCGTCCGGCTGGCAGAATTGGGAACAGAGAATGGCTTTCATGAGCGCTCCTGACGTTCTTGTTATTGGATCCTCTTGGTCCGCGCGCCTCCCGCTTTCCGATGCTGACGGCTCGGCGGCAAAGCTGCCGGGCCGCTGTCCGAACAGGGAACTCGCTTGGCAGTGCTCATGCCGGATTTGCTGCCGCGCCACAATCTGAATTCCCCGGCGACGGACTCCCGCTTAGGTTGTGAGTTGCTTGACGTGAACGCGCCGGAGGGGCCATCTTCCAGTCACAATATTGATGGAACCACCGCGGCGCATGACGAATTTGAAGTTCTGATCGCTGCTTCTGCACGCTCGTCATCGGAGCTTCCAGTTCAAAGCCGCAGTTGTTCATGCTTTGCTAGGGCTCTGCTATTTCAGACGTTCGCAAACGAAGACGGCGCGGTATTATATACTATGGTGCGAACTTCGGAGTCGGGGCACCAGGGGGGAAGTACTCTCATCATGTTTTTTGGACGAGGACTGATAGCGCTGGCCGCCGGCGCGCTCGTGTTCGGCGGTCCGAGTCTTGCGGTGGCGCAGAGCGCGGCGCCCAAAGCGCCGAAGGCAGCTCCCAAGGTGGCGCCGAAGCAGGAGGCGAAGACGGCCGTACCCAATGTGGGTGGGGCCGAGCCGACCTTGATCGGCCAGTTCGGAAGCTGGGGCGCCTATACGGCAGCGCCAGCCGGTAAGAAGGTCTGCTTCGCGCTCGCCAAGCCGACCTCATCCAAAACCAGCCCGCCGAACCGGCCGCGCGATCCGGCCTATGCCTTCGTCTCGTCGCGGCCGTCCGAGAAGGTCTTCAACGAGGTCTCGATCATGATCGGCTATGCCGCGAAACCCGGCTCGGATTCCACGCTGGAGGTCGGCGGCGCGTCCTACGCGATGTACACCCAAGGCGACGGGCTATGGATCAAGAACGCGGCGGAAGAGGAGCGCTTGGTGGAAGCGATGCGCCGCGCCCCGGATGCCGTCGTCAAGGCGGTCTCGGCCAAGGGCACCGAGACGGTGGATACCTTCTCGCTGAAGGGGCTCTCACAGGCGCTCGACCGCATCGCGCAGGATTGCAAGCGGTAAAGGTCCATCGAACCTTGCCGGTTCCGGTCGCAATTGCAGCGAAGCTTGCTATATAGGGCCGATATGGGGGGCTCGCGCCTCCGGCCGTCAGCCCGGGGCTGGGGCACAGCATTTGGGTCCATTCTGATGTCATCGACCGCCGAGTTGCGCGGGACCGCCGCGCCCCTCGAAAAAACGCCGCTCGAAACCTACGTGCCGCCGGCCAAGCCGTCGCTGATCGGCCTGTCGCGCGCGGAGCTTGCGGAGCGCCTGGGCGAGATCGGCGTGCCGCCGCGGCAGCAGAAGATGCGGGTGCAGCAGCTCTGGCACTGGATCTACTTCCGCGGAGCGAGGTCGTTCGACGAGATGACCTCCGTGTCCAAGGAGACGCGGACCGGCTTGGCCGAGCGGTTCACGGTCGACCGTCCCGAAGTGGTCGCCGAGCAGATCTCCAACGACGGCACCCGCAAATGGCTGTTGCGGCTGCCGAGCGGCGATGCCTTGCAGAAGGCGCATGAAGTCGAGTGCGTCTACATCCCCGAGACCGACCGCGGCACGCTCTGCGTCTCATCGCAGGTCGGCTGTACCTTGAACTGCGCATTCTGCCACACCGGCACGCAGCGCCTGGTGCGCAATCTCACCGCAGGCGAGATCGTCGGCCAGGTGATGGTGGCGCGCGACCGGCTCAACGATTGGGCCGATCGTGAGACGCCGCACGGCAACAGGCTCGTCACCAATGTCGTGATGATGGGGATGGGCGAGCCGCTCTATAATTTCGACGCGGTGCGCGACGCGCTGCTGATCGTCTCGGACAACGAAGGCATCGGCATCTCTCGTCGCCGCATCACGCTGTCGACCTCCGGCGTGGTGCCCAACATCGCTCGGGCCGGCGAGGAGATCGGCGTCATGCTCGCGATCTCGCTGCACGCGGTGCGCGACGAACTCCGCAACGAACTGGTGCCGCTCAATCGCAAGTACCCGATCGCCGAACTGCTGCAGGCCTGCCGCGACTATCCCGGCGCCTCGAATGCGCGGCGCATCACCTTCGAATATGTGATGCTCAAGGGCGTCAACGATTCGCTCGACGACGCCAAGCTCCTGGTCAAGCTGCTCAAGGGCATCCCGGCCAAGATCAATCTGATCCCGTTCAATCCCTGGCCCGGCTCGCGCTACGAATGCTCGGATTGGGAGCAGATCGAGAAATTCTCGGAGTATGTCTTCAACGCCGGCTATTCCTCGCCGGTGCGCACCCCGCGCGGCCGCGACATTCTCGCCGCCTGCGGCCAGCTGAAATCGGAGACGGAAAAACTGTCGGCGCGCGAACGCCAGGCGCTGCGCGCCATGGCGATGACCGATTAGTGTAAATGTCAGATGCCAAACGTACGTCGTTGCGAGCGAAGCGAAGCAATCCAGGACCGCACGAGTGATGCTGGATTGCTTCGTTGCTGACGCTCCTCGCAATGACTGCGGTTGGGAGGGCCTAACATGGCGCTGATCGGCCGCCTGTTCGTGATCGCGTTCGCCTTCCTGGCCGCGTGCTTCGTTGCGGGGCTGATCGTCGTGATCGCGATCCTGTTTCCGGAGTTCTCCGACCTTGGCGAGGGCCCGATCGACCAGGGTGCGCTGAACGTGATCATCGGCTTCGGCTTCATCTTCGTCTCCGGTTTCGCCCTGCTCCCGGCGATGCTGATCGCGTTGATCACGGAGGCATTCTCGATCCGCAGCGTGCTGGCTTACGCGATCGGCGGCGGCGTGGTCGGTGCGGCCTGCTATCTCGGCCTGGTGCCGTTCGATCCGGACACGTTCCAATTCGAAGGCATCGTGCGGCGGCACCTGGAGATCCTGACCGGCGCCGGCATCGTCGGCGGCCTCGTCTACTGGCTGATCGCCGGTCGCAACGCGGGCGCCTGGCGCGAACCGCCGCGGCAGCTGCCGCCGTCGCCGCCCTTGCCGTCGGGCTCGGTGCGGTGAACATCCGTCATTCCGGGGCATCGAGCCCGAAATCCCGCGATTCCGGGGTCGGCTGTTGGGGTCGTCGCGGAACAACGGTGGAGCTTTCCACCTTTCACGTTGTCGGCTAAACCGCGCGCCATGAACCGGACCGGACTTTTCGTCGCACTGTCGCTCGCGCTCGTCATCGGGATCGTGTTCGGGATCTATCCCGAGCTCGACCTCAAGCTCGCCGCGCTGTTCTATGATCCCGTCACGCACGCATTTCCGCTGAAGCTCAACGGCTATGCGTCGTTCGCGCGTGACGGCGCGATGTGGATCGCCTGGGCGATCGCGCTTCCCTCCATCGTTGCGCTGGTGGTGAAGTTCATCCGGCCCGATCGGCCGCTGCTGGTGAAGGGCCGTACCATCGCGTTCCTGTTGCTGACCTTGTCGCTGTCGGCCATCGTACTCGCCAACGCCACCTTCAAATCCTATTGGGGCCGGCCGCGCCCGGTGGTGGTGACCGAGTTCGGCGGGGACCTGCCCTTCGTGCCATGGTGGGATCCGCGCGGCGGTTGCGGTCGTAATTGCTCGTTCTTCTCCGGCGAGGGCGCGACCGCGTTCTGGACACTGGCGCCGGCCGCCTTGACCCCGCCTGCGGTGCGCCCGATCGCCTACGCCGCGGCGGCCGTGTTCGGGCTCGTCACCTCGGGGCTGCGCATGGCCTTTGGCGGGCATTTCTTCACCGATGTCGCCGCCGCCGGTCTCGTGACCTTCCTCGTGATCTGGCTCTTGCACGGCTACATTTACCGCTGGCCGTCCACGCGCCTGTCCGACGAGGCCATCGATGCGTCGCTGACCCGCCTCGCCTGGCCCGGCTACCGGCTGATGCTGCGGCTGGTGCGCCGCCGTCGCGCCGCCGGGACCAGCCCTGCGGCTCGAGCGGGGTAGCCCGCTATCGGTGCCTGCCCAAAAACCCGTGCCCAAGCTTGGGAAATTTGATATTCGCGGCAACTTGAAGCGCCGCACCAGATGCACCAGCACCTACGACCGATTGGAAGCTCCATGAGTACGATCCTGAAAAGCCTGCCCACAGGGGAAAAAGTCGGCATTGCGTTCTCGGGCGGTCTCGACACCAGTGCGGCGCTGTTGTGGATGAAGCTGAAGGGCGCCCGCTGCTTCGCCTACACCGCCAATCTCGGCCAGCCCGATGAGGCCGATTACGACGAGATCCCGCGCAAGGCGCTCAGCTTCGGCGCCGAGAAGGCCCGGCTCGTGGATTGCCGCACCCAACTGGTCCATGAGGGCATCGCCGCCATTCAATCCGGCGCGTTCCATATCTCGACCGGCGGCCTGACCTATTTCAACACCACGCCGCTCGGCCGCGCCGTCACCGGTACGATGCTGGTCGCGGCCATGAAGGAAGATGGCGTCAACATCTGGGGCGACGGCTCCACCTATAAAGGCAACGACATCGAGCGGTTCTATCGCTACGGCTTGCTGACCAATCCGAATCTGAGGATCTACAAGCCCTGGCTCGATCAGCAGTTCATCGATGAGCTCGGTGGCCGCGCGGAGATGTCGGCGTTCCTGACCGCCAATGGCTTCGCCTACAAGATGAGTGCCGAGAAGGCCTATTCGACCGATAGCAATCTGCTCGGCGCCACGCATGAGGCCAAGGATCTCGAACATCTCGACAGTGGCATCCGGATCGTCAATCCGATCATGGGCGTGCCGTTCTGGCGCGACGATTGCGTCGTCAAGCCCGAGACGGTCACCGTGCGTTTCGAGGAGGGCCAACCGGTCGCGCTGAACGGCCAATCCTTCACCGATCCGGTCGCATTGTTCCTCGAGGCCAATGCCATCGGCGGTCGTCACGGTCTCGGCATGAGCGACCAGATCGAGAACCGGATCATCGAGGCGAAAAGCCGCGGCATCTATGAAGCGCCCGGCATGGCGCTGCTGCACATCGCCTATGAGCGCCTGGTCACCGGCATCCACAACGAGGATACGATCGAGCAGTATCGGATCAGCGGCATGCGTCTCGGCCGGCTGCTCTATCAGGGACGCTGGTTCGACTCGCAAGCCTTGATGCTGCGCGAGACCGCCCAGCGCTGGGTGGCGCGCGCCATCACCGGCGAGGTGACGCTCGAACTGCGCCGGGGCAACGACTATTCGATCCTGAACACCGAAAGCCCCAACCTGACCTATCAGCCCGAGCGGCTGAGCATGGAGAAGGTCGAAGACGCGGCGTTCACGCCGGCCGACCGCATCGGCCAGCTGACCATGCGTAACCTCGACATCGCCGATACCCGCACCAAGCTCAACCTCTACGCAGAGACGGGGCTGATCTCAAACCGAGACGGTTCTCAGATCTTCCAGCTCGAAAGCGATAAGGACTGAGACGACGGATGTGTCGACCCGGCCGGGTGGTCGGATTCGCTTTCGCGACATTTCGGCCGGCCGTCTCCGTTGCCTTCGAAAGGGCGTTTTTGCTATTGCAGCCTCGTCCCGACCGCGAGGCTCGGGGCAGCCATCCCGGCTATCGTCGCTATCGTCGAGCATGATGTTTCCGAGCAACCGGCCGTCGCTGTTCCGGATCGTGCTCCAGGGGAATGTTGCATGAACCAAGCTGCCAACGCCAACCTGTTCTCCCGCCTGTTCGACACACTCGACGATCCGAGCCGGCTTGCGATCGAAACCCAGGACGGCGGCCGGATCACCTATAGCGACCTGATCGCACGCGCCGGTCAGATGGCGAACGTCCTGGCGGCGCGCGGCGTCAAGCCCGGCGACCGGGTCGCGGTCCAGGTCGAGAAGTCCGTCGAGAACCTCGTGCTCTATCTCGCGACCGTGCGCGCCGGCGGCGTCTATTTGCCGCTCAACACCGCCTACACGCTGAACGAGCTCGATTATTTCATCTCTGACGCCGAGCCGACGGTGGTGGTCTGCGATCCGTCGAAGGAAGAGGGCATCGCGTCGCTTGCGGCCAAGGTCGGCGCCAAGGTCGAGACGCTGGATGCGAGCGGCAAGGGCTCGCTGACGGAGGCGGCGGACAAGGCCGACAGCGCGTTCGCAACCGTGCCGCGGACGAACGACGACCTGGCGGCAATCCTCTACACGTCCGGCACCACCGGCCGCTCCAAGGGCGCCATGCTGAGCCATGATAATCTGGCGTCGAACTCGCTCACCCTGGTCGACTACTGGCGCTTCACCAAGGACGACGTGCTGATCCACGCGCTGCCGATCTATCACACTCACGGCCTGTTCGTGGCGAGCAACGTCACGCTGTTTGCGCGGGCCTCGATGATCTTCCTGCCCAAGCTCGATCCCGAACTGATCATCAAGCTGATGGCGCGCTCGACCGTGCTGATGGGCGTGCCGACTTTCTACACCCGCTTGTTGCAGAACCCGCATCTGAACAAAGAGACCACCAGGCATATGCGTCTCTTCGTGTCGGGCTCGGCGCCGCTGCTGGCCGACACCCATCGCGAATGGTTCGCACGCACCGGCCACGCCGTGCTCGAACGCTACGGCATGACCGAAACCAATATGAATACGTCAAATCCTTACGACGGCGAGCGCGTGCCCGGCGCGGTCGGCTTCCCGCTGCCCGGCGTCTCCGTGCGTGTCGCCGATCCCGAAACCGGCAAGGAGCTTGCCCGCGACGAGATCGGCATGATCGAGGTCAAGGGGCCGAACGTCTTCAAGGGCTATTGGCGGATGCCGGAGAAGACCAAGTCGGAATTCCGTGACGACGGCTTCTTCATCACCGGCGATCTCGGCAAGATCGATCCCAAGGGCTACGTCCACATCGTCGGGCGCGGCAAGGACCTCGTGATCTCGGGCGGCTTCAACGTCTATCCGAAGGAGATCGAGAGCGAGATCGATGCCATGCCGGGCGTGGTGGAATCGGCCGTGATCGGCGTGCCGCATCCCGATTTCGGCGAGGGCGTCACCGCGGTGGTGGTGCGCCATGCGGACGCGGATGTGACCGAGGCCAGCGTGCTGAAGGGGCTCGACGGACGGCTCGCCAAGTTCAAGATGCCCAAGCGCGTCTTCATCGTGAACGAGCTGCCGCGCAACACGATGAGCAAGGTGCAGAAGAACGTGCTGCGCGACCAGTACAAGGATATCTATACGAAGTGACATGTCGTCCCGGCGAACGCTCTGCGCGCTACGGAGGACAGGCAAGGCCGGGGCGAGCGCGGAGTTCGTTATTGCCCTGACACCAGGCTGATCACGAACCGGCTGCCGACGATGAACAGATAGCAGCCGAACGCCGCCTCCAGCATGCGTTTGCCCATTGCATGCGCCACGCGTACGCCAACCGGCGCGGTGAACAGGCTGAGCGGCATCACCAGAATCGCGCCGATCAGGGAAACATAGCCGATCGCGAACGGCAGCTGCAGCGCCATCACGTCGGGATAGCGCGCGGCTGCCGGCCAGCCGGCATAGATGTAGCCTAATGCGCCGGGGATCGAGATCAGCACCGCGAGCGCCGACGATGTCGCCACCGCCTGATGAATGGGGCGGCCGTAGAAGGTCATCAGCAGGTTCGAGAACAGGCCGCCGCCGATCCCCATCAAGGTCGACAAGACGCCGACCGCGAGCCCATAAAGCTGCATCAGGCCGCCGCGTGGCAATTTATCGCCGAGTTTCCAGTTCTCGCGGGCCAGGATCAGCCGCGCTGCGGCCGACCATGCGACGGCAACAAAGACGATCTTGAACAGCCGCTCGGGCGCGTAGCGGGCGATGACGCTGCCGCCGATCACGCCAAGGATGATCGGTACCGCCCAGGCGCGGACCACGGCGAGGTCGACTGCGCCGCGCGCATGATGGGCGCGAAAGGAGCGGATTGCGGTTGGAATGATGATGGCCAGCGAGGTGCCGACGCAGAGCGGCATGCGCACTTCGAGCGGGACGCCGGCGATGCGGAAGCATTCGTAGAGCACCGGCACCAGGATCGCGCCGCCGCCGATGCCGAACAGGCCGGCGAGGAATCCGGACAGCGCGCCGACCAGGATGAGAGCGAGCGCGAGCTCGACGAGCCCGCCGATATCGACTGCAACCGGCATGTGCGACGACGTATCCTGGCGCTGGGGACGGATGAGAGAACGCAGGAGCGCGATGTAGACTCTTCCGCATGCAGGGAGTATCCGGCAAATCCGGTCAGCTCTCTTGCAGATTGCGGAAGGATGACGCGTGGATCAGCTTTCGGCGATGGCGACCTTCGTGAATGTCGTGGAGGCCGGCAGCCTGTCCGGCGCGGCCCGCGCCGCTCACGCCTCGCTGACATCGGTCAGCCGACAGGTCGCGTGGCTGGAAGCGCATTACGGCACGCAGCTGTTGCTGCGGACGACGCGACGGCTTGCGCTGACCGATGCCGGGCGGCTGCTCTACGACCGGGTCAAAACGATCCTGAGCGAGGTCCGTGAGATCGACGCGGCGCTCTCATCCAGCCAGCATCAGCTCACGGGACGCTTGCGCATGAGCGCGCCGAGCTTGATGGGACGACTCTTGATCGCGCCCGTGCTGCCGGACTTCCTGCGCCGCCACCCGCAGCTCTCGCTCGACCTGCTGCTGCTCGATCGCCCGGTCGATCTCCTCGCGGAGGATATTCACGTCGCGCTCCGGATCGGACGTCTGCCGGATTCGCAGCTGATAGCGCACCGGCTGGGCGAGCTCACGATGGTGGTCTGCGCCGCGCCGGACTATTTGGACCGGCGCGGCGAGCCGCAATCGCCGCGCGAGCTGGTCCGGCACGATTGCCTGGTATTCTCGGACACGCCGGGCGCCGCCGTTTGGCGCTTCCGCGTGCGGGATGGAGCCGAACAGAAGATCCACGTATCAGGCCGGCTCTGGATCAACAGCCTGGACTCGCTGGTGTTGGCTGCAACAGCGGGACTCGGCCTCGCCCGGGTGCCATCCTGGCAGGTGAAGCACGCCATCGAAACCGGGCGCTTGCGGCGAATCCTGACCGCGTATGAACTGCCGCCCACGCCCGTGCAGTTGGTGTTTCCGGCCGCGCGGCTCGGCGCCCCCAAGACGCGAGCCCTGGTGGATCATCTGGCCGCGTGCTGGCGATCTTCTGGCGAGCTCTGACCTGCTGTTGACTGAGAGCAGGGTTGCGCGAGCATCATCGCAACCTCGTGCATACGGCCGAAACCGATGCGGCAAGCGCGTCCGCGCAAGAAATGAATCTATCGCGCGATGCGGCTTGGCGTGGAGCACTGCGAACCGATCGTTCCACCGAATGCGCGCAAAAGAAGTGAATTCCTGTTGCTCCATGCGATGGTCCCACGCCGTCTGGTATACCACGGAGCGGATTGTCTCTTTTAAGACCCGCTGCGGCGCCCGACCTGCTCGCAGCTGTAGGACTGAACACCGGTTCGGTTTTGGGCCATTTGATCGTTGCGCTGGCTGTTCCGACTCCGTAAATAAAGGCCGCCTTCCACGATCCACGACGGGCTTACAAGCGCGCGCTGCTTGCGGCCCACAAGAATATATCAAGCACAATGAACGCCAGGATCGAACGACCTCTCTCCCCACATCTGCAAACCTACCGCTGGACGTTGACGATGATCTTGTCGATCGTCCACCGCGCCACCGGGGTTGCGCTCTATTTCGGGACCCTGCTGCTCGCTTGGTGGCTGATCGCCGCGGCGTCAGGGCCCAGCGCGTATTCTTACGTGCAGGCCTTTACCTCCAGCATCATCGGCCGGCTGATCGTGTTCGGCTTCACCTGGGCGTTGCTGCACCACCTGCTCTCCGGTATCCGGCATTTCGTCTGGGATCTCGGCTATGGCTTCAAGCCGAACGAGCGCGAGGCGCTGACCTGGGGCGCGCTGATCGGCGGCATCTTCCTGACCGTGCTGGTCTGGATCCTGGCCTATGCGGTGGGAGGCGGCCGATGAGCGACGCACGCACAAAATCGATGCGGACTCCGCTCGGCCGCGTCCGCAATCTCGGTGCGGCTCATTCCGGCACCAGCGATTTCTGGCGCCAGCGCATCACTGCAGTGGCGATGACGCTGCTGATCATTCCGATCGTCGTGATCGTGATCATGCTGCTGGGCCGCAACCAGGCGGGTGCTGCGCAAATTCTCGGCTCGCTGCCGATCGCGATGATCATGCTGCTCTTCATCGTCGCCAGCTGCTGGCACATGAAGATCGGCATGCAGGTGGTGATCGAGGACTACGTCCATAGCGAGCAGCTGAAGCTCGTGGCGATCATGGCCAATAACTTCTTCGCGCTGACCGTGGCCCTGGCCTCGATCTACGCCATCTTCAAACTTTCATCCGGAGTCTAGCCTATGGCCGGCGGTGCAAATGGCAGCGCGAACGGCGCGCCCGCAACGAACGGGAAAGCCTATCCGATCGAGGATCATACCTACGACGTCGTGGTGATCGGCGCCGGCGGCGCCGGCTTGCGCGCCGTGGTCGGCTGCAGCGAGGCGGGCCTGCGCACCGCCTGCATCACCAAGGTGTTCCCGACCCGCTCGCATACGGTGGCGGCACAGGGCGGCATTTCCGCTTCGCTCGGCAACATGCATCCGGACGATTGGCGTTGGCACATGTACGACACCGTCAAGGGGTCGGACTGGCTCGGCGACCAGGATGCGATCGAATACATGGTGCGCAATGCGCCCGAGGCGGTCTACGAGCTCGAACATTGGGGCGTGCCGTTTTCGCGCACCGAGGACGGCAAGATCTATCAGCGCCCGTTCGGCGGCATGACCTTGGATTACGGCAAGGGCCAGGCGCAGCGCACCTGCGCCGCCGCCGACCGCACCGGTCACGCCATGCTGCACACGATGTACGGCCAGGCGCTGCGCCATGCCGCCGAGTTCTACATCGAATTCTTCGCTATCGACCTGATCATGGACGATCAGGGGGCCTG
Organism: Bradyrhizobium sp. SZCCHNGR1005; assembly: GCF_032489995.1. Taxonomy (NCBI): domain Bacteria; kingdom Pseudomonadati; phylum Pseudomonadota; class Alphaproteobacteria; order Hyphomicrobiales; family Nitrobacteraceae; genus Bradyrhizobium; species Bradyrhizobium sp. SZCCHNGR1005. The sequence continues at coordinate 730,035 of NZ_JAUEZC010000002.1, forward strand.
CCGCGGCGTGATCGCGCTCAAGCTCGACGACGGCACTCTGCACCGTTTCCGCGCCCAGACCACCATTCTCGCGACCGGCGGCTATGGCCGCGCCTTTGCCTCCTGCACCTCGGCGCACACCTGCACCGGCGACGGCGGCGCGATGGCGCTGCGTGCCGGCCTGCCGCTGCAGGACATGGAGTTCGTGCAATTCCATCCGACCGGCATTTATGGTTCGGGCTGCTTGGTCACCGAGGGCGCCCGCGGCGAAGGCGGCTACCTCGTCAATGCCGAAGGCGAGCGCTTCATGGAGCGCTATGCGCCGTCGGCCAAGGACCTGGCCTCACGCGACGTGGTGTCGCGGGCGATGACCATCGAGATCCGCGAAGGCCGCGGCGTCGGCAAGAAGAAGGACCACATCTTCCTGCATCTCGACCATCTCGATCCGAAGGTGCTGGCCGAGCGTCTGCCCGGCATCTCCGAATCGGCGAAGATTTTCGCCAATGTCGACGTCACGCGCGAGCCGATCCCGATCGTGCCGACCGTGCACTACAACATGGGCGGCATCCCGACCAACTATCACGCCGAGGTGCTGACCAAGAAGGATGGCGACGACAACGCCGTGGTGCCCGGCCTCATGGCCGTCGGCGAAGCGGCCTGCGTGTCCGTGCACGGTGCCAACCGTCTCGGCTCCAATTCGCTGATCGACCTCGTCGTGTTCGGCCGCGCTGCCGCGCTGCGTCTCGCCGAGAAGCTCACCGCCAACGGCAAGCAGCCGGATCTGCCGAAGGACTCGGCCGACAAGGCGCTCGGGCGCCTCGACCGCTACCGTTATGCCTCCGGCGGCACTCCGACCGCGAAGCTGCGCGAGAGCATGCAGCATGTGATGCAGAACAATTGCGCGGTGTTCCGCACCGGCGAGGTGCTGCAGGAAGGCCATAACCTGATCCATAAGGTCTATGGCGGCATCGGCGACATCGCGATCTCGGACCGCTCGCTGGTCTGGAATTCCGACCTGGTCGAGACCCTGGAGTTCGACAATCTGATCGCGCAGGCGGTGGTGACGATGGACTCGGCGGCCAACCGCACCGAGAGCCGCGGCGCGCATGCGCGCGAGGATTATCCGGACCGCGACGACAAGAACTGGATGAAGCACACCCTGGTGTGGATCGATCGGGACGGCAAGACCACGATCGATTATCGCCCCGTGCACAGCTACACCATGACCAACGATGTGCAGTACATCCCGCCCAAGGCGCGGGTCTATTGATCGCGCGCGTACTGATTACATCCCGGACAACCAAGAAGGCCTTTCGAAATGGCTGAGTTCGCACTTCCGAAGAATTCGCAGATCACCGGCGGCAAGACCTGGCCGAAGCCGGCTGGCGCTACCGAAGTCCGCGAGTTCAAGGTGTATCGCTGGAATCCGGACGACGGCAAAAACCCGAGCATCGACACCTATTACGTCGACGTGAATGATTGCGGCCCGATGGTGCTCGACGGCCTGATCTGGATCAAGAACCACATCGATCCGTCGCTGACCTTCCGCCGCTCCTGCCGCGAGGGCGTGTGCGGCTCCTGCGCCATGAATATCGATGGCCAGAATACGCTCGCCTGCACCAAGTCGATGCACGAGGTGAAGGACAGCGCGGTGAAGGTCAACCCGCTGCCGCATCAGCCGGTGGTGAAGGACCTGGTGCCCGATCTCACCAACTTCTATGCGCAATACGCGTCGATCGAGCCCTGGCTGAAGACGACTACGCCGACGCCGCAGAAGGAATGGCGGCAGAGCCATGAGGACCGCGAGAAGCTCGACGGCCTTTATGAGTGCATCCTCTGCGCCTGCTGCTCGACCTCCTGCCCGAGCTATTGGTGGAACAGCCAGCGCTATCTCGGGCCGGCGGCGCTGCTGCAGGCGAACCGCTGGGTCAAGGACAGCCGCGACGAGGCCACCGGCGAGCGTCTCGACAATCTCGAGGATCCGTTCCGCCTCTATCGCTGCCACACCATCATGAACTGCGCCAAGGCCTGCCCGAAGGGCCTCAACCCGGCCGAAGCGATTGCGGAACTCAAGCTGAAACTGGTCGAGCGGCAGATCTAAGCCGCAGCCCAGACCAGAGCTCCGTCCTCGGAGCCTCATCACACCAGCGCCCTGGCCGATTTACCGGTTCCAGGGCGCTCTCGTCTTTGTGATGAGCTGCGAATTGCGTTAAGCTCCCGCCGTCGGAGGCTGGGGCGACCGTGCAGCTTGCGCAACGCAATTCCTTGAGACTGCTGCGATGGATGATGGCGGCTTCGCTGGCGCTGCCGATTGCGCTGTTCGCCGTTGCATCCCTTGTCTCCTACGACGCGACGCAGAAAGAAGCCGACCGCGAGATCGCGCGTTCGCTCGACGTCGTCCACGAACATGCGCTGAAGGTGTTCGAAACCATCGACCGCAGCCTTGCAGAAACGGACGCGATCATCCGAGACATGCCGGACGCCGAGATCCGGGCACGTGAGCAGGAGCTGTACTTGCGGCTGCGCCGGCTCCCCGAAGCGCTATCGCAGATCAGGTCGGTCTGGGTGTTCGATGCGCAAGGTCGCACCTTGGTCAACAGCCTGGTCTACCCCGCGCCCGCGATCGACTTCTCCGACCGCGACTATTTCAGAGCCCATCTGGGCGCCGACATTGGAACTTTTATCGGAGCGCCGCTGGCGCCGCGTTCGCCGTATCAGGGAGCCCCCTTCTTCGGGGTCAGCCGACGGCGCCACGACGCCAACGGCAACTTCACCGGCGTGATCCTGGCCTCCGTGCTGCCCAACTATTTCGAGCAGTTCTATGCCCGGATCGGACGTGATCCGGGCAGCTATTTTGCGATTCGTCGGGCCGATGGTTCGGCGCTGGTAAGATTTCCGGCCCTGGCCATCAAGCCGGATCCGAGCAATCCGGAAGTTGAGGCGACCGGGAGCCCGTCGGGTCTGATCACGACGACCTCTTCGGCGGACGGCATCGAGCGCCGGATCGGCTATCGGCGGCTGACCGAATATCCAATCTATGTCAGCGCGGGGCTCGAGACTTCGACCATCCGCAGCCGTTGGCTCGGCGCGATCAGCCGCCACCTGATCTTCGGCGTGCCCGCCACCGCGTTCCTGTTCCTGTTCCTCACCTTGGCCTTGCGGCGCACCGAACGGCTGTATGCCGAGGCCGAGCGTCGGCTGGAAGCGGAGCAGGCGCTCAAGCACGGGCAGCGCATGGAGGCGCTGGGGCAACTCACCGGCGGCGTGGCGCACGATTTCAACAATCTGCTCACCGTGATCAGAGCCTCGGCCGACCTGTTGCGCCGGCCCAACCTGCCGGAGGAGCGGCGGCAGCGCTATGTCGATGCGATTTCGGACACGGTCGGGCGGGCCTCGAAGCTGACGGGGCAGCTGCTGGCCTTTGCGCGACGGCAGGCGCTGAAACCCGAGGTCTTCGACATCGGCAGCAGCGTGACGGCGCTGCGCGACATGATCAAGACCCTGGTGGGAACGCGGATCGAGGTCGTCATCGCCCTGGCCGAGGAGCCTTGCTACGTCAGCGCCGACGCCGGCCAGTTCGAGACCGCGCTGATCAACATGGCGGTCAACGCGCGCGATGCGATGGCGGGCCAGGGGCAGCTCACGATCAAAGTCCACGCGGTCGGCGAACTGCCGACACCAGCGGCGCCCCACGAGCGGCCGCCGCTCGGCTACGTCGCCATCGTTGTCAAGGACACCGGCGTCGGCATTCCCGAAGCGCAATTCAGCCGCATCTTCGAGCCGTTCTTCACCACCAAAACCATCGGCCATGGCACCGGTCTCGGCCTCTCGCAGGTGTTCGGCTTCGCAAAACAGTCCGGCGGCGAGATCGCGGTGTCGAGCGAAGTCGGCCGTGGCGCGACCTTCACGCTCTATCTGCCCCGGGCGCCGGCCGCAGTCGGATCGCAGAACGCCCATGCGGGCGAGGGCGCGGCCGTCGGCGGCGATGGCCTCTCGGTGCTGGTGATCGAGGACAATATCGACGTCGGTCGCGCTACGACGGAAGCTCTGTCCGAACTCGGCTATCGCACCATCCTGGTCGACAACGCCAAGGATGCGCTCGAAGAACTGGTCAGTGGCGTGCAGCGGTTCGATGTGGTGTTCACTGACGTCATGATGCCCGGCATGACGGGCCTCGAGCTCGCCGAAGAAGTCCGACGCCTCGATATCGACGTGCCGATCGTACTTGCGACAGGCTACAGCCACATTCTCGCGCAGCAGGGCTTGCATGGTTACGAGCTGCTGCGGAAACCTTATTCGATCGAGGAATTGTCGCGTGTGCTGCACCGTATCGGCTCGCCTTCCAGGCGCCGCGCCGCTCCGACTCCTCCGGCCTCAATGGCGCGCTGAGACCATCCTGCCGAGACATGATTAGGACATCATAGCATCTGAGGATGTCTTCGCGGCTGCGGAGGCCAGGACATCGGAATATCGCTTTCATCAGCGTCTCCGTTTCGCTTTGGGGAAGAACCCGGGAGAGGAAGAGATGACACTGGTGCGGGCACTGGAGTCACGCGCTACTGAGGGCGGCTGGCGTTCGCGCAATGCAACGGCAATGCCGGACGATGATGTGTCCGCACCGCCGTTCGGCGCTTTCGCGCCGAGTTGGGCGCAGGCCGCGGTGATTGCGCTCGCGCACGGCTCCGGGTTGAAGCGTGGCGCGTTTCGTCCGACCTTGTCGCGGCTTCTCAATCTGCTCCGGGCAGGTCCGATCGATGCGAACTACCAGGGCGCATCCTTTCGCTTTCACCACCAGTTCAGCGCGACCGAGCGCGGCGCCCTGTTCAACCCGGACTACGATCGCGCCGAGCTCGACTTTCTGCGTGCGCATGTGCCCGGCGGCGGCGTATTCGTCGATGTCGGTGCCAATATCGGCACCTATGCGCTGACCCTCGCGCGTCACGTCGGCTCGCGTGGTCGCGTCGTCGCGATCGAGGCGCATCCGGTTGCGCATGCGCGCTTGGCGTTCAATGTCGCCGCATCCGGTCTCACCCAGGTGAGACTGGTTGCCGCGGCCGCATCCGACAGCGACGGCGAGCTGATGATTGCGACGGACACGGAGAACCTCGGCGCAAGTCGCATCGTGCCCGCAGCGGTGGCGGACCAGGCGTACAAGGTGCGGGCGCTGCGGCTTGCGCGCATCGTCAACGACGCCGGCCTGACCAAGATCCACGCGCTGAAGATCGATGTCGAAGGTTTCGAGGATCGTGTGCTGACCGGCTTCTTTCGCGACGTCGCGCCGGCGTTGTGGCCGCGCGCGATCGCGATCGAGCATCTGTCGCGAAGCGAATGGCGTCAGGATTGCCTCGTCGACATGATCGGTCGCGGTTATCGCGAGGCCGGCAGGACCCGCAGCAACACGCTGTTGTTGCGGGATTGACCGCTCCTCGTTGATTTCGGCCGACCGGCGGGTGGAACATCGCCTGATGGCCCCCGTTATCGCTTCCGAAAGATCGAGGAGCGAAACCATGGCCACCAATGCCGCGCGCGGTCAGGATCGCGCCTGGGACCTGATGAAGAAGATCGGCTTTGCGATGCTGGTGACCCGCGATGGCGAGAAGCTGCGGGCGCGGCCGATGGCCGCCTATATCGAGCGGGACGAGGGCATGATCTACTTCCTGACCGATGCCCGTCGTCACAAGGAGAAGGAGATCGCGCGCGATCCGCACGTCAATCTCGCTTTCGCCGACGCCGGAAGTCAGAAATACGTCTCGCTGACCGGCACGGCAGCAATCTCCAACGATCGCGCCAAGGTTAGGGAGCTGTTCTCAACCCCCGCGAAGGCCTGGCGGGACAGTGCCGATGATCCCAATATTCGCGTCCTGAAGATCACGCCTGATGATGCGGAGTTCTGGGATTCGCCAGGTACGGTCGTCAGTTATGTGAAGATGGCCGCAGCAGCGGTCACCGGCTCTCGGCCTGACATCGGCGATAACCGCAGGGTTGCGATGTGATCGGAATCGAGCCGCCGGAGATTCCACCGGCAACGCCGGGTCGTCCCGCCGAGCCGCCACCGGAGGATCCGGTCGGCAATCCTCAGCCGGAGGTGCCGCCGCCGGTGCGGGAGCCCGACACGCCAACCCCGCCGGACGAGCTGCCCGGCAGCACGCCTGAGGAGGTGCCGGGGCGGGGACCGGCGAGCCCGACCACCCCGAATCCAGCCACGGATTGAACGCGGTTGCGGCGTACAAACGATGTGCGCGCAAGGCGTGCGTCCGATGTGCGCGCGCTGCAGAGGGGGCTTTGCAACGCATTGAAATCTATCACTGAATGCAACATGAACAGCAGCGGCGCGAGTGCGCTCATGCGGCAAAATAAATCGGTCGGCCTATTTGAACCGCGCCACAATCCGGCCTAACGCATATTCGTTGATCACGCGCCTCTCACAGAGATCATTCCGGGGAATCGATATCACATGAGCAAACTTCGACTTCTGCTGCTTGCGACGACCGCGATGTCGGCGGCGCAAATGGCAAGCTTCGCGTCCCATGCGCAGACCGCGCCGCTGGTCTTGGCCCAGGCGCAGGGCGAAGTCGGGCCGGATGGCAAGCCGAAGCAGCCTCCACACGGCCAGCCGCCCGCGCCAGGCGCGCAGCCCCAGCGACCGGCGCCCGGAGCTCCCGGCGCCGCGCCGCCGCCTGTAGCTCAACCGCATCCCGCAGCTCCGCCGCCGCCGCCGCCCCCGGCGCCGCCTCCGCATGCTGCCCCGCCGCCGCCAGCTCCTGCGCCGCACGTGGCTCCACCTCCACCTCCGCCGCCGCCGGCTCCTGCGCCGCGCGTGGCTCCACCGCCGCCGCCGCCGCCGGCTCCCGCGCCGCACGTGGCTCCGCCGCCTCCGCCGGCACCGGCCCCACATGTCGCTCCGCCGCCCGCAGCTGCGCCGCACGTCGCGCCGCCGGCTCCGAGCGCCGCGCCGCCACAGCATCCGACTCCGCCGGCGCCGCCCGCAGCTGCGCCGCCCGCGCATATGCCGCCGCCGCCGGTGGCCGCCCCGAAGGAGCCGACGCGTCCGGCCGCGCCGCCGCCCCCTCCGCCGGTAGCCGCACCGAGCCATCCGACGCCTCCGTCCCCGCCGCCCGCTGCAGCGCCAAACGCGCCTGGTGGGGCGCCTGTGGCACGTCCCGGCGCGACTCCGACACCCTCGGCGCCGCCCGCTGGCACTACGCCGCCTGCGCATTCGGGGCCGCCCCCGGCAGCAAACCCCCCGCCGCCTGCTCCGCCGGCGGCGGCCGGTGGCCAGCCCCCCGCCCGGCCCGGAGCCGCGCCAGGAATGCCACCCGTAACATCGCCGGGAACGCAGCCGGGAATGCCGCCAGGTACGCCGCCGCGCGGTACGCCGACCCCGCCGGTGGGAACGACAAGCCCGGCTCCGTCGCAGCCGTCGGCTGCTCCCGGCGCGCCGTCTGCCGGACAACCCACGCTGCCGCCGGCCGGTGGTGCGGGATTGGGCGGACATCCTGGATCAGCTCCGGGGGTGCCGCCAGCGCAGCAGGCTCCCGCAGCCCAGCCGCCGGCCGGGCAGAGCGCGTTGCCGCCGGGAGGGCCGCCCGCAATGTCCAATCGTCCGCCGCCGCAGGTCGCCGCTCCCATTCCAGCGCCGCCCCCGCCGACGCCGCAGCAGCTGACGCCGATCGCGCCGGGTGCCCAAGCGCCCGGTCCGCAGCGGCTGGAGGACTTCCGCGCCCAGCGCCGCGAGGTGCAGGAAGGCGGTCGCACCGTGATCTTCGAGCCGGGCCGCGTCATCGTGCGCGATCCGAGCGGTCAGGAGTTCGTGCGGCACGACGAGATCGATCGCTTCCGCTACGGCGCGCGTGACATCCGCGTCCAGGATGTCGGCGGCGAGCGGCGTACCGTCGTCATCCGCCCCGACGGCAGTGAGATCATCACGGTCGCCGCGCCGGACGGCCGGCTGCTGCGCCGCATCCGCCGGGATCCGGGTGGTCGCGAGATCATCATCATCGACAACACCTATCGCGATCCTGACGCGGTCGGCGGCTTCTATGTCGACCTGCCGCCCCCGGTTATCCGCATTCCGAACGACCGCTACATCGTCGACGCGGACGAGGCGTCGCCGGATGTCATCTACGACACGCTGGAGGCTCCGCCGGTGGAGCGCGTTGCGCGGCGCTATTCGCTGGACGAAGTTCGCTACAGCCCGTCGGTGCGGCAGTTGATGCCTTCGATCGACCTCAACACCGTTACTTTCGACACGGGATCGTGGGAGATCAGTCCGGACCAGGTGGCGAAGTTGCAGGTGATCGCGGACGGCCTCAACCGTGCGATCCAGCGCAATCCGCGCGAGGTGTTCCTGATCGAGGGCCACACCGACGCGGTCGGCAACGACACCGACAATCTGTCGCTGTCGGATCGTCGCGCCGAATCCGTTGCAACGCTGCTGACGCAGCAGTTCAACGTGCCGGCGGAGAACCTGACCTCGCAGGGCTATGGCTCGCAATATCTGAAGGAGCAGACCTCCGGCCCCAGTCGGATCAACCGCCGCGTCACCGTGCGCCGCATCACGCCATTGCTGAACGGGGGCCAGGCTTCGCTGCCGCCGCCTCCGCCCGGCATCGCGCCGCCGCGATAGGCGGAAAGAGCGTCATCGCCCCATACGGGTGCATAGGGCGCAAACAAAACGGCCGGGAGCGATCCCGGCCGTTTTCGCTGATGCAAGCTTGCGCGGGCCGCGCCGCAGTGTGGTTCTGAATCAGCCCTGGCAGCGCGGCGCGAGATTTGCGGAAGCCAGGAAGCGCGCGATCGGATCGAGTTGCCGGCATGGCGCGACGGCCATTTTGGCCGGCTCGGACCCGCTCTTGGAACGAGCATGTGCGGCCGCTTTGGCGCGGCCGGCAGGCCGAACCCGACGCGTTGACCCCGCTCGAAATGTTTCAGTCGTCGGCCGTACGACGGTGGAGAGAATCGGCAACCCGCCGGCGTCATCCGTATTGGCCAGCGGCATTGCCGCGTTGCGATCGGCCTCGGTCAGCGTGTCGATCCCCGGAATGGGGATGCGCTCCAGCGATGCGGTCGCATCGAATTGGCTCTCAGACGAGGCCGACACCGCCGCCGACACCACCTTGGTGGCGAGCAGGCCCGCGATCATCAATAGACAAAGACCGGCAATCCAGATTGTTCTGATCACGACGCGACCCCCGTCCACGACGCGCGCCTGACGTTGCGGAAGAACCCCTTCCCGCGAACGGCGCTGACCTGTAATCAACCTTAAGAAAGTGTTACCCGCAACGACGCCGTGCGCTTTGCTCGGGTTTGTCGTCGAACGTAGTTAACGCTCGCAATGAGAGCGGCATCGTCGTCCCGCCGCCGCGCCGCCATGAGTTGGTCGGCCGGATGACGCGGGCGGTATTGTTGCCTTCATGAAGCAACGAGACACGGTCTCACCCGCTATTAGTTTCAGGCATCACATAAAGTTATGCGTCGAAACTGGCTGGAAGCGCCCCCGTAGCTTGGCCCGACACGATGCGGGGAAGTCTCTGCAATGACCGCATCGCCGTCGCAGCCAATCTCATGAACACCGGCGTCGCCGGCTGTTCAAACATTCGGGAGCTATCGATGACCAAGCGCATTGCCTTCTTGTCTGTCGCTGCCTTCAGCGCGCTCGCGCTGACGTCCACGCTCGTCGCGCCGGCGCGTGCCGAACAGAAGACCGTGATGGTCGGCGGTGCCGCGATGTATCCCTCGAAGAATATCATCGAGAACGCGGTCAATTCGAGGGACCACACCATGTTGGTCGCGGCGGTGAAGGCCGCCGGTCTCGTCCACACCCTGGAAGGCAAGGGTCCGTTCACGGTGTTCGCGCCGACCGACGCCGCCTTCGGCAAGTTGCCGGCCGGCGCCGTCGACGCACTCGCCAAGCCGGAGAACAAGGCGGCGCTCACCAAGATTCTTACCTATCACGTGGTCGCCGGCAGATACGACGCCTCGGACCTCACGGACGGCAAGATGCTGAAGACCGTCGAGGGCGAGCAGCTCACCGTCAAGCGGAAAGACGGGAAGATCTGGATCATCGACGCCAAGGGTGACGCCTCGATGGTTTCGATCTCCAACGTCCATCAGTCGAACGGCGTCATCCACGTGGTCGACACGGTGCTGATGCCGGCAACGTAACACCGCTGCCGTCCGTTTCCCCCCGCCTCACGGATGCGCGGTTGGCGAGCCGGGACAGAGTTCCGGCTCGCCCTTTCGTGATCGTTCTTTTTGTCGCCCCGGCGGAAGACGACGCCAAATTGTTCGTCTTACCGATGGTAACGAAGCGCCAGATGCCGGCGTATAATCGCCAGTAGAGCGGATTTACCTTTGCATCCCCATTGCCAGAGGGGAGCGAATGTTGGCGTCGGAGCACCGGGATGACGTCAATGCGAAACGAATGGAGGCCATCATGTCCAGCCTTGCCGTCACCGAGGGCCACGTCAGCGCAGCACCGGCCGACGCGAGCAGGCCAAAGGTGATCCAGCCGGCCTGGGTCCGCGTGATGCACTGGATCAATGCCGTGGCGATGATCCTGATGATCATGTCGGGCTGGCAGATCTACAACGCCTCGCCCCTGTTCAACTTCCGTTTCGACCACAGCATCACGCTCGGCGGCTGGCTCGGCGGTGCCCTGCTGTGGCACTTCGCCGCGATGTGGCTGTTGATGCTCAACGGCCTCGCTTACCTGATCACGGGGGTGGCGACCGGCCGCTTCCGTAGCAAGCTGTTTCCGATCACGCCCGGGGGCGTGTTCGCCGATCTCAAGGCGGCGCTGAGCTTCAGGCTCGCGCACGACGATCTCACCGTCTACAACTCCGTGCAGAAGCTGCTCTATGCCGGCATCATCCTGGTCGGCGTTGTCGTCGTGCTCTCGGGCCTGTCAATCTGGAAGCCGGTGCAGCTGCACTGGCTGGTCACATTGTTCGGCGACTATCCGACCGCGCGCTATGTGCACTTCGTCTGCATGTCGCTGATCTGCGCCTTCCTGATCGTCCATGTCGCGCTCGCCATCCTGGTGCCGAAGAGCCTGCGCGCGATGATCATCGGGCGCTGACACCACTTCCGAGGAGACAGATCATGAGCCGCATGCGCAAGCTTCTCATCCCCGGCGTCGACAAGAAGCTCCTGGTCAAGGACGCCGCCAAGCTGATGCCCGATCTTACCCGCCGCCGCTTCATCTCGGGCGGCGCGAGCCTCGGTGCGCTGACGCTGCTCACCGGCTGCGACGTGCTCGACAGCGACTCGGCCGAGACACTGCTGGCTCAGATCTCCAAGTTCAACGATGCGGTGCAGGCCCGGCTGTTCGACCCGGATGCGCTGGCGCCGACCTTTCCGGAGAGCATGATTACGAAGCCGTTCCCGTTCAACGCCTATTACGATCTCGACGAGGCGCCGGAGGTCGACGGCGAGGATTGGAGCCTCGAGGTGCGCGGCCTCGTTGACAACAAGAAGTCGTGGAGGCTGGAGGAGCTCTACGCGCTGCCGCAGGTCACGCAGGTGACGCGGCACATCTGCGTCGAGGGCTGGAGCGCCATCGGCTCATGGACTGGCACGCCCCTGCGCGATTTCCTCAAACTGATAGGCGCCGACACACGCGCGAAATATGTCTGGTTCCAGTGCGCCGACAAGGACGGTTACAACTCGCCGCTGGATATGCGCACCGCGCTGCATCCGCAGACCCAGATGACCTTCAAGTTCGCCGACCAGATCCTGCCGCGCGCCTATGGCTATCCGATGAAGATCCGCGTGCCCACCAAGCTCGGCTTCAAGAACCCGAAATACGTGCTCTCGATGGAAGTCACCAACGACTACAAGGGCGGCTATTGGGAGGACCAGGGCTACAATTCGTTCAGCGGCAGCTGATGGCGGCTGTGACTTGAGCGGGGGTATGGCTCTTCTTGCAAGCGATGAGCAGAGCTGTGACTACGTTCTCCGCCGTCGTTCCGGCGAACGCTGGGATCCATTACCATAGGTCCCAATTATCGTGCGCGGGCTGGGCCGCGTGCCTGTTTCTAACATCACGCGGTATGGGTCCGGCGTTCGCCGGGACGACAGCGAGGGTGTTGATACGCCTGTGAGTTACACGTCCTTCTTCAATTTGCGCTGCATCGCCGACGCGATCGCGCCCGCCAACAGGGTGGCCGCGGAGATGTTCAACGCGTAGCTCAGGCTGCCCATCGCGTCGGTGATCGCACCGACCACGAAAGGACCCAATGTCTGGCCGATGCCGAATGCGATGGTCATCGCAGCGATCGCCGCAGGCCAGGCGGACGGCGGGTAGTTGAGGCGCACGAAAGCGGTGGTTGAGCCGGCCACCGCGAAAAAGGAGACCCCGAACACGACCGCGGAGATGGCGAGCATGGTCGTGGAATGTCCCAGGATCGGCAGTGCTGCACCAACTGCATTGACGGCAAGGACGATTGCAGTGGCGAGCCCGCCGCGGTCCAGCGCTAATGTGCCGCGCCAGACCCAGGGCGTTGCAAAGCCGGACAATCCGATCAGGCTCCAGAATGCAGCCTGCGCGGTTGCGCCGCCGCCGAGATCGCGGACATAGGCGATCATGAACGTCATGTAGGCGATGTAGCCCGCACCGAACAAGAAATAGCCGAACAGATAGATCGCGACTGGCCAGACCGAGAACGAAGCTGCGTCGGCGGCATTAAGGCCGGCCTTGCTTCGGATCGGCGTGAGCAGCAGTGGAATGGTGAGCAGGCTCGATAGCGCCGTCAGCGCCCACCAGACGATCCACCACGACCCGGGGCCGAAGCCCTGCAGAACGAACGGCGCGACCAGACCCGAGGTCAGAATGCCGAGCCCGGGACCGGCGTAGAACAGGCTGAGCAGGAAGCTCGCCCGTTCGGGACGCGATTGCGCGATCTCGGCCGCCAATGCGCCGCCGGCCACGAAGCAGGCCGCAGCCGCTAAGCCGCCGATCAGGCGCGCAAAGCTCAAGACGACGAAATTGCCGGTGATGGCACACAGCGCCAGCGCCGCGAGATTGACCAGCGTTCCTCCGCGCAGCGCAGCCGACCAGCCCACGCGCCTCACCATCCAGGATGCCAACAAGGCTCCGACGAGATAGCCGGCGGCGTTGATCGTGTTCATGAAGCCGGCCGCCGAATACGACCAATGCAGCGACTCCCGCATGTCCGGCAGGACGAGCGCGTAGGCGAACCGGCCGATGCCGAGGCTGACGGTAGCGCTGAGCGAGAGCGTGAGGATCAGCCGCGCCAGATGGGCGGTCGATGGGGGGGGAGGGCTGTGCAAGGAAATGCTCCGGCGCGCCGATCGCGCGAACGATTGCATGCGTCGACGCTGATGCTGTGGGACGATTATAGCCCGCACGGCCCGCCGTAGAATGCCGGCTGCGGCAATGGTGTCTTGCCAAGGCCGCAACGGCGCTTTAGCACTCCGCCGATTTTCCAGAGAACGCCGTCAGGTCCGGATCGAGCCGGGCATGACACCTAGCGAGGATGACGACCATGGCGACCCATAAACTGCTTCTGCTGCCCGGCGACGGCATCGGCCCCGAAGTGATGGCGGAAGTGAAGCGGCTGATCGGCTGGCTCAACGCCCGCGGGCTCGCCTCGTTCGAGACGGAAGAGGGGCTGGTCGGCGGCGCCGCCTATGACGCGCACAAGGTGTCGATTTCCGAGGGCGACATGGCCAAGGCCAAGGCGGCCGACGCCGTGATCTTCGGTGCGGTCGGCGGCCCGAAATGGGACGGCGTTCCCTACGACGTCCGCCCCGAGGCCGGCCTGCTGCGCCTGCGCAAGGATCTCGGACTGTTCGCCAACCTCCGCCCGGCCGTGTGTTATCCGGCGCTCGCGGACGCCTCCAGCCTGAAGCGCGAGATCGTCGAAGGCCTCGACATCATGATCGTGCGCGAGCTCACCGGCGGCGTCTATTTCGGCGAACCGAAGACCATCACCGATCTCGGCAACGGCCAGAAGCGCGCCGTCGATACCCAGGTCTACGACACCTACGAGATCGAACGTATCGCGCGCGTCGCCTTCGATCTCGCCCGCAAGCGCCGCAACAAGGTCACCTCGATGGAGAAGCGCAACGTCATGAAGACGGGCGTGCTCTGGAACGAGGTCGTGACCGCGGTGCACAGCCGCGAATACAAGGACGTGACGCTCGAGCACCAGCTCGCCGATTCCGGCGGCATGAATCTGGTGAAGTATCCGAAGATGTTCGACGTCATCGTCACCGACAATCTGTTCGGCGACATGCTGTCGGACATCGCGGCGATGCTGACCGGCTCGCTCGGCATGCTGCCGTCAGCCTCGCTCGGCGAGGTCGATGCCAAGACCAAGACGCGCAAGGCGCTGTATGAGCCGGTGCACGGCTCCGCGCCCGACATCGCGGGCAAGGGGCTCGCCAATCCGATCGCGATGGTCTCGTCCTTCGGCATGGCGCTGCGCTATTCCTTCGACATGGGCGCGCTGGCCGACAAGCTGGAAGCTGCGATCGCCGCCGTGCTCGCGAGCGGCCTGCGCACCGCCGACATCAAGTCCGAAGGCACGACGCCGGCATCGACCACGCAGATGGGCGAGGCGATCCTCAAGGAACTGGAGAAGCTGCACGCATAGGGCGTGGCACTCTCGATGCCGCGCGCAAGCGCATCAGCATGAATTGGCGTCGTCCCGGCGGATTGCCGGGACGACGTTTTTTATGTGGCTACCGTGTCGGGTCTGTTGGCCACAGCTCGTCAGCGGTGCCTTGCCGCGCAACTCGCCTTCATTTTCTCGCGCGTCCCGATCCGCAGCGGCGCGTTGCATGCGCTCCACACGCAAAAGGCCGGGCTGGGCCCGGCCTTCGTCATCAGGCGCTATCGCCGACCTCAGTAGGGAATTGGGAAGGTCCGCGGATAGCCGCCGAGATCGGTCGGCGTCATCAGCGGCTGGCGATCGATCGGCCGGTTCAGGTTCTCGCGGCCGAAGCTCGGATAGCCGTATTCGGACGGGAATGCATAGTCGCTGAACTTGCGATCGCCGGGCAGCACCTCGGTGCCGCCGTCGAGCCAGGAGCGCCTGGTGATGTAGATGCGGGTGCGCGGGCCGGACTGGTAGGAATAGTTCGGGCCGCTGCCGGTGGCGACGTAATTGCCGTAGTGCCGACGCTTGGTCTCGGCATTGGCGGATGTGATGGCAAGACCGGTCGCGGCGATCAGCGCCACGGTCATGACCCGGGTCGCGGCAGAAAATCTCGTCATCACGTCCTCTTCCTCGCGCCAAACGGGGCGGGCGCGCGCCATGCAATGATTTGGGCAATACATTATCCGGCTCGGATATGGCGTCACAAGGTCAATCCCGCCATACCGGTCAAGATAAATCCCCGCTGTGGCGGGAAAGTTGCATCAAAATCCGTGGCTTGACGGCCGATCCGGGTGCCGGCGGCGCGGCCGAAAGGTGGCGTGGACGCATTGGGAAACGGCGGGATGTGTTCGGCGCGCCAGTTAGAGCGTGCCGCGCAGCCGTGGCTCGTCGAGCGCCGTGACCCAATCGGACGGTCTCGCTGCTCCCGCGGTCGGGTCGCAGGCCAAGCGCCTGCCGTCGGCACGCGCGAACAGGGCGCTCAGGTCCGCGTCGTGACTGCCCGACAACAGCGTCAGCCGGTTCAGCATGCAGCCGACCATTGCGCGCCTGACGGGTGCGCTGACGCCCTGGCAGGACCATCCCGAGAGCCGCAAGGCAGGCTCGCCGAGCTGTTTGAGAAAGCCGAGGCAGGCGCCCGGCCCATCCGCGGCCCCGGTTTGGCGGAGCAGGCTGACTGAGCCGAACTTGGTGTCGATCACGCCCGCGGCTTCCAGCTCGCTTGTTCCGTCCGGCGCCATGCGCAGGCCCAGTGCGTGAGCGGCGTGTCGCGAGGCGGCGGGTTCGGCTCCTAAGCGATAGATTTCGAGTTCGGCCGCCGGGCGGTCGGCCGGTTCACCCCAGCGGAAGATGTCCTTGCGGCCGCCAAGCGGGTGCCGGAGCACGGTATAGGTTGCCGATTTGTCCGGCTGGTCGGTCAGCCGCAGCGAGAATGCGGGGACAGCGTTATCGACCATGCTCCAGCCCGACCGGGCTGATTCTGCCGCGTCGCCCCCGATCTGGCGCCAGCCCGCCAGGGCCAGGATGGCGATCAGTGCCAGCGCCCCCAGATAAGCGAACAGGCGTGCAAAGGTGGCGCAAACCTCGTCGGCAAGGCTCTCGAGCGCCAGGAGAAAGGCGGCAACGCGGGATGGGGCGGCTGTTCTGGCCGAAACGGGATGCATCAAACGCGAAACGTCATGGTAAGATTGTGTCAGGGACGTTTCTCGCATAGAAGCGCTGCCGCTTCCGTTGCCGCATCCTTGTGCGGCCGGCCATTTTTCGTCGGAGAGTGAACGATGGGTTACAAAGTCGCAGTGGTCGGCGCGACCGGCAATGTCGGGCGGGAAATGCTCAATATCCTCGACGAACGGAAATTCCCGGCCGACGAGGTGGTGGCGCTGGCCTCGCGCCGCAGCATCGGGATCGAGGTTTCCTACGGCGACCGTACGCTCAAGGTCAAAGCGCTGGAGCACTACGATTTTGCCGATGTCGACATCTGCCTGATGTCGGCAGGCGGGGCGGTATCGAAGGAATGGTCGCCGCGGATCGGCGCCGCCGGTGCGGTCGTGATCGACAACTCGTCCGCTTGGCGCATGGACCCGGACGTGCCGTTGATCGTGCCGGAGGTGAACGCGGATGCGACCGCCGGTTTTGCCAAGAAGAACATCATCGCCAATCCGAACTGCTCGACGGCGCAGCTCGTGGTCGCGTTGAAGCCCCTGCACGAGAAGGCGACGATCAAGCGCGTGGTGGTGTCGACCTATCAGTCGGTATCGGGCGCCGGCAAGGATGCGATGGACGAGTTGTTCTCGCAGACCAAGGCCGTCTACACCAATGACGAGCTGATCAATAAGAAGTTTCCGAAGCGCATCGCCTTCAACGTCATTCCGCAGATCGACGTCTTCATGGAGGACGGCTATACCAAGGAAGAGTGGAAGATGATGGCGGAGACCAAGAAGATCTTGGATCCGAAGATCAAGCTGACCGCGACCTGCGTGCGCGTGCCGGTTTTCGTCGGTCACTCGGAAGCGGTCAATGTCGAGTTCGAGAATCCGATCACGGCGGACGAGGCCCGCGATATCCTGCGCCGCGCGCCGGGCTGTCTCGTCATCGACAAGCTGGAGCCGGGTGGATATGTCACGCCCTATGAGGCGGCCGGCGAGGACGCGACCTATATCAGCCGCATCCGTGAGGATGCGACCGTGGAGAACGGTCTCGTCTTCTGGTGCGTGTCGGACAATCTGCGCAAGGGCGCTGCGCTGAACGCGGTGCAGATCGCGGAAGTGCTGATCAACCGCAAGCTGATCACCGCGAAGAAGAAAGCGGCCTGAAGCGGCCGGCATGTTATCCCGATGACGACTCCCATGAGCGAACAGCCGGCGGCATCGGCCCGACAGCACGCGCCAAACGTGGTGGAACGCGGAATCGAAGGCCTTTTGTTCAAGAGCCGCTGGCTGATGGCGCCGTTTTATGTCGGCCTGGTCGTCAGCCTAGCGGTTTTGCTGGTCAAATTCGTGATGCTGCTGTGGGAGTTCGTCCTGCACGTGCCGTCCGCGAAGGAGAGCGACATCATCCTCGGTGTGCTCTCGTTGATCGACGTTTCGTTGACCGGCAATCTGGTGCTGATCGTGGTGTTCTCGGGCTATGAGAACTTCGTCTCGCGGATCGATCCGGGCGGCCATCCGGACTGGCCGGAATGGATGACCAAGGTCGATTTCGCCGGGCTGAAGCAGAAATTGCTGGCCTCGATCGTCGCGATCTCGGCAATCCAGGTGCTGAAGGCTTTCATGAACCTCGATGCCGGCGTTGACTCGATCAAGCTCGGCTGGCTGGTCGGCGTGCATCTGGTATTCGTGGTTTCAACCGTGATGCTGGCATTGTCGGATCGCTGGGGCAGCGATCACTGAAGCGAGTGGCGAATTGGAAAGTTATTCCACTTGCTATCCGCTACGCCCTATTCGTCAATGCGCGCGCTCTTGAACTCCTTGACGGCCTTATCGAGGACGAACAGCGAGCCTTCCTTGACGCCGAAATAGGCGCCGTGCAGTTGCAGCGTGCCAGCCTCGACCTGCTTGTGCACGAACGGAAAGGTCAGCAGGTTCTCCAGGCTGCGGAAGATCGCAGCCTTCTCGATCCTGATGACGAAGTCCTGCATGGTCTCATGGGCGCGCTGCTCGACGATCTCGCCCGGCTTGACGAACATCGCCATCCAGCGGCCGATGAAATCGCTTGGCGACAACGGCTCGATCTTGTCCACGAAGGCGCGGATGCCGCCGCATTGGGCATGACCCAGCACGACGATGTGCTTGATGCGCAGCACGGTGACCGCGTATTCCAGCGCCGCCGAGACGCCGTGAGCGCCGCTGTCCGGTTCGTACACGGGAACCAGATTGGCGACATTGCGGACCACGAATAGCTCGCCCGGGCCGGCGTCGAAGATCACCTCGGGCGAGACGCGCGAGTCGCAGCAACCGATCACCATCACTTCCGGCGACTGGCCACGTTCGGAGAGTTCCCGGTAACGGCTTTGCTCGGTCGGAAGGCGGGTGGTGGCAAAGGCGCGATATCCGTCGAGCAGACGGGGCGGAAAGGTGATCATGGCGGTTACCTAAACAACATATGTCCGGAGCAGGAACAAGCCTTTCAGGACGGGGCTCGAAATGGTATCGCGAGACGCCTGAATAAGCCAAGGGAAACGCCGACATGATCCGCCCGCGCCGCAGCCTCCTGTTCATGCCCGGCTCGAATGCGCGCGCATTGGACAAAGGCCGCAGCCTGCCCGTCGACGGGCTCATTCTCGACCTCGAGGACTCGGTCGCGCCGGATGCCAAGGGATCTGCCCGCGAGCAGATCGCCAAGGCGGTCGCCACCGATGGTTATGGCGGTCGCGAGCTTCTGATCCGCATCAACAGCCTCGATACGCCCTGGTGGAGCGACGACGTCGCAATGGCCGGGCAGGCGGCGCCCGACGGCATCCTGGTTCCCAAGGTTTCGACGGTCGAGGACCTGCAGAAGGTCACTGAGCGTCTTGCCGAGGTCGGCGCTGATCCGACGCTGAAGGTCTGGGCGATGATCGAAACCGCCCGTGCCGTGCTCGATGCGGACAGGTTGGCCGCCACCGTGCGGGAACCAGGGTCACGGCTCGCTGGCTTCGTGTTCGGTCCGAACGACATTTCGCGGGAGACGCGCATCCGCATGCTGCCCGGCCGCTCCACGATGCTGCCGATGATCTCGCACTGCATTCTGGCGACGCGGGCCCATGGCCTGGAAATCCTCGACGGTCCCTACAGCGATTTCGCCAATGCGGACGGATTTGCGCAGGAGTGCATCCAGGCGCGCGATCTCGGTTTCGACGGCAAGACGTTGATCCATCCGAGCCAGATCGATTCCTGCAATGCGATCTTCACCCCGGAGGCTCAAGAGGTCGCCGAGGCTCGCAAGATCCTTGCCGCGTTCGATCTGCCGGAAAATGCCACGCGCGGTGCGATCCAGATCGACGGCCGCATGGTGGAGCGCCTGCACGCCGACATGGCCCGTCGCACCATCGCCATCGCGGACGCCATTGCGGCGCTCACCAAGTAGGTGCGCGAGGCCGCAGCTCTACTTGCGCTTCAAGCTGAGGATGTAGTCGACGAGATCGCCGCGCTGCTCGGGCGTCATCATGATGTTCGGCATGTTGGCGTGGCTGCTCTGCAAGAACACCTTCAGAGAGAGCTCGGTCGTGGATTGCATGTTGGCGACCGCGACGAAATCGGGCGCGCCGCCCTGGGCCGTTCCGTGCCGCGCATCGATGACGTGACACGCCGTGCACCAGGCCTCCGCAAGCTTGTGGCCTGCCGCCACGCTGCTACTCGGGGATTCTGCGCCGTGGGCGTTGTGCAGCCGGATCAGGAACAGTGCGGCGATCGCAAGCAGGATCGCAACGCTGATTTGAAGCAGACGATTGCGGTGCATGTGCGGCCGTCCTCAATGTCCGGCGATCGATGAATGGTTCAAGCGTGCTTGACGAGGTCCGCGCCGAGACGGTCGATCGTCGGCGCATTGGGGCAATATTCCTCGTAGTGCGCGCCGGCCGTACCGGTGGCGAGGTCGCGGTGACAACGTGGCTTGTCCTTGCAGAGGGCGCAGACCCGCTCCATGTCACGCAGCACCATCGGCTCGCTGCGGGCAAGGGCGGCCTCGTCGATGCTCAGCGCCTTCAGCATCTGCGGCAATTCGTCGGCGGCATGTTCGCCGTGCCGGACCAGTTCGTCGAGATCGGCGGGCGAGACCTGGAGGTCCGCCGCGATGCGCTCGAAGTCCTCGCGATCCATCTGGCGAATCTCGCTCAGCTCGCGCCGATGCTTCAGCCACTGCGCAAACGTATCGATCAGGTACTGAACCCTGGGATATGGCGTAGTTTGCGTGGTCATGCGGCACCTCCAATCAGCGGCGCCAATCAACCATCGTCATCGCAACAGCACGTTGCGTTAGATCAAAGTGCAAATACCGTTCTGCTGCGCGCAACGGGGCTGGTTCTCAAGCCACTCATCAGAACCGCTCCGCGGCCCAGCCATACAGGCTTCCCGGCAACGGCGGCTGGCTGCCGCGTCCTTTGGGCGAGATATGCAGGCCGATGATCGCGGGGTCGCTGATCAGGTCCGAGAAGTTCGAGGGCTCGAAGAAGGCCTTGGGCTCGGCGTGAACCGCGTAGAACGACTTCTTGGGCAACGCATGGTGCAGGCTGCGATGCCGGCGGGCGAGCGCGGTCAGCGCCGCCGGACCGAAGACGGCGACACGGATGTCGGAGAGCCGTTTCGAGCCGCCGCGCAGGCGCCGCAAAGCGAACGTCACACGGTGCGATAGCGACAGCCAGTTTGGCGTCAGCTCCTTCTGCTGCATCAGCTGCTCGAATTCGGTGACGATCGGATCGTCCGGCGGCAGATACAGCACGGAGTTGCCGAGTTGCCGCGACCGCTCCCAGGCGAAGTAGGGATTTGCCGGATCAATCTCGATCGGCCTCAGCAGCAAGACATCCGCATCCAGCCACACGCCCGCGCCTTGTGCCATCAGCTTGATGCGGAAGAAGTCGCTGAATTGCAGCGTGGTCCAGTCGCGCCAGCTGCCGTCGGGTTGGGGCGGACGCAGCCGCTCGGAAAAGCGGTAAGGCAGCACGGCTTCGGCGTCGGCGTTGCTGACGCCCTCGGGCAATCCGGGCAGCGGATCGAAACTATAGACCGTGACCTTGTGGCCGGCCGCGAGTTGCGAGCGCAAGCAGGTCTGCCGCAGCCGGTCGAGCGGGCCACGCCAGAAGCTGACGATGTCGGGCAATGAGCGCGTCACCGGCGTCGGCCGCTTGCGAAAAAAAGCCCCGGACGATCATCCAGGGCCCCAAAGGCATCATGGACGGAATGGATCACGCCCAGGCGCGCTCGCTCTTCAGCTTGGTTTCGTAGCTGTCGATTGCGGCCTTCTTCTCCATGGTGAGGCCGATGTCGTCCAGGCCGTTGAGCAGGCAGTGTTTGCGGAACGGGTCGATGTCGAACTTGACCGTGCCGCCGTCCGGTCCGCGGATTTCCTGATTGGCAAGATCGATCGTGAGCGTCGCATTGGCGCCGCGCTCGGCATCGTCGAACAGCTTGTCGAGATCGGCCTGCGAGACGCGGATCGGCAGAATGCCGTTCTTGAAACAGTTGTTGTAGAAGATGTCGCCGAACGAGGTCGAGATCACGCAGCGGATGCCGAAGTCGAGCAGCGCCCAGGGCGCGTGCTCACGGCTCGAGCCGCAGCCGAAATTGTCGCCGGCGACCAGGATCTTGGCATTGCGGTAAGCCGGCTGATTGAGGACGAAATCCGGATTCTCGCTGCCATCGTCCTTGAAGCGCTGTTCCGAGAACAGCCCCTTGCCAAGGCCAGTGCGCTTGATGGTTTTCAGGTACTGCTTGGGGATGATCATGTCGGTATCGACATTGATGATCTTCAAGGGCGCCGCGACGCCTTCCAGCGTGGTGAATTTGTCCATCGTTGCACTTTCCGAAAGTGGGCAGGCTGTTGATGTAGCGCGATTGGCGCTGGCGATAAAGGAAAAATGCCTGGAATTTCAGCCCGCGCCCGTCAATCCGACCTGGATCGATTCCGTGCCCGTTCAATCCGCGCCGGCCTCGATGGCCGCCATGTCGTCGTCCGACAGTCCAAAATGGTGGCCGATCTCATGGATCAGCACGTGACGCACGATGTGGCCGAGCGTCTCATCGTGCTCTGCCCAATAGTCCAGGATCGGCCGCCGGTAGAGCCAGATCATGTTCGGCAGCCGCGGCAGGTCGTCATTGCTGCGGAACGGCAGCCCGGTGCCCTGGAACAGGCCGAGCAGGTCGAATTCGCTTTCCGCCTCCATCTCGTCCAACACCTCCTCGGTCGGAAAGTCGTCGACGCGGATGATGACGCCTTCGCACATGGTGCGGAAGTGGCCGGGCAGGCGCGCGAAGACCTGATGCGCCATGGCTTCCATCTCGGCCAGCGAGGGGGCTTTCAGCTCTGTCCACATTGCCGCCTTGTAGCGCGGGTCTGATGGACACGCACCATTAGAATTCTGACCTCTCCCGGGCCGCGGCGGTTGACGTGGCTTGCGAAAACGGAGACCGTAAAACGCGATTTTGGGGTGGGATTGAGCGCGATGATGCGGACGACGATGGCCTTGATCGGCGCGGCACTGACGGTGGCGGTTCTGGTGTCTCCCGGCGCGAATGCACAGCCGATCGCTGCGCAGAGCCAGGCGCGCCCGGCGCAAAACGGGTTGAACACTGAGGTGTCCGCCCAGCGCCGCCAGCGGCGCCTCCAGATCTATCCGCGTCAGGATGAGCATTGGCAGCCCGACGTGGTGCCCCGCTATAATCCCGGCCCGAACGCCGTGCGGGTTTGCAACGCCCAGTATGTGCAGGAATTCAGGCCCAGCGGCACCGTGATCGTGCCGCATATGAGCTGCTATTGGCGGCGCGGCTGAAGTCTCCGAAATCGCCGTCCGTGCGGACGTTTTGACGATGACTGCGTGTCGGCGCGTGACACGGTTCGAGATGTCGCGCACGGGGACGGAACCGCCATGAAGCGCGCGCAGGGCTCTGTCGCTGCTTAATCCTGGTACCGCTGCGGCTGCGCAGGAGGGCTGCCGCCTCGACGCCCGAAGTCCGCTGGCACCACGGCCATTGGTGGCGTCATTGGCAAGGACGTCGCCAAAGGGACCATTGGCACCGCCATCACCGGGGACCCGGCGATGCCGGCCGTCCCGCTCTGATTGCGTTCAACAGGCCCGTTCGCGGGCCTGTTGTCGTATGGTGAGCTGTCCGAGCAGGGAGGATCCGCCGTGAAGATCCGAATTGGCGTCGTCGTTGTGATCCAACTCGTGGCGCTGTTTGCGTTCTCGTCCGCAGCATCTGCCGCCAGTTCTGCGCCAGAGACGACCACTCATCCGCAGCAACAAGGTAGGACGAAGGCCGCCGCGCATCATCATCAGCGGCACCGCATTGTGCGCCGCCCTACTGACAAGCTGCACTATTACGGCAGACCAGTGCTTTACGCGCCGGCGCCGTATGCCCCATTTCTGCCGTTCATCAGCGATGGCTGGAAACGATACTGAGGAGCGAATGGAACGCGGTCGTAGCGCGAGGCTGGGACGCGATTTCCGTCAGGGTGACTGATTGCGCCGCATCACGAGTGCGGCAATTCGTCTCGTCAATCGTCACATTCGACGCGAAGTTCTCGCTCAGAGTGGTTCCGATTAGTTCGCGTTCCGCGTGCGGCATTCATGCCGCGTTCACGTGCCTATCATTACGTTCATGTCGGGGCGACTTGTGATCGATCGGCGGAGAAACGATACGGCGGGTGCTCTCCGTCGCTTGAAGCGACTTAGGGAGAAGTGACGATGACGAGGACGAGAGATCCGGGAGGTGGCCTCGTTCGCCGCCTCGGTCTTGCTGCGGCCGCGTTACTCGCGTTTGCCGCGGTGCCTGATCATTCAACACAAGCGATGATGCTGATCGGTGCCGGCGCGCGGCCGGCTTCGCAAGAGCCGGCGAATGCGCCGATCATTCAGGTTCAAGCCCGCGGTGCTGGTCCGGGTGGTGGTGGCGGTGCTCACATCGGCGGAGGCGGTGGAGGATTTCGCGGAGGTGGCGGGCCCGTCGGTGGAGCTGCGGCCTTCCATGGTGGTGGAGGCCCAGCTTTCCACGGCGGTGGTTTTCGCGGAGGCCCGGCCTTTCATGGTGGCGGCGTTGCGTTCCATGGCGGAGGCTTTCGCGGCGGACCCGTCTTTCACGGCGGCGGCTTCCGTTATGGCGGATATCACCGTCACTACGCCTATCGGCCGTACTTCCACCACCGGCACCGGTATTTCTACGGCGCCTACTACTATCCCTACTACACCGGATATTACTACTATCCGTACCGGCGTTGCCGGGTGATCTGGACCTATTACGGCCCGCACCGCGTTTGCCATTATCGGCACTGGCATAGGCACCATCGCCATCATCGCCACTGGCGCCATTATTACTAATGGCTGAGCGCATCGGCCGCTTACAAGAAAGGGCGCCACCCGGGCGCCCTTTTTTGATCCGCGATCTGTGGGACGCAGCCGGAGCCGCGTTCAGAACCAATCCTTGAACTGCCAGTTCTTCACCGTCAGTTTCCAGGGCACCAAGGTCGCCAGCCGCCATTTCGCAAAGTGGCCCGGCGGCCAGTTGGAGAGCCGCTTTTCTTCCTTCTCCACGACTTCAGGCCTGGCGATGATCTTGCGCGGTCGCGTGCGACGCCGTTGACGCGTTGCGTCGCGGATCAGATCGACGAATTCCGGCTTGTTGGCCACGACATGCTCCTTGGCACGTTCCTCTTCGGATGCGGCGTGCATCTGGAGGGGGCACTGTGCGAGCGGACCCTTAAGGAGTCCTTGCGGAAGCCTGTCGAGATTGAGCTGAAACGAAAACGCGACGGCCGGTGAGGCCATCGCGCTGTTGATCGTCGGCAATTTGCCGTGTCGTCGTGCTGCGACCGGGAAAGCCGTCAGCGCCAATCTCTCACATCGACGAAATGACCGGCGATCGCCGCTGCCGCGGCCATGGCCGGCGACACCAAATGGGTGCGGCCCTTGAAACCCTGACGGCCCTCGAAGTTGCGGTTCGAGGTCGAGGCGCAGCGCTCCTCCGGCTTCAGCTTATCGGGGTTCATGGCAAGGCACATCGAGCAGCCGGGCTCGCGCCATTCGAAGCCGGCCTTGATGAAGATCTTATCGAGCCCCTCGGCTTCGGCCTGCTGCTTCACCAGGCCAGAGCCGGGAACGACCATCGCGTTGACATGGGCGCTCACCGTCTTGCCTTCGGCGATCTTGGCCGCGGCACGCAGATCCTCGATGCGGCCGTTGGTGCAGGAGCCGATGAACACGCGGTCGAGCTGGATGTCGGTGATCTTCGTTCCGGGAACGAGGCCCATATATTTCAGCGCGCGATGCTTCGACAGACGCTTGGCCTCGTCCGCGATCTTGTCCGGATCGGGCACGATGCCGGTCACCGAGATCACATCTTCCGGCGAGGTGCCCCAGGTCACGATCGGCGGCAGCTTGGCAGCATCCAGCCGGATCTCGTGGTCGAAATGCGCGCCTTCGTCCGAACGCAGCTTTTCCCAGTAGCGCATGGCCGCATCCCAGGCCCCGCCCTTCGGCGCCTTCGGGCGATCGCGCAGGAAGTCGAACGCCTTCTGGTCGGGCGCGACCAGACCGGCGCGCGCGCCGCCCTCGATCGACATGTTGCACACGGTCATGCGGCCCTCCATCGAGAGCGCACGGATTGCCTCGCCGGCATATTCCAGCACGTAGCCGGTGCCGCCCGCCGTTCCGATCTCGCCGATGATGGCGAGGATGATGTCCTTGCCCGTCACGCCCTCCGGCAAAGTGCCGTCGACAGTGACGCGCATGTTCTTGGCCTTCTTCTGGATCAGCGTCTGCGTCGCCAGCACGTGCTCCACTTCGGAGGTGCCGATACCGTGCGCGAGCGCGCCGAACGCGCCATGGGTCGAGGTGTGGCTGTCACCGCAGACAATGGTGGTGCCGGGCAGCGTGAAGCCCTGCTCCGGGCCGATGACGTGGACGATGCCCTGGCGGCGATCGAACTCGTTGTAATATTCGATGCCGAATTCCTTGGCGTTCTCGGCCAGCGCCTTGATCTGCTCGATGCTCTCGGGGTCCGGGTTCGGCTTGGTGCGATCGGTGGTCGGCACGTTGTGGTCGACCACGGCGAGCGTCTTCTCCGGCGCATGCACCTTGCGGCCCGTGGCGCGCAGGCCCTCGAAGGCTTGCGGCGAGGTCACCTCGTGAACCAGATGGCGGTCGATATAGAGCAGACACGTGCCGTCCTCGGCTTCGTGCACCAGATGGTCGTTCCAGATCTTGTCGTACAGCGTGGTGGGTTTGGACATGAGCGGATGCTCCCGGGCTATGGCTTGAACGAGGGACGCGCGAGGCCGCGCGGGGAAGGGAAAAAGAGATCGGCGCTGCGCCTAGAGCGCGCGCATAAGCTCCGACGTCGCCGACGTGGCGAACCGTCCGAAGAAGCGCCCGGGCAGCCGGCTACGATCGTCGATGACGATGCGGCGGCAGGCCATATGAGAGCGATTTAGAACCATTTGAGGGATATATAGCACGCGTGACGCGGAGTGCGAGATGCGTTTGCGTGAGCGGTCCGAGCGCGCTTTCGCCGGAGTCATCCAGGATGATCCGAAGGACGGCGCCGCAAAAACAAAAAAGCGCGGGACCGGCCCGCGCTCTTTCAAAACCGATATTGCCGCGCTTACTCGTTGACGGCGGTCTGGCGGTCCTGCTTCTCGACGATGCGGGCCGACTTGCCGCGCAGGCTGCGCAGATAATACAGCTTGGCGCGACGCACCTTGCCGCGGCGCACGACCTTGATCGAGTCGATCATCGGGGAGAGGATCGGGAACACACGCTCCACGCCCTCACCGTAGGAGATCTTGCGGACAGTGAAGCTCTCGTTGATGCCGCCGCCGGAGCGGCCGATGCAGACGCCTTCATAGGCCTGCACGCGGGTGCGCTCGCCTTCGACGACCTTGACGTTGACGATGACAGTGTCGCCGGGCCCGAAATCCGGAATGTCCTTGGTAGCGGCGAGCTTGTCGTACTGCTCTTTTTCGAGCTGCTGAATCAGGTTCACGGGTAAATCTCCATCGGCGGCGCGCCCAGCCGTTAACCGCGGGCTGCGCTTGTTCCTGCCGTCACTTGCGGAATTGAGCGCTCCTATAAGGCAAAGCGCGAGGCTTGTCACCCGTCTGTCGTGTTTTTTGGCATTTTTTGGCCGGTTCCGCTTTGTTCGCCGACTCCATCCGATTTCTTATCGGATTTCTTGGCCCAAAGGTCGGGACGGCGGCTCTGGGTCAGCGCCTCCGCCTGGGCGCGCCGCCAGGCCGCCACCTTGGCGTGATCTCCCGAGAGCAGGATGTCCGGGATCGGTCGGCCCTCGAACAGCTGGGGTCGCGTGTATTGCGGGTATTCCAGTAAGCCTTCGGAGAAACTCTCGTCGGTGCCGGATTCCAATTTCCCCATCACGCCCGGCAACAGCCGAACGCAGGCATCGATCAGGGCCATCGCGGCGATCTCGCCGCCCGACAGCACGTAATCGCCGATCGACACCTCGATCAGCCCTCGCGCCTCGATCACGCGCTGGTCGATACCTTCGAACCGGCCGCAGACGATCAGCGGCCCCGGTCCTGCAGCGATCTCCTGCACCATCGCCTGGGTCAATGGCCGACCGCGCGGGCTCATCAGAAGACGCGGCCGGTCGGCCGCAGCCTCAGTGGCATCGATCGCGGCGGCCAGCACATCGGCCCGCAGCACCATGCCGGGGCCGCCACCGGCCGGGGTGTCGTCGACGCTGCGGTGCCTATCCGTGGCGGATGCCCGGATGTCGCGCGCCTCCAGCACCCACAGCCCCGAGGCCAGCGCGCGACCGGCGAGGCTGACGCCGAGCGGTCCCGGAAACATCTCCGGGAACAGGGTCAGGACGGTGGCGCGCCAGGGAAGTGCGAGTTGGGTCATAGCGCCGTTGTTACGGCACCAGCGCGGTGAGATCGAGCCCCTGTGTCGGGCCCAACGCCGCCGGTCACTCCTTGCGCCCGTAGGCTACGAGCTCGATCTTCGAGTTGACGCGCAGCATGTTGTCGGTCCGGACGGTATTTGTCCGCAAAACCCAGTGGTCGACAGCGGGCGCGTACCACGTCTGCATGACGGCTTCGGATTTCCGTCCCGGATTGTTGATGGGATAGAAGGTGTAAGTGGTTTCGATCTTGAAGGTCTCGAACGTGCCGGCCTTCGTCGTGATCTTTTCCTCGCCGCTCACCTTGGATTGTCCGGCCCACCTCCAGGTGAAACCCTTTTCCGTGTTGGTTTGTTCGACCTTGATCGGCCAGGTCGAGCCGACTTTCAGCGGTTGGACCACGCCAAGACCGCTGTTGGGAGTATATTTCATGGCGTCGGCCGTCTTCGCATTCCAGTTCCGGTCGTAGACTTGGAATCCGGCTTTATCCCGGTCGTTCGTGTAGCGGATGGCGATCGCAGTCGGGGTCACCTCGGTCACGGTGTCGGTCCGCTTGCTCGTCACCTTACCGGAGATCTCGTCGCGGATCTCATAAGTCCAATGATCGCCCTGACGCGGCTCTTCCATCGCCACAGGCACCGGCGCCTCGGCTGCTGGAGGGGCTGACTGCTGGGCAAATGCCATCGGGCCGCTCAGGCACGCCAACGCGGTCAGGATCATGCGCATGCGGGATTCCAAGGCTCGGAGTAGGAGAGATTGCGGTCAACGACGGCCGTATTCGATCAGCTCCATCGCGCTCTTGTCACGAACTTGCCCGTCGATGCGGGTCTCCGATGAACGCTTCACCCAATGATCGATCTCCGGCGCATACCAGGTGGTCTGGGTGACCTGAATCTTTCGCGAAGGGTCCTTTGTGTTGATCGCTTGGATCGAGGTCTCGATCTTATAGGTGTCGAACGTGCCGGCTGAGGTCGTCAGGCTTTCCTTAGCTGTCACCTTACTGGTGCCAGTTCGCCTGAAGTTGGCGTTGGCCGATATGCTGGTGTCGTTCGACTTGATGGGCCAGGACTTGCCGACTGCGAGCGGCACGCTGACGCCGGTGCCATCGCTCGGGGCATAGCGCCATGTGCCGTTGTTCTTAACGTTCCAGCTGCGATCGAAGGTCAGGAATCCTGTATTTGGGTTGTTGAGCGCAGAAACGCGGATGCTGATGTCGCTTGCCGAGACGTCGGTGATGGTCTGAATCACGGTCGACTTCAGATCGCCAGTGATTTCGTCCCGGACTTCGTACGTCCAGTGGTCTCCGGTCTGGGGCGCCTCCATTGCCTCACCGCTGCTGGCTGGCTGGGGTGCTGAGGGCGTGGTTTCGGCCTGCGGCTGTGCGCTGGCGAGCGGCATCGAGCCCAGCAGGGTGGCTACGATCAAAAATTTACGGCTGAGCATGATCCTCTCCGGCGGTTACCGGGCGAACAAAGGCAGCTATATGCTGATGTTGAGCCAGGGCGAGCTATCCGTTTGCAAGTATGGAACTACCAAATCTGATTGGCCGTGATAAGGTCTCCTGTTATGAAATTTCGACGATGATCGCTCCTGTCACGGCACGACGGCCGTGAGATCGAGCCCCTGCATCAGGGCTGCCGCCTCGATCGCACGTGGGAAGTCGGCGAGCGGAAAGCTCGTCACCACGATCTTGCCGAGGTCGAGCAGGCCCTCGCGGGCCAGCGAGGCGAGTTGGCTGGGAGCGGTCCGCTCATACATGAACTGGCCGACCACCTCCCAATCATTCGCCAGCATCTCGCCGAACGAGAGCTCGAGCGGCGCGGTGGCGCTGCCCATCAGCACCAATCGTCCGCCGCGTTTGAGCGCGCGCAAGCATGACAGCGTGGTCGAGGTGCTTCTGGCCTGGCCGAGCAGATCGAGCGCGACGTCGGCGCCGCCTCCCGCCGCATGGCGGATCGTCGCCGCATCCTTCGCGGCATCGTTGCCTGAGACGACGGCGGGAATGACGCGTGGGCCAAAGGCCTTAGTCAGTCGCTCCAGCGCCTCGCGCTTGCGGCCCACTGCGACGATGCGCGCCGCGCCCATCGCGACCGCCAGGAGCACCGCGCCCGAGCCGAAATAGCCGGTCGCGCCATTGATGATGATGGTCTGGCCGCCGCGCAGGTTCAGCCGCTGCAGGCCGCCGAAGGGCACGATGAGTTTGGCGAGGCCGATCAGTTCGGTGGCGGCGCGGTCCTCGAGGCCGCTGAGCGGCGTGACGCAGGCGGCCGGCCAATGCGCAATCTCCGCAAAGACGCCGTCGCGCCAGTGCGCCTGCAGGGCGAGCGCGGCTTCGGAAGCGCCCATGCTGGTGAGCCCGATCAGGATCTGTGCCGGCTCGGGATCGGGCACATCGGCGCGCAGATGCGGGCTGAGAAAGACCCGGTCGCCGGCCCGGACATGGCCGACGCTCGCGCCGGCCGCGACCACGCGCCCGATCGCATTGGTGCCGGGCACGAACGGCATCGGCGGCAGTGCGTAGGGCAACGCGGCTGCCACGACCTTGTTCGTGTAGGACAGCACCATCGCGGCTTCGATGCTGACGATCACGCCGTCGGGAGCAGGCGCCGGGGTTTCCACCTGTTCGAAGCGAAGATCGTTCGGCGCGTGCAGGCGCCAGGCTTTGTGGTGAGACTTGTGAGTTGCCATCGCCACCACCTCAAATTCAGTGTCGTCCCGGCCTTGCGCCGGGAACCTATATTCCCCGGCAAGCATGGCGAAAGCGAGCTGTTGCTCAAGTCTGCGTCGCATTAAATCCTGTGGTTATGGGTCCCCGCTTTCGCGGGGACGACCCGCAGAGAAGGCGGCCGCAGTTTCATCCTTCCCGTTCTCATGCCCATCGCGCTCCTCGCCCTCGATCTCCGTCGGCAGCTCGATCAGGACGCGGCCGCCCTCGAGGTCGACCGTCGGGACAACGGCATTGGAGAACGGCAGCATCAGCGTGCTGCCCGAAGGCGGGGCGATCTCGATGATGTCGCCGGCGCCGAAATTATGGATGGCGATCACGCGCCCGAGCGGCTCGCCCGCGGTGGTCTCCGCGGCAAGTCCGATCAAGTCGGTGTGATAATATTCGTCGTCCTCGGTCTCGGGCAGCCGGTCGCGCGGCACATAGAGTTCGAGGCCGTTGAGCCGCTCGGCGGCATTGCGATCGGCGACGCCCTTGATGGTCGCGACCAGATGGTCCTTGGCCTCGCGGGCTTTCGCAATTTCGAAGCTGCGATTGCCGTCTTTGGTCTGAAGCGGACCGTAATGCAGCACGGCGAGCGGATCGTCGGTGAAGGTCCACAAGCGAACCTCGCCGCGCACGCCGTGGGCGGCGCCGATCCTGGCGACGCAGATCAGCTTGGACATCAGCGGGCCTCGTATTCCAGGACGCACGCCACGGCGCGCTCCTCAGGACGAGGCGCCAAATCCTCATGCTGAGGAGCACGGCGCAAGCCGTGCGTCTCGAAGCATGAGGCATCGGCCATTGGCGAGTTAGCCCTTCGCGGCGGCTTCGGCCTGCGCCTTGCGCTCCTTGCGCGGCACGGCCTTCTCGGGATTGTTGCGGGCTTCACGCTTCTTGACGCCGGCGGCGTCAAGGAACCGCGCCACGCGATCCGACGGCTGGGCGCCCTTGGCGAGCCAGGCCTTCGTCTTCTCCATGTCGAGCTTCAGCCGCGCCTCGTTGTCCTTCGGCATCAGCGGATTGAAATGGCCAAGGCGCTCGATGAAACGGCCGTCACGCGGAAAGCGCGAGTCGGCGACGACGACGTGGTAGACCGGGCGCTTCTTGGTGCCGGCACGGGCGAGGCGGATGACGACTGACATAAGGTTCTCCTGAGTGTCGTTTGGTCTAGATGATATTGAGAGATGTCGTCATTCCGGGGCAGCGCGAAGCGGTGAGCCCGGAATCCATACTCACGATCGTGGTTATGGATTCCGGGCCCGCGCCTCGCGACGCGTCCCGGAATGACGGGATGAGAGAGGAACGGATCCTCATTTCTTCTTCCCCGGCGGCAGACCGAGGCCGGGCAGCATCGGCTTGCCGGAAAGGCCGGTGAGTCCCGGCAGGTTCGGCAATCCGCCGCGCAGGCCCGCTGGCAGGTCCTTCGGCAGGTTCGGTAGTCCACCTGCGGGTAGTCCGCCCGGCATCTTCTCGGCGAGCGCCTTCAGCTGCTCGGGCGAAGGCGCGGGCATGCCGCCGCCAAAGCCCATCGCCTGGGCGATGCCGGCCAGAGGTCCGCGCTTGCCGGAACTCATGGCCTTCATCATGTCGGCCATGTTCCGGTGCATCTTCAGCAGCTTGTTGACGTGCTCGACGCTCTGGCCGGAGCCGGCGGCGATACGCTTCTTGCGGCTGGCCTTGAGAAGGTCGGGATGCTTGCGCTCGTCGCGCGTCATCGAGTCGATGATCGCGACCTGGCGCTTGATGACCTTGTCGTCGATGCCGGCGGCCGCGATCTGGTTCTTCATCTTGGCGATGCCGGGCATCATGCCCATCAGCCCGCTGATGCCGCCCATCTGCGCCATCTGCATCAGCTGCTCGCGCATGTCGTTGAGGTCGAACTGACCCTTGCGCATCTTCTCTGCGGCGCGCGCGGCCTTTTCGGCATCGATATTCGCCGCCGCCTTCTCGACCAGCGAGACGATGTCGCCCATGCCGAGGATGCGGCCGGCGATGCGCGAGGGATAGAAGTCTTCCAGCGCATCGGTCTTCTCGCCGGTGCCGAGCAGCTTGATCGGCTTGCCGGTGACTGCGCGCATCGACAGCGCAGCGCCGCCGCGACCGTCGCCGTCCACCCTGGTCAGCACGATGCCGGTCAGGCCCACGCGCTCATCGAAGGAGCGCGCCAGATTGACTGCGTCCTGGCCGGTCAGGGAGTCCGCGACCAGCAGCACCTCATGCGGATTGGCGACCGCTTTGATCTCGGCCGCCTCCTTCATCATCTCTTCGTCGAGCGTGGTGCGGCCGGCGGTGTCGAGCAGCACGACGTCGTAACCGCCGAGCTTGCCGGCTTCCAGCGCGCGGCGGGCGATCTGCGCCGGCTTCTGGCCTTCGACGATCGGCAGGGTCGCGATCTCGAGGTCGCGGCCGAGCACGGCGAGCTGTTCCATGGCGGCTGGACGGTAGACGTCGAGCGAAGCCATCAGCACCTTGCGCTTGTCGCGCTGGGTCATGCGCCGGGCGAGCTTGGCCGTGGTGGTGGTCTTGCCCGAGCCCTGCAGGCCGACCATCATGATCGGCACCGGCGGAACGGCATTCAAATCGATGGTCTGGCCGTCCGAGCCGAGCGTATTGACCAGCTCGTCGTGGACGATCTTGACCACCATCTGGCCGGGCGTCACCGATTTGACCACGGTGGCGCCGATCGCCTGTTCGCGCACGCGCTCGGTGAAGCTTCGGACCACTTCGAGCGCGACGTCGGCCTCCAGCAGCGCCCGGCGGACTTCGCGCATCGCGGCGTCGACGTCGGCCTCCGACAGGGACCCTCGCCCCGTCAGCCGATCGAGAATGCCGCCAAGCCTTTCCGACAGATTGTCGAACACTTGCTTCGTCCTTTGTCCTGCACTGCAGGCGCTTGAATTCCTTGATCGTCATGCCCCGCGCATGCGAGGCATCCAGTACGCCGCAGCGTCTCGGCTCCTGCCGAGCTCCCTGGGATACTGGATCACCCGCTTTTCGCGGGTGATGACGGCTGTCGGTTCGGTAGATAGTGCCGAAACCGACAATACAAACAATTTCGCGCCCGAGGGCGCATAGCGCTGTCGGGCGTTGACCTCCGGTCTCCAGGACCGGTCGGTGGCTCGAAAAGATGACACTTTCCGATAAAGAGGCCGCCTTAAACCCTCAAGCCGGCGAAAAGTCAAGGAAACTTGCACTCCGGCGGCCCGTTGTCGGACCTCGGCCGGCCGCTTACCTGTTGCCGAACTTGAGGTTTCCGGCTCCGACGAGGATCACATTGGCGCGCCGTTCCAAGACCTATTCAGGTCCCATCACCGACCATTTCGACGGCAAGCGCTTCTATGATCCCGATGGGGTGCCGCCCAAATCCCTGCCGGAGGTTCTGCGCTGGCAGTTCGGCCGCCGCGAAAAGCCGGCCAAATGGCCCAAATGGGTGCCCAGCCCCCATGCCGATACCCCGCCGGTGCGGGTCGACGGCGATGCGGTTCGGCTCTCTTTCGTGGGGCATGCGAGCTGGCTGATCCAGGGCGGCGGGCTCAACATCCTTATCGATCCCGTATGGTCGGAGCGGGTCTCGCCCGTCTCCTTCGCCGGGCCGAAGCGGCACAACCATCCCGGCATCGCGTTCGATGCTCTTCCGAACATCGACGTCGTGCTGGTGTCCCATGGTCATTACGATCATCTCGATATCAGGACGTTGTCGCGGCTGGACGCGCGTTTTGGGCCGCGTGTCGTGACGCCGCTCGGCAACGATCTCACCATGATGGCAAAGATCCCGAAGATCCGCGCCGAGGCCTACGACTGGCACGATCGCGTCGCGCTCAACGCGGAGATTGCGGTGACGCTGGTGCCGACCCGCCACTGGTCGGCGCGCGGCATCTCCGATCGCAACATGGCGCTGTGGGCAAGCTTCGTGTTGGAGACGCCCGCCGGCAAGATCTACATCGTCTGCGATTCCGGCTATGGCACGGGTGCGCATTTCCGCCGTGTCGCCGAAGCGCATGCGCCGCTCAAGCTCGCGATCCTGCCGATCGGCGCTTATGAGCCGCGCTGGTTCATGCAGGATCAGCACATGAACCCGGCTGACGCGGTACAGGCGCTGCAGGATTGCGGCGCGGAGGCCGCGCTGGCGCATCATCACGGCACCTTCCAGCTCACGGACGAGGCGATCGACGCGCCGGTCCATGCGCTTCACGCGGCGTTGGATGACGCCGGCATTCCGCGCGAGCGCTTCGGTGTGCTCAAGCCGGGGCAGGTGGTGGAGATCTGATAGATGGTCGAGAAGAGATCGTCGTCCCGGGCAAGCCCGGCAACGCGCAGCGTTGGCGGGCGCCGACCCGGGATCCATAAACACCATCGTCAAATGTGACGAAGGTTAGAGCTCCAGCCCGCTCATCAATCTCCGATCGGGATTATGGGTCCCGACTCAAGGCCGGGACGACATCGAGTATGTTGCTACTGCCCCGTCTTGATCGCCCAGGTCACGCTGACGGCGATCGACAGCGTCTCCTCGCCCTGCGCGACCGGGGTCGATGCGGCGGCCATCGGTGCCGCGAGCGTCTTGACCCGGAACATCGGCGTCGGCGTGCCCTCTTCGGATATGCTCAAGGGCGCGCCGAGCGTCACGCCCGCCGCCTTGGCATAGATCTCGGCCTTGCGGCGAGCGTCGGCCACAGCCTTTTCGCGCGCCTGGTCCAGCAGCTTCGACGGTTCGGCGACGGTGAAATAGACATTGCCGACATCGTTGGCGCCGGCGCCGACCACGGTATCGATGAGGCTGGCGACCTTGCTGACGTCGTGCAGCTTGATGGTGACGCGGTTGCTGGCGCGGTAGCCGACCACGGTCGATTGCCCCGGACGGTTCGGCGCATATTGCGGCTGCAGCGACAGGCGCGAGGTCTGATAGTCCTTGTCCTCGATGCCGGCCGCTTTCAACGCCTGCAGCACCTTGGCCATCGCGGTATTGTTGGCCTCTGCGGCCTCGCGCGCGGTCTTGGCGTCCGAGGCCACGCCGGCATCGATCTGTGCGAGATCCGGCGGCGCCGAGACGCTGGCTTCTCCGCTCACGGAGATCGCCGGCGGAAAGTCGGTCGACGCCGGCTGCTGGGCTAGGCCGGGTGTTGCGGCCCCTGCCGCAATGACGAGCGCAAGCGGGATGCGGGCGGTGATCTTCATCATTTCAGCGGCACATAAACGTTGATGACGAGCTTGTCTTCGGCAGTCTTCAAGGGGTCGGTCAGATATTCCTCGATGAAGGTGTCCTTGGCTTCCAGCTTGCGCTCGTCGAGGTGATTGGTGATCGCCTCATAGGTATTGTCCATGTTGTCGTAGGAGCCGCGGTGCACGAATTTCAGCGCCTTGCCCTCGGGCGACTGGCCGATGCTCATGCCCTTGCCGAGGTTCTTCGGCTCCTGGTCGATCGGCATCTCGGCCATGAAGGTAAAGCCGGTGTCGTCGGTCGAGGTGTAGACGATCATGCCGTTGCCGGCCGGCTTGATGCCTTGCTTGTCGAGCAGCGCTGACAATGTCTTGAATGAATCGATGAGGGTATCGAAGGCATTGTCCCAGTTCGCGGTGCCCTTGACGATCAGCACCTTCTTGGCCGCCAGCGTGATCTCCTCGCCGAAGGCTTCCGATGGCTGGGCCTGGGCTGCGGCCGGAGGCGGGGAGGCCGGCGCTGCCGGTGCGGGGCTCGCACTCGCCGCTGGTGCCGGGCTGGCAGCCGGCGCGGGGCTGGCGGAGGCGGCCGGGGCTGGCGTCGCCGATGTCTCGGGCGAGGGGGTGGCGCTCGATGCCGGGGCCGGAGTCGACGAGGCCGCAGGAGCCGGCGACGCGGACGGCGACTGGGCCTGAGCGGCCGCGATTCCGAATGACAGCGCGACCGACGTTACGGCCAGAGCGCGGCGGAAGGTACTTACATTCATCCAATTATTCTCCAGGGCCGTGCGTCGGTGCCCGGTTCGTGCCGGCGAATGGCCCGGTTCCTATCATGTCCGGCCTTGATCGTCCCCTGACAGATGCGTCATGTGGCCATTACGGGTCGGCTGGGCTGGTCAATGTCTCGCCATTCCGCCATATAAGACGGACACAATTTGGATATTTTCATGAGCGCGCTCGCAGGCCACGCCTTTGCCAAGATGAACGGGATCGGGAACGAAATCGTCGTTCTCGACTTGCGTGATTCGAAGCATGTCGTGACGCCGGACGAGGCCCGCGCCATCGCCTCCCGCGTCCCCTACGATCAACTGATGGTGCTGCAGCCGCCCCGGCTGACCGGCACCGAGGCCTTCATCCGCATCTACAACAATGACGGCTCCGAATCCGGCGCCTGCGGCAACGGCATGCGCTGCGTGGTCCGGCGGGTGTTCGAGACCACCGGCGAGACCACGGCAACGTTCGAGAGCCGTGCCGGCTTGTTGAACTGCTGGCAAGGGCCTTCGCCAGATCTCTACACGGTCGACATGGGCGTGCCGAAGTTCGGCTGGCAGGACATTCCGCTCGCCGAGGAGTTCCGCGATACCCGCTACATCGAGCTGCAGATCGGTCCGATCGATGCGCCGATCCTGCATTCGCCCTCGGTGGTCAACATGGGCAATCCGCACGCGATCTTCTGGGTCGATGACGTCGATGCCTATGATCTCGCCCGCGTCGGCCCGCTCTTGGAAAATCATCCGGTGTTCCCGGAACGCGCCAACATCACGCTGGCGCAGATCGTCGATCGCGATCACATCACCATCCGCACCTGGGAGCGCGGCGCCGGCCTCACCAAGGCCTGCGGCTCGGCCGCCTGCGCCACCGCAGTCGCGGCGGCGCGGCTCAAGCGCGCCAACCGCATCGTCAGGGTGACCTTGCCGGGCGGCGATCTCAACATCGAATGGCGCGAGCGCGACGATCACGTGCTGATGACCGGCACGGCGACGTTCGAATATGAAGGTCGCTTCGATCCCGCGCTGTTCGCCTCCGTGGCGTGACGGCCGTGCCGGTCGATGTCGTCAGTTTCGGCTGCCGCCTCAACGCCTTCGAATCCGAACTGATCGCGCGCGAGGCGGATGCCGCCGGCCTTTCCGAGACCATCGTCATCAACAGCTGTGCCGTGACCAACGAGGCGGTGGCACAGGCCCGGCAGTCGATCCGCAAATTGAAGCGCGAACGGCCCGATGCGCGCATCATCGTCACCGGCTGCGCGGCGCAGACGCAAGCGGACATGTTCGCAGCGATGCCCGAGGTCGATCGAGTCGTCGGCAATGACGACAAGCTGCATGCGGCGGCCTGGCGGGCCAGCGCGCAGGCGCTCGAGGCGCCGCGCTTCGGGATCGACGCGACCGAGAAGGTCGCCGTCTCCGACATCATGGCGGTGAAGGAGATGGCGCCGCATCTTCTGGAGGGCTATCAGCGCGGGCTGCCGCGGGTGTTCGTTCAGGTGCAGAACGGTTGCGACCACCGCTGCACGTTCTGCATCATTCCGTTCGGCCGCGGCAATTCACGCTCGGTGCCGATGGGCGCGGTGATCGACCAGGTCCGTGCGCTGGTGGAGCGCGGTCACGCCGAGATCGTGCTGACCGGGGTCGACCTGACGAGCTATGGCGCCGATCTGCCGGGGATGCCGAAGCTTGGCCGTCTGGTGAAGCAGATCTTGCGGCATGTGCCGGAGCTGAGGCGGCTGCGGATTTCCTCGATCGACTCGATCGAGGCGGACGCCGATCTGCTCGATGCGATTGGGAGCGATGCGCGGCTGATGCCGCATCTGCACCTGTCCTTGCAGGCCGGCGATGATCTGATCCTCAAGCGCATGAAGCGGCGGCATCTGCGCCAGGACGCGATCGATTTCTGTGCGCAAGTGCGCCGCCTGCGGCCGGACATCGCGCTCGGCGCCGATCTCATCGCGGGCTTTCCGACCGAGAGCGAGGAGGCGTTCGCCCGTTCGCTCGATCTGGTCGCGGAATGTGCGCTGACCTTCCTGCATGTGTTTCCCTATTCGCCGCGGCCCGGCACGCCGGCGGCGCGAATGCCGCAGCTCGCGAGCAGCATCATCCGCGAGCGAGCGCGGCGCTTGCGGGCGGCGGGCGAGGCGGCGTTGCGGCGGCGGTTGGATGAGGAGATCGGCTGCCGGCGCGAGGTGCTGATCGAGAGCGAGACCCAGGGGCGCACGGAGCATTATCTGCCGGTGGCGGTGAGCGGCGAGCCTCCGGGCGCGGTGCGGCGGCTCGCGATTGCGGGTCATGATGGGGCGAGGCTGCTTCCGTAGTTTCGGTCGTCGTCGCCCGGCTTGACCGGGCGATCCAGTACGCCGCGGCCTCTCGATTGATCGCGACTGTCTCTGGGGTACTGGATCATCCGCCTTCGCGGATGATGACGGCGGAGTGTGCGGTGGTCGCGCGGGTCTCAATCAGTCGTGAGCGGCTCCACTCACTCTCCCTGCCATCCACACGCCTTCAGTCGCTCATGCATATGCGCCGGCGCCGGCGCCACCACATGCACCGGCGGCTTGTTCTTCGACAGCGGGATGCTGATCTCGCGCGCATGCAAATGCAGCCGCGGCTCGCCGAGGCGTGGACCGTTGCCGTAGATATTGTCGCCGACGATCGGCCAGCCCATGGCTGCCGCATGCACGCGCAGCTGGTGGGTGCGGCCGGTGACCGGTTCCATGGCGAGCCAGGTGAGCTTTGTCGATGTACTGCCTGTTGTCGCCTCGGTGTCGGCGCGAGCAGAGTGCGCTCCCTCTCCCCTTTCGGGTTGCGACGAGCTTGGCTCGCGCTGAGAGGGTTGGGGAGGGGAGAACTTCCCCAGCACCCGCCATTTCGTGATCGCCGGCTGTCCCTCGGGATCCGGCTTCTGCCACCAGCCGCGCTCGGCATTGCGCCTGCCGAGCGGCAGTTCGATCGTGCCTTCGTCCTCGTCCGGACCGCCTTCCACCACCGCCCAGTAGGTCTTGGAAATCTTGCCATGCTTGAACAAAAGCCCGAGCGAGGCCGTTGCCTTGCGATGGCGTCCCAGCACCAGGCAGCCCGAGGTTTCCTTGTCCAGCCGATGGGCCAAGACCGGCGGTCGCGGCAGGCCATAGCGCAGCGCGTCGAACGAGGCCTCCAGATTCGGCCCGCCCTTGGGACCCTTGTGCACGGGGATGCCGGCCGGCTTGTCGATCACCAGCATCAGCCCGTCGCGATGGAGCACGCGGGCCAGCATTTCCTCGTCGGTGGGTTGGTCGATATCCATAAATCCGGTCTAGGCTTTCGTTTGCGGGATGGAAGGGCTAACACCACGCCATGAACGATACCACCTCCGAAACACCCAAGCTCAGCTGGTGGCGGCGGCTGTCCGCCGGGCTGAAGCGCACCTCGGGCGCGCTGGGGACCGCTGTTGCGGATCTCGTCACCAAGCGCAAGCTCGACCGCGCGATGCTCGAGGACATCGAGGACGTGCTGCTGCGCGCCGATCTCGGCACGCAAGTGGCTGCCCGGATCGCAGATGCCGTCGGCACCGGCCGTTACGACAAGACGATCAGCGCCGACGAGGTGAAGGCGGTGGTCGCGACCGAGGTAGAGAAGGTGTTGGCGCCGGTGGCGAAGCCGCTCGATGTCGATACCGCTCGTAAACCTTTCGTTATCCTCGTGGTCGGCGTCAACGGTTCCGGCAAGACCACCACGATCGGCAAGCTGGCGGCGAAATTCGTCTCGGAAGGCAAGCAGGTCATGCTGGCCGCCGGCGACACCTTTCGCGCCGCTGCGATCGAGCAGCTCAAGGTCTGGGGCGAGCGGACCAAGGTGCCGGTGATCGCCGGGGCGCAAGGCTCGGATGCCGCAAGCCTCGCCTTCAACGCGATCACGGCGGCCAAGGAGCAGGGCCGGGACATCCTCCTGATCGATACCGCCGGCCGGCTGCAGAACAAGGCCGAGCTGATGAACGAGCTGGAAAAGGTCGTGCGCGTGATCCGCAAGGTCGATGCGTCAGCGCCCCATGCCGTGTTGCTCGTGCTGGACGCCACGGTGGGACAGAATGCGCTGTCGCAGGTCGAGGCATTTCATCGCACCGCAGGCGTTACGGGTCTGGTGATGACGAAGCTCGACGGCACCGCGCGCGGCGGCATCCTGGTGGCGCTGGCGGAGAAATTCAAACTGCCGGTGCACTTTATCGGGGTCGGCGAAGGCGTCGACGATCTCTCGCCATTCGCGGCGAAGGATTTTGCCCGCGCGATTGCCGGCATCGAGGATTAGTTTTCTCTTGCCATGCCCCGCGCCTGCAGGGCATCGAGTGCGCCGCGCCGCCAACATACATCTTAGATACTGGGTCGCCGCTTTTGGCGGTGAGGACAGCTAACAGGACACGACATGGACAAGACCCAGCCGCATCCACTCTTCAAGCTGGCGACCGAGCTCGGTCCGCTGCTCGTGTTCTTCGTGGTCAATGCCAAGTTTCAACTGTTCGCGGCGACCGGCGCATTCATGGTGGCGATCGTCGTGGCGATGATCGCGTCCTACGTGGTGACCAAGCACGTTCCGATCATGGCGCTGGTCACCGGCGTGGTCGTGCTGGTGTTCGGCACGCTTACTTTGGTCTTGCATGACGAGACCTTCATCAAGGTCAAGCCGACCATCATCTACGGTCTGTTCGCCGCGGTGCTCGGTGGCGGCCTCTTGTTCAATCGCTCCTTCATCGCGATCATGTTCGATCAGATGTTCAACCTGACTCCTGCGGGCTGGCGCATCCTCACCTTCCGCTGGGCACTGTTCTTTGCCGCGATGGCGGTCTTGAACGAAGCGGTCTGGCGCACACAGAGCACGGATTTCTGGGTCGGCTTCAAGGCGTTCGGCGTGATCCCGCTGACCACGATCTTCGCCATCGCGCAGATGCCGCTGATCAAGCGCTATCATCTCGAGCCGGTGTCGCTGGAGGCCAGCGAAGCCGATGCGGGCGATGTCAGCAAGGGATAGGCGGTGGTCATTGCGAGGCGCCCATGGGTTTCGCCTCCGGCGAACCCGATGACAGGCCCCGGCGACGAAACAATCCAGAATCCCGTCTGGGTGGCGGCGCTTCGCTCGCAATGACGGAGCTAGCTTCCCGCCTGCAGCGCCTTCTCGATCTCAGGCTTCAACACGGTGGTGATGTTCTCTGCCGTGATCGGGCCGACCAGCT
This sequence comes from Bradyrhizobium sp. SZCCHNGR1005, assembly GCF_032489995.1. Taxonomy (NCBI): domain Bacteria; kingdom Pseudomonadati; phylum Pseudomonadota; class Alphaproteobacteria; order Hyphomicrobiales; family Nitrobacteraceae; genus Bradyrhizobium; species Bradyrhizobium sp. SZCCHNGR1005. Next base: position 772,019 of record NZ_JAUEZC010000002.1, read on the forward strand.
TATAGACGATGGTGCCATCGCGGCCGACGATGAAGGTCTCGGGCACGCCATAGACGCCCCATTCGATGCCGGCGCGACCGTTGCCGTCGACGCCGACGACGTTATAGGGGTTGCCGTAGCGGCCGAGGAAGCGGCGCGCGTTGTCGGCAGCGTCCTTGTAGTTGATGCCGACGATCTGGAACCGCTTGTCGCGTCCGAGCTCGACCAGGAGCGGGGCCTCGTCGTGACAGGGCACGCACCAGGACGCCCAGACGTTGACGATGCTGACCTTGCCCTTGAAGGCGGCAGGGTCGAGCCCCGGCACCGGAGTGCCGTTGTTCGTCAAAGCGACGAGCGGCGGTAGCGTCGTCTGCGGGGCCGGGCGGCCGATCAGGGCGGAGGGAATGCGCGAGGGATCGCCGCTGCCGAGCCGGAACCAGAACAGGGCCGCGAGCCCTAGAAACACGACCAGCGGCAGCAGCATCAGGACGGAGCGGCGGCGCGGCGCGGCCTCGGTGGTCTGGTGGCTCAGTTCGGTCATGACATGTCCGTTGCGGCGCGACCGGAGCGGCGGTTGACGCCGCTCTCTTCGAGCGCGCGCAGTCGCGCCTTCTGGGTACGGTGGTCCACCATGATCCAGGCGATCAGGAGCGCGACGACCAGGGCAGCCGCGAGGTAGGACGAGGCGATGAAGGTCGTATAGGGCCCGAGGTCCATGGGATCACGCCGCTCCTGCGATATGGCTGGGCACGCCGCCGGTCGAAACGTCGCTTGCAACGTTGCGCGCCTGCATCATCTGCAGGCTGCGCACGCGCCGGCGCAGGATCTCGTTGCGCATCGCCGCGACATGCAGCGTCACGAACAGGAACGTGAAGGCGACCGCCATCACCAGGAGCGGGATCAGGAACGCCTTGTCGAGTGCGGGACCGCCCATTCGCATCACCGAGGCCGGCTGATGCAGCGTGTTCCACCAGTCGACGGAGAACTTGATGATCGGCAAATTGATCGCGCCAACCAGGGTCAGGACCGCAGCCGCACGGGCTGCGCGGGTCGGGTCCTCGACCGCGCGCCACAGCGCGATCAGGCCGAGATACATCAGAAACAGGATCAGCACCGAGGTCAGTCGCGCATCCCACTCCCAATAGGTGCCCCACATCGGCCGGCCCCACAGCGAGCCGGTGATCAGCGCCAGGAAGGTGAAGCTCGCGCCGATCGGCGCCGCCGCTTTCGCTGCGACATCGGCCAGCGGATGGCGCCACACCAAGGTGCCGAGTGAGGCGACGCTCATGATCGCCCAGACGAACATCGACAGCCAGGCGTTCGGAACATGGATGAACATGATCTTGACGGTAGCCCCCTGCTGGTAGTCGTCGGGGGCGAGGGCGGACAGATACAGGCCGGCCGCCAGCAGGGCGGCCGTGATCCCCGCCAGCCAAGGTAATAGCCGCGCAGCCAGTGCAAGGAACCGGGTCGGATTGGCGAGGTCGATCAGTGTCATAAGCATCTAGTTAAAGGCCGGAGCGGTTGCAGGCAATCAGCATAGGATCGCTCTAGAAGAGTTGATGCGGGTCAAGCCGGGCGCGGCTCAGTCGAGTCCGTGCCGCAAGCTCGCTGCCGCAGCAAAAGGACCCACCACGAAACTGACCAAAGAAAGTGCGCAAAGAATGGAGAAGGGTGCGCCAAATGGTAGCGGGCCGACGATTGCGGCCTGGGAGGCCGCGACGCCAAAGATCAGCACGGGGATGGACAAAGGCAGCACCAGGACCGCAAGCAACAGGCCCCCGCGATGCATCGTCACGGCGAGTGCCGCGCCAATCATGCCGATGAAGGTCAGCGCCGGCGTGCCGGCCAGCAACGTCAGCGCGATAGCGCCCGTCGCCGTTGCATCCAGGTTGAGGAGCAGACCCAGCACGGGGGTGGCCACGACGAGCGGCAGGCCGGCGGCGATCCAATGTGCCAGGGCCTTGGCGGCGCAGGCGAGCTCCAGGGGCGTACGGCTCATCACGACCAGGTCGAGCGAGCCATCCTCGTGATCGGCGGTGAACAGCCGATCGAGCGTCAGCAGGCTGGCCAGCAGCGCACCGAGCCAGAGGATCGCGGGGCCAAGGCGCTTCAGCAGCGCGAGATCGGGGCCGACCGCAAACGGCATCAGCACGACCACAGTCAGGAAGAACAGGACGCCGATCAGTGCGCCGCCGCCGATGCGCAGCGCAATCCTGATGTCGCGGCGGATCAGGGCATCAAGCGCGGTCATGCGGGGAGCGCCTCGGCGAGAGGCTTAGTACGAGAGCGAGGCTCTCTCCCCGCGCTCGCTGCGCTCCCTCCCCGCAAGGGGGAGGGGAGAACGGCCGCCGTGCACGAAAAACAGCCTCGATCCATCATCCCATCCCCCCGATCCGCAATTCGCGCACGTCGATGCCGAGTGGCCCGTGGGTGGCGGCGACGATCAGTCCACCCGCGGCCAGGTGCGCGCGCATGAGATCGGCAAACATCGCCTGGCCCGCGACATCAAGCGCATTGGTCGGCTCGTCCAGAAGCCACAGCGGACGGTGCACAGCTAGCAGTCGGGCGATCGAGAGCCGCCGTCGCTGGCCGGCGGAGAGATACGCCGCCGGCAGATCGGTCGCGTGCGCAAGCCCCACCGCGGCAAGGCAATCGGCGGTCGCGCGGACCGCGCCGCCGCCGAGGAAATCGGTCCAGAAGGATAGGTTTTCATGCACGCTGAGCGCTGGCTTCAGGGCATCGCGATGACCGAGATAATGTGCCTGTTCGGCGACCGTCAGTTCGTCCTCGCCGCCCTCGATCGCGATCGTGCCGCCGGCCGGCAGCAGCAGCCCGGCAATCAGCCGCAGCAGGGATGTCTTGCCCGAACCGTTGCGCCCGGTGACCGCCACCGCTTCGCCTGCCGCGGCCTGGAAGGTGAGTCCCGCGAACACCTCGCGCCCGCCCCGCACACATCTGACATCGCTTCCCAACAGCTGCATGGTCCGTCCGTTACAGCCCTCTGAATCCGATGGCTAGCACTTCAGAATTTGTGGGTGATGCCACGTCGCGACTTGCTTGTCTCTGTGGCGGCGCAGTTAGAAAGCTTCTATAAGCCCGGATTTGATGCAGCACACAAACCCCCGCTGCAAGCCACCCGGCGCTTTGCGCTGACGGTCCTTGGGTACCCTCTCCGGGTATAACGATCAATTGGGATTTCCACGCATGACCTCGCTCGACAGCTTCAAGAGCCGTAAGACCCTTCGGGTCGGTACGAAGTCTTATGTCTATTACAGCCTTCCCGCCGCAGAGAAGAACGGTCTGAAGGATATCTCCAAGCTGCCGTACTCGATGAAGGTGCTGCTCGAGAACCTGTTGCGCAACGAGGACGGTCGCAGCGTGACCAAGGACGACATTCTCGCCGTCGCCAAATGGCTGAAGAAGAAGACGCTGCAGCATGAAATCGCTTTCCGCCCCGCGCGGGTCTTGATGCAGGATTTCACCGGCGTGCCGGCGGTGGTTGATCTGGCCGCGATGCGCAACGCGATGCAGAAGCTTGGCGGCGATGCCGAGAAGATCAACCCGCTGGTGCCGGTCGATCTCGTCATCGACCACAGCGTCATCGTGAACTTCTTCGGCGACAACAAGGCGTTCGGCAAGAACGTGGCCGAGGAATACAAGCAGAACCAGGAGCGCTACGAATTCCTGAAATGGGGCCAGAAGGCCTTCACCAACTTCTCCGTGGTGCCGCCGGGCACCGGCATCTGCCACCAGGTCAACCTGGAATATCTGGCGCAGACGGTTTGGACCAAGAAGGAGAAGATGACGGTCGGCCGCACCAAGGGCACCTTCGAGGTCGCCTATCCGGACTCGCTGGTCGGCACCGATTCCCACACCACCATGGTGAACGGCCTCGCCGTGCTCGGCTGGGGCGTCGGCGGCATCGAAGCTGAGGCCTGCATGCTCGGCCAGCCGCTCTCGATGCTGCTGCCCGACGTGGTCGGCTTCAAGCTGACCGGCCAACTCAAGGAAGGCGTCACCGCGACCGATCTCGTGCTGACGGTGACCCAGATGCTGCGCAAGCTCGGCGTGGTCGGCAAGTTCGTCGAGTTCTTCGGCCCCGGTCTCGATAATCTTTCCGTGGCCGACAAGGCGACGATCGGCAACATGGCCCCCGAATATGGCGCGACCTGCGGCTTCTTCCCGGTCGATGCCGCGACGATCGATTACCTCAAGGTCTCGGGCCGCAAGTCGGCGCGTGTTGCGCTGGTCGAAGCCTATGCCAAGGCACAGGGCCTGTTCCGTACGGCGAAGTCGGCCGATCCGGTATTCACGCAGACGCTGACGCTCGATCTCGGCGACGTCGTGCCCTCGATGGCCGGTCCGAAGCGGCCCGAAGGCCGCATTGCCCTGCCGGCGGTCGGCGAAGGCTTTTCCACCGCGCTGGCTGGCGAGTACAAGAAGACGGACGCCACCCACCGCTTCCCGGTCGAGGGCCGCGACTTCGATCTCGGTCACGGCGACGTGGTGATCGCGGCGATCACCTCCTGCACCAACACCTCGAACCCGAGCGTCCTGATCGGGGCCGGCCTGCTCGCGCGCAACGCGGTCGCCAAGGGCCTCAAGGCCAAGCCCTGGGTGAAGACCTCGCTCGCCCCGGGCAGCCAGGTCGTGGCGGAATACCTCGCCAATTCCGGCCTGCAGAAGGACCTCGACAAGGTCGGCTTCAACCTGGTCGGGTTCGGCTGCACCACCTGCATCGGCAATTCCGGCCCGCTGCCGGAGGAGATTTCGAAGTCGATCAACGATAACGGCATCGTTGCTGCGGCCGTGCTGTCCGGCAACCGCAACTTCGAGGGTCGCGTCTCGCCGGACGTGCAGGCCAACTATCTGGCGTCACCGCCGCTGGTGGTGGCTTACGCGCTCGCCGGCACTGTGACCAAGGACCTTGCGGTCGAGCCGATCGGCATCGGCAAGGACAAGAAGCCAGTCTACCTGAAGGACATCTGGCCGACGACCAAGGAAATCAACGACTTCATGAAGAAGTACGTGAAGGCGTCGATCTTCAAGAAGCGCTATGCCGACGTGTTCAAGGGCGACACCAACTGGCGCAAGATCAAGACGGTCGAGAGCGAGACCTACCGCTGGAACATGGGCTCGACCTATGTACAGAACCCGCCTTATTTCGAGGGCATGAAGAAGGAGCCGGAGCCGATCAAGGACGTGGTGGAAGCCCGCATCCTGGCGCTGTTCGGCGACAAGATCACCACCGACCACATCTCGCCGGCCGGTTCGATCAAGCTGACCTCGCCCGCCGGCAAATTCCTCAGCGAGCATCAGGTGCGCCCCGCGGACTTCAATCAGTACGGCACCCGCCGCGGCAATCACGAAGTCATGATGCGCGGCACCTTCGCCAATATCCGCATCAAGAACTTCATGCTCAAGGGCGCCGACGGCAGCATCCCCGAGGGCGGTCTCACCAAGCACTGGCCCGACGGCGAGCAGATGCCGATCTACGACGCTGCCATGAAGTACCAGGCCGAGGGCGTGCCGCTGGTGGTGTTCGCCGGCGCCGAATATGGCAACGGCTCGTCGCGCGATTGGGCCGCCAAGGGCACGCGGCTGCTCGGCGTCCGCGCCGTCATCTGCCAGAGCTTCGAGCGTATTCACCGCTCCAACCTGGTCGGCATGGGCGTACTGCCCTTGACCTTCCAGGAGGGTACATCCTGGCAGTCGCTCGGCCTGAAGGGTGACGAGAAGGTCACCATCAGGGGTCTGCAGGGCGATCTCAAGCCTCGCCAAACGCTCACCGCCGAGATCACCTCGGCTGAGGGGGCGACGCAGCAGGTCCCGCTGCTGTGCCGGATCGATACCCTCGACGAACTCGATTACTATCGAAACGGCGGCATTCTCCACTACGTGCTGCGCAAGCTCGCGGCGTGAGGGTGCGACAGATTGGCTCACTCTGAAGTGAGTGGCAGGTGATGCGGGAGGCGGCCTATGACATGGGCCGCCTCTTTTGTGTTCGGTATACCATCGTGCCTCGAGGCGATTTCGGGACGGTGTCAACGCGGCAAGGTGTAACGGGTAGTATGCGACCATGGCAGGGATGATGGGTGGTAGGACGTCTTGGTGGTCGGGCGCGGCGCTCGGGGTCTGTGCGATCATCGCCGTCATTCGACCGGCCCAAGCCGATCCTCGCGCGGTAGTTGAGCTTTTCACATCCCAAGGTTGCTCGTCCTGTCCGCCGGCGGACAAGGTGCTTGGCGAGTTGGCGCAGGATCCCACCGTCATCGCCATGAGCATGCCGATCGATTATTGGGATTATCTCGGCTGGAAGGACACCTTGGCCGATTCCCGGTTCTCAGCCCGCCAGCGGGCCTATTCGCGCATGCGCGGCGACCGCGAGGTCTACACGCCGCAGGCCGTCATCAACGGCTCGGTTCACGTCATCGGTAGCGATCGCGAGGCGATCGAAGGCGCGATCGAAGACACGATGCGCAGCGGCGCCGTAATGTCGGTGCCGGTCAGCCTGGTCCTTCAGGGCGATGAGTTGACCGTGAGCGTCGCGGCCGCAAAGGAGCAGGCTGCGCACAAGCGCGGCGAGGTGTGGCTCTGCTCGATCTCCAAGGCTATCCCGATCTCGATCAGCCGTGGTGAGAACACCGGCCGCGAGTTGACCTATTACAACGTCGTTCGCAATCTCTTGAAGGTCGGCGATTGGAATGGGACGCCGGGACACTGGAATGTGCCCATCGACAAGATCGCCCACGAGGGCGTGGATGGCGCCGTCGTCTACGTGCAGGACGGGACGCGAGACCGTCCCGGCCCCATGCTCGGCGCCGCCTATACCGAACTTCACTGACGTTTGATCCGATCCCACGTCCGGATTCGCACGCACGCTGAGGCGTTGGCGCTTCTCGCGGTCGGCGTTGCGACTGTCGTCGTTCGGAAAATCGCGAGTTCGGGTTCCGCTCAGCAGGTCTGCGCAACCATCTTCGATTCGAAGCCGCGCTGAGATCAAGACTCTGTCGGAGCTCTTCGCACCCGCAGCTCGCAACCAGCTCACCCCCGCTAGATGCGAAGGTCGGACGCGGAGTAGGAATACCCCCAAAAGCAAAAGGACCAACTTTCGTCGGTCCTTCAATGGCATCCTTCGATGTCGGGAGGAGTGAATAGGCCCGATCCTGACGACCCCGGGGGGCTGGGGGCTGAGGAATCCGGAACCGAAAGGACCGGGCCAACGCACACGCAACGTTATGTTAGGTTGGAGGGGCGGACGCTTGGCGGAAGTGGGGCGTCATTATGATTCCGCTAACGATCCCGTGACGGACCCGCATTGCGTGCAGGCTGCACGACACAGGGCGGATCTGGCTCGCCAAGGATCACCAAGAATCGCCGGCGATCATCATGAGTGGCCCAGGGTCGCTTTGAGCGCCTTCGCGGGTCTCCTCAAGAGTCCCTTGCGGTCGTTGAGGGACGGCGCGATCATGTCATGCAGATGACAGGAGGACGCTCAATGAACCTCGTACCGGAGGATGCCGACCCGAGCGAGAACCGCGCGGCGGCCCGCAACGTCGCCGCGGCGATCCCGAATCGGGTGACGTTCAACCGCCTCGAACTCAACCGCATCTTGAATCTGTATGGCCGCATGGTCGCCGACGGCGTGTGGCGGGACTATTCGATCGATTTTCTACGCGACCGCGCGGTCTTTTCAGTGTTCCGGCGCGCCTCGGAAGTTCCCCTCTACCGGATCGAGAAGGACCCGCGGCTCGCCCGCAAGCAGGGCATGTACAGCGTGATCTCGGCCACGGGGCTGATCCTGCGCCGCGGCCACGAACTTGAGCGGGTTCTCCTGGTCATCGATCGCAAGCCGGCGCTGGTGTGACCGCGTCGGCCGCCACGCCGAGGCCGCTGGCCCGCGCACGTTCCGGAATGAGGGGCGGATTTTCAGGTTGCCGGCAGCGTATCGGCGCCTTGGCCAAGCTGGCGCTGCATCATCACCGTGTCGAGCCAGCGTCCGAATTTCAGTCCGACGTTCGGATGTGTGCCGATCATCTGGAAGCCGCATCGGGTGTGCAGGCCGATCGAGGCGGCGTTGGCCGAGTCGCCGATCACCGCGATCATCTGGCGGAAGCCGCGGGCCTCGCATTCCGAGATCAGCCGTTGCATCAGCCGCAAGCCGATCCCGCGCCGATGGCTTGCAGGATCGAGATAGACTGAATTCTCGACCGTGAAGCGGTAGGCCGGGCGCGGCCGATAGGCCCCCGCATAGGCGTAGCCGGCGATACGGCCATCCTGCACCGCGACCAAATAAGGAAAGCCGCCGTCGGTCAACGCACGGAAGCGACGCGTCATCTCAGGCAGATCCGGCGGCTCCAGTTCGAAGGTCGCTGTGCCTTCGCGCACGGCCTGCGCATAGATCGCGGTAATGGCGGCAAGGTCGGCCTCGCTCGTCGGCCGGATTTCGAGTTCTGACATGGACCGGAACCATATCAGGGGCCGGCCCACGTTCAACCGCCTTCCAACATGGCAGGTCTTCTCGGCAAGTCTTCCCGCCAGTTCTTCCATGGGCAAGTGTTCGATGGGGCGGTCTTCGTGCCCTTGATGGGGGCGCAGAGAGCTGCCCGAGGTCCAACAAAAAAAGCCCCGGCCAGAAGCCGGGGCTTTGAACAGGTTGGCCTTCGCCGTTGTTAGTCGCGCTGGCCGAGCAGCTGCAGAAGCAGCGTGAACAGGTTGATGAAGTTCAGGTACAGCGACAGCGCGCCGGTGATCGCTGCGCGCTCAGCGACGTCGCCGCCGGCCGAGGCATAGCCGTAGATGTACTCGTTCTTCAGCCGCTGCGTATCCCAGGCGGTGAGGCCGGCGAACACGAACACGCCGATGATCGACACAAAGAACTGAAGCGCGGAGCTCGCCAGGAACAGGTTGACGAGGCTTGCGATCACGATGCCGATCAGGCCCATGAACAGGAACGAGCCGAACCCGGTCATGTCACGCTTGGTGGTGTAGCCGTAGAGGCTCAGCGCGCCGAAGGTCGCCGCGGTGATGAAGAACACCCGCACGATCGAGGTGTGGGTGTACACCAGGAAGATCGACGACAGCGAAACACCCATCAGCGCCGAGAACACCCAGAACAGGATCTGCGCGGTCGACGGTGCCAAGCGGTTGATGCCGGCCGAGATGGCGAACACCATCGCCAAGGGCGCGAGGATGAACAGCCACTTCAGCGGGCTCACGAACATCGCGTAGCCGAACTGGGTCAGGTAGGCGTTTCCGAAGCGGAAGACGCCGGCCGCCGGATCACCGGTCACGGCCGCCATGTAGACGCCGAGCGCGGCCAAGCCGGTGATGGCGAGGCCAATGCTCATGTAATTGTAGATGCGCAGCATATAGGCGCGCAGACCGGCATCGACGGTCGCGGCATCGGCGCGCCCGGCGACCCGGCCGAAGGGAGAAGCGTAATTGCGGTTTAGATCCGACATGGTCGAATTCCCGTTGTTTGTCCGGCGGTCCGTTTGTGGGCCCGTTCCGCCGGCTCTCGAAACCCTATCTCAGATGTCCCTCGCTCCCGACATTAAATTTCCGTCATCGGCAAATTTACGTCCGGGGGCGGACTCTGAACCCATCATTCAAGTGGGAAACTAGCATATTCGATGCAAGCTTCCACGCGCGGCCGAATGTCGCTCCGCACGTGTTTTTGGCCTTACATCGCGTTAACCGTGCGGCAGAGCGCCGCAATTTCATAAATTCCTCAGGACGGAGGCCGGTTTCTGGTTGAGCGCCAAAAGGGTGCCGACCAGCCCCAATCCGACGGTTACGACCAGGGCTGCCAAAACCACCCAGGCGGCGCTGCCGGCCTGCCAGACAAAACTCAAGGTCATCAGCCGTGTCACGATCAGCCAGGCTGCCACCGAACCGGCGATGACCCCGAATACTGCCGTGGCCAGGCCGATCAACAGATATTCCAACCCATAGGCGCCAAGCAGACGCAGCCGCGTCGCGCCCAGGGTCTTCAGGATCACCGCGTCGTAGACGCGATGGCGATGGCCGGCAGCCAATGCACCGCCCAATACCAGAATTGCAGAGATCAATGTGACAGCGCTCGCGCCGCGGATCGCCAACGCGAGGTTGGACACCACCGCACCGATCGTCTCCATCACTTCCCGCACCCGCACGCTGGTCACCATCGGAAAGGCATCCGCCACCTTCTTGATGACCTGCGCATCGTCGGTGACGTCGGCCCGCGCCTCGGTCAGGGTCGCCACATGGGTGTGTGGCGCGCCCTTGAAGGCGCCAGGCGAGAACACCAGGACGAAATTGATGCCGAGCCCCTGCCAGTCGATGTTGCGCATGTTGCCGATATGAGCGGTGATGTCCCGTCCCAGCACATTGACCACGATCTCGTCGCCGACCTTCAGCCCCATGCCGTCGGCGATCCGTTTCTCGATCGAGACCAGCGGTGGGCCATTGTATTCGGCGCCCCACCATTGGCCTTCGACCACTTTGGAGCCTTTCGGCACCTCGCCCGTATAGGTCAGGCCGCGGTCGCTCTGCAGCACCCATTCGGCGTCCGGCGAAGCTTTGATGTCTTCGGCGCGGACGCCGCGCGCGGAAACGATGCGCCCGCGCAGCATCGGCACCTCCTCGACTTTCGAGTTCGGGGCCAGCTGCTTGAGAAACGTGCCGAAGCGATCGGCTTCGGTCGAAGGGATATCGATGAAGAAGAACGAGGGCGCTTGCTCGGGCAGCTGCGCCAGGAATTGCCGGCGCAGGTTGCCGTCGATCTGAGTGATCGTCACCAGCACCGCCAGTCCAAGGCCGAGCGACAGCACCACCGATGGGGTCAGGGCACCGGGACGATAAATGTTGGTGATCGCGAGCCGGACCAGGGGCAACCGGCTGCGAGGCAGACGGCGGGCGGTCGCCATCACCAGCGCTGCGACGCCGCGCAGCAGCGCAAACACCAGAACCGAGGCCGCCACGAAGATCGCTGCGATCCGCTTGTCGTAGGCGAGCCCGATGACGACGGCGACCAGGAACGCCACCACTACGGCCATCAGCACCAGATAGCGCCAGCGCGGACGGTGAAATTCGGCGATCACCGCTTCACGAAACAGCGCCGCCACCGGCACGTCGTGGACGCGGCCGAGCGGCCACAGGCCGAACGCAAGCGCGGTGAGGAGACCGTAGACGAACGACAGCGCGAGCTCGTCCGGGTGCAGCGCCGGCACTACCGGTAACGGCAACAGCTTGCCTAGGAGGCCGACGATGACGAAGGGCAGTGCCGCGCCGGCGCAAAGTCCGATCACCGAGCCGATGCCGGCCAGTACGATCACCTGTGTGAGGTAAATGCCGAACACATCGCGGCTCGTTGCGCCGAGCGCCTTGAACGCTGCGATCACTTCGGTGCGCCGGTCGATGTGGCTCTTCACGGCATTGGCGACGCCGACGCCACCGACCAATAGCGCTGCCAGTCCGACCAGCGTCAGGAATTGGGTGAAACGGGTGATGTTGCGTTCGAGCTGCGGCGAGGCGTTGCTGCGGGAGCGGATCTCCCAGCCCGCGGAAGGCGAGGCCTCGCGCGCCGCGGCAATGAAGGCGGCGGTGGCATGATCGTCGGCCGCATTGTCGGGCAGGCGGACGCGATAGGTCCAGCGCACCAGGCTGCCGGGCTGCAGCAGCTGCGTGGCACGCAATGCCGCCTCGCTGATCAGAAAGCGCGGGCCGAGCCCGATGCCGCCGGATAGCTTGTCCGGCTCGGCCTCCAACGTGCTGCGGATCTGGAAACGGGCCTTGTCGATCGTGACGGTGTCGCCGACCTTGAGGTCGAGCCGGGCGAGCAGCGCGGGATCGGCGGCGGCCCCGAAAGCGCCGTCGCGCTCGCCGAGCAGATCCCCGAGCGGCATGGCCGGTTTCAGGTCAAGGTGGCCGAGCAGCGGATAGGCGCCGTCGACGGCCTTCGCTTCCACCAGCGCCAGCCGTCCGTCGGCCGCACGCACCATCGCCCGCAACGTCGCCGCCAGCGAGACTTCGCCATGCGTGCGCAGGAAGGCGACTTCCTCAAGCTTGGCCTCGCGCTGAAACAGCGAGAAGGCAACGTCGCCGCCGAGCAGGGTGCGGCCTTCTCGCGTCAGCCCGTCGCTGAGGCTGGCTGACACCGAGCCGACGCCCGCGATCGCCAGCACGCCGAGCGCGATGCAGGCGATGAAAACGTAGAAGCCGCGCAGGCCACCGCGCAGCTCGCGCAGCGCATAGCGGACGGACAGAGCGGTCGTCCGGCCGCCGCCGATCGGTTCGGATATCGTGCTCATGCGGTCCGGACTTGCGGCTTGCTGTGATCGCCTTCGACCCGCCCGGAGCGCAGCCGCACCACGCGGTCGCAGCGATGCGCCAGCGAGCTGTCATGGGTCACCAGCACCAGCGTCATGCCGCGTTCGGCATGCTTGGTGAACAGAAGGTCGACGATCTGCCTGCCGGTGGTTTCGTCCAGATTGCCGGTGGGCTCGTCGGCGACGAGGATCGCGGGATCCGGCGCCAGCGCGCGCGCCAACGCGACCCGCTGCTGCTCACCGCCGGAGAGCTGGGTCGGATAGTGGTGCAGGCGGTGACCGAGTCCGACCGATTCCAGCTCCTGTGCCGCCCGCCGCGCCGCGTCCATGTTTCCTGCCAATTCGAGCGGCACCGCGACATTCTCCAGCGCCGTCATCGTGGGAATGAGGTGGAACGACTGGAACACGATCCCGACCTGACGACCGCGGAACCGGGCCAGGCCATCCTCGTCGAGAGCATTGAAAGCGGTGCCATTGACCACCACCTCTCCGCTATCCGGACGTTCCAACCCCGCCATCACCATCAGCAGCGTGGATTTGCCCGATCCCGAGGGACCGATCAGGCCGATCGTTTCACCCTGACCGACCCGCAGGCTGATATCTTTCAGGATATGGACCCGCGCAGCACCGGTGCCGAGCGAGAGGTTGACGTTGGAGATGGAGATCGTGTCCGGCACAGAGCCGGCCAATTGTGAGGGTTCGATGAGGCTGTCCATGGCTCGGTCATATGGCACTTCCGCAAGCCGGGTCGAGAGTTTCGGGCGGATGGCCGTGCACATACTCGTGTTGATGCTCGGATTGATGACGGCAGGCCCGGCGCTCGCCGGGGCCGACGCCGCGAAGCCGATAAAGGTGGTGGTACTCGGGGATTCCTTGAGTGCAGGACTTGGCCTCGCCGGCAACGAGGCATTTCCGGCCAAGTTACAAAAATCCCTGCAGGACAATGGTATAGCTATCGACATGACGAATGCCGGCGTGTCCGGCGATACTGCGTCCGGTGGCCGTGACCGGCTCGATTGGTCGGTGCCCGACGGCACCGATGCCGTGATCGTCGAGCTCGGGGCCAACGACGCCCTCCGCGGCATCGATCCCGCAGTGACCCGCAAGGCCCTGACCGAGATCGTGACCCGGCTGAAGGCGCGAAAGATTGCGGTGATGTTATGCGGCATGCTCGCGCCGCCGAACTATGGCAGCGAATACGCGGCGAAGTTCAACGCGATCTATCCGGATCTCGCCAAGCAATTCGATGTGCCGCTCTATCCATTCTTTCTCGAAGGCGTTGCGGCTGACCCCAAGCTCAACCAGGCCGATGGGCTTCATCCCACCGCGGCTGGGGTCGACATCATCGTCGCGAAGATGCTGCCTACGGTAGAGGCATTCCTGCGCCCGCTTCGCGGACAATGAGCGGGCTACGAGCTTTGGAAGGCGCGCGTTAACCTGAGATAGAGCGAAACTCCAAGGTTTTCCGCAGGTTTTCGATCGGTTAACGCCCGTTGCTTCGCAGAGTCATATAAGTTCGGTACAAGTGTGTACTGGACGATTCGTCGATCAACTTTGGAGGCTTGATCCCGTTGTCTTGCGGGGGCAGCCTCAAGCATCGGGAGTCCTCAAACGATGCCGCGTCTGTTCACTGGACTGGAAATCCCGGCCGATATCGGCAGCACACTTTCCAGTTTGCGGGGTGGCCTTCCCGGCGCCCGCTGGGTCGATCCCGACAATTATCACGTGACCCTGCGTTTCATCGGCGACATCGATGGCGCCTCCGCCAATGAGATCGCTTCGTTGCTGTGGCGGGTCAACCGCAAGCCCTTCGAGGTCACGGTGCAGGGGCTCTCCAGCTTCGGCGGCCGCAAGCCACGTGCGGTGGTCGCCAATATCGCGCCAAGCCGGCCGCTGATCGAATTGCAGGCCGAGCTCGAGCGCATGATGCAACGGATCGGGCTCGATCCCGAGGGACGCAAGTTCGTCCCGCATGTGACGCTGGCGCGGCTGCATGATGCTTCCAGCCAGGACGTTGCCGATTACCTGTCGGTGCGCGGCTATTTCCCGAGCCGGGTGTTCCTGGCCGAGCGCTTCGTGCTGTTCTCTTCGCGCGCGTCGACCGGAGGCGGACCCTACGTCGTCGAGGATGCCTACCAGCTCTGCGCGTAAATTCGCCGAACCGCCGCCGATTGCTGGTGGAAACGGCAGGTTCTTTGCCTGCCGTATACCAAAGCCGGCGATGATGACCGCATAGCGGCCACGACCAAATGACGGCTTGCAATTTTAGCAAGCCTCATGACCTAGAGTGGGCTCATGTTGTCCACTCCGTCCGACGCGTTTCGCGCCCAGTACCAATCCCTCATCGATTCCGGCGCTATCGAGGCCGATCCCGCGCAGTCGGAGGTCGCCGATGCCTTGGCCGCGCTGGAGCGCCGGCTGTCGACCTACAAGCCCGCGCGCAAGCAGGGCCTTTTGGGCCGGCTGTTTTCCGAGAAGAGCGAGCCGCCGCGCGGCCTCTATGTCCACGGCGAAGTCGGTCGCGGCAAGACCATGCTGATGGACCTGTTCTTTCAGACCTGTCCGGTGGCGCACAAGCGCCGCGCTCATTTCCACGAATTCATGGCCGACGTGCATGAGCGCATCTATGGCTATCGGCAGAACATTGCGCGCGGCGAGCTTGCCGATACCGACGTGATCGGGCTGACCGCAAACGCCATCTTCGACCAGGCATGGCTGCTTTGCTTTGACGAATTCCATGTCACCGACATCGCAGACGCGATGATCCTCGGGCGATTGTTCGCCAAGCTGTTCGAGCTCGGTACGGTCGTCGTCGCCACGTCGAACGTGGCGCCGGAGGATCTGTACAAAGGCGGGCTGAACCGGGCGCTTTTCCTGCCGTTCATCAAACAGATCGAAGACCATATGGAGGTGGCACGGCTCGATGCCCGCACCGACTTCCGGCTCGAGAAGCTAGCCGGCGTCAAGATGTGGCTGGTGCCTGCCGATATCGATGCGCGGGCCGCGCTTGACAAGGCTTGGGCGAAGCTGACCGGCAATGCCAGGTGCAGGCCGCGCGACATTGCGATCAAGGGGCGCACGCTTCACGTGCCGTGTTCGGCGCCGGGAGTCGCCCGCTTTTCCTTCGCCGAATTGTGTGAGAAGCCGCTGGCCGCATCCGACTATCTACGGCTCGCGCACGACTATCACACCATCTTGGTCGACCATATTCCAGTGATGGATTACCCTGAGCGTAACGCTGCGAAGCGGTTTGTGACGCTGATCGATGCGCTCTACGACAATGCCGTGAAGCTGATCGCCTCCGCCGAAGCCAACCCGGTGTCGCTCTATCTCGCGAACGAGGGGATCGAGGCGATGGAGTTCAAGCGCACCGCGTCGCGGCTGATCGAGATGGGTTCGGAATCCTATCTCGCCTTGCCCCACGGCCGAAAGGACTCGACCGCCAGCGGCACGTCGACCGGCCTGGTCGAAACCTGACAGAGCGGCGGTGTCGGAGTGCAATGGGCGGGCAAAGCCTGCCATCGAACACACGGCCGTGAAAACGCCATGCCGGTGCGGCCAATGACGATCCCTGCCGGCTTTTTCAGGGGCTGATCGAAATGAAGGCAGCCCCTCGAATTGGCCATTAGCCTGACTTGAATGGCCTCGGCGAAAGGGATAACCAGCCACCCAGGCTTTTCCACCTCCCTCCACCCGTTCGGGTTCAAAGGACATTTCTCATGGCGCGCGACAAGATTGCTTTGATTGGCTCCGGTCAGATCGGCGGAACGCTGGCTCACCTCATTGGCCTGAAAGAGCTTGGCGACGTCGTTATGTTCGACATTGCGGAAGGCGTGCCGCAGGGCAAGGCGCTCGACATCGCTCAGTCCTCGCCGGTCGATGGCTTCGATGCCCACTACAGCGGCGCCAATTCCTATGAGGCGTTGGACAACGCGAAGGTCTGCATCGTCACCGCGGGCGTGCCGCGCAAGCCCGGTATGAGCCGCGACGATCTGCTCTCGATCAATCTGAAGGTGATGGAGCAGGTCGGCGCCGGCATTAAGAAATACGCGCCCGACGCCTTCGTCATCTGCATCACCAACCCGCTCGACGCGATGGTCTGGGCGCTGCAGAAGGCCTCCGGCCTGCCGGCCAAAAAGGTGGTCGGCATGGCGGGCGTGCTCGACTCCGCGCGCTTCCGCTATTTCCTGGCCGACGAGTTCAACGTCTCGGTCGAGGACGTCACGGCTTTCGTGCTCGGCGGCCATGGCGATACCATGGTGCCGCTGACCAAGTACTCGACCGTGGCCGGCATTCCGCTGCCCGACCTCGTCAAGATGGGGTGGACCTCGCAGGCCCGTATCGACGAGATCGTCGACCGCACCCGCAACGGCGGCGCCGAGATCGTCAACCTGCTGAAAACCGGCTCGGCCTATTACGCGCCGGCGGCCTCAGCGATCGCGATGGCTGAGAGCTACCTGCGCGACAAGAAGCGCGTCCTGCCCTGCGCCGCCTACCTCAACGGCGAGTTCGGCGTGAAAGACATGTATGTCGGCGTTCCCGTCGTGATCGGCTCCAAGGGTGTCGAGCGCGTCGTCGAGATCGAACTCGCCGGCAAGGATCGCGAGGCGTTCGACAAGTCGGTTGCTGCGGTGCAAGGTCTGGTCGACGCCTGCCGGAAGATCGCGCCTGAACTGTTGGGCAAGTAAGCTTGGGCAAGTTTGCGTGACTGCGGGCGGTCTCCTCCGCCCGCAATCATGGGGTTGTCCGACGTTTGGTATATGGTATACCAGACCGTAGAGTTGGAACGTTGCAATTCACCCCAGGCGGGGTCGGGGAGCATGCTCGTATGAACATTCACGAATACCAGGCCAAGGCGCTGCTGCATCAATTCGGTGTGCCGATCTCGAAGGGTGTGCCGGTGTTGCGGCCGGAGGATTCGGATGCCGCAGCCAAGACGCTGGGTGGTCCGATCTGGGTGGTGAAGAGCCAGATCCATGCCGGCGGGCGCGGCAAGGGCAAGTTCAAGGAGGCCTCGGCCGGTGACAAGGGCGGCGTCCGCCTCGCCAAGTCGGTCGAAGAGGTGAATACGTTCGCCAAGCAGATGCTCGGCGCGACCCTGGTCACCGTGCAGACCGGCCCGCAGGGCAAGCAGGTCAACCGCCTCTACATCGAGGAAGGCTCCGACATCGATAAGGAGTTCTACCTCTCGATCCTGGTCGATCGCGAGACCTCGCGGGTCGCCTTCGTCGTGTCCACCGAAGGTGGCGTCAACATCGAGGACGTCGCTCATGAAAGCCCCGAGAAGATCGTCACCTTCTCGGTCGATCCGGCCACCGGCGTCATGCCGCATCACGGCCGCGCCGTGGCCAAGGCGCTGAAATTGTCGGGTGATCTCGCCAAACAGGCCGAGAAGCTGACGATCCAGCTCTACAACGCCTTCGTCGCCAAGGACATGGCGATGCTCGAGATCAATCCGCTGGTCGTCACCAAGCAGGGCCAGCTGCGCGTGCTCGACGCCAAGGTCTCGTTCGACTCCAACTCGCTGTTCCGGCATCCTGACGTCGTCGAACTGCGCGATGAGACCGAGGAGGACGCCAAGGAGATCGAGGCGTCGAAGTACGATCTGAACTACGTCGCGCTCGACGGCACCATCGGCTGCATGGTCAACGGCGCGGGCCTTGCCATGGCGACGATGGACATCATCAAGCTATACGGCATGGAGCCGGCCAACTTCCTCGACGTCGGCGGCGGCGCCAACAAGGAGAAGGTCACCGCGGCCTTCAAGATCATCACCGCGGACCCCAACGTGAAGGGCATCCTGATCAACATCTTTGGCGGCATCATGAAGTGCGACGTCATTGCCGAGGGCGTGGTCGCTGCGGTCAAGGAAGTCGGTCTCAAGGTGCCGCTGGTCGTGCGGCTCGAAGGCACCAATGTCGAATTGGGCAAGAAGATCATCAGCGAGTCCGGCCTGAATGTGCTGCCGGCCGACAATCTCGATGACGCCGCGCAGAAGATCGTCAAGGCGGTGAAGGGAGCCTGAGTCCGATGGCGGACCGTCTCGCCGCACCAATGCCGACGGAGGAGCACCGCAGGCTTGCGGTGTTCGCCGGCGAGTGGCGCGGCGAAGAGACGGTCTACCCGTCACGGTGGGTCGAGGGCGGCGAGGCGACCTCGCAGGTCTCGGCCCGCATGGACCTCAACGGCTTCTATCTGATCCAAGACACCAGGCAGACTCGCGGGGCCGCGGAAAGCTTCGCGACCCACGCGGTCTTCACCTATGACCGCGAGGATCGGCTCTACAAGCTGTTCTGGCACGATTCACTCGGCTATTTCGCGCCGTCGCCGGCGTCAGGCAGCTGGAGCGGAAACGCGCTGGTGCTGGTCCGCGGCTCGCTGCGTGGCAACGCGCGTCACGTCTACGAAGTAATCGACGACGACAGCTATACCGCGAGGATCCAGTTCTCGCCGGATGCCGAGGGCTGGTCCGACGTGATGACTGGCATCTATCGGCGGAGCGCCTGATGCCGATCTCGACCGAAGATTGGGCCTGATATGGATCAGTCGTCCTGGATGCTCGTGATGAGCTGGGTCCCCTTCGTCGTCCTGATGACAGCGTGGCTGCTGATCCGGCGGCCTTGCATGCGATGGGTCGTGGCCCGGTTCGGTCCGGCCGGCGATGGCAACAAATCGAAGTCCTAAGCATCAAAGTTCCCAAGCAATTCAAGGTTCAACCGAAAAGCAGGTCCACGCATGTCCATCCTGATCGACAAGAACACCAAGGTCATCTGCCAAGGCTTCACCGGCAAGAACGGCACATTCCACTCGGAGGCCGCGGTCGCCTACGGCACCAAGATGGTCGGCGGCACCTCGCCGGGCAAAGGCGGCTCGACCCATCTGGGCCTGCCGGTGTTCGACACCGTGCGCGAAGCGCGCGATGCGACAGGCGCCGACGCGTCGGTGATCTACGTTCCGCCGCCGGGTGCAGCCGACGCCATCTGTGAGGCGATCGATGCAGAGATCCCGCTGATCGTGTGCATCACCGAGGGCATCCCGGTGCTCGACATGGTGCGGGTCAAGCGTTCGCTGCAGGGCTCGAAGTCGCGGCTGATCGGGCCGAACTGCCCGGGCGTCATGACCGCCGGCGAGTGCAAGATCGGCATCATGCCGGCCAACATCTTCCGCCCCGGCTCGGTCGGCATCGTCTCCCGTTCGGGTACGCTGACCTATGAAGCCGTGTTCCAGACCAGCCAGGAAGGCCTCGGCCAGACCACGGCAGTCGGCATCGGCGGCGACCCGGTCAAGGGTACCGAGTTCATCGACATGCTGGAAATGTTCCTGGCGGACCCCAAGACGGAGTCGATCATCATGATCGGCGAGATCGGCGGCTCGGCGGAAGAGGACGCCGCGCAGTTCATCAAGGACGAAGCCAAGCGCGGCCGCAAGAAGCCGATGGTCGGCTTCATCGCCGGCGTCACGGCCCCTCCCGGCCGCCGCATGGGCCATGCCGGTGCGATCATCTCCGGCGGCAAGGGCGATGCCGGCTCGAAGACCGCAGCGATGGAAGCGGCCGGTATCACCGTGTCGCCATCGCCCGCCCGTCTCGGCAAAACGCTTGTCGAAAAATTGAAATCCTAATTCAGTGCTTTGTTCTTTTCGGCGCGAATATTTACAATAAATAAGGTAAACGGTCCTAACCGAGCCTGATCCGCGCTAGCGGGTCAGGCTTTGCGCCGCTTTTTGATTGGCGCAGCGAAATTCACCAGGACGACACCATGTCTCGCCAAGATGCGAACGCAGCTTTTGCTCTGTCATCTTTTCTGCAGGGCACCAACGCCACCTACATCGACGAAATCTATGCCCGTTATGAGAAAGACCCCGCCTCGGTCGATGCCGACTGGCAGGCGTTTTTCAAAAGCCTGAAGGATACCCCCACCGACGTCATCAAGAATGCAGAGGGTCCGTCCTGGGAGCGCGCCAACTGGCCGGTTGCTCCGCGGGATGATTTGACCTCGGCGCTCGATGGCAACTGGGCGGAGGTCGAAAAAGCGGTCGGGACCAAGGTCGCAGCGAAGGCGCAGGCCAAGGGCGTCGAACTTTCGGCTGCGGACATCAATCAGGCGACCCGGGACTCGGTGCGGGCATTGATGCTGATCCGCGCCTACCGCATGCGGGGCCATTTCCACGCCAAGCTCGACCCGCTCGGTATCGAGGCACCGCGCAACCGCGAGGAGCTCGATCCACGCTCTTATGGCTTTGCGGAAGCCGACTTCGACCGCAAGATCTTCCTCGATCACGTGCTCGGGCTTGAATACGGCTCGCTGCGCGAGATCGTCGCCATCTGCGAGCGCACCTATTGCCAGACGCTCGGCGTCGAGTTCATGCATATCAGCAATGCGGCGCAGAAGGCCTGGATCCAGGAGCGCATCGAGGGTCCCGACAAGGAGATTTCCTTCACCCGCGAAGGCCGGCGCGCCATCCTGATGAAGCTGGTCGAGGCCGAAGGCTTCGAAAAGTTCTGCGACGTCAAGTTCACGGGCACCAAGCGCTTCGGTCTGGACGGCGGCGAGGCGCTGATCCCGGCGCTGGAGCAGATCATCAAGCGCGGCGGCAATCTCGGCATCAAAGAGGTCGTGGTCGGCATGCCGCATCGCGGCCGGCTCAACGTGCTGACCCAGGTGATGGGCAAGCCGCACCGCGCGCTGTTTCACGAGTTCAAGGGCGGCTCGGCCAATCCGGACGCGGTCGAAGGCTCCGGCGACGTCAAGTACCACCTCGGCGCGTCGTCCGATCGCGAGTTCGACGGCAACCGCATCCATCTGTCGCTGACCGCCAATCCGTCGCATCTGGAGATCGTCGATCCCGTCGTGCTCGGCAAGGTCCGCGCCAAGCAGGATCAGCACGGCGATCCGCCGGACATGCGCATCTCCGTCCTGCCGCTGCTGATGCATGGCGACGCGGCCTTCGCCGGCCAGGGTGTGGTCGCCGAGTGCTTCGCGCTGTCCGACCTGAAGGGCTACCGCACCGGCGGCTCGCTGCACTTCATCGTCAACAACCAGATCGGCTTCACCACCTATCCGCGCTATTCGCGCTCGTCGCCCTATCCGTCGGATGTGGCGAAGATGATCGATGCGCCGATCTTCCACGTGAACGGCGACGATCCGGAAGCCGTGGTGTTCGCGGCCAAGGTCGCAACCGAGTTCCGGCAGAAATTCCACAAGCCCGTCGTGATCGACATGTTCTGCTATCGCAGGCACGGTCACAACGAGGGCGATGAGCCGGCCTTCACCCAGCCGGTGATGTACAAGAAGATCGGCGCCCATCCGAGCACGCTGGAGATCTACTCCAAGCGCCTCGTCGCCGAAGGCGTGATGACCGAGGGCGAGATCGAGAAGGCCAAGGCCGATTGGCGCGCCCGGCTCGATGCCGAGTTCGAGGCCGGTGCCAGCTATCGTCCGAACAAGGCCGACTGGCTCGACGGCAAGTGGGCCGGGCTGAAGTCGGCGGACCAGGAAGAAGAAGCCCGTCGCGGCGTCACCGGCGTCGAAATGGACAGGCTGAAGGAGATCGGCCGCAAGATCACCAAGGTGCCGGACGGTTTTCGCGTCCACCGCACGATCCAGCGCTTCCTCGAGAATCGCGCCAAGGCGATCGACAGCGGCGTCGGGCTCGACTGGGCGACCGGCGAGGCGCTGGCGTTCTGCACGCTGCTCCTGGAAGGCCACAAGGTCCGCCTTTCGGGACAGGATTGCGAGCGCGGCACCTTCTCGCAGCGCCATTCCGTTCTGATCGACCAGGAAGACGAGAGCCGCTACACCCCGTTCAACCATCTGGCGCCGGAACAGGAGCATTTCGAGGTCATCAACTCGCTCCTGTCCGAAGAAGCGGTGCTGGGCTTCGAATACGGCTACTCGCTCGCCGAGCCGAATGCGCTCGCGTGCTGGGAGGCGCAGTTCGGCGACTTCGCCAACGGCGCCCAGGTGGTGTTCGACCAATTCATTTCTTCGGGTGAGCGCAAGTGGCTGCGCATGTCGGGCTTGGTCTGCATGCTGCCGCATGGCTATGAGGGCCAGGGACCGGAGCACTCCTCCGCGCGTCTGGAGCGCTATCTGCAGATGTGCGCCGAGGACAACATGCAGGTGGTCTATCCGACCACGCCGGCGAACTACTTCCACGTCCTGCGTCGCCAGCTGCATCGCGAAATCCGCAAACCCTTGATCCTGATGACGCCGAAGTCGCTGCTGCGCCACAAGCGCGCTGTGTCGCGGCTCGACGAACTCGCCAAGGGCACGACGTTCCACCGCATCCTGTACGATGACGCCCAGATGCAGCCGGACGAGAAGACCAAGCTGGTCTCGGACGATCGGATCCGCCGCATCGTGCTGTGCTCCGGCAAGGTCTATTACGACCTCTACGAGGAGCGCGAGAAGCGTGGTCTCGACGACGTCTACCTGATGCGCATCGAGCAGCTCTATCCGGTGCCGCTGAAGGCGCTGGTCGCCGAGCTGTCGCGCTTCAAGAACGCGGAAGTCGTCTGGTGTCAGGAAGAGCCGCGCAACATGGGTGCCTGGCACTTCATCGAGCCCTATCTGGAGTGGGTGCTGAACCAGGCCGGTGGCAAGAGCAAGCGTCCGCGTTATGCCGGTCGCGCTGCGTCGGCTGCGACCGCCACCGGGTTGATGTCGAAGCATCTCGCCCAGCTCAAGGCGCTGCTTGACGACGCGCTCAACTGATCCATTCCTCGTGGCCCGCGCAGGCGGGCCACTCAGTACGCGTAGCACCATCTGTTCGTACTGGATCGCCCGCGCCCGCGAGCGATGACACTCTTGTTTATGACCGCACGGGGTTATTGAGGACAAAACCATGACTGAAATTCGCGTTCCGACGCTCGGTGAATCCGTCACCGAGGCTACCATCGGCCGCTGGTTCAAGAAGGCTGGAGACGCCGTGGCGGTGGACGAGCCGCTCGTCGAGCTCGAGACCGATAAGGTCACCATCGAGGTGCCATCGCCCACGGCAGGAACGCTCGGCGAGATCGTGGCCAAGGACGGCGAGACGGTCGCCGTCGGTGCACTGCTCGGACAGATCAATGACGGCGCCGTCGCCGCCAAGCCCGCTGCAGCCCCGGCCAAGCCGGTCGCGTCGGCGGCCCCGCCGGCTGCGACAGCGACTGCACCGGCTGCCAAGGCTCCGCCGGCGGATGCGCCGCTGGCGCCGTCGGTGCGCAAGCTTTCCGCCGAGAGCGGCATCGATGCCACCACGGTGCCGGGCTCCGGCAAGGATGGTCGCGTCACCAAGGGCGATATGCTGGCGGCGATCGAACGGGCGGCGTCGGCGCCGACCCCCGTCAATCAGCCCGCCGCGGCCGTCCAGGTTCGTGCGCCGTCGCCGGCTGACGATGCCGCGCGCGAAGAGCGCGTGAAGATGACGCGCCTGCGCCAGACCATCGCGCGCCGCCTCAAGGACGTGCAGAACACCGCGGCGATGCTCACGACCTTCAATGAGGTCGACATGAGCCACGTGATGGCGCTGCGCGCGCAGTACAAGGACGTGTTCGAGAAGAAGCACGGCGCCAAGCTCGGCTTCATGGGCTTCTTCACCAAGGCCGTGGTGCAGGCGCTCAAGGACATCCCGGCGGTCAACGCCGAGATCGACGGCAGTGACCTGATCTACAAGAACTACTATCACATCGGCGTCGCCGTCGGCACCGACAAGGGCCTGGTGGTGCCTGTCGTGCGCGATTGCGACGGCAAGTCGATCGCCGACATCGAGAAGTCGATCGCAGATTTCGGCCGCCGCGCCCGCGATGGCCAGCTCAAGATCGACGAGATGCAGGGCGGCACCTTCACGATCACCAATGGCGGCATCTACGGCTCGTTGATGTCGACGCCGATCCTGAACGCGCCGCAGTCGGGCATTCTCGGCATGCACAAGATCCAGGAGCGGCCGATGGTGGTCGGCGGCAAGATCGAGGTGCGGCCGATGATGTATCTGGCGCTGTCCTACGATCACCGGGTGATCGACGGCAAGGAGGCGGTGACCTTCCTGGTGCGCGTCAAGGAGAGCCTGGAGGATCCGGCACGACTGGTGCTGGATCTCTGAGACCTCATCGTCCGGTTCATATGAGGCGCGCCAAGAGCGCGCCTCATAGCTTAACGGGGGCTACCATGAGCGACAGGGTTGCAGTCATCACCGGCGGCAGTCGCGGCATCGGCCGCGCCACGGCACTCGCGGTCGCCGCACGCGGTTTCAAGGTCGTGATCGGCTATGCCAGCAACGAGGCCGCGGCCAAAAGCGTCGTTGCGGCGATCGAGGCGAAGGGCGGCAAGGCCATCGCGGTCAAATGCGACGTCGGTCATGAGCGCGACATCCTTGCTCTGTTCAAGGCGGCGGACGCGTTCGGTACGCTGGGAGCGCTCATCAACAATGCCGGTATCGTCGGCCCGACCTCGCGCGTCGACGAGATGAGCGCCGAACGCATCGAGCGGCTGATGGCGGTCAACGTCACCGGCAGCATCCTCTGCGCGCGCGAGGCGGTGAAGCGGATGTCGACCCGCCATGGCGGCAAGGGCGGTGTGATCATCAACCTGTCTTCCGTCGCCGCCAAGCTCGGCTCGCCTAATACCTATGTCGATTATGCCGCCTCCAAGGGCGCGATCGATTCTTTTACGGTCGGCCTCGGTCATGAGGTCGCGGGCGAGGGCATCCGCGTCGCAGCCATTCGTCCCGGCCTGATCGATACCGAAATTCATGCATCCGGCGGCGAACCGGATCGTGCGCATCGTCTTGCTCCGATGGTGCCGATGAAGCGCGTCGGCACTGCCGAGGAAATCGCCAACGCCATCGTCTGGCTGGTGTCGGACGAGGCCTCCTACGTCACCTCAGCCATCCTCGACGTGTCCGGCGGCCGCTGACGCTCGCTCTCCAACTCATCCCACGAACTAATCCCACGGAAAATTCGATTATGGCCACTTACGATCTCATTGTCATCGGCACCGGACCCGGAGGTTACGTCTGCGCGATCCGCGCGGCGCAGCTCGGCATGAAGGTGGCGGTGGTTGAGAAAAACGCGACGCTCGGCGGCACCTGTCTCAACGTCGGCTGCATGCCCTCGAAGGCGCTGTTGCATGCCTCCGAGATGTTCGAAGAGGCCGGGCATTCCTTTGCAAAGATGGGCGTCAGCGTCCCGGCGCCGAAGCTCGATCTGCCGTCGATGATGAATTTCAAGCAGCAGGGCATCGACGGCAACGTCAAGGGCGTCGAGTTCCTGATGAAGAAGAACAAGATCGACGTGCTCCACGGCAAGGGCAAGATCTTGGGCTCCGGCAAGGTTCAGGTGACGGGCCAGGATGGTGCCAGCCAGACGGTCGAGACCAAGAACATCGTGATCGCGACCGGTTCCGACGTCGCGCGCCTGAAGGGGATCGAGATCGACGAGAAGCGCATCGTCTCATCGACCGGCGCGCTGTCGCTGGAGAAGGTGCCTTCGAGCCTGCTCGTGGTCGGCGCCGGCGTGATCGGCCTCGAGCTCGGTTCGGTGTGGCGCCGCCTCGGCGCGCAAGTCACCGTGGTCGAATTCCTGGACCGTATTCTCCCGGGAATGGATGGTGAGATCGCCAAACAGTTCCAGCGTATCCTCGAAAAGCAGGGCTTCGCGTTCAAGCTCGGCGCCAAGGTCACGGGCGTGAACACCGCGGGTGCGAAGCTTGCCGCGACCATCGAGCCGGCCGCCGGCGGCAGCGCCGAGACGCTGGAAGCCGACGTCGTGCTGATCGCGATCGGCCGCGTTCCTTACACGGAAGGACTGGGCCTGCAGGAAGCCGGCGTCACGCTCGACAATCGCGGCCGGGTGCAGACCGATCATCACTTCGCGACCAATGTGCCGGGCATCTATGCGATCGGCGACGTCGTCGCCGGCCCCATGCTCGCGCACAAGGCTGAAGACGAAGGCGTCGCGGTCGCCGAGATTCTCGCGGGCCAGGCCGGACACGTGAACTACGACGTGATTCCCGGCGTGGTGTACACGACGCCGGAAGTCTCTGCCGTCGGCAAGACCGAGGACGAGCTGAAGCAGGCCGGTGTCGCTTATACCGTCGGAAAGTTTCCGTTCACTGCGAATGGCCGCTCGAAGGTCAACCAGACCACCGACGGGTTCGTCAAAATTCTGGCGGATGCGAAGACCGATCGCGTGCTCGGCGTGCATATCATCGGCCGTGAGGCCGGCGAATTGATCCACGAAGCTGCCGTATTGATGGAGTTCGGTGGCTCGGCGGAGGATCTGGCGCGCACCTGTCACGCGCATCCGACGCGGTCGGAAGCCATCAAGGAGGCGGCGCTTGCGGTCGGCAAGCGTGCCATCCATATGTGATCGAGGCCCTGAGGCATGATTGCACGACCATGAGTCGCGCGATCATGCTGCCAGCAGGCAACGCGCAGTGCTGCGTCATTTGGCCGTATTGCGCTTGCCTGTTGCGGGGCTGAGATGGAGTTTCATGCTGCGCCGCCTGCTTCAGCCGTTCTGGGTCCTGCTTGCGATCATCTTCCTGATCGAAGCTTGGCTGTGGGACCACCTCGAGCCGATCGTGGCGCGCGTGGTCGCTCTCATTCCGCTCCGCGCCCTCAAGCAATGGCTCGCAGAGCGAGTCGATAGCCTGTCGCCGGCGATGAGCTTGATCGTCTTCATCGTGCCGGTCATTCCGCTCTTTCCGCTCAAGCTGGCCGGCATGTGGCTCCTGATGCACCAGCACTGGACCAGCGCCGTCTTCACGATCCTGTTCGCGAAGTTCCTGGGCGTCGGCATCACCGCTTTCGTGTTCGACGTGACGCGCAACAAGCTGTTGCAGATGGCCTGGTTCGAATGGCTCTATGAAGCGGTCCTGGCGCTCCGCGCCAAGGCGGCCGCGCTCGTCAATCCGATCAAGGCGCGGATCGTCGAGATCATCCGAGGACACCGCGACGGCTGGTCGTCCCGCGTACTGCGGCTGATCATGCGCTTCCGCAAGAGCGTGCAGCAGGCGCGCTGACCTGCCGCCGCGGCGGCTTTCAATGCAAATGCAGCAGATGCGGCTCGAAGATCCCGAGCACGGTCATTCCAATCCCGACCAGCATAAGTCCGCCCGAGATCCAGGCCAGCGCCAGCATGCCGGTGATGATGGTGGCCGAGGCCAGCACGATCGCGATCTGGAAGGCGGCTGATGCCAGTTCGTAGTGATGGTATTTGTCGGTAGCGAGGTTGCGCTCCTCTTCGGCGTGCTTGGCGCGTTCGGCCAGTTGTTCGCTGCCCTCGCCGGTGTCGGGCTCGGAGCGATAGCGCGAGGCGTTCTTCTGCCAGTCGTCGATCTGCTTCTGCAGTGCCGCCTTGGTCGTCTCGTCCGGCAAAGCCGGCAGGTTGAGCTTGCCCTGTTCGGCTGCGGTCTGCACCACGGTGCGGCGGATCGTCTTGGCCTGGAAGAACGCCCAGAGGTTCGAGGCCTCGACATTCTTGCTGATCGATTCGGTCTGTGCGCCCTTACCCAGGGTCTCCGATAGTGCCAGGCACAGCGCGATGACTGAGATCAGCAGCGCGATCTTCTTGTTCTCGCTCGATGCATGCTCGGCGTGTTCGGCATGCTCCATGCTTTCATGTGCGCTCATCTGTTCCCCCTCCGGATGGTCAGAGGACGAATGCCGGAACGGCGAGGGCAGCGCAAGCGAAACGATATGACGGAAACGTGTCGGCGACTAAGTCAGCGCCGCGGATGCGCCGAGGCGTAGACCTCGAGCAGTCGTTCAGAGTCGATGCCGGTATAGATTTGCGTCGTCGACAGAGATGCGTGGCCGAGCAGTTCCTGGATGGCGCGCAAATCGCCGCCGCGCGAGAGCAGGTGCGTCGCGAAGGAATGGCGCAGCGCATGCGGCGTGGCGCTATCGGGCAGGCCCAGCGCGCCGCGCAGCCGCTCCATCGCCAGCTGGATGATGCGCGGGCTCAACGGGCCCCCCTTGGCGCCGACGAAGATCGGGCCCTCCGCCGGTAGCGGGTAGGGACAGAGCGAGGCATATTCATCGATCAGCTGCAGCACGTTCTGCAGCACCGGGACCATGCGGGTCTTGTTGCCCTTGCCGGTCACCACCAGCACGTCGCCTTCGCCGGGACGCGGCACCTCGCGACGCTTCAGGCCGAGCGCTTCCGAGATGCGCAGCCCCGACCCATAGAGCAGCGCCATCACGGCGGCATCTCGCACCAGCACCCAGGTCTCGCGCGTCTCGCCGGCGCGTTCATCGGCATCGGTCACGCGCTTGGCCGCATCCATCGGCAGCGGCTTTGGCAGGCTCTTGGCGATCTTCGGCGCACGGATCGCAGAGAATGCCCCGACCTTGCCCTTGCCTTCCCGCTCCAGGAAGCGGGCAAATGACCGCAGCCCCGCGAGCGCGCGCATCAGCGAGCGCCCGGCGATGTCGTCGGCGCGGCGCATCGCCATGAAGGCGCGGATATCGGTGGCTTCCAGCGCGGCGAAGCGTGCCAGCGTGACTCGCTCACCCCAGTGCTCGCACAGGAACTGTAGGCATTGCCTGAGGTCCCGCGCATAGGCCTCGACCGTCTTCGGCGACAGCCGCCGCTCGCTGCGCAGATGTGCGAGCCAATGCATCATCGCCTGCGACAGGCTGGCGTCGGCACAGACGAGCTCTGGCGGTTCGGGCGTCGTGATCGCTTTCTCTGGCTTGTTCTCTGCCTTGGCCATGGCGTTCTGGACAGCGCTGGTGATCTGACTATATCGCATTGCCTTCGTTTACCATTCGCTAACCGCTCGCGGCCGCGCTAGCCTCGATGGCCACAGGAACCGATTCCGTTCATGGACCGCGCGACGAATCCTCATCCAGGCGCTGCCGCGTCGACCCGCGTGGTCGACGTCCTGGTGCCGGTCGCGCTCGACCACACCTATTCCTATCGTGTGCCGCGCGGCCTGGAGTTGAAGCCGGGCGACGTGGTCGGCGTGCCGCTCGGGCCGCGCGAGGTGCTGGCCGTGGTCTGGGCGGACAACGCCAATCCCGATCCGCGCCTGCACAACCGCCTGAAGGATGTCTCCGAGAAGCTCGAGGTGCCCCCGCTCAAGGAGGAGCTGCGGGCACTGGTCGACTGGGTTGCGAATTACACGCTGTCGCCGCGCGGCATGGTGCTGCGGATGTCGCTGCGCATGGGCGAGCATCTGGGACCTGAACGCATCCGGCTTGGGGTGCGTCTGGTCGGCGAGGCGCCGAAGCGGCTGACGCCGGCGCGACGCCGCGTGATCGAGGCGGTGTCCGATCGCCTCCTGCACGGCAAGTCCGATCTCGCACGCGAGGCAGGCGTGTCGACCGGCGTCATCGACGGTCTCGTCGACGAAGGCACGCTCACCGTCGAAGCCATGCCGCGCGCCTTGCCACCGCCGCCGCCCGATCCTGGTTTTGCGCAACCGGAGTTCTTCCGCGAGCAGCGCGCGGCTGTCGATGCGATGCGCGCGCTCGCCGCCAACGGCACCTTCCATGTCGCGCTGCTCGACGGCGTCACCGGCTCGGGCAAAACGGAAGTGTATTTCGAAGCCGTGGCTGAGACGATCCGCCGGGGCAAGCAGTCGCTGATCCTGATGCCGGAGATCGCGTTAACCGGCCAGTTCCTCGATCGCTTCGCGCGCCGCTTCGGGGTGCGGCCGCTGGAATGGCATTCCGAGCTGACGCCGCGGACGCGCCAGCGCAATTGGGCCGCGATCGCGGCCGGCGAAGCACCGGTCGTGGTCGGCGCGCGCTCGGCGCTGTTTCTGCCCTATGCCGATCTCGGGCTCATCGTCGTCGATGAGGAGCATGACCAGGCCTACAAGCAGGACGAAGGCGCGCATTATCATGCCCGCGATATGGCCGTGGTGCGTGGGCACATCGCCAAGATTCCGGTCGTCCTGGCTTCGGCCACACCCGCAGTCGAGACCGAGGTCAATGCGCGCAAGGGACGCTATCAGCGCGTGGCGCTGCCCTCGCGTTTCGGCGGCCAGCACATGCCGCATATCGAAGCCATCGATCTGCGGCGCGAGCCGCCGCCGCGTGGCCGCTTCGTCTCGCCGCGGCTCGCCGGCGAGATCCGCAACGCGATCGAACGGCGCGAGCAGGCGCTGCTGTTTCTCAACCGCCGCGGCTATGCGCCGCTGACTTTGTGCCGCGCCTGCGGCCATCGCTTCGCCTGCACCATCTGCGACGCTTGGCTGGTCGATCACAGATTTCGTCAGCGCCTGGTCTGCCATCATTGCGGCTTCTCGATGCCGCGTCCGCCCACCTGCCCGCATTGCGCGGCGGAGCAGTCGCTGGTTGCCGTCGGTCCCGGCGTCGAGCGCCTGCAGGAGGAGGCGGCGGCGCTGTTTCCGGAGGCGCGCAGCATGGTGCTGTCGAGCGACCTCATCACCTCGATCGAGACCATGCGCGCCGAACTGACGGAGATTGCGGAGGGCCGCGTCGACATCATTATCGGCACCCAGCTCGTGGCAAAAGGCCATCATTTCCCCCGCCTCAATCTGGTTGGCGTGGTCGATGCCGATTTGGGTTTGAGCAACGGCGATCCGCGCGCGGCAGAGCGCACTTGGCAACTCCTCAACCAGGTGATCGGGCGCGCCGGCCGCGACCAAGGCCGCGGCGTCGGCTATCTGCAGACGCATCAGCCGGAGCATCCGGTGATGAAGGCGCTGGTCGCCTGCGATCGCGAGGCGTTCTATGCGAGCGAGATCGAGGCGCGTGAGCGCACCGGCTATCCGCCGTTCGGCCGGCTGGCGAGTCTGATCATTTCGGCCGGCGACCGGCCCACCGCTGAGGGCTTTGCGCGTCAGCTGGCCACGACGGCGCCGCGCGAAGAGGGGGTAACCTTATTGGGGCCGGCCGAGGCACCGCTCGCCGTCATCAAGGGCCGCTATCGTTTCCGGCTGCTGCTGAAATCGGCGCGCAATTTCGATCTATCGGATTATCTGCGCCATTGGCTGGCGCATGCGCCGAAGCCGAAAGGCAATCTGAAGCTCGAAGTGGACGTCGACCCGCAGAGCTTCTTGTAGCACGTTGCTTGTTGCGCTCCCTCCGCCGCTCATAGCCAGCGGAGCGACTTGTCCGCCGAAGCCCGAAGCAATCCAGGATGGTCCAGGGTGGAAGGCCTGGATTGCTTCGGGGCTTCGCCCCTCGCAATGACGGTGCGAACGGGGCGGCGGTATCGACCTCAGCCTGCAGCCTTCGACCGTCATGCACATCTGGCGCATGGAGCAGACGGCGGTGCTGAGGGAGAAGAGGCCTGCGTCTTACGAAACGACTTCGGCGGTGACGCGGCCGACGCCTGCGCGGGTCAGGCCGATGGCGCGGGCCGCGCCGGTCGAGAGGTCGAGCACCCGGCCACGGATGAACGGGCCGCGATCGTTGACGGTGACGATCACGCTCTGACCGCCATGGGTGACGCGCAGCTTGGTGCCGAACGGCAGCGAGCGATGCGCGCAGGTCATGGCATTGGAGTTCATGCGCTGGCCCGAGGCGGTGCGGCTGCCGGATTCGCTGCCGTAGTAGGAGGCCATGCCCGAGAAGGTCCGGCCGGAGCCCGAGTTCGATCCGATCGAGGCGTTGGCGTTCACCCAAGATCCATTCGACCAGCCGTTCGCGAACGACTCCGACGCCGCCTCGCCGCTGGGGCGGGCCATGTGGTGGTGATGGTGGCGATGATGGTGATGCCTGGTCCGGGCCGACGCCTCGGTGGCGGTGCCGCCGACGATCAGGGTGACGGCGACGGCGAGCGCAGTTCGCGAGCCGGCAATCTTGGCGACCGGCAGCTTCTTCAGTTTCAGCATCTACAACGGTTCCTTTAGGGTAGTATTGCCACGTTCTGTGGTCAGTTGACCCCCGTCAGTTTTGAGCGATCGCCGTTTGGTGGCGCAATGCGGCACGAATGGGGCAGTAGATTTCGTTCCCACGCCGCGGAAATATTCTGTGGCGGCGTACATTGATCCAGGAAAATTCCGTAATCTTGTACGTTAACTGGAAATTAACGACTAAAATACTTTATAATACTGTCAAAGAAAGTCTTTATCGTTTCGGGTAAGTTTTCGCCAAATATTGCGCCTGTAACGCGCGCAGGGCGCCCACGGGTCGAAAATGGCCGGTCAAGGGACTTTGGTCATAACCCCTATGCGCCCAGCGCGTGGAACATCGCGGCGGCGAGTTGGGAAGTTACGGTAACATGGTCTGACGGGCGGCCGGCGCCCGGTGCTGTCCGCTGATGCAGGCTGGCCGCGCTGCGGCGATAAGGCGCCGATTGGGGGGCTGGTCTTGTTGCGGCTGCGCTTACGCTATGTTAGCAAAGCGCCGCTTTTCGTGATCAAGCTGCTTTTGCGGCGATCGAAAATCAAAGTCCGGCTTGAATTCCAAGGGCTTGATCGGTTTGCGCCGCGGCGCGGCGCCGGTTTCCTCCTTGCGGATTTGACATAATAAAAAGAGCACGTCTGTGGCTGCTGAAGATCCGTCCGTATCAGGTGTGTCCGGTCGTTATGCGACCGCCCTGTTTGAGTTGGCCCGCGATGAGAAGTCGATCGATGCGGTCAAGGCCGATCTCGACAAATTCGACGCGCTGGTGACCGAGAGCGCCGATCTCAAGCGGCTCGTCCGCAGCCCGGTCTTCGCCGCGGACGTGCAGCTCAAGGCGCTGACGGCCGTTCTCGACAAGGCCGGCATCTCCGGCATCGCCGCCAACTTCCTGAAAGTGCTGACCGCCAATCGCCGCCTGTTTGCGGTGGCTGACGTGATCCGCGCCTTCAGCGCGCTGGTGGCCAAGTTCAAGGGCGAGGCCAGTGCCGATGTCACGGTGGCCGAGCCTCTGTCCGACAAGAATCTCGACGCTCTGAAGGCCGCCCTGAAGACGGTGACCGGCAAGGACGTCGCTCTCAATGTGAAGGTCGATCCTGCGATCATCGGCGGTCTCGTCGTCAAGCTCGGCAGCCGCATGATCGACAGCTCGCTCCGCACCAAACTCAATTCGATTAAGCACGCGATGAAAGAGGCAGGCTGATGGACATCCGCGCCGCGGAAATTTCCGCGATCCTGAAGGACCAGATCAAGAATTTCGGACAGGAAGCCGAGGTCTCCGAAGTCGGCCAGGTGCTCTCCGTCGGTGACGGTATCGCCCGCGTCTACGGCCTCGACAACGTCCAGGCCGGCGAGATGGTCGAGTTCGAGAACGGCACCCGCGGCATGGCGCTGAACCTCGAAACCGACAATGTCGGCGTCGTCATCTTCGGTGCCGACCGCGAGATCAAGGAAGGCCAGACGGTCAAGCGCACCCGCGCCATCGTCGACACGCCGGTCGGCAAGGGCCTGCTCGGCCGCGTCGTCGACGCGCTCGGCAATCCGATCGACGGCAAGGGGCCGATCCAGGCGACCGAACGCAAGCGCGTCGACGTCAAGGCGCCCGGCATCATTCCGCGCAAGTCGGTGCACGAGCCGATGGCCACCGGTCTCAAGGCGATCGACGCGCTGATCCCGATCGGCCGCGGCCAGCGCGAGCTGATCATCGGCGACCGCCAGACCGGCAAGACCGCGATCGCGCTCGACACCATCCTGAACCAGAAACCCCTGAACGCGCAGAACGACGAGAAGATCAAGCTGTACTGCGTTTACGTGGCGGTCGGTCAGAAGCGTTCGACGGTTGCTCAGTTCGTGAAGGTGCTGGAGGAGCAGGGCGCTCTGGAATATTCGATCGTGGTCGCCGCGACCGCATCCGACCCGGCGCCGATGCAGTATCTCGCGCCGTTCACCGGCTGCACCATGGGCGAGTACTTCCGCGACAACGGCATGCACGCGGTCATCATCTATGACGATCTTTCCAAGCAGGCCGTCGCCTATCGCCAGATGTCGCTCTTGCTGCGCCGTCCGCCGGGCCGCGAAGCCTATCCGGGCGACGTGTTCTATCTGCATTCGCGCCTGCTCGAGCGGGCCGCCAAGCTGAACGACGCGCAGGGGGCGGGATCGCTGACCGCGCTGCCGGTGATCGAAACCCAGGCCAACGACGTGTCGGCCTACATCCCGACCAACGTGATCTCGATCACCGACGGCCAGATCTTCCTGGAGACCGACCTGTTCTTCCAGGGCATCCGTCCCGCGGTGAACGTCGGTCTGTCGGTGTCGCGCGTCGGTTCGTCGGCGCAGACCAAGGCGATGAAGAAGGTCGCCGGCAAGATCAAGGGTGAGCTGGCGCAGTACCGAGAAATGGCGGCGTTCGCGCAGTTTGGCTCCGATCTCGACGCCGCCACTCAGCGCCTGCTCAACCGCGGTTCGCGCCTGACCGAACTCTTGAAGCAGCCGCAGTTCTCGCCGCTGAAGATGGAAGAGCAGGTCTGCGTGATCTGGGCCGGCACCAACGGCTATCTCGACGGTCTGCCGCTCAACAAGGTCGGTGCCTTCGAGGAGGGGCTGCTGTCGACGCTGCGCGGCAAGCATGCCGACCTGCTCAACGCCATCCGCGACAGCCGCGACCTGTCGGACGACAGCGCCTCCAAGTTGAAGGCCGTGGTCGAGGCTTACGCCAAGTCCTTCGCCTGATTGAGCAGGCTATGGCTGGCTGGGTTCGCCCAGCCATCCACGTCGTCGATGTGGGACAACGGGACATGTCATGCCCGGCACGAGGCCGGGCGTGAATCATCTTAAGGGTTGAGCGGTCAAGTCCCAGGGGACCGGCCGCCGGGGTGAGCTAGACGAGCAATGGCGTCACTGAAAGATATGCGGGTCCGCATCGCCTCGACCAAGGCGACGCAGAAGATCACCAAGGCAATGCAGATGGTCGCAGCCTCCAAGCTGCGCCGCGCGCAGACGGCGGCCGAAGCGGCACGTCCCTATGCCGAGAAGATGGACGCGGTGATCTCGAACATTGCGAGTGCCGCGGCAGGTTCGGCCACTGCGCCGAAACTGCTTTCAGGCACCGGCCGCGACCATGTCCATCTGCTCCTGGTCTGTACCGGTGAGCGCGGCCTGTCCGGCGCCTTCAACTCCTCGATCGTGCGTCTGGCGCGCGATCGGGCCCTCGCCTTGATGAACCAGGGCAAGGAGGTCAAGTTCTTCTGCGTCGGCCGCAAGGGTTATGAGCAGCTCCGCCGCCTGTTCGAGAAGCAGATCGTCGAGCATGTCGACCTACGCGCCGTGCGCCAGCTTGGCTTCGTCCACGCCGAGGACATCGCCAAGAAGGTGATTGCACGTTTCGAGGCCGGCGAGTTCGATGTTTGCACGCTGTTCTATTCGCGCTTCAAATCGGTGATCGCGCAGCTCCCGACCGCCCAGCAGATCATCCCGCTGGTCGTCGAAGAGCGGCCGGCCAATGCCGCGCCGGTCGCGCTCTACGAATACGAGCCGGAGGAGGATGAGATCCTCGCAGGTCTCCTGCCGCGCAATGTCGGCGTCCAGATCTTCCGCGCGCTGCTCGAGAACAACGCCTCGTTCTACGGTGCGCAGATGACCGCGATGGACAATGCCACGCGCAATGCCGGCGACATGATCCGCAAGCAGACCCTGGTTTACAACCGGACCCGCCAGGCGATGATCACCAAGGAACTGATTGAAATTATTTCGGGTGCCGAGGCCGTGTAACAGCGGTCACGCAGCACTCATTCGAGGCAATCAAGGTCAATATCCCCGGTCGAGCCGGCCGAGGTCGAGAATTCGGATCGTAAGGAGAGAGATGAGATGGCTACCGCAGCCAACCAGATCGGTCGCATTACCCAGGTCATCGGCGCCGTCGTCGACGTTCAGTTCGAAGGTGAACTTCCGGCGATCCTGAATTCGCTCGAAACCAAGAACGGTGGCAACCGCCTCGTGCTCGAGGTCGCGCAGCATCTCGGTGAGAACACCGTGCGCACCATCGCGATGGATACCACCGAAGGTCTGGTGCGGGGCCAGGAAGTCACCGATACCGGTGAGCCGATCTCGGTACCGGTCGGCGAGGGCACGCTCGGTCGCATCATGAACGTGGTGGGCGATCCCGTCGACGAAGCCGGTCCGGTCAAGGCGGTCGGCAAGCGCGCCATCCATCAGCCGGCTCCTGCCTATACCGAGCAGTCGACCGAAGCCGAGATTCTCGTCACCGGCATCAAGGTCGTCGATCTGCTCGCGCCTTATGCCAAGGGCGGCAAGATCGGCCTGTTCGGTGGCGCCGGCGTCGGCAAGACGGTGCTGATTCAAGAGCTGATCAACAACGTCGCCAAGGCCCATGGCGGCTACTCGGTGTTCGCCGGTGTCGGCGAGCGTACCCGTGAGGGCAACGATCTCTATCACGAGTTCATCGAATCCGGCGTCAACAAGCAGGGCGGCGGCGAAGGATCGAAGTGCGCGCTGGTGTACGGCCAGATGAACGAGCCGCCAGGCGCGCGCGCCCGCGTCGGCCTCACCGGCCTGACCGTCGCCGAATATTTCCGCGATCAGGGGCAGGACGTGCTTTTCTTCGTGGACAACATCTTCCGCTTCACCCAGGCGGGCTCGGAAGTGTCGGCGCTGCTCGGCCGCATTCCGTCGGCGGTGGGCTATCAGCCGACGCTGGCCACCGACATGGGCGCGCTGCAGGAGCGCATCACCACCACCACCAAGGGCTCGATCACCTCGGTGCAGGCGATCTACGTGCCGGCCGACGACTTGACCGACCCGGCACCGGCGACCTCGTTCGCTCACTTGGACGCTACCACCGTGCTGAACCGTGCAATCTCGGAAAAGGGCATCTACCCGGCGGTGGACCCGCTCGACTCGACCTCGCGCATGCTGTCGCCGCTGGTCGTCGGTGAGGAGCACTACACCACTGCGCGCATGGTCCAGCAGATCTTGCAGCGCTACAAGTCGCTGCAGGACATCATCGCCATTCTCGGCATGGACGAGTTGTCGGAAGAGGACAAGCTCACCGTGGCGCGCGCCCGCAAGATCGAGCGCTTCCTTTCGCAGCCGTTCCACGTCGCCGAGATCTTCACCGGCTCGCCCGGCAAGTTCGTCGAGCTCGCGGACACCATCAAGGGCTTCCGCGGCTTGTGCGAAGGCAAGTATGACCACCTGCCGGAGGCTGCCTTCTACATGGTCGGCACCATTGAAGAGGCTGTCGAGAAGGGCAAGAAGCTGGCGGCGGAAGCCGCCTAAGCGAATAGCGAATAGGGAGTAGCGAATAGAACAGACTATTCGCTGCATCCTCTTCACTACTCGCCATTCGCTATTCGCTATTCGCAGGTGTCAAATGGCAACCTTTCATTTCGATCTCGTCTCGCCGGAAAAGATCGCCTTCGCTGGCGAAGTCGATCAGGTCGATATCCCCGGGCTGGAAGGTGACTTCGGCGTCCTGGCCGGACATGCGCCGTTCGTCGCGGCGTTGCGGCCCGGCATCTTGACGGTGACGACCGGCAGCACGCATCAGAAGATCATCGTGCTGGGCGGACTTGCTGAGGTTTCCGACAAGGGGCTGACGGTGCTTGCCGATGTGGCCACCTCGCTGGCTGAGCTCGACCGTGCCGCACTCGCCGGCCAGATCTCCGAGATGGAGGCCAAGCTCGCCGAGAAGGAAGGCAACGAGCTCGACCGCGCCATTGAGCGGCTGGATCACTTCAAGACCATCCAGTACCAGCTCAATACCACCGCCCTTCATTAAGTCGGCGGCGCGCCCGAGAACTCGCAAACCAGCATCGAACGACAAAAAGGCCGGGCTTCGTCCCGGCCATTTTGTTGAGGTGTCCGATCAGATCACCTGTTCGGCAAAGCGCGCGAACTGCCGGGCCACTTGGCGATAGACTTCGCGGCGGAACGGTATGACGAGGTCCGGCACAAGGGCCAAGCGTTCCCAGCGCCAAGCGTCGAACTCGGCCGCCTGCCCATTGCGCAGCGTCAGCGGATCGATATCGGCCTCGTCGCCGGTGAAGCGCATGGCGAACCATTTCTGGCGCTGGCCGCGGAATCGGGCGAGCCGGTGCGAGGGGTCCTCGAAGGGCGGAAATTCATATGTCAGCCAGTCGCTCTCGCCGAGGAAATCGGCGTCACGGATGCCTGTCTCTTCCCAGAGTTCCCGGCGTGCGGCGTCCCGCAGATCCTCGCCTGCGTCGACGCCTCCCTGCGGCATCTGCCATTCCAGCCCCGGCAGAATGATCTCCGGTCCGTCGTCGCGGAAGCGACGGCCGAGGAAGACCTGGCCTTCGGTATTGAACAGAGCGATCCCGACATTCGGACGATAGGGCTTTGTCTCGCTCATGAGATTGCTGACCTGATCCGTCGAGATGCGATGTCGCAAATGCGCGGCGCGCGGCGAGCCATTATCGCTTCACCAGCTTGGTGAATTCCTGCACCACCCGTTCGTAGACCGGGCGCTTGAACGGGACGATCAGCTCGGGCAGATTCTGCATCGGCTCCCACCGCCAGCCGACGAATTCAGCCTTGTGGTGACCGCCGCCGGGATGGGCGACTTCGATCTCGCTATCCTGGCCGGTGAAGCGCATGGCGAACCATTTCTGGCGCTGTCCGCGATACCGTCCTTTCCAGGCGCGTCCGGCCACCGTCCGCGGGATGTCGTAAGTCAGCCAATCGCCGATCTCGGCGAGCTTCTCGACCGAGCGCACGCTGGTCTCCTCATAGAGCTCGCGCTTGGCCGCATCCCACGCGTCCTCGCCAGGATCGACGCCGCCCTGCGGCATCTGCCACACATGGGATTCATCGACATGCTCGATGCCGCCGGCACGACGACCGATGAAGACCAGCCCCTCTTGGTTGATAAGCATGACGCCGACACAGTCTCGGTAGGGCAGGTCTTCGTAACGTGTCATTCCGTCAAAGCCTTCCTGCGGTCGACCTCTATTCACGGGCCGCTCGCCTTACCTGCGCCGGGCTAGGACCGGACGCCGTCAATTGGATTTTGATTTCAGCATCGCGCTTGTCAATGGCACAAGCAAAATGCCTTTGCGCTCCAGCCCTTTGATCCAGGTTCCGATGCGCTCGATCGAGACCGGCAGGGCCGATGCCGTGCCGATTGCGACGCCGCGCTCTTTCGCAAGGCTCTCGAGCTTCGTCAGCGCGTTGTCGATCTCAACGGCGGTCGGCACCGCGTCGATCGCGACGTCGCCCTTGGCGAAGGGCATGGCTTGGCCGGTTGCCAGCGCGCCTGCGACGCTGCGGGGCGCTGCGCCGTCATCGAAGAAGGCGAGCCCCCGCTTGGCGGCTTCCGCGACGATGGGCTGCATCGCGCTCTCGGTCGCGACGAAGCGTGCACCCATGAAATTTGCGACCCCGACATAGCCCTGCAGTCGGCTCAAATGCCAATACAGCCGATCAATATTCTGGTCCGGTCCCAAGGTGGCCAGCAAGGTCTGCGGCCCCGGATCGTTGTCCGGGTAATCATACGGCTCCATCGGGATCTGCAGCAGGATCTCGTGGCGCTGGGCCCGCGCGCGCTCGGCGAGCTTGCCGGGATCGGAGCCGTAGGGTGTGAAGGCCAAGGTCACCGCTGCAGGCAGCTTCATGATGGCGTCGGTGGTCTTGGCGGCCCCGACGCCAAGCCCGCCGATCACGATCGCCACGACCGGCATTTTCGCGGCCTTGGCGCGGTCGGCGTCTGCCGCATAGGCCGTGAACGGCTTCAGCCCATCGGCGGATACCGGGATCATGCCGTAGCGCGATTTTTCAAGCAGCCGCGGGTCCACACCGATCATGGCCGTTGCCGGCGTGGCCTTGCCTGAATCGCCGCCATCGGCCGTGTCGGCGCCGATCGCCACCTCCTGCCGGGTGCCGCTGGAGCCATCGATGATGGTCACCGTCTTCTGGCTGCCGCTCGGCTGCTGCTTCGTCTCCGTAGCACTGCCGTGCTCGGATTTGGCGGCGGGTTTCGCTGTAGCGGCCTCGTCATCGCTCGGCTTGATGCCGCTGCTGATCGCAATCCGCACCACGGGCTCGCCGCCGAGCGGATCGTCATGGAATAGCGCGAAGCCGGCGAACACGACCAAGGTCAGCCCAAGCAGCACGGCCAGCGCTTGCCATCCGGTGAACGGAAGCCGGAGCCGGCGCCTGCGACGTGTCTCCGTCTGTCCCAGCGGGGCGCTCAGCTCGTCGGCCGTTTCTGTCATCGAAATTCCCGAATCAGTCGGGCCGACGATACCACGGCCGAGTGTACCCGCGCAGGGCTCGGGCTTTGGTGACGGTCAAGGAAGAGAGCGGCCCACCTGTCGGCGGTCAGCGCTTGGACGCAAAAAGGGCGGCCCGAAGGCCGCCCTTGCGAAACTTGAATTTCCGAAATTTTGCGTCAGTTCGGCTTCGGCGTCTGCCGCTCGCTGACGGCCGGCTTGTCGGCTGCCGCCTTGTCGGTCGTTGCTGCCGGTGCTGGATTCGCCGAGGAGCTGCTCTTGATGCCGTGCAGCAGGTCATCGGCCATCTTCAGTGCCTTGTCGTCCTTGGCGTCCGGCGGCACGTAGGACTGCGAGCCGGTCTTCTCGTCGCCATCGTTCTTCAGGTGGCCGCGCAACGAAGCCTCGCCCTTGGTGTCCATGCGCGATTTCAGCTCGTCCGGCACGTCCTGCAGCACTTCGATGTCGGGCACGATGCCCTTGGCTTGGATCGACTTGCCCGACGGCGTGTAGTAGCGCGCCGTCGTCAGGCGCAGCGCGCCATTGCCCGCGCCGAGCGGGATGATGGTCTGCACAGATCCCTTGCCGAACGAGCGGGTGCCCACCAGCGTCGCGCGCTTGTGATCCTGCAGAGCACCAGCGACGATTTCGGAGGCCGAGGCCGAGCCGCCATTGATCAGCACGATCACCGGCTTGCCCTTGGTCAGATCGCCCGGATGCGCGGTGCGGCGCTGGGTTTCCTCGGCATTGCGGCCGCGGGTCGAAACGATCTCGCCCCGCTCCAGGAAGGTGTCGGAGACGGTGACGGCCTCTTCGAGCAGGCCGCCCGGATTGTTGCGGAGATCGATGACGTAACCCTTCAGCTTGTCGCCGATCTGGTTCTGCAGATCCGCGATGCTCTTCTTCAGGCCTTCGGTGGTCTGCTCGTTGAAGGTCGTGATGCGGATATAGGCGATGTCGTCGGCCTCGACGCGCGAACGCACCGAGCGAACGCGGATGTTGTCGCGGGTCAGCGTGACGTCGAGCGGATTGTCGGCGCCCTTGCGGACGATCTTGAGCTTGATCTTGGTGCCGACGGGGCCTCGCATCTTCTCGACCGCCTGGTTCAGCGTCAGGCCCTGCACGGCCTCGTCGTCGAGATTGGTGATGATGTCGTTGGCCTGGATTCCGGCCTTCGAGGCCGGCGTGTCGTCGATCGGCGAGACCACCTTGATCAGGCCGTCTTCCATGGTGACCTCGATGCCGAGGCCACCGAACTCGCCGCGGGTCTGCACCTGCATGTCGCGGAAGCTCTTGGCATCCATGTAGCTCGAATGCGGATCGAGGCCCGAGAGCATGCCGCTGATCGCGGATTCCACGAGCTTCGAATCGTCGGGCTTTTCGACATAGTCACTGCGCACGCGCTCGAACACGTCGCCGAACAGGTTGAGCTGGCGATAGGTATCAGCGGTCGCGGCGCGCGCGGTCGATCCCATCAGCACTGCGCGTGGCTGCGTTACCAGCAGGGTCAATGCCGCACCGGTGGCCGCGCTCAGGAGAATTACCGAAGTCTTACGCATCATCCGCGTACCTTTTCGCCTTCATTTGTGGCCCACCATGGGCCTGGATCGATTGGAGTGCCGTCCTTACGAAACTCGATATAGAGCACAGGTTGGCTCGCATTGGTGGCGAGAATGGAGGCGACCTGCGAGGTGTTTCCCATGGTCGCGACCGGCTCTCCCGCCTGAACAAACTGCCCGATAGTGACGGAAATGCGCTCCATCCCGGCGATCAGGACATGATACCCGCCCCCGGCGTTGAGGATCAAGAGTTGTCCGTAGCTGCGGAAGGGCCCGGCATAGACGACCCAGCCATCACACGGCGTTGTGACTTGGGCTCCGGGCCGGGTCGCCAAAGAAATGCCTTTATCGACACTACTGGCACCGTCGGAACCGCCAAAACCGCGAATCTTGGTGCCGTTCACGGGAAGGGCGAGCATTCCTTTGGTCGAGGCAAAGGCGATCGCCGGGCTCTTGCGATTTGAGTTTCGCAGTGCGTTGACGTCAGGTTTGTTGTTGACCGGAACGCCCTGCAGGCTCGCCGTCACCGCGGCCTTGGCTGCGCTCTTGACGTCCTGCTCCATGGTCGCGATCAGGCCTTGCAGATTGTCGATCTGCTGGGCGATCGCGACCGCGCGGGCGCCTTCAGCCTGCATGTCCTTCTCGGCGGCAGCCTGCTGACGCTGGCGTTCCTCGATCAGAGCGGATAGCCGCGTTTGATCGGTTCTGAGCTTATCGCGGTCGAGTGCGAGCTTGTCGCGCTCGGTCGCGATGGTCTTGCGGACGTTGAGCAATTCGCCGAGGTCGCCCGATAGCTTTTCGGCGCGGCTGCGCATCTCCGGCACGACCGAGCCGAGCAGCATCGCGGTCCGCAGCGATTGCAGCGCATCTTCGGGCCGCACCAACAGCGCCGGCGGTGTCCGGCGGCCGGCGCGCTGTAGCGCGGCCAGCACCTCGATGATCTCGGAGCGCCGCGACTCCAGGGAGTCGCGCAGTTCCTGCTCGCGACTGTCCAAACCGCGCAGCCGCGTCTCCGCCTCGCCGATGTGGCCTTCGATACCGCGCACCTGCGCGGCGACATCGATCAATTGCTGATTGAGCTTGCTGCGATCCTGACCGATCGCGGCGATATCCGCCTTCAGCCGCTCCTGGGCGTCTGCCGCGCTCTTTTGCGCCGCGCGGGCGGCCTCGAGCTCCTGTTCGCGCTGCTTCAAGGCGTCGGCGGAGGGCGTCGTCCCGGCCGTGGGTGTCCCGACCGACGGTCGTAGCGGGGTCTGGCTGAACGCGGGCCCAGCGGGCGCCACAAGGATTGCGGATAGGAGCAGGGCTGAGAGCGAGGGGGTGGGAGGCCGGCCGGGGCGGCTGGTGAATGAAGGGAAGCGAGGGGGCCGCGCAGCGGACATCGGACCTTAATGTGCTCGTCTCGGCGCCAATTCAAGCGCGGTGATAGGGATGGCCTGCCAGGATCGTCGCGGCCCGGTAAAGCTGCTCCAGAAGCAGAACGCGGACAATCTGATGCGGCCAGGTCGCGGTCCCGAACGCGATCCTCAGCTTCGCTCTGCGCTGCAATTCGGGCGAAAGTCCGTCAGCCCCGCCGATCACGAAAGCCGTGCTGGGCGCGGCCTCGTCACGCCAGCGGCCGAGCTGACCGGCAAAGCCGGCGCTGTCGATGTTTTGGCCGTGTTCGTCGAGCGTCACCAGCAGGGATTTTTCCGGGATGTGAGTCGCGATCGCCGCCGCTTCCTCGGCGATCCGCGCCGCCGCATCGCGGGCGCGGCTTTCGCTGATCTCATGAATGTCGATGCCGCGGAAGCCGAGCTTGCGGCTGAGATCCTCGAAGCGCTCGCGATAGCGCTCTGCGAGTTCGCGCTCAGGACCCTGCTTCAGGCGGCCGACGGCAATGACAACAATGCGCATGCGATATCGTTAGCATGCGCACGCATGGCATGACACCGCGCCGTCGCGTCAGAGCGTCTTCGCCGGCTTCGGCCCCTGCGTCCACAACCGCTCGAGATTGTAGAACTCGCGGACCTCGGGCCTGAACACGTGCACGATCACGTCGCCGGAATCGATCAGGACCCAATCGCAGTTGGGCAGGCCTTCGATATGCGGCGGTTTGACACCGGATTCCTTCAGGGCTTTAGCGACGTTTTCCGCGATCGAGCCGACGTGCCGGTTGGACCGGCCCGAGGTGACGACCATGTAGTCGGAATATGCCGATTTACCACGAAGATCGATGGTGACCGTCTCTTCCGCCTTCATGTC
Source organism: Bradyrhizobium sp. SZCCHNGR1005 (assembly GCF_032489995.1). Lineage (NCBI taxonomy): Bacteria > Pseudomonadati > Pseudomonadota > Alphaproteobacteria > Hyphomicrobiales > Nitrobacteraceae > Bradyrhizobium > Bradyrhizobium sp. SZCCHNGR1005. The sequence continues at coordinate 816,173 of NZ_JAUEZC010000002.1, forward strand.
GTCGAGGCGGGAAAGGATCATGCTCAGGGTCTTGTCGGCGTCGGGTTGCGCCTGCAAGGCCGCTTTCGGGGTCGATGTTTTACGCGTCGACTTGACGGTCTTCGGTAAAACCGACTGGGACAATACAGATGTGGTCAGGGACCATTCCTTTCACTGTATCGCAGGCCGAATCTCTTCGCCTGCTGACCATACTACGCATGTGGGGTTAACGAGTTCAATATTCCAGTACCCCACTTTCCCGGCACTTTTCCGAGGCTCGATAACCAGATTCGGTCTCCGGAACCTCGCTCGCGCGTCTCGATGTCGCACCCGCTCTTCGGGTGCGGTCTTGCATTTCATTCCGACTTCCAGCTGCCGTCCGGGTTCCTAAGGCCGGTCGACGACAGGTTCAATTTGAGGCCGGTGAGGAACACCCAGGCGGGGGCGTGGCGATCGGCGAGCCGGCCGGCCTCGTTCTCCGGGATTCGGTAACGCGCCAGCGCGCGGGCTGCGGGCGCGGTCAGGGCGCGAAAGCTCTGAGGCGGCCGATCGATGATGGCCATCGGCACTTGGGCAGCGATGCGCTGCCAGTTCTGCCAACGATGGAACTGCGCGAGATTGTCGGCGCCCATGATCCAGACAAAGCGCAGGCGCGAAGCACGCCTACGCAAGTAGTTGATCGTATCAGCAGTGTAGCGGGTCCCGATGACGGCTTCGAGACAGCTGATCTCGATCCTGGGGTCGGCAGCCATTTTCTGCGCCGCGGCCGCACGCTCGGCGAGCGCGTGCAGGCCGTCATTGTCTTTCAGCGGATTGCCCGGCGTGACCAGCCACCAGACGCGATCGAGTTGCAGTCGCTTCAGCGCGAACAGGCTGATAGCGCGATGCGCCTGATGCGGCGGGTTGAAGGAGCCGCCGAGCAGGCCGATGCGCATGCCATCGCTATGAGGCGGCAGCCCTTGGAGGAACGCGGGCGCGGTGGCGGAGATATCGTTCAAGGACGTCTCCGCTGCAGGCCCTGGCAGCTCTGCCGATGCTTCACGCCAACGCTCGCTGTTACGGACGGGTCTGCCCGGTACCGTGGATGCGGTACTTGAAGCTGGTCAACTGCTCCACGCCAACGGGCCCGCGTGCGTGGAACTTGCCGGTGGCGATGCCGATCTCCGCGCCGAAGCCGAACTCGCCACCGTCGGCGAATTGCGTCGAAGCGTTGTGCAGCACGATCGCCGAATCCACCTCGTTGAGGAACTTGTCGGCCGCTTTGGTATCCTCGGTCACGATCGCATCGGTGTGATGCGAACCGTGCTCGTGGATATGAGCGATGGCGCCCTGCACGCCATCCACCACCTTGGCGGCGATGATCGCGTCGAGATATTCGGTGTCCCAGTCCTCCTCGCTCGCCGGCTTCACGCGCGAGTCGGCACGCTGGACTGTTTCATCGCCCCGCACTTCGCAGCCGGCGTCGATCAACATATCGAGCAGCGGCTTGAGCATGGTGCCGGCCGTCCGATCCACCAGCAGGGTTTCGGCGGCGCCGCAGACGCCGGTGCGACGCATCTTCGCGTTCAGCACGATCGATTTCGCCATCTCCAAGTCGGCAGCGCCATCGACATACACGTGGTTGACGCCTTCGAGATGGGCGAACACCGGCACGCGCGCTTCAGCCTCGACCCGCGCCACCAGGCTCTTGCCGCCGCGCGGCACGATCACATCGACGCCGCCGTTCAAGCCGCTCAGCAGCAGCCCCACCGCGGCCCGGTCGCGGGTCGGCACCAATGTGATCGATGCTTCAGGCAGGCCCGCTTCGCGCAAGCCCTGCACCAGGCAATCGTGGATCGCGCGGCAGGACCGGAAGCTGTCGGAGCCGCCGCGCAGGATCACCGCGTTGCCGGATTTCAGGCAGAGTGCGCCAGCGTCGGCAGCGACGTTCGGCCGGCTCTCGAAGATCACGGCGATGACGCCGAGCGGCACGCGCACGCGCTCGATGGTCATGCCGTTCGGGCGTTGCCAGCTTTCGGTGACGACGCCGACCGGATCGGAAATCGCGCGCACGGCGGCGATCCCGTCCGCCATGGCGGCGATGCGCGCCGGCGTCAGCGTCAGGCGGTCGATGAAGGCGCTGGTGATCCCGGCAGCCTTGGCCTCGGCGACGTCCTCAGCATTGGTAGCGAGGATGGCATCGGCGCGCGCACGGATCAAACGCTCCATCGCTTCCAGCGCGCGGTTCTTTTGCTCAGCCGGCGCCAGCGACAGCACCCGCGCGGCCGCGCGGGCCTGTGCGGCAAGCTCGTTCATCAGCGCGGGCAGATCGGCGCTGCCGTCGATGGCTTTGAGGGAAGCTGTCATGACGTTCCAACCTTGAATTTCGATCAATTCCTAGCATGAAAGCGACGTCGGAGCGAATTCGCCGCCCATCTACGCCGTCGGTCCGGCGCCGGCCGGTCCGATCACCAGGTCATCGCGATGGATCATCTCGGCCCGGCCGGGCACGCCCAGGATGGTGGCGACATCCGGCGAGGAGCGGCCTTTGATCCTGTCCGCATCGTCGGCGTCATAGGCCACCAGTCCGCGACCGATTTCATGCATGTCGGGCCCGCGCACCACCACCGCGTCGCCGCGGGCGAACTGGCCCTCCACGCGGACGACGCCGGCGGGCAGCAGGCTCTTGCCGGAGCGCAGCGCCGTCACTGCACCGGCATCGATCACCAGCATGCCCTTCGGCTCCAGCGAGCCTGCGATCCAGCGCTTGCGCGCGGTGACGGGGTTGGCGGGCGTCAGGAACCAGGTGCAGCGGCCACCTTCGGCGATCGCGGTCAGCGGATGCTCGATCTTCCCGGAGGCGATCAGCATGTGGGTGCCGCCGGTGGTCGCGATCTTGGCCGCCTCGATCTTGGTGTGCATGCCGCCGCGCGACAGCTCGGACGCGGCGCTGCCGGCCATCCCCTCGATCTCGGCGGTGACGGTTTCGACCACGGGAATGAGCCGCGCGTTCGGGTCCTGGGCCGGCGGCGCCGTGTAGAGCCCATCGATGTCGGAGAGCAGAATCAGCAGATCGGCGCTGGCCATGGTCGCAACACGTGCGGCCAGCCGATCATTGTCGCCGTAGCGGATTTCGGCGGTCGCGACCGTGTCGTTCTCGTTGATCACGGGCACCGCGCGCCATTCCAGGAGCTTGGCGATGGTCGAGCGGGCGTTGAGATAGCGTCGCCGCTCCTCGGTATCCTGCAGAGTGACCAGGATCTGCCCGGCATCGATGCCGTGTGCACCCAGCACCTCCGACCAGATCCGGGCCAGCGCGATCTGGCCGACGGCGGCCGCGGCCTGACTTTCCTCCAGCTTCAGAGGACCGCGCGGCAACTTCAAGCGGCTGCGGCCGAGCGCGATCGAGCCCGAGGACACCACCAGCACCTCGCAGCCGGCGTCATGCAGCTTGGCGATATCGGCAGCGAGCGCGGTGAGCCACGACGTCCGTACGTCTCCGGCCTCGGCATCGACCAGAAGCGAGGAGCCGACCTTGACCACGATACGGCGGAAATTCTCGAGTTTGGGATCGGCCATGATGAGCTGCGAGGTCGGTTCGAATGCCTCGCATGGATGGAGGCACGGGGCGTCGCGAGAGCGATTGTTCAGGGATTGTCGCAAGCCGCCGCAGGGGAGGCAAGCTGGGCGACGGGCGCTCAGCCTTGCGGAGGCGGCGGCGCCGCCCACGGCTCCTCGGTCGCGGCGTTCTCGATCGCGTTCTTTGCCTTGGCGGACACCGGCTGCTCGCCGATCACCTCGGAGAGCTTGCGCAGGGCTTCCTTGACGCCGTCCCCGGTCGCGCCGGAGAGCAGTAGCGGCGTCTTCTTGGCTGCGCGCTTCAGGCGGTCCTTCTGCTTTTTCAGCTCATCGGCATCGACCGCATCGATCTTGTTCAGCGCGACGATCTCGACTTTGTCGGCAAGCTGCCCGCCATAGGCTTCGAGTTCGTGCCGGACCGTCTTGTAGGCCTTGCCGGCATGCTCGCAGGTCGCATCGACCAGATGCAGCAACACGCGGCAGCGTTCGACATGGCCCAAGAAGCGGTCACCGAGGCCGGCGCCCTCATGCGCGCCCTCGATCAGGCCGGGAATGTCGGCGAGCACGAATTCGCGGCCATCGGCATTCACCACCCCGAGCTGCGGATGCAAGGTGGTGAAAGGATAGTCCGCGATCTTGGGCTTGGCGGCGCTGACCTTGGACAGGAAGGTCGATTTGCCGGCGTTGGGCAGGCCGACCAGGCCGGCATCCGCAATCAGCTTCAGCCGCAGCCAGATCCAGCGCTCCTCGCCCGGCTGGCCGGGATTGGCGTGGCGCGGGGCGCGGTTGGTCGGCGACTTGAAATGCGCATTGCCGAAGCCGCCATTGCCGCCATGAGCCAGCACGAAGCGCTCGCCCCGGGTGGCGAAATCGTGGATCAAGGTCTCCTTGTCCTCGTCGAAGATCTGGGTGCCGACGGGGACCTTGAGCACGATCGGCTTGCCGCCGGCGCCGTGGCGGTCCTTGCCCATGCCGTTTTCGCCCTTTTGGGCCTTGAAATGCTGCTGGTAGCGGTAGTCGATCAGCGTGTTCAGCCCATCGACGGCCTCGATGACCACATCGCCGCCACGGCCGCCATTGCCGCCGGACGGGCCGCCGAACTCGATGAACTTCTCGCGCCGGAACGCAACGCAACCGTTGCCGCCGTCGCCGGAGCGCACATAGACCTTGGCTTCATCGAGGAATTTCATGGGTCTTAGGTAGGCGAGGCGGGCCGCCACGGCAACCGCGGAGTTCGGCCTTTTCGGCCGAAACGCTTAATTCATGGGCTTGGAATTGAACTCGGAATCGAGCATTGCGTGGCGGTTGCGGCAGGATCGCGCCGCACGCGTAGCGGAACGCTGGAGCCGAAGCAGATGGCTTGGTAAGGCTGCACCATCATGAGCGTGCTCTCTCGACTCTCCACGTCCAACGATGAACGCGCCGCCCGGCTCGCCGGCATCGCCTTGATGCTGCTGTCGATCTTCATGTTCTCGTTCGGTGACGCCACCGGTAAATTCCTGGTCGGCACCTATTCGGTCGGGCAGCTCCTGGTCTTGCGCGCCTGTGCCGCCTTGCTGGTGCTCTCGCCGGTGATCTGGCGTCACCGCGCGCAGTTCCTCAAGCTGGAGCGGCCGTGGCTGCAGCTCGTCCGCGTGATCCTCTCGACGCTGGAGGTGGCGGCGTTCTTCCTTGCCACCGTCTACCTGCCGCTCGCGGACGTCATCACGTATTATCTGGCCGGGCCCATCTTCGTCACCGCGCTGTCGGCGCTGGTCTTGCGCGAGCATGTCGGCTGGCGGCGCTGGAGCGCGATCCTGATCGGTTTCTGCGGCGTTGTGATCGCGCTGCGTCCGTCGGCGCAGACATTCAGCCTGCCGGCGCTGATCGCGCTCGGCGGCAGCCTTTCCTTCGCCGTGCTGATGCTGATCACCCGCTCACTGCGCGCCACCCCCGACATCGTGATGGCGTCCTCGCAATTCGTGGGCACCTTTTTGCTCGGTGCGGTCATGGCACCGTTCGGCTGGGTGACGCCGACGCCGGGAAGCCTGATGCTGTTCGCTGCGGCGGGCCTCATCTCGGTCACGGCGTTGTTCTGCGTCAACCGCTCCTTGAAGCTCGCGCCTGCATCGGTGGTCGTGCCCTATCAATATTCGATGATCGTGTGGGCGGTGATCTTCGGTTTCGTGGTGTTCGGCGATGTGCCGCATCCGGCGACGATCGCCGGTGCAGCGATCATCATCGGCGCCGGGCTTTACATCTATTTGCGCGAGCGCAGCCTCGGCAAGGACGAGGGTGCGGTCAATCCGCCGGTCTGAACCAACTCATCCTATCCAGGGAAGAAGCAGCTCATAGATCGCATCTGACCCGACGTCCGTTCTGAAGGCGCAGAGGAAGCTTAGCCCACTTGCCCCTTCGCCGAGAGCGGCACACGCTCGTAAGCCATGGGCAGGTTTACCGGTCGATAGTTGGGTATCTCGGCGATCCGCATCAACGCGCTCTCGTGGATGAAGGCGCCGTCGGGGATGAAGCGCGGTTCGCAGTCCGGAATGTAGAAGCCGAGATGCGATTTGCGCGCCGGCCATTCCTTGTATTTGTCCTTCTTCGGCAAGTATTCGAGCAGTCGCCAGGGGAGTGTCATCGAATCGTGGAGTTGGCCGCGAATGTCCGGCGCGACATAGGAAAACGGGCTGCCTTTGCGCTGCACGCCCCAGGCGAGCTGGTTCACCGTGCTCGGGTTGACGCTCAACCCCGCCGCGACGGCCTCGTCGATCATCCACAGCAGCGGAAATTTCGACAGCGCGGAATCCTTCTCCGGATAGCCGCCGCCGATGTCGCTATGCACGCCGGCGAACCACACCTGCTTGGAATCCTGCGGGCCGGAATGGACGTCGTTGAAGCGGACCGGCTTGTAGCTCTGCGGCTCGTCCCACTTCTTCAACCGGAACATGTAGCGGCGCTCGTCCATCGCGATCGCCTGCCGGAAGATCTTGACGCTCGGGTTCTGGATCGTGAAGGCGAGCTCCTCGAGGCTCGGCCAATAGAGGCGGTCCGGCCGCGGCACGATCACGCTTGCCACGGTGTCCCACACGCCGATGAAATGGATCGAGGGTGCGCGGGTCGACAAGATGCGGGCGAACTGCGCGGCGTGGTCGTTGCGGTTCTGCGGCAATGGGCCGTCCTCGTCGGCGGTTTCCGCCTTCGCCGTGACGCCGCGGCCAGCCTTCGGGTTGTCGCTCGAATATTTCTTGTAGGCGATCAGCCCGGATCCGGCGAGGTTCACCTGGTTTGGTGAGATCAGCCCGATCTTGTGGATCAGCCCGGCCAGCATGCGCACGGCGTAGGCGCCGCGGGAAAAGCCGAACAGGAAGACCCGGTCGCCCTCCTCGTAATGCTGCACCAGGAAGGCGTAGGCCGCGATGACGTTGTCGTCGAGCCCGTAACCGGTCATCAGCCCCAGCACCATGTTGAAATTGGCCTTGATGCGATGCCAAGTGTCCGGCTGCGACAAGGTGCCGACGCCGGGATCATAGAACACCGCCTGGTGCGGCGTGGTCCTGTCGGTCTTGCGCAGGCAGCGATAGAGCTTCAGCACGTTGGAGATATTTTCGCTGATCTCGTTGCCTGTGCCGTCACAGCAGATGACGATGTTCTTCATTGCGATTGTGGGCCTCCAGAATACGACCTTTGCGAGTGTAATGCATCTGGCGGAGTTTGAGGAGATTGGTTTTTGTGACAGTTGTACAGGTGCCAGAAACCGACGATTGTGCTGGTATAAGGAATTCAGAGGCGGTAGTCGGCGCGAACGACCGCCGGGAAGTTCGTTTTTTGCGAGCTGCGAGGGTCAGAGCTGTCTTAGTCCGTCGCCCTCATTCTGATATTCAATCGAAGTTCTGCACGAGAGTTTCTGCGTCTGCTGGGCCTCTCGGCGGGCGTGACAACAAAAACCTGCGGTGCTCCGTGCGCGCTATTGAATTAAATGATCGATTTCGGCCCACGCTGCGCTTGGTCTCCGCAACGCGCTCGTCCATCAGTACAGCTGCGGCTGAACGGAATGATCACCATATGCGAACCGCGAAACCGCATCGGACGGGAGTTGGATAAGGTAACTCCGCTGCGAAGCCGACAGGCAGCCGACGATGCGTTTTCCAGCATCAAACAGATAAGGCCGGGTCGTTCGACCCGGCCTTATCTGTTTGCTCAGGTTCCGTGAGCAGCCGGGCTCGGCCGCTGCTCTAAATCTCGTAGTCAGCTCGCCTTCGCGACGGGAGCGGCCTCGGCGGCCTTCTTTTCGATCTGGCGCTTCAGCTCCAGCGCACGCGGCGACAGCGTCGCGGCATTGGCCTTGAGCAGATACGCATCCAGTCCGCCATTGTGGTCGACGCTTTTGATCGCGTTGGTCGAGACGCGCAGACGCACGTTGCGGCCCAGCGCATCCGAGATGAAGGTCACGTTGCAAAGGTTCGGCAGGAAGCGCCGCTTGGTCTTGATGTTGGAGTGGCTCACCTTGTGGCCGACCTGGGGGCCCTTGGCCGTCAGTTCACAGCGCCGCGACATCGTTGCAAATCCTCTTTCATCCCCGCACCCGTAATCGCCGCTTTTGGCGCGCGGCGCGGGGGTCCAAAATTCGTCCAGTTCTCTCTGGGAGACGCGGACGTATAGGGGCGATGGGCGAATACGTCAAGTTTTTGAAGGCGGGTAACTGGCGCCTTTCGAGATGCGGTGGCTCCCGCCCTTTGCGCGACGCGGGTCAGGGGGTAGCCGTCAAAGTTCCGTTTTTCCAGGGCGGCGCCCGCAATCACCTACAAGTCAGAAATCTGACGCAAAATCAACACTGTAGACTCTGGCCGGTCACCATATAAAGAGCATAATCGGGGCGGTACGATAGGCTGGATGCCGTTGGCGCGGCCCAATAGACTTTCGGCCCCGCAAGGGACCCGGCGCGGGAAATGCCGCGCCGACGCCGAGTTGCGTTGTGCGTTGGATTTTTTCGCTTAAGTAACGAGGCGATCGCGCAGAGGTGCGCGAGCAGGCGTTTTGGCAGGACGGCCCTTTGAAGTGACCCATCGCGCAGCTCCCTTGATCGTCGCGCCCTCCTGTGGTCGCGGCGTTGCCCGCGGCGTCGCACGTGGCGCGACCATCGCGGTCGCGCTTGTCCTGGTGCTGTTCGCCGCCGTTCCACAAGCTTCCGCGCAGGGCCGCCTCGATGCCGTATATGAGGCGACGCTCGCCGGCATCCCGATCGGCAAAGGCACCTGGGCCATCGAGATCGGCGAGGATCAGTATGGCGCGGCCGCGCAAGGCGGCACCGCGGGGTTGCTGAAGAGCTTCTCGCAAGGTTCGGGCCAGGGCTCGGCACAGGGGCGGATCGTCAACGGGGCGCTGGTCGGCCAGAGCTACCAAGCCTCGACCACTGCGGGGAAGAAGTCCGAACAGATCCGCATCACGCTTACGAATGGTAACGTGAAGGAGTTCAGCATCGATCCGACGCCGCCGGTCGATCCCGACCGCATTCCGGTGACGGAGGCGCATAAGCGCGGCGTGTACGATCCGATGACCGCCTCGCTGTTGCGCGTCCCCGGCAATGGCGATCTGCTGACGCCGGAGGCCTGCCACGCCGGCGCGCCGGTGTTCGACGGCCGCATGCGCTACGAGCTCAAGCTCGATTTCAAGCGCCTGGAAAATGTGCGGGCCGAAAAGGGCTATCGCGGGCCGGCGTTGGTCTGTGCCATCTACTTCACGCCGGTGGCGGGCTATATTCCAGACCGGCCCGTGATCAAATATCTGGCCAGCGCGCGCAATCTCGAGATCTATTTCGTGCCGATCGCGGGGACCCGCATCCTGGTGCCGTTCAGGCTGGTGATTCCGACCCCGTTTGGAACCGGCGTGCTGGAGGCGACCAGCTTCGTCACCCAGGCCACCCCGCCGCGTGTGGCGAAAACGCAGTAGCGGCTCGCCCGCCGACTTTCCGCCAAAGGGAGACGGTCCCTCTGGATCGTCCGTTGTCGCAATTCCCGCGTGAATCCGTTTGACTCTTGCTCGAATCTGATTCGACTCGCGCTCCGAAAAAGCCGCGCCGAATCCGTCGCAAAACCGTTGCTTGTGGTTGCTCCAAAAACTTGATCTAGTGCGGTCTTTCACCTCACGCGCGAGATGTTGCGGTGAACGAAGCCGGAAAGCCGCCGGAGTCAGCGATTCGGGCGCGATTCGTTCTCCGGGCGTTCCGAAGCTTAAGGTGCGACACTATATGCGTAGCAAATTGACACAGCCGGGTGCGGTCGCGACCTTCTGAAATCGCTTCAAAACTCGGTTCCATCGCGTGTAACAGCACACGCGCACATCACGCCGGCAAAGACCTAAAATTAACGAATGGCCTTCTCGTCCTCTTCGGCTGCCTCGCCCTTCGAGCGCACGCCTGATCGTGCTCCGGGCTCCGGCGTCACCGCCGTGCTCGGTCCGACCAACACCGGCAAGACGCATCTCGCCATCGAGCGCATGCTTGCGCATTCGTCGGGGATCATCGGCCTGCCGCTGCGCCTGTTGGCGCGCGAGGTCTACAACAAGATCGTCGATCGCACCGGCTCCGACGCAGTCGCGCTGATCACCGGCGAAGAGAAGATCAAGCCGAAAAATCCGCGCTATTGGGTCTCGACGGTCGAAGCGATGCCGCGCGATCTCGACGTGTCGTTCCTTGCCGTCGATGAGATCCAGATCGCAGCCGATCTCGAGCGCGGCCATGTTTTCACCGACCGCATTCTCAACCGGCGCGGCCGCGACGAGACGTTGTTGTTGGGGGCTGCAACGATGCGGCCGATCATCGAGCGGCTGCTGCCGGGCGCTTCGATGGTGACGCGGCCACGGCTGTCGCAGCTCGAATTCGCCGGCGACCGCAAGATCACGCGCCAGCCGAGGCGGACCGCGATCGTCGCCTTCTCGGCCGACGAGGTTTATGCGATTGCCGAACTGATCCGACGCCAGCATGGCGGCGCGGCGGTGGTGCTGGGCTCGCTATCTCCGCGCACGCGGAACGCGCAGGTGGCGATGTTCCAGAACGGAGATGTCGACTATCTCGTCGCCACCGACGCGGTCGGCATGGGCCTCAATCTCGACGTCGATCACGTCGCCTTTGCCTCCGACCGCAAATACGATGGCTATCAGTTCCGTCGTTTGACGCCCGCGGAATTCGCCCAGATCGCCGGCCGCGCCGGCCGGGCTACGCGAAATGGCACCTTCGGCACGACCGGACGTTGCGCGCCCTTCGAGCCCGAACTCGTCAATGTGCTGCAGAACCACACCTTCGATTCCGTGAAGGTGCTGCAATGGCGCAATGCGCGGCTGGATTTTTCGTCTTTGGGCGCGCTGCAGGTGTCGCTGGCTTTGCCGCCGGCGCATGAGGCGCTGACGCGGGCGCCCGTTGCCGAAGATTTGCGCGTGCTGGATCACGCGGCGCGCGACGCGGATGTGCGGGATTTGGCGCATGGCGCGGCGGCGGTCGAGCGGTTGTGGGAAGCCTGCCAGATCCCGGACTACCGCAAGCTGTCGCCGGCGGCCCACGCCGAACTCGTCACCACGGTGTTCGGCTTTTTGATGCAAAAAGGGCGGATTCCGGACGCGTGGTATGCCGCTCAGGTCGACCAGGCCGACCGCATCGACGGCGATATCGACACGCTATCGGGCCGGATTGCACAAATTCGCACCTGGACCTTCGTCGCCAACCGGCCGGATTGGCTGGCCGATCCCGATTATTGGCAGGGAATTACCCGCGATGTTGAAAATAAATTGTCAGACGCCCTGCATGAACGGCTCACGGAGCGTTTCGTTGATCGTCGTACCAGTGTATTGATGCGGCGCCTGCGGGAGAACAGTGTTTTGAATACGGAAATCGGCAAGACTGGCGAAGTGATCGTCGAAGGGCATGCGATCGGCCGGCTGGATGGATTCACCTTCGCGCCCGACGCCGCCGAGGCCGGCTCCGAAGCCAAGGCCCTGCAGGCTGCGGCCCAGAAGGCTTTGGCCGGCGAGATCGAGGCCCGCGCTGAAAAGCTCTCCAACGCGCCCGATGAGCATTTCGTGCTCACCGCCGACGGTACGGTCCGTTGGACCGGGGATGCGGTCGCCAAGCTGGTGGCGGCTGACGACGCGCTGCATCCGCGCCTGCGCATCATCGCTGACGAGCGTCTTACCGGCGCTGCGCGCGACAAGGTCCAGGCGCGCCTCGATCTGTGGCTGAAGACGCATATCGAGAAGCTGCTGGGCCCGCTGTTCGAACTGTCCAAGGCGGAGGACATCACCGGCATTGCGCGCGGCATCGCCTTCCAGCTCGTCGAGGCGCTCGGCGTCATCGAACGCAGCAAAATCGCGAGCGAGATGAAGGATCTCGATCAGCCCTCGCGCGCAACCTTGCGCAAATACGGCGTGCGCTTCGGCGCCTATCACATCTACCTGCCGGCGCTGCTCAAGCCTGCGGCGCGCGCCCTCGCGGCGCTGCTGTGGGCGGAGAAGCAGGGCAATGTCGACATGTCCGCGCTGACCGGCGCGCAGCATCTGGCAAGCTCGGGGCGTACCTCTTTTCCCGTCGACAAGGCGCTGCCGCGGGACGCCTATCGCGTGCTTGGCTACAAGCAGGCCGGCGAACGTGCCGTGCGCGTCGACATTCTCGAGCGGCTGGCCGATCTGATCCGGCCTGCGCTGGCCTGGCGGGAAAATGCTCCTGGCGAGAAGCCTGCAGGCGCTTTCGACGGCCGCGGCTTCGTGGTGACGCAGGCGATGACCTCGCTGACGGGATCGGCCGGTGAGGATTTTGCCTCGATCCTGCGCGCGCTTGGCTATCGCATGGAGAAGCGCCCGCCGTTGCCGCCCAAGGGCGTTGAAAAGCCGACGGAAGCTCCGGCCGGCGAAGCGATGGCTGCTGACGCCGCCGCGAGCGAGGGGGCGGCGGTGGAAACCGCCGGCGCCGACGCTGCAGCACCGGCCATCGGCGACGATGCCGCCGCGGCGCCTGCGACCGAGGAGATGGTTCCGACGGTGGCTGAGGCCGCAGTGGCGCCGGTGGTCGAACAGGTCGTCGCTGTGCCGGAGCCGGTCGAGACGTCCGAACAGGCCGAACCGATCGCGACGGCGGCCTCCTTGCCAATGGTCGACTTCGCTCCGCCACCCGCGGAAGAGGCGGTGACGCCCACGTCGGAGCCGACCGTCGCCGAGTCCATTGTCGTCGAGTCCGAGCCCTCCGACGCAGCGCAGGCCGAAATCTCCGCCGAGCCGGAGGTCGTGAGCCCAGCAGCACCGGCGGAAGCCGCGTCCCCCGAAGCGACCGCAACTCCGGCGGCAGAGCCCGCCGAACCGCAGCTGGTCGAAGTCTGGCGTCCCGGCGGCCGTTCCGAGGAGCGACGCCCGCGCCATGAGCATCAGCGCCCCCGCCATCAGCGGCCGCATCAGGATCGCGGCCAACAGCCGGCCGGCGAGCATGCTGCAGGCGGGGCTGCCCCGGCCGAGGGCGAGTCTCGCGGCGAGCGTCGCCATGGTCAGGGGCATGGCCGCCGCGACCGCGTAAAGGAATTTGGCAAGGACTTTCGGAAGGGGCCGCGTCAGGGCACTGAAGGCCAGCCTCAAGGTCAAGCGCAGGGCGAAGGCGTGCAGGCGCGTGAGGACCGGGCCCCCCGCCGCGAGCACGACAGCAAGGGACGTGATCGCGACCGCGATCGTAACAAGGGCGGCAAGTTCGGCGGCGAGCGCGAGGGGCGCGGCGGCCGGGACTTCGGTAAGGGCGGCCGCGACAAGCGCGACGGCGGCCCGGCGCTCCGGCCCTACGCGTCGAGCGCCGGTTCGCGCGACCGCGATCGGCCGATCGATCCGAATTCGCCGTTTGCCAAGCTCGCTGCGCTGAAGGAGCAGCTCGCCGCGAACAACCGGAAGGACTGACGCGCGATCAGCAGGAAGGACGAGGCCAAGCCGGAAATCCCGTCAGAGCGCCAGCGCCTCGACAAATGGCTGTGGCATGCGCGCGTGGTGAAAGCCCGCGCAAGCGCCGCTGCTCTCGTCACCTCCGGCCATGTCCGCGTCAACGGCGTCCGCGAGACCTCGCCGGGCCACGGCATCAAGCCCGGCGACGTGCTGACCATCGCGCTCGACCGCAGCGTCCGGATCCTGAAGGTGGTGGCGTTTGCGGAGCGACGGGGCGATGCGACCTCTGCGCGCGTGCTCTACGATGACTTGGCGGGCGGTTCGCAATAGCGTTTGCTGCACGACAAACCCGTTTCAGTTCTTTGCCCCGTTCACTTGCGGCCCACCACGTCCTGCGCTAGTGGTCCGACGCCAGCATTTGCTCCCCATCCGGGAAAGCACGTTTGCAAATGTGCAGGCCAGCTGATTTCTAGACCCGTTCCGGAGCCCTGGATGACTTACGTCGTCACTGAGAACTGCATCAAATGCAAATATACGGATTGCGTTGAAGTCTGCCCGGTAGACTGCTTCTACGAGGGCGACAATATGCTGGTCATCCATCCTGACGAATGCATCGATTGCGGTGTCTGCGAACCGGAATGCCCGGCGGACGCGATCAAGCCGGACACCGAGCCGGGGCTGGAAAAGTGGCTCGGGGTGAATGCCGAATATGCCAAGGCCTGGCCCAACATCACCCAGAAAAAGGATCCTCCCGGCGACGCCAAGGAACATGACGGCGAGGATGGGAAGTTCGAAAAATATTTTTCGCCCAATCCCGGAACTGGGGATTGAGCGCCTCCTCTCGGCTGAGGTCTGAGCTGCCGCGGGAGTGACGGCCGGTCCGTCGCCCGGCAAATTTGCCGGCTGCGAATCATTCCGCGGAAACAAGGATGTAAGACGATTTGGTGACGGCCCGAATGCTGCAATTGTCGGCACCGGGCGACTCGCCGTTTAACCCTAAGCACGCGGATCCGTCACAGAACCGCCCTTCCGCCTCTAAATCATTGATTTTTGCGGGAAATGTGCTATATATGGCACATTCTCAGAGCCGAACCCGGCCATGCGTAATTTTGGCCGCCCTTTTAGGTTCCCGCAACATCAAACAGGGGCGTGGCAGTTCCGCGCGCAGGCTGTGTCACAGAAAACGCGTAAAAAAAGTGCTTCCAAGAGTACCAAGAAGCCCGCCGCGGCCAGCCGCAGCGTTTCCAAGGGCCGTGCCCGGGCTCCTGTAAAGGAAGTTCGGGCTGCCGCAAAGGCCTCGGCTGCCAAATCCTCGAAGAACAAAAGAAGCGCAATGCCTGAAAAGACTGCCAAGACTGCCGCGAAAGCCACTGCTGCCAAGACTTCTGCCGTCAAGGCTTCTGCTGTCAAGAGTTCTGCCGCGAAGGTTGCCGCCAAGCCTGCCGTTGCCGCTCCTAAGCCCGCTGCCGCCCCCAAGGCGGCCGTTGCGGCGCCTGCGCCTGCCAAGACCGTGGCCGCCAAGCCGGCCGCGCCTGCTCCGCGCGTCGAGGAAAAGAAGCTGCCCACCCAGCGTCAGGGCTTCAAGACCAACGAATTCGTGGTCTATCCGGCGCATGGCGTTGGCCAGATCCTGGCCATCGAGGAGCAGGAGATTGCGGGCGCCAAGCTCGAACTGTTCGTCATCAACTTCATCAAGGACAAGATGACCTTGCGCGTTCCGACCGCCAAGGTCGCCAATGTCGGCATGCGCAAGCTGTCCGATCCGGCGCTGGTCAAGAAGGCGCTGGAGACGTTGAAGGGCCGCGCGCGTGTCAAGCGCACGATGTGGTCGCGCCGCGCCCAGGAGTATGAAGCGAAGATCAACTCGGGCGACATCGTTGCGATCGCGGAAGTGGTGCGCGATCTCTACCGTTCCGAGTCGCAGCCTGAGCAGTCCTACAGCGAACGTCAGCTCTATGAAGCGGCACTGGACCGGCTGTCGCGCGAGATCGCCGTCGTGCAGCACTCGACCGAGACCGAAGCGGTCAAGGAGATCGAGGGCCAGCTCGCCAAGAGCCCGCGTCGCGGCGCCAAGACGGAAGCCGATGCGGTTGCCGAGGGTGAAGGCGACGCCGAGGGCGATATCGATGATATCGACGGCGACGATACCGCTGTGGCCGACGAGGCGGCGTAACGCGTCACCCGCTCAATCGAATACGAAAGCCCGGCCCGCAAGGCCGGGCTTTTTGCTTGGGCAGCCATCGTCCTGAGCTTACTCGAACGTCCCTGGTCCGGCGGGTACGCCGCCGCGTCTGGCGTTGCTCAGGCCACGGCCTCCAGCTTGCTCCGCGCGGCCCTGATGTCCCGCACCGGCGGCAGGCCGAACAGCCGGCCATATTCGCGTGTGAACTGCGGCACGCTCTCATAGCCCACCGCGAACGCGGCGCTGCTTGCATTCATGCCCTCTGCGAGCATCAGCCGCCGCGCCTCGATCAGCCGCAGCTGCTTCTGGAATTGCAGCGGCGACAGCGAGGTATGCTTGCGGAAATACTGGTGGAAGGAGGATGGGCTCATGCCGGCAACGGCAGCGAGCTGCTGGACCGGCAGCGCCTGCGTGAATTCGGCGCGCAGCAACGCCACCGTGCGCGCGATACGTTGCGCATGGCTGTCGGGGCCGCCGAGCCTGCGGATTGCCGCGCCATGCCGGCCTGCCAGCAGCCAATAATGCATCTCGCGCACGAGCTGCGCCTGCAGCACGGGCAATGCGGCGGGCCGATCGAGCAGGCGCACCAGCCGCACCGCGGCGTCGGCGGCTTCCGCATCGGTCGGCTCAACCCGAACGGCGTGGCCATCGGCTTCTGCCGTGCCGTTCATCTGCGCAATCAGCTCGGCAACGAGCGCAGGATCAAGCTCCAGCACCAGGGAGAGGTACGGCGCGGCGATGCTGGCCCGCGTGATCTGGCTGACAGTGGGCACGTCGGCCGTGATGATCAGTGAAGCGCCGGCAGAAAACGCAACCCTCTGCTTCCCCATCGCGACATGCTTATCGCCCTGCACGACCAGGCAAACCAGCGGTCGAGAGATCGCATACACGAGCTCGCTGGGCGCGGTTGCACGCACCATCGTGAGCCCCGGGATCAGGGTCTTGGCGAGACCTGTGGCACCGGCATGGATAGCCGTGTAGCGGCTCACGGTGCTGAGCAGACTGGTCATGCAACGAGCCTAAACCGGCGCCGCCGGCGATGCATCCTCCTTCGGAGGATCGGGCAAGAAACGGCGAGCTTCTGGCAACCGCGGACGGCGCTGCGGCCCGATATCGGGGTGGTCAAATCCCGACTGGAGGCAGACATGACCAAGATCGCGCTCGTCACCGGCGCCAGCCGCGGGCTCGGCCGGGCCACTGCATTGCATATCGCCCGCCGCGGCGGCGATGTCATCCTCACCTATCAGCGCCACGCGGAGGAGGCGCAGGCCGTAGTCGCCGAGATCGAAGCGATGGGCCGCAAGGCGCTGGCATTTCAGCTCGACAGCGGCGACGTCGCGGCGTTTGCGCCATTCGCCGAGACGCTGCGTGCCGCGCTGCGCCGGAGCTGGCAGCGCGACACCTTCGACCACCTCGTCAACAATGCCGGCCATGGCGATTACGCGCTGATCGCCGACACGACCGAGGCGCAGTTCGATCGGCTGATCGACGTGCACTTCAAGGGCGTCTATTTCCTCACTCAGGCGCTGCTGCCGCTGCTTGCGGATGGCGGCCGCATCGTCAACCTGTCCTCCGGACTGACGCGGACCTCGTTCCCCGGTTATGCCGCCTATGCGGCCGCTAAGGGGGCGGTGGAGGTGCTCTCGACCTACCTGGCCAAGGAGCTCGGCGGCCGTGGCATTGCCGTGAACACGGTGGCGCCGGGGGCGATCGAAACCGATTTTGGCGGGGGCGCCGTGCGCGACGACCCCGAGATCAACAAGGTGTTCGCCGGCATGACCGCGTTGGGCCGGGTCGGCCTGCCCGACGACATCGGTCCGATGATCGCAAGCCTGCTGTCGGAAGACAATCGTTGGGTCAACGCCCAGCGGATCGAGGTCTCCGGCGGTCAGGCGATCTGACCGGAACAGCAGCCAGACAGGAGATTGGCCATGAGCGCGAACGGCCGACATCTGGGAACGCTCGATCGTCTCTACGTGCTCGATGGCGGCGCTGCGATTGCTCCTGACCGGTCCGTCTATACGCCTGGGAAATGGTGCGGCGAACCGGTGACGCTGAGCTGCAACGCCTATTTGATGCGGCGGAACGGCGAATGGGTCCTCTGGGACACCGGGATCGACGAAGCCTTGGCCGAAGAGCCGCGGGGCAGGATCATCGCGCACGGCATCAGGGGCATCGTCGCCAGGCCCATCACGGCTCAGCTCGCCGATATCGGTCTCGCCGCGGCCGATATCGGGATGGTGCTGCTGTCCCATGCGCACTTCGACCACATCGGCAATGCCGGCCTGTTCGAGCGCGCGACCTGGTACATCCAGCGCCGCGAGCACGAAGCCATGTTCGGTGCTGATTATCGCCAGCATGGCTACACTCCGGCGCTCTATGAGGGTCTGGGGCAGGCCAAGGTCGAACTGATCGATGGTGATCTCGATCTGTTCGGTGACGACTCGGTTCGCGTGATCTCCACACCCGGCCACACACCCGGGCATTGCTCGCTACTGGTCCGTCTCGCCAACACCGGGCCGGTCTTGCTCTCGGGGGACGTCGCGCATGACGCTTACAACATGGCACATCGGCAGGTGCCGACTATGAATGCGAGCCGCGAGCTGTCGCTGGCCTCGATGGAACGCATCGCTGCGATCGTCGATGCCGAGGGCGCGCAGCTCTGGTTGAACCATGATACCGCCCAGTCGGCGACGCTTGCGCATGCGCCGGCGTATTTCGACTAGACGAGTGCCGGCTTGTCGTCGTCGCGACAACGAGGACGCAAATCGAAAGGCCTGCCCTGCTTGGCCGGTCACTCCACCACGATCTTGACGCGGTCGCGCACCTTGACCTGGGCATGGGCATCGAGCCCGTTGAGAACACGGAATCGCTCGACCGGGTGATCGAGGCCGGCCATGCGGTGCGCCAGCGAGTCCACCGTGTCGCCGGGCTGCACGGTGATGACCTTGATGCGCAGCGGCCGGGCCGACTGGATCTCGTCGAGGCTCAGGCGGCGGAACGAATTGACCGTCTCGCGCGCGTTGCGCTCGCTCTCCGTCGTCCGTTGCCGCATGGCAAAGATGAAGCGATAGACGTCGGTTCCGACGCGCAGCGCGTAGACCTTGAACTGCCAGGCATCGCCGCTCGCCGTCGTCGCGGCCGCTGGGAACCCGTTGATCGTGAGCTCCTCGGTCGCGGACTTGTCGACATTCTCCATCCAGCCCGAATTCAGGTAATCGCCGAGCGTCTGCTCGGCGGGCACCCGCACCACGTCGAAGCGCATCGCCTGGGCGCCGCCCTCGCGCACGCCGATCACCGCCTGTGCGGTGTTGTCGAGCGTGAAGTTCTCCGGCGCTTGGAAGGTGAAGCCGAGCTTGGGATGCAGGAAGCGCCGGCCGCGTACGAATCCCTCGCTGGGGTCCTCGCCATAGACAATGTTGTCGATGGCCCCGAGATAGGTCTCGCGATCGTGCTCCCTGGGGTCGGCAGAGGCATATTGCTTGGCGACCGCCTCGGCATTCTGCACCCGCTCCGGCGTTGCCGGATGCGAGGACAGGAAGTCCTGCGCCCGCGGATCGAACCCGATCTTGCCGGCCTTCAGCTCCGCGTTGCGCTCCATCGAGCTGAGGAACCGTGCCGCGCCAAACGGATCGAAATGCGCCTTGGCCGAGATGCCGACGCCGATGCCGTCAGCTTCGAATTCCTGGGCGCGCGAGAAGCTCGCCATCGTCAGCTTGGTCTTCGCCAGTGCCAGCGCGGTCAGATCGGGATCGTCGGAGCCGACGCGCGTCACGACGGCAACCTGGCGGGCCTGATCTTCACGGATCGCCGCATGGTGGGCGAGGACATGCGCCATCTCGTGGCTCAGCACCGAAGAGAGCTCGGAGGTGTCGTTGGCAAGCGCGATCAGGCCGCGGGTGACGTAAAGCTGGCCGGTCGGCAAGGCGAAGGCGTTGACCGCACCGGAATTCAGGATGGTCACCTTGTAGCTCTGCTCGGGATGGTCGGAGGCCGCCACCAGCCGGTCAACGATCTTGCCGATCAGGGATTCAAGCTGCGGGTCGTCGTACGAGCCACCATAGGTTGCGAGTATTCTTTCGTGTTCGCGATCGCTGGCGGGCGTCGTCTGGACGATGGCGGGCTTGGGGCGCGGTGTCGGCGTCGGTGCGGTCGTGGTCTGCAGCTTGCCCATGTAGCTGCAGCCGGCGAGCGCGAAGCCGAGGCATAGCAAAGCGGGCGCGACCCGAAGGCCGCTCCTCGTCGCTCTTCCACGCCAGTGCGCAAACCCTTTCACGTGGCTCCCCGGTAGCTTCGTCGTCAGTTGCTGTTCAAGACTTCGATCTGGGTCACCCTGGCCGCGTCGATGCGCGGTCCCGAGTTCGGCCCGGAATGCGCCTCTACCCAGCCGCGCACCCGAATCCGTCGTTGTTCCAAGGACTTTACGGCAAGGCCGGCCGACTCGAAGACCGGCAGCGCGCGCCTTGAAATAGTCACAGCGAAACCCCGTGTCCAGTTACGTGCGAAATTGAGGTACGTCGTCGCCCCTGCCTGTCGTACGGACAAGACCTTGCCTTCGACAACTGTAAATCGTCCGACCCGAGACAAAATATCGTCTGGACTTTCCGCGCTTTTTATGACGATGGCGTCTGCCCAGATGCCGCGTTTGTCGGCGCGGGCCTCGGATTCGGCGGCGGCGAGCGCCGCTGCGCAGTCCCTGTCGGCGATGTCGGTGGCCAGAAGCGCCTGCCCTCGCGCGAGCAACTCGCGCTGAGCGAGCACATCCGAGCCTGCGATCGACACGAAAGCGC
Source organism: Bradyrhizobium sp. SZCCHNGR1005 (assembly GCF_032489995.1). NCBI lineage: Bacteria > Pseudomonadati > Pseudomonadota > Alphaproteobacteria > Hyphomicrobiales > Nitrobacteraceae > Bradyrhizobium > Bradyrhizobium sp. SZCCHNGR1005. The sequence continues at coordinate 836,561 of NZ_JAUEZC010000002.1, forward strand.
TCTGTCGCCCATAGCGGTCCGGCGCATCGTCGCTCCCGTACAGGACGACCTCGCGGCCATCGATCAGTTCGGCCAATCCATTGCTCGGGTTGCCGGTTGCAGTCGCCAGCTCAACGCCGGCGAGCTTGATTTCGCGACCATCGGATAAACGAAAGCTTCGCGCATCTACAACCTCGGTCACGCGTCCGTCGCCGAGCGATTCGAACGCGCACGGCGAGGCATCGCTTGCTGCCGGACCGGCAATCGCGAGCATAGTTGTGAAGATAAGAAAAAACGCGCTTTGCGTGTTCATCCTCGCAGCCGTCACCGGATTCGACGTCGGACGATCATCCCATACTTTCTCCATTCCACCGAATGGAAAACTGCAGCACGTCGCGATCTGAGCAGCACCGGCCGCTGCCCTTGCTGCTTGGCAAGCGCTGCGGCATGATCCGGCCAATCAATGATAAGGGCCGCCGCGATGACGGCGTCCGCCAGGGAGGTGATTTTAATGACGCGGATATTGTCGGGCGCGTTGGCGCCGTTGTTTGCATTGGCGTCCGTTCTCTCGCTCACGTCAGGTGCTGTGCATGCACAGGAGAAGCCGCCGCTGAAGATCGGCGGCGTCCTGGACATGTCCAGCCTTTACGCCGACATCACGGGCGTAGGCAGCGAGACGGCAGCCAAGATGGCGGTGGAGGATTTCGGCGGCGAGGTCCTTGGGCGCAAGATCGAAGTGTTGGCCGCCGACCATCTCAACAAGGCCGATCTTGCCGCCAACATCGCCCGCGACATGATCGACAATCAAGGCGTCGAGATGATCTACGACGTAGCAGCATCCGCCACCGCGCTCGCAGCGGGCGAGATCGCAAAAGCGCGCAACAAGATCATCATCTTCAACGGCCCGGGTTCGGTGCGGCTCACCAACGAGGCCTGCGGTCCTTATACCGTGCACTACGTGTTCGACACGTTTGCGCAGGCCAACGTCACCGGGCTTGCAGCGGTGAAATCCGGGCTCGACACCTGGTTCTTTCTCACCGCCGACTATGCCTTCGGCCAGGATCTGGAAAAAGACACCACCAATGTGATCGTGAAGTCCGGCGGCAAGGTGCTTGGCAGCGTGCGCCATCCGCTCAATACGTCCGATTTCTCATCCTTCCTGCTGCAGGCGCAGGCATCGAAAGCGAAGGTCATCGGCCTTGCCAATGCCGGCGGCGACACCATCAACGCGATCAAGCAGGCCGCCGAATTCGGCCTGACCAAGAGCGGCCAGAAGCTGTCTCCGCTCCTCGCTTTCGTCTCCGACATCGACAGCGTCGGGCTCGAGACCGCGCAGGGGCTTCTCCTCGCCGAGGCCTGGTACTGGGACCTCAACGACGAGACCCGTGCCTTCACCAAGCGCTTCATGGCGCGCACCAAGCGCGTGCCGACTTCGGCGCAGGCCGGCGTCTATTCGTCGGTGCTGCATTATCTCAATGCGGTAAAGGCGGCCGGCACGACCGATCCGGCCGCCGTGATGAAGGTGATGAAGGCAACCCCGATCAACGACATGTTCGCCAAAGGCGGCCACATCCGCGAGGACGGCCGCATGGTGCACGACATGTATCTGTTCGAGGTGAAGAAGCCATCCGAATCCAAAGGCCGCTCCGATGACTACAAGCTGCTGGCGACGGTGCCAGGCGACCAGGCATTCCAGCCGCTGGAAGCCTCGCGCTGCGCGCTGGTGAAGAAATAGTCCGCCGTTGCGAGCGAGGCGGCTTCGCTGCTCGCAATGACGAACTGCGATCCCTGCAATGACAACGGAAAGTAAATCCGATGACCGCCAACGACACCGTCCTGCAGCACCTCGAGTCCGGCTTGCTCACGATTACGATGAACCGTCCCGAGCGGCGCAATGCGCTGAACGCCGAGATGACCACCGGTCTCGTTGCCGCCGCCCGCCGCGCCATGGAGGACCATGATGTGCGGGCGGTCCTGATCAAGGGCGCCGGCGGCACCTTCTGTGTCGGCGGCGACGTCAAGGCGATGGCCGAGGGCAAGGCGCCTCCGCCGTTCGAGAGCAAGGTTGCCATCCTGCGCGACCGCATGGAAGTCTCGCGCCTGCTGCACCAAATGCCCAAGCCTGTCGTGGCGCAGATCGATGGCGCTGCCGCGGGCGCGGGGCTCTCGATTGCGCTGGCCTGCGATCTCCGCGTCGCCGGCGCCTCCGCCAAGATCACCACCGCCTTCGCCAAGGTCGGATTGTCAGGCGATTTCGGCGGCACCTATTTTCTCACCCAGCTGCTCGGCAGCGCCAAAGCGCGTGAGCTCTATTTGACCTCGCCGCTCTTGAGCGCCCAGGAGGCTTACGCGCTCGGCATGGTGACGAAGGTCGTGCCGGACGCGGAGGTCGAGGCGGCCGCGCGCGAACTTGCGATGTCGTTGGCGCACGGGCCGACGGTGACGCTCGGCTATATCAAGCGCAACATCAACAACGCGGAGACATTGTCGCTCGAACACTGCTTCGATGCGGAGGCGATGCATCACTCTCGTTGCAGCGAGACCGCCGACCACATGGAGGCTGCGAAAGCCTTTGTCGAGAAGCGGCCGCCGGTGTTCCAGGGCAAATAGGTGCAACGTCGTCGTTGCGAAGCGCGAAGCGACGAAGCAATCCAGACCTCTTAGGTGTGTATCATGAGCTACCTGCATCTGCGCCAGGTCTGCCTGGTCGCACCGCGGCTCGAGCCCGTTGTGTCCGACATTGCGGAGATCATGGGACTCGAGGTCTGTTACCGCGATCCGCATGTCGGCAAATACGGCCTGGAGAATGCACTGCTGCCGGTCGATACGATCCTGCTGGAGATCGTCGCGCCGATCCGCGCCGGCACAGCGGCGGGGCGTTTCCTGGAGAAGACCGGCGGGCAGGGCGGCTATATGGCGATCTTCGCCTGCGATGATCCGGACGCGCGTGGCGAGAGGGCCAATGCGCTCGGCGTGCGGACGGCGAACGTGATCGATCATCCGCCCTATCACGGCGTGCAGCTGCATCCGCGCGACTGCCGCGCCGCCTTCATCGAGTTCAATCACACCACAGGCAGTGACGATATCCTTGGGTGTTATCCGCCGGCCGGACCCGACTGGCAGCGCGCGATCCGCAAGAACGTGACGATGGCGCTGACCGCGGTCGAGCTGCAGAGCCCCGATCCGTCGGGCCTCGCTGCGCATTGGGGCCGCATCCTCGAGATCGCGCCAACCGTCGAGGCCGGCGAGACGCCGCAGATCGATCTGCCAAACGCCCGCTTTCGCTTCGTGGAGGGTGACCGCGAGATCGTGAGTGGGCTGACGTTTCGCGCGGCCGATGCGAGGGGAATCTGTGCCGCTGCGCAGGCGCGCGGGCATTCGGTCGTGAACGGTGGTTTCTCGCTGGGTGGGGTGACGTTCAGGCTGCAGGCGTGACGTGGCCCTGTGGCCGGACCATAGGGCCGCATCGGTTGGCCTCTGCCCTCCAGGGAGCCTCTCTGGAGGGGGATGAGGCGAGGCGCCTAAATCGCCCGGCGCGCGGCGCTGGCCCAGTTCTTCAGCGAGGCCCAGACGTTGCGGGAGAGGCGGAACGCATCTACCGGCGCCGAGGAGGCCAGCACTTCGAAACGGTGCAGCTCGACCCCGGTCCACTGGAAGCCGCACTTCTCGAGGATGTTGCGCGAGGCGGGATTGGAGACGCGCGCATAGGCGAGCAGCGCGTCGTGCCCGTGCGCATCGAAGAAGTAGTCGATGATTGCGCGCGCGGCTTCGGTGCCGTAGCCGCGGCCCCAATAGGCGATGCCGAGCCAGTAACCGAGGGCAGGCAGGTCCGGCGCGCGCCAGTTCACGCCGACGATGCCGATCGGCTGGCGATCGGTCTCGATCAGGAAGGCCGTTTCCTTGCCGCCATCGGCGAGCCCGCGCACGAAGCTGACGGCGTCATCGGGCGTATAAGGATGCGGCAGGCGACGGGTGTTCTCGGCGATGCGGCGGTCATCGGCGAGACGGGCGATGGCTTTCACGTCCGCGAGCGTCGGCTGACGCAAGATCAGCCGCTCGGTCTCGAGGACGCAAGGTCTCGCCTCGCGAAAGGTCGATGTCGGGATCTCCTGCAGCATGTCGGGCTCCATCAACACGGCGACGGCAATATGACGCACGCAACGAAAAGGGGAGGCCGGTGTCCCGCCTCCCCTGGAGCCTTTTTGCGCTCCGCCGGTTCATCAGGACCCGGCGGACGTAATTTGATCCACCGTTATTCGGCCGCCTCTGCAGCCACCGGACGCACCGAAATGAAGGTGCGGTTGGACCGGTCATGAAATTCTACGACGCCCTCGACCTTGGCGAACAGCGTATGGTCGGTGCCCATGCCAACATTAAGGCCAGGGTGCCAGGTCGTGCCGCGCTGACGCGCAATGATGTTACCGGGAATCACGCGCTCGCCACCGAACGTCTTGATGCCAAGGCGTTTGCCTTTGGAATCACGGCCGTTGCGCGATGAACCGCCTGCTTTTTTATGAGCCATGGCTCGTCTCCGATCTCGCTTCTCTCTAGCTCAATTTGGCTGGAGAATCATTCACATTTGCGATGTGCGGACGTGAGGTCCGCGCGAATTGTCTGTCGATGTGGCGCGCTTGCGCCGCAATCCTTACTCGGCCGCGTCTGCCGCCGGCGTCGCAGCCTTGGCCTTCTTCGGCCGCGGGCCGATGGTCGGCTTGGCGTTGTCGGTCAAGATCTCGGTCACGCGCAGCACCGTCAGCTCGTCGCGGTAGCCGCGCTTGCGGCGCGAATTCTTGCGGCGACGCTTCTTGAACGCGACCACCTTGGGGCCGCGCTTGTGCTGCAGCACCTCGGCCGCGACCGTGGCGCCGGCCACGGTGGGGACGCCCAGCACCGGCGTGTCGCCGCCGACCACCAGCACTTCGGGAAGCTGCACGATCGTGCCGACTTCGCCTTCGATCTTGCCAATCTCGAGCACATCATCCGGAGCGACACGGTATTGCCGGCCGCCGGTCTTGATGACTGCGAACATCGTTCTATTCCTTCGTGTTCGATCCCGGCCTCGAGTCGAAACTGCGGGCCGGCTTCTTGTTCAGTCGTTATGGTTCGGTTTGGTCGTACCTCGACCGGTACGATCCTGCGCAGTTTCCAAGGGCAGAAAGCCCGCCAAATCCGCGCAAAAACAAGCGGCGCGGGAGGGCCCACGCCGGATGAAGCGGCATTTATAGCCGCAAGGGTCGGTGAGTCAAGGTAAATGGCCGCCGGCCGCCTTCAACGAAACCAAACGGTTCCCTCCGCCGTTGTGTCCACCCAACACGCGAAAAGGGCAGGGACCAATGGCTGAGGACGTCATGACCTCCACCGGCATCGCCCGGCACGGCGCCACGCGACTGCCGTCGGTGGACATCGACAGCTTCAATATCGAGATCAAGGACGAGGACGGCTTTGTCGGCGACCGCGCCTCCAAGGGCGCCTTCCGCAAGATCTTCGAGCGCTGGCGCAAGCCGTTGCGTAAATCCGGCAAGGACCCGTTCGGCAAGGAGTCGTCCGACGAGATCAGCAAGAAGGTGCTCGACGAGATCCTGATCGGCGAGGACACCGAGGCGTCTGCGGTGGTGCATTCGGCGATCGAGGACTTCGCCCAGGAGCTCGCTTACGTCACCCGGCGTTTCCTGCGCACCAAGGCCTGGGCCGACACCGGATGCATCGTGGTCGGCGGCGGCTTTCGCGCCTCCCGGCTCGGCGAGCTTGCGATTGCACGCGCCGAAATCATCCTCAGGGACGAAGGTTTCGAGGTCGACCTGGTGCCGATCCGCTACGACCCGGATGATGCCGGGCTGATCGGCGCGCTGCATCTGGCGCCTTCCTGGATCTTCGAAGCCCATGACAGCATCCTGGCGGTCGATATCGGCGGCACCAATATCCGCTGCGGCGTGGTCGAGACTGGCGCCAAGAAGGCACCGGACCTCTCGAAAGCCTCGGTGTGGAAGTCCGACCTGTGGCGCCACGCCGACGACGAGCCGACCCGCGAAGGTGCAGTGAAGCGGCTGGTCAAGATGCTGAAGGGGTTGATCGAGAAGGCCGAGGCTGAGGGCTTCAAGCTCGCGCCCTTCATCGGCATCGCCTGTCCCGGCGTGATCGATGCGGACGGATCGATCGAGAAGGGCGCCCAGAACCTGCCGGGCAATTGGGAGAGCAGCAAGTTCAATCTGCCGAGCAGCCTGATCGAGGCGATTCCTATGATCGGCGGCCACGACACCGCGCTGCTGATGCACAATGACGGAGTGGTGCAGGGCCTGTCGGAGGTGCCGTTCATGCAGGGAATGGAGCACTGGGGCGTGCTCACCATCGGCACCGGGCTAGGCAACGCCCGCTTCACCAACCGTCACAAGGAGAACGGCAAGAAGGATAAGGACAAAGCGGACGACAAATCCGACGACAAGAAAGCCAAGAAGAAGAGCAAGGATTAGCTGCTCGGTATCGATATGCGCCCGTCCCCCTCTCATATTGTTGCGATGCAGCATAGAAGCGCGTGAAGGGTTGCTGCAAACAATCGTGGATTGCGCCAGGGCCTCAGTCGGCGCTTGTTGAAAAATATCTTGCAATCAATAGGATAGGGATAGTGCGCGGCCGCCGCCGGTAACCTTTACCGGTTAGGTTAAAGATCGCTTTTTAGACGTTAAGGATGAGTTTGCATTGCAGCGATCCGGCCTATGCCGCAAGGCTGCCTTGTCGCTCAGGCCAGCCGGATTGACCCCCGTCTCTTTCGGTTGGTTTCCCCAAGATGAAGCGACACGGGACCGCCATTGTGTGTCAGCGTATGGCGGTCCCACATTTTTTCCGCATCTCTCCTCCCAAGTCCCTTCTCCCAGCTCCCTTCGCTTTCGCGCCGCTTCGCTGTTCGGTTGCGATCCTTCGCAGGAACTGCCGGTGTGACGGATTGGCTTATTTACAAACCATCTAGACGGTTTTTATATGACGCAACCCAATTCGGGGTGGGACGTGCGCGGCGTCAAGCCGCCAACTGGAGACTGAGGACATGAAGATCAAAGCCGCCGGATATGGGCTGACGGCGCTGCTTGCGACGCTGCCCTGCGCAGGCGCAAATGCCGCCGATCTGCCGGCCAACACGTACAAGGCGCCGGCCTACATGCAGCCCGCGCCGGCCCCGTTTTCCTGGACGGGATTCTACGTCGGCGCCAATGTCGGCGGCGGCTTCACTGGCGCCAACGCGTACAGCAATTTCGGCGGAGGGGCCGGCGGTAAGCTCTCCGGCGCGATCGGCGGGCTGCAGGCCGGCTACAATTACCAGCTGTCGCCGATGTTCGTGGTCGGTATCGAGAACGACCTTGCGTTCGGCAATCTGTCTCACAAGGCCGATCTGGTGAGCCCGGAGATCAGTGTGCCCTGGCTGAGCACCGGCCGCGCCCGCGCCGGCATCGCGGTGCTCGATTCGCGGCTGCTACTTTACAGCACCGCCGGCCTTGCCGCCGGCGAATTGAAGGACGGCCCTGTCCATAAGATGAAGATGGGCTGGGTCGCCGGCGGCGGCGCCGAATGGGCGTTCGCGCCGAAATGGTCGGCCAAGCTCGAATATCTCTACATCGACCTCAAGCACGACAATCTGCCGGACCGGAACGCGGCCAAGATCCACACCGTCAGCGTCGGCGTGAACTACCATTTCGATCTCTTCCGCTGAGATAACGCGCTCCGGGGCCGCCACGTCCAACGTTTGGCCCCCGTGCGGCGGCTCGCTTGTCCGGTCGAACCCGCCGCACGCGCGGTCCGCCTGCCCCGGCGGACCGCGTCGGCGGCTTGTCCGCATCTGCCAGCGTGCGGGCAAATTTTCGCCCTCGCTGCCTTGTCACCCCCGCCATCGTGCCCTAGAACACGGCCCAACCACGGGGGCCATGCCCCTGATTTGCGCCCGGAGAGGTGGCAGAGTGGTTGAATGCACCGCACTCGAAATGCGGCATAGGTGCAAGCCTATCGGGGGTTCGAATCCCTCCCTCTCCGCCATTTGCCGCCGATTGTACGCTACAGCCCGAAATATCTTGAAGATCAGCGACGGCATTCCGGTCGTTGGGATTGGGCCGTAAGGCCCCAAAAGCAGTCGATCATGGCGCTAGGGCAGCGACCGGAACCCCCAAGATGCGCAGCGTTCAACGATCTAGCCAAGCGGTCAGACCATCAAGCGTTTGCAGGCCATACTCCACCGCGCCGAAACCGACGACCACCTGACGCCGTTCGCGGCTTGGGTGAAGCTGGCGCAAGGTCAATACGGTCTTGCCGTCGGTCTGCTCATCGAAGGTAACCGTCATGTAGAAGCGCTCAGGGTCGTTGAGGTCCGGGGTACCATAGTCCACCACGATCAGTTCGTTGGGCACGATCTTCAAGAAGCGCATGAGGTTGGGAAAGCGCTGCTCTTGGCCCTCGAATACGCCCACCATGTCGAAGCGCCATTGCCCTCCCTCGCGGATATCGGCCTCGTGGTTCTCGATGCTGAGGCCAGCCGGGCCGTACCATTGCGCCAGCGCTTCCGGATCCATCCAAGCGGCGAAAACCTTATGTCGCGGGTGCTTCAGCACCTTGACGACCACGATCTCACGGTCGAGCGACCAGGTCTCAAATAGTTTTTCCATCGTCGTTCTCTTCCGTCCCGTCCAAATAGGCTTCCAACCGGTCGAGCCGCGCGGCCCAGCGTCGACGCTCCGCTTCCATCCAATTGGCCGCCTCCTCGAAGCGCGCTCGTTCCAGTCGGCACCAGCGACTGCGTCCGCGCTTCTCGCTGGCGATCAATCCGCAATCTTCCAGCACCTTGAGATGCTGAGCGAAGGAGGGCAGCGCCATATCGAAGGGCTCCGCGAGGGCGCTGACCGGCAACTCTCCCTCGGCCAGACGCGACACCACCGCCCGGCGTGTCGGGTCACTGAGAGCATGGAAGGCAAGGTCGAGTGGGGCCGAATGATAAGGCATGCGCGACGGTAAGGCGGATCGTCCACATGCGTCAACAATAATAAGGCACTTGCCTTTGTATCTCATTTCATTAATAAGGTATGTACCTTACTATTAGGAGAGGCCAATGGCAGTACGTGTCGACCTTCTTATCTCGCTCGACGGTTTCGCAACGACGACCGACCAGACACCCGAAAACCCGTTCGGCCCCGATTGGACGCGCCTTGTTGCAGCATATGTGGCCACAAGGACGTTTCGAGAGCGCGTGCTCAAAGACACCAGCGGCAAAGGCACCACCGGCCTCGACGATGAGTATGCGAAAGATTATTTCACCAACATTGGCGCCGAGATCATGGGGGCCGGCAAGTTCGGCCTGCACAACTTTCCCGATGATCCGGACTGGAAGGGCTGGTGGGGCGACGAGCCGCCATTTCACTGCCCGGTCTTCGTCCTGACGCACACGCCGCGGCCTTCCATCGAGATGGCCGGAGGCACCACGTTCCACTTCCTCGCGGCCGATCCGGTTGATGCGCTGCAGCGCGCCGAGAGAGCCGCAAACGGCAAGGATGTTCGGATAGGCGGCGGACCCACCATGGTCCGCGCCTATCTCAAGGCTGGACTTGTGGACCGCATCCATGTCGCCATTGCTCCAATTCTGCTGGGGCGGGGCATACGCCTCTGGGACGAGTTGCGCGGATTGGAGGCCGGCTACACCACCAAGACCGAAACGGCCGAGAGCGGGACCGTCCACCTCACGTTCCAGCGCTAGCCATCGGCCATCGACTTACGGCGGTCATCGGCTATCCAAACTTGGCCCTTGGCTGCCTTCTTCTTTCTACCCTCGAACGAGCTCCAACTCTTCCTGGTTTCATAACCGTACGCAGACCGACCGTTTCCCACCGATATTCATCGGTCACCCGTGGTTCAATTTAAGAGGGCTATGGCGTAAACGTAGTTCTCCGTTTCGTCGTTCTCGGTCCGCCATACAACGCAATCCGATGGTATCCGGCCGTTGTTGTTAGTCCGCTGTGGCCCCCCACCGCTCGGAAGCGATCATTGACTCCGTATTCTTCGATGCTCCGCTCTGCCTCTGAATCCCGCTGGAGCTATTGCCAGGCGAACATCGCCGGTATCGTCGAGCTTGGCTCATGGCGCGGCCGCGGCTCTCCCGGTCTCAGGCCCCATTTTCATGACGAGACCCAGATCGTGATGGTTCTGTCGGGATCCCGGGTGTTTCTTATCGACGGCACGACGGTGACGGTGGCGGCGGGACAGGCCGCCTGCATTCCGGCGGGGATGCTGCACGTCCCGCTCGCGACCACGGAAGACGAAACGATTTGCCTTAACGCCTACATTCCAGCGGGCGGTTCCGCGCAATCTTTGGAGGTCTTCGACATCCAGTATGGCCGGTCGAGCGCAGGCCGGACCTCCGGAGACGAATTCCTGCGGGTCCGGGATAAAATCGCATCCCACGTGGCCCTTCGTCCAACCGTGAAAGCTGACCAAGAGAAGCTCCGCGCGACTTTGACGAACAGCTTCGGGCGGATCGGAGAAATCGCCGCAAGTCTCGGCCAAAGCCGTGAAGGATTCAGCCGGCTGGTGACGCGCGAACTTGGCATCGCCCCCCATGCTTTCAGAGTCCTCACGCGGTTGAACATGGCGCGACGCTTGTTGCGAGAAGGCCAGCCGATAGCTGCCGCGGCAGCCGACACCGGCTTCGCTGATCAAAGCCATCTGACACGATTGTTTCGTCGAACATTCGGAACCACACCGGGTCTCTACTGGCACGGCTGAATCCGGTCACAAACGTTCCAGACTCGCCGACTCGCGAACGGATACCCCTCTCGTGATCGGAGAGAGCGAGCATGCACTTCACTACGGGCGCGGCTTTAATGGTGGCCGGCGTGGCCGGCGGCCTCATCAATGCGCTGGCCGGCGGCGCGACGCTCATTACATTTCCGGCGATGTTGGCGGCAGGATTGCCAGCCATTGCCGCTAATGCGTCCAACGCGGTTGCAATTTCACCTGGTCATTTGATCGCGGCTCTCGCCGATCGCGCGAAGCTGCCGGTCTTGACGAGTCGCGCGGTGTCGTTTGTCGCTGTCGCCGTCCTGGGAGGAGCGACCGGGGCGATCGTCTTGTCGCTCCTGCCCGAGCGCCTCTTCACCTTGCCGGTCCCAGCCCTGATCGCGTTGTCAACGCTGCTCTTTGCCTTCGCGCCGCAAATCCAGGCGTCGACCGTCCGTCACTACAGCACCGGCAGTTCGGTGCCGGGTGGTCTCAGCGCGGCGTTCATCGGGACAGCTTGCATCTACGGGGGATTCTTCGGCGCCGGTCTGGGCGTCATCCTGACGGCCGTCTTGTCGATCACCGAACCGAACGACATCCGTGCGATAAAGGCCCTGAAGAATCTGCTCGCAACCTGTGTGGCATTCGCCGCGACCGTCATCTTCATCGTCCAGGGAGCCGTGCGGTGGCCGGAGACAACTGTTATGCTTTTTGGAGCGATGATTGGCGGATATGGCGGCGGTTACCTGATTCGCGTTCTTCCGGCGAACTACGTGAGACGATTCGTAATCGTCGCGGGGGCGGCAATGACCGTGATTTATGCAAGACGATACTGGCTGTAGCCGTGCATTAGGTAGCAATGGCGCAGATATCGTTCTCATCCTCATCTCGCACGACCCGCCATAAAAGCGAGAAGTGTAACCCATGTGTTCGGTACGCAATTTCACCTATCTCTCGGGTCGCTCAACGACGCCGTCGCCGGCAGCTTTGAGAGCGTGTCCGGCCCGCGCTCGCGAGGGCGTGGTGGAATTCGCCGGCCGCCAATGGTGATCGCGATTCCGAGTTTCCAGACCGATTTTGCGAGTAACTTAAGCGCCAGATAGGCGCCGCTAAAGATGGGCCAATAGGTCGCCTGCTTCAATCCATCTCCGACATACGCCAGATCGCGGGGGCCGGACCAGCCGGGATCGGGTGGAATCGTGCACAGAGTTGCTTCCGTGAGGGTGTTGAGATCCAGGCTGCAGATATCGTACCCACGCAGGAAGTATAAAGTCTGCGGACTGCGGTAACAGAGGCCAGAAATGGGGCCGTTGCCAAGATAGATCCGCTGCACGTTGCCCGTCACCGTGTTCGGGAGCGCTCCATCGACCCTGTAGATGCCCGCTTTTACAACTATTCCATTTTTGCCACCCAAGTCACCGGTCGACAAATAGAGTGTGTCGCCGTCGCCGAATGTGAAGTCGCCGCTCATATAGGCGGGTATCTCCTGACTGGGCTTGCATGGGTTGGGAATGGTCAGTTGCGAAGGATAGATCGTGACGTAAGGAACCGCAGAACCATTTTCGAGGAAAGAGATTTGAAAGATCTGCTCTCCTATCTGTTGAGCGCCCTGGCTCGTATCATAGGAGCTGAAGTAGACGCGCTCCTGCCCGAAGCCGATCATTCGCACCCTGACTTTGGAAAGATACACCTGGTAGGCCAGCGGTTCGACGTAGATGAGTACGTCGGTTTTCGGGCCCTGGGTCTTGTGGATCTCAGCATCGCTTGGGCCGCAGACCAGCTCGAATTCTTTGTCGGCAGTGAATGCCAGGCTCTGCACGTTTCCGCTGCCGGTATGAACTGGATATGGCGGCAGAGTTGGATTATCTGCGTCGATCTGCCATACGACATCGCTCCAATCGCAAACCGCAAATTTTGCCAAGTCCGAACCCTCCTGATCCTTTTGAGAAATAAAGTTCGGAACTGCCGAAGAGTCGTTGACCTGGATCAGGCAACGTCGTTGACCAATCCGTCCTGCGCGTAGCGGCGCCCAGGCAGGCGACGACTATCCCCCGTGGCCGCCGACTTCCGGTCGATTTCCGCCGCGCACCAACCATCGCGGCAAATGCAGAATCCGGCCTGAAGTCTCCATGCCGGCACTTAGAGGATTATGGCGTAGACACACTGCTCATCCTCATCGTTCGTGGTCCGCCATGCTTGACCGCGTCATGGCCGTTCGGACAGGCTGACGCGCCTCACGCCCGCCGCCCGACCATCAGCAGGATGCCGCCGAACTGCGGCAGCAGCGCCAGCAGCACCAGGCGCAGCATGGCGAAATCATCCGCCGCCGGCTTCACCAGGCCATGGGAGACCCAGGCGACCAGCTTGATCGCGGCCTCGGTCTGCGGATCGGCGGTCTGCGTCACCGACTGCAGCGCGGCGTCCAGCGCGCGCCGGCGCTCGGCCACCTCGGCTTCGCGCTCCCTGCAGAACTTGCCGACGCCGCTCTTGCATTCGCGGTCGCGCGCGATGGTGGCGTCGGCGAGCTGCGCCTGCGCGGCCCCGATCGCCGGCGTCGTCCGCGAGGAGCGTGCGAACGCGACCTCGCTGATATTGGTGGAGGCGAAGCCGATTCCTGCGGTAACTGCGAACACGAAGGTCATCGACCACACCGTCCAACCCGCGAGCGCGGTGGCGCGGTGGCGCTCGTGCCAGAGCCTGGCGGCGCAGGTCGGCATCACCAGCGCGACCAGGTCGGCGGCGACGCCGATCGCCAGAAACATCCAGCCCGCGACATGGCTCGAGCCGAGCGACTGCGCGAACCAGCCGTTCATGGCCATGCCGACGAGAGCGAGCGCGAACGCGGCCGCCTGCAGCAGATAGGGCGCAAGGTTGCGCCGCGCGGCTGCGCTGGCCGGTGCTGCGGCTGGCGTCGTCGCAGGCGAAGCCGAGGCGGCGATTTGCCCGGCCCCGGCCCACGCGCTTGCGGTTTCTTCGATCCGCGCGCGGTCGGCGATCGACGGCCGCTTCGCCTCAGCCTCGACCAGCTCCAGGAAATCCGGCGCGATCAGCGAGTCCGCGGCGTAGAGATCGTCGTCCGCATCACTGGCGGCCTTCAGCCTGGCCTGGGCCTTGTTCGCTTCGGTCTTGCTGGTCTGGGGCTTGTTGGTTGAAGTCTTGGCTCGCTTGCGCGGCTTGGTCGCGGGCGAGCGTTTGGCGCGGGTCGCCGGCTTCTTGGGCTGGTGCCAGGGAATGATTGACGCAACTGACTCGTCGGCCATCGGAGCCGCTCCATTCGGTCGCGATGCGGCGGCGCGCGGGCGTGCAGGCAAGCACGCTGTCGCGCCGGCATCAGGTTGATGTGAGACCGGGAGCTAGGCCTTGGGCCCGTCCAGGGCGGGCCTCTTGATCGATTTACGGCTTGGCCGGCATCGCGCGAAAAAATTGGCGTAGCGATCGCGCGCCATGGCCGCTGATGATGCGGGCGGGCTCGCGGAATGCGAACGCGACGTAATGAGGTCGGCGTCCGAAAAAGGTTCTGCTCCGCGCGGGGCCGGGCCGGTCAGCCGAACGCCCAACACCCACTCTTAACGAATGGTTAACACGGATTCGCCGGTGGCGAAACGGCGCGGCGTGGTTGTCGGCGCGGTCAGCGACACTAGGCGGCAAAGGTGCGGCTTTGGGGACACAGGGTTGATCGCTGCGCTGGCGCGCGACTCTTTTCCCCCAGGTATTCAAGAATATCAGAATCGATTCGCTCGGGTGGCGTTCTGGAGCGCTACCCGCATGATAATATTCCTGGATGCCATGCCCTTGCGGTTCAGATCTGGATTTTGAGCGGTGTTGCGGTCCGTTCTTGAGCGGGGATGAGAACCCCCCGACGGCCGAAGCGTTGATGCGCTCGCGCTACACTGCCTACGCGAGAGGCAACATCGACTACATCGCGCAAACGCTCGCGCCGGAGAAACGCGGAACATTGGACGCCGAAGCCGCCACGGCGTGGGCTACGCAGGCCAAATGGCTCGGCCTGAAAATCCTGTTTGTTGAAGGCGGCCAGCAGGCAGATGCGACGGGCGTAGTGTCCTTCATTGCGACTTACCAACAGGGCGGTCAAACCATTGCGCATCACGAAGTCTCGCAGTTTGGTCGGCGAGACGGCGACACGTGGCGATTCGTCGAGGGCAATGCGAGCGCGCGCGTCATTGACGGGCGGCGGGAAGGCACGATGCGGAGCGCGGCAAAAGTCGGCCGCAACGGTCCCTGCCCGTGCGGGAGCGGCAAGAAATACAAAAAATGCTGCGGAGCTTAGGTCGGCGCATTCGGGTGCGCGCGCGTCTGCAGCATCTCCTGAGGGCACCGGACGCGATATCGAGACTCGTTCACGAGTCGCGGTCCATCGTTCGTGCGTGAGGCCGAGTGCCTGTCAGGCAGATCGCGTTCATGTTGAAACGAATGACCGCTGCGGAACGACCACAACCACGCCGGCTCTCTTCAGTTCTGAGTCAAAATTTCTATTTCGCTTTTTCGGAAATCGTGTTATCTCTTCGCTATCCCGCCTCGATGCGAGGGGCGTATCGCGATCGTCACGAACGCGAGGCGGGGAGCGGTGGCCGCGACGGTGTTGCCCGACGAGCAGCATCGGTCGGTGCGCGCGTGAGGCTTTCGGCGGGGCAGGTACCAAGCCCGTCGTCTCCGGCCTTGTGCGAGGCACCTTCGCGGACGGCCAAGCCGTGTGGTCCTGGCGCCCCGGTGCTGGCGCCAAGTTCGTGATGCTTTGACGAGCACGCGAGCGACAGGGGCAAGACAGCCGGTCCCTGGGGAGAGCACGGAGCAACCGGTTAAACCATCGCGCAGGGAAGGCCGGGATGTCTCAGCCGAACCTGTGGTGACTGCCGCCTGCTTTCTTTTCTGCAGGCGGGCCATGGGGGCGGCGAGCTCCCGGCCTTCCCTGCGCCCTCGCATTCTCGAGAGGGCGGACGAAGCCAAGCCTCGGGTGCCTGCGCGGCCCGCGAGAACGCCTGCGGCTACCCGTTGTTTGACATCGCCGTCGCGCGCCGACCCCACGCAAGCGGGCGTGAGGTTGCGGTCGCGGCGCTTCAACTCATTGTCAGGGCAAGTGATCCTGCGGGCCGAAACCCGGCGGGTATCCAAAATCTTAACCTTTTCGAGCTTCGATGGGGGGTGCAAAGGACCCTGATATGGCAGTCGGAATTCAGCAACATTTCCTTCCCCGGTCGGCCAAAGCCGTCGCGTTCGACAGGACGGCACCGCTGAAGGGGAGCGCGGTGCGGATGAGCCCCGCGCTGCGCTATTCCTCGCCGCGGCCTTGGCTGCTGGCGGCCTCGATCAGCGGCGCCATGTGGGCCGGCATCATCTGGGCGGTCTGGCGCATCCTCTGATCGTCCAGTTTTCAGCGACTTAAGATAGGCTCCGGCTTCACGTTGCCAGCAGCCTTGCGCTCGCCGCGTGTGCGGCATCGGGCATTCGTATCAGCTTGGGGGAAGGCGCGATCAGCGCATCGCGCGCGGCTTGATCGCGGCGCTCTGCCCGGCGCGATCCCATGCGGTATTGGCTTCGCGCGCGTAGTAATAGGCGCCCATGAAGATGATCGGCATCAGCGCGAACTGGATGAACAGCTCGACCTCGCCGATCGTCCTCAGCGTCACGAAAGCGATGAAGCCCAGGAAGAAGCAGCCCTCGGGCTGCGGATCGCGCAGCACCCAGCGCACGACGTTGAACACCACCGTGATGACGGTGGCGGCGGCCAGGAAGATTCCGGTCAGCCCCAGCTCGACGCCGATCTCCAGCCAGAGATCGTGAAAGTGGAAGCCGGACCGGGTGTAGATGTAGAAGAACGCCCAGAACTGTTCGGCCGCCCGGTTGCCCTCCACCCAGAACGCCTGCAGGCCGACCCCGCCGAGCGGATGGTTGGCGATCACGTCGGTCGCATAGGACCAGAGCAGGGTGCGCCCGGTCAGGCTGGTATCCTTGCCGATCGACAGCAGCAGCACCTCGAACAGATTGTCGACCGAGAGAAACGCGATGCCGAGCCCGGCCAGCACCACGACGGCCGCGATCAGGATGGTCGAGATCCGCGCATTCGCGGACATCTGCCGCAGCAGGAACGGGATGAAGGATGCGAACAGCGCCACGCCGGCGCCAAGCAACGCGCCTTCCGACCCCGCTGCGATCAGCAGCGACGGGGCGCCGAACAGCGCGCCGAGCGCAACGAACCGCGTGATTTTCGGCTGCTTGCTGTCGAGCATCACCCAGCAGCTCGCCAGCATCGCCAGCGCGACCGCGAGGCCAAAGCTGTTCTTGGCGCCGAAGATGCCGGTCTCGTATTGGCTCGCCACCACCGAGGCCAGGAAGGCGTACATCAGGTTGGCGATGTAGCGGTAGGCCGGCAGGCTCTGCGCAAACAGGATCGCGATGTAGATCGTGATCGCGATCTGCGCGGCGGCACGGGCCGACAGCGCCGGCTGATCCGACCACACCATCGACAGCGCGCCGAACAGCGGCAGCATCCAGGGCAGGAAATTCCAGAAGATCACCCGCTGGGCCTGCAGCGGATAGAGCCCGCTGTAGAGCAGGGCGGAGCCGAGCATGATGACGGCCGGAATGGTCGGGACGGCCTGGATGAAGGCCAGCGACACCGCGCAACAAAGCCAGGCCGCCCAGGCGATATGGCGTTGCCAGTTCGCGCTGCGCTGCACATCGTTTCTCGCCGGATTCCTCGCCAGCAGGCTCATCCTGATCCAATCACATGCACCGCGCGTCCCGCGCGGCGGTTCAAAGCAGGCGATATAGCAGGCGGAGGCCTGCGCGCCTATATTCATCGTGCCGGGTAGGCCACCCCTCCCGACAGGCCGGGTTAGTTACGTCATGCCGAGCAGCCTGCGGCTGCGCAGCACCACCTGCTCCAAGAGGCGGCTCACCAGAAAACTGCAGGTGCTCCAGCGGATCAGGAACGGGGCCAGAAACGCGCCGACGTCGCGCGCCTTCACCGCGTCGATGACGTTGAGCCACTGCACCCGCGCATCGATCGATTCATAGTGCTGGCGGATCAGCCGGCGCTCGTCCGCCGTCAGTGTGGTCAGGCGCAGCAGGCTCTTGTCGCTGTCGCGCAGCCGCTCGAGGTCGCGCTTGGTGTGGTTGCCGCTCAGGGAGCCCGCGCGGACGACGGAGACATAAGTGGCGGACGGGATCACCCGGAACACAGCGCCGGCCGCGAGCGCACGCGCGTAGAGCGCGAAATCCTCGCCGAGGCGCAGCTCCTCGTCGTAACGCAGGCCGTGCTGGACCAGGAACGCCCGCCGCAGCATCGGTTTGAGAAAGCCGTATTCCTTGCGCAGCCGCCCGGCCTGGCTGATGTTGCCGGCGACAAAGGTCGCGAGGTCGAGCGTGACGGTTTGATCGAGGCCGAGCAGCGGACTGCCGTTCGCTGTCTCAGCGCCTTCCCTGACCTGCAGCAGGTCGTCCGCGACGAGGTCCGCCCCGTCGGAGACCGATAACAGGCCGCGGAGGCGGTCCGGCGCGAAGTAGTCGTCACCGTCCAGGATGGTGACCCAGGGCGCATCGGACAAGGCCAGCGCGCGATTGCGCGCCGCGGCAGGGCCGCCATTGCGCTCCATCCGTTCCAGATGCAGCCGGGCCCCGAACTCGTCGATCAGAGCTGCGACAACCGCTGCCGTGTCGTCGGTCGAGCGGTCGTCGACCACGATCACGCGATTCACCTCCGGCGCTGCGAGCGCGGAGCGCACCGCTCGCGCGATCGTGCCGGCGTTGTTCCAGACGGCGATGATGACGTCGACTGAGGCCGGCAATATCCGCTCCGATCGCTCCGCGGTCATTCACTTGCTCCTGACCGCTCCGTCGGCAGGGGACGCGTATAGGCCCGCACCCAGTCGATCGAATAGAGGGCCGGAAACTTGGTCCACGCATTCGGGGCCCCGGGCCAGCCGCCGCCGACCGCCAGGTTGATCAGCATGTACATCGGCTGGTGCAGGTCCTGCGGCGTCGACGCGCTCGCGACTTCTATATCGTCGAAGAACCAGTTGATCGTGTCCTTGGTCCACTCGACCGAATAGGTGTGAAAGTCGGCCGAGGCATCGGGAATATCGATCGGCTTGGTTTCGAACGAATGCTTGCCGCCGGCATTGCTGTGCCAGGACATGTAGACCTTGCTCGGATTGTCACCGAGGATTTCCAGCACGTCGAGTTCGGGCGGCCAGGCGCCGTTCGCGGGCAGGAGCCAGAAGGCCGGCCACAATCCCTTGCCGCGCGGCACCTTAGCCCGGATTTCGAACACCCCATATTGCTGCGAGAAGGATGCCTTCGTGGTCAAAAGTCCCGATGCGTAGGAACGTCCCCAGGCGACGCTGCGCACCTTCTCGTCCAGCGGCTCGGCGACGATGTCGAGTTTGCCGCTTCCTGTCCGGAACGGATTGAGGTTCAGGCTGGTCGATCCGGTCCCGGCGAATTTGGGATCGACATAGACTTCGAGCTCGCCATTGTTCACCAGGGTTCTGCTGTGGACCGAGGTCGGGCCGCCATAGCCGAAATTGGTCCGCCACCGTCCGGGCGACGAGGCACCGTCCTCCAGGTCGAGGCTCAGCTGGTCGAACTCGTCGGCGAAGCTGGGCACGAGACCGCTGCGATCCAACTCGATCTGAACCGAGCCAAGAACGTCCTTGTCCGCACCGACGACCGTCAACTCCTGGCCGCCACCGAGATCGATCACAATATCCGGTCCGGCAGTGGTAGCACGAGCTCGCAACTGATCGAGGCTCAGCGCGGTGAAGCCGACCAGCCTGATCTTCTGCCCGGCAGCTGGGTGGAATTCCTCGATCCGCTTGCTGCCTTGGCCCTTGCCGATGACGAACACGTGTCCGCGTTCGGCGCTGGTCAATACCTCGGCGCTGGCACCTGGTCGCTCATCGGCATGCGCGGTTGCGCCGGACATGATCCCGGCGATCGCAACGACAAACAGCCAGGCGCGCGGCCGCAGCGGCATCCTCGCGCGGTTGGCGGAGCGGGGCGTTGCTGGTCGAGTATTGCGTTTCATGATGCCGTCCGCCGCAGACCTGCGTCTGCCTGTTGCGTTGCCGTCGCCTTGATTGCAGCAACAATGCCGGCATACGCCTGCTCGGCCGAAAAATGCTGCTTTACCGTCTTCAGCCCGTCCGCTCCCAGGCGCTTGCGCCGCTCCGCGTCGCCGAGGAGAGCGATCACCGCAGAGGCAAAACCGGGCGCGGTGTCTTCGACGAAAACGCAGCCGCTCACGATGTCGCTGACGCCCTGCAGCGTGGTCGATGTCACCACCATGGCCTTGCCCTTTGACAAGCCCTCGATCAGCTTGATCTTGAGGCCGGATCCGGCGCGGAGCGGCGAAATCACGACCGATGCTTCAGCATAGAGGCTTTCGAGATCGTCCACGACGCCCAAGAGCCTGGTTGCGACGGGCGTGCCGGAGACCGCGTTGCAGACGCTCCCCGCTATCAGGAGTGATGCGTTCGGCCGTTCGCGGCGAATCCGCGGCCAGCAGGTCTCGATGAACCAGTTGATCCCGTCGCTGTTCGGCGCGGTCGAGCTGCCGACGAACAGCAGGATGTCAGCTGCGCCCGGCTGCGGTTCGCTAACGGGATCGGCGGCAATCGGCGCGAGGACGATCTCATGACGAGGCAACTCCCGCTGCAGCATCGCAGCCTCGTCGCGCTGAATCGCAACCACGATTTCAGCAGCGGCAAGCATGCGGAGTTCCTGGTCGAGGGAGAGCGAGGCGACGGTATCAGCGGCATTCAAGCGTGCAAATTGCGAGGTCCGACTCGAAAACAGATCGTGCATGATGACGACGCGCCGCGCATCGGGGCGCAGCGCATAGGGGAAGGCGTCGGTGAGGAAGCAGTAGTCCGCGATCTGGACGTCCGAGATCGAGGGCGCCTCGCGCGCGACAAAGATCTGATCTTGCCGTGTCATCGGCTGGGCTATCGCGTAAGCCGCCGGCCGCGTGAGAGGGCGCGAAAGCATGCCGCTGCGAAGAAGCAGGCGGTCGAAGACCGCCACAGACGCCTTGATCGCCAGCCGCGGGTCGCGCGCGATCACATAACGTCCCAGACGAAACGTCCCTCGGACCTTGATGGTCTTGAAGACGTCCATGTCGGCGGAGAATTTGAGAAACGGCCATCGCCCCATCATCACCGGCGAGGGGACCCGCAAATGAGCGTCGTATCCCTTCGCTGCAAGGAAGCCGGCGATCTCAAGGAGGTAGCGCGAGCTTCCGTTGTTGCGTGCCGTGATGCGCTGCCGGCTCAAGATGCAGATCTGCTGTCGCCGCGGCTTTTCGATCGGCTTCGATCGAGGGATACGCCGAACCAAGGCATCCTTCAGCGGAATCCTGAGCAGCGCCGCGGCAGCGGGATTGCGGACCGCAATCCGGACCGCTTCGCCCAGCTTTCGACCCTTGAGGGCCCGCACCAATTCGTCGAAGGCGATGGCGCGCTCCACTGAACGCGCGCGTGCCTCGAACAGCGGCTGCAATTCCGCGGACGGCCACCGCCTGGCCCAGTCCTGCTCGACCTCACGTATCCGCATCAGCGCAAGTGTATTCAAGCGATGGGACAGGGAGGCGCCGTGGCGTCGATAGAAGTAGCCGAGTTGCGGCACGATCCAGAACCGCGCGCCAGCCAGCAACAGCCGGATCACCAGATTGTAGTCCTCGGCGATGATCAGCCGCTCGTCATAGCGAATGGCGTGCTTGGCCAGGAGCGAGGCACGAATGATCGGCTTGAGATAGCCGAAGGCGGGTCCGCCGCCATAAAGATTGTTGGCCGCGAGATAGTCGCGGGTGGAGAGCTGACGAGGCTCCGTCGCCCACGCTCCGTTCAGGAGCGTTTGCGGCGTCGCCCGGCGTTCGCTGTCGAACAGCAGCAGGTCATCGGCGACCATGTCGGCGCCGGTGGTGTCGCAGGCCCGAAGCAGCGACCGTAGACGATCAGGATGCATCAAATCGTCGCTGTCCATGATCGCAATCCAGCGGCCCCGGGCAACATCGATGGCCCGATTGCGCGCGGCAGCGGCTCCGCTGTTGGTCTTGGATTCAACGAGCCTGATCCGGGGATCGTCGGCCATCAGGCGCCTGACGATGGAAACGCTGGCGTCGGAGGACGCGTCGTCGGAGACGATCACTTCAATGTCGTCTAGAGTTTGCCCGCATGCCGACCGGATCGCATCGGCCAGGAACGCCGCGCCGTTGTAGTTCGCGACGATGACGCTGACCTCGACGTCAGCGCCGGAACGTTCCTGTGCAGTCGCGGTCATGGCTTGTCCGCCGCTCCCAAAGCTGCGGGATAGGTGCTGCGCCCGCCCTGCCGTTGTCGTACGCGTGAAGCTTGGCGCAGGACCTCGACGATGAACCCAAACGAGAAGCCGAGATGCATCAGCATCGCTGCAAAGCCCGCCGCGCCTGCGCAGAGATTGCGTTGCCGGAGTCCTTCGATCGCGCCGAGGCTCAGGCTTGCTGCCGCCCACAACAGCGCGGGAACGGCAAAGACCGGTGAAACCGGCGCCAACAGCGACAGGCACACGGCCGGTCCCACCATGACCGGGATCAGCTGACGCAGCTTGGGCCGGCTCCGATGCTTCAGGATGTTCATCGCGCGCCCGCGCCCGAAATTGCGGTACTGCCGGAACAGCGACACCGGGCCTTTCCGTGGGTAATAGGTGATGTCGGCGCCGGCACACAGATAGATGCGAGCTCCGGCTGCACTCAGGCGAGCGTCGAGCTCGGCATCCTCGTTGTGCGAGAATGCCTCGTCATATCCGCCGACGGCGCGAAACGCCTTGACCTCCATCAGCGCATGATGGCCGTGATCGACAAATCGCCCTTCGGCTGCCTTGCGATGCGCCGATCCGCCGTTGCCGAGCCGGGAGTTCTGCGCGGCGGCGGCGGCCGTTTGAAAGCAGGTCGTGCCCGCGGCGATCATGCTGACGACGACCGATTGCGCCCCGGTCTCGGCCTGCGCCCGCAACAGACTGGTGCAATAGCCTGCCGGATAACCGGCATGTGCATCGACACGAACCAGATACGGCGCGAGGTCGCCATATTGTTCGACGGCCCGGTTGACGCCGCTGCTTTGAATTCGGCGTTCGTTGTGAACGATCGTGATGCGATCGTCACGTTGCGCGCACGCCGTCACGATCCCCAAGGTGCTGTCCGTGCTGCCGCCATCGGCAATGACGATCCTGCGCACAGTCTCCGGCGGCTCGGCCATGAAGGTTGCGAGCGTGTTCTCGATGTAGCGCTCCTCGTTGAGGCAAGGGATCACGACAATTGCTGCAGACGGCGCGTTGTGATCGGCTGAGGCTACATTCGACATGAGGTTAAACTCCTGCCCGAGCGAGACTTCCGAGCGTCTCGAACGATTTGAGAAGTTCGCCGCAGCTCTGTCGGGTCGCCGCCAAATCGGGACTTGGGACGTTGCGCAGCGCCGCCGTCAGCTCCTCATAGCGCGCATCCGTCAAGTCTCGGATGAACTCGGACAGAGATGCCGTGGGATCACCGTCGAGGACGGCGCCGATGCCCCTCTGCTGCAGCCAGCGCGCAGTTTCCACGCCCTGCAATGCGATCGGAATCGCCCCGAAGAACGAACTCTCATAGACCCGGTTCGGCAGCAGCCAAGACGAGTTCAGCCCTTCTTCGAAGAAGTCGATCGCCCAGCTGAAGTGCACGTCGCCATAAAGCTTGGGCAGATCCTCGAAGCGATAGGATCCCAAGAAGCTGAGGTGGGGGCACGCGGCGACCTGCGCCTCGAAATCGGGAAACTCCTTCGGCGACGGACGGCCGGCGATCCTGACCTCAAGGAGGCCGTTCATCGCCTGTGCAGCGGCACCGAGGATCTCAAGGCTTCGGCGGCAGCGGATCATGCCGAACCAGCCGATCTTCCAGGGCGGACCGCTCGGCCGCGACATCTGGCGATCCATCTCGCGATCGACGAGGAGAACCTTGTTTTCCAGAATCGTGATTGGCCGGTCGAAGCCTCTGGGAGCAAAATATTCGGACACGAAACGCGGAGAACTGGTCAGGATGTGGTCCACATCCCGCATCAGCCGCTTCTCCATCGCGCGCAACAGCCGGTTTGGCAGAGCCCTGCCGAGCAGCAGGCGATGAATATCGAGACACTCGTAGATCAGCGGTGCGGACGGTGCATAACGCCGTCGAGCCTTTGCCGCCACGTACAGCATCTCGAGGTTTCGCGCGAGCACCACCTGGCTGCCGCGGACCAACTGATCGAGCCGACCCAGGTTCAGGCCAGCCGCGGCCACCGAGCCGATCCTGGCCAGGAAGGCTCCGTCCCTGGTCTGACCAAGGTCGACAAACTCACATCCGCTGATCTCATGAGGCACAGCGGCCGTGCGTCGGAATCCGGCAAGCTGCACGTCCGCGCCGCCTGCCGTCAGCATCCTGACGCGGCGGTGAATGGCAGGATCCGAGAGGTCATGCACGAGGTAGGCGATCTTCAGCTTGGTCTCCTGTTCGATCTGATCTCGTGCGTCACGGAAGGATTCGCCATGGTTGCGCCGCGGCTTTTGCTCGGAGGATTAGACGATGTCGCGCCAGTCGGCATCGACAGGAAGCCGTTAAGGCTAACGTCGCGCAGGGCAAACGCGCGGATCGACTGTGTTCTCACGGCGTTTGCTGCAGGAAGAAGAAGTTGTTGACATATCGATCGCCTGATCCGGCCTGCTGCAATGTGACCGCCGTCTCGGCGCTGATCGGCGACAGCCGATCGCTCTCGAGCACAAAGGCGCGATAGCCGAGCTGGGAGAGGTGCTGGAAAACGCGCTGGATCGAGCCGGCGTTGTGGCGCTCCTCGATTTCGATCATCAGATTCGGTCGATCGCGTTCAAGAATCCCCTGCGCGCCGCGCAACACCGCTTCCTCATGTCCTTCGACGTCGATCTTGATCAATCCGACCCTCGCCAGGCCCATGCCGTCAAGCCGACGGGCTGTGACCGGGACCGACTGGAAGGCCGCGCCGGACAGGCTGTTGCTCGGTGCGAGCGTGCCCAAGGCCGCCTCGCCGCCGCCAGCCCCTTCCACCGGTACGCGCAGCTGTAGCGTCGCATCCTCGTCCGACAATGCAACGTTCTCAATCCTGACATTGGCAGGCAGCATGCGGGCAGCTTCCCGCGCGCTCACCGGATTAGCCTCGAAAGAGAGTACCTGAGCTGCGAATCGCGCAAAATGGCGCGAATAGAAGCCAAGGTGGACACCAACGTCGATCACGAGCAAATCTTGCGGTATTATTTTGTGGATGTATCTGATCTCGGGCTCACCAGCCTTCGTATGTAGGTATTGCTGATATTTCAGCCAGTGCCAGAAGCTCGGAGAAAAATCGTGAAGGAATTGAGACAGCATCTCTGCTCCAGTCGGCGCGCAACGCACACACAATGATGAATCAGTTTGAACTCAGGACCTCTTCATAAATCCGCTCCAGGCGATCGACCGTATTGTCCCAGGACATCTTGACCGCCGTTTGCCGCGCTTCTGCGCCGAGCCGCTCCCGCAGGGTGCGGTCGAGCAGCAGACGGCGCATCGCGCGGCAGAGGCCATCTACATCGCCCTGATCGACGAGCAGACCGTTTCTTTCGTTCTCGACCAATTCGGGAACGCCACCCGATCGTGCTCCAATCACGGGAATTCCGGCGGCGAAGGCTTCAAGGATCACCAGTCCGAACGTCTCCTGGAACATGGAGGGCAGCACAAACACGTCGGCTGCCGCATAATAGGAGGGGAGCGCCGTTGGAGAGATGACGCCAAGCATTGACGCGCGCCGGCGCGCCACGGCATTCGTCAGGATCGCGCGAACCTGTTGTTCCGTCGTTTCCTGCGGACCATCGCCGTCGATCCAAAGCTTGCTGCCGCCGGCAATTGCGAGGAATGCATTATCATGCTCCTCCGACAATTTCGAGAACGCCTGCGCAAGCTGAATCACGCCCTTTTCCGGCCGGACTGCGCCTGCAAACATGAACAGCACATCGGAATCCGTGAGGCCGAGTTCGTGCCGCACGCGTTTGCGCGCCTCCCGCCGCTCGTCGCATGACAGCGCGTCGGCGTCGACACCGCTCTGGTTCACGACGATATTTGAGGCTGGCGCCATTTCGCCCGCGCGCTCATGAGACAGTCGCAGGCGACCGGCAACGAAGGAGCTGACGGCAATCTGCGCGCCGGCACTGCCGAGATCCCGCCAATAGCCAGGGGCTGCCGCGGCAAGCGTCGCATCGGCCAGCCCATCGAGCGGGTTATTGTGAAAATGCATGACCTTCGGCTGCTTCCCCAAGAAGCGCGTTCTGCGGTATTCATGCAGGTGGACCAGGTCGAACCGGCCCAATCGAACGAACTTGGTCAGGCTGAGATGCTCGCGAAGGTCCTTCACCTTGCCGCCATAGCTGATCTTCGCCCATGAATAGGGGCGAAGGTGGCGGAGGTTCACGCCCTCCCAGGCCCCGCGCCACGCCGTGGGCGCTATCGACGCGATTGTCACATCGGCGCCGCGCTGGGCCTGAATCCGCGCGATTTCGAGGGCGACGCGCTCGGTCCCACCGGTCGCATCGATCATCGGCCGTTTGGGAACTCGACCGATGCCAAGGAAATGCAGGACTCTCACCGCGCTATCCCGAGCCGATCCGCAAGGCGCCGCCCTTCGTCACCTGCGACGGTCTATCTTCGCCCGCGCCGGCGAAACCCGGTAGCGTCCACTGGAAATGCTTCATCTACTGGTCTACTTTGTCGATCTCAATATCGATATTTACATCTGGACGGAACAATCGAGCGTCCATGATCCATACCAAGCTGCGCGGGGATGGATCGATAATTTTCGGTCTTGTTCGAGTGTCTGAATTTACTGTGTCTGAATTTACTATGAATCGACGATGATATGCGGCTTATATCTTCAAGCGTGTCTTCTGTACTATTTAGGACCGGAAGTCGAGCGCATCCTTGCGTCGATCGATTTCAGCGCAAAGTGGTAGGATCATAGTAGTGTCGCTCCGACGGATCGTCACCGGTACGGCGTTTGTGTCGTCGGCCAGCGTCATTCGCATCCTTGCCCAGTTCATCGCGCTTCCGATCCTGTCGCGGCTGCTGAGTTCGACGGACTATGGTCTGGTCGCGATCGCGTCACCGTTCATCGCCTTCGCGATGCTGATCACGGACGCCGGCCTCGGCATGTCGCTGGTTCGATCGACGCCGCTCGAGGACGATACGGCGTGGTCGACGAGCTTCTGGGTCATCTTCTCGCTCGGCGGAACTCTCGCGGCGATCCTGCTGCTGTTGTCGCCACTTGCGGCCTATGCGTTCGGCGAGCCGCGGCTGCATTTGATCGTGTTCATCCTCTCCTTCACCATCGCGGCGCAAGCCGCGGCTGTCATTCCCGGCGCCGCCCTGCAGCAGTCGCGCCGCTTTTCCGCGGTCGCGGTGATCGAGATCAGCTCGACCCTGCTCGGGATCGCCACGGCCGTGACCGCGGCGTTGCTGGGAGCCGGCGTATGGTCCCTTGTCGCCCAGCAGATCGTGTTTTTCGCGGTCCGGCTTGTCTTGACCTTTGCCTGGTCGCCCTTCCGTCCCCGCCTCGTGTTCAATGTTGCCGCGATCAGGCACCATCTGATCTTCGGCCGCGATATCCTGAGCACGAATCTCATCGCCCATGTGTCGGGATCGATCGACAATCTCGCCATCGGCGGCGTACTCGGCCCGACCGCGGTCGGCTACTACAACATGGCGATGCAGTTCATCCGGCTCCCGACCACGGTCATCACCGGTCCGCTGCAATTCGTGCTCTACTCGCATTTGGCGACCATCAAGGACAATCTGCCGGCGATCCGGCGGACCTTCCTGCTGATCACCCGTATCCTCGCCATTCTCGTCATTCCTTCGCTCGGCATGGTCGCAGCCGCTCATTATCCGGTCTTCAAGATCGTCTTGTCCGAGAAATGGTCTCAGTCCGGCACGCTCTTCATGATCCTGGCCGGGGCCGGCGCAGTGCAGGCCATGATGGCGCTGGGTGGCGACATCATGTTGGTGCTTGGCCGCTCCGATCTGCGTCTGCGTACGACGATCGAGTTCAGCTTGATCTGGTTTGTCGCGCTGCTGCTCTCGCTTGCGATATCTCGCGACATCCACTGGGTGGCCGTGGCCTATAATTGCGCGGTCGTGCTCTACATGCCGCGCACGCTGAGCATCGTCCTCTCCCTGATCAAATGTCCCATCACGCAATATCTGGAGGCCATGGCGGTTCCGGCCCTCGTGACGCCTGCGACCATCTTTCTTTACGCCGAGATCGTCCGGCTTTGCGCACCTTCGCTCTATGCCGACGTCGTGATCGCGGCTGCCCTGACCCTTGCCACGATGGCCGTCTGCATCTTGATTCAGTTGCGTCCGCTGCGGGATGAAAGCGTGGGGGTCGCGCTGCCGTTTCGCTCGAACCCCGTTACGCAATGAGCTGAGCCGGCCGCCGCCATGAAGCTCTCCGTCGTCATCTGCACCAGGAATCGCGCCCATGCGATCGTTCATTGCCTGGAGTCGATCGACGTCGCGGCGCGCCGTGCCGCGCTTACCGACGCCGAGATCGTCATCACGGACAATGGATCGAGCGATGGTACTCCGGAGGTGGTGCGGAACTGGGCGGCCGGAGCCTCGATCGCAGTCCGCCTCGAGCATGAACCTCGAACCGGGATCACGATCGCCAAGAACCGCGGCCTACGTGCGGCCCGCGGCGAGCTTCTGGTCCTGACGGATGACGATTGCCGGCTGCAGTCCGACTATTTCGTCCAGTTGCTGCGGCTTCATACAGCCGATCCGACCCCGGCACTCCGGGGCGGACGTGTCGAACTCGGCGATGCCACCGACCTGCCGCTGACGATCAAGACCGATATGGCGCCGCGCCGCTGGCATATCGACGATCGCTCGGCGTATTATGAGAACCTCGGCAACTGCTTTCTCGGATGCAACCTGTTCATGACGCGAGCCGTCTATGAGCGTCTCGGGCCTTTCGATGAGCGCTTTGGCGTCGGAGCGATTCCCTCGGGCGAAGACACCGACTATATCTTTCGCGCCTACATCGCCGGGCTCCGGCTCGAATACGTCCCTGAGATCGTCGTCTATCATCATCATGGACGAAAGCGGCCCGAGGCTGCGCGCCGATTATGGCAGAACTACATGATCGGTTCGGGAGCGCTCTATGCCAAATACATCCTGGCCTGCCCGTCATTGTGCCGGCAGCTGCGTTGGGACCTGAAGGATTTCGCGCGCGAGATCATAACGCGCAAAAATCTGTTCCTGCCTGAATACGACTTCTCCTACGCCGACAAGATGCGCTGCTACGCTGCCGGCGCCAGGCACTTCCTTGCCAGCTCGCCGCCACGCGCGCCAGTTGGATAGCGCGCAGATGACCGTCGTCGCCGTCGTCATTCCCTATTATCAGAAGAAGCTCGGCATTCTGCGCCGCGCTCTGCAATCGGTCCTCGGTCAGGTCGTCCCGCCGTCGGTCACGGTCAGGATCATCGTGACCGACGACGGATCTCCCGTCCCGCCGGATGGCGAGCTTGACGGATTGCTCATCACGCCGCCGTTCGAGCTGCAACTGGTCCGGCAGGCCAATGCGGGCGCGGCAGCTGCAAGAAATGGCTGCCTTGCGGCGGTCGCCGACGACACCAGCTACATCGCATTCCTCGACTCCGACGATCTTTGGGAGCCGGCGCACCTTGCCACCGCGCTTGCGGCACTGGATCGCGGATACGATTACTATTTCTGCAACAACCGCCGGGTCGGCGGTCATGAGTCCTATTTTGCGCAGACCGGATTCGACCGTTACCTTGCCGCGCAGGGGGCGCCGCTGGCCGATGGCCTCTATGCGCTCGATCCGGCGAATTTCATCTCCTTTTCGCTGCGAGCCTGGACCTCGCTCACGCCGACGGTTGTCTTCCGTCGCTCCATTGCGCCGGATCTCCGTTTCGATGCGTCACTCCGGGCCGCCGGCGAGGACTGCCTGTTCCTGCTGCAGCTGATGGGCCGTGCATCCCGAATCTGCTGCGCGACGGCGCTCAATGTGACCTGCGCCGAAGGTGTGAACATCTTCTACTCGACCTACAATTGGGATGATCCGGGGCACCTTCCGCGCCAGATCGGACAGCTCCTGAAGTCCTATCGCTTTCTCCAAACGTTGCCGCTCGCGCAAGCCGACCGCGACTATGTTCAGGCATGCATCACGCAGGAGCGTCGCAACATTGCATTCTTCTTCCTGCGCGCGGTGGCGAAAAAGCGGCTGAATGCGCTCGCAGATATCCATCGCCTGATGCGTGACGACCCGAGCTTTTGGCGCTGGTTTCCATTCAGCGCGGCCTCGGTCGCGGTGCTGTTTCCGTTGCGGCGCTTCTCGCCGAAGGATTGAGCGATACGCGGTCGAGCAGCTGGGAAGCGCGGCTCTGCCTTAGCCGGCGCAGGCTTCCAACTTGGCCGCGAAGCTCTGAACATCATCAGAGCCCATGATCTCTATGCGCGGCAGCCGCAGCGGATTGTCCTGCAGCGTGGCTGCGGCGGGATCGCATGTAAACGCGAACTCGTAGCCGCAGGTCGGCAGCACCCGCTCGACGAGCCGGTCATAAACGCCATAGGGGTAGCAGAACGCGATCGGTCGCCGTCCCAGCGCGCGGCCGATGATCTCGGCCGACATCCGCATGTCCTCGTGCGACTCGCGGACGTCCAGCCGCGAAAACCGACGGTGCATCAGCGAATGACTGCCGATCGCCACTCCCGCTGCCGAAATCTCCGATAGCTGCTGCCAATTCATCAGCGGCTCGGAGCGGCCGAGTGTCTGGTCCCAGTCCGAACGGCCGCCGACCTTGCCGGCAACGACGAACATCACGCTCGGAAATGCGAACGTCCGGAGCACGGGCCAGGCATGATCGTAAAAATCGCTGTAGCCGTCGTCGAACGTGATCAGCACAGGCCGGCGCGGCAATGGACCACTACCCTTGCTCGCAGTCTTCAGGACATCGAGCGAAAGCGGCGTGAAGCCCTTCTGCTTCAGCCATCCCATGTGTTGTTCGAACTGTGCCGGCGTGACGCGGTAGCGCGAAAGCTCGGGATCACCGTCGTCGGCAACACGATGATACATCAGGACCGGAATGGGCGTGTCGGGGAGAACGCCAGCAACGTCGGTCGCCTCGGGTGCGCCGGAACGGCGCAGCTGTTGCGCCAGGCATGCACGGACGCCAGCCGACAAGGCGGCCTTCGCGTCGCCCTTCAAATGCTTGAGCAGATCGCCGAGCGATCGCCGGTGCAGCCGGGACATGGCGCTGCCGATGGTGGCGGTCCAAAATCGTCCGCGCCCAACCAGGTGACGTAGCGACGCCGATAACGGCAGGTCGCCGGCCTGATCGAGGATGGCTTGCCCGAAAGAGATACGGGCCGCGCCTTCATATCCCGTCAGAAAGACGAGGCCGAGATGATGGCCGCCAAAGTTCAACTGCACGGCGCTCGGACCGCTCACGCTGAAGCCGCTCTCGCGCGGCTTGCGGAGGTCGACCTCCAACTCCGCAAGCAGGTCGGCTGACGTGTCGCGGGTGCGGCCAAACTCCAGGCCCAGCCCGTGCTTGGCTGCGGCCAGCGCGGTCGCCCTGACGCGGTCGCCTCCTGGCCAATCCAGCACTTGTGCGATCAAGGCTTGAATCGCCGGCCGCCACCGTTCCCACGTGTCCCCGTTGATCGGTCCACGCTCCGGCTCATCGCGCATCGCTGCGGCGATGACCTCGCCGAGATAGTCCGGCCGATATTCGGGCAATGACCGCGGAAACGTAAGGAAGCCATCCTCGACGGGGCGTGAATGGACAATGCCCCGCGCCGCCTGCCGGATGCGCTCGAGGTACTCGTCCCAGCTTGATGCCGCGGCGGTGCCGGCCATCTGAGTGTCCTCATCAGGAAGAGATTGAAGCATGGCGAGTGCGACGTCTGATAATCAAGGATCGCGTCTCCACCCTGACACGGTCGGACCGGAAGCACGACGCGGCAGAGGGATCAAGCTTAATCGGCCGACTAGAATACCATTTTCGGGTCTTCAGATTGTCCTCGCGCCGAAGCGGTCGGCCGTGCTGACGGGATTCATACCTCTCCTGCAAACGCAGCTTGACGTGAAGGTCAACCTCCAAGCTCTATCAGAATCAATACGTTATCCGAACCCCGATATTCGTACGAGCAGTTGCGGCGCCATGATGCGACCGCCGATGTCGCTCCGCGCGTTTAACCAATCTATCCGGATTTCTCCGCATTGCTGGCATCTTTCTATCAGTTGAGTAATGTCCGGATATCATCCAAAGATGCAGGTGGTTCGGGTAATTGTCGTGAGGGGATGACCGGAGGTGGCCTTGGCTGCGAGTTCTCAGTCCCGACTTGATCATCTCGATTCCATCAGAGGGATCGCGTCGGTCATCGTTCTCATTGCGCACGTCTGGGGCATGAACGCCGATGCGTTCCGCTCGTCACATCACCAGCTCGGCCATGCGACCGGCTCGTTCTCTGACTTCCTCCTCTATTGCCTGTCGCGGCTGGAGGAGGGAGGCCGTTCGGCGGTCATCCTGTTCTTCGTTCTCAGCGGCTTCGTTCTGGCCCATTCGCTCAAGAGCAATCCGGTTCCTTATGGCGGCTATGTCGTCAAGCGCGTCTTCCGCATCTATCCGGCCTTCTTCGTCGCGATCCTGATTAGTTTCCTGTTCCACAGCCTGATCGGCATCCGGCACGTATCGGACTCCGAGTGGGCACGGACCGGGGTCGATACGGCGGATACGTCGCTGCCGATGCTGCTGAAGACATTGCTGTTATGGGGCACCACCGCGACGCACGGACTTGACGGCGTCGACTGGTCGCTGGTTCACGAAATGCGCGTGTCGCTGATCTTCCCGCTGCTTTTGCTGATCGTCGCCCGATACAGATGGTTGGCCGTTGCCGGCTTCCTGCTGCTGTCCGTCGTCTGTACCGAAGCAACCTTCCTGCATCGCGGGCTGGTGCTGACGGGATTCCAGGAATCGACGCTGCCCAAAACCCTGATCGACACCAGCTATTTCATTGTGTTCTTCGCGGCCGGAGCCTGTCTCGCGCTCGACCGGGAGAAGGTCACGGAGCTCTCGACCATGCTGCCGGGCGTGGTCAAGGCAATGTTGGTCGCGGGAGCTGCGTTCACATTCCTAAAGACGGACGCGAATTTGCACACCGCGGCCGGATGCGTTCTCGATTATCTGCGTGGAATTGGCTCGCTGGTGGTTATTGGTCTGTCGCTTGGTGCGGGCTCCTTCCAGCGCGCGCTGCAACACCGCGGCCCGGTCTGGCTCGGGCGAATTTCATACAGCCTCTATCTCGTTCACCTCCCGATCATCTACCTCGCGGATCAATTCGCCTTCGATTGGCCCATGCTCGTGAAGGGGCCGCTGGTGATCATGCTGTCCATCGGCGCAGCCTTCGCGCTGGCGGAGCTGGTCGAGTTTCCCTCCATCAAGTTGGGCAAGAGGTTTGCCGTGCGGCAGCAGCCGCACCTGGCTCCGGTGGCCCCAGCCTGAGATATTCGGACCGGTTCGCGAGCTGCTGGGATGAGGACTAGCCAGGAAGGGACATGGGCGCCGGCAACGGCTCCAGGTCTCGATCGGATCTCATCCATTGGGCGATGATGGCAAACAAAACAACTTAGGGTGTGTAGCGCGATATGGCAGTCGACCCTAGTGATCGAACGGCGTTGAAGACGAGGCAGGCCCAACGTATTGTTACATAACTTGGCTATTTGCCAGCCGACAGACTGAAACCGTTTTCGCGCGCCGGATGCAGGACGGCGCTCATATGGATGTTTTCGCCCGTGCATGTGACAGCGTCACGGGCAAAATTTTGAGTTGAGAGCGATGGCTGTAAAGAAGCAGGAGCTACTGACGATCCAGTATTTGCGCGGGATCGCCTCTCTCTTCATACTTGGATACCACCTGACCCTCCGTTACGGCGGCACGATCGCGGTCGGCGGCTTTCGGACCGATTTGTTCTTCGTCATCAGCGGTTTCATCATGTGGGTCATCACGGTCGATCGCACGATCGATCCCGGGACCTTCATGCTTCGCCGCGTCATTCGCCTGGTGCCGAACTATTGGCTCGCCACGATGGCCACGGCCCTCCTGATCCTGGTCAAGCCCAATTTTACCTACGGTCACGAGCTTGATCCGTCGCGCTTTGTAGGCTCGCTGTTCTTCCTGCCGACCTTGTCGCATGATCGTATTCTGCCGGTGGTGCTGCAGGGCTGGACGCTGGTCTATGAGATGATGTTCTACGTCCTCATTGCCGCGTCGCTGCTCGTTGCGCAGCGCTATAGGCCGCTCTTCCTTGCGGCGGCTCTCGGCGCGCTGGTGATTATTCACGCGCTGCTGCCGGAGGCCCATTTCCTGTCCCTCACCAACCCGAACATTCTGCTCGAGTTTCTTGCCGGCGTGCTGCTCGGGGTCATTTGGAAGAAGTCGAGCCTCGGCATCGGATGGGCGTTGCTGTTTCTTGTGGCCGGTCCGATCGGATTTGCGCTGTCCGAATATTATCGCCCGGACGTTCTTCCGATCCTCAAATTCGGCATTCCGTCCGTTCTGATGGTTGCGGGTGCGGTGTACTACGAGAAGAGCAGGGGAGTGCCCGATATCGGCTTCCTGCGCTTCCTCGGCGATGCCTCATATTCGATCTTCATCTGGCACGTCTTCGTTTCGATCATCATCGATGGCTTGCTGCTGCATTTGCATCTGCCGATCGGCATCCAATTCGCGCTGGAGATATCAAGCACGGTCGTCCTCAGTTGCCTGATCTATGTCTGGATGGAACGTCCGATGACGGACTATCTGCGTGCCCTGATCGACCGCAAGCCGTTGCCGCCGGTCCGGCCGGCCGCCATGCAGCGGCAGATTTCCTGACGATTATTTCGTCGTGACCTGTCCGTGGTCACGCCGGTGCGCGCTGCCTCCCGGGAGTTTGGCGGCGCGCTCCCTCGCCGGATCGAGAAGGCGAAGCGACCTCGAACCGGCATTACCGAGCGCCAAGTCAGAATTCGCTACATCATTTTGTCGCATTCGCGATCCGGAAACATCAAGACACAAACAATGCTAGATGCTAGGTTTCGCACCTAGCGTGATTGTTTCTGACGCCCTGCAATTTGAGGGAGCGACGAACACGCGAGCGTACGAGTTCGGGAAGCGTTGTTTGGCAAGCAAAGAAATCTATACAATCCAATATCTCCGCGCGGTTGCTGCACTTTTCGTGCTTTACTATCATTTGGCGCTCCGTTATGGCGGCCCGATCCCCATTGGCACGTTTCCCCTGGATCTCTTCTTCGTCATCAGCGGGTTCATCACCTGGGTGATCTCGGTCGATCGTCCGATCGGTCCCTCGGCTTTCATGCTCCGCCGCATCGTTCGGCTCGTGCCGAATTATTGGCTGGCGACCTTTGCCACCGCGGTCCTGATCCTGGTCAAGCCCAATTTCACTTACGGGCACGAGCTTGACCTCTCTCGCTTCGTGGGCTCGCTGTTTTTCTGGCCGACCCTCTCGGGTGATCGCATCCTGCCCATCGTTCTGCAGGGCTGGACCCTGATCTACGAGATGATGTTTTACATTCTTGTCGCCGTATCGCTGCTCGTCGCGCAGCGCTATCGCCCTCTCTTCCTTGCTGCGGCGGTCGGCACATTGGCCGTTCTTCACGAGTGGATTCCCGATGCTCATTTTGTCTCGCTGACCAGCCCGAACATCCTGCTCGAATTTCTGGCCGGGGTGCTGCTCGGTGTCGTCTGGAAGAATGTGAGCCTCAGCATCGGCTGGGCACTGCTGTTTCTTGCTGCGGGCCCGATCGGCCTTGCTCTATCCGAATATTATCGCCCGGATGGTCTCTCCCTGCTGGCGCTGGTGGTCCCGCCGGTGCTGGTCGTCGCAGGGGCAGCCTATTACGAGAAGAGCAGGGGGCTGCCCGATATCCGTCTCCTGCGTTTTCTTGGCGATGCCTCATATTCGATCTTTATCTGGCATGTTTTCGTTTCGATCATTTTGGAGGGGCTGCTGCTCCACCTGAAGCTCCCGGTCAATTTGCACTTTGCGCTGGTGGTCTTGGCCACGGTCGGACTGACCTGCCTGATCTATCTCTGGGTGGAGCGGCCCATGACGGATTATGTGCGGGGTCTCGTCGCCCGTAAGCCGCTGCGGCCGCTGCCTGTACAGCGGCAGGCCTGCTGATGCCGCGGATGCTCCGTTCTCGTCCGCTTGCTTGGTATCGTTGATGCTGGCGTCAAGCGCCGTTGGCACGTATCGCAGCTGACGAGGCCTCGGAGAGGTGGGAGCGACTGCGAACGCCCGACCGTCAAGCCTGTCCGGTGTCGATCAGGGACAGCGAGCAGCCCTCGATGACGAGACATGTCAGGCAGCCGGTCGCGAATGCCCCGGTGTCGATATCGATCCGATTGGATTCCACCTGCACGGCCCGTGCGGGCGTATGACCATGAACCACGACCTTCCCGAAATCCTCGGCGGAGGCCAGGAATTCCTGCCGGATCCAGAGCAGGTCGCTTTCCTTCTGATTGGACAGGTCAATGCCCGGCCTGACCCCAGCATGGGCGAAGAAGAAATCGCCACAGTCAAAGCTCGGCCGCAGCTCCCGGAAAAAGCGCAGATGAGAGGGCGACAGCGCGGCGTGGAAAGCCGCCTGCAATTCTGCGATCGCCCGCGGCTGTTGCGCGTTCGGCGCGATCCCGAATGAGACCAGCGTCTGGAGGCCGCCCAGGCGCATCCACTGCTCGAACAGGTTGGGATCCGTCAGGCAACGGATCGCGACCTGCTCGTGATTTCCCTTGAGAAAGATCGACTCGCTCGTTTGTCCGTGCTCGATCAGCCGGTCGATCGTTTCCCGGGAGGAAGGCCCCCGATCGATGTAGTCGCCGAGAAAGACATGGAGCGGGCGATCGACCGGACGCTGCCGCGTGTCGGCGCTTGTTTGCGCCAGCAGGTCCTCGAGGAGGTCGAGTCGGCCGTGGATGTCGCCGATCGCATAGATCCTGGTGCCGTCGGGAAGCGCAGGTGTCCGCCCTGACAGCCGCAAGCGCTCAATACCGGGCAAGGATGACAGCACGCATTCCCCTGATACCGCCACGCGTCGCTGGATCAGGACGATGCCCAGTCCGCGCGCAGTGACGTCATTGATATCGCAACAGGTTAAGGCCGCGCCAATCAGCGGCGCTCTGACCGGAGTGGACCCATACTCACTCCTCCATAGGATCGGAATGGTATAAGCCTAGGAATGGTAAAGGGCCGCAAGTCGCCTAATGTTATTTAGTCGCACCCCCTAAAATTGCAAAGCGTTAACTTGCTAAACTGATAGTAAGTCTTATTTAACGTTTCGCCGCCCGCCTGTCGGAACGCCGAGCTGCGAATCTCAATTCCAAAGCTGCACTGCCGGCAATGAGTTAGCCAGTGGTCCTTTTGCCGCCAAGATTTACGAGCGTACTTCTGGGCGGGATGCGACGGGGTCCAGATGTCAGCGCCGGCACGCGGAGCTGCAGTTTCATACCGGCGAGCCGGAAACCATAGCGCGCGAGCGTGGTTGATGGGCTCTTAAGGGTGATGTATCTTAGAAGATATATTTTTTTACCACTCGCAAGGGGTTGGAGTCGTATCGATGCGTATCGGTTTGATCGTAAAGTCGCTATGCGCACAAATTTTTCTTGCACTCCTTATTACTCCCGTCCTCGCCAAATCTTGCATTGCGCCGCCGGTGTCCGAGTCGGACATCAATCGGTTCAAGTCGAATCCCGAGGATCTGCTGGCGCCCACCGCGGATACCCGCGCCATCGAAACCTCGGTGCGCGATCTCGCCGGGACCGATGCGTCGCTTGCGGCGGAGTTCGTGCGTCTGGCTCTGGCCGCTTCTCCGCGCTTCCGGACTGCAATCGCTGCGGGTCTCGCGCAAGCAGCTGTTGCTTGCGAGACGGCCGATCAGCAAGCCGCGCTCCTGATCCAGCAGGCGGTCGCAGGCTTCGAGGATGGCGAATTCCAGAACGCTTTCGCCGCTGTTGCAGGCGATCTCTCGACTGCAGCGGCGGAGGCCGCGACCACCGCCGCGACCGGCTCGGTCGGCAGTGTCATCGTGACCAATCCCAATCGCGGGACGCCGCTCAGCACGGCGCCCGGCGGCGGTGGGACCACCACGATATTTCAAATTTCTTCTACCGGGGTAGCTACCCGCCCCTCGACCACCAGCAACAGCAGCGGCACAGCCACCGCGGCAAGCCCGGTGAGCGCAACACGCTGATTTCTTCGGTCGTCGCGCCGGCCCAACAGGACCGCGGTCGTCAGGCCGATGTCGAGGATGTGATATGAATATTGCTGGTCCATTTCCGCCATATCGCGCGACAGAGGAGCTCGATCGCGCCGCTGCGGTGGCCCCGCTGCTACAGGCGCGCGATTTCCTTCTGAGACAGTGGCGTCTGATCGCACTGGTCACCGCGCTCGCGATTACGGTCGGTGTCGCGAACCTCGCGATCATGCCGTCCAAATATACCGCCAGCACCGACATGATCATCGACACGAAGAAGATCGTGTGGATGCAGTCCGAGATGGCGACGGAAAATCGCGTGGTCGACGACGCTTCGGTGGAAAGCGAAATCGAGACCACCATGTCCGAGAACGTTGCAGGCTCCGTGGCGCGCCGGCTTCATTTGGACGAAGATCCTGAATTCATCGGCACTGGAGCGAGCCTGAGGTCGCGGTTGTTCGCGCTGTTCAAGAGCAAGGCCGCGCCTGCCCAGGAGATTACGCAGGAAGAGCGGATGCAGGGCGTTCTCGCCGTGCTTCGTGGAAACCTGCGTGTCGCTCGTGTCGGACGCAGCTATATCGAGCGGATTTCCTATACGTCGCTTGATCCCGTGAAGGCCGCGACGATCGCGAATGCGTTTGCGGATGCCTATATCGAGGACCAGCTGAACGCAAAATTCGAAGCGACTCACCGCGCCAGCGTCTGGCTGGAAGAGCGGATCGGGGAATTGCGCAAGCAGGCCACCGAAGCCTACAAAGCGGTCCAAGATTTCAAGTCGCAGAACAGCATCATCATCGGCGTCGACGGCAAGCTGGCGAGCGAGGTTGAACTCGATCAACTGGGCGTGTCTCTCGCCAAGGCGCGCGCCGACACCAGCCAGGCCAAAGCCAAGCTCGAGCGCATCGAGCGCGTTCTGGAGCAGCGGCCCGCGGCCAACTCCCCTGACAAGGAAACCTTCGATATTCCTGATCCCATCGTGACCGACGCGCTCAACAATCCGGTCATCACCAAGCTTCGGCAGCAGTTTCTGGACGACCAGAGCAAGGAGTCGGAGTGGAGCACGCGCTACGGTCACGATCACCAGGCGGCGCGAAACCTGCGCGCCGAAATGGCGGCGCTCCAGCGCGCCATCTGGGACGAGATCACGCGGATCGCGGAGAGCTACAAGAGCGAATTGCAGATCGCCAAGGCGCAGGAAGAGTCGATCGACAAGCGCATGACCGAAGTCTTCCAGCAGTCCGCCTCGACCCGTCAGGCCCAGGTCCGGCTGCGCGATCTTGAGACGGCGGCCAACACCTATCGAAACGTCTACGAGACGTTCCTGTCGCGCTTCACGCAATCGGTGCAGCAGCAGTCGTTCCCGTCGACGGAGGCGCGGGTCGTCACCCCGGCGACGCCGCCGCATGGGCGCAGCTCGCCCAAGACCAGCCTGACCCTGGCGCTCGCAGGACTTTGCGGAATCGGTATCGGCGTGATGCTGGCGTTTGCCCGGGAGCAGATGAACCGCCAAATTCACACCCGCGCCCAGATCGAGAGCCTTCTCGGCATAAACTGTCTGGCCGTGCTGCCTGCCCTCGCCGAGCGGAAGGGGCGGCGGCGGCGCCGCGCGGGCAGTGCCGAATCCGGGGTCATCCACCAGATCAGCGAGGTCGCCCCGTTTTCGGCGACAGCCGAAGCGCTGCGCTACATCAAGGTCGCAATCGACCTTCATCCCTCCGGCGGCAAGGTGGTGGGAATCGTTTCGGCTCTCCCCGGTGAGGGCAAGACGACGCTCACGACCGGCTTCGCTGCTTTTCTCGCCAAGAACGGCAGCCGCACGCTGGTCATCGATGCCGACCTGCGCAATCCCTCGATGACCACCAAGCTCGGTCATGCCGATTCCCCGGGCCTGCTCGACATGGTCGCCGACAAGTCGCCATTCAACGAGCTGCTGATCAAGGATTCCAACTTCAAGTTCGATTTCCTGCCGGCGGCTTCGACCCGGATCAAGCCATCCAACAGTTCCGATATCCTGAACTCGTCGGCGGTGAAGCAGGCCCTGAAGACGGCCAAGAGCGAGTACGATTATGTGCTGATCGATCTGCCTCCAATCCTGCCGGTGGTGGACGTCAAGGCGGTCGCGCATCTCTTCGATGCATTCGTACTGGTCGTCGAGTGGGGCTCAACCAAGCGGGATGAAATCCTCAAGGCGGTCGCGGCCTCGCCCATTCTCTCCGAACGACTGCTCGGCACCGTTCTTAACAAGGCCGACGAGAACGTGATGCGTCGCTTCGAGGGCTATTCGGACCGTCACTACGGCTATTACAACAACGACAAGATTCCTGCTCAAATCGTCTAGCCAGGTTCGTGCAACTGAAGCCAACAGCTGCTTCGCAGCACCAAGCCCTGCGCGTCCTGACCATCGTTGTCGGTTGTCTGGGCATGGCGTGGGGAATCGCCGGCTTCGCGCGTAGCGCGGCGGTGGATTATTTCGAGGACGTCGAGGCCCGCCTGCTGCGGTTCGGCTCGTACAGCACCCAATCGGCGACCGGGATGCTCGATAGCTCGACCACGCAGGACCTGAGCGATTGCGATAATCACGCCCAGAGATCGCTGCTGCTGCTGGAATTGCCCCTCGCCGACGCCGCGCTCCGGACAGGCGCAACGCGTGATTTCGACCGTCACGTCGAATCGATCGAGGCGCGCGCCAAACGAGTTCTCGCCTGTGCGCCGCGCGATCCGCTGTTCTGGCTCGTGTTGTTCGGACTTGAGGTCGAGCACGGACGGCGTGACCGTCACGCCTTCGACTTGCTCGCGACCTCCTACGAAATCTCACCCCATGAAGGTTGGCTCGGGCTGCGCCGAATGATGGTGACGATTCCCATCATCCAGACCGTTCCTGAGCCACTACGGGAGCAGGTTCTGACCGAATTCCAGAACCTGATCCGCGACAAGCTCCCCGAGATTCCTGCGCGCCTGTATCTGGGCGCATCGGGCTCCACGCGAGCCCTGCTCCAGGTGCGGATCGACCAGCTCGATGTGAAGAGCAGAGAAGCCTTCGCCGCGATGCTCCAGCAGCTTCAGCGCTGACAGGACAGCTGACGGGTCACTTGCCGCGCTGCCGATGGCAAGCTCCACCCGTGAAGCAATTCGAACCTTCGGCCAGGGATGACGTGGCGACGGATGATGTGGCGACAGCCGCCGGGCGTCATCGTCCTCACCAGTCGCAACGCCCCGCACGCGCCATGCCGTGCGCTGCAGTCCTCAGAATGAAGCCGCCGATCCGGGCGTGCCGCATTGGAGCGGCCGGCGGATTACAGCGGGCCATGACCGATATCGATGCCCTCGCGCAGCGGACCATCGTCGCTTCCTTCTGCGGCCGGTCGGACGGTATCAGCATGCTTTTCGTTGCCGAGCTCGCGCGGCGGACCTGACATTCGTTCAGAGGGACCCCGCGTGCTCCACAACCAATAACAGGTCCAAAGCTGTACTAGACTACTGATTCCGCTAGTGCATTCGACCCGACTTTCGCAAACGGGGCTAACCGCAACTGATACGAATGTGCAACCCCGGGACCGTACGAGGTGTTCGTCGCGCCTCAGTTGCGAGATATGGTTAAAAGATTCCGAAAGCGAAAACTTTTTGGTCGGCCTTATGACATATTTGAAAGCTGAGAATGCACGGCAACGTGATTTGCGACCGTATCAGGGAGGCAAGATGGGATCCGCTCGATAGCCAAAAGCATCGTACGGTTAGCTGTTTAGCTTAACAGCATTCGGTATTTGGGTCGCATCTCTGCTGATTGTGCGTTGCCAGAGGTTTTGATAAACAATCAGTAAAAGAAGATGAAAAAGAAAATCTAAATTGCGATCCGGAGGATGTGTGTTCGAATCGTACCGGAGTACCGGAATGGATATATTTGCCGATACACGAAATGCTTTTGATATTACTCGTACGAAGACTCGCCGGCCGCAGGGTAAGCAGCCGGTAGGGATGGCCTACAAGAGGGTGCTGGACGTCGTCATTGCCCTGTCCGGCATCGTCCTGCTTGCGCCGCTTCTGCTGCTTTGTTTCGTTCTGACGATCGCCACCTCGCCTGGGCCGGCCCTGTTTCGGCATCGGCGTGTGGGGTTCGGCGGCAAGACGTTCGAATGCTTGAAATTCCGCACCATGGCGGTCGATGCCTCGGAGCGGCTACGCCACCTATTGGCGACTGATCCTCGGGCCGCAGCGGAATGGGCGTCGACACGCAAGTTGCGCAACGACCCGCGGGTCACCGTCTTCGGAGCGATCATGCGCAAGTCGAGCCTCGACGAGCTGCCGCAGCTGTTCAATGTGCTGAAGGGCGAAATGAGCATCGTCGGTCCGCGACCGGTGACCGAGGAAGAGCTCGAGCGCTATGCGAGCTCGATCGGTGCGTATCTCGCCTGTCGGCCCGGAATTACCGGACTATGGCAGGTGAGTGGCCGCAGCTCGACCACTTACGACAAACGCGTCGCCTACGACACGTTCTATGCGCAGAACTGGTCGGTCGCGCTCGATGCCAAGATCATCATCGTGACCATTCCCGCCGTTCTGTTTGCCGAAAATGCCTGCTGATCCGATCCGGCCGTGATCTTTGATTGCCGCCGGATCATGTTTGCTGAGCCCCGAGACCACCAATATGCGGTGACGTCGGGGTGCGGGATCAAGCCCCGTCCAGACTCGAAGCTTCCTACTTCCGACGACCGGAGATGCCGGCTTGAAGCCCTCGCTGGCTTCCAGCCTGTGCGCCGTCCTGTGATGCTTTTTGGCCGAATGTCTTGAGCACCGCCAATGACACCCATGATCGATTTCGATCCGATCGGCACGGAGAATGAGGACAAGCCGTTCTTCCCGGATGTTCCGCCCGGCCGACGCGTCGCTGTCGTACTGACCATTCTGCTCATCCT
The DNA here is from genome assembly GCF_032489995.1 of Bradyrhizobium sp. SZCCHNGR1005. NCBI lineage: Bacteria > Pseudomonadati > Pseudomonadota > Alphaproteobacteria > Hyphomicrobiales > Nitrobacteraceae > Bradyrhizobium > Bradyrhizobium sp. SZCCHNGR1005. Next base: position 879,525 of record NZ_JAUEZC010000002.1, read on the forward strand.
CGCGACGATCGGCGCGTGGTTCATATTTCTGGGATGGGGCGTCGTCGAGATCACTCACTCTGCATTTCTGGGTATCAAAACGCTTTGGAGTGAGATCCTCTAGCCGCGCGGTGAGGCTGCGGATCCGAGATCGCTCCAACAGTGCTGGTCTGAGGTCTGCTTCGGCTGCGAACACCAGTCACTCTCGACCAGCCTATATTTTCTACGTATTTCCCCCATTGATATACCGGCCCGATTCGATACAACCTGTTGCTCTCCCATCAAAAAAAGCGTTAACTGCTACAAATAGCGAAGATTTAACCCGCGAAGGACAGAATTTGCCGCAGTAGCGAACCCTCCGAGGCTCGCGTATCTCCGACTAGGTAGTGTGACATGGCGCGACGATCGGCGTTCTTGATCTCTGTGCTTGCCGCGTGCGGGCTCGCCGCAACTGCGGCAAATGCTCGTGATCGATGGGTTGGCGAACCGATTGCGCCGTCTGCGATCGAGCAAGGCGCGCCCACGCTGGCTCCATTCCAGCATGTTCGTTTCTGCCTGCGCTATCCCTCGGAGTGCCGCTCCGATCCGTCCGGCGAAGAGCGTATCGGGTTGAATGCCGAGAAGACGGAGCTTCTCGACCGCGTCAATCGCACCGTGAACGCGGAGATTTCGCCGACCGTCAAGCGCTACGGATCGGACCTGCAAAGCGCTTGGAGCATTGCGCCGGTGTTCGGCGATTGCAACGACTACGCGGTGACCAAGCGACACGACTTGGCACAGAACGGATTGTCGACGAGGGCGTTGCGACTGGCCGTCGTCAAGACTCCTGAAGGTCTCGGTCATCTCGTGCTCGTCGTGGCAACGACCAGCGGCGACATGGTCCTCGACAACCTCACACGAGCAATCCTGCCTTGGCAGCGGACTCGTTACCGATGGTTGAAGATCCAGTCAGCCGACGATCCTCGCTTCTGGTATGCAGTCAAGTCTCCGATGGTGGCGCGTAGCGAACACAAGACGCGTGTGGCGAGGCTCGTGCCGCGCACCCGAAGCTCGCTTCATCCGCAGCGATCTTCTCAAGGGTCGTTCGAATCCGAAGAATACCAGGACCTTTGATGCGAGCAGGCTTCGGTTCACACGCTTGATGAACCTGGCTCGCGGGACCGAAGCCAATTTCCGAACCACGACACGCGCATGCTGAGTCCGTCAGTTCGCATCGTTCTTTGCTGCGGCCGACGCGCGTGAGCGGCGAACTCTCCCCATCGGCAGTTACGAGCCAACCGAACTAGTTCTCTGCGCTTGAATCGGATCGCCTGCGATCGGAACGGCGCCGATTTGCGGCAAATCGCGAGCGTGCACGGTGTACGAAAGCGCTCCCGCCGCAGGCGGTGTCGTTGACCGCGGTCAACAGTGCAGTTGGGGGCGTGACCGCCGCTAACGCAGGGCGGGCTCTACAGCTGACGTCAGGCTCTTGATGCGATGCTCTGCGGTCGCTTGTGCAAGCCCGCAGCCAAGCAGGATCCCGAACACGATCGCATAGCCCGGTATCTGGAGTGAAAAGTCGATCATCGCATGCAGATAGGTCAGAACCGCAATTCCGGCCAGGGTGGCGAACGAGCTGCGGCGCCGGTCGACCGAGCGAAGTGCGGCGCGCGCCAGCACGAGCACAGAGGCCAAGGCAGCAAGTACGAACGCCAGCGCCAGAGGAATCCCCATCTCGAAAGCAATCTCGAGAATGGTCGAGTGTGCAAAATCCCAAACGCCCCAACTCTCGAAGTCGGTGGTGCGCAACGAAGGGAAGAGATCGGCGAAGGTGCCGAGGCCTGCGCCCAGAAGCGGCCGCTGGCGAATAACCTCCAAGGATATCTCGTAGACGGCCCATCGTCCCACGTCGAATGCGCCCTGGCTTCCGATCCGGCCTGTGCCGCTCAGCCAGGCGAATGTGACGGTCAGGGCGGCGATGATCGAGCCGGCCACAACCCAGGACCGGGCTCTGAACTGGTGTGGCACCATCAGGCCGAGCGCGACAAGAAGGCCGAGGCTGGAGCAAATCAGGCCGCCGCGTGAGCCGGTCAGCAGCAGCGCAAACAAACAGATCAGCGCTGCCGACGCACGGAGGACCAGTTCGAATGCCACGGCTTCATTAGCCGGGGTCAACAGCAGAACCCTGAGGGAGGACCATTGCAGCGATTGCAGCGTCAGGAAGGCTGCACAGGAGCACAGGATCATTCCGGCGCCGATAAACGTTGCAGCGGTGTTGTGGTTGACGAAGGTGGCAGTCAGGCTGCCCCGATAGGCGACCTTTGGCGCCCATAGCAGCAGGTCTGGGGTCAAGGCGAGCGCGGCCAGGCCGTAGATCGCATAGAGCAGAATGGAATAGCGCGCTGCGATGATCAGCTTGTCTGTCTTGCGCCGAGAGGTCCCGACGAAGAAGCCGCAGAGCAAGGACGTCACCGCAAGGAGGAAATGACCGATCGCGATCGGCGGAATCTCCGCCCGGCTGGAGATCCGCGGCGCAACATCCAGCCCGAGCAGGTCCTTGGTCCGCAGCCAGATCGGGTCGTCAAGACCGCTCAGCAGCCCAGGGATCACCTGGATGACTGCAACCAAGACATAGGCGGCAGCGATCAGGGACAACACCAGAAGCACGCGGCGCTGACCGGCGCTCAACGGGGCGGCTGCGACGCCGCAGATCGTGCCGAACGACAGCACGACCGTCCACACCGATACCCAGACGCGGTCGACCGATCCGAAGAACAGCGGTGCGAGGGTCAGCGCGCCAATCGTGACCCAAAGCTGGACGGAACCGATCGCCTTCACCGTCATCCCCAATCAAGCAGCGCCGAGCCGCCCCGACTCAGATCGGCTGCTAGATTGAGGTTACCACTTCGTCTTCACCGCCGTGTTGACGTTGGTCACTGCATTCGCCGTGTTCGACGTCGTGTTTGCCGTGGAGTTGATCAGGGTCAGGAGCTTGTAGTAGTCGACCACCTTCGCGTTGGCGACGTACATCACGTCCTTGCTCCGCACCTGGAAGCCTGCCGCCAGCAACATGCCCGACGGGTCGCGCAGATTGACGTGATAGATCGTCGGAATGCGATCGTAGGTGAACCGGGTGGTATCGATGCCCAGCTTCTGCAGGAGCGAACGGTCCTCGTAGCGATAAACGAAGACTTCGGCGGGATCCGACTGTTGATCGTTCAGACCGCCCGCCTTGCCGATCGCCTGCGACAGCGTGAGGGTCTCGGTGTCGAAGGCAATCTCGGAGTTGAAGCCGAAAACGTTCTGATTGAGGGCGCCGAGTGCCGTGAAGGTCGGAGCCTCGCGGGTAAGGAAGATCACGTCATTCGGACGGATGAAGATGTTCTCGTTGGGATCGTGCACCACGCGGCTCAACAGCACCCGCACGCGCTTCCCGTCGCGCTGCAGCGTAACGTAGCTCTCGATCGCCTCGTATTTCGGGCCGCCGGCCCGCGCAATGACGGCCAGGAGTCGCTCGCCGACGCTGTTCAACGCCAGCACGCCGGGCGTGTTGACGTCGCCGAGAACGCTGACCACGCTGGAATGCTGCTGGTTCAGGCTGACCACGACCTGCGGCTCGATTGCGCGATTGCGCAGCCGCGCAACGATCGCCTGCTGAATTTCGGGCAAGGTCCGCGAGGCGGCCGGAATCTCGCCGGCATAAGGAACGGTGATGTTGCCCTTCTGGTCGACCGCCTGTGCGGGCAGGTCGACGAAGTTGCCGGGACGAGCACCCGCGGCCGTTGCGGGCGTGAACAAGCCGCCGGGCGCGGCTTCGAAGATCGAGATGTTCAAGATGTCGCCGACGCCGGCCACCTGCTCGGGCTTTGGCCGTTTGTCGGGGAAGATGCCTTGGAACGAGATCAGGTTCGGCTGCGACAGAAACCCGATGGTTTCAGCGCTGACGTCGACCAGCGCATAGGGCAGCGCGGTGTTCGACCGGACGCTTGCCGTCGGGTTGCTATTCACTGCGTCGCTGTTCGGACCCGTTCCGGGAAGCAGCGAGCAGCCCGGCAGCAATGCCAACAGCGCCAGGACGATGAGCGAGCGCGAGCCTCCGCACAGGTGCCGCAATCGGTTCGGAGTGCTGTTGCGGGTAGCATCCCCGCTAACGTTGGCCGCTCCACGCGTCGAACGCGGATTGATAAGGATTCTCAAAACCCACCCTCGGATGCGATAAAAATAATTTGTTTTCCCCGCGCCGCGTCCTCACGAACGGAGGAAAACGGCGGTTCCATCCGGCTATGAACCTACTTGGCGACTTACCTAGGTAAAAGATCGTACTGCTCCGCCATCTCTGCTTTTGCAACGTCGTGGTAATTCAGTCACACTCTGGCCTACCAAGGTACCAATCATTGCCTGACCGGCCGCACGGTGTTGCGGCTCGGACTGCCTTGGCGGGCCGAGGAAACTGTTTGTGACAATGGAAGCACAAGGCCGTTGAGCGACGGTTACTTGGAAGTGTTCGGCGGAATTTTGCCACAAAATCGCAATCGCAAGTAGATGCTCCGGGCGATTACGCGTTGACGTTTTTTTTGAGCCGATTAACTTAAGAAGCTGTAATCTGATTGGCCGACGCTACGATTCGTGGTTCGGCTCAGCAGGTTGCTTGGGATGACGAGTGTGGCGGGAGTGTTGCTGATTCGGATCTCTGGGTATCTCTCATATGAGGCGGCATCGCGGCGACGTGCGCCGCATGTGTGAAGTTCGAATCACGGCGAACGGGAGGGACGTTGCTTATGGGGTACGCGGCCCTTGTATTGGCGATCTTGGGACTCGCCGCCGGACTCACGTCCCGACTGAAGATTCTTTTAGTGCACGTCGCGATTGTGTTCCTGCTGTCGATCGGTTTTTCCCTGCAGGCCGGCTTCACCTTCCTTTGGACCGCTGCGATCGTCATGATCGCGCAGACGATCCTGCAAAGCAGCTATCTCGCGGGCTTGGTGATTCGCGCCGTCCTGCGTCCGGCGCAGTTTCCGGCCTTCGATGACGCCTCGGACGCGCCGGCAGGCGAGCGTTCGGTTAAGGCTTTTGACAGGCTGAGTAAAACACCCCGTTCGCAGCGTCCGTTCGCTCAAGGCATTGTGCGGGGTCAGTTATGGCCCCGCTGATGGTGAAGTCGTAGCCGCGGTCCTTCAGAACGAGCGCGTAGCGTCCTGCAGGCAGGACGAAGTCAGGTTTCTCCGGCTGCACCAGCAGCATCTCGGGTTTTCCCGGCACCGGCCTGACCCGATACTCATAAGCGATACTGCGGATATTCCATGCGTCGGTGACGGCGGAGAAGACCGGCTTGCCCTTCGCATCGAACGAGAGCGCCCGCACCACCCGACCGACCACCCGCACATCCATCCGGTCCGGCGCGGTGTCGGCCATGTCTCGCCGATAGACGATGAATTTGGCCCGCCCGTCGGCGAGCGTGGTGTGGCTTGGCTGAGTGACCGGCGTCGATATCGCGATCCGCTTGTCGGGGACTCGCTCGGTGAGCTGTTGCAGCTCGACCAGCTCATCGTTGATCAGGGCGTAGACGCCGTAATCAGTGGGAACGGGAAACGGGGGCTGCGGCACGGCTGGTACTACGGGTGCAGCAGGCGCCAGCGAGGCGGCTGACGGTGCAGCAGGCGCGTTATTGGCCGCTGGCGCCGGAGGCGTGCCGGGTTCGGCGATCGGCCGGACTGGCGCATGGAAGAGAGCCAGGCGGTCGCCCAAGGCTGTCAACTGGTGGCGAAAGGACATCAATAGGACGCCACCTGCCAGCACCAGCAGGCCGGCGATGCCCGCGCGCGCGAGCCGCGCCGACCGTGATGGCCTGCGAACCTCCCGCACCGGAGCGTCCCGGTAGACCGACACCCGTTCCGGGACCAGGATGTCCTGGATCGGCGGATCGATGGGCACCATGGAGGTTTCGGTCAGCTCCACGGTCTCAATGCCCGTCGATGTCGTTGGCAGCAGTTTGTCGCCCTGGCTCTCGGCAGCGGCGGGCAGGCGCAGGAGGTCATCGTCGCGGAGCGAGAACCGCTCGACCCCTTTGATCGCGGTTTCCAGCGCCTCCGCCATCCGCCCGCGCTCGGCATCGGTGGTGTCGGCTGCGTCGATCTTCAGCCGGGCCCGCGCGAACTCGTAGATCGCCAGCCGCATCTGCGCCGGATCATCCTTCACCACGTTGATCATCTTCTGGAGAATCAGGGCGAACTCGATCTCCTGGCCGAACGGCGAGATGGCGCCCTTTTCGTCCTGTTTCGGAGTGTCACTGGTCATGTCGGTGGTCGGCCGATCCATCGGTCCTTCGCCGGAAGTCGCATCATGATTGAAATACCGGACATTGAAATATCTGGCTTGCTGCGCCGGTCATTGTGAGAGCGGTGCTGAAGGCACTGCCCCTGCCGAGGTAGGACGGATCGCAGCAAGGCGTTGTGGTCGAAATCGAGGAGCAGGTTGGCGAACCCTATTGTTCCAGTCTATGGTGCTTTAGCAATCGTTGAAACTCTGGGCGAGGGACTACCCGATGTCGAACGTCACCAGGATCGCCGCTGTCGCCATCGCGGCGTTGGCAGCTCTGTCGAGCCAGGCATCCGCGCGAGGCCTCTATCCGCTCACGGAATGCGGCCCCGATCTCAGCCAGCTGTGTCGGCTCCATGGGTCGTTCGCGGCTACTCCGTTCCACTATAATCTCGCGATCTACCCCGGTTGCATCAAGCGCGTCGCAGTCGAGACGCCACGGGGCGTGCGCTACCGCCGCGCGGTGGTTTGCGGCGCCCCGGACCGGCCGATGATCTGGTGGTGAGGGGCCCGCGTCCGCGCGCCGTTTTCACGTTGATCGGCCGCCCAACCACGTCGTGCTCAGCGCCGTTCGATTGTCCGGCGATTGGCGATGGACGGCCGGGCCGGCGCATTCCTGATTGAACAATTGTTCGCTGATCCCTGATTGACACCTGCGGGTGAATATGACCCGGTGTCGCGCACCAGATTGCCTGATGCATCGCGGCGGGCAGACACCCCGGATTGGACCAGCGCGGGCAGGCTGAGCCTACGACCAAGAGCTCCGCCACTTTCAATTGCATTCTTCACCCATGTTCGCGAGCCGGGCCTCGAGCCTAGCGAATTAGCATTTCGATTTGAACCGTTGACTGGAGCTTCTGATGGAATGGGTCCTTTTCGTTTCGCTGCAATGGATCGTCTATGGCAGTCCAACCCAGCCGACCACGCAGCAGATCCAGACCTTCTCCACCGAGCAGCTCTGCAATAAGGCCGCCGAGGCCCTCAGGCACGAAATCGAGACGCCGATCGCAGCCGGCAGGGTGCAAACGCTCGGCCGCGTCGTATGCCTCCTGCGCAAGGACAAGTAACCGGGCTGAACCAGTCCCGTCGATGGCGGAGGGAAGACATCCCTTGCGGCCGTCGGGACATCTCCTGTTACCGCCCTGGCAATCGTGCGAAAGCCGCCTAGATCATGCGACATGGTCGAACAGCGTGCACTCGAGGATTTCATCGGTCGGCATCCGAACCTGTTCGTGCTGACCGGAGCAGGGTGCAGCACCAATTCCGGCATCCCCGATTATCGTGACCGGCTGGGCAACTGGAAGCGGACGCAGCCCGTCAGCTTCCAGGCCTTCATCGGCGAGCAGTTGACCCGGCAGCGTTATTGGGCGCGGAGCCTGATCGGCTGGCAGCGCTTCGGCTTGGCGCGGCCGAACTCTACTCACCACGCGCTGGCGCGGCTGGAGGCGCAGGGCAGCTGCCGCCTGCTCGTCACCCAGAATGTCGACCGCCTGCATCAGGCCGCAGGCCACCGCGCGGTGATCGACCTGCATGGCCGGCTTGATCGTGTCAGGTGCATGGGCTGCGGTGCGCTGACGTCACGCCAGGATTTCCAAACCACGCTCGCGGGGGCCAATCCGGATTGGCTCGCGCTGGACGCCGCCGCTGCGCCGGACGGCGATGCCGACTTGGAGCGCGCGGATTTTTCCTGCTTCGTTGTGCCGGCGTGCGCGGCCTGCGGCGGCGTGCTCAAGCCGGATGTCGTGTTCTTCGGCGAAAACGTGCCGCGCGATGTCGTCGCCACGGCGCTGGCGCAACTCGATGACGCCGATGCCATGCTGATCGTCGGCTCCTCGCTGATGGTCTATTCCGGCTTTCGCTTCGTGCAGGCTGCGGCCAGGCGCGGCGTTCCGATCGCTGCCGTCAATCTCGGCCGCACCCGCGCCGACGATCTCCTCGCGCTCAAGGTCGAGGCGCCCTGCGAGGACGCCCTTGCCTTTCTCCTCGAAGGCGAGCGTGCCTGAACCGGCTATTCGAACCTAACGGCCGTGGGGCTCGTCGCGATTCTCGATCCGATCGCGGTTGTTGGCGCGCTCGGTTTCCGGCTTGACGATGTCGGCGACCTTGCCCGACTGGTTGCCCGGATTGTAGTGATACTTTCCGGCATCCTTCTCGCCCGGCTGTTTCTGCTTCGGATCCCTGTTGTCGGCCATCGCAACGCTCCTTCTGTCCTTTGCGACAACGGCGGCGCGCGAGCCGGGTTCCCGCGGCCAGGACGGAGAGACCGGGCTTAGAGGCAAGTGGAAAGGCGATGCGATGAGCGGGACGACGATCGAGTTCACGGTTCACCAGGATAAGAGCGCGTCGAAACGGCGCATTGCGGTCGATCGCCTGGTGATCGCCGGCTGGACCGGACGGGATCCTGTCGCGCGCGATAAGCATATCGCGGAGCTCGAGGCACTCGGCATCCCGCGGCCCGCATCCACGCCGATCTACTATGAAGTCGCAGCGAGCCGCCTGACCACGGCTGATACGATCCAGGTGAGCGGTGGCGACTCGAGCGGCGAGGTCGAATTCGTGCTGCTTCGTTCCGGCGGCACGCTCTATGTCGGCGTCGGCTCCGATCACACCGACCGCAAGGTCGAGACCTACAACATCACGGTGTCGAAGCAGATGTGCGACAAGCCTGTCGCGCCGGAGCTGTGGCGTTACGACGAGATTTCAGCGCATTGGGACCGCATCCTGCTGCGCGCATACGCGACCATCGATGGCACGCGGGAGCTCTATCAGGAGGGCCGGCTCGACGCCATGCTGGCGCCGGAGGACCTGATTGCCCGACGCTATGGCGATGCCGGCTTGCCTGAGGGCGCCGCGATGTTCGGCGGCACCTTTGCCGCCAAGGGTGGCATTCGCCCGGCCGAGCGTTTCGACTTCGAGATCATCGATCCGGTGCTCGACCGCACGATCCGGCATGGCTATGCGGTCGCAACCCTCGATATCGCAGGCTGACGCGGCAAACGATAAAGCCCGATCGGTTTGTCCGCGCATGCGTCGGCGGTCGGCATCAATTTCGGATCGGAGCACGCGCAGAGCGGGCATCGGTGCGGCGTCCCGCCTTTCTCGATGCGAATTCCGGCGGGTGGAAGAGATCGTTTTGCCACAAAGAGGTGCCAAAATTTCGGCGACAGGGTAGGAAGGTCCGCCATCCCTTTTCCGGGTGGCAAGTAGAGTACCGCGTGGGGCGTTGATTTGTTTTTCAAGACAAAGGTTTGCGTTGGCATTGCCTGCCAGCTGCTTCTGATCGTGAGCCATGGGGCTGCCCAGACCACTGGCTCGGTCAATAATGGCGCTGCCGGTGGTCCCGGCGCCGCGCTTGGGGAGCCGCCACCGGGAGGATGCATGCCGATCGGAGTCACCGCGGCGGGGAATATGGTGTTTCCCTTTGCGTGCAAGGACCTGATCGCACGTCACAGAGGGACGGAGGAGGCGTCCGCGCCATCAGAATCGAAAGCTCCGCCTGCTTCGAGCGCGGCTGTGGCTGCTTCTCCGGGGAAGGATGCGCTCAAGGCGTCGCAAGCTGCGACGGTCCAGCCGCAACAGACAGGTCCGGAAAACAAGCGCACGGACATGCCGCAACAGAACGACATGGGATCGCGCATGAGCCGCCGCGACCGGCCCGGCTGCCTTCACTTCCGCAGTTACGATCCCAAAAGCGAGACCTATCTCGACTATAGCGGACGTCGCCAGCCATGCCGGTCATGAGATCGCGCGCGGTGTGCAGGAAGCTTCGACCGGCCAGTTGAGTGACGGCACGGCCGTGCCATGCCTATAGCCCCGGAAGATGGCGTCGCACGCAATCCTGGCACGGATGCCGTTGTCTCTCATGCAACGCTGCATCCTAATCGTCTTTCGCGAGGTGGGCGCGGGGAGCGGTCGGCGGGTTGCCGTCCGCGGGTGCGAGTTGCTCGCTTGCTACTCATGGTCGGATCCTCCGGAGCAACAAGACCTGTTCGACCGTTTGGTTCAGTCGTGCCATGCGGATGCGAGGGCTGGGCGCTTCTGCCGGCCGGTCGCGGCTCTTGCGCGTCGGCCGTGAGCGGCGCATCGTGGAGCACCGTCGCAACGAGCTATCTCAGGACATTCGATGCCTGCTCTTTCCTACGCGCTTCTCTCGGCTCTGAAGGATCACGGTGCCCGCGAGATCTTCGGCATTCCCGGCGATTTTGTTCTGCCGCTGTTCAAGGTGATCGAGGAAAGCAACATCCTGCCGAGCTTCACCTTGAGTCATGAGCCGGCGGTCGGTTTCGCCGCGGACGCATCCGCGCGTTATCATGGTGGTCTCGGCGTCGCCGTCGTGACCTATGGCGCTGGCGCCTTCAATCTGGTGAATTCGATCGCGGGTGCCTACGCCGAGCGATCGCCTGTGGTGGTGATTGCCGGCGCGCCCGGCGCGCGTGAGCGGGTCTCCGGCTTCCTCTTGCATCACCAGGCGCGCACCATCGACACCCAGCTCGCCGTGTTCAAGGAGATCACCTGCGATCAGGCGGTGCTGAACGATCCCGCGACCGCGCCGGCGCAGATCGCGCGGGTCCTGCGGAGTGCTCGGGAAATGTCCTTGCCGGTCTATCTGGAGTTTCCGCGCGACATGGTCGATGCCGAGGTCGAGACGGTGGTGCCGCTGCCGGCCCGGCGGGCCGATCTCGAGGCGCTCCGCGAATGCGTCGAGGAGATCCTTGCACGTGTCGAACGTGCGTCGGCGCCGGTCATCGTGGTCGATGTCGAGATCCGCCGTTATGGCGTCGAAGACAAGATCGCGTCGCTGGCGCGCAAGCTCAACGTTCCCCTGGTGACGACCTTCATGGGGCGTGGTCTGCTCGATCAGGCCGACGACGTCGTCGCCGGCACCTATCTTGGCGCCGCGGGCGATCCAGCGATCACGCGCGTGGTGGAGGAGGCCGATCTCGTCCTGATGCTCGGGGTCATCCTCTCCGACACCAATTTCGCGCTGTCGAACCGGGCGCCGGACCCGCGCCGAACCATCATGGCCTCGAGCCGCGAGGTGCAGATCGGCCATCATGTCTATCGCGACATGCCGCTTGCCGATCTGATCGCCGCGCTGGAGAGCCACGCTACGCCGCAGCCTCCGCGCACCGGCCTGCCGCGGCAGCGTTCGGTCTATCCGCGCAACTTGCCCCACGACGATCAGCTGCTCGCGCCGTCCGACGTCGCGACCGCAATCAACGACCTGTTCGACCGCTACGGCAAGATGCCGATGACGTCGGATATCGGCGATTGCCTGTTCACGGCGATGGAGATCGACAACACCGCGCTGGCCGCGCCCGGCTATTATGCCGGCATGGGTTTCGGCGTGCCCGCCGGCCTCGGTGTTGCCGCCACGGGGCTGCGGCCGCTGATCCTGGTTGGCGACGGCGCCTTCCAGATGACCGGCTGGGAGCTTGGCAATTGCCGCCGCTATGGCCTCGACCCCATTGTGGTGCTGTTCAACAATTGCAGCTGGGAAATGCTGCGGGTGTTCCAGCCGGAATCGCGCTTCAACAATCTCGATGATTGGCATTTTGCGGAGGTCGCCAACGCGATCGGCGGGGTTGGCGAGCGTGTGGCGACGCGCGGTGAGCTTGCCGTGGCGCTGGATCGGGCCGTGCAACGGCGCGGCCAGTTTTCTCTGATCGAAGTGATGCTGCCGCGAGGCAAGACGTCGGAGACGCTGGCGCGCTTCGTCGCCGGCTTCAAATCGGCGCGCGAGCGGATGGTCAAGGATTAGCGGCGACGAGAGGCTCGGCCGATCTCATCCACTGGATCGACGTGTGATTGCCGAACGCATCACGCCGTTCGATCCGAAAGTCGCTGCGGCCGTCCGACTCGCACCAGCGTTTGATCCGGATCCGACAACGAGAATTCGTACATACCCCAGGGCTTGTTTTCCGCGCCGTTCGGCTCGACCGTCTCGCCGCGGAATTCGGCCGCCAGCGCGTCGACGTCATCGACATAAAGATAAAGCCCGAAGGGATTGCGGCCCGGGATCAGCCATTCCGGTTCGGCCCGGGTGAGATGCAGCGACGCGCCTTTGCCGTCCGACAACATACGGTACTCGTCGGCCATCCCATCGCGAGGTTGATCGGCCCGGGTGAAACCCAGCCGCCGATAGAACCTCTCGGACGCGTCGAGATCGTTACAGGGAAGGATTGCGCACAGTGAATGAGGAGGGGACATCGCATGTCACGCCGGGCTGGTTGCAATAACGGCGGCTATTGCGCGGCCTTGTCATGCGCCGCGAGCCCGACCGCCTTGTAGTCATAGGTCGGATAGAATTCGGTGCGATAGGCACCCCAGGCGGTACTTTCCAGGATGCGGTTGACTTCGCGCAGCCGGGATGCCGGCAGTCGCAACGTTACCACCTGACCGATTCCCATCATCACATACCAACTCACGACCTCGACGCCCGGAGGCGGGAACGCCTTGTAGAAGCCCTGCTTCTCCAGCTGCGCATTCAGCTCGCTTAAGGGGCGCGACTGGTCGTGCTTGAAGAACACCGTCAGCAGCACGGCATTGTCCGGCGTCGGCGTGGCGGTGCTGGCCGGCGGCGCCTGTGCGATGCTGCTGGAACTGAAAATTGGGCCCGATATCAGCACGGCGAGCGCGGTCAGAAAAGCTGTGGTCGGTCTCATCTCATGCCTCCGGATGTCGCAGTCGCAAGCCGGCCGCCCGCGATCTTCGATGCGAGGCGCCGGCCCGTAAACCGCAAAGGTTGGCCGACCGGGCGCCTCTCCGGCAAATGTGAAGCAACTCACACGCGATCGTTGCGCGCTGCGATATCGATGAGGCGCCCGACGTGGCGACGAGGTTGACCTGATGACGACACGACGATTGGCCTATTGGTGGCTCAGATTCGTGTTTTCCGGGCGGTTCCTGGACACGTTTCTAGGGTGGCGACGGCGCTCGTGATCGCGTTTCGGAGCGGATCGATCGGTGATCGGGTCCGGACTGCACCGGCAAAGCCTCCGTTGCAGTTAGGAGTGTTGACCGATCAACCGCTTGCAGAAGGTGGCTCCGTCCTGAATCGCATCACGTCCCTTGTAGGCGAGATAGGTCAGCCGGCCGCCGAGCGAACGGTAGCTGCGGAGCCGCCGCGATCCCAGCACATGACCGACCTCCTCCGGGAACCGGCTCACCTCGGCTGCAACCATGGTCTCGATCGCCTGCATGATGCTCTGCAGCCGCCTGCCCCAGTCGGAATCCTCGATCCGATCGATCCGCACCTGCATGGCATATTCGGTGTTGTAGATGTCGGTCAGGATCTCCTTGGCCACGACCACGCGGTTGTTCTTCAAGGCCATCCGAAGTGCCAGCCGTTTGCCCTCCAGCTGGTCGAGCGCCATCGATACCGCGATCGCATAGGGGGTCGCGGCGACATCGGCCGCGTTCTTGCTCGGGGCTGCCTTGGTGGCAAGGCGCAATAACTGCCAAGGCTCCTTCAATCGCTTGGCGACCAGCGCGAGCGCGAACGGGACCGCCTCCGGGCTTTTCTTGCGAAAGCCGTCCAGCAGGTTGGTCATCTTCTTGATCTGCGGATCATCGAATTCGACGATCCGCTCGGGCAGTGTGTCGTTGAACCTCGCCAGTTCCTCGCGCGCCTGGAGGACCCGCATCAGCTTCGTCACATCGTTGAACACGGAGGGAGCGGCCGTATAGGCTTTGAGCTTGCTGCGCACCTGCTCGGCTCCATCGGGCCGCGCCAGCACGCCCTCCAAGGATTTCGTCACCTTGGTCTGGAACGCATTGGCGACCTGGCGAAGCTCGCGCTGCTTGTCGTACGCGATCAGATCCTTCATCTGGGCGTTGTAGTCGCGGGCCATGGTCGGCAGCAGGTCGCGGCTGATCCATTCCCAGATCGGCGCCAGCGAGCTGCGCGCGATGCGCCCCGAATTGGCGTGCTCGGGCGAGCCGTCGACCAGGAGCGGCTCGAGCGGCATAAAGAAGTATCGCGACGGGTTCGAGGTCCGATGTTGGGTGGTTCCGTCCTTGCGGAACTCCGCGCGCAGGCGGGCCTGGATGTCGGCTGAGCCCGGCATCTCTACCCCGTTCATCTCCAGGCGCTCGAGTTCGCTGAGCAGACAGCTACGTGTCAGCGGCGATAGCCGCTGCAGAAACTCCCAGATCCGGTCGATCGGTCCCATTGAGGTCTGGATTGGTTCGGAACGGCTGGCAGGCTCGCCTCCGGGGCGAGAATGGCTGATACGATCACAAAATTGTTCGCGCTCGATTAATCCAAGCGCGTAGATGGACCTCGTCCAAGGCTCATCGATCTCCGCGCTCATTGCTCTGAAGGGCTCATCGACCTGGAGGCATTGACCCGGATCGCACCGATGAGCGCGGAAGGTCGCAGCTGTCCTACGGCATTGCGATCTCGCGGGTGGGAGTGGCGGCGAACCGCAACCAGGGCGCGAAAATATCCATGAATTTGCAGGGGTTTGCGGGAGGACCCGTAGTAATACGGAGCGGCAAGTTAACGCTCGTTAAGCATGTTTTCGCGCACAGTGCGGACATGTCGCAACCGAGCAAGAGCATCGTCGACGAACGTCCCGTGCCGGCTCTGTCTGAGCAGCCGGCTGACCGCAGCCCTTTGGGCGGGAGCCGGAACTGCTCGGACGACAACGTAACTGCGCTGCCCCATCTGTCGAGCGGCGAGCTGAGCGCCGCTGCGCTTGCACGTCAGCTCAATGGCTCGCTGATGGCGCTCATGCTGTATATGGGCGAGATCAAGCAGCAAAGCGAGAAGATCGCACATACTCGCACCGAGCGGCGCTACCTGCAGACGATCGTGGACAATGCGGTCGAACAGACCGAGCGAGTTTGTGCGTTGGTTCGCCAGATCTCCGGCTCTCCCGCGCCGGCCCTAGCGGGAGCGCCGCAGGTTGCCGATCGCAACTGCGCACCGCCGCATGGCGGCGCGATCTCGTCTCCACGCCAGCAGAAGCCGCTGACGCCGCGCGAACGTGAAGTGCTGAAGCTCATCAGCGAAGGCCATTCCAACAAGCAGGGTGCGCTGCGCATGAGAATCAGCCCGCGAACGTTCGAGAGCCATCGGGCCGAAGCGATGCGCAAGCTCGGCGCACGCAACACTGCCGAACTGGTCCGTGCCGCCTTGCTCTATCCCTTGGACTGAGGCGGGCGTTATTTGGTTCTGACCTTCGTAAACAGGCGCGTTGCAAGATGATACGAACGCCAGAACCGAGGCTAGCGTCCCGCTAGAGGACTCCGGCGCCGCACTAGAAATAGTCCTCCGCGAAGGGGCGAACGCGCGAGGTGGGGCGCAGCGGAGCTTCCCGCTTGGGCGGCATCGGAATGATGGTAATGGTCCAGCGCGGCGGGATGCTGGCTTCGTTCTCCATCACCGATCGCACATGGCCCGTGATGGTCACGCCGCCGGACTTAACAGTCGCCGGTCTGCCGTTGAACTGCGCGATGCGAAAACGCCTGACTTCCTTCTGGTCAGCTGTTTCGAATGTAAACATGGACACATCTCCTATGTGTTCGCGGGAGTGTCGCAAGTCATGATTAGCCGTTTATGAAAATCGAGAGCCGTATAAGTACGGCAGGGTTTTGAACGTCAGGACGAGCGCGCCGACCGTTAGGTTGGAGCCGGTTGTCGCGGCTCCTGCACGCGTCCGGCACGGTGGGCCCCGTCGATGCGGCCCGGCAGCGCCGCATAATTCTGTTTCGCGAACCGTCTCGCGCGTCTCTGCAGAACCGGGGCGAAGCCTCCGAGGTAGCCGAATGTTCCGGTGCTCTTTAGCGAATATGCCTCCCGTCCGATCCGGATGCGCTCCCGCTTCAGCGGGAGCTATTCGGCCGGGCCGAACACGGCTTCCATCTTGGTCTTGAGCGTCGCCGCATTGAACGGCTTGACGATGTAATTGCTCACGCCGGCTTTTTTGGCGGCGATGACGTTCTCGGTCTTGGATTCCGCGGTGATCATGATGAACGGCGTCTTCGATAGCTCGGGGCTGGCGCGAACCTCCCGCAGGAGGTCGTAGCCCGTCATCGGTTCCATGTTCCAGTCGGAGATCACCAGCCCGTATTTCTTGGCCTGCATCTTGGAAAGTGCGGCCGATCCATCGTTGGCATCGTCGACATTCTCGAATCCCAGCTGCTTCAGCAGGTTGCGGATGATACGGATCATCGTGGCGTAGTCGTCCACCACCAAGATCGGCATCGACAGATCAAAAGCCATGTGAATCCACTCCGCTCGCTTCGCCAAAGCCGAACACGGGCGAGATACTCAGCACGAAGAGGGTACGTCACCCTTCGGACTCGCGCTCGTCAGCAGACGACAATTATCATTGCCCATTGAACAGCGCGTTAATGCCGTCTCCGACAATTGTTTGGATCTCTCGTGCGGTGAATTTGAAGTTGCGATCAAATCCTCCGCGCATTCGTCATCGGTACGTCGTCGAAGCCGCGCCAGCTTCAATGATTTTCTATGCGCTTGGCGCTCCGAACTTTACAAATGAAGCGTGACAGGACGCGAGCGTCGGAATCGGAGCGCCACTGCGGACTTTGGAATTGGTCCGCAAAGTAGTTGCTAGGAGCTGAAGCGCGTTTCGGAACTGGTCCGCCAGCGTGCCGTAATTATACGGATGTGCAGCGGGAGGGAAGCGAGCCTTCGCTGTGCCTTCAGGACCGGTCACGCCGCCGTACCAGACGGTCGTACTGCATCTTGACTGCCGCGTAACACTCGCAGGCGGTCTTCTTCAGGCCTTCCAGATCGATGATATCGATGTGGCCTCGGCTGTAGTGAATGAAGTTCGCCTGCTGCAATGTGCTCGCGACCAGCGATACGCTGTTGCGACGGGCGCCGATCATATGCGCGAGTGATTCCTGAGTCAGATAGAGCTTGCTGCCGCCGGACAGGTCGTAGGTTTGCACGAGACAGCGCGCCAGGCGAGACTCGACCGTATGCGCCGCGTTGCAGCCCGCGGTCTGCTGACTTTGCACATAGATCGCGAGTGCATGTCTGGCGAGCAGGTTGCGGAAGGTGCGGCTTTGATCCGCCGCGGCGCGGAGGCGGTCGATATCGAGCGCGCTCGCGACGCCCGGAACCGTCACGACGGCGCTGTTGAGTGCAAGGGGCTCGTCGGTGAGCGCCGACACCGAACCGAAGATGCTGTCGCGCCCGATCATCGCGACCTGCACGCGCTCCCCGCGTGAGAGATTGACCACGAGCGAAATCACGCCGCGATGGGGGAAATAGGCGCGTTCGACCGTTTCGCCGACTTCGGCCAGAGTCGAATCCTGGAGCAGATCGACCACCCGCAAATGGGGGCGGATCAACTCGAAATCATCCTCAGTCAGCGCCGACAGAAAGCCATTCGGAGAGCGCGAGCCCGTGTCCAAAATCAGATCTCCTGCTTAGCTGGTACCGCGGCTCCGGACCGCCGACAATGCACGCTGACCGCCCCACAGAATGAATCCTGGACGTTGTTCTGACAAGAGAAAATCGGCCGGAAAAGACCGGTTGGGACCTGGTGGAAAGCCGTTCCGAACTGGCTGGAGCTATTGTGCAGTTGCTCAGAGGCGGTCCGGCAGGGCTCCCCGTCGAGCCTTGATGGGCGTGGTCCGGCGCGATCATCATTCGCGTACGGAGGAGCGACTGCGGTCAACAGCCGGTGCCTCGGCATGAAAGCGATCCGGGGCGGCGCAGCCATGGTGCGGACGTCGAGATTCATGGTCGTAGAGGCTGCATCTTGCCGAGCGAGTCACTTCGTCTGCGGTGTATTTGACAGAGTGAGGCGTCGCGTCCGAGAGTAAACGGGCGTGCTGATTCGTTGCTGGTCGCTGAGCAGGTCGCGCCCCGCATGTCGGGCGGCGCAGCCGATCTCGGTAATGAGGCCGGTCCCGCCGCGCCGTGACCGCGTGATGTGAGTGCGACATCTCGCGCGCGGATGTGGTCCCCGCCTTCGGGCGTTTGCGAATGAATGACGGCCGCGCGTATTGAGTCTCGTTCGCGTTCGATTTGGAGTTCCTTGGGATCAATCCGCAGCCTGCGCTGCAGGGAATTTCCCGTTGTGTCGTTGGTTCGTCGAGTCCAAGAAGGTCATGCGAACAATGGCGATATCGTCTCAGCAACAGACATCCGATCGGCTTTCGCCCCGTGGCGGTGCGGATGCCGGCGCGCCGACGCCGATGAGTCAGAGCGAAGGCATGGCGCTCGTCGGACAGGTCGCTGGCGGCATTCTTCACGACTTCAACAATGTCCTGACGGTCATTACCGGAACGATCGACATACTCGCGCACGCCGTGGCGGACCGGCCCGAGCTTGCAGCTGTCGCTCGGTTGATCGACGAGGCCGCGAGTCGCGGTGCAAGACTGACGTCGCAGCTCTTGGCTTTTGCTCAGGGCCGGCCGCCTCAACCGTGCCGGGTTGATATCGACGAGCTTCTGACAGACGCCGGCCGGCTGCTTCGCCCCACGCTGGGAACGCAGATCGAGATCACGACGCAGGTGGCGACCGAGACGCCAGCGGCTTTTGCCGATGCAGGCCAGCTTCTGGCGGCGCTGTTGTGTCTCGGCATCGCCGCGGGGAAGAGCATGCCGGAGGGCGGCTCGCTTCGCTTCGAGGCGGGGCGTTCGGAGACGATCGCCGCGGGCCGGCGCGCAAGCAATTGCGTGGTGATATCGCTGAGGGCCGATGCTGCCGGGGTCTCCTCCCGGTTCGTTTCACAAATCGGAATGGTCGATGACTTCGTCAGACGATCGAATGGGGGCCTGACAGTCGAGGAGCCTGCGGGGCCGGAGACGCGGGTCGAGATTTCGTTGCCGCGCGCCGATACCGGTTTGCATGGTTAGCGGCGCGCTAACAAGCAACTCAACAACACTAAGGAATTGATCGTCTCATTCTGCCGCGAAGCTGAGCTTCGGCGCGTCCAACGCGCGTGAACCAAATTGGATCGAACCGATTAGGCGGCAGTTAGGGATAACGACGGCAGCCCCCCCTTCTCTTCGGATATGCGGAACTCCGTTTAACGAACGGGTAGGAGTCCGCGGACCAGTCTGGCGCATCGCCGACAGAACTGTGCGGCGGTATTCAACTGTGTTCATCCAGAAGGGAATGACAATGTCAGGTATCGTACTCTCGGCGTCGGTGCGCCAGAATCTGCTCTCGCTGCAGTCGACGGCTCAGCTTCTCGCCACCACCCAGAACAACCTTGCTACCGGTAACAAGGTCAACTCGGCTCTCGACAATCCGACCAACTTCTTCACCGCGCAGGGCCTCAACAACCGGGCCAGCGACATCTCCAATCTGCTCGATGGTATCGGCAACGGCGTGCAGGTGCTGCAGGCCGCCAACACCGGCATCACCTCGCTGCAGAAGCTGGTCGATAGCGCCAAGTCGATCGCCAACCAGGTGCTGCAGACCTCGGTCGGCTACTCCACCAAGTCGACCGTGACCACGGCCGCGCTGACCGGCGCGACTGCCAGCACCCTGCTCGGGGCTTCCACCAGCGCCGTCACCGGCACGAACGTCCTCAACGACAATACGACCCCGGCTGCGATCACCAGCTCCACCAAGCTGTCGGGCACCGCCAGCAGCACCTCGAACGACCTCGCCACCGGCTTTACCACCACCGACACGCTGACCGTGAACGGCACCACCTTCACGTTCATTGCGGGCTCGACCTCGTCCGGCACCTCGATCGGTGTCGGCGACACCGTCGGCAACCTGCTGTCGGCAATCCAGACGTCGACCGGCGTCTCCGCCTCGATCAGCGCAACGGGCGCCATCACCCTGACGCCTCCGGCCTCCGGTCTCACGCTGTCAGGCTCGACCGGCGCTCTGGCGAAGCTCGGCCTCACCCAGGTCGGCGATGGCTTGGCCGGCCAGACGCTCAGTATCGCAGCTACGGGCGGTGGCACACCGACCAGTATCACCTTCGGTATCGGGACGGGCAAGGTCAACTCGTTGAACGACCTCAACACGGCCCTTGCCGCCAACAACCTGCAGGCCTCGGTCGACTCGACGGGCAAGATCTCGATCACCACGACCAACGACGCGGCGTCCTTCACGATCGGCGCGGTCAGCGGCGGTACGGCCTTCACCGGTTTGACCGCGAACGCCCCGGTTGCCGATCCGACCTCGCAGGCTACTCGCTCCAGCTTGGTCGCGCAGTACAACAACGTGCTGGCGCAGATCAACACGACCGCAGCCGACGCCTCCTTCAACGGCATCAACCTGTTGAACGGCGACACGCTGAAGCTGACGTTCAACGAGACCGGCAAGTCGACGCTGTCGATCACCGGCGTGAACTTCAACAGCACCGGCCTTGGCTTGAGCAACCTGACTTCGGGCACCGACTTCCTCGACAACTCGTCGGCGAACAAGGTTCTCAACGTCCTCAACAACGCCAGCTCGTCG
The DNA here is from genome assembly GCF_032489995.1 of Bradyrhizobium sp. SZCCHNGR1005. Taxonomy (NCBI): domain Bacteria; kingdom Pseudomonadati; phylum Pseudomonadota; class Alphaproteobacteria; order Hyphomicrobiales; family Nitrobacteraceae; genus Bradyrhizobium; species Bradyrhizobium sp. SZCCHNGR1005. The sequence continues at coordinate 900,211 of NZ_JAUEZC010000002.1, forward strand.
TTGCGGTCGGAGGCCTCAACGCTCGGTTCGAACCTGTCGATCGTGCAGGTCCGTCAGGACTTCAACAAGAACCTGATCAACGTGCTGCAGACCGGCTCGTCCAACCTGACGCTGGCCGACACCAACCAGGAAGCGGCCAACAGCCAGGCGCTGTCGACCCGCCAGTCGATCGCGGTGTCCGCGCTCTCGCTCGCCAACCAGTCGCAGGCGAGCGTGCTGCAGCTGCTGCGCTAAGCAGCGCTGTCAGGCTGATGCAAAACCAGGCGGCGGGGGCAACCCCGCCGCCTTCGGCCTGATGAGACGGCCATCGTCCGGCTGATCCCTCTGCGGCCAATTCTCCTCGAACCCTTGATCCGGATTCCTGAGACCTGACTCTTGGGCCGTAGTGAAGTCGGTATCGCGCTTCTGAGAGGGCCGGTGGAGCGAGGCGCACCGAACGCGACGTTCAGGACCGATCGGTCCGGCGCGTTGGTCACAACGACTACCGACGGAGCGAGCCTCCGTAGTTGAACGGATCACGAAATTAACGGGACAGAGAAAGCGAAAGCCTAACGCTTGCAAGCAGGGAAGCCCGTTGAGCTCAGCCAAGCGGCAGCCGCGACGGCTCACCCATCCCGGCCTGATGAGAGCGCGGGGCATGCTGCCGGACATGCCAACAGAATAGCGATTGCTCGGTAGCCGCAACGCCATTTCTTGGAAGGCACAGTCTGATGGATGATCTGTTGCGTGAGTTTTTGACGGAGACCAGCGAAAGCCTGGATACTGTCGACAATCAGCTGGTGCGGTTCGAGCAGGAGCCGAACAACGCCAAGATCCTGGATAACATTTTCCGTTTGGTGCACACGATCAAGGGGACCTGCGGCTTCCTCGGCCTGCCGCGGCTGGAAGCGCTGGCGCACGCCGCCGAGACCTTGATGGGCAAGTTCCGCGACGGCATGCCGGTGACCGGCGAGGCCGTGACCTTGATCCTGACCACGATCGACCGGATCAAGGACATTCTGGGACAGCTCGAGGCGACCGAGGCCGAGCCCGAAGGCGCCGATCGCGACCTCATCGATGAGCTCGAGGCGATGGTCGAGCGCGGCATGGCGGCCATGGCGGCGGGCGGAGCGCCAGCCGAGGCGGCGGCACCCGAACCGGCGGTTGCGAAGGGCACGCTGATCGATCAGACCTTGGAGCGGCCGCTGCGTCCGGGCGAAGTCTCGCTCGACGAATTGGAGCGCGCCTTCCGCGAGACCGCGATCGAAGTGCCGGCCGCGCATGAGCAGGCGAAGCCCGCCGCCCCGGCACCCGCCGCCAAGACCGAGGCAAAGACCGAGGCCGCCAAGGCCGAGCCGAAGAAGGACGCCAAGCCCTCGCGGCTCAGCAAGGCCGCCGCCGAAACCGAGGTTCAGGAGAGCGACAAGGTCGCCAACCAGTCGATCCGCGTCAATGTCGACACGCTCGAACATCTGATGACGATGGTCTCCGAGCTGGTCCTGACCCGCAACCAATTGCTCGAGATCGCCCGCCGCAACGAGGACACCGAGTTCAAGGTGCCGCTGCAGCGGCTGTCCAACGTCACCGCCGAGCTGCAGGAAGGCGTCATGAAGACGCGCATGCAGCCGATCGGCAATGCCTGGCAGAAGCTGCCGCGCATCGTGCGCGACCTCGCCACCGAGCTCGGCAAGCAGATCGAGCTCGAGATGCACGGCGCCGACACCGAGCTCGACCGCCAGGTGCTCGACCTGATCAAGGATCCGCTCACCCACATGGTGCGCAACTCCGCCGACCATGGCCTGGAGACCACCGCCGAGCGTGCCGCCGCGGGCAAGCCGGAGCAGGGCACGATCCGCCTCTCCGCCTATCATGAAGGCGGCCACATCATCATCTGCATCGCCGACAATGGCCGCGGGCTCAACACCGAGCGGATCAAGGCCAAGGCGCTCGGCAACGGCCTCGTCAGCGAGGCCGAGCTCGAGAAGATGACGGAAGCCCAGATCCACAAATTCATCTTCGAGCCGGGCTTCTCGACCGCCGCCGCCATCACCTCGGTGTCGGGCCGCGGCGTCGGCATGGACGTGGTGCGCACCAATATCGACCAGATCGGCGGCACCATCGACATCAAGTCGGTGGCCGGCGAGGGCACCTCGGTCACCATCAAGATCCCGCTGACGCTCGCGATCGTCTCGGCGCTGATCGTCGAGGCCGGCGGCGACCGTTTCGCGATCCCGCAATTGGCGGTGGTCGAACTGGTGCGGGCGCGCGCCAATTCCGAGCACCGCATCGAGCGCATCAAGGACACCGCGGTCTTGCGCCTGCGCAACAAGCTGCTGCCCTTGATGCACCTGAAGAAGCTGCTGCGGATCGACGACGGCTCGTCCTCGGATCCGGAGAACGGCTTCATCGTGGTGACCCAGGTCGGCAGCCAGACCTTCGGCATCGTGGTCGACGGCGTGTTCCACACCGAGGAGATCGTGGTCAAGCCGATGTCGACCAAGCTGCGCCACATCGACATGTTCTCCGGCAACACCATCCTCGGCGACGGCGCCGTGATCATGATCATCGATCCGAACGGCATTGCGAAAGCGCTCGGCGCCGCCGGCTCGGCCTCGCAAGGCGTCGCCGACGAGCATGCGCTGCATCACGCCACCACCGGCGAGCAGCTCACCTCGCTGTTGGTGTTCCGCGCCGGCACGGCGCAGCCCAAGGCGGTGCCGCTGGCGCTGGTCACGCGCCTGGAAGAGATCGCGGCCGACAAGATCGAGATCAGTAACGGCCGCTACATGGTGCAGTACCGCGATCAGCTGATGCCGCTGGTGCAGATGGAGGGCGTCTCGGTCCAGACCTCGGGCTCGCAGCCGATCCTGGTGTTCGCCGACGAGACCCGCGCCATGGGCCTCGTGGTCGACGAGATCATCGACATCGTCGAGGAGCGCCTCCACATCCAGGTCTCCGGCTCCCGCGACGGCATTCTCGGCTCCGCGGTGATCAAGGGCCAGGCCACCGAAGTGATCGACGTCGGCCACTTCCTGCCGATGGCGTTCGCCGACTGGTTCATCCGCAAGGAGATGGCGACCGAGGCGCAGACGCAGTCGGTGCTCTTGGTCGACGACTCGCCGTTCTTCCGCAACATGCTGGCGCCGGTGCTGAAGTCGGCGGGCTACAAGGTGCGCACCGCAAGCTCGGCGATCGAGGGGCTGGCGGCGCTGCGCTCGGGCCAGAGCTACAACATCGTCGTGACCGACATCGAGATGCCGGAGATGAACGGCTTCGAGTTCGCCGAGACCATCCGCGCCGATCAGCACCTGCACCATCTGCCTGTGATCGCGGTGTCCTCGCTGGTGTCGCCGGCGGCGATCGAGCGCGGCCGCCAGGCCGGGTTCTACGACTACATCGCCAAGTTCGACCGTCCGGGGCTGATCGCGGCGCTGAAGGAACAGGTCGAAGAGCAGGCCCGCGCCGAAGCCGCCAAGCAGGCCGCCTAACCGCAGCCGTTTCAGGAGTAGCGTTAAGATGAGCATCAAGACCGAAACCAGCGACGGCGCGGTTGCCGAATATGTCACCGCCGTGATCGGCGGCCAGCTGTTCGGATTGCCGATCTCGCGGGTGCAGGACGTGTTCATGCCGGAACGGCTGACGCGGGTGCCGCTGTCCTCGGTGGAGATCGCGGGCGTCCTGAACCTGCGCGGCCGCATCGTCACCGTGATCGACATGCGCGCGCGGCTCGGCCTTGCCAAGGCCGACGACGGCAAGCCGCCGATGGCGGTCGGCGTCGACCTGCGCGGCGAGTCCTATGGCCTCCTGATCGACCAGATCGGCGAGGTGCTGCGGCTGCCCGAGGATGGCCGCGAGGAGAACCCGGTCAATCTCGATCCGCGCATGGCCAAGCTCGCCGGCGGCGTCCATCGCCTCGACGGCCAGCTCATGGTCATCCTCGACGTCGATCGCGTGCTCGATATGCTGCCGAAGGCGGCGCTCGCCGCCTGATCGATTCGCCAGTCATTGTCCCAGCGGGGAGTAGAAAGTGATGAGAACGTGCTTGGTTGTCGATGACTCCAGCGTCGTGCGCAAGATCGCCCGGCGCATTCTGGAAGAGATGGGGTTCGAGGTCGTCGAGGCCGAAGACGGCGAGCAGGCACTGGAGCTCTGCAAGAGCCGCCTGCCCGACGCCGTCCTGCTCGACTGGAACATGCCGGTGATGGATGGCTACGACTTCCTGGGCAAATTGCGGCTCCTGCCGGGAGGCGAGCAGCCCAAAGTGGTGTTCTGCACCACCGAGAACGACATCGATCATATCTCGCGCGCGCTGAATGCCGGCGCCAATGAGTACATCATGAAGCCGTTCGACAAGGACATCGTCTCCGCCAAGTTCGAGGAGGTCGGCCTGTTTCAGGCCATGTCCAGCTAGCGGTTCGATTGCAATGTTCGCACGCCGTCTGGGAGGCAGGTTGCGAACATCAGATCCGCTCCAGCCATCCGCGTGATTCCCGATTTGCCCAGAAGAGGCCACCCGTGAACCAGCCCGATTATGATTTCCTGCGCAAGTTGCTCCGGGACAAATCCGGTCTCGATCTATCTGCCGACAAGCAGTACCTGATCGAGAGCCGTCTGCTTCCTCTGGCGCGCAAAGCCGGACTGCCCGGCATCGCCGAGCTAGTCCACAAACTGAAGGACGGACCGAGCAGCCTGATCAATCAGGTGGTCGAGGCCATGACCACCAACGAGACCTTCTTCTTTCGCGACAAGGTGCCGTTCGATCATTTCCGCGAAGTGATCGTGCCCGAGCTCCTGCGTGCGCGTACCAGCCGCAAGTCTCTGCGGATCTGGTGCGCGGCGGGGTCGACCGGTCAGGAGCCGTATTCGCTGGCAATGTGCCTGAAGGAGATGGGAGCCGCCGTCAGCGGCTGGCGGATCGAGATCCTCTCCACCGACCTTTCCCAGGAGGTGCTGGAGAAGTCCAGGGCCGGTCTCTACAGTCAGTTCGAGGTGCAGCGCGGCCTGCCGATCCAGCTTCTGGTCAAATATTTCAAGCAGGTCAGCGAGCTCTGGCAGATCAATCCCGAGATCCGCGCCATGGTCCAGCACCGCCAGTTCAACTTGTTGAACGATTTCTCCCAGCTCGGCACGTTCGACGTGATCTTCTGCCGCAACGTTCTGATCTATTTCGACCAGGATACCAAGATCAACATCTTCGGCCGGCTGGCCAAATCGATGGAGCCGGACGGATTCCTGGTGCTGGGCGCGGCGGAAACCGTGGTCGGGCTGACGGACGTCTTCAAACCGCTCGCGGAACGGCGCGGGCTGTATCGGCCGAACCTCGCTGCGTCCGCCAAGAGCGCGGCCGGATTGGGCGGGCTGCAGAAAATGGCCAGCTTCGCAGGACACTGAAAGGTCAGGACACGACGATGTCTGACGAAAACAAAGGTACGGAGCGCGTCACCTTCAGCCGGGGTTATGACGTCTGCATCATGGGTATCGACGGCACGTGGCGGCGCGACTGCCAGCTGAATGCCATATCCGACAACGATGCTGTGCTGACGGTCGAAGGCTCGATCCAGGGGCTCAATCTCAAGGAATTCTTCCTGCTCCTATCGTCGACCGGGCTTGCCTACCGCCGCTGCGAACTCGTGCGCGTGAACGGCGCGGAGATGGACATCCAGTTCATCAAGGGCAAGAACAAGAAGAAGCGCTCGAGCGCGTCCGCCGCCCAGGACGCGATGAGCGGCTGAGCGCGGCGTTTCCTATCTTGCGATTTGCGGGCCGTGGTCGCGAACCGCGCGTCCCGATTGGGCCGCGGAGATTTGCTTCGGCACGATCGCCGTGCCGCTCATCTTTGTGCGGGATCACTCGGCATCGAGCTGCAGACTCTTTCCAAGCCGGCGATCTCGCAGCGCCATGCATTCAGCCAGCCGATCGCGGCAAGGCTGCACTCGGCCGGTCGCGCCGACGACACGGATGCTGGCGCGAACGCGTCGGATCAGGGGGCTGCACGTCGGAGGTTGCGGAATTGGAACTTCGGTTCTCGCAAGGCAGCATCACGACACCCGGCACCGCCGGTTCCGATATTCCCCTCTCCCTGGGGCATTCGTCGGCCGCCCGCTACTACTTGTGGGCTATGGTTCTGAGCCGTACGAATACGGATGCACAAAACGCCATTGGAGTATGGTATCATAAAACGTGTTTCTATGATTTCTGCTCTCTATGCCGAGTGATCGCACATGGCTGAACAAACAACTTCCAGGGGTGAGATTTTTGTCGTCGATGACGACCCTGCCGTGCGTGATACCCTGTCGATGGTCTTGTCGGCCGGCGGCTATGACGTGATCTGCTTTGCGGACGGCGCTGCGTTGTTGGCGGTTGCTAGAACCAGGACGCCGGCCTGCATCCTGCTCGATGTGCATATCCCGGGAAAATCCGGGCTCGATATTCTCAAGGAACTCCATGGCGAGGATTATCCGGCGCCGATCTTCATGATCTCCGGGCAGGGCGACATCGCCATGGCGGTGAATGCCATCAAGAACGGCGCGCTCGACTTCATCGAGAAGCCGTTCCGCGGCAGTGAAATTGTCGAGCGGCTGAACGAGGCGATCGGCGCCTTTGCCCGCCGGCAAAAGGAGAATGCGAATCCAAAGATCGGCTCGCTGCATTTCCCCGGGCGGGAGCCGCTGACCCGGCGCGAGCGCGAAGTGCTGGAACAGTTTACCGCCGGCGCCTCGAACAAGGAAGCCGGCCGCACGCTCGGTATCAGCCCGCGGACGATCGAGGATCACCGCGCCAACATCATGAAGAAGCTCGGCGCGCGGAATGCGGCGGACCTGATCCGCATCGTCATGACGGCCTCGCGCGCCTCCTGAGCCGGAGCCAAGCCTCCGGCACGCCAACGTGCGTCGGCTCTCCCAGGTCGGCTCCTACGTCTCGACTCTCGCCTCTGCAGCCAGCGCCTTGCGAATCATCCTGGCAAGTTCCGACTTGCGATAAGGCTTGGCGAGCAGCAGGATCCCGGAGTCTAACCGGCCGTGATGCACCACGGCATTCTCGGTGTAGCCGGAGGTGAACAGCACCTTCTGGCCCGGCCGGAGCTGCTGAATCTCGGACGCCAGCTGACGTCCGTTCATGGAGCCGGGCATGATGATGTCGGTGAACAGCAGATCGAACGGCTCGCCGGAGCGCGCGATCGACAGCGCTTCGGTCGCATTCGCAGCCTCCAGGGTGGCGTAACCGAGCGAATGCAGTTGCGCGAGCACGTAGCCGCGCACCAGGCGGTCATCCTCGACCACGAGGATCGTTTCGTTGCCGCCCTCGATCGGCAGCGAGGTTGCCTTCGCGGCAGCGGCGACACCACTGCGGCCGGGCGGCAGATACATCCTGATCGTGGTGCCGTGGCCTTCCTCGCTGTAGATCCTGATATGCCCGGCGGATTGCTTGACGAAACCGTAGACCATCGAAAGTCCGAGGCCGGTTCCCTTGCCCGGGCCCTTGGAGGTGAAGAACGGGTTGAACACCTTGTCGAGGATGGCCGATGGAATTCCGGTGCCGCTGTCGCTGACGGCGATCATCGCATAGCGGCCCGGCCGGACGTCGTCGTACAGGCTGGCATAGGCCTCGTCGAGGTCGGCCCAGCCGGTCTCCAGGATCAGCTTGCCGCCGTTGGGCATCGCGTCGCGGGCGTTGAGCGCCAGGTTGATGATGGCGGTCGCGAGCTGGTTGGGGTCGACATGGGCGACGCAGCTCTCGTCCTGGAACACCGATTCGATTTCGATCTGCTCGCCCAAGGTCGGCCGGAGCAGCTTGGCGGTATCGATCACCAGCGTGTTGATGTCGATCTCGCGCGGTTGCAACGGCTGCCGTCGCGCAAAGGCCAGCAATTGCTGGGTCAGGGCGGCGCCCCGTCCCGCCGCCTCGTCGATCATCTTGGTGATCGCGGCGAGCTGCGGCTCCTTGGCGACGGCGCCGGCGAGGATCTCGATCGTGCCGGTGATGACAGTCAGGATGTTGTTGAAGTCGTGGGCGATGCCGCCGGTGAGCTGGCCGATCGCCTCCATCTTCTCCGATTGGCGGATGCGCTCTTCCGCGGCGATCTTGTCGGTGAGGTCGCGGAAGAATCCGTTGAACACGAACCCGCTGCGGGTCTTCAGGGCCGTGACGCTCAATTCGGCCTTGAATTCCCGGCCGTCGCGCCGGCGCACCATGATCTCTCGGCGGCGGCCGCCGACGAGCCCGTCGCTGCCGCCGGTCAGCAGCACCCGCCCGAGTGCCGCTCGGAGTTCATCGCGGTCCTGATCGACGGAGATCAGGTCGAAGACGTCCTTGCCCAGGATCTCCGCGCGTGGCCAGCCGAAGATCTTCTCGGCCTGTGAATTCCAGTTGAGAACACTGCCTCTGTCGTCGATCTGGACGAAGGCGTCGAGCGCGGTCTCGACGATATTGCGGGCCAGTTGCTCGCTCTCGCGCAGGGTCTCCTGCGCAAGCCGGCTTTCGGTCATGTCGCGGCCGATGAAGAAATGCCGCTGCACCGGTTCGGACCAGCTCGCCGTCCAGGACAGCGTCACGACCCGGCCGTCCTTGTGCATGTAGCGGGAGTCAGAGCCTCGCGCGCGTTGGCCCCGGCGCGAGGCGCGCATCTCACCGCGCGCCTTCTTGAGATCGTCGGGATGAAGAAAATCGGCGGCGCTCCGACCGATCATCTCCGCCGGAGTATAGCCCAGGATGGTTTCCGCGCTCGGGCTCACCTGGACCAGCATGCCCTTGCGGTCGGTAATCAGGATGAGGTCCTGCGAGCTCTCGAAGATGCGGCGCCGTTCTTCGGTCTGCTGGCGCAGTGCCTGTTCGGTCCTGCGGCTCTCGGTGATGTCGCGGGCGATCATCGACGCGCCGGTGATCTGCCCGGACGGTGATTTGATCGGCGCGATGCTGAGCGAAACCTGGATCGGCGAGCCGTCTTTGCGGAGCCGAATCGTCTCGTATTGCTGGATGCGCTCGCCGCGGCCGACCCGCGCCAGAATGTCCCGGCCCTCGCAGATCCGGTCGGCAGGCAGGATCAAGTCGATGTTGCGTCCGACGGCTTGCTGGGCCGAGTAGCCGAACACCTGCTCGGCAGCCGGGTTCCAGCCGGTGATGGTGCCGTCGAGCGATTCGGTGAGGATCGCATCGCTGGAGGATTCGACAGCCGCGCTGTAGAGGCGCTCGCGCTCCGCGAAATGGTCGCGGGCGGCCTCGGTCAGGTAATGCTCCTGCACCTCGCGCTCGAGCTCGGCGGTCTTGGCCCGGACCTCCTCCATGACGCGGGCGAAGGCGCGCGCCAGCACGCCGGTTTCGCCGCCGGCCTCGACGGGAATGGTCACGGCCTCGCCACGGCCGATGCCCTCGATCGCCGCGGTCAGCTGATTGATGGGCCGCGTCAGCGAGCGCGCGACGAGGAACGCCAGCGCGGCCGCGCAGAGCATGGCGATGAGACCGACGCCGAGAGCGGTTTTGCGAATGGCAACGGCCGGACCCATGAAGGTGGTGTTTGGAATGGTTTCGATGACGGCCACCCATTCCTGGCCTGCGAGCAAGGCGGGCGCGAAGGCGATCCCGTCCGGTCTGCCGTGCGCGTCATGGATAATGCGCGCAAACGTCTCTGTCGTGCCGGTTGCGGCAGCGAGCGAGGGAAAGTCATCCTGCCATTTCGTGGAGTTGCCGCGCTTGGAGGCAAACTCGCGGTCCGAATCCGGATGGAAGAGATAGTCGCCGCGCGCGTTGACCACATAGAGCTGCGCTCCCGGGCGGGCGGCCGCCCGCAGATGCGCAAAGATCGGACGCATGTCGACGTCGATCATGAGAACGCCGAACGGCTTGCCATCCGGCGCGAAGACGGGCGTTCCGACGCAGAGCATCGGAACGCCGGTCTTCGGGTCGGTCGTGTTGCCGTCCAAGATCACCGGCGAGATGCGGATCTGCCCGGGCGCGAGGCGCAGCGTCTCATTGATGTAAGGACGGTCGCCGCGTTCGATCAGCTCGCCCTCCGGAACGATCCGGACGCTGTGGTTCGGCCCGAGACGGTCGACACGGATGAGTTCACGCCGGTTGTTCTCCAGGCCGACCAGGCGGAACATGGCGTAGGTGGGCTCGGCCTGCAGTTCGGAAAAAAAGCGTAGCGCCACCCGTTCGCGCCAGGACTGGGCCGAGAGCCCTTCGCGCGGATCGAGGCCGCCAGCCATCATGGTGCGGATCAGCGTCGCTATGCTCGGGTCGGCGCGATAGCTCGCAAGATCGTTGCGCGCGCCGCCGACATAGGATTCCAGCTCGGTGGCCATCAGCCGTGCATGTGCTTCGACGCGATCCAGCGCGCGCGGCAACAATCCCTGCTCCAGGCTGCGATAGCCCAACCAGCCAACGGCGAACACGGCAATCGCCACCAGGAGGATCATCGCGACGGCGAGCCGGGTCGTCAGGGCCATCCGCTGCCAAGCCGCAACGACGCCTGGACGGTGCGTCCCTGGCGTCGACGGCTGGTCCCGCGAGCTGCTCTGGGCGTCAGGAATTCGGAAGAGCATCGTGACCCGGCTTGCAATTGCCAGCGGGGCTGGCGGAGGCGAGGCCGTCGGCAATCAGTGCCAGTAGCGTCGCCGGTTTGAACTGTTTTGGCAGAGCGGATACGGCAGCGAGCTTCATGACCATGGTACGATAATCCGCCTCCGGGAGCGAGTCCGCTGTGTGCCGCCGGCCGGAGGTCATGATGATCGGGACATCGGGGCGTCGTTTCACGATTCGTCGCACCATTTGATGCCCGTCCATGAACCTATCCACGAACGTGTCGAGCGCCAGCAGATCGAAGTCCTCAGTTCGAAATCCGGACAATGCCTTTTGGCCGTCTTCGCCAACCCGTAACGGCATGCCCCGCCTGCTCCGGCGCCCGCCGGATCGTCGGCGGAATGACCAGGTCGTCATCTACGACCAGTATCTTTGCCACGGCCCCTCATCCCGATTCGGCTGGTACACCAACGGGCAGTTGCAAAAGCTTTGCCCAAATCGTGGCGAGCTGCAAGCATTTAGCCGTCCGCGGGACCGCCTTGCGAGCGACTCGCAGCGGGGGGTGATCCCGCGAGGTAATTGGGGTGAAGGTCGCGGATCCTGGCGAGGTCGCTCAGCGTGCCGGAGAGATGGGCCCTCAGATGCATCTGCGCCTCGTCTGGTCTGCCTTCGCCGATCGATCGGGCGATCAGGCGGTGGTGGCGCAGGATGTCCTGCGCCTTGCCGGACGACGGCAGATGCAGCCGCCGCAATCGGTCGATATGGCCGCTGCGGCTGCGCACCAGCACCCAAAGCTCGCGCTTGTCGGCTGCGGCATAGAGTGCGGCGTGGAATTCGTTATCCGCGGCCATGAAGGATTCGAGGTCGCCGTTCTTGGCAAAGCCCCGCTGCCGCGCGATCAGGTCGTACAGGTAAGCCACGAGGTCGGCATCCGGCGAGAGCGCGAGCAGCCGCACGATCTCGAGCTCCAGCGCCTGCCTGAGAAAGTGCGCCTGCTCGGCCGAGCGGACGTCGATCCGGCTCACCAGCGTCGCATGCTGCGGAAACACGTCCACCAGGCCTTCCTCGGCCAGCCGCATCAGGGCGTCGCGGATCGGGGTCGAACTCAAGCCGAACTCCGCGGCAAGTTCCGCGCGCGACAGCGGCGTGCCCGGCGGCAGGGTCAAACTCGTGATCAGGTCGCGCAACCGCTCGAACACTTGCGGCGCCGCCCGGCGGCTGCGGTCGAGCCGGTTGTTGCTCGATCTTGATGGGATGGCAGGGCGTGGTGCCGCCGATGGAGGGGCCATGGTCCGATGCTTCGCCGCGGTGCTTGCCATATATGTACTAATGCATTAGTGCATCTGTGGCTCGGCCGTCAAGAAGCAGCCGGGATGACAGGGGAGGACGTCCATCATGAGCGGCTCACGCAAGCGTCCCGAGGAACTGCGCAGCGCGCGCTGGTTCGCACCCGACGACCTTCGATCCTTCGGCCACCGCTCGCGCGTGATGCAGATGGGTTATGCGCAGGAGGAGTGGAAACGCCGTCCGCTGATCGCGATCATCAACACCTGGTCCGATGCGCAGCCCTGCCACATGCATTTCAAGTCGCGGGTCGACGACGTCAAGCGCGGAGTATTGATGGCGGGCGGCCTGCCGATTGAGCTGCCGGCGCTATCGCTCTCGGAATCGCTGCTGAAGCCGACCACCATGCTCTATCGCAACATGCTGGCGATGGATGTCGAGGAGCTGCTGCGCAGCCATCCGATCGACGGTGTCGTGCTGATGGGCGGCTGCGACAAGACCACGCCGGCGCTCCTGCTCGGCGCCACCAGCATGAACCTGCCCGCGATCTATCTGCCGGCCGGGCCGATGTTGCGCGGCAATTGGAAGGGCAGGACGCTCGGATCGGGCTCGGATGCCTGGAAATATTGGGACGAGCGGCGGGCAGGGAAATTGTCCGAAAGAGACTGGGACACGATGGAGGCGGGCATCGCGCGCAGCCACGGCACCTGCATGACCATGGGCACCGCCTCCACCATGACCGCGATCGCGGAGGCGATCGGCATGACCCTGCCGGGCGCGTCCTCGATTCCGGCCGCGGATGCCGAGCACATCCGGATGAGTTCGGCGTGCGGCCGCCGCATCGTCGAGATGGTGTGGGAGGATCTGACGCCTGCGAAGATCCAGACCCGTGCGGCGTTCGAGAACGCGATCGCGGTGGCGATGGCGATGGGCTGCTCGACCAATGCCATCATCCATGTCATCGCGCAGGCGCGCCGCGCCGGCGCCGACATCGGGCTCGACGATTTCGAGACGGCAAGCCGCAAGGTGCCGGTGCTCGCCAATGTCCGGCCGAGCGGCGACGCCTATCTGATGGAAGATTTCTACTATGCGGGTGGCTTGCGCGCATTGATGAGCCGCATCGTCGAGCACCTTCATCTCGATTGCTTGACCGTGAACGGGCAGACGCTCGGCGAGAACATCGCCGATGCCGAAGTCTATAATGACGACGTCATCCGTCCGGCCTCGAATCCGATCTACCGCGAAGGTGCGCTCGCGGTGCTCAAGGGCAACCTCGCGCCCGATGGCTGCGTCATCAAGCCGTCAGCCTGCGATCCGCGCTTCCTCAAGCATACCGGGCCGGCGCTGGTGTTCGACGATTATCCGTCGATGAAGAAGGCGATCGACGATCCCGATCTCGATGTCACGCCTGACCATGTGCTGATCCTGCGCAATGCGGGGCCGCAAGGCGGTCCCGGCATGCCTGAATGGGGCATGCTGCCGATCCCGACCAAGCTGGTGAAGCAGGGCGTGCGCGACATGGTGCGTCTGTCGGACGCGCGCATGAGCGGCACCAGCTACGGCGCCTGCATCCTGCATGTCGCGCCGGAGGCCTATGTCGGTGGGCCGCTTGCCTTGGTGAGGAACGGCGATTTAATCAACCTCGACGTTGCCGCGCGCACCATCGATCTCGATGTGTCCGAGGAAGAACTTGCGCGTCGGCGGGCCGAATGGACCCCGCCGGCGCCGCGCTTCGAACGTGGCTATGGCTGGATGTTCGCCCGCCACATCAAGCAGGCCAATGACGGCTGCGATTTCGACTTCCTCGAGACCGGCTTCGGCTCGCCCGTGGGCGAGCCGGCGATTTATTAGTTCGTTGCGCGGCGAGGCAGTGTTCTCGCCCCAACCGCGGTGCGCTCCCTCCCCCCTTGTGGGGGAGGGCTGGGGAGGGGGTAGCCCCAGGCGACACCACCGATGTGGCCCCCCACCCATAGCCGAAGCTCTGCTTCGGCGTCTCCTAACGAAGCCGGCCGCGAACGCGGCCGGTTGCCCTCCCCGCAAGGGGGAGGGGAGTGCAGCGAGCAGGACATGACCAAACTTAGCGACGTCACCCGCAACAAGCTCAAGACCGTTTCCACCGCCACCGTCGCGACCGCGCTGTTCAAGCGCGGCCTGCGCATCCAATGCGTCCAGAACGTTCATCCCCTGAACCCGGAGCAGCCCACTATGGTCGGTGAGGCCTTCACGCTGCGCTACATCCCGGCGCGCGAGGACCTCAACACCATCGAGGTGTTTCGCGACCGCAGCCATCCGCAGCGGAAGGCCGTGGAGGATTGCCCGCCCGGCGCGGTGCTGGTGATGGACAGCCGCAAGGATCCGCGGGCGGCCTCGGCGGGTGCGATCCTGGTGAGCCGGCTCAAGCAGCGCGGCGTCGCCGGCGTCGTCACCGACGGCGGTTTTCGCGATGCGGCCGATATCGCCAAGCTCGGCATTCCCGCCTTCCATCAGCGGCCGAGCGCGCCGACCAATCTCACCCTGCATCATGCGATCGAGATCAACGGGCCGATCGCCTGCGGCGATGCGCCGGTGTTCCCCGGCGACGTGATCCTGGGCGATGCCGATGGCGTCATCGTCATTCCGGCCCATCTCGCCGACGAGATCGCCGATGAGACCTTCGAGATGACCGCGTTCGAAGATTTCGTCGCGGAGGAGGTGGCGAAGGGCCGCTCGATTCTCGGGCTTTATCCTGCCACGGATACGCAAACGCCGACTGACTTTGCAGCCTGGCGGAAGAGGAACGGGCGATAGCCATTCACTCCGTCGTCGTCCCGGGCAAGCGCGTCAGCGCGCCGACCCGGGACGACAGCGGTGCTGGTGCTGGCTTGATCGCGCCTTAGTAGAGCTCACAACATCTCCGGCCGAAACAGCTTCCTGAACTTCCGGGTCTCCTCACCCGAGATCATGAACTCACCGTCGCCGCGATAGTGGATCGTCTTCGGCGCCTTCGGCCTGGACGCGACGTGTGCCTTCACCACCTCGAACACGAAGACGTTGTACTTCGTGACCCAGCTCGTATCGGCCAGCCGGCATTCGAAATTGGCGTAGCATTCCGCGATCAGCGGCGCTGCGACCATCTCGGCGGGTGCGGTCGTGAGGCCGAACGCGGTGAACTTGTCGATGTCGCGGCCGGACGAATTACCGATGCGGATGACCTTGTCGGCGAGATCGACCGTGGGCAAGTTGATCACGCATTGCCGGCTCTTCCGTATCAGCTCGAAGCTATGATTGGCCGATGAGATGCAGCAGCCGATCAGGGCCGGCTGAAACTCCATCATCATGTGCCAGGCCATGGTCATGATGTTGGTCTGGCCCTTATGGGCGGAACTGACCAGCACGACCGGGCCGGGCTCGAGGAAGCGCCGGACATTGCGAACCGGGAAATCGGCTTTGCGATAGGTCGGCATGCGATCTGCTTCCGCGCCTCGATGCTCCGCGGGCGATGAAACTGTCAGGCTGCAAGGTGTGAAAGGTCTCTCCGCGCCACCAGCCGGCCGTCTTCCTTCGAAATGCGCACAGCGAAGTCGTAGCGGTCAATGTCGATGGCGATATCCAGATCTTCGGGATGCAGATGCGGCTTGGCTGGATCGCGAAAATCTGGGATCTGAGGGCCCGCCAGAATGACGTTGCGCGTGCCAGCAATGCAGCCTGGTCTGCCCTGCAGCAGATTGCGCAGGTGGATGGCGCAGAGTTCGTCTTCGTCGGTCCGGATCTCGCCGTTCATACCCATTGCCACCAGCGAGACCCGAGCAGGCGCATGTCTTGTGACGGCTTGCGCGGTTGCCTTCGCCGTCACCAGCGATCCTGCATACAGCTGCGTCGCCTGCTTGGCCGCGACGATGCCTCGGGTGCCGGCGCTAGTGCGCTGGATGACGGTGATCCCGTCGAGCAGCGCCTGTGAGGCGTCGAACGGTGAATTGCCGAGATCGAAGCCGTTGGGCTTATGGCCGCCGACTTCGCCCATGCAGATCTGGCCGACGCCGGCGGCGCGTAACCTGAGCGCTTCCTCGACGGTGTCGATCATGATGATCTTCGTAGCGCCTCGCGCGAGCGCCACGGCGGCCGTGGTGAACGCGCGGAACACATCGATGATAACGACCGCGCCTTGCGCGCGTTCCGCGCCGGTAATCAGGCTATCGAGGCGGATGTCCATGGTCTCTCCGCCCATCAGGCGTTCTTGTCCGCCAGCCCCACCGCCCACAACGCAAACGCATAGACGATCGCGACCTCGTCGAGCCGGTTGAAGCGCCCCGAGGCGCCGCCATGGCCGGCGCCCATATTGGTTCGCAACAGCACCGGGCCGCCGGAGGTCATGGTGGCGCGCAGCCGCGCGATCCATTTGGCCGGCTCCCAATAGGTGACGCGGGGATCGGTCAGTCCGGCCATTGCGAGAATGGCGGGATAGGGCTTTGCCGCCACGTTGTCGTAGGGCGAGTAGGACAGGATGGCACGGAAGTCCGTCTCGCTCTCGATCGGATTGCCCCATTCCGGCCATTCCGGCGGGGTGAGCGGCAGCGTGTCGTCGAGCATGGTGTTGAGCACGTCGACGAACGGCACTTCGGCGACGATGCCGGCGAACAATGCGCCGGCGCGGTTGGCGACCGCGCCCATCAGCATGCCGCCGGCGCTGCCGCCATGGCCGACGATGCGCTTCTCGCTGGTGTAGTTGGCCGCGATCAGCGCGCGGGCGCAGGATATGAAATCCTCGAAGCTGTTGGGCTTCTTCTCGCGCTTGCCGTCGAGATACCAGCCCCAGCCCTTGTCGGTGCCGCCGCGGATATGCGCGATCGCATAGACGAAGCCGCGATCGACCAGCGACAGCCGGTTGACGTTGAACGAGGCCGGGATCGCGTGACCGTAGGAGCCGTAGCCATAGAGCAGCAGCGGCGCCTTGCCGTCCTGCACGAAGTCGCGCCGGCGCAGGAGCGAGATCGGCACCTCGGCGCCGTCATGCGCTTTGGCCATGATGCGGGTCGTGACGTAGTCGGCCGGGTTGTGGCCGGATGGAATCTCCTGCCGCTTGCGCAAGGTCTTGGTGCGCGTGACCATGTCGTAGTCGTAGACCTCCGACGGCGTCGTCATCGACGAGTAGGAGAAGCGCAGCGTCGTCGTGTCGAACTCGTAGGAGCCCATCGCATCGAGCGAGTAGGCGGCCTCGTCGAACGCGATCGCGTGCTCCTCGCCGCTGGTGAGGTCGCGGATCACGATCGACGGCAGCGCGTTGGCGCGCTCCAGCCGCACCAGATGACCCGCATAGAGATCGTGGTCGAGCACATAGACGCCGGCGCGGTGTGGGATGAGGTCGCGCCAATTGGCGCGCTCGGGCGAAGCCAGCGGTGCCGTCACGATCTTGAAGTCGATTGCGTCGTCGGCATTGGTCAGGATGAGCAGTTCGTCGCCGCGATCGGCGATCGAATATTGCACGCCGCTCTGGCGCGCTGCGACCAGCCGCGGCGGCGCGTCGGGATTGGCGAGATCGATCAGCCGCTGCTCGGAGGTCTCGTGATCGCCGCCGGCAATCACGCAGAACCGGCCGGAGGTCGATTCGTGCACATGGGTGAACCAGCCGGTGTCGTGCTCCTCATAGACCAGCACGTCGTCGGCCTGCGCCGTGCCGAGCCGGTGGCGCCACACCTGCATGGGACGGTGATTGTCGTCGAGCTTGACGTAGAAGAAGCTCTTGCAGTCGAGCGTCCAGACCACGCCGCCGTCGGTCTCCTCGACGAGGTCGTCATGGTCCTTGCAGCTCTCCCAGTCGCGCACCCGGATCGAAAAATATTCCGAGCCGTTGATATCGGCGCTCCAGGCCACGAGCTTGTGGTCATACGAATGACGGCTGCCGCCGAACTTGAAGTAGTCGTGGCCCTTGGCCAGCTCGTCGCCGTCGAGCGCGATCTGCTCGGCGCCGCCGTTGCGCGGCATGCGGCCGAACATCTCATGCTGGCCGCCCTCGCGGAATTTGCGGAAATAGGCGTAAGGGCCGTCCGGCGAGGGCACCGAGGAATCGTCCTCCTTGATACGCCCGCGCATTTCCGCCACCAGCTTCTTCTGCAGCGGCGCGGTGTGGCCGAGCACGCTGTCCGCATAGGTGTTCTCCGCCTCGAGATAGCGGCGGATGTCGGCATCGAGCTGCGACGGATCGTGCAGCACCTCCTGCCAGTTCGCATCCTTCAGCCAGGCGTAGTCGTCCGCCACGGTGATGCCGTGGCGGGTGAAGGAATGCGGGCGGCGCGGCGCCACCGGCGCCTGTTCGGAGGTCTTGCTCATCTGTTCCCTTTACAACGGGCTTTCGCCGGTGGGGCTGACATTCGCGCCGAGCCATTGGATGGCGGCATCGAGGCCGCCTCTGCCATGCGGGATCTTCAACGCTATCAGCGCCATTTCGATCACGCCGAGCGTGCCCAACACCATCGGCGCGTTGACGTGGCCCATATGGGCGATTCGGAAGGCCTGGCCCTGCAGGTCGCCGATGCCGACGCCGAGCACGACGCCGCACTGCTCCTTGCAATAGCGCTTCAAGATCTCCGGGTCATAGCCGCCGCCTACCAGCACGGTGGTCACCGTGTTGGAGCGTTCCGGCGGCTCGGCAATGTTGAAGCCCAGCACCTGGCCTTCGCTCCACACATTGACGGCGCGCCGTACGGCCTCGCCGAGCAGGCGGTGGCGCCGGAACGCATGTTCGAGTCCTTCGGCGAACAGCATGTCGATGGCCTGGCGCAGCGCGAACAACAGATGCACCGGCGCGGTGCCGCCATATTTGCGGTAGTGCTCGGCGCCTTCGCGCTCGCTCCAGTCCCAATAGGGCGTGCGCAGATTGGCCTTCTTATGCACCTCGAGCGCGCGCGCATTGGCGGCGACGAAGCCGAGGCCGGGCGGCGTCATCAGGCCCTTCTGCGAGCCGGACATCGCGACGTCGATGCCCCAGCCATCCATCTGGAACGGCATGCAGCCCAGCGAAGCCACCGTATCGACCATATACAGCGCCGGATGGCCGGCCGCCTTGATCGCCTTGCCGATCGCCTCGATGTCGTTGACCACGCCCGAGGCGGTGTCGACCTGCGCGACCACGATCGCCTTGATGCTGTGGTCCTTGTCGGCGCGCAGCCGCTGCTCCACCTCGGCCGGGCGCACCGCGCGACGCCAGTCGCCCTTGAGCACCTCGACCTCGGCGCCCATCGCGCGCGCCGCATGGCCCCAGCCGACCGCAAAGCGTCCGCTTTCGAGCACCAAGAGCTTGTCGCCGCGTGACAGCACGTTGGAGAGCACGGCTTCCCAGGCGCCATGACCGTTGGCGATGTAGATGTAGGTCTTGCCCTTGGTCGCGAACAGCTTGCCGAGATCGGCCATCAGGCTGTCGGTCAGATTGACCATCTGCTCCGAATAGATGTCGAGCGCCGGCCGGTGCATGGCCTGCAGCACCTCGTCGGGCATCGTGGTGGGTCCGGGGATGGCCAGAAATTCCCGGCCCGCGCGAACGGTCATTGCGATTGTCCTTGCAAGTTTCAGGTGACGGGGCCCGCATAACCCGGATCGGGCCGCGCTGGTTTTACGCGTCGCGGTCGCTCAAGAAAAGCCGGAGTTGACGAGGGGCTGGCATTCGCGCGCCGCGTCGCCGCCGAGGTCAGCGCCGCGTCTCACGGCATCCTGCGGCTTCCGCCTCTTCCACCGAGCAGAACCAGCGGGTGCCCTTGGCGATCCGCATCTTGATCTGCGCATACCAGCGGCTCGACGGCGTGTGATAAATGCATTCGCCGGCGCCGTTGACATTGCCCTTGATGGTGCAATCGGGCGAGGGCGCGACCGGTCCGGAGGCGGAGGCGAGCAGCACGGCGCTGGCATTGTCCGGCGGCTTGGTGGCGCCGAGAATGGCGGTCTTCTTGTTGCGCACGCGCCAATCCCAGGGCGCGATGAACGCGCCTTGCCACATGCCGGCCTTGGCTTCGCGCGCCGCATGCTCGTCGGGTTCGTAGTCCTTGGACACGTGCGTATAGGCCAGCGCCCAGCCGTTGGCGACCAGCCATTTCTGGATGTCCTCGCCGTCGACCTCGCAGCGCGCGATCTGGCGCCCGCGGCGGTCGACCTGGCGGGGATGGCAGGTCCAGCTCTTGCCGTCGACGTGCTTGATCAGCTCGTCGCGCGCGGCGATCCCGCAGGTCCAGCGTTCGCTCTTGTTGCTGATGCAGAGCTGGTCGGTCGATGGCGCGTCGATGCCGCCGAGCCGGATGCGCGCATTGCCGATCTGGACCAGATCGGCCTGGCGGATCTTGGGTATGCCGCTGATGTCGGCGGCGGAGGCCAGCGAGGGCAGCAGAACGAGCAATAGCGTAGGAGCAATCTTCATCAACATGAACCGGGCCGTGCATCCGAAATGGTGACGCGGACTGGGATTGTGCTGCGGTTCCAGCCCTCGCGCCAGTTCCTTGTGAGGACTCTCCCTCAACTTCGCGCGATGCCAGCCCCCGGCTTCAGCGCAGCGTAAAGGGTTCTTTAAGCGCGATCACCGTGCCATCGCCCGCCGCGCCAAAGCGAGGCCCATCAGCACGAAGGCCGAGGTCACCTCGGGGCCGCCGACCAGGATACGGGTCGGCGTCTTCATCTTGTTCCATTCATAGGCCCGGTAGGGATGGCGACGGCCGCCTTCGCCGAACCGGGTGACGATGCAATGCAGGGCGGGCACGAAGCTCGCGGTCGCGCCGCCGAGATGGCCGAGCGCAATCAGCGCCAGCGCCGCGTCGAACACGTTCATCTCGCGGCCGATCAGGTCGTCCTCGACATAGGCGAGCACGCGCGCGCGGATCAGGCCGAAGGCGCCGTCCGGATCGATCGCTTGTCGCGCCGGCGCGGGCAGCGCCATGAAGGCGGCGTAGCAGCGGCCGAAATAGGCGCAATAGAGCTCCGGCAGATAGTAGATGTGCGAGCGCGGATCGGCGAAGTCGCCGCTGACCACGAGGCGGAGCTGGAAGGCGACGATCCGCTTGACCGTCTCGAGCCGCTCGAGCGTCTCCAGGATCTTCCAGCGCGCCAGATTGCGGAACGAGACTTCGAGCACATCGAGATTGAGGGTAGGGTCGAGATCGTTGCCGAACGGCCGCTCGCCGGCGAGGCTGTCGATCCAGGTGGCGATGCCGCCGTCATAATCGATATCGTCGTTGATCGGCACTGTGACGCGCGGCTCGTTGCTGCCCGCGCGCACCTGATAGCCGGCGTAGAAATCGACCAGCGGCTGCTCGAGCATCGGATCATCGGCGCCGGCCTGCGTCGCTGCCGAAATCGAGCACGCCGTGGTGTCGCAATCCGGCACATAGATGCCGAAGCCGAGATCCTGCTTGATCTGGGCGAAGAAGCGCGAGAAGCGCGGATGCGGCGCCGGCGCGAGCGCGGTGACGACGTCGTAGCTCGTGCCATCGGCGCCGCGCACCTGTTCGCGGCTGGTCTTCAGGCAGAACTCCACCATCGCCGCGATGGCGCCGCGCGCAGAGGCGATCTGCGCGGCGGATGGCAATCCGGTCTCGACGAAGGCGAGCAGGGCCTCGGTGAAGAACGCATCGTAATAGGCCGAGCGATGCCGGATCTGCACCGGCGCCCACATCGGTTCGGCGATGCCGCGCCATGACGGATTGACGATGCCTGCGGCCGGCGAGCGCGCGATGAAGACGCGGGCGAGGTTGAAGAGCAGCGTCGAGTTCTTGTAGCCGCGCGAGTTGAGGCCGGTCAGCGCCATCAGGAATTCGCGGCCCTTGAGGTCGGGGTCGCCGATCAGGTTGAAGGCGGCATAGGTCGGGATGAAGCCGTTGCGGGCAAAGGAGCCGAGCAGATCGGCGCCGCAGGCGCGGATCACGCGCTCGATTTCACCGGCGGCGGGCAGCTTGCAGGCTTCGCTTGCGGCCGGCGGCTGCGGATGGCGCAGCTCGAAACTGTCGATCAGGGCGGCGACCGGCAGGCCGACCGTCTCCCAATCCGGCTGTTCGTCGTCGCGGGCCTGAACCAAAGCCTGGCGCAGCGCGTTGACTCGGCTGGAATCCTTCAGCTCGGCCAGGCCGCTGCGTCGCAGCAGCGTGCGCAGCGCCGGATTGCCGATGGCCGTGCGGTAGAAATTCGCGATGTGCGGATCGCCGCTGCGCGGATGGTTCAACACCGGGTCGCAGACGTCATAGAGCGACGGGCCGTCCTTGCGGGCCGTCAGGGCGCGATAGGCGGCACCGGCGAAGGCGTGCAGGTTCATCGGGCTGTCTTCTTGGGATGGCCGTCCGGCGGACACCGCCATCCGCGTAACCGCTGCGTCAGCCGTGCGCTCTTGGCGCAAGCTTGGCATGGCGTCCGAGGAAAGACAAATGTGACCGACATCACAATTGGAACGCGAGGTTTAACGGCAATATGACACCCTCGAAATCTAAGGGAGTCGGCTCAAGAGAACGCCAGGATGGTTAAATTCTTATGAATTTTCAAATGCTTGTAAAATCAACGGGAATTGCAGGTTGCCCGGCCGGGCCGATCGAGCTAAGGCTGTGCGCGTTGCGGCGCCGCAAATTGCGGACAATCCGACGACACATCGTCCCGCAACTCCTCAAAGCTCCGCAGCCTGGGCGCGACCAATGCGTGCGCACCATTGGTACTGACGGATTTTTGCCTCCGGGCAACCGGCTCTGACAGGATTGACGTGATGACAGCAAGGCAGACTTCCTTCTCTCGCCGTTCGGTCGCGATCGCCGCCGTCCTCTTCGGCACGGTGTCGCTGGCGATCGGCGCGCATGCTGCCTTGAACAAGCGTCCGCTCGAAGCTGCCAATGCGGCGACCACCGAGCGTGTGGAGCCCGCCAACAACGGCATGCGGCTCGCGCTGGTGATCGGCAACGGCCATTATCCGGATGCCAATGCGCCGTTGACGCAGCCGATCAACGATGCGCGTGCGCTCACCCTCGCCCTGCGCCGCGACGGTTTCGATGTCGACGTGATCGAGGATGCCAGCAAGGACGATCTGGGCCGTGCCGTCGAGCGGCTGAAGGCGAAGGTCAAGCCGAACGCGGTGGTGATGCTGTTCTTCGGCGGCTACGCCATCCAGGCGGGCCGCGAGAGCTACATGATCCCGGTCGATGCCAAGATCTGGAACGAGCGCGACGTGCGCCGCGACGGCGTCAGCATCGAGGCCTTGCTCGACACCATGGCGCAGCAGGGCGCGCGCGCCAAGCTGGCGGTGATCGATGCCTCCCGCCGCAATCCCTATGAGCGGCGCTTCCGCGCCTACTCGCACGGTCTTGCCCCGATCAACGCGCCGGCCAATGCGCTGGTGCTGTCCTCGGCGACGCCGGGCAAGGTGGTCGACGACTCCAAGGGGCAGAACAGCGTGCTCGTCACCGAGTTGCTCGCCAATCTCGACGGCAAGTCCGCGCCCGCGGAAGCCGTGTTCAACAAGACCCGCGTTGCGGTCTCCCGCGCCTCGGAAGGCGAGCAGGTGCCTTCGGTCTCCTCCTCGCTGCAGGAAGAGGTCCGCTTCGGATCCGAGACGAACGCCAACGCCGGCACCTGATTAGTCGATCTGAATTCGTCGATCAGCGACACTCGAGTGTCCGCCGCCGCGTGACCATCGACCGCGCCTATTTCGACGCCGCTGCCTCCGCACCCGCCATGATCGGCCTCACCGGATCGCCTTCGCGCAACAGCGCGCCGGCGCGCGCCACCACCACGTCGCCTTCGTTGAGCCCGCTGCGGATCTCGACCTGGCCGCCGGCCATCAGCCCGACCTCGACCACTTTGGTCTCCACGCGCTGCTGCTTCACCACCTGCACCACGGTGCCTGCGGGATCGTAGAGCACCGCGGTCAGCGGCACCGCGATGCCGCAGCTCTGTCCGATCTTGATCACGGCACGGCCGAACGAATTGATCAGCAGCCTTTGGTCGCTGTTGATGCCGATGAAGGCCTGGCCGAGCTGGCTGTTGGGCTCGATGGTCGGTGCCACGCGGCGGATGCTGCCGTCGAAGTCGCCGGCGCCGACGATGTGGAGCCTGGCGCTCTGGTTGGCCGCGACCTTGCCGATCTCGGCGCTCGGCACCAGGCCGACCAGGTCATATTCGTTGCGGGCGATGATCGTGAACAACGCCTCGCCGCGGCCTGAAGCGAAGGCGCCGATCGTCGCGCTGGAGGTGGCGATGGTGCCGGCCACGGGCGCCTGGATCATGGTCGAGCCGCCGTCGGGCGCGGTGAGCCGGGCGAGATTCTGCCCTGCCTTGACCGTATCGCCGGGGTCCACCAGCACCTCGGCGACCTTCAGGGCCGGCCGGTCCGGCCGCACCGCGGTCTCGTCGCGGGCCAGCACCAGGCCGGAGACCTCGACCGTATCGTCGAAGCAGGATTTCGCGGCTTTCAGCACGGTGACGGCTGCGCCCTTCGGCGCATCTCGCTCCTCAGCGGCGGCGGCTGCTTGGACCAGACTGAAGAGGCTGGCGGCCGCAAGCGCTGAAAACTTGAGCGCCGAAAATCTGCGCGAGGCGGCGGCAAACGCGGAATGTCCCATACGAGCCTGGTCCTGTCGGCGAGGAGCGTCGACCGATAGCAGACGCGCGCGCCATCGGCCACCCGACCCGATCCGTCGCTATTGGTCGCAGCAAGAGGCCATGACGTTCACGCAGGCGTCATTGCGAGCGTAGCGACCTCTCCGCCGTCCGGATCGCTCGATCCGCCGCGCCCGGCAGCAACCCGCCCGCGTCCGATGTGATCGCGCTTCCGTCGAAGCCCGCGCCCACCATGCGACCTTCGACCGCTTCAAATTCAAACATATCCGCGGCACATTCCGTCGCCGTCGGGGCTCTCCTTGGATCACGGCAAAGTCG
This sequence comes from Bradyrhizobium sp. SZCCHNGR1005, assembly GCF_032489995.1. Lineage (NCBI taxonomy): Bacteria > Pseudomonadati > Pseudomonadota > Alphaproteobacteria > Hyphomicrobiales > Nitrobacteraceae > Bradyrhizobium > Bradyrhizobium sp. SZCCHNGR1005. Next base: position 924,850 of record NZ_JAUEZC010000002.1, read on the forward strand.
TTGCGCCACAATAAGTTTTACTGATTCCGGAGCCCCGATATGCTCGAACCTGTGAGATATCCAGGCCAGCCGTCATGACTATCGGCTTCTTCCTTTTTGATGGCCGATGAGGCCAAGGTTGCGGACCTGATGCGGCACAGGGAGAGCGCGCCATGCGCTTCGCACAAGGTTCTTTGGAGGCGGGAAACGACATGTTCGCGTGGCTGGCCGGCGCCGCCAAGGCTCCCGCCGGACGATCGAAGCATGTGAATGGGTCCTCATCAGAGAACGGAGTTCAATGAACGGTCAGCGGATCAAGCAAAGCAGCAATTGTACCGGAGATCGATGCAGAAATCGCAAGAACACCAGTTCCGTCATGCTCGGCATCATCGAAGGCATGGTGCTGACACGCAGAAGAGCGCAATCGCCGAGCCTCATGTCTTGAATGGATAGACCGGTTCACAGTCGATCCCGAGGACTGAGAACATGGATATGTTCAAGATCAAGATCGCCCGTATCGAGATGATCTCGCCGAACGAACGAACGAACGAGGCGAGGACGTCAGCTTGACGTTTCAATTCGATGGCCGTCAGACCACGTTTACCTCACCGATATTTCTTAGTTCGCGCGAATTCGACGACACCGAAATCGTCGAGGTAGCTCGAAGCAAGTTATACGATGTTCTCTGGCAGCTTTGCAGTCAGTGCAAGAATTGGCGGCTGACGGACGAAGAACGCCGTGCACTCGCAAGGATCAGCCAGCGGCCTGCCTAGAATCTTGTGCGTGCAGGCAGCGCTCCCCTCCAGGAGCCTTGCTGACGACTGGCACTCGTTCTATTCGTTCGCTTGAACGATGCGTGAAGATTGCGTGCTCAGGGCGTTCGTGGCGACTTTGTTCCATGGACAGGATCGTCGGAAATGGTACTGCAATCTCACAGAAGGCCTCAATGTCCGTTGCAGATGATATTCTCGACTTGTTGAGGCGGAAGCGCCGGCTAAAGCTGACCGCAAGCGACATCGCTGAAATGCTGTATTGGGAGGATCGAACCTACTACGAGCATCGCGTGCGGGCCGATTGTCTGAGCTTGTACGACCAAGGCAAGCTCCTTCGTGATGGCAAGGGCAGTCTTACCGATCCCTACATGTATAGCATGACTCCACGCGAGCGGAGGTGGCCATAGCCGTCCGACAATGCATCAGATAATGGTGCAAGCCATTTTCATTTTTTGATGGCCGAGGCGAAGCTTGGCTGCAAGGCAGCGGCCTTTCGACCGGGCGCCGCGGCAATTGCCTTGATCTTTTCCTTTCTCGGCTTCGTGGCTTCCCGATGGCCTCTGCCGACCGTTTGCCACGTAGGCTGTCTTCGGGATTGAGATGACCGAAGCTGAATGCAAAATCGGCCGAAGTCAGAACAGATCGTCAGCCGATGAAAGGCGAGGCGAGCGCAGATCGTATCTGGACCTGAGCGTCGCGATGAGATCGAGCGTGCGGCTGCGATAGAAATCGTCCAACTCGGAAACCGGCCGGCTGATGCTCGCGCTCCACCCATAGGCGTCGTCAAATATGAACAGCGTCATTCCTGCAGGCCACGGACCGTGAAGGATGCTCGCGCGTTCGACGATCATGTCCGCGAGCTCATACGCCGTCTTGAAGGGTTTTGCGTTCATTGCCGACCTTGCGCCATTGCTACCGTGGCCTGCTGCATTCGCCATCCGTCGAGCTGATCGAACTCATCAGAAAGCAGGATCCGGACCTCGCGGCATGCATATTCTCACCCCCGCGCGGGCCTGTTCCGGGAGCTCTCCCGCTTTCTTCAGGGCCGCCGCTGCCGTGGGGCAACCGAATTTGACCGAGCCCGATTGATCGCTTCGACTGACCAGGGGCGGCCGTTTCGTCGTGTTAGCCATGTCAGGCGGCCGCTGCGATAACCGAAAGCAGAAGGGCCGGCGGGACAACCACTGGCGGCACGATCCATTCGATCAAGCGAAACCGAGACAATAGACGCTCCCCTTCCTTGGCGGGAGCGCACGCCACGCTCAGTCACTGACGGATGCCCGTTGGAATCCGGTGATGCCAAAGCCTACGCTTCCGCGGTGGGAATAGCGAGCGGCAAAGCGTGGAACAAATTCGAAAGCCAAGCTGGAGCGCAGGCCGGCCGGTTCCCTGACGACGCCTTGCGAGAAACAGATAGCTAACAGAGCGCTGAACGTGACAGCCGGCACGCGCGACAGATCAGGACCGGACAGGGCAGCTGGCCCGGCCCGCGCGCGTCTGCTATCGGTCGCGGGACACCCGGTGGGACGACGTTACGAACTTTCCGGTCGTGATGACGTTGATGCCGCGATGGCGGCTTGGTTCTTCTTCGGGTGTCTCTGATGGTGCGGCTTTGGATTGCGGTTCTCTTCGCTGTGTTGGCCGCCGTGCCGGCCGGCGCCGCCACCTTGAAGCCGGATGACGTCAATACCGCCGAATTGCGCAAGCGCGGCCCGGGCGAAGAGAAGATGGATCCGGCCGCGATCCGCGCGCAGGTCATCCTCGACCGCACCCATGTCTCGCCGGGCGAGATCGACGGCAGGTTCGGCGACAACGCCAAGAAGGCGCTCGCCGCCTTTGCCGCGTCGAAAGGGCTCGACAGCGGCGCCAAGCTGACGCCGGAGCTGTGGGCCGCGCTGATGCAGCAGGACCAGGCGCCGGCCATCGTGAGCTATCAGATCACCAAGCAGGATCTGAAGGGGCCGTTCGTCCGTTCGCTGCCGAAGATGGAGCGGATGAAGCGCCTGCCCTCGCTCGGCTACACCTCGCCGCGCGAAGATCTGGCCGAAAAATTTCACATGAGCCAGGATCTGCTGGCCGCGCTCAACCCGGGCAAATCCTTCGACAAAGCGGGCGAGGAGATCTTCGTCGCCAATGTGCTGAAGCCGGACGAGAAGGTGCCGCAGGTGACCAAGCTCGCGGTCGACAAGAATGCAGGCGCGGTGCAGGCCTATGATGCGGACAGTCACCTGTTCGGGTTCTTCCCCGCGACCGTCGGCAGCGAGGACAAGCCGACCCCGGTCGGCAACTACAAGGTGACCTCGGCCGATCCCAACCCGACCTATCGATACAATCCGAACTACAAGTTCAAGGGCGTGAAGGCGCGCAAGCCCTTCACCATCGAGCCCGGGCCGAACAATCCGGTCGGCTCCTATTGGATCGGGCTCTCCGTCGGCCAGGGCTACGGCATCCACGGCACCGCCGATCCCTCCAAGGTCGGCAAGACCGAATCCCACGGCTGCATCCGCCTGACCAATTGGGACGCCCAATTCCTCGGCGCCCACGTGAAGAAGGGCGCCGCAGTCGAGCTCCGTTGAGCGGCGGCCGCTCGCATCGCTCCCCGTCATTCGCAGAGCTATCGCATATGGCCGGAAATAGCTTCGGGCAGTCTTCTTTGCGGCCATCCATCGAGACGCCCGCCTGCGGCGGGCTCCTCACGATGAGGGCATTTTCCGCGGTGAAATCGTAGACCCTCATGGTGAGGGCGCGGCACGCCCGAGCAGGCCGAGCGATAGCGAGGCCGTCGCGAACGGCGCAAATGCTGCCGCGCGTCTCCAGACGATGCTACGCATCGTCGGGAGAACCATGAGGCCCCGCCCCTGCTTGACGCCATATGCGATAGCCCTGCGTCATTCCGGGGCGGTCGCACTCGTCCCGCAGCCGCTCGAAGAGCGGAGGCGCCAAGCGCCGTGCCCACCGTCGTCGGAGATGCTCCCTAGGACGTTCACTTGACGACATGTATCATCAAATGATACATTGACGATATGATCAGAAGCTTCCGGGACAAAGTCACTGAAGCCGTCTTCAACGGCGAGAGTCCAAAGGGCTTTCCATCCGATCTGGTCAAGGTGGCGCGCCGAAAGCTCCGCTACCTCAATGCTGCGGCCGATCTCGCCGATTTGAGATCGCCTCCCGGCAATCGGCTCGAGCCGCTGGCGGGGGATCGCCAGGGACAACATTCGATCCGCATCAACGACCAATTCCGGGTGTGCTTTGTTTGGACGGCCGAAGGGCCCGCGGAGGTCGAAGTGGTGGATTATCATTAGGAGGGACGCAATGACCAACAAGCTCAAGCCCATGCATCCCGGTGAAGTTCTGCGGGAAGAGTTCCTCGTTCCGCTCGGGATGTCGGCGGGTGCTCTCGCCAAGGTGTGCGGCTTGCCTCGGACCCGGATCGAGCGGATTGCCAGTGAGCAGACCGGCATTACGGCAGACACCGCGCTTCGGCTCGCCAAGGCGCTCGACACGACGGCTCAGCTTTGGCTCAATCTGCAGACGGACTACGACATTCAGGTCGCGAAGCGCGATCTCGGCAAGATTCTCGACCGCATCGAGACGGTGAACAAGCCGAGAGCTGCCTGATCGGCGGATGTGCCTGATACGGCGCTGAAGCGAGCGCCGGCGCAGCCATGAGTAAAGGCGAACGCCTAGTCGCGTGCGCAACTCCAGCATATTCAGATCGTAGGGTGGGTTAGCGGCCGCGCCAAGCATTTTGATGGCGGCCCGGAGTGTCGTTCGCGATCGCCTAACCCACCACGCTGTTCGCACGGGATTGGCGGGTTACGCTCCGCTAACCCGCCCTACGAGCTCACGTGAAGAAGGGCGCCGCGGTCGAGCTGCGTTGAGCCGCAGATTCTCACCTCCCCCGTCATTCCGGGGCGGTCGCAACGCGCCGAACCCGGAAATCCCGAGGTTGCGAGATGAGACCGCGCCTCCTTCGTCATTGCGAGCGCAAGCGGAGCAATCCAGGAATCCGAACGCCGCTGTCGTCCCCGCCTAGCGCGCAATTGCGCGCGGAGCGGGGATCCATAACCACCGACCTTTGTTGCTGCTACGATGAGTTCGGCAGCTCGCGCATCACAAGCGCCTCTGGAACATGAGTCCGACTCAAGGCCGGGACGATAGCGGTGGAAGTGGCGAAGCGGATTGCAGTGACTACGTTCGGCCGCGGTCCTGTATGGTGGGCAAAGGCGCGAAGCGCCGTGCCCACCATATCGCCCAACGATCAATGGAGGGATCAATGCAATGATCAATGGTGGGCACGCTATCGCTTTGCCCACCCTACGGTCTGGTCGCGGTCGTGTAACCCGCCACGTTACTCGCACGCGATTTGCGGAGTGCGCTGGGTCTCACTGTGATCAGCGCTTCGCCGGCTACATCTGCCGAGCTGCTCCTGACACCCGGATGCTCGCACCGGGTTCAGAGGTGATCTCGGCTTGTAGCCGCGACGGCATACCCATGTCCTCCCCCTGTAGGATTTCGATCCTACCACCATGAGGCCATCCAAGATCGCGAAGATATCCCGCGAGGGCCGCCGCTGCGGCTCCCGTCGCCGGGTCTTCGTAGACGCCTCCCGCTGCGAATGGATTGCGGGCACGGAAGAGCGTATCGGTTTCTGCATGGACGAGACTGATGGTAACGATCCCCGCTGCAATCATGAGCCGCCGTCCTTGCTCTAGGTCATAGTGCATCGCGGCCAGCTTCTGGCGGCTCGTCAGGCCTAGCACGAGATGCCGAGCACCAGCCTCAGCGATTGCGGGAGGCAGCCGTGGGTCGAGATCAGCAACGGTATACGAGAAAAGGCTGAGTGCGGTCTCGACCAACTCCTTCGGCGCCTGTTCGCTGCGCGTGCGCGGTGATTGCAAGGCCGCCATAAGCTCGGGATTCTGCCATCCCGTTACCGTGATCCGCGTGTTGTTGAGTTGAAGCGCGAAGGTTCCGTCGCCATGGGCAAGAGCAAGCGCGGCCCCAAGCGCGATTGTTGCGTGCCCGCAGAACGGCACCTCGATCTCAGGAGCAAAGTAGCGTACCCGCCAGCCGTCCTCGTTCGGTGCGGCGAACACTGTCTCCGAGTACCCCACCTCTGCGGCGACCGCCAGCATCCGGTCGGCAGGAGGGAGGGCTTTGCAGAGCACGACACCTGCGGGGTTGCCCCCGTTCGTTCCTTGGGAAAAGGCGGCAATCCGCTGCACGTTCATTCGTCTCTCCAATGTCAAGATCACGGAACATAAGCTTACCGTTTTTCGTGCGCGTGACGCACCACCTTACTCGCACGGGACCAGCGGACGACGCTCCGCTAATCCGCTCTCGAGCTCACATCCCCCAACCCGATGGGCAATTCCGCATTCCCGTCATGCCCAAACTGCCCGTCGTGCCAGTTTGCCGCACGCTCCTGGCCTTGCCGTGTCGGGCAAATCACAACGATGATCTCGCTTATCCCGCGGCGATGAAGAGGGGCGTTTCGGCCGATCGTCACGAGGCGTAGCGGCGGGGAGCGGTGGACGCATTGGACTTGAGGCTCTGCATTGGCGAGCCGGCGAGCAAGTTCGACGCGGACGGTCAAGTCGCGTGGTCCTGATACCCCGACGCTGGTATCAAGTTCGCGACGATGCGCCTTGCGCATCGCGTGGATGACGGTGGCCAACAAGCCCGGCGCACCGGGGAGATCGCGAAGCAGCCGTTAAAACCATCGCGCGGGGAAGGCCGGGTCGTCCGGCTGGACCTGTGGTACCTGCCGCCTGCATTTTTTCCGCAGGCGGGCCACGGGCCTCAGTCGAGGTCCGGCCTTCCCTGCGCCCTCTCGTTTTCGAGGGCGATGTCGGCAGCATGACTCGGACGTATCTGCGTCGCGGGAAGGCGTTGTCACGTCAGCCTGGGCTGTTTGACACATGAATCAGACATCGGATCGCGTGGGTGCAGGCACTTAGTCCCGGGTCCTTAGTCCAGAGAGCGATCGATCAGCTTCGCAATGACCGGGAAGTACGCCTTGCCGGTGCCGGCATCGATCGCCTCCTGCAGGATGGTGCCGGTGAGCTCCGCGCCGCGCAGCGCCACGCCGGCATCGGCTGCGAGTTCGAGCGCATAGGACAAATCCTTCAGCGCATATTCGGTCGAGAAGGCGCGTTCCGGAAATGCGCCGGGCACGATCGCCTTCAGGCCATGGTTGCGGAGCGCGAAGCTGTCGGCCGAGCCCTTCGACAGCGTCTGCAGCAGGAGCTCGGGATCGACGCCGCTGCGGCGCGCCACGGCGACGGCTTCGGCCAGCGCGGTCACCGTCTCGAACAGCACCATGTTGTTGAGGATCTTGGTGACCTGCCCTGCGCCGACCTCGCCGCAAAGGGTGACGTCGGTGGCAAAGCAGCGGATGAGGGGCTCGATCGCCGCGAACAGCTCGGGCGAAGCGCCGACCATCACGCTCAGCGTGCCGTCCTGCGCCGCCTGCCGCGTGCGCGCGATCGGCGCGTCCACCCAGGCGGCGCCTTTGATCTGCAGCTGCGCGGCGAAGTCGCGGGTCTGCTTGACCGAGGAGGTGCCGAGATCGACCACGATCTGTTGCGGCCTGATATGGGCGAGAATGCCGTCGCCCTCGAATGCTGCGCGCACATGCGTGGCGCTCGGCAGGCACAGGAAGATCAATTCGCTCTGCCTGACGACATCGGCGACGGAAGCCGCGATCGCGGCGCCTGCCGACTCGATCCGCTCGAGCGGCTCGCGCGCGAGATCAAAGGTGATCACGCCGGCGTTGCTCTTGGTCACGAGGTTGCGGCAGATCGGCTCGCCCATGACGCCGAGACCGATGAAGCCAAGCCTCTTGTATGAAGAAAGCATCTTGTATGATGAGGTCATCGCGGCTCACTCTTTCACGAATGAGCGCGATGGCGCCTGATGCAGAGCGAACACGTCCACCGTCTCGCTCGCCCGCGGATAGATCTCGGCGACGATCGGATCATGTCCGGGGATGATGCGATCGGGATGGCCGGCGAGCCGCTCGACGATTTCCCAGCCGTGGGCCATGTCGCCGAGATTGTAGATGATCGGGTAGGGGCTGCGCCTGTGCAGATTGGCGAAGTAATGCGCGGCATCGGAGGCGAGCACGACCGGACCCCGCGCGGTCTCCACCCGCACCGCCTGCAGCCCGTCGGAATGACCGCCGACCCGGTGTACGGTGATGCCGGGCGCGATCTCGCCATCGCCGCAGTGGAAGACGACGCGCTCGCGATAGACATGCCGCACCATCGCCGTGACGTGCTCGACGGAGAACGGATGCCGCAGCAGGCCGTTGCACATGCAGCGGCCGGTCGCGTAAGCCATCTCGCGCTCCTGCAGATGGAAGCGCGCATTCGGGAAGCGGTCGAGATTGCCGGCGTGGTCATAATGCAGATGCGTGACGACCACCTCCCGGATCTGCGCCGGCGCCACGCCGAAGGCGGCCAGCGCCTCGACCGGATCGCAGGTGAGCTTGCGGTTGCGCAGCCGCGCCTCCTCGGCGTTGAAGCCGGTGTCGACCAGGATGTCGCGCCCCGGCCCACGGATCAGCCAGACGAAATAGTCGAGGTCCTGCGCCGTGCTCTCATGCGGGTCCGGCTGCAGATGGTTCATCTGCGGCGTGCGCCCCGACATCGTCGCATAGCGCAGCGCATAGATCTCATAGGCGATCTCATGGGCGTTCCCCATCCGGTCGTCTCTCCCCGTCGTTGTGGTCTCGTTCGGAATGCAGCAAGCCACTCCCGATCGTCGCGGTCAATGAGACCGAGAGCAGCTCGGTCGCCGCTGGCCTCATGTGCGGCCGGTCACATTCGCAAGCCGTCCAAGACGGGCATGCTCCGACGTCGAAGATCGTGCTGCAGAGAGAGGAGGCGAGAGGCGGTGCGATGCGTCGCGATTGTGACGCTTCTGCCGAGGTTCCCAGCGGTTGACGTCGGGTCACCGCGATTTGATAATGCCTGGTGCGGGGGGTAAGGTCGCTGCGGCGCAAGCGCGATCGGCGCCTTCTGTTGCTGACCTCTGGACCGCCCAAAGTCTGGACCGCCATCGTGATGACGCTTCGCCTGCTCCTCCTGCTCGGTTTGATCGTCCCTGCCGTTGCATCCGTACCCTGCTTCGCCGCCGCCGATCGCGTCGCGCTGGTGATCGGCAACGCCAAATATCCCGATGCCGACGCGCCGCTGACGGAGCCGGTGAACGACGCGCGCGACCTCGCCGATGAGCTGAAGCGCGACGGCTTCAACGTCGATGTTCTGGAGAATGCGGGCGGCGAGGCGATGCGCCACGCGCTCGATCGCCTGTACGGGAAGATCAAGCCCGGCACGGTGGCGCTGGTGTTCTTCTCCGGCTACGGCATCCAGTCCAACCGGCAGAGCTACCTGATCCCGGTCGATGCGCAGATCTGGCAGGAGGCCGATGTGCGGCGCGACGGCTTCAGCCTGGAGACGGTGCTGGGCGAGATCAACGGCCGTGGCGCCGGCGTCAAGATCGCACTGATCGACGCCTCGCGCCGCAATCCATACGAGCGGCGATTCCGGACCGCCTCGGCCGGGCTCGCACCGGTGATCGCGCCGACGGGGACGTTGGTGATGTATTCGGCCGCGCTGTCCGCGGTGGTCTCCGACAGCGGACGCGATCACAGTCTGTTCGTGCAGGAGCTGTTGAAGGAGATCCGCGTCCCTGATCTCTCGGCGGAAGAGACCTTGAACCACACCCGCGTCGGCGTCACCCGCGCCTCGCGCAATGAGCAGGTGCCGTGGATCTCCTCTTCGCTCGCTGAGGACTTCACCTTCGTCACGGGGCCGGCTGGCAACCGCCCGGCCGGCGGCGCCGCGGAGACGAACGTCACGCCGCTGCCCGCCCCGACACCGAGCCCGACGCAGGTCGTGGTGGCGCCGCCCGCTCCGCCTCCTGCGCCACCGATGCCGAGCCCGGCGCCTAGCCCGGTGCAGAAGGCCGACACGCCGCCGCCGGCACCGGCGCCGACAGCGACGCCTGCACCTGTGCCGCCTGCGGCCAGCAATTCGCCCAGTCCCGAGCCCAACGTGGCCCCGACGAGCACCCAGGTGGCGCTCGCCGATGATCCGACCATCAAGAGCCTGTCCGCCAAGATCGCTGCCAATCCGGATGATGTCAGCGCGCTGTATCGCCGCGGCCAGGTCTACGCCAGCAAGGGCGCCTATGATCTTGCGATCAAGGATTTCGACGACACCATCCGTATCAATCCGAAGGACGTCGAGGCGCTGAACAACCGCTGCTGGGCGCGCACCGTGATCGGCGAATTGCAGACCGCGTTGCGGGACTGCAACGAGGCGCTGCGGCTGCGGCCGAATTTCGTCGACGCGCTGGACAGTCGCGGGCTGCTCAACCTGAAGAGCGGCGCCAACAAGAATGCGATCGCCGATTTCGACGCGGCGCTCAAGATCAATCCGCGGCTGACGTCCTCGCTCTATGGCCGAGGTCTCGCCAGGCAGCGCAGCGGGGCGGCCCAGGAGGGGGCGCTCGACATCGCCAATGCCAAGGCGATGGACCCCAACGTCGTGCAGGAATTCGAAAGCTACGGCGTTCGCTGAGCAATTTTGCGATCGCAGCAACCGGCGCCGTTCGAACCCCAGGACGGCCCGGAATGACAAAAGGGCGAACAGCCACGGGAAACAGCGAAGGGACGCGGGCGGGCCTTGCCGTCGCTCGATCGGTGAGGACCCGCGCTCTCCGCACAGGAGGAACTGCCAGATGACGAGACCAACTCTCCCCGCCACGATGCTCGCGACGATTGCGATCGGAACGGCGCTGTCGCTCGGCGCGGCCAGGGCCCTCGCCGCCGAGGACGTGACCGAGGATCAGATCGTTCGCGCGCTGGCCGGGCCGAAGAAGCCGCTGACGCGGGGCCTGTCGATGGCGCCATCGGCGGAGGAGACGCCGGCCGTCTCGCCCGAACAGGACAAGTTCCTGCAGAGCGTGCGCGGCCGTACCGCACGCTCGCTGTCGTCGGCCGAGCGCGAGGAGATCGCCGCGATCGCCAAGGCCAGGCCGAACATCGACCTCGAGATCACCTTCGAGTACAATTCGGCCAACATCAGCCAGAAGTCGCTGGCGTCAGTGCAGGCGCTTGGCCGCGCGCTGACCAGCCCGGACCTGAAGGGATCGACCTTCCTGGTCGCCGGTTACACCGATGCCGCCGGCAGCGATGCCTACAACCAGGACCTCTCGGAGCGGCGCGCCGATTCCATCAAGCGCTATCTGGTCGAGAAATACGGCATCGCCGGCGCCGATCTCGTGACCGTCGGCTATGGCAAGAGCAAGCTGAAGGACCCAAGCCACCCGCTGTCGGAAGTGAACCGCCGCGTGCAGGTCGTGAACACGCAGAGCAAGACGGCGGCCGCGAAATAGTGTCTGCAGGGATCGAATTTGCGCCTCGCATGCGACTGAGGATCGGCCTGGGCGTTCCTCTCGCAGCATTGCGGGGCGCATATCCGTCACAGGCGGGCGTCCGCCGTCTCCGCCGCGAAGCTCTGGGATCAAGCCATCGATGAAGCTCACCGAGACCATCAAACCCGCCGCCGGCGCAGTGCTCGTCGCGGCCCTGCTGGGCGGCTATTACTGGTTCGAGCATCGCTCGCGGCGGGTGGAAGACGAGCCGCGAATGCAGGCGCAGGTGGTCGTCACCAAAGCGGTGAGCGCCTGCTTTTCCGATCTGGTGCGGGTCACCGGCTTCGTCGTGCCGCGCCGCGAAGCCGTGGTCGGCGCCGATCAGGAGGGCTCGCGGGTCACCGACGTGCTGGTCAAGGAAGGCGATGTTGTCACCGAGAATCAGGAGCTCGCCCGCCTCACGCCGCAGCCGGGCGCACCGGCCGCAGCCGCCGGGCGGGCAGTGTCGCTGCGGGCGCCCGCGGCCGGCCTCGTCACCGAGGTCCGCACCATGGTCGGCGCGCCGGCCTCACCGCAGGCCGGACCGATGTTCCGCATCGCCGTCAACAACGAGCTGGAGCTCGATGCCGAGGTGCCGAGCGTGCATCTGCTGAAACTCAATCCCGGCGCATCCGTCCGGATCAGCCGCGACGAGCAACCGGACATCATCGGGCGTGTACGGGTGGTTTCGCCGCAGATCGATCGTTCCACCCAGCTCGGCCATGTCAGGATCGCGCTCTCCGGCAATCCTGCCGTCAAGCCGGGAACGTTCGCGCGCGCCAGCATCGACGCCAAGCGCAGCTGCGGCGTCGCGGTTCCCAACACCGCGATCGATCATCTCACCATCCAGGTGGTCAAGGGCGACACCATCGAGACCCGCAGGGTCCGCGTCGGATTGGTATCGGACACCTCGACGGAGATCCTGGAAGGTCTCGACGTCGGCGAGGTCGTCGTGGCCGACGCCGGCAGCTCGCTGCATGATGGCGACCAGATCAAGACCATGTTCGCCGAAGACCTCGATCGCACCCGGGTACGCTGATGGCACTCAATATCTCGGCATGGTCGATCCGGCACCCGCTGCCGCCGGTGGTTTTCTCCATCATCCTCTTGCTGCTCGGCTGGATCAGCTTCACCAAGCTCGCGGTGACCCGGCTGCCAAATGCCGACATTCCGGTGATCTCGGTTGCGGTGTCGCAGTTCGGCGCGGCGCCGGCCGAGCTCGAATCCCAGGTCGCCAAGACGATCGAGGACGGCGTCTCCGGCGTCGAAGGCGTGCGTCATATCTCCTCCTCGATCACCGACGGCCTGTCGGTGACCACGATCCAGTTCGCGCTGGAAACCAATTCCGACCGCGCGCTCAACGACATCAAGGATGCGGTGACGCGCGTGCGCGCCAATCTGCCGCAGAATGTCACCGAGCCCTTAATCCAGCGCGTCGACGTGATCGGATTGCCGATCGTGACCTATGCCGCGATCTCGCCGGGCAAGACGCCGGAGCAGCTGTCGTTCTTCGTGGATGACGTCGTCAAGCGCGCGCTGCAGGGCGTGCGCGGCGTGAGCCAGGTCGAGCGCATCGGCGGCGTCCAGCGCGAAATCCTGGTCTCGCTCAATCCCGACCGGCTGCAGGCGATGGGCCTGACCGCCGTCAATGTCAGCCAGAGCCTGCGTGGCACCAATGTCGATTTGGCCGGTGGCCGCGCCGAAATCGGCAAGAACGACCAGGCGATCCGCACGCTGGCCGGCGCCAAGACATTGAACGATCTCGCGGGCACCATGATCCCGCTGTTCGGCGGCGGCGAGGTCCGGCTCGACGATCTCGGCACCGTTACGGACACGATCGCGGATCGCCGGACCTTCGCCCGCTTCAACGGCGATCCCGTGGTCGCGCTTGGCATCAAGCGCGCCAAGGGAGCGAGCGACGTGGTGGTCGCCGCGGCCGTACAGAAGCGCATCGATGCGCTGAAGGTCGCCTATCCCGACGTCGATCTGAGGCTGATCGATACCTCGGTCGATTTCACCAAGGGCAATTACGAGGCCGCGATCTCGACCCTGTTCGAGGGGGCGATCCTGGCCGTGATCATCGTGCTGCTGTTCCTGCGCGACATCAGGGCCACCGTGATCGCGGCCATTTCGCTGCCGCTGTCCATCTTCCCGGCCTTCTGGGCGATGGACATCCTCGGCTTCTCGCTCAACCTGGTCTCGTTCCTCGCGATCACGCTGTCGACCGGCATTCTGGTCGACGATGCCATCGTCGAGATCGAGAACATCGTCCGCCACATGCGGATGGGCAAGTCGCCTTATCGCGCCGCGCTCGAAGCGGCCGACGAGATCGGGCTGGCCGTGATCGCGATCAGCCTCACGATCATCGCGATCTTCACGCCCGCAAGCTTCATGTCGGGCGTTGCGGGACAGTTCTTCAAGCAGTTCGGCATCACCGTGTCGGTGCAGGTGTTTTTCTCGCTGCTCGCCGCACGCTTCGTGACCCCGATGTTGGCCGCCTATTTCCTGAAGCACCAGGCGCATGAGGAGCCGCCGTCCGGCCGCATCTTGCGCGGCTATCATGCCGTCGTAAGCTGGTCGGTGAAGCACTACTTCATCACGGTTGTCATCGGTTTTGCGATTTTCGCGGCTTCGATCCTGAGCATCAAGCTGCTGCCGCAAGGCTTCCTGCCGGCTCAGGACACCGCGCGTTCGCTGCTTGCAATGGAGCTGCCGCCCGGCTCGCAGCTTGCCTTCACGGAGCAGGTCACGGAGGGCATCGTGGCGCGGCTGCGCAAACGGCCGGAGGTGCGGAGTGTGTTCGTGGACGGCGGCCGCTCGCCGCCCGGCATCATGGAGGTGCGCCGCGCGGCGCTGATCATCAACTACACCCCGAAATCGGAGCGGAAGGTCACCCAGAAGGAGCTCGAACGCGAGATCGGCGAGGAGCTCAACAACGTCCCTGACATTCGCTTCTGGTTCCTGGATGAAAACGGCCTGCGCGCGATCTCGCTGGTGGTGACCGGTTCGGACAGCAAGATCGTCGACAATGTCGCAAGTGAACTCGCTTCGCAGATGAAGCGGATTCCGATCATCTCGAACGTGGTCTCGGAGACGGCGCTCGACCGGCCCGAATTGCGGATCCAGCCGCGGGCCGATCTCGCCGCCCGGCTCGGCGTATCGACCGAGAGTTTGTCTCAGACCATCCGCGTCGCCACCATCGGCGATGTCGGACCGGCGTTGGCAAAATTTGATGCCGGCGGCCGCCTGATCCCGATTCGGGTTCAGCTCGAGGACGCCGCGCGCGGCAACGTGCAGACGCTGGAGCAGCTGCGCGTCCCGCTTGGCATGCACGGCGAAAAGGGCGGCGTGCCGCTCTCGGTGGTCGCCGACATCAAGCTCGATCAGGGGCCGACCAGCATCAATCGCTACGACCGCGAGCGCCAGGCGACGGTGGCGGCCGACCTCGTCGGCTTCGCCGCGCTCGGCGATGCCACCCGGCAGATCAACGAGCTGCCGGTCATGAAGACGCTGCCGAAGATCGTCAGGGTCAGCCCTTCCGGCGATGCCGAAAGCCTGAATGAGCTGTCCGAAGGGTTCGCCACGGCGATCACATCCGGACTGATGATGGTCTATGCGGTGCTGGTCTTGTTGTTCGGCACTTTCCTGCAGCCGATCACGATCCTGTTCTCGCTGCCTTTGTCGATCGGCGGTGCGATCGCTGCACTGCTCCTGACCGGCAAGCAGCTGACCACGCCGGTCTGGATCGGCATCCTGATGCTGATGGGCATCGTCACCAAGAACGCGATCATGCTGGTCGAATTCGCCATCGAATCGATTCGTGCGGGCCAGCCGCGGGAGGCGGCGATGATCGACGCCGGCCTGAAGCGGGCGCGGCCGATCGTGATGACGACGATTGCCATGGTCGCCGGTATGATACCGAGTGCGCTCGCGGTCGGCGCCGGCGGCGAGTTCCGCTCGCCGATGGCGCTGGCGGTGATCGGCGGGTTGTTGTTCTCGACCGTTCTGTCGCTGGTCTTCGTGCCGGCGATGTTCATGGTGATGGATGACATCGGCGCGCTGTTCGGGCGCCTTGGCCGACGCCTGATCGTCTCGTCCGCTGCGGATGAGGCCGCCGATCAAGCTGCGGCTTCACCGCAAAAGGATGCGCAGGAGAAAAAGCCGCCGACGAGGATCTCGCCGGCTGCGGAGTAACTGAACGCCGTGCAGCCACTCAGTTGAGCATGGGCGGGCTTCGACGCTGGGCGCTGAAATCCTGAGCGATGCCGTTGCTCGGCGATGGCTTTGGCGCCTCATCGGTCGCAGGCGGCACGATCAGCGCGACGAAGCCCTGGCTCGCGCCCTCCAAGCCGAACAGGCTGGTGGTCAGCGAGAACGAGCTGCGAACGGCGCGATTCGTCCGCGCAGCGGCACTGTCCATGCCCGCCACGCAGGAGATATCGGTGTCGTAACACAGAGCTGCCCATCCCTGTGTGAAGGCATCATCCGGCAGCTGAAGCTCATGCGGATGCACCAGGCCGGTGTCAAAGACCGGATGATCGGGACTGTAGAACGCGGCCGCGAAGGCCAATCCTTCATCGCCGCCGACCGCTGGCAGCGCCGTGTCCGACAATGCGTGCCATTGACGCGTCAGCTCCGCGACCGCCGGCTGATAGAAGTTGCGCCCCTCATGCAGCGGAAAATAGTTGCGGTAGAGCGCGTGCAGCGGCGCGGCCACGAACGCGGCGAGGACCGCGACGCCGACGGCGGCGACAAGGAGATTGGCCGTCCGCTCGCGGGGAGCTTGATAGCTCGCGCCGCACACGATCACCACGACGAACAGGAACACGCCTTGCAGCCCCCAAAGCGGCGGCATATCCGTGCCGAACACTGCTGAAACCAACGCCGGAAGGACAATGGTTCCGATGCTGATGCTCGACAGCAACTGCAATCCGGGATCAAGCTTGAATATGTCGTCCAGCAATCGGCTCAAGCGAGGCCGCGCCATCACCAGCCAGATCAGGCCCGGGATTGCGATCAAACCGCCCATGGCGAGAAGGAATCCGGTCGCCTCGATCAGCGCCGGTCCAAGCGCCTTGCCGGAATGCCGCTCGATGGCGTAGGCAAATGGCTGAGCTCCGGTCGTTGCCAACCAATAGATGTGTGGAGCGAGGGCTGCGAGCCCGGTCGCGGAAGCGATCCATGGCGCCGAAGACGTATAGTAAGCTCGCCGCTCGCGATGCAGGAGGGCGGCGATCGCAAAGCTGCCGATCAGAAAGACCGAATAGTATTTGCCGAGCATTGCCAGAGCGCCTGCGGCGCCGGCGGCCATCGCCCAGCCTGGAGCACGGGTCTCGAACGAGCGCAGAAAACAATAGGTCGCAAGCGGCCACGTCGACAGCAGAATGGCGTTGGCGTTGAAGCGTTGTGCATGGAGCTGATAGACCGGCAACAGCATCAGCAGCAGCAGCACGATCAGGCGCTTGTCGCCACGCGCGAAACGGTGGGTGATCAGATCGACCGCCCATAATCCGACTGCCGAATTGGTCAGCGCCAGCAGGTTGAACGACCAGTTGGTGAGCGGAAAGACGATGGTCCAGGCCCGTGCGGTCCACGCCATCAGCGGCGGATGTTTCGATGAGCCCCAATCGAAGCTGCGGCCGAGCGACCAAGTTTCCAACACGTCCTGGTGAAGATCGCCGCCGATATAGGCAAGCGAAAAATAGATCATCCACAATGCGACGAAGCCTGTGAGGAGAAGCGGAATGGTCCATCCTTGTTCGACCCCGCGAGCCAAGCTCGAGACGGTCGCTCGCCAATCCCAGGACCAAGGCGCCGAAGAGCTTTCCTTACGCGCAGCCACCAACACCGCGAGACACATCGGGACTGATACTCACTGCTCTTGGAGCGTGCAAAGCCTTGCCCACGCGTACGAACGCGCGGGATGAATGGTCATCGCCGCTGCCGGATTACTTGTTTAGAACCATTAAAAAGCGTTCATGTCGCAAATTGTGAGGAGTGGTGGCCCAATTGCGATCATGTTTAGTCAGCGCAGATATGAAACGATGCGCGCCGCCCGATTTGCGTCACGCTTGCAGCCTGGAAAGGACAAGTTTGAGCTTGGGCGTGACAATAAAGTGCTTTGTCTGTGTGCTGCCTTGTCAAAGCCACGAAAAAGCACCGTGGGATTGGCCCGCATCAACGCGGCGTGCCGCTAATCGCTATGTGCGATCGCGCTGAGCGTGGTCAGGTCTTGAAGCAGGATGCGACCCCGCTGCAGTTCGAGAATCCCGTCCTTGCGCCAGGTCTGCAGTTGCCGATTGACGCTTTCGCGCGCTGCGCCGACGAAGATGCCAAGCTGCTCCTGGGAGATGTGGACCTCGGAACCGAAATCGTCGGCCAATGCGCACAGCCGCCGGGCAAGCCGGATCGGAAGCGGCTGCAGCACGGATTCTTCCATCCGTTCGCTTTGCCAGCGGATGCGTTGGCAGAGCAGCTGGATGATCTTGATCGCGACTTTCGGTTCGCGTTCCAGGAAGTCGAGAAACTCCTCACGCCGGAGCACGAACAGCTCGGTCGCTTGGCTTGCTGTGGCGTCCGCGGTGCGCTCCTGGCCGTCCAGTACGGCGACCTCGCCAAAGAGGTCGCCTGGCCCCATGAAGTTCAGAGTCAGCCGGGTGCCATCGGTTGCACCGGTCTCGATGCGGATTTGGCCGCGCCGGACTCCGAACAAGGCGTCACCAGGATCGCCTTTCTGGAACAGCACCTCACCCGCAGCGATATGCTGGGTATGACACAGGGTGGAGAGACGCTGCAGTTCGTCGTTTCCGAGGTCCGCGAACATCGGGTTCATTTTCAGAATGACCGCAAACTCGGCCTGCGTGCTCATCACTATGCCCTTAGGAACAGTTTGAAACCGTCAGTTACGGAAGCCGCTCTGGCAGAAGTGTGTCATACGTCACATAAAGTTGCGAGCTGCGCTGATTATTTTTGGCGCGTTGGAGCGATCGGTTGTCTGCGGGGCCGGTTGGCTCTGCTTGGGTCGCAGCGACTTGTCCGGCTCGCGCATCCGATTGGAACGTCGATATGAAAGCAGTGAGATACGCGGGCGCTGTGGTCGGTGTCGTCCTGGTGGTCTTCGTGGGGCTGCTGGCCTTTGGTGCGCCTGCAAGCCTGCTGGTCGCTGCGACCCAGGACCGGATCGAGCGCGGCACCGGCTACCGTTTGAGTATCGCAGGTGCCGCGAATATCGGACTGTTGCCGACACTCAACGCCACATTCGGCGATGTTACGCTGCAGGATCCCAAAGATCGCGACGGCAGCCGTCGGCTGACCATCGGCAAGGTGAGAGCCGAGCTGAGATGGTCGAGCCTGTGGTCGGGCCGCCCGGAGATCACCGCTCTCACCATCGAAAAGCCGGCGCTCTATCTGCCCTTGCTTCGGGAGCGGCGGCGCGATGAGTCCGCGCGCGATGCCGGATCTGCGGGATTCGGTACGATTGCTTCGGTCTCGATCGATCATGTCACGGTCACGGAAGGTGCCGTCATTCTGTCCAACCCCCGCGACCACGTGGAGCAGCGCATCGATGCCATTGCTGCGAGCGCCGCGCTATTGCCCGACAACACGACCAAGATCATCGGCAGCGCGCGGACCGGCGAGCGTCCGCTCGCATTCGACATCACGGCGGATGTTTCTTCGATGCAGCGGGCAGTTCCGATCGAGTTCAAGATCGACATGCCGGATACTCTGCGTTCGCCATTGTCCGGCCGCGCCGAGCTGCGGTGGAACGGAAAGCTGATCGCCATCAACAATCTCGGCGGAATGCTTGATGATGGTGCTTTCAACGGCTGGGCCTCCGTCGACATTGCGAGCAAGCCGCTGTTGAAGCTCGATCTGGACCTGCGGCGGCTTGCGGTCGGGAGCTCAAATGCTCCATCTGCTGGCCAGCGGCAGGGATGGAGCACGGCCTCGATCGACCTCCGCGCCTTGAACTATATCGACCTCCAGGCGAAGCTCTCCGCTGCCGAGTTCGATTTCGCCGGTGCACAACTCGGACCGGCCACGCTCGACGCATCGCTGGCCGGGGGTGTGCTGAAGACGGCCGTCGGCAATCTCCATCTCTACGACGGACAAGCCAGCGGTGAACTCATCGTCGATGCATCCGGGGGAAATCCAGCCTATGCGATGCATTGCGATATCGTCGGCGTGCGGGCGCTGCCGTTGCTGCAGGGTCTCGCCGATTTCGACAAAATCGACGCCAAGATGCAGGGGAAGCTCGCACTGCGCTCAAGCGGCGCCAGCGAACAGGCCATCATGTCCAATCTCAACGGTTCGGCGTTCCTGCTTTTCCAGGATGGTGCGATCCGCGGCATCAATGTCGCCCGGATGATCCGCTCCCTGACCTCCGCTCCTCTTTCGGGCTGGCAGGACTCGAAGGAGTTGTCGACCGATCTTAATCAGCTTTCTGCTTCGTTCCGCCTTGAACGTGGACAGGCGGTCACCGACGATCTCGATCTGATCGGGCCGCTGGTCAAGATGACGGGCGGCGGCACGGTCGACGTCGGCAACAAGACCTTGGCGTTGCGGGTCGAACCCAAGCTCGTCATGACCACCGAGGGACAGGGGCGCAGGTCGGACCCCATCGGCCTCGGCATTCCCGTGATGATCGAGGGGGCCTGGAGCGAGCCGCGGATCTATCCGGATGTCGCGGGCGCTTTGAGCGATCCGGATACCGCCTATGCCAAGCTGAAGCAGATGGGCCAGGGCCTGTTCGGCAAGGATGCGGCCGGATTGAGCGACCTGATCAATGGCATCGGTGGCTTGATCGGCAACGGCACCTCCAATCCGCCGGGCGGAAACTCCGGCGCAACTCCGCAAACTACGCCATCGGCTCCGCTCGGAGGCGATCTCGGTGCCGCGATCGGCAATCTGATCCAGCAGGGTCTGCAGCAGGGGCAGAATGGCCGCAAGCGCGCCATCGTGCCGCCTTCGAGCCCCGATCCGTCGGTTCAACCTCCAGCGGCACAGGTCCCTGATCGGCAGGGGGCTCCGCCCGACACGTCACGTGACGGTGCGCAGGAGAGCCAGCCCATGAACGACATGTTGCGGCGCCTCTTCAACCGCTGACATCCGGCGCCTCCCGCGACGGACAACGCCCGCGGCTCCTGCCACGATTGTGTGCTAGACAGCGTTCGGCGGTCTTCTCGCGCAGTCGGCCACTCGGACGTATGCTGCCGTGACGGCTGCCGACGGGTTTAGTCTGTCATGGGGCACGGATGCGCGAGCCCTTGAAGGACAGCGCACGAGGATCGGATGAACGGGGTTGAGCACTGCGGCACGGCATTGCGCCAAAGCCTGTTCTCAAAACAAGGCCTGTTCGCCAAATATGTGGTTGCGCTGGTCGGCCTCGTCGTATTCGTGCTCGCGGTCAATGGCGTTACCGAGACCTGGATCAGCTATCGTGCCATCAAGGCCAGGCTGGTCGGCGCGATGTCCGAGAAAGCCGATGCTGCGGCAATCCGGATCGAGCAGGCGCTGTCTGACCTCCAGCGTCAGGTCAGTTGGGTCACGCGGGCGAGCGCCACCAAATTGGAGGATCGCCAGGCCGACTATATGCAGCTGCTGACGCAGGTGCCGGCTGTCACCCAGCTCTATCAGATCAATGGCGAGGGCCGCGAGCAGCTTCGAGTCTCGCGCACCGCGATCCTCAAATCGGCCGGTACGGATTTTTCGCGTGATCCGCGCTTCACTGAAACTGTCACCCGCGGGATGAGCTTTTCGTCCATCACGTTCCAGGGCACGCAGCCTGTCATGTCGGTCGCGGTTGCGCATTCCGGCTTCAATGCCGGCGTCACGGTAGCCGACATCGATCTCGGCTTTCTCGAAGATTTCGTGACCGATGCCCAGGTCGGCAAGGTCGCCGTTGCCTATGTGGTCGATCCACGCGGTCGGGTGTTGGCGAGCTCTACGAACGGGCCTGCTGTCGGGCAGGATGTCGCCAAGCTGCAGCAGGTGGCGGCGGCGATCGGCCCGCGCGGACACCCGGTCGCGTCAGGAGCCGATGCCGACGGCCGGGCTGTGCTCACCGCAGCGTCGGTGCTGCCGAAGCTCGGTTGGGTCGTGCTATTCGAGCAGCCGACGATGGTTGCATTGGTGCCGGTCCGCGATCAGCTCCTGCGCGGCGCGCTCTTGATCGGGCTTGGCCTCGTGGTGGCCATGCTGGCCGGCACCGTGCTGGCGAGGCGCATGCTGGTACCGGTCACGGCGTTGCGCGCCGGCGCGCGCCGGCTCGGCGCCGGGGACTTCAGCCATCGCATCGAAGTGCATACCCGCGATGAGCTGGAGGAGCTCGCCGAGCAGTTCAACGGTATGGCGGCTCAGCTCGCCGAGTCCTATTCCGAGCTTGAGGCGAAGGTGGAGGAGCGCACGCGCGAGCTTGCGCAATCGATCAACGAGCTGAAAGTGCTTGAAGAGGTCGGCCGAGCGGTGGCGTCCTCGCTCGACGTCAACGCAGTGCTGCCCACCATTGCCAGCCGCGCGCTCGAGATCACCCATGCCGATGCGATCCTGATCTATTCCTATGATGCCGCGAAACGTCAATTCGAGCTGGTGGAAGCGACGGGCATAGACGAGGTGCAATGGGCTGAACATCCCGTTTTGGCCGAGGATGACGCCCTGCTGGGCGATGCCGTGCGGACCGGCGAGCCGATTGCGATCGCCGATCTGGCGGCTGGGCCGGATCGGCCGCTCCGTGATGTTGCGCTCACGGCTGGTTTCCATGCGGTGCTGTTCACGCCCCTGGTCGATCAGCAGGGTGTGGTCGGCGCACTGGTTGTCTTACGGCGCGCCGCTGGCCCGTTTGCGCCGAACCTGATCGGCCTGGTACGCACCTTCGCGCACCAGGCCGTGCTCGCCATGCGCAACGCGCGGCTGTTCAGCGAGGTCGATCAGAAGGGCCGCGAGCTCGCGCTCGCCCACGCTACAGTGCAAGAGCAGGCCGCCAAATTGCAGGAGCAGACCGCGCAACTGCGCGAGTGGAATAGGTCTCTGGAAGAGCGCGTCGAGAAGCAGCTCGGTGAGATCGAGCGCATCCGGCGGCTCGAGCGCTTCCTGGCGCCGCAGGTCGCCCAGATCATTGCGTCATCCGATGGCCACCATGCTCTGCTCGAAAGCCACCGCCGCGAGGTGACGGTGGTGTTCTGCGACCTGCGCGGCTTTACCGCCTTTACCGAAACCACCGAGCCGGAAGAGGCGATGGATGTGCTGCGGGACTATCACGCTGCGCTCGGACAACTGATCTTCCGCTACGAGGGCACACTGGACCGCTACGCCGGCGATGGCGTCATGATCCTGTTCAACGCGCCGATCCCGTTCGAGGATCACACCAAGCGCGCGGTCAGGATGGCCGTCGAGATGCGAGACGAGATCGGCCGTCTCACCGAGCGTTGGCGCAATCGCGGCCACAGTCTCGGCTTTGGTGTCGGCATTGCGCTCGGCTATGCGACGCTGGGTCAGGTCGGCTTCGAACATCGTTTGGAATATGCCGCGATCGGCAGCGTGACCAATCTTGCCTCGCGCCTGTGCGACGAGGCGAAGGCCGGGCAAATCATCGCATCCCGGCGTGTCTATGGCATGGTCGAACCCTGGGTCGAAGCGGTGCCGATCGACGATCTGCAGCTCAAGGGCTTCAATCACCCGGTGCTGGCGATGGAGATCTTGCGCTGGCGCAACGAGGTGGAGAACGTGATCGACGTCTCCGCTGCGGCGACGGCGCGGCGGAAACCGTCGTCATAAACGCCTACGTCGCTCCGCTCTGCGTCATGACGGCGCCGGTCAATACGCTTCCTTTGCGTCGGCTTCTTCGCTGGTCTGGATCAGGTCGAGGCTCTCCTCGACCTTTCCGATCAGGCTATCGAAAATCTTGCGCTCCTGATCCGACAGGCAGGACATGATCTCGCGTTCTCTCCGCTGCAAACGGGGGATCAGTTCCTCGTACAGTGTCTTGCCCTTGCGGGTGAGGCGAAGCCGGAACTCGCGGCGATCATCGGCATTTTCGACCCGTTCGATCAGCCGCCGCTCCAGCAGCGTCGTGACAGCGCGGCTGATGGTGGATTTGTGCGTGCGCGTGCAATGGGCGACATATTGCGCACTGCAGGCATCGCGGCGGAAGCCCAGCGTTGCCAGCACCCGCCATTCCGGAATGTCGAGACCGTAACGCTCGCGATATTCGCAGGCGAGCGCCGCGCTGACTTCGGCGGCGAGCCGATTGAGCCGGAACGGCGTGAATTTGAACAGATCGAGCCGCTCCGATCGCTGTGGCGTCGCGACATCGCGTGTTGCCTCGGTGGTCTTCGCCTGTTGCCGGGCGGGGCTCACGGACGATTTAGCCAAGACGTGCTCCAATTTTTTGAGTTGACGCGGCCGAGGCCGTCGGGTGTAAGATAGTTGCAGATGCGACTATATGGCAAGATGCCGGTTGCGCATCGTTGGAAACGTCAAAAACCACTTCGATAAGAACGCCGGCGACAACGGCGGTCGCAAGACAGGCGAGCAGGGCACGCGAGCTATGGTGCAGGCCAATTCGGCAGAGACCACGAGCAAGGCCAAGGTTCAATTCGGCTATCGGCGCCATCCGGACCAGGATAGCGGCGAGCCGGCCGAACATCCGGTCGTGGTGGTCGGCGCCGGTCCGGTCGGCCTCTCCTTTGCGATCGACTTGGCGCAGCGTGGCCACGCGGTGGTGCTGTTGGACGACGCCGACCGCATCGGCGAGGGATCGCGTGCGATCTGCTTTTCCAAGCGGGCGCTGGAATATTGGGATCGGCTCGGCGTCGGCGACCGCATGGTCGATAAGGGCGTGGTGTGGAACGTTGGTCGGATCTTCCACGGTCCTGCAGAGCTCTATCAGTTCAACCTGCTGCCCGAACCGGGCCACAAGCGTCCGGCGTTCATCAATCTGCAGCAGTTCTATGCCGAGGCCTATCTGGTCGATCGCGTCAACGAACTGCCGGCCATCTCGCTGCGCTGGCGCAACAAGGTCACCGCGCTCGAGCAGAGGAACGATCATGTGCTGCTGACGGTCGAGACGCCGGATGGGCCGTATCGGCTCTCGGCGCAGTATGTCATCGCCTGCGACGGCGCGCGCTCGACGCTGCGCCAGATGGTCGGCGCCGACTTTTCCGGCAAGGTGTTCGAGGACCAGTTCCTGATCGCCGACGTCAAGATGGCGGCCGATTTTCCGACCGAGCGCTGGTTCTGGTTCGATCCGCCGTTTCATGCCGGACGCTCGGCGCTCTTGCATCGGCAGCCGGACGACGTCTGGCGCATCGACCTGCAGCTCAGCCGTTATGCCGACCCTAACGTCGAGAAGCAGCCCGAGAACGTGCGGCCTCGGATCGCGCGGATGCTGGGCCACGATGCGTTCGAGTTCGAATGGATCTCGCTCTACAAATTCCAGTGCCGACGGATGGAGCGGTTCATCCATGGCCGCGTCATTTTCGCAGGCGATGCCGCGCACCAGGTCTCACCGTTCGGCGCGCGCGGCGCCAATTCGGGACTGGAGGACGCAGAGAACCTGGCCTGGAAGCTCGATCGTGTGCTGCGCGGCTTCTCACCGGCAACTCTGCTCGAGACCTATCACCTGGAGCGGAGCGCGGCAGCCGACGAGAATATCCGAGAGTCTACGCGCGCGACCGATTTCATGGCGCCGAACTCGCATCAGGAGGCGCGCCTGCGCAAGATGGTGTTGGCGCTCGCCAAGGAGACCGAGTTCGCCAAGCGCATGGTCAACGGCGGCCGGCTCTCGGTGCCCTCGGTCTATGACACGCCGCTTTCGACGGCTGATGCCGAGTTCTGGCAGGGCGGATCCTGCCCCGGCACGTCCATGGCGGATGCGCCGCTGCGCGATTCCGAGGGTCGTCCGCTGTTCCTGACCGACGCGTTCAGCTCAGCGGGGCGGGGCTTCACGCTGCTCTCCTTCGAAAACGGTTGTGCCGCCGATGACCTGCCGGACGACATGGGCGCGATCAGGATCGGCGGCGCACGCGGCTTGATCGACGCGGAAGGCTTGGCTCGCACGCGCTACGGCGCCGATCCCGGAACGTCCTATCTGCTGCGGCCGGACGGCTACGTCGCCGCGCGCTTCCGGCATCCGACGCGCTCCGCGATCGAGGCCGCGGTGGCGCGTGCAGCGGGATTGAATTGAGGTGGGCGCATGACGCTTTCGACCAGCTCCAATTTCAGCAAACCAGACGACGCCTTCCGTGCCATCGTCGAGGCGCATCGCGGCCTGTCGGACATCGAGAGCGCCGATCTCGATGCCGCGCTGGTTCTCATTCTGGCCAACCACATCGGCGACATCGGCGTGTTGCGCGAGGCGATCACGCTCGCCAAGCGGCGCACGATGGAAGCCGGTCAGCAACAACAGGCAGCCGCACCGGAGCTGCAGAGATAGGGAATCCATGATGGCGAAAGGCTTTGCATCCACCGGGGACCTCGCGGAGAAAAAGGTCACCTTTTCCGAGATCGGTCCTGATCTCTACGCGTTCACCGCCGAAGGCGACCCGAACTCGGCGGTGATCGTCGGCGACGACGGCTGCATCGTGTTCGATGCGCAGGCGACGCCGGCAATGGCGAACAAGGTGATCGAGCGTGTCAGGAAGGTCACCGACAAGCCGATCAAATATGTCGTGCTCTCGCACTATCACGCCGTCCGCGTGCTCGGCGCCTCGGCCTACCACGCGCAAGGCATCGTTGCCTCGCAGGAGACCTATCGGCTGATCGCCGAGCGCGGTCAGCAGGATTGGGATTCCGAATATGGCCGCTTTCCCCGGCTGTTCCAGGACGCGGAGAGCATTCCCGGCCTGACCTGGCCGACGCTGACCTTCGAAGGCGAAATGTCGATCTATCTCGGCAAGCGCGAGGTGCAGCTGATCCAGATCGGAGCCGGACACACCTCGGGCGATATCGTCGCCTGGGTGCCGGACGCCGAGGTGATGTTCTCCGGCGACCTGATCGAATATCACTCCGCCTGCTATTGCGGCGACGCTTACTTGCGCGAATGGCCTTCGACCTTGAACGAGGTGCTGGGCTTCAACCCCAAGGCTATCGCGCCCGGTCGTGGTGACGCGCTGAAGGGCACCGCGACCGTACGCGAGGCGATCGCGATGACCCGTGACTTCGTCGGTTCACTCTATGGTGCAGCGGAGATGTCCGTCGCCAAGGGCCGCAGCCTGAAGGAGTCGATGGCGGCGACGCGCGAGGTGATGGATCCGAAATTCTCGAGCTTCGCAATCTACGAGCATTGCCTGCCATTCAACGTGTCGCGCGCCTTTGATGAGGCGAGTGGCATCGAAGAGCCCGTGATCTGGACGGCGGAGCGCGATCGCGAAATGTGGGCCCGCCTGCAAGGAGACGCGTCATGAACATCAACACCGCGCCTGGCAAACTGAACCAGGCTTCGTCGCAGATCACGCCGGGCTATATGTCCGGCTTCGGCAATTCGTTCGAAACCGAGGCGTTGCCGGGGGCCTTGCCGATCGGGCGCAACTCGCCGCAGCGCTGCGCCTACGGCCTCTATGCCGAACAGCTCTCCGGCTCGCCATTCACAGCGCCGCGGGGGGCCAATGAGCGCTCGTGGCTGTATCGCATTCGTCCCTCGGTCAAGCACTCCGGCCGCTTCGCCCGCGTCGAGGCCGGGCTTTGGCGCACGGCCCCCTGCCACGAGCAGGAGATCACGGTGCAGCAATTGCGCTGGGATCCGACGCCGATTCCCGCAGGCGAGGTGACGTTCCTGCAGGGCGTGCAGACCATGACGACCGCGGGCGACGCCGCAACGCAGGCCGGCATGGCGGCGCATGTCTATGTCATCACCAAGTCGATGGTCGATCAGCATTTCTACAATGCCGACGGAGAGCTGATGTTCGTGCTGCAGCAGGGTAATCTGCTGTTCGTCACCGAGTTCGGCCGCATCGACGCGGAGCCGGGCGAGATCGTGGTGATCCCGCGCGGGGTCAAGTTCCGGGTCGAGCTGCCGGCGGGCGCTGCACGCGGCTACCTCTGCGAGAATTATGGCGGCGCCTTCACCTTGCCTGAACGCGGACCGATCGGTGCCAATTGTCTCGCCAACGCACGCGACTTCCTGACTCCGGTGGCGTCGTACGAAGACAAGGACACGCCGACCGAGCTCTATGTCAAATGGGGCGGCGCGCTGTTCAGGACCGAGCTGCCGCATTCGCCGATCGACGTGGTCGCCTGGCACGGCAACTACGCGCCCTACAAATACGACCTGCGCACCTTCTCGCCGGTGGGCGCGATCGGTTTCGACCATCCCGATCCATCGATCTTCACCGTGCTGACCTCGCCGTCGGAGACGGCGGGCACCGCCAACATCGATTTCGTGATCTTCCCGGAGCGCTGGATGGTGGCGGAAAATACGTTCCGCCCGCCCTGGTATCACATGAACATCATGTCGGAGTTTATGGGCCTGATCTATGGCGTCTATGATGCCAAGCCGCAGGGCTTCGTACCCGGCGGCATGAGCTTGCACAATTGCATGTTGCCGCATGGCCCGGATCGCGAGGCGTTTGATCATGCCAGCAATGGTGAATTGAAACCGGTCAAGCTCACCGGCACCATGGCCTTCATGTTCGAGACGCGGTTTCCGCAACGGATCACCAGGCATGCCGCGGAGTCCGGCACGATGCAGGAGGACTATGCCGATTGCTGGAACGGTCTGGAGAAGCGGTTCGATCCAACCAGGCCGTAGCCATAAATCTCGTCGTCATTCTCGGAGCGCCGCGTTATCAGCGAGCCCGGAATCCATAACCACGGTCGTGCGTATGGATTCCGGGGCCGGCCCTGTCGGGCCATGCCGGAATGACGAGAGAGAGTCAGTAGGATTATGACATTGCCCCATCCCAACGATCCCTCGCTCCGTTCTTTCATCCCGGTCGATCCGGCCTCCGACTTCCCGATCCAGAACCTGCCCTATGGCGTGTTCTCGGCGGCCGACTCGCCGCAACGTCGTATCGGCGTTGCCATCGGCGATTTCGTGCTCGACCTCGCCGTGCTCGAGAGCGAAGGATTGATCGACCTTGCGCCGGCTTATGACGTGTTTGCGCAGGACTCGCTAAATCCATTCATGTCGCTCGGGCCCGCGGTCTGGTCGAAGACGCGGGCACGGATCAGCGAGCTGTTGCGCCATGACAATCCGGAGCTGCGCGACAACAAGGCGCTGCGCAGCCGCGCGGTGCTCGCCCGCGCCGGCGTGACGATGCACCTGCCGTTTCACGTGTCCGGCTACACCGATTTCTATTCGTCGAAGGAACACGCCACCAATGTCGGCGTGATGTTCCGCGGCAAGGACAACGCGCTGCAGCCGAACTGGCTGCACATGCCGATCGGATATAACGGTCGCGCCTCGACCGTTGTCGTGTCGGGCACCAAGGTGCAGCGTCCGCGCGGACAGCTCAAGCCGCCCAACGTGGACGTACCGAGCTTCGGTCCCTGCAAGCGGCTCGATTTCGAACTGGAAATGGGCGTCGTCATCGGCCAGTCCTCGAGCATGGGCGAGATGCTGAGCGAGTTGCAAGCCGAAGCCATGATCTTCGGCTTCGTGCTGCTCAACGACTGGAGCGCGCGCGATATCCAGCAATGGGAATATGTGCCGCTCGGGCCCTTCCAGGCCAAGGCATTCGCGACATCGATCAGCCCGTGGGTGGTGACGCGGGAGGCGCTGGAGCCGTTCCGCGTGGCGGGGCCGAACCAAGAACCGACGCCGCTGCCCTACCTGCAGCAGAAGGGCGCGCAGAACTACGATCTCGAGCTCGACGTCTCCTTGCGCGCTCCCGGCATGAAGGCGGCGCAGACGATCTGCCGCACCAATTTCAAATACATGTACTGGTCCAGCGTGCAGCAGCTGATGCATCATGCATCGAGCGGCTGCGCCATGAGCATCGGCGACCTGTTAGGAAGCGGCACCATCTCCGGTCCCGAGAAGCATCAGCGCGGCAGCCTGCTGGAGATCAGCTGGAACGGCACGGAGCCGGTTGAGCTTGCTGATGGCATCAAGCGCTCGTTCCTGGAGGACGGCGACTCGCTCGCCATTCGCGGCTGGTGTCAGGGCGACGGCTATCGCATCGGATTCGGCGAGGTTGAGGGGACGGTCGCAGCGGCCGGATGAGCCCCGTCATTCCGGGTTCGCTCATTTCATTCGCGCCCCGGAATGACGGTTGCAGTATGAACCGTTACTGGATGACCTCAACGCGCGATCGCCCGCAGGGGCAGCTTCGCGCTTTCCTTCAACCGGTCGAGCACGATCGACGAGCGCACATGGGCGACGCTCTGGTGCGGCATCAGCACGTTGTTGACGATGTCGGACAGGCTCTTGAGGTCGCGCAGCACAGCCTTGAGCAGGTAATCGGCATCGCCGGTCAGCGCATAGGCTTCCTGGATCTCCTCGACCCGATTGACGAGTGAGCGGAATCTCTTGGCATTGTCCGGCGAATGGGTCGCGAGCGTGATCTGGATGAAGGCGATCAGCTCGAAGCCGAGCGCCGCACCCGCAAGTTCGGCGCGATAGCCGGATATCACGCCCTCCTCCTCCAGCCGCATCCGCCGCCGCGAGCACTGCGAGGCGGAGAGCCCGGCGATGTCGGCCAGCTCCTGGTTGGTGAGGCGGCCGTCGTCCTGTAGGGCGGCCAGGATCTTGAGATCGAAGGCGTCGACTGAAATCATGCATCAATCCTGCATCCAATGCACGGATCGTGCACATCCGGCCGAAAATGGCAATCGTTTGCACGCCCCGTGCAGGTCCCGTGAGCCAGGATGCCTGATCGACATTTGGGAGAATCCGCCGATGGGTCCGTTTCCGCACGATGCGCCGCCTGCCACGATCTCGGCCGACAATCCGATGGGCACGGACGGGTTCGAGTTCGTGGAATATGCGCATCCGGAGCCCCCGCAACTGCACGCCCTGTTCAAGCTGATGGGGTTTGTGCCGGTTGCCCGCCACAAGACCAAGGCGATCACGTTGTATCGCCAGGGCGACATCAACTATCTGGTCAATGAGGAGCCGGGCAGCCATGGCTGCAGCTTCGTCGCCGAACACGGCCCCTGCGCGCCGTCGATGGCGTTCCGGGTGGTCGATGCGAGGGCCGCTTATGATCGCGCAGTCGCGCTCGGCGCGGAGCCGGCCGATGTGTTACCTGCGCAGAAGACGCTGGATGTGCCGGCCATCAAAGGCATCGGCGGCAGCCTTCTGTATTTTGTCGATCGCTACGGCGCCAAAGGCTCGGCCTATGATTACGAATTCGATTGGCTCGGCGCGCGCAATCCAAGCCCGACCGGCGCGGGCCTCTATTATATCGACCACCTGACCCACAACGTGCATCGTGGCCGCATGAATGTGTGGGCCGGCTTCTATGAGAAGCTGTTCAACTTCCGCCAGATCCGCTTCTTCGATATCGAAGGCCGCGCCTCAGGCCTGTTTTCGCGGGCCCTGACGAGTCCCGACGGCAAGATCCGGATTCCGATCAATGAGGACGCCGGCGATTCCGGGCAGATCGAGGAATATCTGAAGCTCTATCGCGGCGAGGGCATTCAGCACATCGCCTGTGGGGCGCGCGACATCTATGCGACGGTAGAGGGGCTGCGGGCCGCCAGCCTGCCGTTCATGCCGTCGCCGCCCGCCACCTATTTCGAAAAGATCGATAGCCGGCTGCCGAAACATGGCGAGGATGTCGCCCGCCTCAAAGCGAACGGCATCCTGATCGACGGCGAGGGCGTCGTGGACGGCGGGCACACCAAGGTGCTGCTGCAGATCTTCTCGGCGAACGCGATCGGACCTATCTTCTTCGAGTTCATCCAGCGCAAGGGCGACGACGGCTTCGGCGAGGGCAATTTCAAGGCATTGTTCGAGTCGATCGAGGAGGATCAGATCCGTCGCGGCGTGTTGAAGGTCGAGGCGGCGGAGTAGATCTCGATCAAAACCGACCCCGCCGCAAATCTACGCTGCCGGCGGCGTACCGTTCTCATCCTGCGGAAGCCGCATCGCCAGGATCTTGTCGATGCGGCGGCCATCGAGATCGACGATCTCGAAGCGCCAGCCGTTGAGATCGAAGCTCTGGCCCACGTGGGGAACGCTGCCGAAATGCTGCAAAACGAGGCCCGCTATCGTGTGGTAGCCGCGATGTGGCGGCACCTCGATCGACAATAGGTCGGAGAATTCATCGAGCGGCATCCAGCCCGAGATCAGGTATGAATCGTCTGCCCGCCGAACATAGGCGGGTTCGGGTGGCCCCTCTTCGGAGGTGAAGGCGCCGACGATCGATTCGAGAATATCCGCGGCCGTGACCACCCCGTCGAAGGCTCCGTATTCATCATGTACGAGCCCCATATGCACGGGCGAGCCCTTGAGAATCGCGATCACATCGCGGGCATCGACGCTCGAGGGAATGATCGGCACCTCGCGCACCAGGCTGCGCAGATCGGGTGTTTCGTCGCGCAAATAGGCCGCGAGCAGGTCCTTCGCCTGTAGCACGCCGATCGGACGGTCGCGCTCGCCATCGGATACCGGCAGGCGCGAATGCGGGCTCTTCGCCAGCAATTCGCGGATTGCCTTGGGATCATCGTTGAGATCGATGACGTCGACCTCGGGCCGCGGCGTCATGATGGCGCCGACGGGACGATCGCCGAGCCGCATCACACCGGCGATCATCTCCTTCTCGCCGGGTTCCAGCACGCCTGCCGTTTCCGCTTCGCGCACCAAATGATGGATCTCCTCCTCGGACACTTTGTCGTCGGAAACGCCGCTGCGGCCGAGCAACTTCAGGATCAGCTTGCCGGAAACATCGAGCAGCACGACCAGCGGCAGCGAGACTTTTGCGAGCAGCTGCATCGCCGGCGCGACCCTGACGGCAACGGCTTCGGGATCGCGCAGCGCAAGCTGTTTTGGCACCAGTTCGCCGACGATCAAAGTCGCATAGGTGATGCTGGTCACGACAAGGCCGACCCCGGCGATGTCTGCGAGCGACGGCGACAGGCCAAGGTCGAGCAACCACTGTGTCAGGCGCTGGCCGAGCGTGGCTCCGGAAAACGCGCCCGAGAGCACGCCGACCAGTGTGATCCCGATCTGGACCGTCGACAGGAACTTGCCGGGATCGGAGGCCAGTGTCAGAGCGCTCCGTGCGCCTCGGATGTTCTTCTCGGCCAGCAGCGCCAATCGCGCCGGACGCGACGAGACGATCGCCAGCTCCGACATCGACAGCAGGCCGTTGATCACAATCAGGACGATGACGATCGCAAGTTCAACCGAGAGCATGGGAGCCTTCGTTGCGCCGATACGGCGGGAATCGATCCTGGCTCCCTTATATAGGATCGCGGCCGCCGTTTCGCGCCCGAATGCCGGCTGGCGACCGCATCAAGCGAACCTCGGAAGCGGAGCACGAGGAGATTCCAAGTTTCGATCAACTCCCCCGACCGTTTCACACGACCATCAGGTCCTTTGCGACGATGATCTTGCCCTTGAAGTATTTTGCCGCCCCCTCGCGCCAAGTGTCGTCGGCAATGCTGTCGAGCGGGGGCGTGAGATGCGACATGATCAGCGTTTTGACGCCCGCTTCCTGCGCGATACGACCGACGTCCTCCGATGGCGTGTGATCGGCTTTCATATGCGCCATGAAGTCATCGAACTTGACCGGCTGCCCTTTGGCGATTTCCGCTTTGACGTAATTCTCCACGGCTGGAACGTACATGGTCTCATGCACGAGCACGTCGGCGCCCTTGGCCATCACCGCGATCGCCTCCAGCGGCGCAGTGTCGCCGGAAAAGGCGATCGAGCGGTCCTTGAAATCGAAACGATAGCCGAGCGCCGGCTTTACCGGCGGATGCTCGACCACGATCGAAGAGACCTTGACGTTATCGTCCTGCATCACCGGGCCGGCGCCGGAGATTTCCTTCACACTGATTTCAGTTAGCGGCTTCGCGTGGAAGTCCTCAGCCCAGAAATCGACAGTCTGCCTGTAGGCGCGCAGGAAGTCCTCCGTCATCTGCTTGAGCGGTGGCGGACCGTAGGCGCGAACGTCGGGCGACAGACCGTGTATCCAACCGACGATCAGTAACGGGCCGTATTCGATATTGTGATCGGCATGGTGGTGGGTGATGAAGATAGACCGAAGCGCACTGAACGGGATACCGGTGTGTGCGTATTGATCCGTGACCCCCATGCCGCAATCGAGCACATAGGCCGAGCCGTTGCTAAGCATGACGTGCGAGGTCATCCGCCGAGAGCGGCCGGGCACCGGACCGGCGCCGGTGCCGAGCAGCACCAGCTTGGTGCCTTTGGCGCCTTTCAATGCGGCCTGGGCCTGTTGCGGTGTCCAGCGCGGTCCAGCTGTCTGTGCGGCCGCCGGGGAGGCCGTGCTCAAGGCAGGCGCCGCGGCGAGCCCGGCAAGGACATGACGGCGCGAAAGCCCAGGCAGGCGTGAGGTGTTGGTCACGATTTCTCTCCTTGCAGGCCTGACGTTTGCTGTTCTCTCTGCTCTGGTTGGTCGATGCGGCTCCGATCGATTGAAGCGGGGCTATAGGCGCAAGATCTTCTCGGCGTTGCCGTGGCACACCTTAGCGCGCGCGATTTCGCTGATCGGCGCGGATTCGATGAAGGCTCCGGCGGTCGTCGAATCCTCATAAGGATAGTCGACCGAGAACATCACACTGTCTTCGCCGAGCGCGGCAATCGCGCCGACCAGCGCATTCGGATCGCAGACGCCGGACGTGGTGATCATGATGTTGCGCCGGATGATGGTGGAGGGCAGATCGTCGCGCGGAAGCTTTTCGCCCAGCTCCATCTCCCAGCGGCTATCCAGGCGCCAGAGCAGGTGAGGCAGTGTCTCTCCCATATGGCCGAGGATGATCTTCAACCGCGGAAAGCGCTTGAAAGTACCGGCGAAAACGAGCCGCAGCGCGTGCGCCGCGGTGTCGGCGGTCCAGGCCCATACCGGTCCGTCGAGCTCAGGCCGGCCCGCAAACATCGCAGGTTGGTCGGCGAGTTGGCCGGGATGGAGGTACACCGGGACATCGAGGTCGTGCACGCGCTCCCAGAACGGCAGGTACATGTCGGCGTCGAGATAGTGCCCGGCGGTCTGCCCGTTGATGAGCGCGCCTTTGAAGCCGAGCTCCCTGACCGCGCGCTCCAATTCAGCTCCGGCGGCGACGCCATCCTGTGTGGGAAGATGGGCAAAGCCCGCGTATCTGTGCGGTCGCTTCTGTACTTGCCGCGCCAGCACGTCGTTGGCCTCGCGCGCGAGGCGAATTGCCAGATCAGTATCCGCGACCGCCTGAACGCCCGGCGTGGTAACCGACAGCACGGAAAGTTCGATGCCCGCGGCGTCCATCGCCTCCAGCCGCAGCTGGTCGAAGTCGGCGAGGCGGCGTTCGATGTCCGCGAATAGCGTGTCGCTCCGAGTCGGCCTCGCGACGTATGTCTTGGCAAGTTCGGGGGTCGAATAGTGCTCTTCGAGGGCGATCTTACGGATGGGTCGCGTAGCCTTGGTCTCGGCGCTGAGCCCCTCGGTCACCGCAATTCGCCCATCGCTCCGGCGGAGGTCGATCATGAGCAGGTGGCCCCGTCATCCGCGAGCCCGCCGCAGTGAGTGCCGTTTGTCGATGACGTCATCTCGGCTGGCCTTGCTGCATCAAGATCTGCAAAGGCTGCCACGTCCCTCCCTCGCGGCGTTGATCTGGATCAACGGTGAATCCGAGACGGACGCCCACCCAGATGAGGCTTCAGAGACGATCAGAACTCGGCGTGCAGGCGGGCCGAGACAATCGAGACCGGCCCGCGGTCGGCATTGTAGGCGGGATTGGCGATGAACTGGTAGTCGGCCGTGGCCGTGAAGTTCTTGGTGACCTGATAGGCGTAATAGGCTTCGAAAATCTGCTCAGGCCGGTAGTTGAGCCTGCTGTCACCGATCAGGAGCCCGGTGCCGCCAGCCGCGAGGAAATCGCGATGCGCCGCCGACAGGCCGTTGATGGCGCCGCCGATGCCGATCGTATCGTTCGCCCGGCCCCAGAAGCTGCCCTTGATCGAGACGCCGCCGGAGAGACTGCGGTCGATGTCGGTGAATGACAGGATCTCGTTCTGGCCGTCATTCCAACTCACGCGCGCGAACACGCCGACATCGGGAATGACCTGCTGCTCGAGATTGGCATAGAAGCCGTATTTCGGATTCACGTGGCGGATGCTCGCCATCACGTTGTTGATGTCTAGCGTCGGATCGCCGGCCTCGATCGCCAGCGCCTGGCGATAATTGCCGGTCACGCCCTGATTGCCGAATACGCCGAGCCTTAGCTTGCCCGGTTGCGTGAAGATGTTGTGGCGCTCCTCGAACTCGACGACCGCTCCGCCACCGGAGAGGCTGAGCTTGTCGCTGTTCGGCTGTGACGGCACCTGCAGCACTGCGCCGCGGATCGCCCAATCCTTGCGGTTGAGCTCGACCATCGCGCCTCGCGTATAGCCCGGAAGATCGGCCGGGAAATCATAGGCACCGGCTTCCCACAGCGCCCAGTTCATGAAGTCGGCGCGCGGATCGTGCGCGTAGGCGTTGTTGTCGAAGAAATCGCCGACCGCAAAGCGGCCGACGACCAGGGTCACGCGGTCGATGTCGCGCTTGCCGGCGAGCTGGTTGGGGCCGTCGGCGACGTCTTCCTGCTCGCCACCGAGGCCGAAGGTCTGCTTGATGTAATAGCGCTGCGCACGAATGCGCGGATAGGCCGCGCCGGCCTTCTGGGCCTCGCCATTCGGGAAGCCGGCAACGCCGAGCGTTCCGTCGAGGCCGAAGCCCTGCGCAATTTCAGGGTTGAAATAGAATTCGCCGCCGTCCCACAGCCGGACGCCGAGAAAGGCGGTCGTGGTCCAGGTGGACTGGAGCTGACCACGGCCGGGCAGGCTGTTCGGACCGCTATAGGGGGATGAGAAGCTGGGATAGCCTTGCGGCAGGAAGGTCGTCTGCGCGTGGACGTTCCAGTTGTCGGACTCGGGCAGCTTGGGATTTTCGGAGGCCTTCGGTGACCAAAGGCTGTCACCGAACTGATAGTTGAGGCCGACCTTGACCAGATGCAGTTGCGGATCGACCGTCACCGGCGCCAGGCCGAAGCGGTCAAGATTGTAGCTGCGGCGCGCCAAGTCGATATAGTCGTATTCGAGCTTGGCGGTCCAATTGCCGCTCACGGCAAATTCGAGACCCGCACCCGCCGCCCAGCCCAGCTGGGTTTGCCCAACCATGGCGCCGCTGCCGTCATTGACCTCGACATGCGGATGACCCCAGGCAAAACCGCCGGTCACATAAGGCATCCAGTGATCGAAGGTATAGCCGACGCGGCCGCGCAACGTTCCGACATAATCGAGCATCGTGTTGAACGGCGTCGGGGTGAGCCGTGCAACCGCGATCTGATCGACGGGGCTCGGAAATGACGCATCCGTCTCGATCCCGAGCACGACCCGGTTGGCCAATTGATAGTTGTAGCCGATCTGATAGCCACCGATCAGGCCGGTCACACTATGTGGAAACAGCACGCCCTGCATGGGAATGGGATTGGTGCCCGCCCCGAGGCTGCCGCCGCCATAACCAAAATGGCCGCCGAGATAAAAGCCGGTCCAGTCATAAGCGGGCTTGAGGGGCGATGCCTTGGCCTTGAGCGGCAGATCGGTCGCGCCGGCTGGGTCAGCCAACATCACCGCGGCACCCAGCGCAGCGCAAGCGAAGGTAAACTCTTGAGGGTAGAGACGGATCATTGAGCGGGCTGGTCCAAGCAAGGCATCACGCGGCAGCGATTACAATTGCGGGTTCAGTCAGACCTGATTTGCCCGTACCCTGTCACCAGGAAAACGAGCCGCACTCGCTCCTCTGCCGGATAATGCACAAATGGCCCAGCAGCATGTTACGCGTAACGGAACCATTATTGCGAATCATTCGCAAGTTCAACGCGCACAATGCCGCAGGTGCTTCGTTGGCACGGTTCTGTGACGCCCGTGCAACGCTATGCCGACGCGATGCGGGCTGCTCGCGGTGGCCGCCAGCCCGCTTGGAGTCCATCTGTTCGGACGCGGTCCGAATCGAGGGCTGGGCGTGTGGTGGTAAAAAATCGCTTTTATGTAGCAAGCGGTTAGCTTGCCCTCAGCCGCGAGCGCCGGGGCCACTGCCGAGCGTCTTCACGTCGAATTTATCGACGTCATCAAGCAGCTCGCAGAACGCGTGCGCACCGTGCGCGATCAGGCGTTCGCCCTTTTCGGCGCTCGCTTGCGCCGCATCGCCGACCGCGCCGCTCGCATTGAGATCCTGTGTCTGCCAAGCCATTGGCGCCGGCCGTTGTGTCGACAGCCGGCGATAGCGCGCCTCCATCGCGGTCCCCGCGGACGGAAAATTGGCGATCGCATCCATGCGGACGAGATCGGGATGTCGCGCCAGCATGATCGCGGTCTCGACCGCGCCGCCATGAATGCCGTAACGCAACTCGTCCTCCGCAAACAAACCATCCGGCGCGCCGAAGCGCGACCACGACGTGGTGACCGCGAGCATGCCGAACGCTGCGCGCAGATCCTGCGCCACCAGCGTCATGGCCGCGCTGTTGCCGCCATGGCTGGTGACCATCACCAGCTTCTTGAGGCCGGCCCGGGCCACGCTTTCGCCGATCGCAAACCAGCTCTTCAGCGCGACCTCGGTCGGTAAGGTCAGCGTGCCCGGAAAATCGATGTGCTCGGTGGAAATTCCGACCGGTTGCAGCGGCAGAAACGTCACCGGCAGTTTGTCCGATAAGAGATCGCGAACCGCAGCGAGATAGGCTTCTGCGATCAAGATATCGGTACCGAGAGGCAGATGCGGCCCATGCTGCTCGGTGGCGGCCAGCGGCAGCACTGCGATCCAGCCCGCGACATCGGACGTCTCCAGCTCGGGCCAATGAATGGCGGTCCAGTCGCGGGGCGGGAAGGGCATGGGAAGCATTGTTTCTTTCGTCGGTCGGCCGGGTTAGTACTCCACCAACCCCATCATGGGCCAGAATGAACCGGAGAGTCCAATCATGGCGCAGGCGCTTCTGTTCCGAATGTTAACGGCGGCTTGGCTGGCCGTGGCGGTGACGTTTGCGCCTGCGGCGGCCGAGACCCTGGACAAGGTCTCCTTCGGTACCAATTGGGTGGCCGAAGCCGAGCATGGCGGCTTCTTCCAGGCGCTCGCCGACGGCACCTATAAGCGATATGGCCTCGACGTCACCATCGTGCCGGGCGGGCCGAACGACAACAATCGCATGCTCCTGATCGCAGGCAAGCTCGATTTCTTCATGGCCGCGAACACGCTGATGTCGTTCGACGCGGTCGCCAACAACGTTCCGGTGGTGTCGATCGCCGCGATGTTTCAGAAGGACCCCCAGGTGTTTCTGACCCACCCGGAATCGAAGGTCAGCAAGCTCGAGGACCTGAAGCCGCTGACTTTATTCGTCTCCAAGGAGGGGATCTCGAGCTACTATCAATGGCTGAAATCCGAATACGGATTCTCCGAGAAGAACGTCCGTCCTTACACATTCAACTCGCAGCCCTTCATCGCCACCCCGCAGAGCGCGATGCAGGGCTATGTGACGTCCGAGCCGTTTGCCGTGGAGCGCGCCGCCGGCTTCAAGCCGGGCGTGATCCTGCTCGCCGATTACGGCTTCAACACCTATTCGACCCTGATCGAGACGCGCTGGGACATGGTCGAGAAGAAGCCGGATCTGGTGCAGCGCTTCGTCGATGCCTCGATCGTCGGCTGGTATCACTATCTCTACGGCGACAATTCCGCCGGAAACGCGATGATCAAGAAGCTCAATCCCGAAATGACCGACGATCTGCTGGCCTATTCGGTCGCCAAGATGAAGGAATATGGCATCGTCGATTCCGGCGATTCCTTACGCGACGGGATCGGCGCGATGAACGACGAGCGGGTTACCAGCTTCTTCGACAAGATGGTGCGGGCCGGCGTGGTCAAGCCCACTATCGATTATCGCAAGTCCTATACGCTGCGCTTCGTCAACAAGGGCGTCGGCCTCGATCTGCGGCCGAAGAATTGATCCCGCGCGAAACGCCGCACACGCGATGGCTGACCTGTCTCCGTCTGTTCCTTCCCGCATCGCTCCAGCGCCGGCCGTGAGGCTGAGCAGCGTCACCAAGACCTATGATAGCGGGGTGATGGCGCTCGGGCCGCTGGACCTCGATGTCGCGCGGGGCGAATTCATCTCGCTGCTTGGGCCCTCGGGCTGCGGCAAGTCGACCGCCTTGCGGTTGATCGCCGGGCTTGCCGCGCCGACCACCGGCAGCGTCATGTTGGCAGAGGGCGCAAGCGCTTCACGGCCGGATCACAGCATCGGCTTCGTGTTCCAGGAACCGACCTTGATGCCGTGGACCAGCGTGCGCGAGAACGTCGGATTGCCGCTGAAGCTTGCGCATATGCCTGCGGTGGAGGCGCGGCCGAAGATCGAGGCGGCGCTTGAACAAGTCGGTCTGGCCGACTTTGCCGGGCGATTTCCGCGCGAGTTGTCCGGCGGCATGAAGATGCGGGTGTCGCTGGCGCGTGCA
The DNA here is from genome assembly GCF_032489995.1 of Bradyrhizobium sp. SZCCHNGR1005. Classification (NCBI taxonomy): domain Bacteria; kingdom Pseudomonadati; phylum Pseudomonadota; class Alphaproteobacteria; order Hyphomicrobiales; family Nitrobacteraceae; genus Bradyrhizobium; species Bradyrhizobium sp. SZCCHNGR1005. Next base: position 964,609 of record NZ_JAUEZC010000002.1, read on the forward strand.
TTGGTCACCAGTCCTGAGATTCTCTTGATGGACGAGCCGTTCGCGGCGCTCGATGAAATCACCCGCTTCCGCCTCAACAACGATCTGTTGGCATTGTGGCGGAGCTTGCGCATGACGGTGATCTTCGTCACCCATTCGGTGTTCGAATCCGTCTATCTGTCGCAGCGCGTCCTGGTGATGACGGCGCGGCCGGGCCGCTTGGGCGCGGAGATCCGCATCGCAGCCGAAGAGCCGCGCGGCGACGACTTCAGGACCTCCGTCGCCTATGCCGATCATTGCCGCCGCGTATCGGAGGCGCTGGCGCCGGCCTATTCGGGAGCGTCGGCCCTGTGAGCCCGCTCCCCAAACAGACGCCGGACGCGTCCGCGGGAATGGCATTGCGGCCTGCGCTCGGCCTCGTCCTGCCGGTGTTGGTGCTGGCTTTGGGCCTGGGCATGTGGGAGTTCGTGGTTCGGTTCAACGGCATCCCGCCTTACGTGCTGCCCGGCCCGGTGCTGGTGCTGCAAACGCTGGTTTCAGATTGGAACGTGCTGTCGCAATCGCTGCTGACGACGCTGATCACGACCGCGGAGGGTTTTGCCGCAGCGGCGATCGGTGGCATTGGGCTGGCATTGCTATTCAACCAATCGAAATGGCTGGAATACGCGCTGTTCCCTTACGCCATCGTGCTGCAGGTCACGCCGGTGATCGCGATCGCGCCGCTGCTTCTGATCTATCTGCCGCAGCAGACTGCGGTCGTCGTCTGCGCCTGGATCGTCGGCTTCTTTCCGGTGCTGTCGAACACGGCGTTGGGCTTGAACTCGGTCGATCGCAATCTGCTTGGTCTGTTCCAGCTCTATCGCGCCTCGAAGCTGCAGACCTTGCGTTACCTGAAGCTGCCGGCGGCGCTGCCCTACATTCTGGGCGGCCTGCGCATTGCCGGCGGGCTGTCGCTGATCGGCGCCGTGGTCGCGGAGATCGCGGCCGGCAGTGCCGGCGCCGGCTCCGGCCTCGCCTATCGCATTGCGGAATCCGGCTACCGTCTCAACATTCCACGCATGTTCGCAGCGCTGGTCCTGTTGTCGGTAGCCGGGATTGTCATCTACGCCGCGCTGGCGCTATTTTCGCACCTGGTTTTGCGGCGCTGGCATGAAAGTGCGCTTGGAAAGGACATGTGATGGCGGCTGTTCCGTCTGACAAGATCGACCTTCTGATCTACGGGCCGCTGCGGCCGATCCTCGAAAAAGGCTTTCCGGACAATTTCAATCTGCATTTCGCCGAGACGCGCGGCGATCTCGAACGGCTCCCGGCCGGCGCGATCGAGTCGATCCGCGGCATCGCCATGACCTTCCATACGGTTACGGCCGATGCCGCGACCATGGCGCGCTTTCCGAAGCTCGAGATCATCGCAAGCTTCGGCGTCGGCTACGACAACATCGCCGCGGCGCATGCCGGCCAGAACGGCATCGTCGTTACCAACACGCCGGACGTGTTGACCGAAGAGGTTGCCGACGTCGCGTTGGGGCTTCTGATCGCCACCTTGCGTGAGTTCATCAAGGCGGATCGTTACGTGCGGTCCGGCCTCTGGCTGGCTCAGCCTTATCCGCTCTCCGTCGGCTCGCTGCGCAACCGCACGGTGGGGATGGTGGGCATGGGGCGGATCGGCCAAGCGATCGCGCGGCGCCTCGATGCCTCCAAGGTGCCGGTGGTCTATCACTCGCGGAAACCCGCGGCCGGGGTCGCCTATCAGCACTATCCGGACCTGATCGAGATGGCCAAGGCGGTGGATACGCTCGTGGTCATCGTGCCCGGCGGCGCCGGCACCAACAAGATGATCAATGCCGAGGTGTTGAAGGCGCTCGGGCCGAGCGGCGTCGTCATCAACGTTGCGCGCGGTTCCGTCATCGACGAGCAGGCGCTGATCGCCGCCCTGCAGTCGGGCGGCATCCTGGCTGCGGGCCTCGACGTGTTCGAGAAGGAGCCGAACGTTCCGGACGAGCTGAAGAGCATGCAAAATGTCGTGCTGCTGCCACATATCGGTTCAGCCGCGGTGGTAACACGCAATGCCATGGACCAGCTGGTGGTCGACAATCTCAAGGCTTGGTTTGCCGGCAAGCCGCCGCTGACGCCGGTGGCGGAAACGCCGGTGAAAGGTCGCTGATGCTTCGCCTTCTCCCGTTGCTTTTCGCGCTGCTGCTCGGCTGCGTGCATCCTGCGCCGGTCGCGGCGCAGGATGCCGCGGGCTTGAAGAAGGCGATGATCGGGCAATGGGAGCTCGCGACGACCGAGCGCAGCAAGACCTGCGTCGTGACATTGAAGCCGGATTCGTCGCCGCGTGGATTAAAGCTCGAGCTCGAGCCGAATTGCGCCGCGGCGCTGCCCTTCACCAAGGACATCGTCGGCTGGAACGTGAGGGGGCTCGACATCGTGCGGCTGCAGGATGCGACCGGTGAAGCCGTGATCGATTTCACCGAAGTCGAGACCGGAATCTTCGAGGGCGTGCGCCAAGGCGAGGGTGTCTACATCCTGCAGAACCTGGCGGCGGCGCGTTCACTGGCGAAGTCGATGGACCAGATGATCGGCGACTGGGCCATGGTGCGCGGCAATGGCGACACGATCTGCGGGCTCACGCTCACCAACAACGACGCAGGCAACGACAATTTCCAGGTGTTTCTCAAACCGAAATGCGATGCCGCCGTCGCGGCCTTTGCGCCGACGCAATGGCGGCTCGAGCACGGTCAGATGATCCTGATGTCCGACCGAGGCGAGACCTGGCGCTTCGAGGCCGATGACAACGCCCAGTGGCGGCTGGTGCCCGACAGCGCCAATCCGCTGATGATGCTGCGACAGTGATCATCACGTCAACTTTGCGATCGGTGCCTTGACCGTGCCTTGATCTACGCCAAAGAGCCGTAGCCACGAATGGTGTAAGCAATTTCGAATTGAAATGGAGGGGTTAACATGATCCGACATATCGCGACGCGCTTCGGGACGTTGGCCGTGCTCGGGCTCGCGCTTGCCGCGCCGCTTCATGAGGCTGCAGCGCAAGATGCGTTGGGCGGTGCCATCCTGGGTGGCGCCGGTGGTGCGATCATCGGCGGCGCGATCGGCGGTGGCCGCGGCGCGGCGATCGGCGCGGTGCTCGGTGCCGGCACTGGTGCTGCAATCGCCGCCGAAGGCGAGCGCCGCCGTGGCGGCTATTACTACTATCAGAGAGGCTGCTACCTGCAGCGCCCGGACGGCGCCTATGTCCGGGTGCATCCGCGCTATTGCTATTGAGCCTCGCGGGCCTGCGGCGCGACGGCTCTTGATGGTCGCATCTGTTACTTGCGGTGGTAAAGCCCGGTAAATGTGACGCCGGCGCCACCGCAATCGTTGTTGTCTTCGACCAGCAGCCACAGGCCGATCCGCTGCATGCGGACGCGGCATTCGTCGCCCTGATTCGGGCGCTCGAACGGCGTGCTGCCGTCGTCCACGAATGCAAGCATGCCGTCCTTCGGCGCGGCTTGCGCGCCGATCGCGCCATTGTGGAAGTCGCGCGCGGTCGGCACGACCTGCACGCCGTCGATCCTGAGCTTGCCGCCTTCGCCCTTGGCGATCGTGATGCCGCCGCCCGGATGCTCCCAGCTGCCGAGCCAGTCCGAAAGCGTCGGAGTGGTCATCGGTGCGACAGTGGTCAGCGCTGCGTTCGGCAGCCAACCCCTGCTCCAGGTCTGCTTTTTCGCCGTCGGCGATTGATAGGTGATGCAGGTGAATTCGCCGGAGACCTTGCCTACGAGCACGAGATCATTGGTCACGAGATAGGCCGCTCTCCGGCAGGCCTCCGTGGCGGCGGGGCAGGTCGAAGCCTTGAAGTCGTCATCATAAGGGCTCTTGATGAAGTTGACCCGCGGCTGCGCCGTGACCTTCGCGACCGTCAGGGGACGCGTGTCGTCCCAGTCGATTCCGAGGCAGTCGTTCGGGTTCGCGGTCTCGGCCAGGGCCGAACTCACCGAGAGCGCGGCGCCGAGGACCACGCCGATCAGCCTTGCCTGCATTCGAAATCTCCATGCGCGGAAAGCGTTACGGAACTGAGTTGGCGCAGCAGCCTCCCCGGTTCAAATCCGCGCTGCGCGCTCGAACCGGCAGCACGGGACAGCAGGGCCGATCGCAACGGATTCGCCTCTGCGGCTGCCCCCGCCCGCCTAACCGCGCCTTCACGGCGAAGGCGGCACGACGCTGATCTTGGCCATCATGCCCCCGTCTTCATGTTCGAGGATGTGGCAGTGGAAGACAAAGTCGCCGGCCTCTTTGAAGGTGATATCGACCACCACCCGGCTCGGACGGCAACTGCCTCGCTTCCATGCCCCGACCGTCCCGTCACAGCCGGTCCCGCTGGGCAGCGGGATGTTGTCATGCAGGACAATGGGCTCTGCGTCAGGAGGAGACGATTGGCCGTTCGCCGGTCGATCGGTGTTGCCGGGCAGTTGCGTCGCGACGACCGAAAACCGGCTTTGGTGGATGTGGAAATTGTGGTCTTCAGCGGCGATGTTGATGAGCTCCCAGCGCTCGGTCACGCCCTTCCCGCCCGCTGCAAGCGGCAGGCAAACGGCAGGCGCCGCCGCATGATCAAACACCTTGATCGCCAAATCGCCGGTCGGCGCCGTCAGCGCTTGATCTCTCCCGACCTCGCGATAGCCCAATCCGAATGAGAGGCTGCTCGGGTCTTCGTTCGGGAGTCCGAAAATCACCTGCCGCACCCGGTCCGGCGCAAGCGCGGAACAGGGCGCATATTTCCGGGGAGCGTTGAGCTCGGCCAGTCTCGCCGCGAATGCCGCATGTTGCGATGGGCCAACGCGCGCCTGCGACGGCGCGGCGAGGCGTGAAATCGGCGTCGGTTCTTCCAGCCCACTGACGCGCGTCTTGGCAACCTGTCCGAGCGCGCCTTGAGGTCCGAACATCGTCTTGGCCTGCGCCTCGATGCCGAGATAGGAGAGCGGCTTTTGCGCGGCCAGGGCAGGAGCAAAATCGACACGCGCCAGCTCGATGCCGGGCCAGGTGTCGCCAGCGCTGCCGGTATTGAAATTGTAGCTGCGTAGTGCGGCACTGGCCTTTCCGTCCGCGACTCCGGCGCTCTTGCGCGAAACCCAGACGTCGACGCGCGAGCTCGGCATCATCCGGATCCGATCGGCGCATACCGGCTTGCTCCGCCCGGCCGCAGTGGGCGCCCCGGCCGAGGCAACGCATTCGGAAATGTTCAGCTTGTCCGCAAACAGCGCTTGCAGACGCGCGGTCGGTATCTGTGATCCGACATCCGGGCTGACACCGTCGATTGACAGCACCTGGAACTGGAGGTCGCGTCCGCTCGCGTCGTCCTGCAATGCGAGCGAGTAGGTTGCACTCCCCGACGTGTTTGCGATGCGCCAGATCTCTCCTGCGGAATCGACCGACAATGTCGGGTCGATGGCGCCGTTGATGGTGAAGAGCCACTTGCCTTGCGAGTAATCGGTCGGCTGTTGCGCGCCCGGACATAAGCCTTTGCCGAGAACGGCGGTGCCTTGCGGCTCAAGCTCGCCGCAGAACTTCGGATCTTCCTGCAGCTTCAACGTGCCGTCGGCGCGAAGCTGGGTGTCCTTCAGCACCAGATGCCGGACTTTCACTTTATCGGGTTCGCAAGGCTTGGCGCCGCAGCGATATTGCGAAACGCTGCCGACGGTGATGATACCGGCGAGGCCGGCCGTGATCTGGTTGAGCGCCAGCCCATGGGCATGCGGGTGAAACCAGAACAGTCCCTCGGGATGATCGACGAGGTCGATATCGTAGTTGATCACCCCGTCGGGCGTGATGTCGAATTGGCTGGCATGATCGCCGCCATGGTGCATCGCCGAACCCGCCGGATCAGCCCTGTGCGCAAGCTGGCTCGGCGGATCATTGGCCGGATTGATGCCGAGCACGAAGATGTAGTCGCCGTAGCTGTCGCCCGGATCGTCGGCTCGACGTGGCTCGACGATGAGCCCATGGGTGTGCAGGTTGGTTGGATTGTAATGCAGCAAGGTCTCGCCGTTCTCGCCGACGTGCTTGAACTCGCCTTGCGGCACGTCCTTCATGACCGCCGGGAGGCAATTGACGAGGCGAACCTTGAGCCGTTGCGTTCGTGCAAGCTGTAGCCGGACGCCGCCATAAGGGCTTACCGCTTCGTCCTCAACGGTTGGACAGGTGGTTCTCTTGCCGGAGGATCCTTTTCTTGCCAGGGCAGCGTCGCGCATCCGGACCCGCATCCTTCTGGAGGCATGCCTCGTAGACCCAGCCGACCGGAGAGCCTGGCAGCTCTGCCAGTCTCTGCTCGCGGGCAACCAGCAGAATCTCGAGCGGTCCTTTCTTGGCCTGGAGAACCGGCGGAATCGGTAGTTCATCGGCAGCCGGCGAATGCGTGCCCGCCAGGAGGACGGAGATGAACGGAGCTAGAAAAGCGAAGGCATGAAAAATGCTGCTGCGGCGCATGACAATTCTCTTGCATTATATCTCTTGCAATATCGGCGTGCGCCGGTGAGAGGGCGCACGGTCGCCTTCGACAAATAAATTTTGTTACATCTTGAGATTGTATAGCGTCGCCGCGTTCAGCTGACAACCGGTCCGAAAGGGAAACGAGGCGGCATTTAGATCAGCTGCAGGCCTCTCAGGCTGGAATGCCCGTTTTTGCCGACGATGATGTGATCGTGCACGGCGATGCCGAGCGGCTTGGCGATATCCACGATCGCCTTCGTCATGCGGATATCGGCTTGCGACGGCGTCGGATCGCCGGATGGATGATTGTGCACCAGGATGATCGCGGTGGCGGAGAGTTCGAGCGCGCGCTTGATCACTTCGCGCGGGTAGACGGGCGTGTGATCGACGGTACCGGTCTGCTGCACCTCGTCGGCGATCAGGTGGTTGCGCTTGTCCAGGAACAGGAGCCGGAACTGCTCCTTCTCGGCGAAGGCCATGCTGGTGCGGCAATAGGTGATGACCTCCTGCCACGATGACAAAGCGTGGCGCTGCTTCAACTCGCCTTTAGCGATCCGGCTGGCGGCGGCTGCGATCAGCTTGAGCTGCGTGACGACGGCCTCGCCGACGCCCTCGACTTCGCGCAGCAGCGGTCCAGGTGCGTGAATAACTTCGGCGAAGGAGCCGAACTTCTTCAACAGCGCCTTCGCAAGCGGCTTCATGTCGCGTCGCGGCTGCGCCGCGAACAGCACCATCTCGAGCAGCTCATAGTCGCTCAGCGCGTCGGCGCCGGCCGCATGGAAGCGCTCGCGCAACCGCTGCCGATGGCCGTGATAATGCGGCGGCTCGGCGCTCTCGGTGGGATGTTTGGGCTCGCTGGACATCGGAGGGGGAGCATGCCTTGCGGCGAGGAATTTGCAACCGCCAAGTGTAACTGGCGCGCCGCCCGCGGACGCTCTCACATCGCGTCAGGGGGCGCGCGGCCTCATCCCCACCGCCAGGAAACGCTCGATCATCGCATTGACCTGGTCGGCCACCTCGATCGTATTGAAATGACCGGCCAGCATCGTCTTGGCGACGACGAGCTGCGGACACAGCTGCTGCAGGCGGTCGAGGTCGCGCGCCATGTTGACCATCGGCACATCGGCGGAGATGTAGGCCATGGGCAGCCGGCAGGTCGCGGCCGCCGGTTCGGGGTCGTGTGACAGGGCGTTGACGAAGGCCGAGACGGCGACATACTGCGGCGTGGCCTCGCAGGGCGGACGGATATACGCGTCGAAGATCGCCTTACGCCGGGCCGGATCGTCATAGTCGCAGCCGATCTCCCAGGCATTCGCCCGCGAGGTGGCCAGATAATTCGGTCCGCTGATGCCTTCGACCAATTGGCGAATGGCAGGCGCCTCCCGGAGGTGGCTCGGAGGCGGCACGATCGAGTCGATCATGATCAGGCCGCTCGCGAGGTCCGGATGGCGGCCGCAGAGCTCGAGCGAGAGCATGCCGCACTGCGTAGCAGGTGGACGTTATTCGGCGCCTTCAGGCTTGCGACATCGACATTGGGGCCGGCGGTCGTGACCGCCTCGACCTCGATGAGGCCCATGGCATCGATGATCCGCTGCACCAGCTCGCCTTGGCCCTGCGCGCCGGTGCTGCAGCTGATCAGCACGCGCGGCTGCTTGACGGTCGCCTTCCACGGGGCGCGCCAAGGCTCCGACCAGCTGGGCTGGTCGAGCAGCGGCCCGACATATCTGACGTTGGTGGGAAGCCAGTCGGCCTCGAAGTCGAACGCGCGGCTCGTCGCCAACAACACGCGAGCCGGCCGGTCGAACAGGTCCATGACATGGCTGACGCCGGCAACGCCGAGATGCGCACAGCTTTCGTTGAGATCCGGCAGGAACTCGTTCATGAAATCCGAGAACCGTTGGTTGGCAGCATCGATTTCGGCGCGTTGCTGCAGGGTCTTCGCCGCGCCTAAGCCGCTGGTGGCGGGCGGCTGGCCGGCCAGAGGTCGAATGCCGATGTGCGGCGAGAGCATTGCTGCGGGGGCGCCGGCGGCTTCGGCTCCGAGCACGATATCCAGGCTTAGAACGGCGTCGGTTTCAGCCCTGCCGAGTTCGTCGCGGATGTCGGCTGCATAGCGCGTCGCCGGCTCGAATACCGTACGTTTGATCAAGTCTCCCATATTGGCGAAGTCGGTCGGGTCTGCGTCGTTGCCGACCGGAGCGCGATCCCAACTCACGAAATCGAATGCAGCGGCCAGGACCTCGTCAGGCATCGCCGGGTCGGCCATCACCCTGACGAGGTGCCCCCTCTGCCGAAGCTGGCGGCCGGCCGTGAGCAGAGGATTGAGGTTGCCGGATGTGCCTCATGATGCGAGCAGGAAATTGTACGACACGATGCGAGCCTCCATGATTGTCCGACGGATCCGTTCAGGTGTCGGCGAAGGCGGGCCAGCGCTCGGCTGGACGCCGACGAACGGCCTGATGCGGCACGCCTCGGCAATGTCGGCTACGGGAGAATGTCGCGTCGAAATGCGATGGTTACGCGTGTAATGGTCCGGTTACGGTGTGTAGCTGGCGGACTCGGGCCGCCATATCTCGGCCATGACAGGGCCTCTACCGGACAAGTTTGTTCGTCGTCGCCGATGCGGCACGATCGGGCGTCGCGCGCAGCCGCGCCTGCGGCTGCCGGCGCAACTAAGAACGGAGCGGCAGTCAGAACGGGCTGCGCCTCAGGCCCGGCACCAGCGCGGCCAGGCGATCCTTGATCCACGGCGCGCGGGTGGGCGGACCGCTCGGCATGATGTCGGCGCTCGGCCTCGCATTGCGATCGACCGCCAGCGTCAGCAGCGCGACATAGCGGTCGCGCTCCTCCTTCACCGCACAATAGGCGCGGTGGTCGGGATCGGCTTGTGTGGCGACCCGATCATTGGCGTTGATCACCAGGCGCTGTTTCGGCCGTCCCGTGTAGTCGGGCACATTGTTGTAGATGAATTCGTTCAGTGCTTCCGGGAAGAAGGTCTGTCCCGTCAACGCGGTATGCTCATCCAGGAACACCTTGAAATGGACATGCGTGGCACGTCCCGCATACCAGCCTGGATAGATGGTGCTGAACGCGGCCCAGCCCGCGGCATCGGCAAGCTGCGTGCCGCGCAAGAATGTCTTGCCGGTCTGGTCGATATTGTGCCCGTCGCCTTGGTCGCGAAACGCCGAATAGAGCCCGTGCGCGTCGCAATGCCAGATATCGACCCGCGCGCCCGCGATCGGCGTACATGATCCGGCTTCGATCACGCGCAGCTGCAATGATAAGGGCACGCCGGGCCGGCCTTCGGTGATATCGGCGCGCACCAGCTTCGGGTCGAGGTAATAGGGCCCTTCTTCGGATTGCGGCGTCAGGATGCAGGAGTCGTCGACAGCGGAAGCGGTCGCCTCCGCGGCGCGCCCAGGACCGGCCGGCAACAGGCTTGCTGCTCCGGCAGAGGCGAGGCCCAGAAATCCCCGGCGTGTTGCGTGTGTCAAGCATGCCTCCTCTCGCGCGATGGAGGTTGCACTCCATCAGCGCGGGATGGCAACAATCGGACCGCCGCACGAGGCGGCCAAAGCCGACGGGAGGCGTCGCCCAGATTTCGACGACGGACTTAGATGTCAGGCTTACACGTCAGACTTACATGTCAGACTTGGACGAAAGGCTTCTCGCCGTGACGCTCGGACAGCGTGAAAATCTCGACACCGTCATTGGTCACGCCGACCGAATGCTCGAACTGCGCCGACAACGAACGGTCGCGGGTCACCGCGGTCCAGCCGTCCGAGAGGATCTTCACATGCGGCTTGCCGAGATTGATCATCGGCTCGATCGTGAAGAACATGCCGGGCTTGAGCGGCACGCCTTCGCCGGGTCGCCCGACATGGATGATGTTCGGCTCGTCGTGGAACAGGCGGCCAAGGCCATGGCCGCAGAAGTCACGCACCACGCTCATCCCCTGCGGCTCGACGAAGCTCTGGATCGCATGTCCGATGTCACCGGTGGTGGCACCGGGTCTGACCGCGGCGATGCCGCGCATCATCGATTCATAGGTCACTTCGATCAGCCGCTCCGACTTGCGCGAGATCGCGCCCACCGCGTACATCCGGCTGGAGTCGCCGTACCAGCCGTCGACGATGAAGGTGACGTCGATGTTGACGATGTCGCCTTCCTTCAACGGGCGATCGCTCGGCATGCCGTGGCAGACGACGTGATTGATCGAGACGCAGGTGGAATAGCGATAGCCGCGATACATCAGCGTGGCCGGATAGGCGCCATGGCTGAAGGCGAACTCGCGGACGAATTCGTCGATTCGCGAGGTCGGGATACCGGGTTTGACGAGGTCGGTGAGTTCGTCGAGGCACTTGGACACCAGCCGGCCGGCCTTGCGCATGCCGGCAAAGCCGGCCGCTCCGTGCAGCTTGATTTGGCCGGTCTTGCGCAATGCGTTGTCGGTGGCTTCGATGTAGCTCATGGGCGCGGTTTGTTCCCGAGAATTCGCTGGTTTAAGGGTCTAATTTAATGATCGTAGCGCCCCGCGCAAGCGCGGGGAGCACCGGAGCCTAGCCCGTCGGCACTTCCACCGTGGTTTCCACGGGGAGCGCCCCGCCACGGACGCGGATTTCGCGCACGGGATAGGGCACGCGGATGCCCTCGCGCTTGAAGGCGTCCCAGAGCGACAGCATGATCTCGCTCTTGATGCTGTCCATGTCGCCGGGATCGGAAATCCAGGCCGTCAGCGAGAATTTCATCCCGGCTTCGGTGAATTCGGTGAGCAGGCAGTTCGGCGGCTTGGATTTCAGGGTCCGCGGCGTGGCCGCGGCGATTCCGATCGCGAGCTTGCAAACGAGCCTGGGATCGGCGTCGTAATTGGTGCCGAAATTGACCTTCACCAGCGTGTTCTTGTCGGTGTAGGTCCAATTGGTCACCTTCTGGGTCACGAGGTCTTCATTGGGGATCAGGAATTCGCGGCCATCGCCCGCGGCGACCGAGATGTAGCGGGTGTTCATGGCGCTGATGCGCCCGGAACTGTCGCCGATGGTGACGAGATCGCCCGGCTTCACCGATTTGTCGGCGAGCAGGATGATGCCGCTGATGAAATTGGCGACGATCTTCTGCAGGCCGAAACCGATGCCGACGCCCGCGGCGCCCGAGAAGATCGCCAGCGCCGAGAGATTGATGCCCACCGCGCTCAAGGCGATCGCGACCGCCAGGATCAGCAGCCCCATGCGCACCATCTTGATCAGGAGCACCTGGATCGACGGCGTGAGATCGGTAGAGCGGGTGATGCGGCCTTCGACGAAATTGCTGGCGATGTTGGTCAGCCACAGGGCTGCGATCAGCAGCACGCCGAGCTTGATGACCAGGAGCGGCGTCAGTCGCAGGCCGCCCAGCACCACCGACACCGAATCGAGGGCGTCGAGCACGGCGTCGAGCTGGCCGATGATGCTGAGCGCGGCGACGAGCCAGGCCGAGATCGACACCACCCGCACCAGCAGCGTGTTGCGGATCACCGAGGTGACGAGCCGAATCACGAGCCAGGCGAGCGCAAGCTTCAATGCGACTGCGAGCAGATAGCTGCGGCTCGGCCAGGTCCACAGCACCATGACCGTGCGAGCGATCCGCATCAGGATCACGAAAACCACCGTCGTCAGGCTTTCGACCAGGACGCGCAGGAACTGCCTGAGCGGCCCCGGCCAGCCCATCGCCAGCGAGGTCAGATCGATGCGGGAGCGGATCGCCGCGCCCGCGGCAAAGGCCAATCCGGCCCCGGCCAGCAGCAGGCCGAACTGCAGGTAGAACCAGGGCGAGGTGACCTCGGCGCCAACCGACCGGGCGGCCGTCTGCAGGGCGGTCAGAACGTCGTTGAGGTCGAAGTCCATCGGGATTCTCGGATTGGAGCGGAGCCCCGAATCGATGTGGTGATTCGGGGAATTGGCGGGTCTTCCGCACGAGTGGGCCGCGCGGACGCCCATATACCAGTATACAGGCGATGCGCGTAACCGCCCAAAATGGACATATCGCCGCGATTTGCGCAAATCCGGTTGGCGGGCGAGTATGGCGCCGATAAGACTGTAACAGTCGGATTCAGTTGCACTTTTGATGTCCTCTCTCGACGCCGTCAGTATTGCCATTCTTCTGGGCGCGGTCCTCGTCATGGCCGGCATCCTGTCGAGCCTGCTCGCGCTGCGGTTCGGGGCCCCCCTGCTTCTGGCGTTTCTGGTGATCGGCATGCTGGCCGGGGACTCCGGCCCAGGCCATATCGAATTCCAGGACGTGCGGACCACCTATCTGGTGGGATCGGTCGCGCTCGCGCTGATCCTGTTCGACGGCGGCTTGCGGACCCGCTTTCAAAGCATCCGCGCCGTGCTGGCGCCATCGATGGTGCTGGCCACGATTGGTGTGCTGCTGACCGCGTTCATCACTGCACCGGTCGCCAAATACGCGCTGGATTTGAATTGGACCGAGGGGCTCCTGGTGGGCGCTGTGGTCGCGTCGACCGATGCGGCCGCCGTCTTCCTGTTGGTCCATGCGCAGGGGCTGCGGCTACGTCCCCGCGTCGGCGCGACGCTCGAAGCGGAGTCCGGCAGCAACGATCCCTTTGCGGTGTTTCTCACGCTGACCTTGGTCGAGTTGATCTCGGTCGGTCACGGCTCGTTCGGCCATTTCATGGCCGAGCTTGCACGTGAGGCCATCCTGGGCGTTTTGTTCGGCGTCGTCGGGGGACGCTGCGTGGTGATCGCGCTGAATAAAGTGGCGCTGCCGCAGGGCCTGCACGCCCCCTTCGTCACGACGGCAGCCCTCGTCATTTTCGGCGCGGCGCAGATTGCCCACGCCTCCGGCTTTCTCGCCGTCTATCTGGCCGGCATCATCATCGGCAACCGGCCGACCCGCGCCCACAATTCGATCGTGACGTTTCTCGATGCCGCGACCTGGCTCGCGCAGATCGTGATGTTCGTGCTGCTCGGGCTTCTGGTCTCGCCGTTGCGGCTGCTCGACAGCATCGTGCCGGCGGTCGCCGTTGCGCTGGTGCTGATGCTGGTGGCGCGGCCGCTTGCGGTGTTCGTGTGCCTGATGCCGTTTCGCTTCAACTGGCGCGAGAAGCTGTTCATGGCCTGGACCGGCCTGCGCGGCGCGGTCGCGATCTTCCTGGCCTCGATCCCGATGCTGGTCGGCCTGTCCAAGGCCTATCTCTATTTCGATGTCGCCTTCGTCGTGGTCATCATCTCACTGGTCGCCCAGGGCTGGACGCTCGGTACGGCGGCGCGGCGCTTGCAGGTGGCGCTCCCGCGCACCGATCGCGGTCCCCGCCGCGTCGAGCTCGATCTGCCTGGCCAGCTGGAGCAGCAGCTGGTCGGCTATCCGATCCGCGCCAAGAGCCTGTTCTTTCGACGCGGCCTCATCCCGTCCTGGTCGAAGCCGACGCTGGTGATTCGCAACGAGCAGATCCTTTCGCCGGTCGAAGCCGACCCGATCGCGCCCGGCGACTATCTGTATCTGCTGGCGCCGCCCGAGAAGGCCGAGTCGCTGGACCGCTTCTTCGTCGACATGCCGCCGTCCTCGGCACCTGATCCGCATCTGCTCGGTGATTTCATGGTGTCGGCCGAGCACACGCTCGAGGAGCTCGCGGAGATCTACGGCGTCAAGGTGGCCGAAGGCGAGGCCAAGCTCACGCTCGCCGACTATTTCGATGTCCATCTCGATCACGCGCCGAAGGAGGGAGCGACGCTCGCACTCGACGCCATCGTGCTGGTGGCGCGCTCGATCTCGGGCGGGAGGGTCAATGTCGTCGGCCTGCGCCTGCCGGAGGAGGAAGAGGCTGCCCCGGTCGCGACGCGCACCGAGCAGCTCAAGCGCAAACTGGCCGATGTCTGGGCCTCGGTAGCGGGGGTTTAGATGTCAAGAAGCGTCATCATTCCGCGGGCAGGATCGCGATCGAAATCGCGTCCTCCTTGGTGCCGCTGATCTGCAGCACGAGGGGCTTGGCCGCGAGTTCGTATTTCATGGTTTTGCGAATCCCGCCGCAGTCGGTGGCGCCGCTGAAGGCGATCGGCTTGATGAAATGTCCGTCCTGCAGCACGTCGATCCAGCCGCCGCTGGAGAGGCTGATGGTGTAGATGCCGGGCTTCGGTGCGGTCGTGATCCGCGCAAAGCCGGCGAAGGTGCCGTCCTTCGGCGCGCGTTCCGGCGCGGAGGGCAGCTTCGCCTCGGCTGGTGGGACCAGGCCGAGTGTGAAGCCCGATTGGGGGATGGCGGCGAATTCGTTGCCCGAGGCGAGCCGCGCGCGATCAGGGGCCGTCAACGCGGCGCGTTCGCGGTCGATGGGCCATTTGAACTTATCGCAGCCGCTCGGCTCTTCTGCCGCAAGGGCGGTGGTGGCGCCGATCAGGGTCAGTGCAAGCGCAAAAGAGGCAGATGAAGGCCGAGAGATGGACATGACGACACCAGGCAATCCGCCGCGGCAGGGCGGGGACTTTTGATCAAGAGAGCTGCGGGCGGGACCGTCATCCCGGATGATGAAAGCGCTTACGGCGCTTCGGTATGATATTAGCGGATGTTCCCCGCTTTGGTGATCCCAATCCCGTTAGCCATCCCGGCATTCGTCTTTGCATCCGGCGCATGCAACACGGCGCGGCACTCCGGCGGCAATTGCGCCATCGTGATCGGAGGCACCGGCTTGGGCGGCTCCTTGGGCGGCGGCGGATGCAGCACCGAGTCCTGAAACCAAAAGGCCAGATCGGCGGCGCTGCAACCATCGCCGCCCTCCTGCTCCTTCTGGCCGTGACACTCCTTGTCGCCCGGCGGGCAAGTGATCCGGATATGGAAATGATAGTCGTGGCCCCACCAGGGCCGCACCTTCCTCAGCCAGCTGCGGTCGCCCTTGGCGTCGCGGCACAGCGCCTTCTTGATCGCGGCGTTGACGAAGATGCGCTGAACCGCCGGCTCCCGCGCGGCGTCGCGGATGACGGCAAGATGTCCCGGCGTAAAGACGCGCGGATCGACGTCGAGCCGATCCTCCCGCACCATCATGACCGCTGACGTCTCCTCGCGCTCCTCCCGCGACAGGCGGTGATCGGGCATCGGCGTCAGCCAGATGTCGGCATCGAGCCCGATCTGATGGCTGGCATGGCCGCTCA
The DNA here is from genome assembly GCF_032489995.1 of Bradyrhizobium sp. SZCCHNGR1005. NCBI lineage: Bacteria > Pseudomonadati > Pseudomonadota > Alphaproteobacteria > Hyphomicrobiales > Nitrobacteraceae > Bradyrhizobium > Bradyrhizobium sp. SZCCHNGR1005. The sequence goes on from NZ_JAUEZC010000002.1 coordinate 980,205, forward strand.
GAGCCGGGCCGCCGCGCGGCTGGCTGATATCGCCGACCAGAATGCCGGGCCAGCCGGCGTCCTTGTGCGCCTTGGCCGCCAGCCGCTTCAGCAGCGCGATCAGTTGCGGGTGTCCCCAGTTGCGGTTTCGTGACAGCCGCATCACCTGCCAGGCGTCGCCGTTGATCGGCATCGGCTCGGCGCCCGCAAGACAGCCGCGATTGTAAGTCCCGATCACCTTGGTCGGCAGCGCCGCAGACAGCAGCTTGCGCGCGAACAGTTCCTTTGCAGGCGTGTCGGGATCGTCCGGGTGCTCCAGCGGAGGCAGCGGCTTCGGATCGACGCTGCCCTTGTCCTGCGCCGAGGCAGGCCACGCGGTCAACGTGGCGATGATGGCGAGAAGCGCGATCAGAGGAGGGCGAGCTTGCATCGGATCACTCTGTTCTGTCGACCATACCACAGGTCGTCGCTTCTGCCCATTTTGCCGCGCCGGGTCCCGCGCTCAGCCAGGTGCTCGGACGGTCCTCGTTCCTGGAGCCGCCGCCGATCGGCGGATGGAACGCAGCTCGACGGGCGGAGGCATGTGAGATGCACCGCGCCATTAAGCGCTTGGCAACCTTGATCCCAACTCGGCGGTTTCCCGCGTCGGCCGTGGAACACACGCCTTGGGTGTGCCTCTGCGCGCGTTCATTTCTCTCCATTACTCGGTATGCGGGATTATTACCACCCGGCGTTTCGTCCTGCTTATCGTCGGTTGTGGACCGCTTGTGATCCGCTTGTGCGACGGGGGCTCGCGCTGTTTTCAAGGCATCGCCTTCAGGTTGCATAGCAAAACCGTCGGCGGAACGAGATACCATTTTTTCAGACCTTGGCCGACAACATCGTGATTGAGTAAGTTGAGTGAGGCGGTGCATGCGGCCCATCAGGCCAATGAAGCGAAAGAAACCGATGCGGGTGCCGCAGGCACGCGCGCAGTTCCGTCCCGTCAAACCCAATCCATTGCTCCCGACGCTGGCGGCCTCGCCGCCGATTGAAGCGGAGGAGATCGCACGCACCCGCGCCGAAGCTGCGGCCGCCATTGCCGACGCCCAAAAGGCGCACGAACGCCTGGTCGAGGCGATCGATATTCTGCCGCAAGGCATCGTCTTCCTCGATGCGGAAGGCCGTTACATCCTCTGGAACAAGAAATACGCCGAGATCTACAATCGCAGCTCGGACCAGTTCCAGCCGGGTGCGCGGCTGCAGGATACGATCCGGGTCGGCATTGCGCGCGGCGATTACCCCGAAGCGATCGGGCGGGAAGACGAATGGGTCTCCGATCGGCTCGACAAGCTGTTTCATCCGTGCGGGCCTCACGAACAGAAATTGTCGGACGGCCGTGTCATCCTGATCGAGGAGCGTCTGACCGACGATGGCGGCATTATCGGGCTGCGCGTCGATATCACCGCGTTGAAGCAGCGCGAGGAGTCCTTTCGCCTCCTGTTCGACGGCAATCCTGTTCCGATGATCGTCTGTGCGCAGGACGATGGGCAGGTCCTTGGCGTCAATGACGCGGCCGCAGAGCACTACGGCTACAGCCGGGCCGAGTTCAAGCAACTCGGCATCCGCAACCTGCAGGCCTTCGAGAGCGATCCGCCCTGGGCCAATGAGCGCCCGAGCGAAGAGCAGGCTGCGCGGACCTGGAAGCATGTGCGCGCCGACGGCGCCCTGATCGATCTCGCCATCTATTCGCGGCACCTCGTCTATGAGGAGAGGCCCGCGGTTCTGCTGGCGCTGATGGACATCACCGAACGCAAGCGGGCGGAGGCGCGGCTTGCGTTCCTGGCCCAGCACGATGCGATGACCGGCCTGCCCAACCGCAACCTGCTGCGTCAGCAGATGGACGACATGCTGGCGCAGACGCGGCGCGGCTCCGACAAGATGGCGGTGCTGGTGCTCGGGCTCGACAGTTTCAAGTCCGTCAACGACACGCTGGGCCACGGCGTGGGCGACAAGTTGTTGCGCGCGGTCGCCAAGCGGCTGCGGTCGGTTCTGCGCGAAAAGGACATCGTGGCGCGGCTCAATTCGGATGAGTTCGCGGTGGTCCAGGGTGGCCTGAGCCGCCCGGAGGATGCCGCGCAGCTGTGCCGGCGGCTGTTGCAGGCGCTCGCCGATCCTTATTTGCTCGACGGTCATTCCATCGTGATCGGGGCCACGGTCGGCATCGCCATGGCGCCCAGCGACGGCGACGACGCCGAGAAGCTGCTGAAGAACGCCGATATGGCGCTGTCACGCGCCAAGAGCGAGACGCGCGGCACGTTCAGCTATTTCGAGGCGGGCATGGATGCGCGCGCCCAAAGCCGCCGCAAGATGGAAATCGAATTGCGCGATGCGATCCGGCGCGAAGTCCTGCAGGCTTACTATCAGCCGCTGATCGACCTCTCGAGCGGGCGCATCACCGGCTTCGAGGCGCTGGTGCGCTGGCCGCATCCGGAGCGCGGCATGATCCCGCCCTCGGAGTTCATTCCGATCGCCGAGGAAACCGGGTTGATCTCCGCCCTCGGTCGGCTGATGCTGCGCCAGGCCTGCTTTGATGCGGCGAGTTGGCCCGACGACGTTCGTGTCGCCGTCAATCTGTCGCCGCTGCAGTTTCGGGTCGGCAATGTGCTGTCGCAGGTGATGGACGTGCTGAAGCAGTCCGGCCTGCCGCCGACGCGGCTCGAGCTCGAGATCACCGAGACCCTGGTGTTGGAAAAGAGCGGCCAGGTGCTCGCGACGTTGCATGCGTTGCGCGCGCTCGGGGTGCGGATCTCGATGGACGATTTCGGCACCGGCTATTCCAGCTTGAGCTATCTGCGCAGCTTTCCGTTCGACAAGATCAAGGTCGACCAGTCGTTCATTCGCGATCTCGCGGCCAACCGCGAGGCCCAGGCGATCGTCCGCTCGATCGTCAGCCTTGGCAAGGGGCTTGGCGTGACCATCACCGCCGAGGGCGTCGAAACCGAGGCCGAGCTGCGCTGCCTGCGCGCCGAGGGCTGCCACGAAGGACAGGGCTTCCTGTTCAGCCGGCCACGCCCCAATGCCGAGATCGTCGGACTGTTGCAGGCGCAATGCGATGCGGATCAAAGGTCGTCCGGCCCGAGGGTGCTGGTGGCCTAGCTCAAGCAGACCTTTACCGCGCTTGCCGAGCCGCCCCAGGCGCGACCCATCGAGGCTGCCTCAGCTATCCACCTTGAGCGCGGCGATGAAGGCTTCCTGCGGAATGTCGACCTTGCCGAACTGCCGCATCTTCTTCTTGCCTTCCTTCTGCTTCTCCAGAAGTTTTCGTTTACGCGTGATGTCGCCGCCGTAGCATTTCGCAGTGACGTCCTTGCGCAGCGCGCGTACGGTCTCGCGCGCGATCACCTTGCCGCCGATCGCCGCCTGGATCGGGATCTGGAACATGTGCGGCGGGATCAGCTCCTTCATCTTCTCGACCATGGCGCGGCCGCGCCCTTCGGCACGGGTCCGATGCACCAGCATCGACAGCGCGTCCACCGGCTCGTTGTTGACGAGGATCTGCATCTTGACCAGATCGGCCGGCTTGTAGTCGGTCAGGTGATAGTCGAACGACGCATAGCCCTTGGAGACGGATTTCAAGCGGTCGTAGAAGTCGAACACCACTTCGTTCAGCGGCAGATCGTATTTCACCATCGCGCGGGTGCCGACGTAGGTCAGCTCCTTCTGGCTGCCGCGGCGGTCCTGGCAGAGCTTCAATACGCTGCCGAGATATTCGTCCGGCGTCAGGATCGTGGCCTCGATCCAGGGCTCCTGGATCTCGGCGATCTTGACCACGTCGGGCATGTCGACCGGGTTGTGGATCTCGATCTCGGTGCCGTCCGTCAGTTTCATCTTGTAGATGACCGAAGGCGCGGTCGCGATCAGGTTGAGGTCGAATTCGCGGCTGAGCCGTTCCTGGATGATCTCGAGGTGCAGCAGCCCGAGGAAGCCGCAGCGGAAGCCGAAGCCCAGCGCGGCCGAGGTCTCCATCTCGAAGGAGAAGCTGGCGTCGTTGAGGCGCAATTTGCCCATCGCGGCGCGCAGCGTTTCGAAATCGTCCGCATCGACCGGGAACAGGCCGCAGAACACGACCGGGATCGCCGGCTTGAAGCCCGGCAGCATTTCCGACACGGGCTTGCGATCGTCGGTGATGGTGTCGCCGACGCGCGTGTCGGCCACTTCCTTGATCGCGGCGGTGATGAAGCCGATCTCGCCGGGGCCGAGCTCGTCGACCTGCTGCATCTTCGGCGTGAAGAAGCCGACGCGCTCGACGTCATAGGCGGCACCGGTGCCCATCATCCGGATGCGCTGGCCCTTCTTCATGACGCCGTCGACGATGCGCACCAGCACGACGACGCCGAGATAGACGTCGTACCAGCTGTCGACCAGCAGAGCCTTCAAGGTCGCCTCGCGGTCGCCCTTCGGCGGCGGCAGCCGGGTGACGATCGCCTCCAGCACGTCCGGAACGCCCAACCCCGTCTTGGCTGAGATCATCACCGCGTCCGAGGCGTCGATGCCGATCACGTCTTCGATCTGCTGCTTGATCTTGTCGGGCTCGGCGGCCGGCAGATCGATCTTGTTGAGGACCGGGACGATCTCGTGGTTGTTGTCGAGCGCCTGATAGACGTTGGCGAGGGTTTGCGCCTCAACGCCCTGGCTGGCGTCGACCACCAGGAGCGAGCCTTCGCAGGCCGCCAGCGACCGCGAGACCTCGTAGGCGAAGTCGACGTGGCCGGGCGTGTCCATCAGGTTGAAGATGTAATCCTTGCCGTCCTTGGCCCGGTAGTGCAGGCGCACCGTCTGCGCCTTGATGGTGATGCCGCGCTCGCGCTCGATGTCCATCGAATCGAGCACCTGCTCCTTGCCCGCCATCTCGCGGTCCGACAGGCCGCCTGTCATCTGGATCAGGCGGTCGGCCAAGGTCGACTTTCCATGGTCGATATGGGCGACGATGGAGAAGTTGCGGATGTTGGGAATGGGGACGGTCGTCATGCGCCGCGCAGATAGCATTCAGGCCCCAAAGCAGCAACCATATTGCTGAATTTGAAGGAGCTTTCTTCACGGCAAGCTGATTCCATCGGGCCGGAAAACGCGGTACCGAGAGGCCATGTCGAGCACGTCTTTTCTTCCCGCGACGGCGCGTGCGCGCGGCCGAGCCCCTCTCGCCCGGATGTCGGCCTGGATCGCGGCGCGCGCCAGCGATCCCGCAACCGGCCTGTGGCTGGTGGTCACGTTTGCGGTCCTGCACGCGGTGCTCTGGACCGTGATCCTGACCAATCTGAAGGCGGCGCAGGACATCCATATGGATGTCGCGGAGGCCTATGCCTGGGGCAGCAAGTTCCAGCTCGGCTATGGCAAGCATCCGCCGCTGTCGGGCTGGATCGCCGGCCTCTGGTTCATGGTCTTTCCGGTCAAGGATTGGGCGACTTACGCGCTGGCCATGACCACCGTCAGTGTCGGCCTCGTCATCTGCTGGTTCATCAGCCTCAAGGTGGTTGATCGGCGCCGGGCGTTCTTCGTCGTGGTCATGCTCGCGCTCTATCCGATCTTCAATTTCAAGGGCTTCAAATACAATCCCGACCTGCTGCAGCTGGTCACGCTGCCGCTCGTGATGCTGGCCTATCTCAACGCCTTCAAGAAGCGCAGCGTCGTTTCCGGCATCTGGCTCGGCCTTGCCGGCGCGGCTGCCCTGATGACGAAATATTGGGTGCTGACGATGATCGGCGCGATCGGGCTGGCTGCGCTGATCCATCCCGAGCGGCTTAGATTCCTGGCCTCGCCCGCGCCCTGGGTCGGCATCGCCACGATGATCGTCGCGATGATTCCGCACCTCGTGTGGCTGTGGGACGTCGATTTCGTGCCGCTGACCTACGCGGGTGACGTCTACACGCTGTCGGATCGGGGGAGGGCCGCGCAGCTCGTGCTCGGCTATGTCGGCCATAATCTGGCGCTGCTCGCGCTCCCGATTGCGCTCGCCGCCCTGGTTCTGGCGTGGCCGCCGCGCTGGGCTTTCCGCAATTGGCGCTCTGGTCCAAATCCCGGCGTCAATGTCAGCCAGGCGCTCAATGTCTGGATGGTGCAGGCGATCGTGGCGATCGGGCCGCCGCTCGGTGGGCTTGCCTTCACGATCTATATGAAGACCGACTGGGGCATCTCGCTGTTCTTCCTGGTGCCGCTGGCGCTGGTCGCCATTCCCGCTCTGCGTATCCGCCAAGCGGTGGTGGTTCGTTTGACCACGCTGTGGCTCGTGCTCTCGCTGCTGACCCTGGTGGCCTCGCCCTCGATCGCGCTGCGCGAGATGAAGGCGAGCCCAAATGGCTCGACGAGTTATGCGGCCCGGTCGCAATTGGCCCGTGAGCTGACCGACGCCTGGCATGCCCGCTTCGGCTCGCCCTGGCCGCTCGTCGCCGGCTATTCGGAGATGAACACGCCGATGACGTTCTACAGTCCCGACCACCCGCGGCCGTTCACGGTGCCGTTCATGGCGGACGAGACCTGGGGATCGGGCTTGACCTCGCTGGAGGATCTCAACCGCGAAGGCTTCATCGGGATCTGCGACACGACCGATAACCGGATCGCCGCCTGCGAAGCCTGGATGGCGCAGCAGGCGCCCAAGGCCGAGAAGCTCGTGATGACCACACAGCGCTTCTTCCGCGGTCAGCCGGGTCCTGCGATCGAATGGAAGATCTTTATTCAGCCGCCGGGGAAGTAGCCCGGAGCGCGTGATTCCGAGACGCCGCGTCACGACCGCCAGGAATGACGGCAAGGGCCGGCTTACACCCCTTCTTCGTGAAACTTGTCGTTGACGAGCTCGGTAATCGCCTGGAGGGCGGCTTCGGCCTCAGGTCCGGCGGCGGAGACCAGGATCGTGGTCCCAGGGGCGGCGGCCAGCATCATCAGGCCCATGATCGAGCGCCCGCCCACGGTTTCGCCGCCGCGGGTCACCCAGACTTCGGCCTGAAACTGCTCGACCGTCTGGACGAATTTGGCCGAGGCGCGGGCGTGCAAGCCGCGCTTGTTGGTGATCAGGAGCTCCCGGGATAACGCATCTGCGGGCACCGCTGGCCCGGCGACGTGGTTCTGGGGAGCGTCCTCGTCACTCATTTGCCGGCGAGCACACGGCTGGCGATCGTCACATATTTGCGGCCGGCTTCCTGGGCCATGGCGATCGCGTCCGGCAAGGAACGCTCCTCGCGGACCTTGGCCAGCTTCACCAGCATCGGCAGGTTGATTCCGGCGAGCACCTCGACCTTAGGTCGGCTCATGCAGGAAATCGCGAGGTTCGACGGCGTGCCGCCGAACATGTCGGTCAGAATGGCAACGCCATCGCCGGTATCGACGCGGTTCACGGCTTCGATGATATCGCTGCGACAGAGATCGGAGTCATCGTCCGCGCCGATTGTCACGGCTTCGATTTGTTTTTGAGGACCCATGACATGCTCGAGCGCCGCTCTGAACTCGTCGGCGAGGCGCCCATGGGTCACCAGTACCAGGCCAATCATTGGATACTCCTCGCGGGCGCCTTGGGTGCACCGCACGAACGCGCCACTTTGACCATCCAGAGCCCCTGCGCAAGAGGGGATGTGTAGCAGTCTCCCGGAATCTGACTTGCGGAAGGGGAGGCAGTGCGCGGTCTATTCGGGCGCGATAGTGCCGGTGATATGGTTACCAATTCCCTTCACACAATCGGCCGAAAGGTTACTGGAACATGAAGTTTGAGTAGTAGTCAGTTCGGCTACAACCAATGGGAGGGGTGAAAACCCGCGTCCCACCGGGATTCTCGGTAAAGAAGCACCATAGAGTTCGCACCGGAGGGATTCCGGCGCGGGCAACCGCGCCGCATCGTCTGCCATCAAATCGACAACGAGTCCGACCCTGGCCTCGGACACGAAGTCGCAGGCTCGGATTCCGAGGCCGCGAATCTCGATCAGGCCAGCCAAGGCCGGGGCCGGGCTGACCCATATTTCTTTGCCGGCTGTGGCGAGATGAACACGGTCGTCGCCCACGAGGATCGTGGGGGAAATCTGTCCCGCGCGGCCCGCCAGAATGAGCTCGAAGGCGAGGCGGGATTTGCCGGAACCGGAAGGCCCCCGGATCAGCACGGCACGGTCGCCGACTTTGACGGCGGAGGCGTGGACGCTGGCGCCCACCGCACTCATGGCGCGGGTAGCCGGACGATAAAGCGGGCGCCGGCGGCCGTAGGCATTCCATCGGCGTCCACCGGACCGGGGCGGTTCTCGGCCCAGATGCGTCCGCCATGGGCCTCGATGATCTGCTTGGAGATCGAGAGCCCGAGCCCCGAATTCTGGCCAAAGCCCTGGTGCGGCCGGTCGGTATAGAAGCGCTCGAAGATCCGCTGCAGGGCGTCCTCGCGAATGCCGGGGCCGTCATCGTCGACCACGATCTCGATCTCGGAGCGCACGCGGCGGCAGGTGATGCGGACCTTGCCTCCGGGAGCGGAGAAGGATTGCGCGTTCGACAACAGGTTCGAGATCACCTGGCCGAGCCGCGAATCGTGGCCGGGAACGGAGAAGGTGTCGTTGACGCCGCGCCCCTCGAACCGGACCTCGACGCCGACGTCATGGCCGAGCTTGGTCTCGTTGGCGACCGAGGTCAGCGTCGTCAGCAGCCGCCGCACGTCGACCAGGGTCATGTCCTGGCGCTGCAGCTCGGCGTCGAGCCGGCTCGCATCGGAAATGTCCGAAATCAGGCGGTCGAGCCGCTTCACGTCATGCTCGATCACTGCGAGCAGCCGGCTGCGGCTGTTGTCGTTGCGCGCCAGCGGCAGCGTTTCGACGGCCGAGCGCAATGAGGTCAAGGGATTCTTCAGCTCGTGCGCGACATCGGCGGCAAACATCTCGATCGCCTCGATGCGGTTATAGAGTGCTTCCGTCATGTCGCGCAGCGCACCGGACAGATGACCGATCTCGTCGCGGCGACGGGTGAAGTCAGGGATCTCGACACGGGTCTTGATTCGGCGGCGGACGCGCTCGGCGCTGTCGGCAAGTCTCCGCACCGGCCCTGCGATCGTGCTGGCCAGCAGCAGCGAAAGCACGATCATGACGGCGGAGGCGACGCCGCCGACCTTCAGAATCGCAAGCCGTTCGGCCGTCACCATCTGGTCGATATCGTCGCCCTGCGTCGACAGCATCAAGGCGCCGTGGATCGTTCGCGAGCGTTGCACGGGAACGGCGACCGAGACGATCACCTCGCCCCGCACATTGACCCGCACCATGCTGCGCTTCTGGCCGCGCAGCGCATCGGCAACTTCCTCATAGGCGTTGCCGTTTTCGGGTCCATGTTCGCGATAGAGCGGCAGATCGCCGCGATTGAGCCAGGTGCGCACCGAGATCAGAGCGCGCTCGGCCAGTCCGGGCTTTTCCGAAGCCGGCGGCGGCAGATCGAAGCGCAGCACGTTTTCGAGATTGCGGCTGTCGAGCAGGATCCCGCCATTGGGATCGTAGATGCGCGCCCGCGTCTTGGTCGGTGAGATGAGCGTGCGCAGGACGGGAGCGACGCGCTCCGGATTGATGGGGAAGTCGAGTGGCGAATATTCATCGGGCGCGCCGTAGCTTTCGCCCGGCTTGAGGTCGAGCAGCCGTTCCGGATCGATGGTGATGGTGTTGGTCTGCACGGTCGCGGAGGCGGCGATCGCGCCCGCGATGATTTCGGCCTGCACGAGCAGGCTCTGCGCACGGGCATCGATCAGGCCGGCGCGGAACTGCGAGAGGTAAAGAATGCTCGCGACCAGCGCCAGCAGGCCCGCGATGTTCAGCGAGACGATCCGCCGGGTCAGGCTGGAGAACGAGAGCGCGAACAGGAATTGCCCGGCGCGCCGCAGCCAGCTCAGCGGCCGCTGCCAACCCGAGACGGCAGGCGTCTCTTCCGGGGCGTTGTCGATCACGACAGCCGCCGATGTGCCTTCCGCATTCAGGCCGTGGTCAGGATGCGTTCGATCGAGCAATGGGTGGTGCCCCGTTTTCGGCGTTGCTGCGCCCGGCAGTCCGCCTCGACGCAGTCTACCCCAATGAGGTCACGCCGTCAGCGCGCGAACCGCGCGCTGCGACCCGCAGCGGCCTCAGGTTTCCTTGAAGCGATAGCCGACACCGTAAAGGGTTTCGATCATCTCGAAATCCTCGTCGACCATCTTGAACTTCTTGCGCAGCCGCTTGATGTGGCTGTCGATCGTGCGGTCGTCAACATAGACCTGATCGTCATAAGCCGCATCCATCAGCGCGTTGCGGCTCTTGACGACGCCGGGACGCTGGGCCAGCGCCTGCAGGATCAGAAACTCCGTGACCGTCAAGGTCACCGGCTCGTTCTTCCAGGTGCAGGTGTGCCGCTCCGGATCCATCCGCAACAGGCCGCGATCGAGCGCCTTGGCGTCATTCTCCTTCGGCAGCGCCGTCGGATCCTTCGGCTGCGAGCGCCGCAACACCGCCTTGACGCGCTCGACCAGGAGACGCTGCGAGAACGGTTTGCGGATGAAATCGTCGGCACCCATCTTGAGGCCGAACAATTCGTCGATCTCTTCGTCCTTGGAGGTCAGGAAGATCACCGGCAGATCGGATTTCTGCCGCAGCCGACGCAAGGTCTCCATGCCGTCCATGCGCGGCATCTTGATGTCGAGGATAGCGAGATCGGGCTGGCTGGTGCGGAAGCCGTCGAGGGCCGATGCCCCGTCGGTGTAGGTCATGATGCGATAGCCTTCGGCCTCGAGTGCGATCGAGACGGAGGTCAGGATGTTGCGGTCGTCATCGACCAAGGCGATTGTGGGCATGAGCCTGCTTTCACAGTCTGGTTAGCTGAAACGGCGAGCAATCCAGCTAGGCGCCGCATAAATGGCTTCGAACGTGGTCAACGAGCAATGCAAGCTGGGCTGAAGTGTGACCGAGTTCCACAAAACGCGTGACGAAGCGCGCGTCGCAGTCCGAAACAAGGCCCCTTTAGCCGAAAAAACACCCTCATTGCAACAGGATGGGCGAGAGATAACCATGCAGCCGACTTCTGATTTTAATCCGTCCCACCTTGCCAAATCGCTACTGCGCCGGAGCCGGCAGGGGGCATTGGCGACGTTGATGGTCGACTCCGGCGATCCCTATTGCTCGCTAGTGAACGTCGCGAGCTCGCCTGATGGCTCGCCGATCCTCTTGATTTCAAGGCTCGCCGTGCACACCAAGAACGTCTTGGCCGATCCGCGGGTCTCGCTGATGCTGGACGAGCGCGCGCCGGGCGACCCGCTGGAGGGCGCGCGGATCATGCTGCTGGGTCGCGCGGAACAGGTCGGCGCCGAGCAACGCGATACCTTGCGAAGACGGTATCTGAATGCTCACCCGTCGGCAGAAAATTATGCCGATTTTGCTGATTTCTCGTTTTTTCTGATTCGCCCGTCGGGACTGCACCTGGTGGCCGGATTCGGGCGCATCCTTGATCTGAAGCCGGCGCAATTCCTGACCGACACGTCGGATGCTGCCGGTTTGCTCGAAGCAGAACAGGGCGCCGTCGACCACATGAACGCCGATCACCGCGAGGCGCTCAGCCTTTACGCCACTCGGCTGCTCGGAGCCGAACAGGCCGACTGGCGCTGCACGGGATGCGATCCCGAGGGCCTCGATCTCGTAGCTGATGGCAAGGTGCTGCGGCTGGATTTTCCGGAGCGCGTGACCTCGCCCGGCGAGTTGCGCAAGATGCTTGTGAGGCTGGCCGAGGAGGCGCGCGCAAAGCGGCTTGCTTGAACGCTGCCGTCGTTAGTCGCGACTTGAGCGTCCGCAGACGAGAACAATGTGCGGTCGGGATGGTCGCGACAGCCGCGCCGGCAAGGGTCGCGCGCTGTTGCGCGTCGCGCAAGCGATGGCGGCCAAGTCCAGCTCATTAGTATGATGATTACTGCGACGCAGCATCGGCTGTTCCGCATCGCGTCGCTTTGTCACTGCGCCTAACACTTGTTGATGTGCATCGGGCCGGCAGCGGTGCAATAAGCAATTGGCGCGGATCGTCTTGGCAAGCCCGGCGTTGGTTAGTATTAGGTCCAAGCCCGAGCCATGACAGGCAATGCGTAACGGTAACGGTCAACGCGCAACAAGCGCTTTCAATCGATCGCGCAGTATAGACGCGGACTCTCAGGAGGGGACTTTCGTGCAAGAGACGGGTATTCGCAACGGCGCCTTCGGTGCTGATAAGTTCGGCTTGAAGAATCTGAAGCAGGTGCATTGGAATCTCGGTGCGCCGCAGCTCTACCAATATTCGCTCGCGGCGGGCGAAGCGGTGCTGTCCGCGGATGGTGCCTTGTGCGCGGACACCGGCGAATTCACCGGGCGCAGCCCCAAGGACAAGTTCACGGTCCGCGATGCTTCCACCGACAAGAAGATGTGGTGGGCGGGCAATCAGTCGATCACTTCGGAGCAGTTCGAAACGCTCTATCAGGATTTTCTCAAGCACGCCGAGGGCAAGCGGCTGTTCGCGCAGGATCTCTATGGCGGCGCCGATCCGAGCTTCCGGATCAAGACGCGCGTCTTCACCGAGCTCGCCTGGCACTCGCTGTTCATCCGCACGCTCCTGATCCGCCCTGAACGGATCGAGCTCGACACCTTCGTGCCGGAGCTCACCATCATCGACATGCCGAGCTTCCGCGCGGACCCGAAACGTCACGGCGTGCGCTCGGAGAACGTCGTTGCGATCGATTTCGCCCGCAAGATCGTCCTGATCGGCGGGTCTTATTATGCGGGCGAGATGAAGAAGAGCGTGTTCACCACGCTGAACTATTATCTGCCGGAAAAGGGTGTGATGCCGATGCATTGCTCGGCCAATGTCGGGCCGAACGGCGACACTGCGGTCTTCTTCGGTCTCTCCGGTACCGGCAAGACCACGCTCTCGGCCGATCCGAACCGCACGCTGATCGGCGACGACGAGCACGGCTGGGGCGGCGACGGCGTGTTCAACTTTGAGGGCGGCTGCTATGCCAAGTGCATCAAGCTGTCCAAGGAGGCCGAGCCGCAGATCTACGCCGCAAGCAAGCGCTTCGGTGCGGTGCTCGAGAACGTCGTGCTCGATGAGGACAGCCGCGAGGTCGACTTCAACGACGGCTCCAAGACCGAGAACACGCGCTCTGCCTATCCGTTGGATTTCATTCCCAACGCCTCGCGCACCGGACGCGCGCCGCATCCGAAGAACGTGGTGATGCTGGCCGCCGATGCCTTCGGCGTGCTGCCGCCGATCGCCAAGCTTTCGCCGGCCCAGGCGATGTACCACTTCCTGTCCGGCTACACCGCCAAGGTCGCGGGCACCGAGCGCGGGCTCGGCAAAGAGCCGCAGCCGGAATTCTCGACCTGCTTCGGCTCGCCGTTCCTGCCGCTCGATCCGGCAGTCTACGGCAACATGCTGCGGCAGCTGATCGCCGAGCACAATGTCGACTGCTGGCTGGTCAACACCGGCTGGACCGGCGGCAAATATGGCGTCGGCAGCCGCATGCCGATCAAGGTGACGCGCGCGCTGCTGACGGCGGCGCTCGATGGTTCGCTGCGCAATGTCGAATTCCGCACCGACAGGTATTTCGGCTTTGCGGTGCCGACCGCGCTGCCGGGCGTGCCCAGCGAGATCCTCGATCCCGTCAACACCTGGAGGGACAAGGCCGAGTTCGATGAGACCGCGCGTGCGCTGGTCGGCATGTTCCAGAAGAACTTTGCCAAGTTCGAGGCCCAGGTCGACGCCGAGGTCCGCGCGGCGGCGCCGGATCTGAAGCTGGCAGCGGAGTAGTTCGCCGCCCTGTTCTGGAATACTGGATCGCCCGGTCAAGCCGGGCGATGACAGTTGTAGGGGCGGCGTCTTTCTCGACGCAAACGCGATGCGGTGTTTATGAGCTTCGCCGGGACGACGCCGAGCGCGCCGAGGCGTGGTGGCCTCACGCCTTGAAATAGGCGATCTGTGTCGTGGTCGCGAGCAGGCGTCCCGACGGCGACCACAATTCGCCGTGCTGGTCCTGATAGCTTCTGTTGAAGACCTTGGCGTCGGCGACCGCGAGCACATGGGTGATGTCTTCGGCCGCGAGGTCGTCGCGGCCGACATGGAAATAGGTCGTCAGCGATACCGTGCCGAACGGCACCAATTCGCCGCGCGCGTGGAAGACGCGGCCGAAGAACGCGTCCGACATCGACATGAGCGACAGCATGTCGAGCCTGCGCGGCTTGCGGTCGGAGATCCAGAGCTTGGAATAGGCGCTCTGCGGCTCTGCCTTGGCGCCGCCAGCGAGATCGGGCTGGCCCTCGACGAAGCGAAAATCATACTGCCGGGTCCACGACATTCCTGTATCGGCATGCCGCTTCACCTGATCGAAAGGCGGGGCGTCCGGCCTTTGCGCCGGCTGGTGCGACCAGGACGGGCGACGCTCGGCAAACACAGCGGTGGCGACGGTGGCCGGATCGGCATCGCCCTGGCTCAGTTCGACATACCAATGCTGCGAGGAGCGGTTGGCCTTGACCAGGCGGACGTCGAGATCGAACGGGCCTTCCGCGATCGGCGCGCAATAATTCACCGTCAGCGCCAGCGGATCTCCCGCAGCGTGCGGATGCTCGATCAGCGCGCGCAAGACGGTGGCCGCGGTGACGCCGCCGAACGGGCCGACAAAGGCCCAGTAATCCGGGCAGGTCCTGCCCTGCCAGCGGCTATCACCGGCGGTGACGCGGGTGGCCTGGTCGAAGAGGTGGTCCATCATTGTGCCGGGCATGCGTTTCTCTCTGACGCTCATCGTATGATGAGCATCAGGTCAAAGGCAATGACGTCCGACGTCATTGCCGGCATGCGCGCCGTGCTCTGTGTGAGCTGTCAGCCCCGCTGAGCCTGCGGCTCGATCGCCCCGATCGGCCCCACCGGCACGTTCCAGATATCGTCGGCATATTCGCGGATGGTGCGGTCGGAGGAGAACCACGCCATCCGTGCGACGTTGAGGATCGAGGCGCGCGTCCAGGCCGGCATCACCTGCCAGCGCGCGTCGATGCCGCGCTGCGCCTCGTAATAGGAATCGAAATCGGCTGAGACCATGTAGTGGTCGAGATGGCGCAGCGCGTGCGCGATCGGCTGGAACCGGGATAGGTCATCGGGCGAGAACTCACCTGATCCGATTGCATTGATCGCGCGCGCAAGCCGCGGCGAGCGCTGGATGATGTCGCTGGCATCGAGCCCCTGCTGCCGCCGTGCCACCACTTCCATCGCCTCCATGCCGAAGATCGCGATGTTCTCCGCGCCGACATTGTCGCGAATTTCGATATTGGCGCCGTCCAGCGTGCCGATGGTGATGGCGCCGTTCAGCGCGAGTTTCATGTTGCCGGTGCCGGAGGCCTCCATGCCGGCCGTCGAGATCTGCTCCGAGAGGTCGGCGGCGGGAATGATGGATTCCGCCAGGCTGACATTGTAGTCGGCGAGGAACACGATCTTGAGCCGGCCGCCGATGGCCGGATCGTTGTTGACGACCTCGGCAACGTCGTTGATCAGCTTGATGACGAGCTTGGCATAGCGATAGCTGGCCGCGGCCTTGCCGGCGAAGATCTTTACCCGCGGCACCCAGTCGCGCTGCGGCTCGTCCTTCATCGCCTGATAGAGCGCGATCGCCTCCAGAATGTTGAGCAGCTGGCGCTTGTATTCGTGGATGCGCTTGATCTGCACGTCGAACAGCGCGGCCGGATCGAGCCGGACGTTCATGCGCTCCCCGACCAGCCGCGCCAGCTGGATCTTGTTGTGATGCTTCACCGCGCGGAATTTCTGGTGGAAGCCGCTGTCGCTGACATAGTCCTCGAGCCCTGCGAGCAGCGTGGGATCATCGACGACGGCGTCGCCGCAGGATTCGCGGAGCAGATCGGTCAGCTTCGGATTGGCCAGCATCAACCACCGACGGAAGGTGATGCCGTTGGTCTTGTTGGTGATGCGGCCGGGATAGAGATGGTTGAGATCGTGGAACACGGTCTCCTTCATCAGGTCGGAGTGCATCGCCGAGACGCCGTTGATCCGGTGCGAGCCGACGAAGGCGAGCTGGCCCATGCGCACGCGGCGGCCGCTCTTCTCGTCGATCAGCGAGACTGAGGCGCGGTAATCGATATCGCCGGGCGCGCGCTCCTCTGCGAGCGCCAGATGTTGCGCATTGATGCGGTAGATGATTTCGAGATGCCGCGGCAACAGCCGTTCGAACAGCTCGACCGGCCAGGTTTCGAGCGCCTCCGGCAGCAGCGTGTGGTTGGTGTAGGACAGGGTGGCGACCGTGATCTTCCAGGCCTCGTCCCAGCGGAAATTGTGCAGATCGACCAGGATGCGCATCAGCTCGGCCACCGCGAGCGAGGGATGCGTATCGTTGAGTTGCACCGCGGCCTTCTGCGGCAGGCTGCGGAGGTGGCCGTCGGACGCGAGATGCCGCTTGACGAGATCCTGCAGCGAGGCGGACACGAAGAAATATTCCTGCCGCAGCCTGAGCTCGCGTCCCGCAGGACTCTCGTCGTTCGGATACAGGAACTTGCAGATCGCCTCGGCGCGCGCTTCCTCGGCGGAGGCGCCGAGATAATCGCCGGCGTTGAAGACGTCGAGTTTGAGCGGATCGGGCGAGCGCGCGGACCACAGCCTGAGCGCATTCACGTGATGGCCGCGCCAGCCGACGATCGGCGTGTCATAGGCCACCGCCTGGACCGTCTCGCCGGGATGCCAGATGGCGCGGTCGCGCCCCCCCTTCTCATCCACATGCTCGACACCGCCGCCGAAATGGACGTGGTAGACGATCTCCGGCCGCTGGAACTCCCAAGGGTTACCGAACGAGAGCCACACGTCCGGATATTCCTGCTGCCAGCCGTCGACGATGACTTGCCGGAACAGGCCGTAATCATAGCGGATGCCGTAGCCGATCGCCGGGATCTGCAGGGTCGACATGCTCTCCATGAAGCAGGCCGCGAGCCGGCCGAGGCCGCCATTGCCCAGCGCGGCATCCGGTTCGGATTTGCGAAGATCGGAGAGGCCGACGCCGAGATCGCCGAGTGCGGTCTCGAACACCTTCATCAGGCCCATGTTGTTGAGCGCGTCGGTGAAGAGCCGGCCGATCAGGAACTCGAGGCTGAGATAATAGACCCGCTTGCGGCCGGCGTCGTAGCTCTCCTTGTCGGCGGTCAGCCAGCGGTGCACGATGCGGTCGCGCAATGTCAGCGCCGCGGCGTAGTACCAGTCGTGCTGGGTCGCCTGACTCGCCTCCTTGCCGATCGCAAGGCGCAGCTTGGCCAGAATGTCGCTCTTGATCTCCGCCACCGCCAGTTCGTCGACGGGCTGGCCGGTGCTTACAAAGCTGCGCTGGGGCGGTTGGTTTGTCACCGTGGAACCTGTGATGCTGATGTCAGTCCAGTGAAGAGCATACGACGGATGCGCCGCCTTCGGAAACCCGGAGCGGTCCGGGGCAGTGGGAATGCTGACAAGTTATGCAAGGTTCAGGCCGAGTTCCTGCTGTTGCAACCGAGCGGAATCGATGATGTCGCGAACGTGCGACGCAATAGGTGGGCGCACTGACGACGCGGCGTGATCAAACTGCAGTGAGCGACGGTGGGGAGTGGAGCAGATGCCGGAAGCAAGGTTGGCGCGGCCAGATGACCTGGATGGCGTGATTGCGCTTTTCCAGGCGTCCGAGGTCAGCGCCGTTGTTGGCCCACGCGAGCGTGCGGCTCATGTGTGGGAACGGATCCTGTCGCGCGAAGGTGTGGCGGTTTTCGTTTCGGAGATCGATGGAGCGGTCGTCGCAACCTGCATGCTGATCACCGTGCCCAATCTCTTGCGCTCCGGCCGCCAGCACGGGTTTCTCGAAAATGTCGTAACGCATCCCGAGCATCGCGGCCGTGGTCACGGCCACGCCGTGGTTGCTGCGGCTCTGGACGAAGCGTGGCGGCAGGACTGCCATCATGTGCTGCTGCAAAGCGGCCGAACCGACCCGCGCGTGCGCCGCTTCTACGAGAGCTGCGGCTTCAGGTCAGATGTGCGGACGGCCTACGTGGCGCAGCGCTCGCAGGACCTCTGCCATCCGTGAAGTCGCGCTGCAAACTCATAAGCGCGGCCAGCTGGGCAACAGGCCCGATAGCTCGTTTCCTGCGCTTGGCTTTCGCCAGGACGACGATAAATCAGCTCTTCACAAGTGCGCAAGAACAAATTAAGAACATCTGTG
Organism: Bradyrhizobium sp. SZCCHNGR1005; assembly: GCF_032489995.1. NCBI lineage: Bacteria > Pseudomonadati > Pseudomonadota > Alphaproteobacteria > Hyphomicrobiales > Nitrobacteraceae > Bradyrhizobium > Bradyrhizobium sp. SZCCHNGR1005. The sequence continues at coordinate 998,371 of NZ_JAUEZC010000002.1, forward strand.
ATAGGAGCTGTAGACGCTTTGATTCGGTGCCCCCGGCGCCATCACACCTCATCCGCGCATCCAGCGAGGACACCATGTCCAGTATCGCCTTCGATCCCCTGGCTCTCACCCGCATTGCCGATTTCGCCCGGACCTTGTCGCGGCTGCACCGGACGGCGCGCCGCCGCCCGGTCGATGACGACCAGATCGACCGCGAGTTCAATGCAGTCTGCCTGTCGATCTGGGGCTATACGACCGACGACATTTCCGACGACCTGTTCTCCGCCACCGATCACACCTTCCTCGATGGGCTGGACGAGGCGGGGGCGCGCATCTTTGCCGCCGAGCAGGGTTATGACCTCGTCGATGACGACGGCATGCTGACCGACTGGTGGGGATTTTGCTGGATGATCCTGGCCGAGAAGCGCGGCCTGTTGACGCCGGAGAACCGCGCCGCGGCGCGGGTTGCGATCGAGGAGAAATATCTCACCGCGCCGAACGTGATCGGCGTGATCGTGGGGCGGTGAGCCGGCAAGTCCTTGCGCGGCATTGCGCCCTGCGCGAGCGCTGACCGATCAGTCCATTTCCGCGCGCTTGTCGCGGCCGGGCACGGCTTTCGGCGCGATACTCAAAGGCGGCGCCACGCTGGCGGTGATATCGGCAGATGCCGGGTCGGTCGCTGCTATGTCAGCACGCACCGGCGCGACCTTCAGCTCGGTCAGGCGGGCGCGGACCTCGTTCGTCAATCCCGGATAGGATGCCACCGGCGTGAAGTCGGCAGCTTGTGCCGTGCCGCCGCGCGGTCCGGTATAGGCAACCAATCCCTCGGTGGTGGCGACGACATCGCCCGGACGCAGCGAATTGTCGAGCGCCAGATCGACCGGCGCGAGGCCGGCGGGATCGCGGCCGTTGCAGGTGCAGTCCGCGCGGAGCGCCTTGCGATAAGCGAAGGCATTCTCGCTGTCCGCATAGCGCTCGCCGTTCGCCGCCGCGGCGTAATCGATGCTGGAGCCGAAATAGACCTTGGTTGCACTGGCTGGGCAGAAGGCCTGGCACATCTGCGCCGGCGAGGCGAGGCCGCGCATCAGCGGGAAATAGCGTCCATCGCAGGTCCGCACGCAGAAGGCGGGTCCCGAGCCGGAGGCCGCCGTGCGCGGCTGCGGCTGGGCTTGCGGATTGTTGCCGAAGGGGTCGAAGCCATTTCCCTGTTGCTGTCGCTGCGGCTTGGTGAAACCGCCGAACAGGAAATCGAACAGGTTCTCGGCTGCTGCTCGCTGCGGCATCATGGCGATCGATCCGGCCAGCGCCAGCGCGACGATCGGCATGATGTGCCGCCGCCACGGGTGCAAAGACGAGAATTCGTTACGCAACGCCCACTCCCATCCGCAACAGCCACAATCCAGGCGCGCCGCTGCCCGAGATCATGAGACCTCAAACACGCCATCCTTGTGGCGCGGCCTGTCAGCTTTGCGGTAACCTTAACGGAGGATGGTAAATGAGCGGTATGCGTTGCTGCTCGCCCGGCGGATTTGAAGTCGTGATCGGCTCATCCGCGCACTCTTGGTCGGCATCGGACCACTAGGCCGAGAGGAACTCGCTGGCCTTGTACAGCGCGCGGAACGGCAGGCCGGCCTGTGCAAAGGTTTCCGCCGCGCCCTCCTCACGATCCACCATGGTGAACACCAGCGCCACGTCGGCGCCGGCCTCGCGCAGGGCTTCCACCGCCTTCATGGCCGAGCCGCCGGTGGTGGTGACGTCCTCAACCACGACGATGCGCTTGCCGGCCAGGGTCTCGTCCTTGGCGAGCCCTTCGATGGCGAGCCGTGCGCCATGCTCCTTCGGCTTCTTGCGCACGAAAAAGGCCGCGATCGGATGGCCCTTGATCCAGGAGATCTGCGCGATGGCGCCGGCAAGGGGCACCGCGCCCATCTCGAGCCCGCCGATATAGTCGAAATGCTCGTCCTTCAGCGCCTCATAGGTGAGCTCGGCAAGCAGCGTGGCTCCCTCCGGGTCCATCATGGTCGGCTTCAGGTTGAAATAGAAATCGCTCTTGCGGCCCGAGGCCAGCGTGACTTCGCCACGGCCGAACGAGCGCCTGCGAATGATCTCGAAGAGGCGGGCGCGGGAGGCGGATTTGGACACGGTCATCGATCCCCGTTTGGCTTGGCAGGGGTTGGCAATTATCAGCGGCCCGGCGCTCATGCCACCGGACGAGCCAGCCCGTCAACAGCGGCGAGGCGGCGCCGGCCGGCTTCGCACAGGCGGTGGGGGCGCTTTGGCCGCCGAGACCTCCGATGCTACAGACATCGCCTGAACAAGAGCTGAAGAGGCGCGGATGACCATCGAGCTTTACACCTGGAACACGCCGAACGGCCGCAAGATCTCGGTCGCCCTGGAGGAGATGGGCCTGTCCTACAAGGTCGTTCCGGTCGACATCACCAAGGGTGAGCAGATGGCGCCCGCCTTCCTCGCCATCAGCCCGAACAACAAGATCCCGGCGATCGTCGATCCCGAGGGGCCCGAGGGCAAGCCGGTGTCGATCTTCGAATCCGGCGCGATCCTGCTCTATCTCGGCGAGAAGACCGGCAAGTTCCTGCCGCAATCGTTGGCGGAACGGATTCCGGTCTATGAATGGCTGATGTGGCAGATGGGCGGCTTCGGCCCGATGCCGGGCCAGGTGCACCATTTCATCGCGCTCGACAACGAGCAGGACCGCGCCTATGGGCTGAAGCGCTACATGGCCGAGACCCGCCGGCTCTATGGGGTGCTGGACCGCCGGCTGGCCGCGCATGAGTTCGTTGCGGGGGCGCTGTCGGTGGCCGATTTCGCCATTCTCGGCTGGGCCTGGCGCCATCCCCGCCACAAGGTTGATCTGGCCGACTTCCCCAACGTCAAGCGCTGGTATGAGACGCTGATGGCCCGGCCGGCCGTCAAGCGCGGCATGGAGGCGAAGCTGGATTGAGGGGCGATTGCCGCGTCCTCCGCGGAGGCAGGCTCGACCGCCGCATCCGCGTGTGCTTGCTCCCTCTCCCGCTTGCGGGGCCGACGATCGCATTTGGATTCGGACGGCCGTGATCGTACTGGGGCCTCATGGTTCGAGACGGCGCTACGCGCCTCCTCACCATGAGGGTTTAGGATTTCACCGCAGAAAAGGCCCTCATCCTGAGGGACCGCCGAAGGCGGTCGTCTCGAAGGGTGGCCGCGAAAAGACCGGCCGCCCCAGCTTCTTCCTTATATGCGATGGCCCTGCGCTTGCGGGGGAGGGCCAGAGAGGGGGCCGGACGACGAAGGCTTTCGGTTTAGAACGAAGAATGCCCCGGCATCAGTTCTGCACGTAGGTGTCCGGATCGGGGCTGCTGCTGGGCGTCTTGAATGCGGCCCGCAACGCGGCCGGCATCGGATAGTTGAAATTGATCCCGGTCGGCGGAACCGGCGATTCGAACCACTTCCTGTAGAGCGCTTCGATGTCCGAGCTCTGATAGATCTCGGCAGTGACACGGTCGGCAAGAGCCTTGAACTGCGCATCGTCCTTGCGGAACATGATGCCGTAAGGCTCCGGCTTCGAGAAGGAGTCGTTGCTGATCATGTACGCCGCCGGGTCCTTGGACCGCGCGATCGCGACCGCGAGCTGGACGTCGTCAAGCACATAGGCCTGCGCGCGGTCGGTCTCCAGCATGAGGAATGCCTCGGCCTGGTCCTTGGCCGGAACGATGTTGATGCCGAGCTTGCGCTCCAAATTGACCTTGTGCAGCTGTGCGATGTTGGTCGATCCGGCAATCGCGACGGCCGTCTTGCCTTTCAGGTCGTCAATCGTCTCGATCGACAGCGACTTCTTGGCTGCAAAGCGCGTGGCGCTGAGAAAGTGCGTGTTGGCAAACGCCACGAGCTTCTGGCGTTCGGCGTTGTTGGTGGTGGATGCGCACAGCAGGTCGATCGTGCCGTTCGTCATCAGCGGAATGCGGTTGGACGACGTCACCGGAATGGTTTCGATCGTGAGGTTGGGCAGCCCAAGCTCCTTCTTCACGGCGTCCGCGATCCGCGCGCAGATATCGAGCGCATAACCGACCGGCTTCTGGTTGCCGTCCAGGTAGCTGAACGGCACCGACGACTCCTGGAAACCGATCGAAATCTTGTTGCTCTCCTTGATCTTCTGCAGCGTGCCCGTCAGTTCCTCGGCGCTCGCGGCGTTTGCGGCGAGCGCTGCCGTCAGCAAAAATCCCCATATGCGCATTGAAGCCTCTCCTCGCACCAATCCTACTCGCACGCCGCAGGTGCCGCACGTGCCCGATGACAGCCTCGCTTTGGCATGCAACGATGAAAAGGGATAAAAACGCTTCACGTCTCATTCCAAAAGGAGATCATTGGGCGCGGCAGGCTTCCGTCGGCGCAGGCACCGCGCTAGCCCTGGAGCTGGCGACCGAAGTCGCAGGTCCTGCGTGCCAGCTGGGCTACGGCGGCCGTGAAGGCCGAGGGCCTGTCGTTGCGATACATGGCCGCATAGGGCACTGCGGGCAGCGCCGGCTTAACGGGCACGATGGCGAGCTTTCTCTCCTCGAAGAGGGGACGGAAACAGCGTTGCGGTAGATAGCTGATGCCGAGGCCGGCCACGGCGAGTCCGACCAGGGCAGTCAGATTGTCGACTGAAATCGCGCGCTTGAAGGAGACGCCGTTCGCTGTGAGCCATTTGTTGAAGAAGAGGCCGGAGCCTGAGCGGCGGCCCTGCATCAGGATCGTATGGTCGCCGAGCTCGTTGAATCCGAGAGCCCGACGCGATTGGACCAGGCCGGGGCGCGCCGTCCAGACGTTCTGGACTTCGGCCAGCCTGACCGATGTCACCTCCGGATCCGAAAACACATCCGGGATCACGATGAGGTCGATGCTGCCTTCGATGAGCCGATCGTACAGGCTGCGGCTGGTGTCCACCTCGGGCTCGATCATCACGGCCGGATGAGCTTCGCGAATAGCCGATACGAGACGCGGCAGCCATGTCAGCGCCGACAGTTCTGTTGCGCCGAGGCGGAGACGGTGGGCCGGTGCCTGCCGTCCGTCCTTCAGCTCCAGGATCTGATCCTGCAACGCCAGCATCTGCCGGCCCAGGGCAAGGATCTGCTCGCCCCTCTCAGTCAGGCGAGCGCCGCGCTGGCTGCGGTCGAACAGCGGAACGCGTGCGGAGGCCTCGAGCTCCTGGATGCGCTTCGAGATGGCCGATTGCGTCGTGTTGAGCTTTGCGGCCGCGCGCTCGAACGTGCCGAGTTCCGCGATCCAGTTCAAGGCCTCAAGCTGCTTTAGAGTGACCATGCGACATGCGAAAAAGAGATAGGTTAATATCTCTATTTATCTGTTTTTCGAATTCATGGCGAGTCCTACACAGTCGAACCATGCCCTTCAAAGGAGCGACATCTTCATATGCGGTGTCGCGATGGTGCGGGAGAGCCCATGGACGGTGCGAGAGAGCGATCAGCGAGAATGGAACACGGCGAACCGCAAGCTGGTGCGCCGATCGATCCCGCAATCATAGCCGCATTCAAGACTGTCGCCACGGCCGTGATTAGCGACAATCTGCAGCGGTTGCCCGGTGCGACGAACTTGCGGCCGTTCTATGCGGGCTCGCCCATGGCCGGGGTCGCGCTGACCGTGAACACGGCGCCGGGAGATAACCTCTTCATTCATCGGGCGCTCGATCTCGTAAAGCCCGGCGATGTCATCGTCGTCAATGGCGGGGGCGACGAGACGCGCGCATTGGTCGGCGAGATCATCGCTGCCATCGCCAGGCAACGTGGCGCGGCCGGAATCATCGTCGATGGCGCCGTCAGGGATTCCAACGTGCTCATGAACTCCGACTTCCCAGTGTTCGCACGTGCAGTCAATCACCGCGGCCCTTACAAGAATGGTCCTGGCGCGATCAACGTGCCGGTGTCGATTGGCGGCATGATCGTCGCGCCCGGAGACGTGGTGGTCGCGGACGCCGACGGTGTCGTTGCTTTCGCGCCGGCGATCGCCTCTGAGCTGCTGGAGGCCGTGCGCGGCCAGGAGCAGCGCGAAGCGGAGATCATGGCCAGCATTCGCGCGGGGCGCTATCGCGGCGCCTATGCCGAATAGCGGATGAGTGCAATCGGGCGGCGAATGGACGCCGGGGCACTTGTCCGCCTTGTGGTCATTCCGGTCGGCGGGGTGGGAGTACTCACCCCCGCCGCGCCTCGACCGCGATCCGCACCGCCATCCCCGCCAGCACCGTGCCCATCAGATAGCGCTGCAGCAGCGCCCAGCTCGGTCGCGTCGCGAGGAACAGCGCGATGGTGCCGGCCGCCATCGCAATGAGGGCATTTACGCTGACGCTGATCGCGATCTGGATCGCGCCCAGCGCCACCGACTGCGTCAGCACGCTGCCTGCCGCGGGGTCGATGAACTGCGGCAGCAGCGCCAGATACAGCATTGCGATCTTCGGGTTCAAAAGATTGGTGACGAAGCCCATCACGAACAGCTTGCGCGGGCTGTCGACCGCGAGCTTCTTCACCTGAAACGGCGAGCGTCCGCCCGGCTTCACCGCCTGCCAGGCGAGGTAGAGCAAATAGGCGGCACCGGCGAGCCGGAGCGCGTCATAGGCGAAGGGCACCGCGAGCAGAAGGGCGGTGATGCCGAACGCCGCCGACAACATGTAGACCACGAAGCCGAGCGCGACGCCGCCGAGCGAGATGATTCCGGCCGTGCGTCCCTGCGTGATCGAGCGCGAGACCAGGTAGAGCATGTTCGGCCCGGGTGTCAGCACCATTCCGAACGAGACGAGGGCGAAAGCGAGCAGAGACGAGGTGTGCGGCATCGGTAGCTCGAAGAGAAGGGCTGATGCCGGTTTCTAACTGGTCTCCTCGCGCGAGGTCATTGTCTAAATTGCTCTGAGTGCAATTGAGTAAGCCGCGGCCGAATACTGGATCGCGTCGGTGATATGTTGGCGACGAGACGCATGCGTCCCATGCGCGAATTGCCCGTCGGGTTACTTTGTCGCAGGCCGATGACGTTGCGCCGTCGGGCAAATCAGGCAGAGATTCTCGCACGTCCCGCCGCTGCATGAGGGGCGTTTCGCGAACGTCACGGACCGTTGGCAGTGGGATGCGATGGGTGTGTCTTGCTGCAGCATGGTTTCATCATGCGGACGAACAGCGAGGCATGCACGGTCAAGTCGCGTCGTCCTGATACCCCGATGCTGGTATCAAGCGGGTGATGATGCCTGAGCGCGTCACGCTCGTGATGGTGGCCAACAAGCCCGGCGCACCAGGGAGAACGCGAAGCAGCTGTTAAAACCATCGCGCAGGGAAGGCCGGGTCGTCTCGGCTGAGCCTGTGGTACCTGCCGCCTGCATTTTTTTGTTGCAGGCGGGCCGCGGGCGCCAGCCGGCGCCCGGCCTTCCCTGCGCCCTCATCGAGTTCAGAGGGCGGTTCGCTAGCAGAGCTCGGGCCGATCGTGCCGCGAGATCGCGATCGCATGTCCTCGCGCTGTTTGAGATGTGAATCGAAAATGCCGCGAGCCCTCCGTGCGCGGCGCGAGGTAGCAATCGAACCACGCGCAGTGGGCACGCCGACGCTTTGCCCATCTATGTGCTGGTCATGGGTGCCGTCATTGCGAGGAGCGAAGCGACGAAGCAATCTAGACCGTTTTCCGGGCTCTGGATTGCTTCCGCCGTGGCCCTTCGGGTTATCGCGGACAAGTCGCTTCGCTCACAATGACGACATATATCGATGCCGCTTCATCGCAACTATTCGCCGCGCGCGCATCGAAATGGAGCGGCCCGACCTCATGCGTCGGCCTGGTATCGGGAGATCGCGGCGGCGAAGCGGGCGATCGCATCCCGGAGCGGGTCGGCGAGCGCGTTGTCGGCAAGGATGGAGGCTGCATCGTTCGCCGTCCCTAGCAAAGGCAAGGTAATCGATGCGTCCTTGACCAGCCGGGCCGACATCGTCTCGAGCGTCAGCGTCAGCGCGGCCAGCGCATGGATCGCACGCGGGGATGTATTGATCAGCGCCACCGGCTTGTCCGGAAATTCGAAGCTGCCGACCAGCCAGTCCAGCGCGTTCTTCAGCACGCCGGCGACACCGCGCGCATATTCCGGACTGGAAATCACGATCCCATCAGCTTCCCCGATCTCGGTCCGAAACGCCGCGACCGGCGCGGGAAGCAGGTCGCCGTCGAGATCGGGGTTGAAGAACGGCAGTCTGGCGATGCCGTCGAACAGCACGATGTCGACGCCTCTGGGTGCAAGACGTGCCGCGGCGCGCAGCACCGCGGTGTTGCTCGAGGCCGCACGCAAGCTGCCGGAGATCGCGAGTATCCTCATAAGATCATCCGATCGAAGCGCGTCAGCTCAATGCGCCTCGTCCCAATTGTCGGCGGCGCGGGCGTCGACGTGGAGCGGCACCGACAGCAGCACGGCCGGGAACGGAGCGTCCTGCATCACGTGCTGAACCACCGGAAGCGTCGCCTCGACCTCTTCATTCGGCACCTCGAAGATCAGTTCGTCATGCACCTGCAAGAGCATCTGCGCCGAGAGCTTCTTCTGCGCCAGCGCCTCTTCCACCCGCGTCATGGCGCGGCGGATGATGTCGGCCGCCGTACCCTGGAGTCGTGCGTTGATCGCCGCGCGCTCGTTGAAGGCGCGCACCGAGGCGTTGGAGGCCTTGATCTCCGGGTAGTGGCACTTGCGGCCGAACAGGGTGGTGACATAGCCGTTCTTGCGGCAGAATTCCTTGGTCGCATCCATGTAGTCGCGGATGCCGGGGAAGCGCTCGAAGTAGCGCTTGATGTAGGCCGAGGCTTCCTCGCGCGCGATGCCGAGCTGGTTGGCGAGACCGAATGCCGAGATGCCGTAGATGATGCCGAAATTGATCGCCTTGGCGCGACGCCGCACCTCGCTCGGCATGTCCTTGATCGGCACGCCGAACATCTCGGAGGCCGTCATGGCGTGAATGTCGAGCCCGTCCTTGAACGCCTGTTTCAGTACCGGAATGTCGGCGATCTCGGCGAGCAGCCTGAGCTCGATCTGGGAATAGTCCGCCGACACCAGCTTGTGGCCGGGCGTCGCGATGAAGGCGCGGCGGATCTTGCGACCGTCCTCGGTGCGCACCGGGATGTTCTGCAGGTTCGGCTCGTTGGACGACAGCCGGCCCGTGGTGGTCGCGGCCAGCGCGTAGGTGGTGTGCACGCGATGGGTCTGCGGGTGGACGTAAGTCGGCAGCGCGTCGGTGTAGGTCGATTTCAGCTTGGAGACCTGGCGCCATTCCAGGATCTTCTTGGCGAAATCGTTGCCCTGTTCGGCCAGATCGTCGAGGATCGACGCGGAGGTCGACCAGGCGCCGGTCTTGGTCTTGGTGCCGCCGGGGATGCCCATCTTGCCGAACAGGATGTCGCCGATCTGCTTGGGGCTGCCGACATTGATCGGCTCGCCGGCCAGCTCCTGCAGCTCGGCCTCGACCCTCGCGGCAGTCTGAGCGAAATCGCCCGAGAGCCGCGACAGCACCTGGCGATCGATCGAGATGCCGCGGCGCTCCATGCGGGCCAGCACCGAGACCAGCGGCCGCTCCAGGGTCTCATAGACGGCGGTCATGCGTTCGGCCACCAGGCGGGGCTTGAGCACACGCCACACCCTCAAGATCACGTCGGCATCCTCAGCCGAATAGGCGGTGGCGCGGTCGATCGGCACCTGCTCGAAGCTGAGCTTGTTCTTGCCGCTGCCGATCAGTTCGCCATGGCTGATGATGGCATGGCCGAGGATGTGTTCAGAAAGCGAGTCGAGCTTGTGCGAGCCGCGCCCGGCATCGAGCGCGTAGGACATCAGCTGCACGTCGTCATAATTTCTCAAGGTGATGCCGGCCTGCGCCAGCATCACCGCGGCGAACTTGATGTTGAAGCCGACCTTGAGAAGGCCCGGGGATTCCAGGATCGGCTTCAGCGCGTCCAGGGCGTCGCGCTCCTTGATCTGGTCCGGCGCGAGGCCGGCATCGAACAGTCCGCCGCCGTCGCCGGCCTGGCGATGCGCGAGCGGGATGTAGCAGGCGTCGTTGACGGAGCGGGCGAGCGCGATGCCGCAGAACTCTGCCTGCATCGGATCGATCGAGCTGGCCTTGGCTTCAACGGCGACATGACCGACATCATGGATGCGTGCGAGCCAGGCGTCGAGCTCATCGCGGCTGCGGATGGTCTGGTATGTCGCCCGGTCGATCCGCGCCGCCTTCGCGGCCTCCGCACGTGCGGCGACCAGCGCGACCGGCGTGCCCTTGCTGCTGGCGCTCTTGTCGGTGCGGGGATCGCCCCGCTTGCTCTGAGGGCTCCCTCCTCCCTTGAGGGCTGGGGAGGGGGATAAACCCGAGGCACCATTTGCGTGCGACGCCCCTGCCTGCTCCTCCCCCACAAGGGGGGAGGGAACGGAAGTAGCGGTGGTCCCGCCGCTCTTCAAATGCTCGTCAGCGGCGACATCGGCCGGATCGATTTGCGAATAGTCCGCGACCCGGCGCGTGAGCGTGGAGAACTCCATCGCCTTCAGGAACGAGACCAGCTTGCGCGGATCGGGCTCGTGCACCGCGAGCTCGTCGAGCGGCACCTCGAGCTGGACGTGATCGTCGAGCAACACGAGCTGGCGTGAAATCCGCGCTTTCTCGGCATTCTCGATCAGCGCCTCGCGCCGCTTCGGTTGCTTGATCTCGCCGGCGCGCGTCAGCAGTCCCTCCAGGTCGCCATATTCGGTGATCAGCTGTGCGGCGGTCTTGACGCCGATACCGGGCACGCCCGGCACGTTGTCGGTGGAATCGCCGGCCAGCGCCTGCACCTCCACCACCTTCTCCGGAGGCACGCCGAACTTCTCGATCACCTCGGCAATGCCGATGCGGCGGTCCTTCATGGTGTCGTACATCGTCACGCAGTCGGTGACGAGCTGCATCAGGTCCTTGTCGGACGAGACGATGGTGGTGGTCGCGCCGCGCTCGCAGGCGATGCGGGCATAGGTCGCGATCAGGTCGTCGGCTTCGAAGCCGCTTTGCTCCAGGCAGGGCAGGTCGAAGGCGCGCACCGCCTCGCGGATCAGCGCGAATTGCGGGATCAGGTCGTCGGGCGCGGGCGGCCGGTGGGCCTTGTACTCGGGATAGATATGGTTGCGGAAGGTGACCTCCGACTTGTCGAAGACGATCGCGAGGTGGGTTGGCCGGTTGTCCTCGGGCATGTCGCGGAGCAGCTTCCACAGCATGTTGCAGAAGCCGAGCACGGCGTTGACCTGCAGTCCGTCGGACTTGCGGTTGAGCGGCGGCAGCGCGTGGTAGGCGCGGAAGATGTAGGACGAGCCGTCGACCAGGAACACATGGTCGCCCTTTTGGGCGCCTCTGGCAGCCGCCGCCGGCTTGGCGGTCGGCGCAGCGGTATCGGGCGTGGTGGCGTCGGCTTTCTGGGGGGCTTTGGGCATGCGGCCAATTTAGGAATTTTTCGTCCCGATTGACAGCCATTCAAAGCGGCGTGCGCACCGGATTTTTCTCCGGCCGTTCCGGCTTGACGCAGTTCACCAGGAACTGCATGACCGCCCGGACCAGCGGTGTGCGGCTGAGGTCGCGGTGGACCACGAGCCAGATCTCGCGGCTGACCTCGCTGCGCCCGGAATCATAACGCACCAGTTGCGGATCGGGATCGCCGAGAAAATGCGGCAGCGCCGCCAAGCCGATGCCGGCGCGTGCGGCGGCCGCCTGGTTCTCCAGATCGCTGGTCAAGAGGACGATCGCGCGCTGGCCGGCAATCGATTTCAGCCATTGCTGCTGCGGCGCCTCGTCCATGCTGGCGTCATAGGCGATGAAGCTGAGTGCCGATGGCGGCGTTTCGCGCAAATAGCCCGGCGCGCCATAGAGGCTGAAGCCGAACGATCCGATCCGGCGCGCGACTAAAGCTGCGTCCGCCGGACGCGACAGCCTCAAGGCCACGTCAGCCTCGCGGCGGTTCAGCGATGCGGTCCGCTTCTCGCCGATCAGCTTGATCGTGATGCCCGGATGTTGGCGTCGCAGGTCGATCAGCTTTGGCGCGATCATCGCGTTGGCGAGCGAGGGCGGCGCGCTGATCGAGACCTCGCCCACAAGCCCCGGACGCGTCGCCTTGATGGCGCGTTCGACCGCATAGGCCGCATCCTCCATCGGCCCGGCCGCGGCGGCAAGGCGGCGGCCATCCTCGGTCAGCACGTAGAGCCGGGCGCGCCGGTCGACCAGCTTCAGCCGCGTCGCCCGTTCCAGCGCCGCAATGCGGCGGGCCACCGTAACGTGATCGACGCCGAGCACGCGGGCGGCCGCCGAGAGCGTGCCTTCGCGGGCCAAGGTTATGAAATGGCACAGATCGGTCCAGTCCAGCATGTGCAAAATCGAACATTAGGAGCGCAAGCTTGGACAGTTTCGCATATCGCGAGCAGCGTTCACAGTAGTCTCGTCAAACACAAACAGATGTGAGGTCGACATGGCCACTGTGGTTCGCGTGAAGGTGCCCGGAGGTGCCGAGAATTTGGAGCTCACTGGGGTCGAGCTGGCCGCGCCCGCGCCTGATGAGATCCGGCTGCGGCAGACCGCTATCGGCGTCAACTTCATCGACATTTATCAGCGCAGCGGGCTTTATCCGCTGCCAGGCAGGATTCCGGGCGTGGAGGCAGTGGGGATCGTGACTGCGGCGGGTGCCGACGTGACCGACGTCGCGGTCGGCGACCGCATCGCCTATGCGGGCGCGCCGGTGGGAGCCTATGCGTCGGAGCGCAATCTGCCGGCTTGGCGCGCGATCAAGCTTCAGCCGGCGCTGTCGGACGAAAGCGTGGCATCCGTGTTCGTCAAGGGCATCACGGCGTTCATGCTGCTCAACCGCGTCTATCCCGTGCAGGCCGGGAGCAAGGTGCTGGTGCATAGCGCGGCAGGGGGCCTCGGCCAGATCCTGACCCGGTGGGCCAGCCGACGTGGTGCAAGCGTGATCGGTACGGTTGGATCGGATGCCAAGGCGGAGCTGGCCCGCGCCGCCGGCGCGCACCACGTCATTGTCGGTCGCGACGCCGATTTCGCTCAGGCCGTCGCTCGACTGACGGACAGCCGCGGTGTCGACGTGGCGTATGATGGCATCGGCGGGACCACGCTGGCGAAGACGCTCGACTGTGTGCGGCCGTTCGGTGTCGTTGCCAGCATAGGACAGTCGGCCGGGCCGATCCCGAAGCTCTATGTCGAGGAGATAGGGCCACGGCGCAGCCTGAGCTTGGCGCGGCCGAGCGTGATGGCTTTCATGAATGAGCGGGAGGACTACCAGCGCGCCGCTGCCGCCGTGCTAACTGCACTTGCCAAGCGTGAATTGGTCGGCGTGGGCACGGTCTACGCGTTAGCCGACGCCGCGCAAGCCCATCGTGATCTCGAGAACGGGCGCAGCCGCGGTGCGCTATACCTCGTTCCCTAGGCTCAGCCGGTGCACTCTACTGAGCCGCCTGCAGCGCCGGGCTTGGCCTCCTCGGCGCGATCCAGAATGGATCGGGCCGCTCGAACAGGAAATCCGCGTTCAGCCGTAAGGCCAAGCGCCAGATCACCAGTGCCCCGACCACGCCGGCAACGGTGACCAGCAGCGACACCGTGCCGATGTCGGCAATGAGGCCGGTCTTGAGCAGCGCGCTGCGTGTCGCCGCCATCGGCAGGAAGAAGGCGAGATAGATCACGATCGAATGTTCGCCGCAGAAGCGCAAGCCGTTGAGGAGTTGGGCACGCGCCAGCAGGGTGCCGCAAACGATGATGGCACAGGCGCCAGCAAATCCGAGCCCCAGTGAGATCAACGGCCATTCGCTGGCACTGACTGCAACCAGCGTCGCATCGATCGCGGCCCAGCCGATCAATCCCGCGATCGCCAGAGCGGGGCGTGCCCGTGCGCGCTCCGACAGGGCAAACATCTGGTCGGCGAACAGATAGCCGGAATAGATGTAGACGAACCGGGCACAGAACTCGTCGATCACGGTCCAGCCCGTGGCGATCTGCGCCATCTCCAAGCCTGCGGCGATCCCCCAGAGGAACGAGGGGGGCATACGGCGCGTCAGCTTGATGACGACGAAAAAGATCGGCAGCAGGTAGATGAACCATAGCGTGCCGAATGGCTCGATGAAGGATTCCAGATACAAATAGCCGGCGTGAGTCCAGCTGGTCTCGGCGGCAAAGCCAGGGGCCTTGAAGCCGAACTGGATCGTGACCCAGAGGACGTAGAAATAAGCGAAGTGCACGACCTTGCGGTCGAGATAGGTGCGCCAGTCGCGGTCGATGACGAGGGGCAGGAACAGCCCTGAGATCAGGAAGAAATCCGGCATCCGGAATGGTTTTGCAAAGGCGACCACGAGGTGCATGAAGCCGGTCTTGCCGGCCGCCAGCTCGACGCCCAGCACCGAATGCATCATCACCACCATGACGATGCAGATGCCCTTGGCGTAATCGACCCAGTCGATCCGCGTCCCGGTTCCCGCGGCTGCCGATGTGCCGTTTGCGGTCATGCTGTTCCTCTTTGACGCGGAGCCGGCGCATCTTTGGTCAGAGCTGTTGCAAAGTCCTTATTGTCATCCAAATGTCATGCCGTTTTCTAAATTCCCCTTGGCCCGCAAATGCTCTATGAGGCGGGCGCATTAACCATCGAGGGCGGGTTTTCATGCGAATTGCCATGATCGGCACGGGTTATGTGGGGCTGGTTTCCGGCGCCTGCTTTGCGGATTTCGGCCATCAGGTCACGTGTGTGGACAAGGATGTCGGCAAGATCGCCGCGCTGCAGCGGGGGGAAATCCCGATCTTCGAGCCCGGCCTGGATGCTCTCGTGGCTTCCAATGTGAAGGCCAAGCGGCTCGATTTCACTACTGATCTGAAGGGGCCTGTCGGCGAGGCCGACGCCGTGTTCATCGCGGTCGGCACCCCCTCGCGCCGCGGCGATGGCCATGCCGACCTGTCCTATGTCTATGCCGCCGCACGCGAGATCGCATCCGCGCTGAAGGGATTTACCGTCGTCGTGACCAAGTCGACCGTGCCGGTGGGCACCGGCGACGAGGTCGAGCGCATCATTCGCGAGGCCAATCCGTCGGCCGACGTGGTGGTTGCTTCCAATCCGGAGTTCTTGCGCGAAGGTGCGGCGATCCGCGATTTCAAATGGCCCGATCGCATCGTGGTCGGCACCTCCGATGAGCGCGGCCGCAAGGTGCTGGGCGACATCTACCGCCCGCTGTCGTTGAACCAGGCGCCGATGATGTACACGGCGCGGCGCACCGCGGAGCTGATCAAATACGCGGCCAACGCGTTTCTCGCCACCAAGATCACCTTCATCAACGAGGTCGCGGATCTCGCCGAAAAGGTCGGCGCTGACGTGCAGGAGGTTGCACGCGGCATCGGGCTCGACAACCGCATCGGCTCGAAATTCCTGCATGCCGGTCCTGGCTTCGGCGGCTCCTGCTTCCCGAAGGATACCCGCGCGCTGATCAAGATCGCGCAGGATTACGACACCCAGCTGCGCATCGTCGAGGCCGTGCTCGCCGTCAACGACAACCGCAAGCGCGCCATGGCGCGCAAGGTCGCCGCTGCGCTCGGCGGCAATCTGCGCGGCAAGACGGTCGCCGTCCTCGGGCTGACTTTCAAGCCTGAGACCGACGACATGCGGGAGGCACCGTCGATCCCGCTGGTGACCGGCCTGTTGGACATGGGCGCGAAGGTCCGCGCGCATGATCCGGTCGGCATCGAGCAGGCCAAGAAGGAACTGCCCGAAATCGAATATTGCGATGATCCTTACGTCTGCGCCACGGGTGCGGATGCGATCGTGCTGGTCACGGAATGGGTCCAGTACCGCGCGATGGACCTGGATCAGTTGAAGAAGGTGATGGCGCAGCCGGTCGTGGTCGACCTGCGCAATGTGTATCGCCCCGAGGACATGGCGGCTCACGGTTTCACTTACGAGAGCGTTGGTCGTCCCTCGGTGAGCGGGGCGTGATCCGGACCGATTGTCATACCCCGTGCACGCGGGGTATCCAGAACGCTCGATCTTCGTGATCCGCGAGATCTGAGTTTACTGGATCGCCCGCCTCGCGGGCGATGACGGGTTCCGATATTGTCCCTCCGCTTCGACACGCCTTTGCCCATCGATGCCGTGCTCGACGAGCTGTCGCGCACGCTCGAGCGCAGCAGCTCCGCGGTGCTGGTGGCGCCGCCCGGCGCCGGCAAGACCACCCGGGTGCCGCTGGCGCTGCTCGATGCGCCCTGGGCGAAGAATAAGAAGATCATCGTCCTGGAGCCGCGCCGGATCGCGGCGCGGGCCAGCGCCGAGCGGATGGCCAAGACGCTCGGCGAACGAGCCGGGGATACCGTTGGTTACCGCGTCCGGTTCGGTTCGAAAGTGTCACGCGCGACCCGGATCGAGGTCGTGACCGAAGGCATCTTCTCGCGCCAGATCCTGGATGATCCCGAGCTCAACGGCGTCGCCGCGGTGCTGTTTGACGAATTCCACGAGCGCTCGCTGGATGCCGATCTCGGCCTGGCGCTGGCGCGCGACGCGCAACAGGGGCTGCGCGAGGACCTTCGTATTCTCGTGATGTCGGCGACGCTCGATGGCGCGAGGGTCGCCAAGCTGCTTGGCGACGCGCCGGTGGTCGAAAGCGAAGGTCGCGCTTTTCCGGTCGAGACCCGCTATCTCGGCCGCAAGGTCGATGTCCCGATCGAGCGTCAGATGGCGGAGGCGATCGCAACGAGCCTGCGCGCCGAGTCCGGCTCGGTGCTGGCCTTCCTGCCAGGGGCGGCCGAGATCCGGCGCACGCAGACCCTGCTCGCCGAGCGCGTTCACGATGCCTCCACCGAGATCGTGCCGCTGTTCGGTGCGCTCGATGCCGCCGTGCAGGACCGTGCGATCTCCCCCGCGCCCAAGGGCCAGCGCAAGGTGGTGCTGGCGACCTCGATCGCCGAGACCTCGCTGACGATCGAAGGCGTCCGCATCGTGGTCGATTCGGGGCTGGCGCGCGTGCCGCGCTATGAGCCGGACATCGGTCTGACGCGGCTTGAAACCGTGCGTGCCTCCCGCGCCGCAGTCGACCAGCGTCGTGGCCGTGCCGGCCGCACTGAGCCCGGCGTATGCTACCGGCTGTGGGACGAGCCGCAGACGGCCTCGCTCCCCGCTTACACCCAGCCGGAAATCCTGAGTGCCGACCTCTCCTCGCTGCTGCTCGATTGCGCCCAATGGGGCGTCAGCGATCCCGCAAGCTTGAGCTTCCTCGATCCGCCGCCTCAGCCCGCGCTGAAAGAGGCGCGCGAGCTGCTCCGTGAACTCGGTGCGCTCGATGGCGATGGCCGCATCACCGAGGAGGGCAAGCGGCTGCGGGCATTGGCGCTGCCGCCCAGGCTTGCCCGCATGATCGTGGATTCGGCGCGCTATGGCGCCGCTCAGGACGCTGCCGAAACTGCCGCCATCCTCACGGAGCGCGGGCTCGGCGGCGACAGCGTCGATCTCGAGGTGCGCCGCGACCAGTTCCGGCGCGACCGCTCGCAGCGCGCCCAGAGCGCGCGAGAGATGGCGCGGCGCTGGGCCGCGCAGGTGAGTTCTTCTGCACCGGCAGAAGGGGAAGGGGGACTCAGCGTGGGCGTCATGCTCGCCTTTGCCTTCCCCGATCGCGTGGCGCGTAATCGCGGCAACGGCAGCTTCGTGCTCGCCAATGGGCGCGGCGCGGCGGTCGAGCAGACCTCCTCGCTGGCCCGCGCGCCTTACATTGCTGTCGGTGAGCTCACGGGCACCGCGGCCAGCGGCCGCATCCTGCTGGCCGCCCCGCTCGCTGGCGAGGATATCGAGCGGCATTTCGCCGACCAGATCGAGACCAAGGACGAGATTATCTTCGATCGCAATGCAATGGCGCTGCGCGGTCGCCGCAAGCGCAGCCTGCACGCGATTACCCTGTCCGAAGCGCCCCTCGCGCTCGCGCCATCCGATGAGACCGCGCGCATCCTTGCCGCCGGCGTTTGCGACGTGGGCATCGACAAGCTGCCGTGGTCGAAAGCTGCCAAGCAGTGGCGCGACCGCGCGATGTTCCTGCGCAAGGCCGAAGGCGAGACGTGGCCCGATCTTTCGGACGATGGGCTGGTGGCCAAGCGAGAGGAATGGCTCGTGCCGATGCTGGCCGACAAGATCGGCCTCAAGGACATCTCTCCCGGTGATCTCTCCGACGCGATCATGGCGCTGCTGCCGTGGGATCTGCGCGCCCGGCTCGATCGCGAGGCGCCGACGCACTTCGAGGCACCGACCGGGACCATGCTCGCGATCGATTATGAGGCCGAGCAGGGCCCGACCATTGCCGTGCGCTTGCAGGAACTGTTCGGCCTCAACGTTCATCCGTCAATTGCGAAAGGCAAGGTGCCGCTGGTGCTCGAGCTGTTGTCGCCAGCGCAGCGGCCAGTCCAGGTCACGCGCGACCTGCCGGGTTTCTGGCGCGGCAGCTATGCGGCGGTGCGCACCGATCTGCGCGGGCGCTACCCGCGCCATCCCTGGCCCGACGACCCGGCCAATGCGCAGCCGACCCGGCGCGCCAAGCCGCGCGGAACCTAATCAAATCTCGACAACCCGCTACGCTATTAACGCTTCGCTCACCCTTTTCGCCAAAATGGCGGCGGCAGCCTTTCGCCTTCGGTCGCACGCCGGCGTCTTTGATGGTGAGATCGGCTGCGGGGCGAGGCAATCCAAGCATCAGTCGAGCGTTGCGTATGCGTAACATCATGATCTTCGCGGCCGTTCTGGTCGGTCTCGGCACCTTCATGGCGCAACTGGCCGATCGCCTGGCGCCCGCGCCTGCCTCCGCCACAACGGCCAAGCTCGCCGTGGTCGAACCGGTCGCGGCCGGCCAGCGCAGTCTCAGCATTCCCTCTGATACGCGGGGGCATTTCCGGGCCGAGGGCCGCATCGATGGCCAGCGCATCAATTTCATGGTCGATACCGGCGCCTCGATGGTGGCTCTGAACGAGAGTTCGGCGGCGCGCTTCGGCCTGCGTCCGGCCCGCGGCGCGTATAATGCGACCGTCACCACGGCCAATGGCACCGTGAAAGCCGCGCGTACCCGGCTGCCGATGGTGGAGCTCGGCGAGATCACCGTGCGCGATGTCGACGCGCTCGTTCTGCCCGATGAGGCGCTATCGGAAAATCTGCTCGGCCTGTCGTTCCTGTCGCGGCTCAGGCGCTTCGCCTATTCCAATGGCGAGATGGTGCTGGAGCAATAGGGAGCGGATCGCTCACCAGGCCGCATCTCTCCCCAAGATGGTCGCGCCGTGCTATATTGGGCGCATGAACAGCACAGAGGCCATCGAAACCCTACGGCGATCCGAGCGAGCTTTGCGCGCCCGCGGCGTGAAACATGCGGCCTTGTTCGGTTCGGTGGCGCGCGCGCAAGCCACTGATGACAGCGACATCGACATCATGGTCGAGATCGATCCTGATGTATCCTTGACCGTCTTCGACTATGTCGAACTGAAGGAGTATATTGCGGCACTCTTCGATCGCCCGGTTGACGTCGTGAATCGCAGCGCACTCAAGCCTTATGTCCGACCGACGGCGACGGCGGATGCCATCTATGCCTTCTGATAAAGTCGGCGGAACTCTTCAGGACATCCTGCATCACATCGATTTGGCAACCTCGTTGCTCCGAGGCTTCGATCGGACTGCCTTCGAAAGCGACATTCGTACTATTTATGCGGTGACGCGCTGCCTCGAGATCATCTCCGAGGCGTCGCGCCGGTTACCCGATGAGCTGAAGGCGAGGCATCCGGCGATTGCCTGGAAGCAGATGGCTGCGGCAGGCAACGTCTATCGGCACAACTACGAAGACGTCGCAGCCCGATTCGTCTGGGAAACAGTGTGCAAATCTCTTCCGTCCCTGCGACTTGCGGTCCAGATGGAGTTAGATGGTCTGCATTCGCCACCCCAGCACTGAGGTCGCCTCGTGCCAAGAAATTCAGCCCTCGGCCTTTCGATTACCCGCCGATTTCGCTAAGGCTGCTCGGAAGTTGAGTATTTTCTCGAGGTCTCATTCGCATGTTTCCCAAGCCCAAAGCCGTCCTGTTTCCCAATACCTACGCCTTTGAATCCGAGCCGATGGTGAAGCCGACCGGCTTTCGCGAGTACGACGCGCGCTGGCTGTTCAACAAGGAAATCAACCTGATGGGCGTTCAGGCACTGGGCATGGGGCTCGGCGCGCTGATTGCCGAAATGGGTGTGAAACAGGAGATCGTGACCGGCCACGATTTCCGCGGCTATTCCGCCTCGATCAAATACGCGCTGATCTCGGGGCTGATGGCGTCCGGGTGCAAGGTGCACGACATCGGACTTGCGGTGACGCCGATGGCCTATTTCGCGCAGTTCGACCTCGATGTTCCCTGCGTCGCCATGGTGACCGCCTCGCACAACGACAATGGTTGGACCGGCGTCAAGATGGGCGCCAATCGTCCGCTGACCTTCGGGCCCGACGAGATGGGCCGGCTGAAAGAGATCGTGCTGAACGCAGCATTCGGTAACAGGAGCGGGGGCTCCTATCAGTTCCACGAGAATTTCCCGGCGCGCTATATCGCCGATCTCACCAATCGTCCGAAGCTGAAGCGGAAGCTGAAGGTGGTGGCGGCCTGCGGCAACGGCACCGCGGGCGCCTTTGCACCTCAGGTGCTGGAAGCGATCGGCTGCGAGGTCATTCCGCTCGATACCGAGCTCGATTATACATTTCCGAAATACAATCCGAATCCCGAAGACATGGAGATGCTGCACGCGATCCGCGATGCGGTGCTCGCGCACAAGGCCGATGTCGGCCTCGGCTTTGACGGTGACGGTGACCGCTGCGGTGTGGTCGACAATACCGGCGAGGAAATCTTCGCCGACAAGGTCGGCGTGATGCTGGCGCGCGACATGTCGGCGATCCACAAGGATGCGCAGTTCGTGGTCGACGTGAAATCGACCGGTCTCTTCATCACCGATCCGGTGCTGCAGGCGCAGGGCGCCAAGACCGTCTATTGGAAGACCGGCCATTCCTACATGAAGCGCCGCACCAACGAACTTAACGCGCTCGCCGGTTTCGAGAAGTCGGGCCATTTCTTCTTCAACAAGCCGTTCGGCCGCGGCTATGACGATGGCCTGGTCTCGGCGATTGCGATCTGTGAGATGCTCGACCGCGCGCCGGGCAAGTCGATGTCCGATCTGAAGGACGCGCTGCCCAAGACCTGGTCCTCCCCGACGATGTCCCCGCATTGCGCCGACGAGGCCAAGTACGGCGTCGTCGATGCGGTCGTGAAGCATTTCGAAGCGCTGCAGAAGCAGGGCGGCCAGGTGGCAGGACAGCCGATCCGCGATCTCGTCACTGTCAACGGCGTGCGTGTGACGGTGGCGGACGGGAGCTGGGGACTGGTGCGCGCGTCATCGAACAAGCCGGAGCTGGTTGTCGTGGTCGAAAGCCCCGTGTCCGAACGGCGCATGCGCGACATGTTCGAGGCAATGGACTCCGTGCTGCGCACCCATCCCGAAGTGGGTGAGTACAATCAGAAGATCTGACCGTTCTCCCGCAGCCTCTGCTCAGGCCGCCGCGGCCGGCGGCACCGGCAGCGCGGTGACCGACTTGATCTTCTCCATCGCAAAGCGCGAGGTGACGTTCTTCAGCGGCACTGAGGCGATCAGCTTCTTGTAGAAGACATCATAGCTCTGCATGTCGGCGACGACGACGCGCAGCATGTAGTCGACGTCGCCGGCCATCCGGTAGAATTCCATCACCTCCGGCATGGAGCTGACGGCTTCGGCAAATTTCCTCAGCCAGGCGTCGGAATGATCGGGGCTCTCGACCGAGACGAACACGGTGAGACCGAGACCGATCTTGTTCTGGTCGACCAGCGCGACCCGGCGCAGGATCACGCCATCGGCTTCCAGTCGCTGGATGCGTTTCCAACAGGGGGTAGACGAGAGGCCCACCCGGTCTCCAATCTCGGCAACCGACAGCGAGGCATCGTCCTGGAGCACCATCAGGATCTTCCGGTCGATGGCGTCCAGCCGGCGGTTGGATTCCGGGAGTTGCGCGGCAATGTCGGTCATGGGAAGAATTTTGTTCCATATGAGGTCATTGAAACCCTCATATAGAGAAAAACATTCCAAATCAAGGCGGCACGCTGCCGCGGCGGGATCGGCGAAGGCGCGATCCAGAAAAGCGCAGCGCCTTCAGCGCCTTGCAGGTCTTTTTGACACTCGCGCGCCGTCGGAAGGAGAGATCGTGCTGGCGATGGCCTATCCCGCTTTGAGCCATTCGCCGACCAGATGGTGGGCGATGGCGAAAGGATGTGGCCCGGTCAGTCCGTCCGGATGCTGGCGCGTGAGCATCAGCCGAGCCTCCTCGCGGCTGAACCAGCGCGCGTCCTCAAGCTCGGTGCGGTCCACCACAATATCTTCGTTCAGCGCTTTGGCGCGGCAGCCGATCATCAGTGACGACGGATAAGGCCAGGGCTGGGTCATATAATAAGTGACATCGGTGCAGCGGATGCCGGATTCTTCGAACACCTCGCGGCACACCGCGTCCTCGATGGTCTCGGCAGCCTCGACGAAGCCGGCGAGGCAGGAATACATGCCGGACGGAAAGCGCTGCTGGCGACCGAGCAGGCATCTGTCGCCGTGGGCGACCAGCGAGATGACGACCGGATCGGTGCGCGGGAAATGCTCGGTCTTGCAATTCGGGCATTCGCGCTTCCAGCCGCCCTCGCGCATCGCGGTGCGGGTGCCGCAATTGGCGCAGAATCCGTGGCGCTGATGCCAGGACACCATGGACTTCGCCATCGCGATTCCCGCGAGTTGGTCCGGCGGGATACCGCCCTGCATCGCCAAGCCGCGCAGTTCGGTGATCGCAACGTCGTCGCGTCCTGAGAGCGCCTCGGCGGCGCCCTGCGATATGCCCATGCCGAACAGCGCGGCACCATCGCGCAGGCCGAGGAAGATCGTGCCCGGATTGGCCCCGAGCCCCAGCGCCTCGTCGACCGACAGCCGTGCGCGCATGGCTTCGCCATCGCGCTTCAGCAGGATCGAATCGCGATGCACGACATAGGCGCGGGCCGACGGACTGCGCTCCAGCGCGATCAGCCTGTCGTCATGGAAGCGCAGATGCGCGGCACGGTCGATGGTGTTGTGGACGAAAGCGGGCTGTCCGAGCGGAAACAGGTCGAATGGGGACATCGTTCACCCTAGCCAGATCTTGCGGCGGATCGCGCCGATGAAATGCTGCACCTCTTCCGCATCATGCGGCAGCGCCGGCGCGACGCCCCAGACCGGGCGCGGCCAGGCGGCGTCGCTGGTGCGGCGCGCGATGACGTGGATATGGAGCTGCGGCACCATGTTGCCGAGCGCTGCGACGTTGAGCTTGTCGCATTTGGTGATCTCTTTGAGGGCGCGGGAGACGCGCGCGATCTCGGTCATGAGCTGGGCCTGCGCCACCTCGTCGAGATCGATGATTTCGACCGCGCCCTCGCGGCGCGGCACCAGCAGCATCCAGGGATAGTTCGCGTCCTTGATCACCAGCACCCGGGACAGTGGCAGATCGCCGATGTTGATCGTGTCCTTCGCAAGCTGCGGGTGCAGCGACCAGGTAGCGTCGGGCATCGGGGTTCCTGGCAGGGTGATTCGGTGGACTCTTGCGGGCGGAAGGGGTCTTGATGTCACCTAATGCCTTTCGCCGCGCTGGCACAAGCCCACTTGCGAGAGGGCGGCTCCCCGTGAAGCTCACGCTTGCTTTCCGGTCCGTTTGGCCCCAAATAGGGATCGGGAGATTGGCGGTGGACGAGCCACTCGCCAACCGGGTCAGGTCCGGAAGGAAGCAGCCCTAACGAGGTCCGGATCGGGTCGCTCGTCAGTCTCCTACCTGTTTTCTCGAGCGAATCGCGCATCACTAGCGGAGACCCCGCACCGGCGGGCGCTCGCTCCCATTCGGCCGCTGTGTCGGCTGGAAGACGTGCAATTGCGGATCGATCGATGACCGAGGCCGGCGCTTCTCCATCCACGCCCGACAGCGCCGCGCAGGCCGGCCTCGACAGCATAACATCCGCCGCCAAGCCCTATCGGGTGCTGGCGCGCAAATACCGCCCCTCCAGTTTCGAAGATTTGATCGGCCAGGAAGCCGTCGTGCGCACCGTCTCGAACGCCTTCGAGACGGGCCGCATCCCGCAAGCCTGGATCCTGACCGGCGTCCGCGGGGTCGGCAAGACCACCACCGCCCGTATCCTGGCTCGCGCGTTGAACTATGAGTTGCCGGATGGATCGGTGAAGGGGCCGACCATTCACATGCCGGTGCTCGGCACGCATTGCCAGGCGATCATGGAAAGCCGGCACATGGACGTGCTGGAAATGGACGCGGCCTCGCATACCGGTGTCGATGATGTCCGGCAGATCAATGACAGCGTGCGCTATGCGCCCGCCAGCGCGCGCTACAAGGTCTACATCATCGATGAAGTCCACATGCTGTCGACGGCGGCGTTCAACGCCTTCCTGAAGACGCTGGAGGAGCCGCCGGAGCACGCCAAATTCGTGTTCGCCACCACCGAGATCCGCAAGGTCCCGGTCACCGTGCTTTCCCGCTGCCAGCGCTTCGACCTGCGCCGGGTCGAGGCTGACGTGCTGATGAAGCACCTCGCCAATGTCGCGGCCAAGGAGGGCGTGGGCATCGAGCCGGAAGCGCTCGGCATCATCGCCCGCGCGGCCGAAGGCTCGGTGCGCGATTCGCTGTCGCTGCTCGATCAGGCGATCGCCCATGCGGCCGGCGAAGTGCGCGCCGACGAGGTCCGGCAGATGCTGGGGCTCGCCGACCGCACCCGCGTCATCGACCTGTTTCAGCATCTGGCGAGCGGGGATATCGCCGCGGCGTTCCAGGAATTCCGCGACCAGTATGACGTTGGCGCCGATCCGGTGGTGGTGCTGTCCGATCTTGCCGAATTCGTGAACTTCGTCACCCGCGTCAAGTTCGTGCCGGCCACGGCCGACAATGTCGCTTTCAGCGAGACCGAGCGGCTGCGGGGGCGCGATTTCGCCACCAAGCTGTCGATCCGTGTGTTGTCGCGGATGTGGCAGATGCTCTTGAAGGGTATCGCCGAAACCCAGACTGCGACCAGGCCCGCAGCGGCGGCCGAAATGGTGCTGGTGCGGATCGCCTACGCCGCCGATCTGCCGACGCCCGATGAAGCGATCCGGATGATCGAGCAGAATGGCGGCGCCGCACCTGGGGTCTCTTCGGCTGCGGTCCAGCGCAGCGCCCCGGCGCCGACCATGACGACGGCCGGCCTGTCCTCCTCGTCGATGCCGGCGGGCATGGCGCCGCAGCGCGCCCAAGCTCCGAGCCAAGGCTTGAGCCAAGGCCCGACCCTCGCGGCCGTCGGCAGCCCGATGCGGCCGCAGATGGCGAGCCCGCCGCCAGCATCGCAGGACGCAGCCCCCGCGCTTCGGCTTCGTAGTTTCCAGGAACTCGTCGCGCTCGCCGGCAAGAGCCGCGATGTGATGACCAAGAGCGCGCTGGAGGCCGATGTCCGGCTGGTCCGCTTCGAGGACGGGCGTCTGGAGATTGCGCTGGAACGCAGCGCCCCGCGCGCGCTTGTCACCGATCTCGGGCGCAAGCTGGAGGATTGGACCGGCCGGCGCTGGACGGTCGTCGTCTCCAACGAGCCGGGACAGCCGACCTTGCGCGAGCAGAACCTGCGCGCGAAAAGCGAGCGGGAGCGCGCGGCGGAAGCCGATCCGCGGGTTCAGGAGGTGCTGGCCCGCTTCCCTGGCGCCAAGGTGGTCGAGGTGCGCAAGCTTGCCGCCGAGCCGCCGGAATCGGAAGTTAGCAGCGCTGTCGAGCCGGTCGACGAGTCCGACAGCGACGACGATCTGGAATCGTTTTGAGAGGACGTAAGCCATGGCCGACTTTCTCGGCATGATGAAGCAGGCGGCGCAGCTGCAGTCGAAGATGCAGGAAATGCAGCAGGAACTCGGCAATCTCGAAGTCGAGGGTACCTCCGGCGGTGGCTTGGTCGCGGTCCGCATGACCGCGAAGATGGATGTGAAGGGCATCAAGATCGATCCGTCGCTGATGAAGCCCGAAGAGACCGAGATCCTCGAGGATCTCGTGGTGACCGCGTGCAATGACGCGCGCCGCAAGGCGGAAGCCGCGATGCAGGAGAAGATGCAGGCCATCACCGGCAAGCTCGGCCTGCCTCCTGGATTCGGCTTCGGCTAGTTTGCACGTCATGAAGTCCTTGAACTGATGGCCGTCGCCGGTCCCGAGATCGAACGCCTGATCCAGCTGCTCGCGCGCCTGCCCGGGCTTGGGCCGCGCTCGGCGCGCCGCGCCGCGCTGCACCTGATCAAGAAGCGCGAAGCGCTGATGACGCCGCTCACCTCGGCGCTGCAGGTCGCCATCGAGCGTATCCAGGTCTGCAAGACCTGCGGCAACATCGACACGCAAAACCCTTGCACGGTCTGCACCGATCCGCGCCGCGACGGGGCGATGATCGTCGTGGTCGCTGACGTCGCCGATCTCTGGGCGCTGGAGCGCGCGAAAGCCAGCAACGGCCGCTATCACGTGCTCGGCGGCACGCTGTCGCCGCTCGACGGCGTCGGTCCGCAGGATCTGACCATCGATGCGCTGGTGCAGCGCGCGCACGCGCCGGAGGTCCAGGAGATCATCCTGGCGCTGAATGCGACGGTCGACGGCCAGACCACCGCGCATTACATCACCGACCTCCTGCAGGAGGCGAACGTCAAGGTCACGCGGCTGGCGCATGGCGTGCCGGTCGGCGGCGAGCTTGACTATCTCGACGAAGGCACGTTGTCGGCGGCGATGCGGCAGCGAACTCTGTTCTAAGCACACATACGGAAGTTCATGATGACGAAACCCGGATTCGGCAAACGCTTGGCTTTGGGCGCGATTCTGGCGACGACGGTAGCCTCGCTTGCTGTGGCGCAGCAGAGCGATGAGCCGCTCAAGGCTGGCAAGCCGATCAATGCCGGCGACGTGCTGTCGGGCGAATTGAACATGCTGAAGGTCCGCGGAGCCAAGCCTGGCGAGCCGGCCATGGCCTATCAGATCGCCAGCGAACCGCGCCGGCTGCCGCCACCGAACGGGCTCTGCAATCTCGAGACCGGACCCGAGACGTTCCAACTCATGATCGAGAACAAGGCGCAGGCCGCGCAGCTGAAGGGCCTGCTCGGCAAGCAGATCGCGGTGAAGGTCGATCAAGTCTCCTGCGCGCAGGACGCCGGTCAGCTGAGCGAGGCGGTCGTGACGAAATGGAGCTTGGTGAAACGTTGATTCCTGGCTAGGTTGTGTCACGATGACGACGCGCCATATTCGCGCGTCATTGGGGAGGCGGCGGGAGTGAAAGTGCTATACGCGCTTGCGCTTGCGATAGCGCTGGGATCGGGAGCGGCGGCTGCATCCAACAACGAGGTTCAGGCTGACCTCGGTTATCCCACGGTTGCCTCGGCCTTGGAGTCACTACGCGCCAAGCCGGGGACCAGGAGTTCAATGCAATCTGGCTGGACCGTCATCGAGGACAAAGCGGCCCTCAGCGTCTGGTCATTTGCGCCGTCGGGTCATCCAGCCTATCCCACCGCAATTCGGCGCCATGTGGTCCAGGATGGCGATCATCTCTTCATCAAAATGGACGTTCTTTGCGAGGCCGCAAAGCCAGCCTGCGATACGGTTGTCGCGGAGTTCGAGCGGCTCAATGGAATCGTGCGCGATGACCTCAAGCGTTAGCTGAGATCTGCGTCTGCAGTGCGTCGAAATGTCCGCGCCGCTGCAGCCAGCCGAGCAGGATCAGGCTTGGGATCGCCACCAGCACGCAGATGGCGAAGAACAGCGGCCAGCCGGTCGCCTTCGCCACGTAGCCCGCGCCTGACGAGAGATAAGTCCGTCCCACCGCTGCGAGCGCCGTGAGCAAGGCATATTGAGTCGCAGTGTGCAGCGGGTTCTGGCACAGCGCGGAAAGATAGGCGACGAAGATCACGGTGCCGACGGCGCTGGTGAAATTCTCCGCTGAGATGGCGAGCGCCAGCGCCCATTGGTTGACGCCGGTGATCGCGAGCCAGGAGAAGGAGAGATTGGCCAGCGCCTGCACCGCACCGCCGATCCACAGGCTGGTCGCGAGCGAATAACGCCGCGCCACGAAGCCCCCGGCAAAGCCGCCCGCGAGCGTGGCGGCAAGCCCAACGCCTTTGACGATCGCGGCATAATCGACCTTGCTGAAGCCGAGATCGATCACGAACGGCGCCGTCATCGTGCCCGAAAACGCATCGGTGAACTTGAACAGCACCACGAAGGCCAGCGCGGCCAGCGCATCCTTGCGGCTGAGGAATTCGGAGAAGGCGCCGATCGCGGCATGGATCACGCGCGTCATTGCCGTGTCCGCGGCCGTCGCTGCCTCAGCCGTCTTGGATTGCGCCGGCTCGGTCGCGAGGAGAGCTGTGACAGTGCCGATCAGCACCAGCGCGGCCATGACGACGTAGCCCCACATCCACGATGAAGCTCGCGGCAGCCCGCGGCTTTCGAACGCCGAGACGACGACAAGTGTGCCGGCCGTCGAAATCAGCATGCCGATGCGGTAGGCGGCGACATAAGCGGCCATGCCGGCGGCTTGCTCGCTTTCGGGCAGACTTTCGACGCGGAACGCGTCGACCACGATGTCCTGGGTCGATGAGGTTGCTGCGACCAGGAGCGCGGCCAGTGCCACCATGAACGGCGCCCGCGCAGGATCAGTCAGCGCGAGCAGGATGATCGCGGCAATCAGCAGCAATTGCGCGAAGACCAGCCAGCCGCGGCGGCGGCCGAAGGCGGCCGTGAACAGCGGCACGTGCAGCGCATCGACCAAAGGCGCCCACAGGAATTTCAGCGTGTAGGGCGTGCCGACCAGGGCGAACAGGCCGATCGTTCCGAGATCGACGCCGAGCTCGCGCATCCAGATCTGCAATGTCGAGCCGGACAGCGCCAGCGGCAGGCCGGAGGAAAATCCCAGGAACAGCACCACCAGCACGCGGGGCTGCAGGTAGACGGCGATACTCTCGCGCCAGGTGGGGGCGGGGGCATCGGCCTCGTGCGAGCCGTTATCGGCGCTGATGTCGGATGCGGCGTCGGGTGCGGTCATGGAAGGCGTGTAGCAGATTTAGTCGCCTCCACCAAAACACTCGTCGTCGCCCGGCTTGACCGGGCGACCCAGTATTCCAGAGGCAGTAATTATAGAGCTCCGGCAATTTGCGGATAGAGGTCAATCCAGTTCGGGCTTTCTCTTTCGATCAGAGAAGTTTCCAATCGCGTGGCCACTTCTTCAGTCGTTTTTCGCGCTGGATCGCTGGTTCAACCTGATCGAAGACTTCGAAATAAACGAGGCGAGCAACGTCGTATCGCTTAGTGAAGCCCTCGGCCACTTTCATCCCATGTTCCGCAACCCGCCGCATCAGATCGTTGGTGACACCAATATACAGTGTGCCGCCGATACGCTTTGCGAGAATGTAAACGTAGAAGCTGCGTGCGCCCATCTACGGTCTCTGGGATACTGGATCGCCCGGTCAAGCCGGGCGATGACGACTTTTGCTGAGTAGGCTTCGTCCCCCAAATGCAGCAAGCCAACTCACTCTCCCGCCTGCATCCGGCCTGAGAGAGGGAACAAGTCCGGCGCCGCGGCCGGGGTGATCCGCGGGGAATCGACTGATGCGTCGGGCTTGCTGAAATCGAGCTCCTCGATGCGGCCGGCGCGCTTCTCGATCTTGTCGGCGGAGATCAGGATCTGCCTGACATCCTCGTTCACGTCACCGAAATGCTTCTGCAGCTTGAGCACGCGCTCGCGCAGACGGCCGAGATCGTCGCCGAGGTGCATGACCTCGTTGCGGATCTGGTCGGCGGCGTCGCGGATGCGCGCGTCCTTCATGATCTGCTGCATCACCTGGATCGCGAGCATCAGCAGCGACGGCGATACCAGCACGATTCGGGCGCGATAGGCCTTCTGGATCACGTCGTCGAAGCCGTCATGGATCTCCGCATAGACCGATTCCGAGGGGACGAACATCAGCGCGGTGTCCTGGGTCTCGCCGGTGATCAGGTATTTCTCGGCGATGTCGTTGACGTGCTTGAGCACGTCGGCACGCAGCCGCTGGCAGGCGAATCGCTTCTCCTCGTCGCTGCGCGCATCATGCAGTGCGGTGACGGCTTCCAGCGGAAATTTCGCATCGATGCACAGCGGACGCTGATCGGGCAGGAATACGACGCAGTCCGGCCGTTTGCCGCTGGTCAGCGTGTATTGGAATGCGTAGCTGCCTTTCGGCAGTCCATCCTGGACGATCGCCTCCATTCGCGCCTGGCCGAAGGCGCCGCGCGCCTGCTTGTTGGCGAGCACGTCGCGCAAGGTCGTGACCTGTGTTGTCAGCTCGGTCAGGTCCTTGTGCGCGTTGTCGATGATGCCGAGCCGCTCGTGCAGCACGCGCAAGGAATCCATCGTGTGGCGCGTCGTCTGCTCCATCGACTGGCCGACGCGATGCGTCACCGAATCCAGCCGCTCGTTGACGGCGCGCGCGAGCTCCGCCTGGCGGCCGGCGAGCACCTGCGTCATCGCATCGACGCGGCCGGAGGCCTCGTTCTGAACCCGCAGCATTTCGGACAGGCGCAGCTCCAGCTCGTCGGCGCGCATGGCCTGCATCATTGCAAGCGCTGCGCCGCGCCGCCCGGACCGGGCCACCGCCACCGTGATGGCAACAAGGAGCAACAGCACTAGCGCGCCGAAGCCGAGCAGTGCGTCAGAGGCCCGGACCGGCAGATCGCCGATCGCGAAGACGACAGGGTTCACGGAGGTCATCGGACCCCTATACCAGATTCCTGAGTAAATAGGAACAAAATAAGAACATTTATGGTTAACCGCGGGTTAAAACTCTTGGTTAACGAGGTTCTAAAAAACACGGTTCGCGATGTCTTAAGCGTCGGCGGTTCAGATTGACCGCGTGCCGTCCGGCGCTTAAATCGCCCGCCATGGCCTTACGAGAAATCATCATCCTGCCCGACAAGCAGTTGCGGCTGGTGTCCAAACCTGTCGAAAAGCTGACGCCGGAGATCCGGCAGCTGGTCGACGACATGTTCCAGACCATGTACGACGCGCCCGGGATCGGGCTCGCTGCGATCCAGGTCGCGCAACCCTTGCGCCTCATCACCATGGATCTGTCCAAGCGGGACGAGAATGGCGAGGGCAATCCGGAGCCGCGCGTCTTCATCAACCCGGAGATATTGTCCAGGTCGGACGAAATGTCGGTCTATCAGGAGGGCTGCCTCTCGATCCCCGAATATTACGAGGAGGTCGAGCGGCCCGCGAAGGTACGGGTCCGTTTCACCGATCTGGACGGCAAGGTGCATGAGGAGGACGCCGAAGGTCTCTATGCCACCTGCATCCAGCATGAGATCGACCACCTCAACGGGGTGCTCTTCATCGACTATTTGTCGAAACTGAAGCGCGACCGCGTCATGAAGAAGTTCGCCAAAGCCGCCAAGCGCGCGGCGGAATGATCGACGTCTCTCTCCGTCATGGCCGGGCAAAAGCGCGAAGCGCGTCTTAGCACGACAAGCCAAGCGACCCCGGCCATCCACGCTGCGGCCTTGAACGACCAAAGACGTGGATGCCCGCGACAAGTGCGGGCGTGACGAGCGCAGGGAGGCTGACCTCGCAAGACGAGATTGCGCCAATGCCCCTTCGCCTGATCTTCATGGGTACGCCGGATTTCGCCGTGCCGACCTTGCGCGAGCTCGCCGCCGACGGCCACGAGATCGCGGCCGTCTATACCCGCGCACCGAAGCCCGGCGGCCGCCGCGGGCTTGCGCTGCAGCCGACACCGGTGGAGCAGGAGGCGCGGCGGCTCGGGATCCCCGTGTTCACGCCGAAGACGCTGAAGACCGAGGCCGCGCTCGCGGAGTTTCGCGCCCACAATGCCGACGCGGCCGTGGTCGTGGCCTATGGCATGATCCTCCCCCAGTCCATCCTCGATGCGCCACGGCTCGGTTGCTACAATCTGCATGCCTCGCTGCTGCCGCGCTGGCGTGGCGCCGCGCCGATCAATCGCGCCATCATGGCAGGCGACGCCGAGAGCGGCGCCATGGTGATGAAAATGGATGCCGGCCTCGACACCGGCGATATCGCGATGGGTGAACGCATTGCGATATCGGATGCGATGACCGCGTCCGATCTGCACGATCAGCTCGCCGCGATCGGCGCCGGTCTGATGGTGCGTGCGATGGCAGCGCTGGCGCATGGCGACCTCACATTGACGAAGCAGCCGGCGGACGGCGTCACTTACGCGGCCAAGATCGACAAGGCGGAAGCGCGGATCGACTGGAACAAGCCGGCGCACGCGGTGCTGCGTCACATCCATGGGCTGTCGCCATTTCCGGGCGCCTGGAGCGAGGTCGAGGTGGACGGCGAAGCGGTTCGCGTCAAGATTCTCCGCTGCGAGCTTGCCTCCGGTTCCGGCGCGGTTCATGCCGATCCTGGCGCGGTGCTCGACGATCACCTTACCATTGCCTGCGGCGAGGGTGCGATCCGCATCATCGAGCTGCAGCGCGCCGGCAAGGCACCGATGCAGGCTGCGGATTTCCTGCGCGGCACGCCACTGAAGCGCGGTGCCCGCTTTTCCTGAGGCTGTCATACCCCGCGGAAGCGGGGTATCCAGTACGCCGAGGCGTTCATTTGTCGAACCGAGATGTCGGTGGATACTGGATCGCCCGCCTGCCCGGGCGATGACGGCAACAACAGAACCACATGCCCCGTTACAAGCTCACCATCGAATATGACGGCGCACCGTTCTGCGGCTGGCAGCTGCAGGCGAGCCTGCCCTCCGTGCAGGGCGCGCTTGAGGCGGCGGCGCAGGCCACCTGCGGCGTCGCCACCCGCGTCCACGGCTCGGGACGGACGGATGCCGGCGTTCATGCGACGGGACAGGTCGCGCATTGCGACATCGAAAAGGACTTCCGGCCGGATCGCCTGCGCGATGCGCTGAATGCCCATCTGCGTCCCAACCCGATCGCGGTGCTCTCTGCGGAGATCGTGCCCGACACCTTCGAAGCGCGCTTCTCGGCGCGCAAGCGTCACTACCGCTATCGCATCATGAACCGGCGCGCCAATCTCGCGCTCGATGTGGGGCGGGTCTGGCGCGTGCCGCAGCGGCTCGATTCGGACGCGATGCATGAAGCTGCGCAGCGGCTGATCGGCAAGCACGATTTCACCACCTTCCGCGACACCGAGTGCCAGGCCAGGTCGCCCGAGAAGACGCTGGACCAACTCGACGTCATCAGAGACGGCGATGCCGTGACGGTGCTCACCTCCGCGCGCTCGTTCCTGCACAGCCAGGTGCGCTCGATGGTGGGCTCACTGGTATGGGTCGGGCAGGGGCGGTGGAGTGCGGATGATCTCTCCGCCGCGCTCGCCGCGCGCAGCCGCGCCGCCTGCGGCGTTGTCGCCCCGCCCGAGGGCTTGTATCTGGTGAAGGTGGAGTATTGAGGTAATCCTCACCGGCGGCGCCGAACAGATCGCGTGCGTCGGCTGCAAATGCTTTTCCTTATTGGCTTACGGATCTGCATTGCAGGGCCGAGTTTCTTAACTCCAAATTGAAGTCCTCGCAGCTATCCGGGGAGCCTAGGCTCCTCTTCGGCGAGGTCGATCGTGCGCATTCGTCAAGTCTTCCTGCTCTCGCTCCTACTCGGTGCGGTCATCGGTCTGCTCGCAACCATGTGGTTCGCCTGGCAGCAGTTGACGGCGCTACAGGCTGCCAAGGCAGCAGGCGGTGATGCGCAACTGCTGTCTGCCATGTTGCGGCTGCCGGAGAAGCTGAATCTCGAGCGCGCCATGGTCAATCCACGCCTGGCCTCGCCCAACCCTGCGACCGCGGACGAGCTTGCAACGCTGCAGAAGGTCATTCAGGGGTCTGATGATGCGTTCGCCAAGGCCCGCAGTCTCGCGTGGCTGAGCGAAGACACTGCTGCGCTGGATTCGATCCAGCAGAAGCTTCGCGCGGTCCGTGGGGCCGCGCTCGAGGCCGTCGCGCAGCCGAAGGCGGCGCGGTCCGAATCGTTCGTCCGCGATTACGTGCCGCGGATGTTCACGATTCAGGAGACGACGGGCAGCCATGTCGATGTGATCGTTCGCCGGATCAATTCGGCGAACGCGGCGGTCGGCCAGGCGGCCCGTCTCGCCGTGCTCGGCTGGGATTTGCGTGACTGGGCCGGCCGCGCCACCACGACACTCGTCCGGGCCATCGCGACGAAGCAGGCGATGACGGGTGAACCGGCCGAGGCGCTTGCCATGTTCAAGGGGCGCATCGAGCGGATTTGGTCGTCGGCCAAGCTGGCTGCTGCCGAGATCGATCAGAAGCCGATCTTCGTCGCGCTGACCGAGGTCGAGAACGGCTATTGGGCACGCGGTGGCGAGTTCTACACCTCGCAGGTTGCGCCCAATCGCGGCAAGGTGCTCGACCTCGATCCCGATCAGTTCCTGCGTTCGGTGTTCCCGATCCTCGACACGATCCTGCCGCTGCGCGATGCGGCGATCGCGGAGGCTTTGCGCCAGAGCGAAGTGGCGATCGCCGACTCCCAGACCCGTTTCATCCTGGCGCTGGCCCTGCTGCTGATCAATATCGGGGCGGCCGCACTCGGAACGATCTGGTTCAATGCCCGCGTCATCAAGCCGCTCTCCAATCTGACCGAGCTGATCCGCCGCATCGCAGGCGGCGAGCGCGACGTGCAGATCGCCTATCGCGACCGGACCGACGAAGTCGGCACGCTCGCCAACGCCATCGGCGTGCTGCAGGACAAGTCCGCAGAGGCGGACCGGCTGGCGCTGCAGGGCGCCGACGCCGAAGCGCGGCGCGATGCGCGCCGGCAGAAGATCGAGGCGCTCACCCGTCGCTTCGGCGAGGTCATCGACACGCTCTGCGGCCGCCTGAGCGACGCCGCGAGCGGCCTGAAGCAGTCGGCCGAGGCGCTCGATGGCTCCGCCGGCGCCACCGCGTCCCGCGCGACCGCCGTCGCCGATGCAGCGGCGCAAGCGACATCCGGCGTGACCACGGTGGCCGCGGCCTCCGAGGAGCTGGATCATTCGATGAAGGAGATCACCCGGCAGATCTCGGAAGCGGCCTCGGAGTCCTCGAACGCAACCAGCCAGGCGCTCGACACCACCGACAAGGTCCGCACCCTGGCGGGCAGTGCCACCCGCATCGGCGACGTCGTCCAATTGATCCGCGCCATTGCGTCGCAGACCAATCTGCTCGCCCTCAACGCCACGATCGAATCGGCGCGCGCCGGCGAGGCCGGCAAGGGTTTTGCGGTGGTCGCGTCCGAGGTGAAGAGTCTCGCCGCTCAGACCAGCAAAGCGACCGAGGAGATCGAAAGCCAGATCGTGGCGATTCAGAACGAGACGGGCAGCACGGTCGCCGCGATCGAGAAGATCGCCGCCGTGGTCAACAGCATCAGCGGCGTGACCGGATCCGTTGCGACCGCCGTGGCCGAGCAGAGCGCGACCACGCGGGAAATCGCGCGCAGTGTGCAGCAGACCGCAAGCGGCACGCGCGAGGTGTCGTCGTCGATCGCATTGGTCAGCGCGGCCGCGGCCGAAACCCGCGGCTCGGCGCGCTCCCTGCTGGATTCGGCTGCGAGCCTCGCCGGCCAGGCCACCGACCTGCGCCGCGAGGTCGATCAGTTCCTCGCCGAAGTGAAGGTCGCCTGATCCGACAGGTCGCTGGCGTAGTCCGCACCGATCACGCGAAATACTGATCGAGGATGCCGCGATAGATCTTCGTCAGCGTCTCCATGTCGGCCACCGCCGCGCGCTCGTCGATCTGATGCATGGTCTGGCCGACCAGGCCAAACTCGATGACCGGGCAGTAGCTCGAGATGAAGCGGGCATCGGAGGTGCCGCCTGATGTCGACAGCTCCGGCTTGCGCCCCGTCGCCTCTTCGATTGCCGCAACGGCAAGTTCGGTGAACGAACCGGGCTTGGTCAGGAATACGTTGGCGTTGGACGGCAGCCATTCGATATGGGCGCGGATGCGGTTGCCGCAGGCCGTCCTCAGCCGCTCCTCGACCAGTGCTCGCAGCGATTCCTGCGTATGGCAGTCATTGTAGCGGATGTTGAATTTCGCCCGTGCCGTCCCCGGGATCACGTTGCTCGCGGAATTGCCGACATCGACCGAGGTGAATTCGAGGTTGGACGGCTGGAATTGCGCGCTGCCCTGATCGAGCGGCTCGTCGGAGAGCGCGACGATCAGCCGCGAAATGTCCGGCACCGGGTTGGCGGCGCGGTGCGGATAGGCGACGTGGCCCTGCTTGCCTTCGACGACCAGCGTGCCGGATTGCGAGCCGCGGCGGCCGATCTTGATGCAGTCGCCCATCACCTCCTGGTTGGAAGGCTCGCCGAGCACGCAATGATCGAATATCTCGCCGCGCTCCGCCGCCCATTTCAGCAGCTTCACGGTGCCGTTGACCGAGACGTCTTCCTCATCGCCGGTGATCAGGAACGAGATCGAGCCGTTGCCGTCTTCACGCGGCTTTCCATCATGCTCGCGCAAGTAATCCAGCACCGCGGCGACGCTGCAGGCGATGCCACCCTTCATGTCGACCGCACCGCGGCCGTAGAGATAGCCATCCTTCACCTCGCCCGAAAACGCACCCAGGCTCCAGGCGCTCTCGTCTCCGGGCGGCACCACGTCGGTGTGGCCGGCGAAGGTAAGGTGAGGCCCCTCACTGCCGATCCGCGCATAGAGATTGTCGATATCAGCGGTGCCGGGTTCGGAGAAGGTGACGCGCTGCACCTCGAAGCCGGCGTCCTTCAAGAGCGCTGCAAGCACGCCGAGCGCACCGGCATCGGCCGGGGTGACGGATGGGCAGCGGATCAGGTCACGGGCAATGGCGAGGGCATCGGTCATGCCCTCGCTTAACACGCTCTCTCCGGCTGCCGCTAGTAGGGCCTCGGCGGGCCGGAACGTTCGCCTCAATCCCGCAGCAGCTCGTTGATCGAGGTTTTCGACCGGGTGCGCTCGTCGACGCGCTTGACGATCACGGCGCAGGCGGTCGAGGGCCCGATCTCGCCATTCTTCATCGGTTTGCCCGGCAGCGCCCCCGGCACCACGACTGCATACTCCGGCACCTCGCCGACGAACACCTCACCGGTCTCGCGATCGACGATCTTGGTCGAGGCGCCCAGGAACACGCCCATCGAGAGCACGGCGCCCTTGCGCACGATCACGCCCTCGGCCACTTCCGAGCGGGCCCCGATGAAGCAGTCGTCCTCGATGATCACGGGGCCGGCCTGCAGCGGCTCCAGCACGCCACCGATCCCGGCGCCCCCGGAGATGTGCACGCGCTTGCCGATCTGGGCACAGGAGCCGACCGTGGCCCAGGTGTCCACCATCGTCGCTTCATCGACATGGGCGCCGAGATTGACGAAGGACGGCATCAGCACGACGCCCTTGGCGATGAAGGCGGAGCGACGCACGATTGCGCCGGGCACGGCGCGGAAGCCGGCGTCGCGAAAGCGGTTCTCGCCCCAGCCCTCGAATTTGGAGGGCACCTTGTCCCACCAAGTGGCCTGGCCGGGGCCGCCCGGAATCACGCGCATGTCGTTGAGGCGGAAGGACAACAGCACCGCCTTCTTCAGCCATTGATTGACGGTCCATTTGCCGTCGGTGCCCCGCGCGGCGACCCGCGCCTCGCCCTTGTCCAGCAATTCGAGCGCGCTTTCCACGGCGTCGCGCACCTCGCCCTTGGTCGCGGTCGAGATGCCGTCACGCGCCTCGAAGGCGTTGTTGATGGTGGATTCCAGGGCGGAGAGGGACATCGATCGATCCTTGGATTGGCGGGCGGCGCGCGGTGCATTCAGCAAAACGAGCTAGCTTTTTCTGAATTTGGGGAAGGAGAGTCAAGGATGCTCGTCGGCTCAATCGCGGACGAGGTCCTGGTCCGGTGAGAATGGCGGGACGTTGTTTGGTCCGTCATTTCGGGGCGATGCGAAGCATCGAACCCCGAATCTCGAGAATTCCCGATGCGCAATTACGCATCTGGGGTCTGGTCCTTCGGACCATCCGGGAATGGCGAACTCACGACGAGCGGCGTTACCGCGCCAGCCCTCGCAAGAACCCGGTCAGATCGTCGGTGACATAGTCGACATGAGGATCGTCCCGACCTTCGAGCTCCCAGTCCTCGCGCACCACCTCCTTGGTGCCGTCGGGCACCACCAGCACCGTGGTCATGCCGAAGGCGTGCGGCACCTCCAAATTGCGCGCGAGGTCCTCGAACATCGCAGCCCGCGTCGGGTCGACTTCGTGGAGCTTGAGGAAGCGGTCATAGGTCTGGCGCGCCGGCTTCGGCGTCAGCTCGGCCGCGATGATGTCGAACACGCCGTGGAAGTGTGAGGCGATGCCGAGCCGATCTAGCACCGCATCGACATGATCGATGGAGCCGTTGGTCAGGATCAGCTTGCGCCCGGGCAGGCGTTCGATTGCGGCCCCCATCGCGGGATTCGGTTCAAGCGGCGAATGGTCGATCTTGTGCACATAGGCCAGGAAGTCGTCGGCATGCACGCCGTGCTCGGTCATCATGCCGCGCATCGTGGTCCCGTAGCGGCGGTAGTAGTCCTTCTGGATGCGACGTGCTTCCTCGGCCGAGACGTTCAGCCAATTGGCGACGAACTCGCCGATGCGCGCGTCGACCTGCTGCCACAGATTGACGTGGTGCGGATACAGGGTGTTGTCGAGATCGAACACCCAGGTCTCGACGTGGTCGAAGGTGCGGGAGGATTTCGTCATATCTCTTTCAGCCTGTGATCCGCGGAAGGCTGCCGCAAATTCCACCGTCATCCCCGCGAAAGCGGCGATCCATACCGCGGAATTTATCTGTAACGCACCGCCGATCGTTGTCGTTCTTCGTACCAACGCCGCCGGTGGTTATGGGTCCCCGCTTCCGAGGGGACGACAGCATCGTGTGTGGCGGCACTGCACGCACGCTCATCACGGCAGCGCAAACCGTAACGTCTTGCCGCTGCGGGCGACGTCGACCGCGGTGAAGCCGGTCGCCGCAAAGCCGCGGCTCGGGCAGTCGCCCTGTTCCGAGGTCTCGAACTTGCTCTCGCGGGTGCAGAGTTGCGTCAGCCCGCCCCAGCGCAGCGGCTTGTCCTTGACCTTGATGCTGCGGTTGTCGGCATCGATGGCTTCGGCATAGCTGTACACCTTCTTCGGCTGGCCCGTGATGTCCGGATGCAGGCATTTGCCGGGATCGATGCGATACCAGCCGCGGCTGATCACGGTCCTGCCGTCGTCAGTCGCCACCGCCGCCATCACCTTGTGCGGCGTGTCGTTGCACCAGGTCAGCCCCGTCGGCGAGGGCGCCTGCACCGCATCGACCATGGTGGAAAAGAAATTCGGCTGCGAGACCACATCGGAAGCGAGGCCGCGGCTTTTCAGGAAGGCAGCAAGGGCGGCCTGTGTCTTGGGTCCGTCGACGCCGTCGATCGGCGAAGCGTCGTAGCCGGCAATGCCGAGCAGCCGCTGGATGGCCGCGAGGCGCGCCTGTTCGTCGTCATATTCGGCACTCTCGGCGAGATAGGCGACCAGGTTGCCGTCCTCGGTCTTGGTCGGCGTGATCTGGGTGAAGGGTGCCGGGGTCTGTCCGCTCCGGCACTGCCGTGCGGCGGCGATCACGAAATTGTCCTGCGCCACGCACAGCGTGTCGTTGCCGTTCTCCGCGATCGGCGAGGCGCCGTAGAGGCTGAGCGCGCGCGCATGCAACAGGATGCGGTCGGCGCTGAGCTCGCCCTGCAACACGACGCGGCAGGCCGCGGGATCGATCCGAAACCAGCCGCGCGTCGCGGTGGCCGATTTCTCGTCGACGCCGATCGCGGCCTCGACGACATAGCTCATGCGGTTGCAGAGTTTCAGGTCGGCGGCCGCGGGGCTGGTGGAGACGACAAGGGCGAGAAGAGTAGCGGATAGAGCGAGCGCGCTGCGAGTCCATAGGGACGTAGCGCGCCCGAGTATCTCCACATCGTCATGCCCGGGCTTGACCCGGGCATCCACGTCTTTGTTCCCACGACCGGAGCAAGACGTGGATGGCCGGAACAAGTCCGGCCATGACGGAGAGAGATGGCGGGGTGTTCTCACTTGTGGATCAGCGTGCCGGTGCCCTGGTTGGTGAAGAGTTCGAGCAGCACCGCGTGCGGGACCTTGCCATCCAGGATCACGACGCCCTGCACGCCCTGTTCGAGCGCGTAGATGCAGGTCTCGACCTTCGGAATCATGCCGCCGGAAATGGTGCCGTCGGCGATCAGTTTGCGCGCGTCGGCGACCGAGAGTTCGGGGATCAGCTTCTTCGACTTGTCGAGCACGCCCGGCACGTCGGTCAGAAGCAACAGCCGCTTGGCTTTCAGGGCGCCGGCCACGGCCCCGGCAAAGGTATCGGCATTGACGTTGAAGGTCTGGCCCTCCTTGGAGGTCGCCAGCGGCGCCAGCACCGGGATCAGTTCATAGCCGATCAACTGGTTGAGCAGCGTCAGATCGACTTTTTCCGGCTCGCCCACGAAGCCGAGATCGACCACCTTTTCGATGTGCGAATCCGGATCGACCATGGTGCGCGTCGCCTTGACCGCGCGCACCATGTTGCCGTCCTTGCCGCACAGGCCGACGGCCTTGCCACCGGCTTCGTTGATGTAGCCGACCAGCTGCTTGTTGATCGAGCCAGCCAGCACCATCTCGACGATCTCGATGGTGGCGGCATCGGTGATGCGAAGACCGGCGGCGAATTCCGAGACGATGCCGAGGCGCTTGAGCATGGTCGCGATCTGCGGACCGCCGCCATGAACCACCACCGGATTGATCGCGGTCTGCTCGAGCAGCACGATGTCGCGGGCGAAGGCCTTCGCCGTCTCGTCGTCGCCCATGGCATGGCCGCCATATTTGATGACGATGGTTTCTTCGTCATATTCTTGCATATGCGGCAGCGCTTCGGACAGGATGCGGGCCTGATCGAGCGGGCTGATATGGGTCGCGTCGGTCATGAGAGACAATCTCGCTGGCGGGGAAGTCGCCGCCTTCTAGCCGATTGCCGCATGCTGCGCAAAGCGGCCTTTACCCGCGGCGGGGCCACAATGCCGCGATGCCGAGCACCAGCCAGCTCGCGA
This sequence comes from Bradyrhizobium sp. SZCCHNGR1005, assembly GCF_032489995.1. Taxonomy (NCBI): domain Bacteria; kingdom Pseudomonadati; phylum Pseudomonadota; class Alphaproteobacteria; order Hyphomicrobiales; family Nitrobacteraceae; genus Bradyrhizobium; species Bradyrhizobium sp. SZCCHNGR1005. The sequence continues at coordinate 1,039,527 of NZ_JAUEZC010000002.1, forward strand.
TCAATAGCGTGCCGCCGGTCGGCGCGGCGAACGGAAACAGGCGGTCGCCGGTGAACTGCCGCATGACGAGATCGCCGGAGAACAGCGCGGCCGCAACAACGAAGCCGCCAGCTGCGATCAGGCCGATGCGGGGGTGGATCACGCGCCGATCGGACAGTGCGCAAGCGCCGAGCACGGCGCAGGCGTGGAACAGCAGCATGGCGGAGGCCGGCAACAGCCGGCTGGCATCGGTCGCATGTGCGGCCATCGCTGCGAGCGCGACGCCCGAGGCGCCCATCAATCCGGCGAGCGCGATCAGGATGCGAACGGCCCGGATCATGCGCCGCGCTCGTTCAACAGGCGCGCGATCGCGGCGCGCAATTCCGCCATGCCGATGCCGGCGCGCGAGGAGGTCGCGAGCACCTGCGGGAAGGCGGCCGGATGTTTGGCCAGCGTGGTCTCGGTCTCGGCGATACGGGCGGCGAGCTCGGCGGGCTTGACCTGGTCGGCCTTGGTCAGGACGAGCTGATAGCTCACCGCCGACTTGTCCAGCGTCGTCAGCACCTCCTGGTCGACATCCTTCAGCCCGTGCCGAGAGTCGATCAGGACATAGACGCGGGCGAGGCTGGTGCGCCCGAGCAGGAACTGGTGGATCAGCGTGGTCCAGGATGCGACCTTGGTCTTCGGCGCGGAGGCATAGCCGTAACCGGGCATGTCGACCAAACGCAGCGGCGTGTTTTCCGGCCCCTCGAAGAAGATCAGCTCCTGGGTGCGGCCCGGCGTATGCGAGGTCCGTGCCAGCGTGGTCTGGCCGGCCAGCGCGTTGATCAGGCTGGACTTGCCGACATTGGAGCGGCCGGCAAAAGCAATCTCAAGCGGGCCCATCGGCGGCAGCGCCTCGATCGAGGGCGAGGCCCAGACGAAGCGCCACTGACCCGCGAACAGCTTTCGCCCCCGTTCGATCAGCTCGGCCTCGTCGGTGGTGCTGGTAGTCATTTGAGAGCAGTCTCACTCTGCGTCATTGCGAGGCGCGAAGCGACGAAGCAATCCAGAACCTTCGTTTCGATGCAGGATTGCTTGGCTTCGCTCGCGATGACGTTGGCCTTGTATCGCGCCGGCCGGGTGTCACGCCGCCCTTTTTTTGAAGAACACGCCCCGGATGTTGTCGAACAATTCCACCTTCACGCCATTGCGGCGCATGATGACGCTCTGCTGCAGCACCGACAAGGTGTTGTTCCAGGCCCAGTAGATGACGAGCCCGGCCGGGAAGCCCGCAAGCATGAAGGTGAAGATCAGCGGCATCCAGTTGAAGATGATGGCCTGCGTCGGATCCGGCGGCGTCGGATTCAGCTTCATCTGGAACCACATCGTGATGCCCATGATGATCGGCCAGATGCCGAGCGCGAGATAATGGCCGAACATCGGCAGCTGCGTCGGGTCGTAGTGCAACAGCCCGAACAGCGTGAACAGGTTGGTCGGGTCGGGCGCCGAGAGGTCGTGGATCCAGCCGTAGAACGGCGCGTGCCGCATCTCGATGGTGACGAACAGGACCTTGTAGAGCGAGAAGAACACCGGGATCTGCAGCAGCACCGGCAGACAGCCTGCGACCGGGTTGATCTTCTCCTTCTTGTAGATCTCCATCATTTCCTGCTGCTGCTTCATCCGGTCGTCCGGATAGCGCTCCTTGAGCGCAGCGAGCTGCGGCTGGATCGACTTCATCTTCGCCATGGAGGCATAGGACTTGTTGGCGAGCGGGAAGAAGATGAGCTTCACCAGCACGGTCACCAGCAGGATCGAGATGCCGAAATTGCCGAAGAACCGGTAGAAGAAGTCCAGCGCCAGGAACATCGGCTTGGTCAGGAAGTAAAACCAGCCCCAGTCGATCAGCAGATCGAAATGGTTGAGTCCGAGTGCCTGATTGTAGCCGCCGAGACCACCGATCGGGAAGTTGATGCCGACGACGCCCGCTTCCTTGGCGCCTGCGAACAGGCGGCTGGAGACGGTGGTGGTCGCTCCGGCCGCGACCGTCTGCGCATCCTCCAGATAATCGGTCTGGTAGCGGCGGACGTTGTCGACCAGATTCGACGAATAGCGCGCCTGCAGCTGGGCATTGGTCTCGGGCAGCAGCGCCGCAGCCCAATATTTATCGGTGATGCCGAGCCAGGCGTCGGTGGCCTTGAAGTTCAGGGCCTTCTCGTCGTCGATCTTCTTGTAGCTGTATTCCTGCAGGCCATGGTCGCCGAGATAGCCGATCAGGCCTTCGTGCAGGATGTAATAGCCGGAGACCTGCGGCGTGCCGTGGCGCGAGATCAGGCCGAACGGATAGAGCGTCACCGGTGCAGTGCCGCCGTTGGTGACCTCATCCTTGATCGTGAACAGATAATGCTCGTCGACCGAAATGGTGCGATGGAAGGTCAGCCCCTCGCCATTGTCGTAAGTCAGCGTGACCGGCGTCGACGGCGTCAGCGTGCCCGAGCCCTGCTGCTGCCAGACCGTGTTCTGGTTGGGAACGCGCACGTTCGAGCCGGCGCCGCCGACCCAGCCGAATTCGGCATAGTAGGGATGGGCGGTGCTCGACGGCGAGAACAGGACGATCGCGGGCGACTTCGGATCGACCGTTTCCCGATATTGCACCAGTGCGAGGTCATCGATCCGCGCGCCCTTCAGCGAGATGCTGCCGGCGAGGCGCGGCGTATCGATCTTGACACGGGGGGTAGCTTCGATCGCGGTCTCGCGCGGCATCACGCCGGTTCCGGAGGGGGCGTTCGCCGAAGGCGCGCTGGGCGCGCCCGAGCTGCCCGGCTGCGGCGCCGAGCTCGAACCCGCCGGGGTGTTGGACGCCTCCGGCTGCGGTGCGGATTTCTTGGCGAGCTCCGCCTGCGCCTGCTGCGCGCGCTGCCGCTCCATCTGCGGCATGTTGTAGAAATATTGCCAGGCGATCAGGACCAGCCCGGACAGGACGACGGCGAGGATGGTGTTGCGATTGTCGGTCATCGTTCTTCTTGTCGTCCGGTCATTCAAACTGGTTGGCGGGGTTTGGCCTGGGACCGCTTTGGATGCGGCCCGGCCTGACGCTGCGGCCGATCGAGCCTCTGCAGCGCGGTCTTGAGATCGTCGAACATGGTCGAGAAGTCGCGCGTGAGCGCGTCGCGTCGGCCGACCAGCACATAGTCACTGTGTGGCCGCATCGACAGAGGATCGAGCCGTTGCACCAACGCGCGCAACCGCCTGCGGATGCGGTTGCGCTCCGTGGCGGTGCCGTTCTTCTTGGTGACCGTGAAACCGATCCGGATCGAGCCCTGGTCCTGGCGTTCCCGCCGCTGGACCACGAAGGCAGGGCTGCTCGCCCGCACGCCATCGGCAACGGCGAGGAAGTCCGCCCGCTGCCGCAGCCGATCCATGATGGAAATCTCCGGGAGAGACGTCCTGGCTTCAGGCGCTCAGACGCTTGCGGCCGCGCGCACGGCGGGCAGCGAGAACCTTGCGGCCGCCGGTGGTGGCGAGGCGCGCGCGGAAGCCGTGACGGCGCTTGCGCACCAGTTTGCTGGGTTGATAGGTCCGCTTCACGGGTCAATCTCCGCTGACGGGCAAGTTGCCAGAGGGCAATATGCCTGTTTAAATTGTCGAGGATGTCCGGTGACGCGGTCAGGCCCAAGAAAGGCCGCTGCCGGCCCAGAAATCGAGCCGCCCCCGGGCAAGCCGGGCCGTCGCGGACAGTTGGCGCGGCTTATACGGGAGCGACCTGTTTTCGTCAATCGCGCGGCAGGCAGTCTGCAGAAAGCCTCCGGAGGTCGCGCTTGGCGTTGGATAGAACGATTCTACCGGGTTCCGGGCGGGATGGCATCGATCCGCCCCGAACATAGGTAATCGAAACCGGAACATGAGCGATCCGTAATTTGACGGGGCTTGGGGCCGGGCTTCATGTTGCGGGGCGGTAAGGGTTGGGATGCCTCGTGAAGGGCGACACGTGTCAGAAACCGACGACCAACCGATTATAGAGCGCCTGCGGCCGAAGCGGTCGCGCCGGCTCGGGTTGTCCGGCAAGCTGCTCTTATTGACCATTCCGCTCGTCATGATCGCGGAAGTGCTGATCTATGTCCCCGCGATCGCCAATTTCTGGACCAACCGGCTCAACGATCGGCTGGCCGCAGCCAACACCGCAGCGCTGGTGCTCGATGCGGCGCCCTCAGGGATGGTGCCGGATTCGCTTGCCCGCCAGATCCTGACCTCGATCGGCGCGCGTGCAGTTGCCATCAAGATGGGCCAGCAACGGCGCCTGCTCGCCAGCGCTGATCTGCCGGCCTCGATCGACCACGATTTCGACATGCGCGACATGACGGCGTGGTCCTCGATCGTCAATTCGCTCAAGATGATGACCGAGACCGGGGATCACGTGATGCGCGTGGTCGGGCCGGCGCCGGGCCGCGCCCAGTTCATCGAGGTCGTGACCGACGAGAAGCCGCTGCGGCGGGCGATGTACCGCTTCTCCCGCAATCTGCTGGTCGTGTCGCTCCTCATTGCCGTGCTGACGGCAGCCCTGGTCTACCTCGCGCTCCATTATCTCTTTGTGCGGCCGATGCGACGATTGACCGCAAGCCTGGTCGGGTTCCATGAGAACCCCGAAAGCGCCGCGCGGATCATCGTGCCGAGCCAGCGCAGCGATGAGATCGGGGTGGCCGAGCGCGAGCTTGCCGACATGCAGCGCGATCTGGTCTCCATGCTGCATCAGAAGAGCCGGCTTGCCGCGCTGGGGCTGGCGGTCTCCAAGATCAATCACGACCTGCGTAACCTGTTGGCCTCGGCGCAGCTGCTATCCGACCAGCTCGCCAGCGTGCCCGATCCGCGCGTGCAGCGCTTTGCGCCGAAGCTGATGCGTTCGCTCGAGCGCGCGATCGATTTCTGCCAGTCGACGCTGTCTTACGGCAGGGTCCAGGAGCCGGCGCCGGATCGTCGCATGGTCTCGCTGGAGTCGGTCGTGGCGGAGGTCCGGGAGACCGCGGGCCTGTCGCCGGATGCGTCGATCACATGGGTCGCGGCGGTCGAGCGCGGCCTCGAGGTCGATGCCGATCCGGACCAGCTGTTCCGGGTTCTGCTCAATCTGGTGCGCAACGCTGCGCAGGCGCTGGAGAGCCGGCCGGGCAATTCCGGCATCCGCCAGATCCGGATCACCGGCCGCCGCGAGGGGGCGGTTGCGATCCTGGAGGTCTCCGACACCGGGCCCGGCGTCCCGGCCAAGGTGCGGGAGCACCTGTTCGAAGCGTTCCGCGGCGCCGGCCGGCCCGGCGGCAGCGGGCTCGGGCTTGCGATCGCGGCCGAACTGGTCCGCGCCCACGACGGCGAGATCCAGCTGGTCGAGGGGACGCTCGGGGCGACCTTCCGCATCACCATTCCCGACCGTCCGGTCGAGCTGCAGAGCATCCGCAAGGAGCGCGCCAGGGCGTGAGCGGGGGGCTGCGGCCGATGCCCGCGCCAATTGCTCCAAGATTTGGGGGGGCCAGGCGTACCCCTCCCGGCGCGGGCGCCCGCCCGATCTCCCGCGTTCAGGCCTTTCAGGAGAAGGGAACGCAGCGTCCGTTTCGAGCGACCGTACGCGGTAGCCCTCTCTGCCCTTTTTTACGGGAGGTGATCAGCGCCTGCGCCTCATCTCGGCGCAAAAATTGGCGGCAAAATCTGCTCCTGCCACCTTGCCAAGCGTGCCTGGAGCCGTTAGTCAGTGGCCCTTCGCAGGGCCCTCCGCTCGCCGGACCGGCCTTTTGGGGCATTAGCCCGAGACCACACGCGAAAAACGCGCCCGTAGCTCAGCTGGATAGAGCATCAGACTACGAATCTGAGGGTCGGACGTTCGAATCGTTCCGGGCGCGCCAATCTTTTCAATGGCTTGGAGCCATTTCCCAAATTCCTGGCCATTCTTAGCCACCAGCTAGCAACCACGAGCCCCAACATTTGGCCGTGGCACAATCAAATCCGATTGTATGAAGTTATCCCGTTGCGCCAACATTGAACGTCAATATTTTGCTTTACAGATTTTTCGGTACGCCTACCGTACGCACAATGCGAAAGACGAATCGTCCTAGCAAAGACAAACGGCCCGCCGGATTTCTCCAACGAGCCGTTTGCCCCTCGGGGCGCAACCCCCGAGCTTGGGCGCGCCACGGAGGACGCGGGGCCGGACGAACTTCCCGGTTGGTCGGCCCTGCTCCTCACGATACGACTCAATCGGAACCGAGTCGCGCCCGGACTGTCAGGCGAATCATTCGATTCCGCAAGGGACATGCGCCTCCATTTCCAAGGTTTTAGCGGAATATTGGGCGGGATTTGTGTGTCTTTTCTGCTTTGACAGGGCAGGTAGCCAAATGAGCGACGATGGGCAGCAACGCCCGCTGTATCCGGAAGGCGAGCCCGCAAAGCCCTGGGTCGTCTGGCGGGTCGGCACGGAAGGTCAGCGGATCGAACGCGTTGCGGAGGCGGACACGCGCGAAGAACTCGCGGCCCGATACAAACGTCGCCTCGATTGGCGCTACAAGATCTATCACCAAGGCAAGCCGGTCGATTAGTACGGCCCAAATTCTGGAATTTTCTATTCGGTTGAGTGGGGGGGATAGCCCCAGGCCGCGAGGCGACTTTTTGCCCCGCCCCCCGCCCGAGGTCGATGGCGGAGGGAAGGGGCGGCGAGGGCCGCGCGCCTCAGCCTTGCAGCGCGCGCCAGATGGTGGCTTCGCCGACTTCGTATTCTTGCGCTAGCGCGGCCATGGTCTCCCCGGAGGCGTAGCGCTCCGCGATGCGTCGGCGCAGGCCAGCATCAAGCGCAGATGGCCGGCCGAACTTGGTGCCCTTGCGCTTGGCCCGGGCGATGCCCTCTTCGCAGCGCCTGCGGATAAGGCCGCGTTCGAACTCGGCGATCCCGCCCATGATGGTGAGCATCAGGCGGCCCACGTCCGTTGTGGTGTCGCACCATGCCTCGCCAAGTGAGACAAAGCCGCACTCGCGTGCGGCGAGGTCGTGCATGATGTTGTGAAGGTCGCGGGAGGAGCGGGCCAAGCGGTCCAGCTTCGTCACTACGACGGTGTCGCCCGGGGCCAGCGCCTTCATCAGCTTTCCGAACTCAGGGCGGCCCCAGTGCTGCGCCCGGACGCCTTCTCACTGAAGATGCGTTCGCACCCGGCCGTCTTTGCGCTTCCCGAAAACCTGGCTTACCGGACGATTTCAAATCGAACGGTCCGTCTTTCGATTCCGGGCCAGCGACGATTGAAGTCGCTGCGAGAGCCGAAGCCTGTCGAGACACGGATCGAAACCAGAACCGGAAGCGGGCTGATGTCGAACGGGTACGGATCGAATCGCAGCCCGCGCTCGCCGACCGGATGCACCTTGATCGTCACCCGCTCCGAGGCGCTCGACCGCGGCACGCGAAGAATATTCCAGGCATACTTCTGGAAGCCTTCGACCGGCTCGTCACTCATGCCCGGCATGAGGCTCGACGACAGATAGATCGCGATGGCATCGAGCACCTGAATGAGGCGTCCGTTATGGGCGACGTTGTCACTGTCGGCCCAGTGCGCCGTCTCGCTGCGTTCGCCGAGCCGGCCGAGCAGCCTCGCCTTGAGGCGCGACATCTCGCCGACGAACTCGGCGACGTCCGCGCGGTCGCGATCGGCCACGGGCGGCAGGTGCTTCCAGAACAGCGGGTGAATATCGTTCTCGTTCGGCGCATCGTCGAGGCGAGGCTTGTAGAGATTGAGGGCATGGTGGGCGATTAGCGCGCTCCCGAAAGGGTTGCTGCGCTCGAACCGCACCGCGCCGATGCGCCAGCGTCCGAACGCGTCCGGCAGATCCGTCATCACGTCGGTGAGGTCAACCGGCAGGTGCCCGACTGGGTCGAGCCGCGGTTCTGCCTCCCACTCCCACCATCCATTGTCATGGATGGCCACCGACCGGGCCGCATTCAAGCGCAGCTCGGACTGGTCATCGTCTCCGAACGGGGCGCCCATCGCCATGAACTCGTGATTGCCCCAGTGCGCCGCCAGATATCCAGCCACTTCCATGTGGTCTGGATGCGTGACCATCCAGTACTCATCGCCCACCTGCGTCCTGAACATTTTGCCTATTCCTCCCTTGCCGTCCGATGCGGGCCGTCGGCCCGGCCGGAGCCGGTCGCTTCCCTGTTTTCCTGAGAGACCGCAGGCGGCTCTTCCAGGTAGGACACGTGCGCCGAGACGATCTTCCATCCGTCCTCAAGACGGACCCAAGTCTGTGTCTGTCGTCCGAGCGTCGGTCGTCCCGGCAGTCTGAACTCGACGTGGGCGACGCCGAGGTCCTGTCCGTAAGTGGTCACGAAGCGGCCGACGACCGTTCTTGGGCGTGGGCCGGACGGGCGGGCGGCGCGGAAGGCCGCGATCTCGCCCGCGCCGTGGAGATTTTCCTGCGGCCCGTAGCGAATGACATGTTCATTGGCCGCAAAAAGGTCGGCCAAGCGCGGAAGATCGTTCGACGTCAGGGCAATCTCGTAAGCGTCGACGGCGCGGCAAACGTCCTGAAACACTTCAGGAATGTCGACTGACGTCCGCGTTATCATTGCTTCGCCTCATCGAGGGGGCGGCGCACATGAGGGCGCTTCGCTGCCGGTTCATGCATGACGGTGTGCTCGTTTGATCAGAACCTCAGAGACCTTGCGCACCGCGAGCGAGACAATCTGGGCAAATTGACCCATCGGAATCGCATGGTTCGCCGACACGGAGGCGATGGCGCCGCCCTTGATCTCGCTCTTTGCACGTTCGCCCTGATCTCGTCGATCTTTCCAAAGCTATTCGATCCGATCCGGACCAAAAACCGGAGCTCAGCGAATTGTCTATTCGCTCGCAGCGAATAATGCTGCTATCACTCCCGTGAGACAGTGACCGAATGATTCATGTCCGAGCGCTGGGCAGGCCTGTAGGCCTATATGCGTGGCGAGATCGCTCGGCGATAGCGGCAAACTCTTCTGAGACGCTTCATGGATCGCCTCGACGCAATGCGATCTTTCCGCCGGGTGGTCGAACTCGGCAGCTTTGCCAAAGCCGCAGAGGACTTATGCCTTTCGCCGGCTGGCCTCAGCAAGCAGATCAAATTGTTGGAAGATCATCTTGGTGTCGTGCTGCTGCACAGGACCACGAGGACGATGAGCCTGTCCGAGACAGGTTCGAACTATTTCGCGGAGTGTTGCAGGATCCTCGACGAGGTTGATGAACTTGAGAGGAGCGTGTCCGACGATGCGGCGGAATTGATCGGCCGCCTGCGGGTGAACGCACCGCTCTCTTTCGGAATTACCGTTCTGTCGCCAATCCTGCCGAAGTTCGCCGCGGCTCATCCCAGGCTGGCGATGGATCTGACATTGGACGACAAGCTGCTCGATCCGATCAACGCCGGCTTCGATGTTTCCATACGCGTGCGGGTGGACCTGGCGGATTCATCGATGATCACGCGCAGGATCGCAGATGTGGACCAAATCATTTGCGCGGCTCCGGCCTATCTGCAGGTTCATGGAGAACCGGTCACGGTCGGAGACCTGCATGGACATGCCTGCCTATCCTATTCGCTGGCCGACCAGCCGGGCATCTGGAGGCTGAACGGCCCGAACGGGGTGGCGTCCGTCGCCATCGCGACGCGGCTGACCGCTAACAGCAGCATCATCCTGCGCGACATGCTTGTCGCCGGACTCGGCATCGGTGCACTTCCGGAGTTCCTTGCGAATCCGCTCATCGAAAGCGGCGCTCTCGTCCGGTTGCTTGAGGATTATCGGTTTCCGGTGCGCCATGTATTCGCCCTTTACCCCACGGGCCGGCACCTGCAGCGCAAGGTCCGTGCTTTCATCGATTTTCTTGCCGAAGAATTGCAGGGCGATGCGTGAGCGATCGTTCGCAGATATGAATGTTGCATCATAGCGCCACGGCGAAACGATAGTGCCTATTTTCATCGGACGTGGCGCGCCATTTGCTTGAGAAAACCACGACTATTCGTTCTCGATCTGGTTACCGGCGATGGCGACGCCGCAAAGTGGCGGCGCAGCGACAAGGTTTACGGACCGGTGAACCTCACTACAAGCTCGCCGCGCCGTCCGAGGCCTGCTGCGCCGCGACTGCATCGTCGAAATCTCGTTGCTCGATCCGGACCGCGGCAGCCTCGATCGGCTTTCCGCCGGAGGCAGGGATGATGCGCCGGATCGCGTTGAGAGCCGCACGGTCGCAGACGAACCGGATCTCGGCAGCCGACATGCCGTCGGTCAGCTCGGCCAGAACTGCAACATCGACGTCCTTGTTCACCGGCTTCTTGCGGAGGTGAACGGCGAGGATGGCCTTGCGTCCTGTCAGATCCGGCTTCGAGACTTCGAGATGGAAGTCGAGCCGGCCGGGGCGCAGCAGCGCATCGTCCATCATGTCGAGGCGGTTGGTCGCCGCGATGATCCAGACGTCTCTTAAGGACTCGATGCCATCGAGCTCGGTGAGCAACTGGCTGACGACCCTGTCTGTGACCGGCGAACGATCCTGGCCGCGTTTGGGGGCCAAGGCGTCGACCTCGTCCAGGAAGACGATGCAGGGCGCTGCGTGACGGGCCCGGGCAAAGAGCTCACGCACACCCTGCTCGGACTCGCCGACATATTTCGACAGCAACGCCGGCCCCTTGACCGAGATGAAATTGAGGTTCGACTGCGAGGCAAGCGCCTTCACGATCAGGGTCTTGCCGTTGCCGGGCGGCCCGTAGAGCAGGATGCCGCGCGGCGGCTGCAAGCCGATCTGCTCGAACAGTGCGGGTTGACTCAGCGGCCAGGCGATCGATTCGGTCAACGTGGTCTTGATCGCCTCGAGGCCTCCGACATCTTCCCACCGCACATTGGGGACTTCGACCGCGACCTCGCGCAGGCCGGACGGCGCCACTTCGCCCAGCCCGTCATGGAAGTCGGCCATTTGCACATTCATCGTCATCAGCGCTTCGTAAGGTATCGGCCCGGTGCCGAGCGACAGATCGGGCAGTTGCCGGCGCAGTGCCGCCATCGCGGCTTCCCGGCAAAGCGCGTTGAGATCGGCCCCGGTGAAGCCATGGGTCAATTCGGCGAGGTGGTCGAGATCGACATCGGCATCGAGCGGCATACCGCGTGCGTAGATCGCGAGGATCTCCCGGCGCGCATGTTCGTTCGGAATCCCGATGGCGATCTCACGGTCGAAGCGTCCCGGGCGTCGCAACGCCGGATCGAGGCTGTTCGGCCGATTGGTCGCGGCCATCACGATCACATCGCCGCGGCTCTTCAGTCCGTCCATCAGGGACAGCAGCTGGGCGACGACGCGCTTCTCGACCTCTCCCTCCACGCGTTCGCGCTTCGGAGCGAGCGAGTCGATCTCGTCGAAGAAGATGATGCAGGGCGCGCGGCGCTGCGCATCGTCGAAGATCTTGCGCAGGCGCGCCTCGCTCTCGCCGTAGAACTTCTGGATGATCTCGGGGCCGCTGACATAGATGAAGGCCGCCTCGGATTCGTGGGCCACGGCGCGGGCCAGCAACGTCTTGCCGCAGCCCGGCAGACCGTGGAGCAGAACGCCCTTGGGCGGCGTCATGCCGAGACGCTCGAAGATCTCCGGATGCGTCAACGGCAACTCGATCATCTCCCGGACCTTGGCAACCTCCTGCTCCAATCCGCCGAGATCGTCATAGGTCACGATGTCTTCGGACTCGGTGGCGCGCTGGCCGGCGGTCCCCTCGCGCGGCCGCTCGACGGCGAGGAGGGTGTCGGGATGGATCATCACCGGGCCATCGGGCTCGGTACGGACCACATGGAAATCGCGGTGATTGCCCCCGAACAGGGCAATCCGCACGCGGTCGCCCGCCTTGACGGCGATCCCGTCCAGACGGCGCGCCGTATGCTCGATCTCATCCTCGTGCAGCGCGCCGCTTCCGAGCGGAGCTACGACGACGCGGCGCGCAACCGAATGGCTGACCTTGCGCACCGTCGCCTTCTGCCCCAACGCGATGCCGGCATTGGTGCGTCCGACGCCGTCGATCTGAATGACATGTTCGCCCCGCTGCTCCTTGAAGGTCGGCATCGCCTTGGCGACCGTCTTGCTCCGCCCCTCGATTTCGAGCACGTCGCCGGGCCCCGCACCGATGCGGCGAAGCGCCTCCGGATCGATCCGGACGATGCCGCGGCCGACATCCTCCCGGCGAGCCTCGATGACCGTCAGCAGGAGCTGGCCTTCCGGTTCCGGCGCTTTGCTCGACATGGAACTTCCCCTGTATCGTTAGGCTCATCGTCGGGTCGTCGGCGAGATCACCTCGACCTTGATGCGCGGCGGCAGAAAGCTGGTCACCTTGTGAAGGGCGCCCATGAACAGGATTCCGGTCTCGTCCTCACCGAGAGTCTCATCGATCCGCTTGGCGATGAACCGATCGCGGGCAGCGAGAAGTGCGGCGGCTTTCGCGTCGGTGCGCTCGGCTGATTGCAACAGAGCGTATTCGTCGAGAAGCAGCGCAGGCGATTCGGTCCCCACGATCGTCGCGCCGGCCTTCATGAGGCTCTCCAGGATGCGATGGTTCGGACTCCCCTTGGCCGCAAGCTCCGAGACGATCCGCGCTTCCTGGCCGCAGACCGGAAGGCTGTCCTGGTAGAGTTTGACGTGCGGCAGATCGAGCTTGAGCGCGTTGAGCATCTCGGCGATGAGGCGCCAAATGGCCTCGAATTCCGCCGTCCGTTCCGTCCACTTGCGCTCGCCATAGCGCGCGATGAAGGCGGCCTGATACGCAGGCGCTACCGAGCCCATCTCGGCGACGCTGTGCACAACCGGAACGTAGATCAACCGTGCCATCTCACCATCCGTTCCGCCGCCCGCGCGATGCGCGGGGACGTCACTTCGACTTGGTCAGCCGGACCTCCAGGACGCCGTTGCGCAGACTGATCTGCGGCGTGCCGCCAGCCAGCTTCTCCTCGATGAGCATTTCCTTGCGGTAGAGCCGTTCGCCTGTCCGCGCCTCGAGCAGCAGGATGTCGCCGTCCAGGAGGCAACGGACATCCTTGCGTTCGACGCCCGGCAGCTCGAACAGGATGACGATTTCGTCGGCCTCGTGGAAAATATCCGTGACGGGTTCGAGGAGATCCAGAGAACTCGGCTTCGGCGCTCGACGTCGTGGAGCTTCCGCACGCTGGGGCTCCTCCTCGGGCTCGGAGCGTTCGCCTGCCGCCTCGCGAAGCGTGCGGGTGTTGAACGAATATTCCATCACGCGCCCGTCCTTCTCGTGACGGCCGCGCCGCGGCAGCTGATCGAACTCGGACAGCACGTTGAAGAGGTCCGAGAGACCGCGCGCGATCTTGGTCAGGCCGGCCACGCCCGTCGTGTCGTCGCCGCTCTGTCTATCCTTGGTCATTCTGCCGCACTCCTCTGTTCCGCCGGCACTGCACCGGCACCAAGCGCGCGTTCGATTCGCTCCAACCGTTCGTCCATGGCCGCAAGCGCGAGTCGTTCGCCGGTCGGAAGGCGATCCGCACCACCGTTGTGATTCCACCAATCGAGGCCGAGCTCTCGCGCCCGATCGACCGAGCAGATGACAAGACGGATCTGGATGGTCAGAAGTTCGACCTCGACGAGCTTGACGGTGATATCCCCCGCGATGACGACGCCCTTGTCCAGGATGCGTTCGAGCAGGTCTGCGATATTCGTGCTTTCGACCGAGTGGGTCATGGAGTGGGCGGACATCGTGGCCATCCTTTATGGCGCTCCTTCCTGGAGCGCTAAATCGAGCGAAAGATCCTGGTCTGAGAAGCCGAACTGCCGCTGCAGAAGCAGAATCTCTTCGGCCTGAGCGAACAGCGCCGTCCCCACATTCTCGACCTGCGTGTCGGTCAGGCGTCCGGATTCCATGCGCCGCAGTGCTTGCCGCTCGATCACCTCGTGCAGCAGCTTGACGAGGGTGAGCACGAGACGGACGAGGCCCTGCGCGGTCGATGATCTTCCCTCGGTGCCGCTCGTGTCCCGGAGGCGCGGTGTGCCCAGTCCCATCGCTGCGGCTGCTTCATTGCCGGTCTCGCCCGAGGGGACCGGCGGCGGCGCCGGCGCGGTGTCCGGAGGCGCGAGGCCAGGCGGCTGCGGCCGCCTGACCCCGCTCGCGGTCGGACGCCCCTCCGGCCAGATCGTGTCGATGGAGCCAAGAAGCAGACGGAGATCGAGGAACAGCAATTCGACGTCGGCGACCCCGATCGTCAGATTTCCCTGAGCCGAAACGCCGCAGTGGAGAATCCGGTCGAGCGCTTCCGCCAGATCGAGACGCTGACCGTTCGACCGCGTGGTGCCGGCACGATCCGGCTCAGGAGCGATCATCACCGTTCTCATCTCCTTCACCCTCGACCTGCGCCTGCGCATGCAGCCGATCGAGGCGATCCAGCAGCTTGACCTCTCGCGCGTCGAACTCGGCCTCGGTGATCCTGCCCTCTTCGAGCGCGCGATGAAGCGCGGTCAGGTCAGCCATCGCCGATCGTTCCTGCGCCTCGAGCTCCTTCTGAACTGCCTCGTTCACCTTCTCCAGTACGAACATCAGCCCGCGCGCCGGCGCCGCCAGGAGATCGTCGATGAGAAACATGATCCTGTCCTCCGTCTGCCGTCGTCGTCCGGTCTCGATCCAGCGCCGCGGGGCGTGCCGCGCTGGATCGCTTGACGCTCACGATCTTGCTGAGAACGTGAGCCACGAGGCGAAGCGGTGCGGCCAGCAGATCATCAACGATGAACATCGTCAGGAACTCCGGGCCACCGTCTCGCGAACGAACCTCTCCGCCTATCCGTCGAGCCGCACGAAATTGTGCGGCGGCCAAGGCCCGCCGACGCTGACGACGATGTCGTCGTCGATCTGCGCCGCCGAGGCCTGGACGGTCTCTTCGAACTTGTCGATCGCCGCGCGAGGCACCAGCGCCGCGAGATTGGCGATTTCCCTGTCGCCGCGAACCGGCAACGCGATCACCTCGGCGCAGGACGAGGCCAGCGCGGCCAGGACTCGATTGGTTCGATCCTCGCGGTATTGACCCAAGGCCTCATCGACCATCTGGCCGAGCCGCACCTTTGCGTCGTGCGAAGGCGGCCGGCCGCCGCGAAAAGTTCGATCGCGCGCGACCTGCAGGGCCGGCGTCTGCGCGACCAGCCAGGCGACGGGGTCATCGACCTGAAGGGTCAAGCGCAGCCCCATTTCGACGGCCCCCGAGATCCGCTGCAACTGGGTCGACAGGCTTTCGCAGTGTTGGTCCAGGAAGGAGCGAAGGGCGGCCTCCGACTTCGTGATGGTGCCGAACGCCATCGGCAGGACGTCGAAGCGCGCATTGAGAGCGGCGAGCACGCGCTGTGCTGCGCCGATATGCCGACGCTCGGGGCGGATTGTATCGCGCCCATAGTCGCTCACGACCGCGCTCAACGAATCCGTCCCGTATCGATAGACAGGCTGGTCGAGCACGCCGGGAAGCGGCGGCGGTTCGACCGCTCCGGTGCGGCCGATGGCATAGACAAACAGGCCCATGAGCTACTCCAGTCAGCTACTCGAGTTCACTTCGGCGTGCCGGGTCACTTAATCCGGCAGCTCTTCCCTGTGCTCGTACGATCTCACGGTGAGGTCGCTGTCGAGCTCGACCGTGTAATGTTCGCGTTCGAGGACCTCTTGGGTCAGCGGCAGACCGAGCATTTTGACTTCGAGGTTCAGTACCAGGATCTCGGCTTCCGCCGTCCATCCGGTGTCGGCATGATCGTGCGGAACGATCTTGGTGATACGAACCTCCCGCGCATCGAGCTCGTGAACCAGGAAGTCCCGGATCGCGGCTCTGGCCGCGCCGAGCCTGCTGGTGGGCCTCGCCATCTCCGGGCCGAGCGGCATCTGCACCGGCGCTTTCGGCTGCTGCGGCTCAGCCGCACCGTCGATCTTGGTTGCCATCGGCTCTATCCCTCCCGTCTGCATGGATGTCCGGCGCCTCCGTTGGCGCCGCTACGCAAATGAATTGGCCGGGCTCCGGCACCCTCCCGTCGGCGGGAAGACGAGACGGAGCCCTGCTTGCGGTCGTGCATCGCCGGCGCCTCAATAGGAAAGCCGGAATTTGCGCTCGGCCCGCCGCAACCCCACGGGCGCGGGACGCGGACCTTGGACCGGCCGGGCGCGAGGCGCTGTCCCGCGCAGGTTGGCCAGGATGTCTGCGATCTCGCCGTCGATCTCGCGAAAGCGAGCGTCGATGACGTCGACCCTGCCGCGCGCAGTCCGCATCTCCTGCAGCTTGCGAGCGCGCTCCAGCTCGAGAAAGCTGATGCGCAGATAGGCCTTGTGAGCGGGGATGCCCGTATCCGATCGCCCCGTCAGGGTGCGGAGATCGGAGACGCCGCGAGGTCTTGCATGCACGGGCATGTCACCCTCCGCCATTCGATTTGGCCGCCTTGCGCTCGCGGCGCGCCTCGGCCGGCGTGGGCCCGCCGGCGTTGGCGTCGGCATCCAGGCGTCGCAGCAGCCGATCGACCAGGGCTGATGACAATCCGCCTTCGCCCCGTCCAGAAACGGCTTGGCCGAGAATGTCCCGGCAGGCTCCCGCAAAGATCGGATTCTTCGCATCGGCTTCGCCGCCATGCGAAGCCAGGACGCGGGCGAGCGCAATCGAACCACGCAAGGTCGGAAAGCTATGATCCTGTCCTTCGGAGCGGCACAACCTCACGAGATCGACAATCTTCTCTGAGCGGCGGGTATCGAGGCCGGACTTGCTCGCCGTGATCGCGATCTCGGTGTCGCGGTCGCAGTAATTTACATGGATCGTGATCATGCGATCGAGCAAGGCATCCTGGGCGCGGAAGACGCCGGCATATTCAGCCGGATTGGAGGTGAAGATCGCGCGAAACAGCGGATGCACATTGAGGTATCCCTCGCCCCTGCCATGCAGCTTCGGCAGGTTGAGGACGCCTTCCGACAGGATGCTCAGGAGCGGGTTGTTCGCCTCCGGCTTGCTTCGGTTGAACTCGTCATAGATGATCGTATGACCGAGCCGGCACGCAGCCGTGATCCGATTGTCCATCCACAGCGCGCGTCCTTCCTCCTCGAGCTTGACCACCGAGGCGATGTAATTGTCGACGACGCGCGACTTGTGATAGCCGCTCTCGCGCCCGATCAGGTCGGAGCTGCCGAACTCGTGATCGCCGTGAATGAGCACCGTCGGGCGGCTCAGCTGGGTCGCGACGTGGAAGGCGAGAGTCGTCTTCCCCGTGCCGGCCGGCCCGCAGAAGTGCACGGCGTAGCCCGCGGCGAGATAGGCCAGGGCTCGCTGCGTGATGTCCTGGACCATGGGCGAGTTCACGAATGCGTCGCTTGGCCCCATCGAGATGGAGGCGTCCCCGCCGCTGAATGCCTGACGTCCTTCGTCGAGGTCGGAGAGAAGGGCGACGTTCATGCCGTCTCTCCTTCGCTACGAAGTTCGTGCGAGCCGAACTGGCCGTAACCGCGCGAATGCGGAGCCAGGATTCCACGCCATGCGACGATCGCCGCGCGGCGCTCGCGCGCATAGCCGGCTAGCCGCTCCCGTATGGCGGCAGCACGACGGCGATCGTCCTTGGCGAAGCCGCCGAGCATGGTCGCCACCCCGTTGGTGAGATCCCGCATGAATTCCGCGGCGGCCGCGCGCTGGGCGCTCGCCCGCTCGCGACGATATTGCCGCCGCGCAGTCATCGCTCGCCGGCAACGCGCCAGAAGCGACTTGATCTCGTTGCTGCGCAGCTTGATCGTCGCCACGGCCTCGTGACTTCGCTCGCGCCCGGCCCTGGTCCGCGATGAGTTCATTCCGGCGAGCAGGGAGTGTATCTCGCGATGGCGCGTTTTCGTGACGTCGTCGATGGTTGCCGCCAGCTCGCGGGCCGCGTTAGTTCGGGTTGCTTTCGCTCGCGCCAGCATCGAGCGTACCTCGGTGCGCCGGTCGCGGGTCTGCCGCTTGATTTCGGTTGCCAGCTCTGCGCGTTGCCGGCGGCCCGCCACGATGTTGGTGGCCACGCGGGGAATGTCGTCCGCTACCTTCGCCATCTTTCGTCCTCCGTTTCGAACGCATGTGGTTGCCGGGAGTGCGGCTCGGGAGGAAACGCCCTCCCGGCATCCGTGACGCCCGCGTTAAGCAGGCGCTGCCGCAGAGGCGGTGAGTCCAACCGCTTCGGCGTATTTGAGGTAGGTTTCGACCGACGCCACGACGACGCGGGCTTCGATCGTGATCAGCTCGATGCCGACCAGCGAGACCTTGACCCAGGCGTCAATCACGATGCCCTTGTCGAGGATGCGGTCGACGACTTCAGCAAGGCTCGACGAGTCCGTCGATTTCTGTACGCGTGCCATTGAAGCTTCTCCTTACAGTGGCGGCCGAAAGAGAGCCAAAGCTCGCCGGCCGTGAACTCCCAATCGCAAATGCGGTGCCAGACTCTGTTGCTTTGCCAAAAAAATAATTCGCTTATCGATCAAGTACTTATCGTCCCGCCGCAGAGTTGAATGACAGTTATTCGCGCTTGCAGGGGTGGTGACGCCCGGGCGGCAGCGGGCGTCATCCCCTCTTGCCCGGGCTTTTGCTGGCGCTCGACAAGGCCGCAGCGATCCCTTCAATCCGGAATGGTTTGGCGAGGAAGCCGTCGATCTCCGCGGCTTGCGCGGCTTCGGATATCGGCACGTCGTCCTCGAAATAATATCCGGACACCATGATGATCCGGATGGCCGGCTGCAGTTCCCGCAGCACCTTGATCAGCCGGAGCCCGTCCATATCCGGCAGGCGCGCGTCGATGAATCCGATGGAGAAGGCCTGCTCGGCCACCAGCGCAAGAGCCTCTTGCGCCGAGCTGACGGTCGTCACGTCGCAGCCTAAATCTGCAAGCGCGACATTGAGGACCCAGCACATGTCCTGATCGTCGTCGACGACGAGCACCGTCTTCAGGGATGCGTCCTTTATCTGCTGCGCCATCTCAGCGATCCCCCTCTGCCCGATAGACCGGCAGCCGTACCGTAAACGTCGTGCCGACTCCGGCGGCTGTCCGCACCGACACGCTGCCGCCGTGCTGGCGCACGATGGAATGGGACACCGACAGCCCGAGGCCCGATCGCCGGCTGCCGCCCCGCATCGTGAAGAACGGATCGAATATCTTGGTCAGATGGGATTCCGGAATTCCCTGCCCAGTGTCCCCGATTTCAACGATCACCTCGCGCGATATCCGTCGAATACCGATCGTCAGCTGGCCGCCGTCGGGCATCGCCTGGAATGCGTTCAGCAGCAGGTTGATGACGACCAGTTCGAGCAGGTTCTGAACGCCTTCGGCGTAGATGCCGTTGGCCGGCGGCGGCGGATCCCACTCGACATTGGTTCTCGCTGCGGCCTCGCCCGACGCGAACATCAACGCATTTTTCGCCACCTCGACCATATTGACCCGGGTCGTTTCCTTGATCGGTCCCGGCCGGGCGAAGCGCAGCAGGCTTTCGACGATGACGGAGGCGCGGTCGATGCCGCCGATGACTTTTGTGACGCATTCTTCGAGCAGGGCCGGCGAGGTGATCCCGCGTCGCAGCAGTTGGGCCGCCGCCGAGCTGACGCCGAGGGGATTGCGGATTTCGTGGGCGATGCCGCCAATGACCATGCCGAGGGCGGCGAGCTTCTCGCCCTGGCGCACCTGCTCCTCCATGGCCCGCTGCTCGACGAGATTTCGCCCGACGACGACGACGGCGGAGACCTCGCCGGTGTCGTTGGTCATTCGCGACAGCCGCCAGGAGACGGGAATCGACGTTCCGCTCCGGCAGCGCATGGGCCACTCGACCGGCTGGTTTTCGGCGATCTCGGCGATGTTGCGGAAGCAGGCCTCCACTTCGCTATTTTCCGGCTCGTCGATGTGCTCGGCCAGCCGCGTACCGCGCACTTCCGCCGCCGCGTAGCCCGTCGACTTCTCGGCCGCGGCATTCCAGGTCATGATCGCGCCCTTCGGGTCGGTCGAGATGATCAGGTCTCCGGCGCTTTCGACGATGCGGGCGAGATGCGTCTGCATCCGGCGTACTTCTTCGCTTAGTTTCAAGAGGTCCGTCACATCATCCATCACGAGAATGGCGCCGCGCGCATCGTCCTGCAGCCGCAATGGACAGATGCTGTACGAATAGATCCGCAGCGGAACACCGGGGGCACGATAGCTCATCCGCTGACGGTGCAGCGTATTGCCGGACGCGACGACTTTGCGGATTTGGGCTTCCAGCGCCGTGTCTTCGAACGCCGACGGGAAGATTTCCTGCAACCGGCGCCCCAAGATCGAATTCAGGGTTGCGCGCGATTTCTCGAGGAAATTGTGGTTCACGGTCACGACCGCAAGTCGCTCGTCGAGGATCAGGATCGACGACGGGATCGTCGCCATGAGGGCGTGGAACAGGGTCTCGTAATGCAGCGTCACGAGATTCATCTGTCATCCTCGGCATTATGCGACCGGCCACGACATGGATGTCGTAGCTCCCGGTGCTTGGCCCGGGGCGCTCGCGCGCTCCAGGCAACGGATCACTTCACCTGAGGTCCGGCCGAAAGCTGAAGGGCGGCCACGGACCGGAGAGGCTGAGATTGAGCAGTTGGTTCGGAGCGCAGCCGTTCAGCGCATGGGTGCGGGCCTGCAAGGTTTGAATGTTTTCCGTGGGGACGAGAAGCGCCCAGCGGGCAACCAACTCGTTCCCGCCGCTGTCACGACCGCGCCTGGCCTCGTGCATATCGGTCGTCAGAGCCTGAATGGTCCCGACAGCGCCACGCGCCATTTCAAGCGCCTTGGCGCGTCCCAGTTCATGCAGCTTGGCGCGGTCCCGGCAGATGCGCATATAGCGCGTGCCCTTGGGCAATTCCTGCCAGCCCGGCCATGCATCGCGGGCCAACTCGTCGAGCACGCCGGGATCGGCGAGGGACGCCTTCGCCTGCAGCTCCCACTCCTGCTTGCCGGCAGTCATTTCGAGAAAACGCATGATGGTCGCTTCATGCGCATGCACGAACGCGGACAGACCATCGAGGCTCGAATAGAGCGTACCGAAGGGTACAGGAAAGACCGCAGACCATGTCATGGTCCAGCTGACCAACTCGGCGTGTTGCCGTACGCGTGGCGCGAGCCAGGCGGCGTCGGCCAGATGCTCCGCAGCCGCGGCGCCGCAGTAGTCCTCGGCAGGAACGAGGCCTGCCACCGCCGCGACTTGTCCTGCGCGGTGAAGCAGGAGGCCCTCGCGCTCCAGCGGCGGAGCCCGGACCATGTCGGCCGCCCTGGCGAAGGCAAACAGCGTGACCACGGTCGCCGGTGGCGAGCGATCTGTGATGGCCTCGACAGGCCGCTCAAGGGCGCTCATCAAGAGCTGCCCCTTGGCGTTCCGTCAGCTTCTTCAGCTTCACGCGATACGTCTTGTAGTCCACGCCGAGGATCCGTGCCGCTTCGGCCTTGTTTCCTCCGGCGCGTTCGAGAGCGTCGAACACCGCGTCGCGTTCGATTACGTCGACTTCACTGCGGATGCGCTGGCGCAGCGATGCCGAGGATGCGGTCATGCGCTGCTGGGAGCCGGCGCGAGCGGAACAGTCCCGGCCAAGGCTGCAGGCAAGATGACTCGGCATCACGTCGTCGGTGGCGAGGAGGACAGCCCGCTTGATCACATTGCGCAGCTCGCGCACATTCCCCGGCCAGCGGTGGGACTGGAGCAGATCGATCGCCGCAGGCGAGATGTCGATCGGCGGACGATTGAGCGCCTCGCAGGCCTGCTTCAGGAATCGCTTCGATAGATAGGGAATGTCTTCCGGCCTCGTGCGGAGCGGCGGCAGGGTGATGACATACTCGGCCAGACGGAAGAAGAGATCCTCCCGAAAGCTCCCGGCTCGAGCGCGCTCCTCCAGATCGTCGTTGCTTGCGGCAATGACGCGCATGTCGACGTGGATCGGCCGCGTGCCTCCGACGCGGAAGATCGTATGCTCTTCGAGGGCTCGCAGCACGGCCTTCTGTCCGCTCAGGCCGAGATTGCCGATTTCGTCCAGGAAGATCGTTCCGCGGTCCGCGGCTTCTTCGAACCAGCCATGGCGACGCTCGTGAGCGCCCGTATAGGCGCCCTTCTCGTGACCGAACAATTCGCTGTTGGTGAGCGTTTCGCCGATCGTCCCGCAGTCGACGACAACGAGCGGCTGCTCGGCCCGGCGACCATGCTGATGAAGGCAGCGCGCGACGATCTCCTTTCCCGTGCCGGTCTCGCCCTGGATCACGACCGAATAATCCGTCGAGACGACCGCCTGGACCTGGCAGATCAGATCCTCGATCGCCTGGCTCCGCCCCATGGCTTCGGTGAGAGTCGCGGCGACGCCGCTCCGACGCCTGCGATCGGCGCTGCTCCAGCCCTTGAGCGCCCGGCGGACGATGTCCATCAGATGTTCGTTACGGAACGGCTTTGTGATGTATTCGAATGCGCCGCCTTGCATGGCGCTCACGGCGCCCGGAATGCTGCCGTGGCCTGTGACGATGATCACAGGGAGATCCGGCGCGAGACGTCTTAGCTGTCGCAGCACTTCGTCGCCACCAAGTCCAGGCATGCGCATGTCGAGCAGTACGGCATCCGGCATCCGGAGCGAGGCGGCTGCCAAGCCTGCTCCACCTGCGTCAGCTTCCGCGACCGTAAAGCCGGCGCCGACAAGGATGTTGCGCATCACCCACCGCATATCCTCATCGTCGTCGATCAGAAGAACCGTGGGCTGCTGCGGCATCAGGTAGCTCCGTCGTTGCGACGGGAGGGTCGGTAAAATTGAGGATAACGTATGTTATATTCGTGGTTGTATCGTGTCAACGAGAGTCATCAGGAGTCGTGGATTAATTTATTTCACGGACGTGACTCGCTCATCTTATGGAGCTACGGGGACACTACTGGCTTCTAGGACTTTTTGACAGTATACAAGCTCTGCGTCGCCGCTAAGCGGCGTGCGAGTTCTGCTCAATTCTCGATATTCTATTACGATCTATAGTTTGATATAGATAAATATTCTACTTAAAAGGGCTGAGACGCTCGGGACGAACCTCGCCACGGACAAGCCTCAGCAAATTGATGGCTCTTCAGCGTCGCCGCCTATTCGCCATGAATATGTCCGCCCTCCCTCTGGGGTTGGCCACTTGACGAGTGGTGGCCAACCGTCGGCGGCGTCGGCCATGCGCGGCTCACGCATCCATGTCGCGCAGGTGCTGACGATTGCGCAGCACGATCTGCCGGGCACCGGAAAACCCGAGAACGCCCTCGGCATGGAGCTGAGACAGCGCGCGGGAGATCGTCTCCAGCGTCAGGCCGAGATAGTCGCCGATATCGCGCCGGCACATCGGCAGCGCCAGCATGCCGGCCCCGGCGAGCCGCCGGTCCATCTCCAGAAGGAATGCCGCGACCTTTTCCATCGCGTTCTTGCGACCGAGCAGCAGCATATGGTCTTCGGCATGCTTGAGCTCGGCGGCTGTCATGCTCCACAATTTGCGCGCCACCTGGACCTCGGTGGTGGCTGCCTTTTCGAGGCTCGAGCGCTTCACCAGGCGTACGGTTGTGTCGACAATGGCTTCGGCCGTCAGGCGGTGGGCCGTGCCGGCTTCGAGACCGAACACGTCGCCCGGCACGTGGAAGGAGCCGATCTGGCGCCGTCCGTCCGACAGCAGCTTGTAGGTCCGGACCGAGCCCGAGACCACCTGATAGACATATTCGGCGGTCTCGCCTTCCCCGAAGATCTCCTCATCCTTCTTGTAGGAGAACTCGCTTGCGACCAGGCCTGCGATCGCTGCGAACTGATCGGAAACGCGGGACACGGACGGCACCGGCTTGTGGGTGACGAGCGGACGGACGTTGAGGGCGGCGGTGAGCATGGCAATCTCCTGTTGATGGAGATCAATTACGCGAGCCCCGCCCGCGTGGAAATTTAGGCAGAATTCTTAAGGTGGTCTCCCTACGTAGATGTCCTGAGCCCAACCGCGGCCGAATGTGCCTGCAAGGGCTTGATTCCGCAGCGCCCGGGCACCCGCCGCGGCGCGCTCATTTGACCGAGCGGATGTAGTCCGCCAGATCTGCGACATCTGCCTGATTGAGCGAGACCTTCGGCATGTTCGGATGCGGCAGGAGCAGCAGGAAGGCCAGCCTGTTCTGATCGAACTCCGGAATTGTCGCCAGATAGCTGAACGGCGGCGCCCGATCGGTTGCACTCGTCTGCCCGCTTTCGACGAGATGGCAGCTCGCGCACCAGCGTTTTGCGATGTCTTTGCCATGGGCTGCATCTGCGGCCGCACAGGGTGCGGCAATCGCGAAGACGCAACATGCGACGGACAAGAGGACGGTCGAGAGTCTGAAGGCTTCTGTCATACCGAGGGTTCCATGCGTTTGATGCCTGACCTCAACGGAAGCGGCGATCAGTCTGTCGGCCAACCGAATGGCGTGCACGAGGCTGGAACTACGACGGGAAATCGCCCGGAGCCACCTTCACACGATCTGCATGGAGAGACCAGTCATGGGTGCCGTGGATCCGGCAGAATCGTTCCTTGGCTTTCTGTTCGGCCTCGCGTTCGCTTCCCGCATCGAGCTCGACGGCATTCTCGCAGATCTCGCAGACTTGGCCGTTTCGCCGAGGATGTCCTTCATGAATCGAACGATGAAGCGTGGCATGCGCAACCTCCTGTTCACAAACAGGTGTGATCGGCGATCGCCGTCATCAAGCCGGTCACGGCCGTCAATTGATCGCAGTATGAATAGGTAAGAGCAAGGTGACGGACAGGCGAGCGCCTGGCGGCGCGGCCCGCGAGGTGTCGTCGAAGCAGGAGCTGCACATGAAAGCACTTGTCTATCTCGGACCCGGAACCAAAAAAGTCGAGGAGCGGCCGAAGCCGGCCGTGGTCGACGCGACGGATGCGGTCGTCAGGATCACGAAAACGACGATCTGCGGGACGGACCTTCATATCCTCAAGGGAGACGTTCCGACCTGCGCTCCAGGACGTATCCTCGGCCATGAAGGGGTTGGCGTCGTCGACGCGGTCGGCGCGGCCGTGACTGGCTTCAAGCCGGGCGACCACGTCCTGGTTTCCTGCATCTCGTCCTGCGGCAAGTGCGACTACTGCCGGCGGGGGATGTACTCCCACTGCGTGACCGGCGGCTGGATTCTGGGCAACAGGATCGACGGGACGCAGGCCGAGTTCGTCAGGATCCCGCATGCGGACACCAGCCTGTACCACATTCCGCCCGGGACGGACGAGGAAGCGCTGGTGATGCTCAGCGACATCCTTCCGACCGGCTTCGAATGCGGCGTGCTCAACGGCAAGGTGCAGCCCGGTTCGACGGTCGCAATCGTCGGCGCCGGGCCGATTGGGCTTGCCGCTCTGTTGACCGCGCAATTCTATTCGCCCGCGCGGATCATCATGGTGGACATGGACGACAATCGGCTCGAGGTCGCGTCACGTTTCGGCGCGACGGATGTCATCAACAATGTCGGCGGCAAGGCCGCCGACAGGATCATGGAGATGACCGCTGGCCGCGGTGTGGACACCGCGATCGAGGCGGTCGGCGTTCCCGCCAGTTTCATCACCTGCGAGGACATCGTCGTGCCGGGCGGGGTGATCGCGAATGTGGGCGTGCATGGCGTCAAGGTCGACCTCCATCTGGAGAAGCTCTGGGACCGCAACATCGCCATCACCACCAGATTGGTCGACACCGCGACGACGCCCATGTTGCTCAAGACGGTTCAGTCCGGGAAATTGGATCCGACGCGGCTGATCACCCATCGCTTCAAGATGGAGCAGATGATCGAGGCCTACGATACCTTTGCCAACGCCGCCAGGAACAACGCGCTGAAGGTGGTGATCGAAGCCCAGTCTGGCTGACATTCGAACTGAGCCCGGATGGTCCTGCCCTGGACGCTTGATCGCGTCCCGGTCGACGCTTTTCCTTCGTCGGTTCGAACGCGCGGCGGGTCTTGCCAACGCGCGTCGTCGTGAAGGCGAGCGGGGAGGCGTGGATCCGCCGCAGCGGGAACGCTGGTTGGGAGTTGAGCGGAAAAGGATTATGGTCGGCAGCTTCAGAGCGGAGCGCGTCGCCGCGGTGGCTACGCTGTTCAATCCAGTAGGGTTTGCGAAAGCGGCTGCATGGTTGGAGCGCGGACGAGCCAGACCCATCCTCTGGAGATCGCGGAGGTGCGGGCGAGCCCCTCGCATGGGCGGATCGGGATCACCTTCTGTCCCGGCAAGCATGACAGCGTCGCGTACACCGGGGCCTGGGCGCGCGAACTCGCCGCCGATCTCGACGTCATCGCTGCCTGGGGCGCGCGCGCGGTGCTGACGCTGGTCGAGCCGGCCGAGCTCGCGGCGCTCAAGGTGCCAAATCTCGGCGCGGAGGTCCGTGCCCGCGGGCTCGACTGGCGGCATCTGCCGATCCCGGACTATTCGGTGCCGCCCCCAGGCTTCGAGGCGCAGTGGCAGAGCCATGGCCGCGAGATCCGCGCGCTTCTGCGCCAGGGCGAAGATATCGTCGTGCATTGCAAGGGCGGGCTCGGCCGCGCCGGCATGATCGCTGCCCGGCTGCTGGTCGAGCTGGGCATGCCGCCCGAGCAGGCCATTCGCGAGGTTCGCCGCGTCCGTCCGGGCGCGATCGAAACCCCGGCGCAGCTCGCTTTGGTGAAGCGGACGAAAGCCATCGACGATGCCGATGAGGAGGTCCTCGACACCGCCTCGATGCAGAAGATCGGCCGCGGCATGGGCAGTCATCCCGCCGGCATCTATCAAGACGCGGCGGGCCGGCGGTTCTATGTGAAGTCGCTGGAGTCGGCCGCGCATGCGCGCAACGAGATCATCGCGGCCAGGCTCTATCGGCTCGCCGGCGCTCCGACGCTCACTTACATCAAGACCAAGGCGCCGGATCAGGTCGCGACCGTGTTGGTCGCGCTCGCGAAGCACCATGTGTCGGCGCTCAGCGCGGACGAGCGCAGAGCGGCGCAGCGCTGGTTCGGTGTGCACGCCTGGACGGCCAACTGGGATGCGGCCGGATTCGACGGCGACAACCAGGGCGTCGTGAACGGCGTGGTCACGACGCTCGATGTCGGCGGCGCGCTCGAGTTTCGCGCGCAGGGGGACCCGAAAGGCAAGGCATTCGGTCCACGCGTTGGCGAACTCGACACATTGCGCGCAGATCCCGACAATCCGCATGCGGTCAGGCTGTTCGGCGACATGAGCCCCGCTGCGATCGAAGATGCCATCGCCGTGGTCACCCGCATTCCCGACGATGCGATCCGGACGGTGGTGACCGCGCATGGCGGCAGCATTGGACTGGCCGAGAAGCTGATCGCACGCAAGGCCGACATGGCGGCGCGGGCGAGCGCAGCAGGCCGGCACGTCGGTTGATCGGGAGCGTTCCGGGTTGATCAGCCTTCCGGGCCGGCCGCCCGCGACATCGCCAGCAGTCGCACCGCCTGCGCGCGGATCGTTGCGGCGACGTCCTGGTCGAGCGCCGCGAGCCAGCGCCCAGGGATGGCCTCCAGCCCGTAGGTTGCGCCGGCCAGCATCCCGGCGATCGCGCCGGCGGTGTCGGCGTCGCCGCCCTGGTTGACGGTTTGCACGACGATCTCGGCGAAGGAGTCCGCGCCGAAGTAATGATGCAGCACGGTCTGCATGGTGTCGACGATGAAGGCGGAGCATTGCCCCGGATAGGGCGTGAAGCGAAACGCGCGGTGCTTGCCGACAAGGGCCTCGGCCTCGTGCCGCACCGCGTCTTTTCCGCCGCCCTGCAGCAGGCCGTGCGTCATGCGCACCAGCGCAAGGCATGCGTCGTCGGAAAGCGGATGATGATGCGTGGCACGCGCCTGCGCCAGCGTCCACTCCTGGGCCTTGCCGGGCGCGCCCAAGGTCGCGAGCGCCACGGGCAGCACGCGCATGGCCGCGCCGTTGCCGGCGTCGCCCTCGGAGAAGGCGCCTTCGACTGTGCCGTGCGCGACATAACGGCGGATGCCGCGCCGGCAGGTGTTGCCGACATCCGCCGGCCCGCTCATCAGCCAGCTTGCAAATTCCTCGCAGACGTCACGGGCATCGAAACCAGCCTTGCGGATCAGGGAGCGGCCCAGGGCGAGCGACATGTCGGTGTCGTCGGTCACCTCTCCCGGCGCAAGCTTCAGCCAGCCGCCGCCGATGATCTCGCGATGCACGCCGTACTGCGCGGCGATCTCGCTTCTGGTCATGAACTCGACGGTGGCCCCGAGCGCATCGCCGATCGCAAAGCCGAGATAGGCTGCGAGCGCGCGATCCTCGAGGTCAGTCGCGGTCATGCGGGCTTTCTCAGACATAGTCCACGCCGACGCGGAATTCGCCGCCGATCACCAGATACTCGCCTTCGCCCTTGAGCGGATGCGACGACAGCAGGCTGTTGAAGAACAGGATCTTGCACAACGGCACGCGCGCGGTGAGGATGGTGTCGCCGAAGCAGCCGGCAGTGTCGCGGTCGGACGAGAACGAGACCAGATTGTTCAGCCGTACCACCGCCTCGCGCCGCCCCGTCCGCTCCACGATCCAATGCTCGTCGAACGCGTTGACGCCGCGATACAGCGTCAGATGCGTCTGGCCCGGGAAAGCGAAGCGTCGGATCGCCCATTGACAGAACTCGAACAGCAGATCCAGCTGCACCCAGATCGCGTTGTTGTGGAAGCGGCTCGACATCTTCTCTTCGACATAGCGCGTCCAGGCGCGGCTCGACACCCGCTCGATGATCTCATTGTGGAAGGAGGGACAGATGCCGAACCTGCTCTCGACCCAGCCCTTCAGCACGGCGCCCTCCGCCCCATTGCTGTCGAAGCTCCAGCCCTGGATCAGCCGCAAGAACGACGAACGAAAGCGCCGCTTGTCGGCGGCGGTCGCCGGGCGCTGCTCGGGATCGAGGCCGAACATCGCCATCATGTAGGCGGAGAACGCCTCGCCGGCTTCAGCGAGGTCGTCGGCCTGCGCCAGCATCGTAAACAGGTTCGCGTTCATCTCGACGACGCCCCAGATGTGCAGCGGCACCGGCGCGTCGTTGAAGGCACAACTCGCCAGCCACTCGGAGGGGCGTCCCACGAGATTGGTCGAATGGCCGATGGTGCGCCGCGGGCGCTGTCCTGCGTCGTTCATGACGTTCATGGAGACCATGATGAGGCTTCGCGCGGCGCCAGGAAAGCCCTGCGCCGCCTGTTCGCGCGCCCAATCCTGCGCGATACCGTCAGCTTTGGCGGTGCGGCTGCCGCCGGCTGCTTCCGCGCCCCACCGCTGCTGCGGCGTTCCGCACCCGGCGAGGGATGAGACCGCAGCTCCGGCGAACTACGTAAGGAACGCCCCCGAATGGCCCCTGGGCGCCGGTTTGCGTAAGTTTCGACTGCGGACAACGGCTTCGGTGCTCCGATGAACCATTCGATTTACACCGCCGATCGAGCGACCCATCTGAAGATCGTGATCATGGCTTTGGTGGCGGCAACTGCCGTTGCAGCCGTCAGTATCTCGTTTCGCTCGGCGGACCTCGCAGGCCGCGAGAGCGTTGCCGTCGTCGTGGCGGCGAAGGCGCCGGTGATGGCCAGCGCCGTTGCCGGCATCGCGCGCTGAGCCAAGCCGGAGCAGCGACAATTGATGGCGTCTGATCGGGAGCACTGGCAATGGATCGCACGGTCGAGTTGAAGCATTTGATCGACGCCGACAAGCGGGTTGCGCAAGGCGCGCATCACATGGCTCGTCAGGAGCAGATCGTTGCGGAGTTGGATAGTCATGGCCACGACGCCACGTCGGCGCTGGCGCTGTTGGATACGTTTCGCCGCTGCCAGGCCGGGCATGTGGCGCACCGCGACTCCATCTTGAGGGGATTGCAGCAACATGCACCGCAGCCCGCGCGCTCTACGATGCAGTAGCGCTGCCCGGGATTGACGCAGCGCAACCACGCCGACACAGGGACGGCCTATCAGCCATGGACCGCAATATCGTCTACAAGTGCCCGAGAACGGGGATGAACGTGCAGCATTGGCTCACGGACCTCCCGCCGGACCTCCCGCTGTGCGAGAGCGACCAGGCCTATGTTTCGATGCCGTGCCCAGCCTGCGGATCCCTGCATTTCGTCAATGGCAGCACCGGCAAGCTGCTGGTGCAAAGCGAACCATCCGGTCGCGGTCCGGCGCGGCCGCGTCGTTCTCAGCGCACCACCTGATCGGTGACGTCTTCCACGTGATGCAGCAGGAAAACCAGCCGTCCTTCATCGTCGTGGATGGGCGTGTTCACCGGCTGCCAGTGTTTTTCGACGAACGCGCCGGCCGGACCGCGCACGTCGTAGCGCTGGATGGCCATCGCATGCGGGCGGCCGGTCTGGGCGACCGTCTTCAGTGACGTGTAGAGGTTGCTGACGCCGTCGGCGAGGGGCTCGTCCGGATTGTCCGGGAAGACCTCGAACAGCGATTTTCCGGCGATGTCCTCGCGCGTCGTGAAGGTCGCGGCGGCGTAGGCGGCGTTGATATCGACGATCTGCAGGCGCGGTCCGGGATCGAGCAGCATGTAGGGATGCGGCGAGCCGTCGAAGTCCGCGAGGAATTGCCGCCGGATCGAGGCTGCGTCGCCGGGCTCGGTCGGGCGTTGCCCGTGCAGCGATGGGGCCGCCCCGTCCTGATCCGCGTCGAGCAGCGCCAGCTCGCGCTTGGCGGTCGCCAGCAGCCGTCCCAGCGTCCCTTGCAGGGTCGGCTCGCTGGTTTCGCTCAAAAGCCGCTGAAAATGAGCGACGTTCTGCTCACAGATGAATCGTTTCATGATCCTGTAAAGCAAATGGCGCGGATGCGCTTACCGCGCTCCAACCCAATTCTATGCCAGGGCGGACCGTGTGGGAAGCCCGCCGGGTGCTTCAGAATGTCCGGATAGCGCGGCTCAGGTCTCCTTGACGGCCGATAAACCCATCCTCGCCCGAGCGAGCCAGATGCTGAGATCGGCCTTCGCGGGGGCTCTTTGCGGATGCGGCGGGCTAGGCGGCGCGCCGGTGGCTGGGTGCCGACCAGATCGGCGGGGCCGGACTTCCGTCGGTTCGCGGCTCACGCGCTCGCTGCGTCGAGCCGCGCGACCTGGTCCTTGCTGAGCGCGAGCTTGGTTGCCGCGACCAGCGTGTCGACATGCTCCGGCTTGGTGGCGCTCGCGATCGGGGCAGTAACCGACGGCTTGGCCAAGAGCCAAGCCAGCGCGATCGAAGCTGGCTCGGCGCCGGTCTCCTTGGCGACCTCGTCGAGGCCGGCCAGGATGCGCATGCCGCGCGGGTTCATGTATTTGGCAACGCTACGCTCGCCGCGCGGGCTCTTGCCGAAATCGGCTTCCGAGCGATACTTGCCGGTCAGGAAGCCCGCAGCGAGTGAGAAGAAGGTGATGACGCCGACCCCGTTCTGTTCGCAGACGCGCTGCAGCGCGCCTTCGTAGGACGAGCGTTCGGCGAGGCTGTATTCCGGCTGCAGGCTTTCATAGCGCGGCAGGCCGTCGTTCTTGGCAATGTCGAGCGCGGCCTGCAGCCGCTCCGCGGAGAAGTTCGAGGCGCCGATCGCGCGCACCTTGCCGGCCTTGATCAGCTTGTCATAGGCCGCCAGGGTGTCTTCCTGCGGCGTCGTCTCGTCGTCCTTGTGCGACTGATAGAGATCGATCACGTCGGTCTGCAGCCGGCGCAGGCTATCCTCGACCGCGCGGGCGATGTAGTCGGCCTTCAGCCCGACCTTGCCGTCGCCCATGTCCATGCCGACCTTGGTGGCGAGGATGATACGATCGCGGTTGCCGCGTAGCTTCATCCATTTGCCGATGATGGTCTCGGACTCGCCGCCGCTATGGCCCGGCACCCAGCGCGAATAGACGTCGGCGGTGTCCAGGAAGTTCAGCCCCGAGTCCAGCACCTTGTCGAGCAGGCGGAACGAGGCGGCCTCATCCACGGTCCAGCCGAACACGTTGCAGCCGAAGCAGAGGGGCGGAACGGTGAGGCCGGAACGGCCGAGCGGACGAAGCTTCATGGGCGCACTCGATTTCTGGCGTGGCGGGTGGGCGACGACGACGGGTCACAATGACCTTGTTCAAAAGGGCTGACCACCCCGGCAACGGCATGGCGGGACATCGCGGGACGTTGATCTGACGGGGGTGCGGACGGTTTCGCCACCCGCCTACGGAGGCGATACGAATCCGGGTGTCGGTGCTGTGTCGTCCTCTTCGGTTTCAAGGCACGCCGGTCACGTGTCGCGCGGTGGCCCGCCTTACCGCGCCTCCTTGGTCCGCTGCCGTCTTAGGAAATCGCTGTAGAGCTGCGCGGCCTGTTCGGGCGTGAGATTGACCTGAGCCTTGCGCTCCTGGAGGAACTTGCGGAATTCCGCCGGAGATCCTTGGATCTGCGGCGGCGATGGCTCCGTTCGCGCGCCGTCCAGCCATTCCTGCGCCGCCTTGAAGCGTATCAGTCCGGGGACTGTGGCCGACAGCACGGTGTCGCGCCATTTGGGATTGCGTGGCGGCGACTGCAGAATCTGGATCTTGTCGAACAGCGCGTTCACGAAACGCGCCGTGCGCCGGTAACGCTCGCTCTGCTCGGGCCAATTATAGACCATGAGCACGGTGGGCGCCGCGACGGTCTCGATCTTGATGCCCGGCGGCACCAGGTTCGGATATTGGTCGGACGTGAAGTTCGAGGGGAAGTAGATGTCCTGCAGCGAGCGGTCGTAGGGAACCGAAAGCAGATGCAGTCGGCCGCCGTCGTTCTTGACGCTCTTGATGATGGGCGCATCTCTCGACACGGAGGCGATCCAGGCGTCTCCCTGGCCGTCGATGAGCTTCTGCAGACCGCCGGTCGGATCGGTTTGCGAGTCGATGTCGGCCCGAATGCCGAAGCGTCTGAAGATCGCGCGCGCCGCCGGCAGGCCGATACTGCGTTCGGCGAACACGCGCTTTCCCTCGAGATCCTGCAGGCTGCGGATTTCCGGCCGCGCGATGATATGAACCTCGTTGTAGAACAGCTTTGCGATGTAGCGCACGCGCTGGCCGAGGTCCGGGATGTTGTATTCGTTCTTCACATAGTCCAGTGCGTCGGTCGTGACGAAGCCCATGTCGATGTTCTTCAACATGACGATGTCGATGAGATTTTGCGCCGGGCCCCTGCCCAGGATCGGCAGCACGCGCAGATTCTCGCCGTCGTCGAGGACGGCGGCCATGTCGGAGCCCATCACCGACATCGGACCGCCGATCGGAGCGGTGATCACCGTCACGGTCCCGGAATTCAGCGCTTCCCGGTCGGGCAAGGAGCCCATGGAAGGACCCACCGCTGGGGCGGCGGGGGCGACAGCGGCTGCGGGCGCGCGCTGCCGCAGTTGCTGGGCTCTGGCGCTGCCGGCCGGCATCGCAACGACGGTCGAGATGAGTGCGCAAACAACTACGCGCGCCGCACAATGCACCGAACGCTCCCCCAATTTTTCTTACTATGCACGCATGGTTCCATTGGAACCGGGCTGAAGTTTGGCTCAGGTTTGGCGAAGCCCGGATAGCGCCAAGCCCATGGCGGTATTGCGATGGTGGGGGTGCGGCGGCAGCGGTGTAATTGTGGGGCAGCGTAGCGAGCTGAAGTTGGGCGGGACCCCGATCCTTCCGTTGCTCCGGCCGTTCGCGTGCCGGCCTCGGCTTGCGCTATCAACTGCAGCAGATCGTGGGCGGGGTAGCGACCGCGCCCAAACACGTCCGAATTTGTCCGGAGTTCGTCCGCGGCCGCGTAACCCGCCATGTTCTTAATGAGATGGCGGGCTGCGCCTTGCTGGACTAACCAGGCTTACGAGCCGGGCGCGAGGGAAGCCAAGGCGTCGTCATCGTAATTCCCTCCCTCCTGGTCACTTCGCGACAGCGCTCCCCCGCGCGTCGGCCGGTGGCTGGACGTCGCGCTGGATCAACGGCGTAAGCAGGTGCTCAGCAAGGTAAAGGGACGCTCGAGGCCGCAGGTGCGCATTGTCGAAGCTCACGAGGCCTTCGCGCCGGTTGCGGTCGAGATAGATGAGGCAGCCTTCTGCGTTGCAGAAGAAGTCGAACAGGTTCTGGTATTCGAAAGGCTCGTTCGCCTGGAGCTCGCTTCGGAATGCCTTATCGATGTCGAGCGCGTGCTGGTCGAGATGCGTCGAGATTCGTGATGGGGTGAGCTCCCAATAATGCTGCATGACCACCTTGAAGAGAACCGGCTCCCAGTGAGGTACCAGTCCGAGAACGATCACCCTCTTCACGCCGAGCTGTCTGATCTCGCGCGACACCTGCCGCAGATATTCCGCGTCGAAGGAGTTGTTGAAGGAGATGACCACGACATCGGGGACGACCTGCCGTATCGTCGATAGCGCAAACGCGTTGGACTTTTCGCAGTAGTCCGTTTCCAGCTTCGTCACGTCGATCGGGTGTGGGCGGCACCCCGAAGCATAGGTCAGCAGCAAGGATACGTCGGACGGCAGCGTTTTCCGCAGGCCGTAAAACAGATGTGCCGAATGGGAGTCGCCCCACAGGAGCACCGTTCTGTGGGAGTGGCTGGTGTAGCAATCCGGGCTGATCGCGGCGCGGGGAACCCGCGTCGGCAGCGGACTCTCGAAGTTGTAGAAGTTGCACTGGTTTTGGTTGACCTCCACCATCTCTTCGCGAGCCGGCGATGCGCCGGTGCGAAATGAATCGAAATAGGCTGCGTAGCTGTCGATATCGCCTGGATGAATGGTCCAGCCATAGATCATGGCCAGGGCGCCGACTCCCGCGAGCGTCGCCAACGTACCGCCCAGCAAGGGGACCGATCGCAAGGCGGATCGACCAGAACGAATCGGCTGTTCCAGAAACCTGTACGTGATCCAAGCCAATCCCACGCTGAGCACGACGACGCCGGAACGGACCGGCGCGGAGCCCGCCCCGCCGAGCCAGGCGCGAGTAAAGACGAGCAGAGGCCAGTGCCAGAGATAGAGCGGGTAGCTGATCAGCCCGACTCCGACCAGAATGGGATGCGCAAGAACGTGCCGGGCCACCCAGCTGTACGGTCCGGCGCCGACAAGCATGCAGGTGCCGATGACAGGCATCAATGCAGCCCAGCCCGGAAACGGAGTATTTTTTGAAATCAGGATCAGGCTCGCCGCCAATAGAACCAGCCCTGAAATTGCGAGCAGATCGGAAACGGGCATTCGAAGGCGGGCGTCAGGGATAAAGCCGAATGGCCGTTTGGTGTGTTGGGACGATGCGATCGCCACCAAGCCGCCTGCGAACAGCTCCCATGCTCGCGTGAGCGGCGAGTAGAACGCCTCTGCCGGGCTGAGACTCGTCGCTCTGATGTTAAGCAGAAACGATGCGATGAACAGCAGCCCCACGAGGTACGGCAGAGCGCGCTTCTTTGTCCGCCAACACAGCCATAAGAGCGCCGGCCAAACGATGTAATATTGCTCTTCGATACCCAGCGACCACAGGTGCAGCAACGGCTTCGTTTCCGCAGCCACGTCGAAATAGTTCGCCTCCTTCCAGAACAACAGGTTCGCGGCAAATCCGGCGCTCGCAACGACCTGCTTGCCAAGCTCCTTGTATTCGTCGGTGTATAGAAACACGTAGCCGAGCAAGAGTGCCGTGAAGAGAACCAGGATCAGGGCCGGGAAAATGCGCCTGACGCGACGAGCGTAAAATGTCGAAAGATGGAACGATCCGTTGGCGAGGTCCGCGACGATGATCGAGGTGATCAGAAATCCGGATATGACAAAGAAGATGTCGACCCCGACGAATCCGCTGCGAAGCGCATGAGGGAAGGCGTGGAACCCGACGACCGAGATGACGGCAACGGCTCTAAGTCCGTCGATATCCGGCCTGTACGCCGTGCCATGGATCAGACTCGGTTTCGAATCGGCAACTGGCGCGTGCATGTGCTTTTCCCCCACGATCCGGCCGTGGTTTAGCTTTTGCTCGCCCCGTCGGCAATCAATGCGCGAGGTTTTTTGCCGTTCGATCGGGAGGGGGCAGCCAAAGCAATCAGGGAGGATGGCCGCTTCGGAGCGACGTGGCGGCCCGCGGTGTTGCGATCCGCAACCCGTGCAATCATCCGCCCGACGGGCATGTTCCGCATGACCTCCCTGCGCAAACTGCCCGTCGTGCCAGTCTGTCGCACGTCCCTGGCCTTGCCATGTCGGGCAAATCACGACGATGATCTCGCTTATCCCGCCGCGATGAAGAGGGACGTTTCGGCCGATCGTCACGAGGCGTAGCAGCGGGGAGCGGTGGACGCATCGGATTTGGGGCTTTGCATTTGCGGGCCGGCGAGCAAGTTCGATGCGGACGGTCAAGTCGCGTGGTCCTGACCTCCCGACGCTGAGGTCGCGCTGATGCGAAAGCAGCATGCGCAAACGGTGGCCAACAAGCCCGGCGCACCGGGGAGATCGCGAAGCAGCCGTTAAAACCATCGCGCAGGGAAGGCCGGGCTCGTCCGGCTGGACCTGTGGTACCTGCCGCCTGCATTTTTTCCGCAGGCGGGCCACGGGCCTCAGTCGAGGTCCGGCCTTCCCTGCGCCCTCTCGCATTTTCGAGGGCAGACGAACTGCACAACCCCGGGCGCTGATGCGCCGCGGGACCGCGCTTGTGCGCGTGTGCAGAGTTCGAGCGGCGCGTTGTCAGCACGGCCTTTTGAACCGGAGGAACCGATTGTCCGATTGTGGCTTGGTGGCAAGGCAGCTCTGATCTGCCGGAGCCGACGCGGGAGTGGGGACGGGATCGCGTCGAAGCGCCGTCACGCTCTAGGTTTGAATGAGCATGATCTTTTCGGAAAACGCTTCGCACCGTTCCGGATCATGCTCCAGCGAAGGAGGCATCCGCCATGTCCGACGACGAAGGCAAGCTGGAAGGTCCGGATCTCGCGCTCGGCGTGTCGTTGAGCGATTTCAAGAACGGCATGCTGCTCGGTCACGTGGACAAGGAGGCCGTGCTGCTGGTGCGCACGGGCTCCGACACTTTCGCGATCGACGCATTCTGCAGCCACTATCACGGCCCGCTCGCCGACGGCCTCGTCGTCGACGCCAGCGTCCGCTGCCCCTGGCATCACGCCTGCTTCGATTTGCGCACCGGCGAGGCGATGCGTGCCCCTGCGCTCTCGTCGCTGTCCGTCTGGCAGGTCGAACAGGCGGCCGACCGCGTTGTCGTGCGGTGTAAGCGCGATCACACAGGTCCGGCCAGGACGCCGCCGGCCGACGCACCGCGTCGCATCGTCATCATCGGCGGGGGCGCTGCAGGCTTTGCCGCGGCAGAGATGCTGCGCCGCGACGGTTACGGCGGCGAGATCACCATGCTCAGCAACGATGAGGCGCCGCCGGTGGATCGCCCGAACCTGTCCAAGGATTATCTGGCCGGCAAGGCGCCCGAGGATTGGGTGCCGCTCCGGCCGGATGATTTCTATTCCGAATTGAACATCGGTCTTCGGCTGCGCACACGGGTCGCGGCCATCGACGGGAAAGCGCGGCATGTGGTGCTTGGTGACGGCAAGACCGTGCCGTTTGACCGGCTGCTGCTCGCGACCGGCGCCGAGCC
This sequence comes from Bradyrhizobium sp. SZCCHNGR1005, assembly GCF_032489995.1. NCBI lineage: Bacteria > Pseudomonadati > Pseudomonadota > Alphaproteobacteria > Hyphomicrobiales > Nitrobacteraceae > Bradyrhizobium > Bradyrhizobium sp. SZCCHNGR1005. The sequence continues at coordinate 1,077,017 of NZ_JAUEZC010000002.1, forward strand.
GGTCAAGCTGAAGATCCCGGGCGCGGACCAGCCGCATGTTCACACGTTGCGCACGCTGGCCGACTGTCGCGCGATCATCGCGGGCGCAGCGACGGCAAAGCGCGCCGTTGTGATCGGCGCGAGTTTCATCGGTCTCGAAGTTGCCGCCGCGCTGCGCGAACGTGACATCGAGGTGCATGTGGTCGCGCCTGAGCGGCGGCCAATGGAGCGCATCCTAGGGCCTGACATGGGCGATTTCGTGCGTGCGCTCCACGAGGAGCATGGCGTCGTCTTTCATCTGCAGGATGGCGTGACGGAGATCGACGGCAGGAAGGTCAGCCTCAAGGGCGGAAGCACGCTCGAAGCCGACCTCGTCGTGGTCGGCATCGGCGTGAAGCCTCGCCTCGATCTGGCCGAGCAGGCCGGCCTCAAGGTCGATCGCGGCGTCATCGTCACCGCGAATCTCGAAACCAGTCTGCCGGGCATCTTTGCAGCGGGTGATATCGCACGCTGGCCCGACCGATATTCCGGCGACAGCATCCGCGTCGAACATTGGGTAGTTGCCGAACGGCAGGGCCAGACCGCTGCTCGCAATATGCTCGGACTGAACGAGCCCTTCGACGCGGTGCCGTTCTTCTGGAGTCAGCATTACGACGTGCCGATCAACTATGTCGGTCATGCCGAGACATGGGACGAGATCGCGGTCGAGGGTGAGATCAAGGCGAAGGACTGCGTGCTGCGCTACAAGCGCGCGGGCCGCGTGCTCGCGGTCGCCTCGATCTACCGCGACATCGACAGCCTCAAGGCCGAGCTGGAGATGGAGCAAAATCCGATACGGTAAATGGGGGCAAATGTGTGCGTGCCAATGCGCCAATGCGGAGGCTGCCGGTTGCCTCGGAAAAAGCTGGCTGGAAAGATCAAGCCTCAAGCCCGGGACGACAGCGGAGAATGCGATGCGCTCTTTCGGCGAGGCCGCCAGCCGTGACCCCAGCGCTACTTCCTGACTCGCACGCCCTTGGTCGTGAAGCGCTGTGGGCGCGGTTCAGGGCGCACGGGCCGTCGCGTGCCGGCGGCCTTGCCGGTGCCGGGCGGCTGGTGCGCGGGCACGAGTTGGTCGGGACGCGAGCCGATCAAGTCGCTGCGGCCCATCGCCTTCAGCGCCTCGCGCAGCACCGGCCAGTTGTCCGGGTCGTGATAGCGCAAGAAGGCCTTGTGAAGCCGCCGTTGCCGCAGGCCCTTGATCGCCTCGACCTTCTCGCTGCCGCCGCGCCGCACGCCGCGCAGCGGATTGACGCCGGTGTGATACATCGCGGTTGCCGTCGCCATCGGCGAGGGCAGGAAGGTCTGCACCTGGTCGGCGCGGTAGCGGTTCTTCTTGAGCCACAGCGCGAGGTTCATCATGTCCTCGTCGCTGGTGCCGGGATGCGCGGCGATGAAGTAGGGAATGAGATAATACTTCTTACCCGCCTGCTCTGCTGCGGCATCGAACATCCGCTTGAAGCGGTGATAGGCGCCGATGCCGGGCTTCATCATCTTGTCGAGCGGGCCGCGCTCGGTATGTTCCGGCGCGATTTTCAGATAGCCGCCGACGTGATGCGTCACCAGCTCCTTGATGTAGGCGGGGCTCTCGACCGCGAGATCGTAGCGCACGCCGGAGGCGACCATCACGCGCTTGACGCCCTTGACTTCGCGCACCTTGCGATAGAGCCGGATCAGGTCGTCATGCGAGGTGTTGAGGTTCGGGCAGATCTCGGGAAAGACGCAGCTTGGCCGCCGGCATGCGGCCTCGACCTTCGGGTCCTTGCACGCCATCCGGTACATGTTCGCGGTGGGGCCGCCGATGTCGGAGATGACGCCGGTGAAGCCCGGCGTCTTGTCGCGGATGCGTTCGATCTCCTGCAGGATGGAGCCTTCCGAGCGGCTCTGGATGATGCGGCCCTCATGCTCGGTGATGGAGCAGAAGGTGCAGCCGCCGAAGCAGCCGCGCATGATCGTCACCGAGAACCGGATCATCTCCCAGGCCGGGATCTTGGCATCGCCGTAGGACGGATGCGGCGCGCGGGCGTAGGGCAGATCGTAGACGGAGTCCATCTCCGCCATGGTCAGCGGGATCGGCGGTGGATTGAGCCACAAATCGCGATCGCCGTGGCGCTGGACCAGCGGCCGCGCATTGTGCGGATTGCTCTCCCGGTGCAGCACGCGCGAGGCGCGCGCATAGGCTTCGCGATCGGTTTCGACCTGCTGGCAGGACGGCAGCCGGATCACGACCTCGCCCTTCTGGCGCGCGGCGCCTTCGTCGGCGGAATCCAGATCGTCGGCATGCAGCTCGGTGGTATTTTCGGGCACGCGGCGGAACAGCGCGACGCCGCGGATATCGTTCAGCTCGCGCGGCGCTTCGCCGGCAGCGAGCCGGTGGGCCACCTCGACCACGGCGCGTTCGGCATTGCCGTAGAGCAGGAGATCCGCCTTGGCGTCGGCCAGCACCGAGCGGCGCACCTTGTCGGACCAGTAGTCGTAATGCGCGATCCGGCGCAGCGAAGCCTCGATGCCGCCGAGGATGATCGGCACATCCTTGAACGCCTCGCGGCAGCGCTGGGCGTAGACCAGCGTGCAGCGGTCCGGCCGCTTGCCGCCCTCGCCGTTCGGCGTATAGGCGTCGTCATGGCGCAGCCGTCGGTCCGCGGTGTAGCGGTTGACCATGGAGTCCATGTTGCCGCCGGTGACGCCGAAGAACACGCGGGGGCGGCCCAGCGCCTTGAACGGTTCGGCCGATTGCCAGTCCGGCTGGGCTATGATGCCGACGCGGAAGCCCTGCGCTTCGAGCAGGCGGCCGATGATCGCCATGCCGAAGGAGGGGTGGTCGATATAGGCATCGCCCGTCACCAGCACGATGTCGCAGGCGTCCCAGCCGAGCGCGTCCATCTCGGCGCGGCTCATCGGCAGGAACGGCGCCGGCTTCTTGGGGGCCGTCCGGTGGCGGGGCCAGGAACTCAGGGGGGCTGCGGTGAGGCTTTCCATTGTCCATGGATAAGACTCCGCACCTGCAAGTTCAACCGCGCGAGACGCCGCTTCGAAGGCCGCCGCGGCCGGAATGATCCGGCCTCAGTGCATCGCGTTCGCGGTCTGGGTCCTGTCCCTGAACCAACCCCAGGCCAGGAAGGCCACGAAGGCGCTCAGCGCGAGCGCCAGCGACACCGGAAAACGGGTCTCCTGGTCGCTTTCGGCGGTCGTGTCGGTCGCCTGCGGTGCAGAGGCGGCATCCGTCGCCGAGACTGCCCCGCTTTCCGGAAGGTCGCTGCGGGCGCTGTCGGCGGCTGGGGCGCTCACGAGCGCCTGGACCGGAAGCGCTCGAGTCGCAAGCGCCTGGGCCGGAAAGCGGTCGGCGATCGGATTGGCCGGCGCCGGGGACGCAGCTTCGACGCGCGGCGTCTCCGTGGATTGCGGCGCTACATCGCGCGGATTCGCATCGTTCGGCTTGGGAATTTGCGCGAACGAATTCAGGCCCAACCGGCGTGCCGCAGCCGCATGATGAAGCTTCCGCTCCAGCTTGCGCTCATGAACGGCAGTCCGCGCTTGCGATTGAGGCTGGGCTCGCGCCTGCGACCGCAACTGGGGATGGGGCGGAAGGAATTTCGCCATCATCCGATCGGACCAGGACATATACGCCTTGCAGAGCTCGTTGCATGGCAATCCGTTGACAGTGGTCATCCCGGACGCATTCGGGGTCGCCGCATGCGAGGCGCCAAGTCCGGCGAGGGACACTGCGCAGCCGAGCAGCATGGTCACAGCGAGCCTTTGCGTCATCGATTGCAGGTGGCTCATCATCGCAATTCCCCCTTCGGTCGCTTCTCGCTTGTGGGAATAACGACAGCAGCACAGGTCGATTCTTGGATCAGATCGCGTCAATATCCGGATCAGATGCGGTCAAATTTTCGGAGCGGCCAGGGGCTACAGCGTCTGTTCAGCGATCTATTGCAGTGCAAGTCGAGGTCCGGCCGGAGATCAGATCGGCGCTTTCTCGCACTGGCTGAGCAAGGCATCGCGAGCTGCCGTGATGCGGCGGTAAAGCGCGCTGCTGCCGCCGCCATCCGGATGCGCCGTCTTGGCCTTCTGCCGAAACGCAGCCTTGATCTCAGAGGCTGTCAGCACGCCCTCGAGCGGCAGCGCCAGCGCTTCGCGGAATTCGCTGTCGTCATCGCCATTGGCCCGCTGCAGAAGCGCACGGCGCGCCTTCCGGGCCTCGCTGCGCAAGCCGGCCTGGTCCTCCCGCCACCGCTGGCGCGACATGACCAGGCAGGCGCCGAAGGCGATGCGGCCCTCCGTATCGAGTTCGTCGAGACTGAACGGCCCGACCACATCATAGGGCGGCGCGAGCCAGGCGCGCCGGCCATTTTCGCCGTGCTCGATCCGGCCGATCGTCGCCATGTCCACGACACCGAGCGAGCCGTTCCAGACCACCCATTGTGCCGTGTCGGTCACGCCGGCGCGCGGGCTGGCTTGGCCGGCCCGAGATCGACCTGGATCTCATCGCCTTCGATGCGGAGCTCGTAGGGATGCAGCACGTTGCGGACGATATGGGTGACGCATTTGCCGCTTCTGCCGTCGAAGCCCCAATGATGAATCGGGCAGGTGACGGTGGTGCCGTCGAAGCTCGCATCCGTCAGAGGCATGTCCGCGTGCGGGCAGCGTCCGCGATAGGCCTTGAGCTCGCCGCCAGCCGGCCAGACCAGCAGCACGCTCTTGCGGCCGACCTGAAACAGGCTCATGCCGCCTTCGCCCACGGCATTGGCAGGACAGACAGAGGTGAACGCCATCGCGTCGCCTTTCGACAGTTAAGCCTCTCGAACCGGTCATCACGCAAGTTTCGGACCAGCGAAAAAGCACGCCTTGCGGCGCTTCCTCGCGCCACAATGTCGGAAATGCGACGAGCCGGACGATGCGATATGCGCGGGAGCGCGAGGCGGCTTGTTCGGATCGCGATGGCGTGGGATGGAAGCGTGCGCTGCGCGTGCCGGATGCGTGGGCGTTCTTCACCCCGCATGAGGTCACGTTGACCATGTCCGTATCGCGTTTCTTGTTTGCTTTCGCAGCGCTGCTGGTCGCCTCTGCCGCCTTCGCCGCCGACAAGCCCGGTGAGATCAAGGGGACGATGCTGGAGCCCTCGCCCGACAATCTGGCGCTGACCTGGGCCAAGGCCAATCTGGTGCTGCCGGCCATGCTGGTCGGCGGGCGGCGCTGGGAGGGACACGCGGAAGAAGCGCCCGATGTGATCGGCATCGCGCCGCTCGTCATCGTGATGCACGGCTCCAGCGGCGTGGCGCCGGCCGTGAAGGAATTTCAGGTCTGGCTCGCTGACGAGCTCGGCGTCGCCTCGGTCGCGCCCGATAGCCTCGCGATTCCCGATCGGCTGACCTACACCTCGCCGGTCGACGTCGATACCTACGAGCGCGTGCATGCGCTGCGCCTCGCCGAACTCGATCACGCCGTGAAGGCCTCGCGCGAGTGGAGCTGGGTGGATCGGCTGCGCCTCGTTCTTGCCGGCACCAGCGAAGGCGCGGTGGCGGTCGGTCGTTACGCCGGCAAGGAGGCCGCGGCGCGGTTGATCTATTCATGGTCGTGCGAGAGCAACTACTTCGTCACCGAGCCGCGGCTCGGCGTCGGCGCGAAGGAGCCGGTGTTGAACGCGATCGCGGCCCGTGATCCTTATTTCTCGGCCGCCAATCCCTGGAATAAGGACCGGAGCGTCACCGGCTCCTGTGGCGCGGCGCTGAAGGCCGATCCGAAGGCGGAGGTCATGGTGATCGATGCGGACGTGCATACGATTCTGAACCGGCCCGAAGTGCGCGCGCGGACCGCCCAATTCCTGCGCGGCGTGTTGAATCCATGAGGTCGCGCGCATGATGCGGCATGTCCGAAGGGCGGGCAGGAGGCCGCACCGGTCGTCCGTATGAGTCGCCGATCCGGGACCCCGGTTCATCGTCCCAGATGATTTATTTTCAGCTTGAGTTGTTAGCTTGAACGCCGGCGCTTCGGAATAGACCAAAGTATCGAGCAGAATTTGCCGCCGGTGTCTGGGAAATCCCGCTGCAATGCCTAGCTCTCGCGCGCCGATATTGAACGGCGCGATCGCCCGATGGCGCGGGCTGCATCAGCAGCCGCGCTGACATCGCGCGACATTGGAGTTGTCATCATGGATCCTAACAGTCTGATCCAGCCGGCCCTCTGGGCCGCTGCCGTTATTGTGCTGCTTGCGCTGCTCAAGCTCTCCAACACTTTCTGCTACATTCCGAACAATCAGGTCGGCATCGTCGAGAAGCTCTGGACCTTCCGCGGTTCTGTCGCCGAAGGCTTATCGCGCTGAACGGCGAGGCCGGTTACGAGCCCGAAGTGCTGCGTGGCGGCCTGCACCTGTTCTTCCCCTTCATGTACCGGATCCACCGCTCCGATCTCGTTACGGTCGGCCAGGGCAAGATCGCCTATGTGTTCGCGCGCGACGGCGCGCCGCTTGGCGCCTCGCAGGTGCTCGGCGCCAATGACGGCGAGGACAAGTCCGACTTCGAGGACGCGAGGCGCTTTCTGTCCGCTGGCGGCCAGAAGGGACCGCAGCGCAAGATCCTGCGTGAAGGCACCTATGCCATCAACACCACGCAGTTTGCGATCATCACCGATGAGCGGGTCTATGGTCACGCCCTGAGCGCACAGGAGCGCACGGTGCTCGACGGCATGCAGCTCACCATCGCCGAGCGTTGGGGCTTCACGCCGGTGATCCTTGCCGCCGATCACGATCTCGTCGGTGTCGTCACCGTGCATGATGGGCCGTCGTTACCGCCCGGCGAGATCATCGCGCCGGAGGTCGGCATCGCGCTCGACGACGAGGCGACGTTTCACAACAACTACCAGGAGCCGGAGAAATTCCTCGCAGCCGGCGGCTATCGCGGGCGCCAGCTTCAGGTCATCGTCGAGGGGACCTGGTATATCAACCGGCTGTTCGCGACCGTCGAAGCCGTGCCGAAGACGGTCATCCCGGTCGGCAATGTCGGCGTCGTCATCTTCTACACGGGCCCGCGCACGGCGGACGTGTCAGGCGAGCAATATCGCCACGGCGAGCTTGTCTCCAATGGCAGCCGCGGCGTCTGGAAGGATCCGCTGCTGCCGGGCAAATATGCCTTCAACACCTACGCCGGTAAGATCGAGATCATCCCGACGGTCAATTTCATTCTGAAGTGGGTGCGCGGCGAAGTCGGCGCGATGAAGCTCGACGAGAACCTGTCGGAGATATCGCTGATCACCAAGGATGCGTTCGAGCCGACGCTGCCGCTCTCGGTCGTGATGCATATCGACTACAAGAAGGCGCCGATGATCATCCAGCGTTTCGGCGACGTGAAGAAGCTGGTCGAGCAGACGCTCGATCCCATGGTCAGCGCCTTCTTCAAGAACATCGCGCAGAAAATGACGTTGATCGAGCTGCTGCAGAACCGCGCCGCGATCCAGGAGGAATCCGCCTCCGTGATGAAGGTCAAGTTCGAGGCCTATTCGCTCGATCTGCAGGAGGTCCTGATCGGGACGCCGCGCGCCGCGCCCGGCGACCAGACTATCGAGAACATCCTGATCCAGCTGCGCATGCGCCAGGTCGCGCGCGAGCAGGTCGAGACCTTCCAGGAGCAGGAGAAGGCCGCGATCCAGGAGCGTACGCTGAACGAAGCCAAGGCGACGGCGGCGGCGCAATCGGCGCTGACGCAGTCGCTGATCCAGATCAAGGTCAATGAGAACGAAGGCGCGGCGGCACTCGCGCGGGCGCAGAAGGACGCCGAGACGCGCAAGGTCACGGCGGCCGCGGTCGGCGAGCAGTCGCGGCTGGAGGGCCAGGGCGAGGCCGATCGTGTGCTTGCGGTCGGAGCCGCCAACGCCCAGGCCACCAAGCTGTCGGTCGATGCCTATGGCGGCCCGGAGTTCCGCCTGGCCGAGCAGAACTTCGCCAAGTTCGCGGACGCGCTGACCCGGATCAACCAGCCCCTGGTGCCGCAGTTCCTGATGTCGGGCGGGCAGGGGCAGGAGACCGGCAGCGCCGGCCTGATCCCGACCGCGATGCTCAGCTCGATGTTCGGCCGCATGATGCCGGATGCGCTGGAGAGGTTGAAGGCCGAGGCGCCGCGGGCGGCGCGGTGAGCTGCGACGGTCGATTGATCTTTAGCTAAGAACAAGGCTTGCATGTCGATACGACGTGCAAGCCTATCTTCCCGTCATGAAATCAGGGTGGGGATCCTGGAGCTGCGCCGGCGCGTTGGCGCGGCATCGTTTCCAAGGGCGCATCAACCTTCGAGCGTCGGAAGGCTCATAATGGGCGTCGCCAAAAAGACCTCTCGCAACATGTCTATTGATGATCGCGCGGTAGGACCCGTCGCGAGCGTGAGATCGCTTTCAGGAACGATCCGCTGATGGATCTCCGCGCTGCTCTTGATGCGATAGCGCGGGCTTTCCGAGCTGATCTCGGGTTCCGGCATCAAGCGTATGATTTCGTACGCGCCTGTCGCGGCCGCACGCATCAGGTTCGGCTTCAGTTCGACGAACTGGCCTACGTGGAACTCATGTCTCAAAGTGAAAGACCTTCTCTATTTCTTCTTGCTGGAGCCGAATGTCGGCTGCCACGCGCCGACCTTTTGGCTCGGCGCTGCGGCGATCGCCTTGATCTTCTGCTTTTTTGGTTTCTTGGCTTCCCGATTGCCTCTCTGCTCGCCTTTGGCCATGTCGATGTCTCCTCACGTATGATGATGGGCAGGTGTTGAGGTCGGATTATCGTTGCCGGCCGTGCATCGAGAGCGATGGTGGACGCCAGGTCAGCGGGCTTCGAAAAGTGCTGCCGGGGTCGATATCATCACGGCATCGAATCGAATTCATCCGGCACCCGACCGGCGCGAAAGAACACCACGGGCTGATCGTCATAGTCACCGGTTTCGACGTCAGAGGATGTTGAAAAGGCGACCACTCCGGCCTTGGTCAGCGCGAGCTTTTCGGCGGTTCGACGCGCACCATCTTCCGAACGGCACATGATCGGCGCGCCAGCCTTCAATTGATCCCCTTTCGCAGGGTCGAAAGCTTGAACCAGGAAGTGCGTCTGGCGCGACATCGAGACTCCCTTTTCAGAACTGTGCGCCCTTTTTCGCCCAATAGCTAATCATTTGTTTGGATCGCGATCTGCATCCCGTAGGAGCGTGTTGGATGGCCACCGCCAAGTGGCTGAGAGAAAAGGAGTGGCTATTTGGCTTGAAAGCGCGCATGGTACGGCGATGCCCAGACATGTTGAGCTCGCAACGCCGGGAACGCAGGTTGATGATGACGCGTTCGCGACGGGAACCTCATCGATGGATGATGGTCTCGATCCCTCCGCCGGAATTGTCTGATGCCCATCATAGCGACGCCGCCACATGAATGAGCCGCCGATCGATCTCGACAAGCATCGCGGCATCGCCGCGCAGAAGGCGACTGATATCCGGCGCGTGCTTGCAGACGTTGAAGCGAACGCAAAGGTTCTACGGGACCAGCAAGCCGCGATCGAGGACCAACTTCTGTCCGCGCCTGCGACCTCGTGGGCGGAGGCGGCAGCAAAGGCGCGCTACGTGCTGAACCTGTATGCTGCAAGCCTTGCGGCCAATGATACCCACCATCGCGATCTGATCGCGGCCATCGTGGCGGACTTCGCCCGGCTTTCGGCGGTCCCTGGCTCCGACGACTGAACCCGCTGCCCCTGTGCTCGATGCCAAATCGAGCGCGCCACCGAAAGTATATCATGCAAAATCTCTCGCCGCGTCACGTCCAAACGGAGGAGGCGCTTCGTCTCGGTGTCGTTTCCGGTTGGTACGCGACCAAGGTCAGCGGCACCTTCGTGTCGGGCCCGCATGGGTCGTCGGCCGAATGTGTGCGCAGGATTGCCGAGATCGATCCACCGCCGGTCAAGAAGAAGACGAGAAGGCAGCCGGCATAGCGGCTTCGGAAGATCGCAGCCTTACACTTGACACGCTACGCGATGGCGATGATCTCGAGTTCTTGCTGCCCTGAGCCGACCACGTCCCCCACGGCCTTCCCCATCATGGACCTCGCCACCGGTGATACGAAGGAGATCGATCCGGCCTTCGGATCTGCTTCGTCTTCTCCCACGATGCGGTACGTCTGCACGCGGCCGTCGCCGCGGCTGAAGGTGACGGTGCTGCCGAAGGCGACCGTGTCGGTGGATGTCGGACTGGGAACAAGTTGGGCGGTTCGCAGCCGTGCCGAAAAGTAGCGCATATCGCGCAGCGGGACCGCGGCCTGACGCCGTCGCTCGTTCACGTCCTCGATTTTCTGCGCGGCGTCGTAAGCCTCGCGCGCCTCTCGAAGCTGCGCTTCCAGCGCCTTCAGCCCCGCCTCGGTGACCAGGTTCGGATGCGGCGAGATCGGGCGATCCGGAAGCAGCGTCTCGGACGCGGTCTCGGCACTTTCTTCCTTCGTGAAGGCGACGCTCAATCCTGAACTCCGTCTCAATGCATCGTGGGCGGCTTGTCCGCCCTATGCTGACGTAAGCCGCGGCGAACGACCTGCAAGGTCGCCAAGCTGACAATTCGCTGACATGGGCCGACAGGCTTCAGTCAGCGCCGATAAACCATGTTCGCGGCCGAAGGCCCGCCGGATCGGCCGGAGTGGGCCGAAGGTGAGACGCATGCGTAAACTCCTGATCGTGGTGGGGCCCTCGGAAAAGTCCCATCGACCGATGATGCCAGCCGGTCTTGCTGGTGCTGGCGAGGATCAGGACCGTCGTCCAACCGCTATTTCCACCCGAGGCGAGGCCAGCGTGGACAGGCGCCGGGCAGCTTCCCAACGACCGTTTCGGTGGGTGGTCAGTTTGGGCCGCTCGATGTCAGCAGCCCTCGCCGGGCTGAAGGACAGGATCGCAGGTCTGGCGGCCCATGCCCGACGACCCGTGCTCGAAGGGCCCGGCGTCCGGTTCCTGAGCACCTGCTCCAGGGCCGCTCCTTGGCATCGTCTAGCAAGCAACGGGCGGCGCTACCCGCCTGTTACGCGCATGCCACAGCCGGATGGAGATCTGCCGATCCGCGACGGAGTCTCGCTTCGAGATCGAGCCCGTTCGTTGCGCACCGGTCGCGCGGCGCGGCGGCGGCTGCGTCATCGTTGAGCTTGCACCAGCGCTCCATCAGTTCGCGGGCCTCCGACCAACGGGCGCCTGAGCAAACCCTCGAATGCCTTGTGGGCCCCTGTTGAACGTCTCGTAGAGGTCGTTCCGGTCGCCGGGCAGAAAGCCGCGGGTAAAATCCAGAGCCGGCGAGTGCCAATGAGCAGCCACGGCTGCATGCGAGCTCTGCATTGTCAAGGGGTTACGGGGCCGCCCCGCTGTGCCATCAGAGCCCCCATTCCGGGTCATGGACCGTCATCTGCCGGCTCGCGCGGGCTCCTCTCCCGCGCGAATGAGGAGTTTTTAACACGTCAATGTCGACCGTCGCCATCGAGACCTCTCCCGCCGTCCCGCTCAATCCACGCTCCCGCGTCATCCTGGCGAGCCTCGTCGGCACCACCATCGAGTTCTACGACTTCTACGTCTACGCCACCGCGGCCGTGCTGGTGTTCCCGCACCTGTTCTTCCCCGCCGGCAATGACACCACGGCGCTGCTCGCCTCCTTTGCCGTGTTCGGCGCGGCCATGATCGCGCGCCCGCTCGGCGCGGTATTCTTCGGCCATCTCGGCGACAAGCGCGGCCGCAAGATCACCCTCGTCGGCGCGCTGCTTACGATGGGCATCGCCACATTCCTGATCGGCGTGCTGCCGACCTTTCCGGTCGCCGGCTGGATCGCGCCGGCTCTGCTCGTCGTGCTCCGTCTCGCGCAAGGTTTTGCGCTCGGTGGCGAGTGGAGCGGTGCAGCGCTGGTCGCCACCGAGAACGCGCCCAAGGGCAAGCGCGCCATTTTCGGCACCTTCCCGCAACTCGGCGCGCCGATCGGCTTCATCATCGCCAACGGCCTGTTCCTAATCATCGCCGCGATGCTGCCGTCGGGCGATCCGTCGCGGCCGTCGCAGGCGTTCCTCGCCTGGGGCTGGCGCATCCCGTTCCTGTTCTCGGCCGTGATGGTCGTGGTGGGCCTGTGGGTGCGACTCAATCTGGTCGAAAGCAAAGCCTTCGAGAAGGCGGTGCGGACCGGGGCGGTGCACAAGCTGCCGCTCGCGGCCGCGTTGCGCACCTATTGGCGGGAGCTGATCCTCGGCACCTTCTACATGCTTGCGACCTATGTGCTGTTCTACCTGATGACCACGTTCTCGCTGTCCTACGGTCGCGCCGCGGTGAGCGCGCCGCTGCCGGGCCTCGGCTATGATTATCGCAGCTTCGTGCTGATGATGATCGTCGGCGTCGTGTTCTTCGGAATCTTCACCCTCGTGTCCGGCCCCTGGGCCGATCGTCACGGCCGCCGCAAGACCCTGATCGCCGTGACCTCGGCGATCGCGGTCTTCGGCCTGCTCTGGGTGCCGATGCTGAAGGCGGGTTTCGTCGGCGTAATGGCCTGGCTCGTCCTCGGCTTTGCGCTGATGGGCATGACCTTCGGCCCGATGGGCGCGCTGTTGCCGGAACTGTTTCCCGCCAATGTGCGCTATACCGGCTCGGGCATTTCCTACAATGTGTCGTCCATCCTTGGTGCTGCGGTCGCGCCGTTCATTGCGATCGCGCTATGGAGCGCCGGCGGCGGCTCCCCGTTCTTGGTCGGTCTTTATCTTTCCGCGATGGCCGTGTTGACGTTGATCGCGCTTCTGATCGGCAAGGAGACGCAGCACATCGACATCGACGCCTGACCAGACAAATTTCTCGCCTGATTCAGCGCGAGGTTACGTTTCAGATCCAGGGCTGTTTCGGCCGGCACGGGCAGGCATGTCATGGATCATCAGGCGTTCAAGCAATCCGCATCCGGCGCGGACACCGGCCGGCGTCCGCGCATCGCCTTTCTCGACATCTTGAAGCCGCAGGAGCTCTCGTTCCTGCGCGACATCATCGCCTATCTTGCGCCTGACCACGACATCCGCTTCCTGCATTCTCGCAACGAGCGCGAACTGCTCGAGGCGATCGCCTGGGCCGATATCGTCTGGCTGGAATGGTGTCTGGAGCATGCGGTCTGGGCCACCAACCGCGTCGACATGCGCGCGCAGGCCAAGAAAGTCATCGTTCGGCTGCATTCGACCGAGGTGATCGACGGCCGCTTTCCGCACCAGGTGAAATGGGAGGCGGTCGATCATCTTATCTTCGTCAGCGAGGATATCCGCGACGAACTGTTCAAGCAGCTGCCTGACCTGCCGAAGCACGTCAGCCACTCGGTGATCTCAAACGGCATCGATTGCAATCGCTTTGCGCCTGGGCCGGATGCAGGCGATCCCTTTCGCATCGCCTGGGTCGGCGATGTCGCGATGAAGAAGAATCCGATGCTGGCGCTGCAGATCCTGCGCCGCTTGGTCGATATCGATCCGCGTTATCACCTCCATGTGGCGGGCGAGGTCAGCTGCGCGCGCACGGCGCGCTACCTGGATCATCTGATCGGCGCGATGGACCTCAGCCGGTCCATCAGCTTCTACGGGCGGGTCGCCGATATCGAGCATTGGTACCGCGACAAGGGCGTGCTGCTCTCCACCACGCTCTATGAAAGCTTTGGCATGAACATCGGCGAAGCGATGGCGAGCGGTTGCTGGCCGGTGGTGCACGACTATCCCGGCGCCGCCAAGACCTGGCCTCAAGACGCGCTGTTCGCCAGCGTCGATCAGGCCGTCGCGCGCATTCTACAAGCCCAATCCAACGCTTATCGGTCGTTCGTCGTCGAGCGCTATTCGGTCTCGCGCCAGGAGCGGGCCGTCCGCGGGCTGCTCGGCGCGCTCGACAGATCGGCGGCGTTCGACCCGCGCGCCTATTGGGAGCAGCGGCATGTTTCGTTCAAGGGTTCGATCCGCAGCGTCGGTCATATCGGCCTGAGCGACGGACAGAATCAGGCGGATTATGCTGCTAATGCCGAGCGTCTGCGCGGGGCACTGCTTGAGAAATTCCCCGAGCCGAACGGCAAGCTCCTGCTCGATGCCGGCTGCGGCATCGGTCTCGTCTCTGCGCTCTGTGCCGCCCTCGGCTTCGACGTGATCGGAGTCGATTTCTCCGAGACCGCGATCGGAGAAGCCCGCATTCGTGTGCCGAACGGCACGTTCATCGCGGGCGCCTTCGACCAGGTCGCGGTGCCGCCGGTCGACGTCGCCATCTGCATGGACGTGTTCTTCCACATCGTCGATGACGAATTATGGGCGCGCGGCCTCAAGGCGCTCGCAAGCGCGTTGAGGCCCGGCGGTCGGCTGCTGGTTCTTGAGCATTTCCCGGACACACCGAGCGCTGCCCGGCATGTGCGCTGGCGCTCGCTCGATGCCTATCGCAATGCTGCCGCCGTGCTCGGTCTCACCTTGAGCGCAGTCGATACTTATCATCTGCAGCAGATCGGCGCCGACTAGACCCTGCTCGTGTTCGACAAGGCCGTCGCTGAGGTGGCGATGAAGGCTCCTGCGCTCGCGCCCGAGGCGGGCGATAACTTCGCCCCCATGATGCTTGCGAATTAGGTCATCCCATGCCGCGCGTCTCCGTCATCACCCGCACCAAGGACCGCCTGGTCTTCCTGGCGCGCAGCCTGCTCAGCGTACAGCAGCAGCATTTTCAGGATTGGGAGATCGTCATCGTCAATGACGGCGGCGATGCCGAGGCGCTGGACGGTCTGCTCACCCAGATTCCCGAAGGGGTGCGCAACCGCGTCTCGGTGATCCATCACGCCGAGTCCAAGGGGCGCTGGGCCGCAGCCAACGCCGGGGTTCGGGCCGCTCGCGGCGAACTCCTCGTCGTTCACGACGATGATGATAGCTGGCATGACGGCTTTCTGCCGACCATGGTCGCCGCGCTCGATCGCCAGCCGGCGTCGGTGGCCGGCGTGGTCTGCCACACTCAATGTATCGACGAAGTCGTGCTCGGCGGCACGATCACACGCAAGGGCGTGCGTCCGTTTAATCATTGGATGCGCAACGTGACGCTGTTCCGGATGGCATCGCGGAATTTCATTCCGCCGATCTCGTTCCTGTATCGAGCCGGCGTGCACGATACGCTGGGTCTCTATCGTGAGGAGCTTCCCGTTCTCGGCGATTGGGACTTCTACATGCGCCTGCTATCGCAGTTCGACATCCAGGTCGTGCCGCGCGTTCTCGCCAATTATCATTTGCGCCCTGCCGATGTTGGCGAGCAGTTCGGTAATTCGGTGAAGGCGGGATTACAGAGCCACATAGAGGTTGAAGCGCGCATCCTCAATGCCTTGCTGCGCCAGGATCTGGCGGCAGGCAGGGTCGGGCTCGGGACCATCGCCAACCTGGCTTACGACCTCCGCGAGTTGAGGGAGAACTCGTCGGCGACGATCGGCGGCCTCGCCGAGCTTGCACAGGGGGTGCGCCTTCGCGCGGCGGGTTGACCCGGAGTCCCAGAGCGGGGCCTCTGTTGCCAGGCAGAACGAACGCCGAGACCGGGTCTATTGCCGGTCGAACCAGAACGTGTCATCCGATGACGGACGCCAAATGGCTTCAGTCAGTCGAGATCGCGCCGGATGAGTCGAACCCAGGCCAAAACCCAGGTTAAGCCCCAGGTCAAGACCCGGGCGAAAGCCCAGACCAAAACCAAGCGTGCGGATCCGGTGCGACGGGTCGGCAGACCGCCCAAGGACCTGGCCGGCGACGTCGACCAGCGCATCCTCGATGCCGCGCAGCATGTGTTCCTGAAGCGCGGTTTCGGTGGTGCGACCATCGACGAGATCGCGGAAACCGCGCCGGCCAGCAAGCCGACCATCTATGCGCGGTTCTCCGGGAAGGAGGCGCTGTTCATCGCCGTCGTGGCGCGTGTCGTCCACGGCTTGACGGATTTCGAGAACTATACACCCGTGGGACGGACGCTACAGGAGAAGCTGATCAATCTTGCCAGCGCCGTCGTCGATTGCGCGCTGAAAGAGGCGGTCGGTCTGCTGCGCGTGACCATCGCGGAATCCGGCCGTTTTCCCAAGCTGAGCCGCGATGCGCACCACGCTTCGCGCGACCACGCGCAGAATGCGGTCGGCAAGCTGCTGGTGGACATGACCCGCGGGCCGACACGCACGGCCAAGCGAGCAGCCGCGGGCCGGAGCGCGGCCGCGACCGCCGAGATATTCCTGGACCTGATCCTGCTTCCCACCCTGATGGGCTGTCTCATGGGTGCCGACGAGGCCACGGTCCGCAAGGAGCTGCCGGACTTCATCCGCGAACGCGTCAATGTCTTCCTCGCGGCGTGCGGCCCGGAGGCGGGTTGACGCCAGGCCCGGTCAGCGTCTGGCGCGCGGCACCGGTTCGAGCTGCACCTGCTTCAGGCCGTCCTTGCTCACCACGATGATGACGAAATTCAACTGGCCGTCCTTGTTCGCCAATCCGCCGGCGATGGCCTTGCCTGCAGCCGATCTCTCCGCGATCAGCACCGCATCGGACATCTTGAGGCGGGCCGAGCGCAGCGCGAGCAGGTTGCGGCGGTCGATCTCGTTCAGGCCCTGCAGCGACGAGAACGGTGTGCTGTTCCTGATCTCCGCGGTTGTCCCGTCCACCTCGCATTCAAAGATCTGGCCGCTGCTGACGGTTCGGACCTTGTACAGCGGCGCGCCGAGCGCCCCATCGAAGCTGATATCCGCCGTGATGGAGCCCGGATGAGCCTTTTCGGCGATCCGCAGCGCCTGGCGCAGCGAGATCCCCGCCTTGCGAAACAGGTCGAGTTCGCGATCGACGGCCTCTTGAGACAGACTCCCGTCGTCTCCCGATTGAGCAGTCGCGGGGGACTGGGGTTCGATCGAAACGGCATGGGCCGGACCGAAGGCCAGTGCGCCGGTCAGGACAAGCGCGCGGAGATATTTGCTTGGCATCGGCTGCTCCTGGTGCATTCCTGCGTCGATCATCCCGCTCCGCACTGGCCGTACAGTGTGGCGGCAGTTTTCGATCGCAGAGCCTCATGAATAAAACTATACTGTATCGTTTATATCGAGCGTACGCAGGTGTCAACTGCGGACAATAGCAGTTCTGCGCCGTTTTGGCGCGGTTCACAGCTCGGGCGGCGAATGCTGCCAGAGCTGTTTGGAGCGGGCCATGTCATAGCCGAGACGATAGAGGCTTCTCATGTAGTCGGTCTCGAAGCCGACCCCCGGGCTCTCGGGAACCGATGCATCGATCGAGGTCATGCTGAAGGCGAGGCCGTTACGTTTGGCATATTCATATGTTGCCGCGAGATAGGATCGCGTCTCGCGCTTGCTTTTCAGCGAGAGTGAGCGAACCGCAATCGCCCGCGTGCCATTCTCCACGGGTTCGAACGCCGGCGACGTTCGCCCGTTCATGATGACGTAGATCGCGGGCTTGGGCGCAAAGCGGAGCTTTGCGCCGTCCGGCTGGCGCAAAAGGCGATCGGGAAAGGTGAAGACCTGCGTCGAGACCCCGCCATCGACGTGCATCTCATCGATGAAACGGCCATCGGCCGATGCCTGGATCATCATCGGCGGGAACGCGACCGGTGCGCTGGCCGAAGCGGTGAGCACCTGGCGGAACAGCGCGAGTGCGCGGGGGGAGGGAGAGGAGGCGATGGCTCCCATGTCCCATAACACCGGACGGGCGGCATCCAAATCCGTCGTCACCACCAGAAGTCGCCGCCCCTTGGCGTGCTCGATCGCGATCGCCTGCAGGAGTTCCGGCGTGGCATAATGGCTGATCGCCTCGTGCAGCGGCTGGCCGTCGAAGATCGAGGACCCGAACAGTGCGCCGAAAGCGTTGGGCGAGGCGGCAAAGGAACTTGCGAGGCCGCTGGTGTACAGCTCCTTCAGCGTCGCGTCATAGCTCGGTCCGAGGAATGCAAAAGGAGCGATCAGCGCGCCGGTACTGACGCCGGACACGATGGTGAATTCAGGACGGGTGCCGGTCTCGGTCCAGCCGTTGAGCACGCCGGCCCCGAAGGCGCCATCGCCGCCGCCGCCCGAGAGCGCAAGGTAGGCGAACGGCTTGTTCGGCTGTTGTCGGGGCTTGATCGACGAACGGTCAAAACTCTCCGGCGGCGCGTCGGCCCACATCCGGATTTCGCCGAAGCCGTCGATGGTCGCGCGCTTCGCCTCGGTGGCGGAGTAGGTCGCACGCTGCACCGTCGCGCATGCAGCCAGCATGCAGGCGAGGCTGCACAGCGCCGCGGCGACGAGGGATCGACGACGTTTCGAAACCATTGACACGCACGTTTCCTTTTTGAACGAAAACTAAAAGATACTGTATCGTATCATTATTGATGGCCAATAGCAAAGGGCTCTGCTGGTGTTCGATTTACCATCGCAGCCGCACGCAATGCATGTCAGCTCGCGCAACTGCTGATCATTAACGCTTTTCTCATTCCTCAAATCTATCGTCCGTGAGGTAAGCGGTTCACGTCACGAGTTCTGTGGATCGCAGAGCTTTTGGAGGCTGACCGATGTCTGATCTGACTCCACCCAGACAGGCGTTGCGTCTGCCGGCCGACTGCAGCATTGCGGCGATCCGGGCCGTGTGCGACCTGATCCGCGACGCCTTTCGCCGTCACGACAGACTCGAAATCGACTGCTCGAGCGTCGATAAGGCGGATGTGACATCGATTCAGCTGCTGCTGTCGACGGCCAAAACGGGCCGGGCCGAGGGACGCAAGGTCGTTCTGACAGCGTTCTCGCAAGCGCTCCGTAAGACCATGCGCCGCGCCGGGTTCACCAGCGACGAAATGATCGAGCATCATTTCCATTAACAAGAAGAGGCGCCCATGGCGACCATCCTGACCGTCGACGACTCTCCGAGCATGCGCCAGATGATCAGAATGACGCTGGAGCCCGCCGGCCACAGCGTGATCGAGGCAGGTGACGGCGCTCAGGGACTTGCCAAGGCTCAGGCCAGCCGGCCTGACATGGTGATCACCGACCTCAATATGCCCGTGATGAACGGGTTGGAGTTGATCCGAGCGTTGCGCAAGCAGCCGACGCTTACTGGCTTGCCCATTGTCTTCCTGACCACCGAATCCAGCGACGGCGCCAAGCAGGAAGCCAAGAGCGCCGGCGCGACGGGGTGGATTACCAAGCCGTTTGTCCCTGCGCAGTTGCTGGCCGTGGTGGGCAAACTGGTGCGGGCATGAACGTCCTCGACGCCACCGCAGTTTTCCGTCAGGAAGCAAGCGAACTGTTGGAGGCGTTGGAAGGAACGCTGCTGGATCTTGGTCAGCGTCCGGAAGACAAGGAGCTGGTCGACACTGCGTTTCGTGCGCTGCATACGATCAAGGGCTCCGGGGCGATGTTCGGCTTCGACCAGGTCGCAGCCTTCACGCATGAGTTCGAGACCGCGTTCGATCAGGTGAGGAAGGGCGAGATCAGCCCGACGGAAGATCTGATCTCGGTCGCGCTGGCGGCGAGGGACTACATCCGTGCGCTGATCGAGGCACCGGACGACACCGACGCGATCATCGGCGAAGCGATCCTGGATGATCTCAGGCAGTTCGTGGCTCCGCGGGAGCAGGCGGCGGAGCTGCCTGCCGCAACGACAGCCGTGGCGCCGGTGCAGGCGGGCGGTGTCGCGGGCTGGAAGCTCTATCTCGAGTTCGAGCAGCAGGTGCTGCGCAACGGCTCGAACCCGCTCGACCTGCTCGACGACCTCTGCAAACTGGGTCCGTGCTTTGCGGTGCCGCTGACCGACGCCATTCCGCTGCTGGATGCGCTGGAGGCGGACGACTGCTATCTCAAATGGGACGTCACGCTGCAGTGTGACTGCGAGCGGAGCGCGATCGACGACGTCTTCATGTTCGTGTGCGACGAGATGAAGCTCGTGGTGACGCCGCTGGCGGTGGCGGATCTGGCGCTGGTGCCCGTTGCTGCAGCACCAGATACGCCGGCGGCGATCGTTGCTGAGGTTGACGCGGTGCCAATCGTCTCCGTTGAGGAGGCGCCGCTTGCCCCGGCTGCCATCGCGCCCGCCGCCACCGAACCTGCAGCTGCGCCGGCCGCACAAGCTCCGGCCAAAGCGCGGCGCGAAGAGGGCAAGCGCGGCGAGGATCGCGCGGTGGCGACGGTGCGGGTGCAGGCCGAGCGGCTCGACGAGCTGATGGACCGGGTCGGCGAGCTCGTGATCGCGCAGGCAAGACTGAGCCAATTGGCGGCGGCAAGCTCGGACCTGTCGATCAAGATGATCGCCGAGGAGATCGAGCGGCTGGCCGGCAGCCTGCGCGACACCACGATGGGCGCGCGCATGGTGCCGATCGGCTCGCTGTTCGGGCGCTTCCGCCGCCTGGTGCACGACCTGTCACGCGATCTCGACAAGCCGGTCGAGTTCATCACGGCGGGCGAGGACACCGAGCTCGACAAGACCATGATCGAGTGCCTGGCCGATCCCCTGGTGCACCTGATCCGCAACGCGATCGACCATGGCATCGAGGATACGGCGAGGCGGACCGCGGCCGGCAAGACCGAGCCGGGCCGCATCGAGCTGCAGGCGATCCATTCCGGCGCCCAGGTGCTGGTGACGGTGCGCGACAATGGCGGCGGGCTCAACACCGCGCGGATCCGCGCCAAGGCCGAGGAGCAGGGCCTGATCGCGCCGGGCGCGAGCCTGTCCGACAGCGACATCCACCAATATCTGTTCCATCCGGGCTTCTCGACCGCGCAGACGATCTCGGCGCTGTCGGGCCGCGGCGTCGGCATGGACGTGGTCAAGCGCACCATCGAGAACATGCGCGGCACCATCGACCTTGCGACGAAGCCAGGGCAGGGCACCACGGTGACGCTGCGGTTGCCGTTGACGTTGGCGATCATCGAAGGGCTTTTGATCCGGGTCGGGGCAGGCCGCTACATCATCCCGCTGTCGGCGGTGGAGGAATGCGTCGAGCTGACGGCTGAGGACCAGCGCTCGCGCGGCCGCAGCTTCCTCAATGTGCGCGGCGGCCTGGTGCCGTTCCTGCGGCTGCGCGAGCTGCTGCATGCCGGCGGCACGCCGGACCCGCACCAGAAGACGATCATCATCTCGACCGGGGAGAGCCGGGTCGGGCTGGTGGCGGACCAGATCATCGGCAACCACCAGACCGTGATCAAGTCGCTGTCGAAGCTGCATTCGGACGTCACGATCTTCTCGGGCGCGACCATCCTGGGCGACGGCACCGCGGCGCTGATCCTGGATGTGGCGCAGCTGGTGGCGCTGGCGCAGGCGAAGGCCGAGAAGCAGATGAACGAGGCGGCGTGATGAGCATCGGGCAGAGCCGGGACATGACCGCGGCCGGCGACCAATCGCTGCAGGTGGTGATGATCGGGCTGGGCGAGGAGAAGTTCGCGCTGGAAGCCGAGCTGGTGCGGGAGATCATCGATCCGGTGGCGGTGACGCCGGTGGCGGGCGCCAAGCCGTTCGTGGCGAGCGTGATCAACGTGCGGGGCAATGTGATCCCATTGGCGGACCTTCGCGTCCGCTTCGGGATGCCGCAAGCCGACGCCTCGGTCGACAGCCGGATCGTGGTGATCGAGATCAAGCTGGACAACGAGCCGGTGCTGGTCGGGCTGACCGCGGACAAGGTCTACGAGGTCACCGAGATCACGCGGGCCGACGTGCAGCAGACGCCGCGGGTCGGCATGCATTGGCGGCCGGAATACATCCGCTGCATCAGCAAGTGGCGTGAAGAGTTTGTCATCGTACCGAATATGGAACGCATTTTGAACTAAGGACGTCCTGGGCTGGGACGAGTGGGGCTGATATGAGATTTACCATCAAAGCCAAGCTGGCATGTGCGTTCGGAGTGATCATCGTCCTGTCGATGGCGGCCGGCGGGATCGCTTACATGAAGCTGAGCGATATGATCGCCAATGCAGACAGCATGGCGCTGCGCGCGAAGCGGATGGAGAAGGCTGCGGAGATCGAGAAGGAGATATTGATCCAGCTTCGCAACGAGAAGAACGCCGTCCTCGGGACGGAGCAGCAGGCCGAGCAGTTTGTCGCAGACACCGCGAAGAGCCGGGAGGTCACGCAAAAGACCAGGGACGAGGTCTATGGTCTGGCAAGCGAGACCGGAAGAAAGCTTCTCGACGGCTTCTCCTCTGCCTATTCGCGAATGATGGCGTTCCAGGACGAAACGTTCAAGCTCGCCCGAACGGACAAGGCAAAGGCGACCGAGCGCACGATGAACGAGGGCCGCAAGGTGGTGGCCGAGGCTCTCGAAGCCATGACGGCCTATGTCTCGAACACGAAAAAGCTGCTGGCTGAGCAGGTGGTTCAATCGCGGGTCGAAGGCCAGCAAGCCCAATTCATGCTCATGACCATCATCGGAGCGTCGCTGGCGATCGCGATCGCGGCTGCCATCTGGATTTCACTCAGTATCAGCCGGGCTCTCGGGCGCGCGGTCGATTTGGCGGGCGCGGTCGCCAACGGCGATCTCAACCGGACCATCCCTTCGGCGAGCAATGACGAGATCGGAGACCTCATTCGTTCGCTCAACGGCATGGTGGAAAAACTGCGGCAGGTGGTCACCGAGGCGCTGACCGCGGCGAACAACGTCTCCGCCGGCAGCCAGGAGCTGTCGGCCTCCGCCGAACAGCTGTCCCAGGGTGCGACCGAGCAGGCCTCCTCGGCCGAAGAGGCCTCCTCCTCGATGGAGGAGATGGCCGCGAATGTGAAGCAGAACGCCGAGAACGCCAGCCAGACCGAGAAGATCGCGACGCAGTCCGCCAAGGATGCTGAGACCAGCGGTGCCGCGGTTGGCCGTGCCGTCCAGGCGATGCAGACCATCGCCGAGAAGATCACCATCGTGCAGGAGATCGCACGGCAGACCGACCTGTTGGCGCTGAACGCGGCGGTGGAAGCCGCCCGCGCCGGCGAGCACGGCAAGGGCTTCGCGGTGGTCGCCTCCGAAGTGCGCAAGCTCGCCGAGCGCAGCCAGGCTGCGGCGGCGGAGATCGGCACGCTATCGACCGACAGCGTCAAGGTGGCGCAGGAAGCCGGCGCGATGCTTGGGAAGCTGGTGCCTGACATCAAGAAGACCGCAGAGTTGGTCCAGGAGATTACCGCAGCCTGCCGCGAGCAGGACGTCGGCTCGGCGCAGATCAATCAGGCGATCCAGCAGCTCGATAAGGTCGGCCAGCAGAATGCCAGCGCCTCCGAGCAGGTGTCTTCGACCTCCGAGGAATTGGCCTCGCAAGCTGAGCAGCTGCAGGCCACCATCTCCTTCTTCCGGATCGACGACGCCGCAATCGATGCGGCCGGGGAAACTGGGGCGCCGATCGATCGCGCCGTCGGCCAGCTGCGCGCCAAGGCGGCCAAGATGGCGGTGGTCGAGCGTGGCGCCAAGAAGTCCGCGCCGGGGCGGGCAGCGCCGCCGCGGCGCAATCTCAAGGCAGCCGGCGGCGGCGGCTTTGCCTTTGCGATGGACGATGGCGTGGACGAGCGCGACGGCGATTTCCAGCGCTGAGCCAGGCGGCAGCGCCGGCCTGCATCGATCGCGCATCGGAGTTCATCGAAGCCGGATCAATCCGGCTTCGATGGCAGCGAGCGCATTCGCATCGGAAGACGCAGTCCGGGTGAAGGCTAAGCTCTCTCGAACTTGATGGCGATCGCGTTTGGGACTGGCGCGCGATGGCCGCGCTCAGGCCACCAGCCGTGACGGCCGGTCCTTGCGCTGGAACGGCGGCAGTGACTGCGTCGTTGCGATCGTCGCGACTTCGTCCCAGCGCGACAGGAATGCGTCGACGCAATCGGGATCGAAATGCCGGGCCCGGTTCCCGACCAGATAGTCGCGGGCGTCCAGCAGCGACATCGGCTCCTTATAGGGACGCCGCGTCGTCAGCGCATCGAAGACATCGGCCACGGCGACCACGCGCGCCGCAATCGGAATCTCCGCCCCCTTCAGTCCATTCGGATAGCCGGCGCCATCCCATCGCTCATGGTGTGCGAGCGCAATCGTTGCCGCGAGCCGGATCAGGTCGCAGTCGCTGTCCGCGAGGATGTGTTCCCCGATCTTGGCGTGAGTCCGCACGATCGACATCTCGCTGTCGGTGAGCCGGCCGGGCTTGAGCAGGATGTGGTCCGGAATCCCGACTTTGCCGACGTCGTGCAGCGGGGCGGCGAGATAGATCTCGCGACAGACGCGCGACGGCAGGCTCAGTTGCTCGGCGATGATCTGGCTGTATTTGGCGACCCGCAACGTATGCTCGCCGGTGTCGTTGTCGCGATATTCGACGGCAAGCGCGAGGCGCAGGATGATCTCCTCCTCGCGTTCCTGCAGCTTGCGCGTTGCAGCTGCGACTTCGACGGCGAGATGCGAGGCGCGGTCGTTGAGGCTTCTGACGGCCTGGCCGAGGCTGACGAGATTGCGCAGGCGCACCCTCACTTCGACGCTGTTGGGACGTTTGGGAAGGAAGTCGGTCGCACCGGCCTCCAATGCGCGCAGCTTGATGTCGTCGGAGTCGCTCGATGTGATCATTGCCACCGGCGTCTCGCTGAAGCCCGCCAGCGAACGCAGCTCGCGGATGAAGCGGATGCCGTCCATCTTCGGCATTTCATAGTCGACCAGTACGATGTCGAAATGGCGCTCGCGGGCGACGTCCAGGGCCTGGACGGGATCAAGGAATGTGCTGGCCTCGACTGCGCCGTCGGCTTCGATGAGACGCTTCAGGAAATCAAGAACCGATGGGCTATCGTCAACGATGAGCGCTTGGGTCAACATCCGCCGATCTCTGCTGAAAATTTGGACGGTAGCACCAAAGTCGCCAAAGCTAGGGGCCGGTTCTTACCTCGCGGTTAATCACCCTGTCCCTTGCAGAAGCCGGGCTCAATCGTCGACGTAAGCTCACTGCCCGCGCATTTACGTAATGATACGGGAAATTTTTCTTATCGCTTTTTAGCAATTCCCTAATCCTCCATTCCTACCCTGATGCCGTCTTGGCGCTTCGAGGGCGCGGCGAGCCAAGATCGTGTGGGGGCATGCGTGGCTGATCCTGTCGACTCGAAATTCCGGCTTCCTGTCAGTTGCGACATGGTGGCCAGCCGTAATGGCCATGGCGTCACGCAGCAGGCCGATCGACGGCCGTCGATTGAGTTCGTCTTGAGCGCCAAATTGGATGAGGCGGGACGGCCATGAGCAGTCTCGATCCCTCCGAGGTTTTTCGCCAGGAAGCAAGCGAGCTGTTGGAGGCGTTGGAAGGAACGCTGCTGGATCTTGGTCAGCATCCGGAAGACAAGGAGCTTGTCGACACTGCGTTTCGTGCGCTGCATACGATCAAGGGCTCCGGGGCGATGTTCGGCTTCGACCAGGTCGCAGCCTTCACGCATGAGTTCGAGACCGCGTTCGATCAGGTGAGGAAGGGCGAGATCAGCCCGACAGAGGATCTGATCTCGGTCGCGCTGGCGGCGAGGGACTACATCCGTGCGCTGATCGAGGCGCCGGACGACACCGACGCGATCATCGGCGAAGCGATCCTGGATGATCTCAGGCAATTCGTGGCTCCGCGGGAGCAGGCGGCGGAGATGCCGGCCGCGACGACAGCCGTGGCGTCGGCCGGTGCAGCGGGCTGGAAGCTTTACCTCGAGTTCGAGCAGCAGGTGCTGCGCAACGGCTCGAACCCGCTCGACCTGCTCGACGACCTCTGCAAGTTGGGTCCGTGCTTTGCGGTGCCGCTGACCGACGCCATCCCGCTGCTGGATGCGCTGGAGCCGGACGACTGCTATCTCAAATGGGACGTCACGCTGCAGTGTGACTGCGAGCGGAGCGCGATCGACGACGTCTTCATGTTCGTGTGCGACGAGATGAAGCTCGTGGTGACGCCGCTGGCGGTGGCGGATCTGGCGCTGGTGCCCGTTGCTGCAGCACCAGATACGCCGGCGGCGATCGTTGCTGAGGTTGACGCGGTGCCAATCGTCTCCGTTGAGGAGGCGCCGCTTGCCCCGGCTGCCATCGCGCCCGCCGCCACCGA
This sequence comes from Bradyrhizobium sp. SZCCHNGR1005, assembly GCF_032489995.1. Classification (NCBI taxonomy): domain Bacteria; kingdom Pseudomonadati; phylum Pseudomonadota; class Alphaproteobacteria; order Hyphomicrobiales; family Nitrobacteraceae; genus Bradyrhizobium; species Bradyrhizobium sp. SZCCHNGR1005. The sequence continues at coordinate 1,103,014 of NZ_JAUEZC010000002.1, forward strand.
ACCTGCAGCTGCGCCGGCCGCACAAGCTCCGGCCAAAGCGCGGCGCGAAGAGGGCAAGCGCGGCGAGGATCGCGCGGTGGCGACGGTGCGGGTGCAGGCCGAGCGGCTCGACGAGCTGATGGACCGGGTCGGCGAGCTCGTGATCGCGCAGGCAAGACTGAGCCAATTGGCGGCGGCAAGCTCGGACCTGTCGATCAAGATGATCGCCGAGGAGATCGAGCGGCTGGCCGGCAGCCTGCGCGACACCACGATGGGCGCGCGCATGGTGCCGATCGGCTCGCTGTTCGGGCGCTTCCGCCGCCTGGTGCACGACCTGTCACGCGATCTCGACAAGCCGGTCGAGTTCATCACGGCGGGCGAGGACACCGAGCTCGACAAGACCATGATCGAGTGCCTGGCCGATCCCCTGGTGCACCTGATCCGCAACGCGATCGACCATGGCATCGAGGATACGGCGAGGCGGACCGCGGCCGGCAAGACCGAGCCGGGCCGCATCGAGCTGCAGGCGATCCATTCCGGCGCCCAGGTGCTGGTGACGGTGCGCGACAATGGCGGCGGGCTCAACACCGCGCGGATCCGCGCCAAGGCCGAGGAGCAGGGCCTGATCGCGCCGGGCGCGAGCCTGTCCGACAGCGACATCCACCAATATCTGTTCCATCCGGGCTTCTCGACCGCGCAGACGATCTCGGCGCTGTCGGGCCGCGGCGTCGGCATGGACGTGGTCAAGCGCACCATCGAGAACATGCGCGGCACCATCGACCTTGCGACGAAGCCAGGGCAGGGCACCACGGTGACGCTGCGGTTGCCGTTGACGTTGGCGATCATCGAAGGGCTTTTGATCCGGGTCGGGGCAGGCCGCTACATCATCCCGCTGTCGGCGGTGGAGGAATGCGTCGAGCTGACGGCTGAGGACCAGCGCTCGCGCGGCCGCAGCTTCCTCAATGTGCGCGGCGGCCTGGTGCCGTTCCTGCGGCTGCGCGAGCTGCTGCATGCCGGCGGCACGCCGGACCCGCACCAGAAGACGATCATCATCTCGACCGGGGAGAGCCGGGTCGGGCTGGTGGCGGACCAGATCATCGGCAACCACCAGACCGTGATCAAGTCGCTGTCGAAGCTGCATTCGGACGTCACGATCTTCTCGGGCGCGACCATCCTGGGCGACGGCACCGCGGCGCTGATCCTGGATGTGGCGCAGCTGGTGGCGCTGGCGCAGGCGAAGGCCGAGAAGCAGATGAACGAGGCGGCGTGATGAGCATCGGGCAGAGCCGGGACATGACCGCGGCCGGCGACCAATCGCTGCAGGTGGTGATGATCGGGCTGGGCGAGGAGAAGTTCGCGCTGGAAGCCGAGCTGGTGCGGGAGATCATCGATCCGGTGGCGGTGACGCCGGTGGCGGGCGCCAAGCCGTTCGTGGCGAGCGTGATCAACGTGCGGGGCAATGTGATCCCATTGGCGGACCTTCGCGTCCGCTTCGGGATGCCGCAAGCCGACGCCTCGGTCGACAGCCGGATCGTGGTGATCGAGATCAAGCTGGACAACGAGCCGGTGCTGGTCGGGCTGACCGCGGACAAGGTCTACGAGGTCACCGAGATCACGCGGGCCGACGTGCAGCAGACGCCGCGGGTCGGCATGCATTGGCGGCCGGAATACATCCGCTGCATCAGCAAGTGGCGTGAAGAGTTTGTCATCGTACCGAATATGGAACGCATTTTGAACTAAGGACGTCCTGGGCTGGGACGAGTGGGGCTGATATGAGATTTACCATCAAAGCCAAGCTGGCATGTGCATTTGGTCTTGTGCTGACGCTGTTCATGGTTGCAGGCGCCGTCAGTTATTTCAAACTAAGCGACATGGCGACGACAACCGAAGTTCTGGTCGGCGCAGCCGGCCGCATGGACAAGGCGGCCGCGCTGAAAGAAAACGTTCTCATGCAGATCCGGGCCGAGAAAAATGCTCTCATGGCCGCCACGGACAGCGAGACCGAGCGCTACATCGGCGAGACCGTCAATCTCCGCGCCTCGGTGATCAAGCTCCACGATGAGATCTACGCCGTGGCGACCGAAACCGGCAAGAAGATGCTGGATAAGTTCTCAGCCATCTATAGCAACGCGAATTCGGTCCAGGACCAGACCTTCAAGGTAGGCAAGGCAGACAGAGCGAAGGGGATCGAGCGTTCGGTGACGGACGACCGCAAGGCTTTTGGCGACGTCCTCGCCTCGCTCGATGACTACACTGGCTTCCTCAAGAAGCTGATGGCCGAGCGCTCCGACCAGGCGCGGGAGGATGGCGCGCGAGCGCAGATGATCATGATCAGCCTGGTGCTGGTGTCGCTGGTCCTCGCAATTGTGGCAGCGTTCTGGATTTCGCTCAGCATCAGCCGCGCGCTGTCCCGTGCCGTCGGACTCGCCGACGCTGTGGCCATCGGCGATCTCAGCCAGAACATCAGCGTCTCGATCAATGATGAGATCGGGGATCTGGTCAAGTCGCTCAACAAGATGACGGCGAACCTCAACGAGACGGCGGCCGTCGCAAACCAGATTGCGCAAGGCAACCTGACCGTCGACGCCAAGCGGCTGTCGGACAAGGATACGCTCGGGATCGCGCTGGAGCGGATGGTCGAGAAGCTTCGTCAGATCGTCTCGGAGGCATTGACCGCCGCGCAGAACGTCTCCGCCGGCAGCCAGGAGCTGTCGGCCTCCGCCGAGCAGCTCTCGCAGGGCGCGACCGAGCAGGCCTCCTCCGCCGAAGAGGCTTCGTCCTCGATGGAGGAGATGGCGGCGAACGTGAAGCAGAACGCCGAGAACGCCAGCCAGACCGAGAAGATCGCGGCGCAGTCGGCCAAGGACGCGGAAGCGAGCGGCGCCGCTGTCGGCCGCGCGGTGCAGGCGATGCAGACGATCGCGGAGAAGATCACCATCGTGCAGGAGATCGCACGGCAGACCGACCTCTTGGCGCTGAACGCGGCCGTGGAAGCGGCCCGCGCCGGCGAGCACGGCAAGGGCTTTGCGGTGGTCGCCTCCGAAGTGCGCAAGCTCGCCGAGCGCAGCCAGGCTGCGGCGGCGGAGATCGGACAATTGTCTGGCGACACCGTCAAGGTCGCACAGGAAGCCGGCTCGATGCTGGCCAAGCTGGTGCCCGACATCAAGAAGACGGCCGAACTGGTCGAAGAGATCACCGCCGCCTGCCGCGAGCAGGATGTCGGCTCCGCCCAGATCAACCAGGCGATCCAGCAGCTCGACAAGGTCGGCCAGCAGAACGCCAGCGCTTCCGAGCAGGTGTCTTCGACCTCCGAGGAATTGGCCTCGCAAGCCGAGCAGCTGCAGGCCACCATCTCCTTCTTCCGGATCGACGAGCCTGCTGCGGCCGCTGCCAGGGTCACCGCTTCCGCGCCGATCGATCATGCGGTCGGTCAGCTCCGCGCCAAGGCCGCGACGATGGCCGCGGCCGATCGCGGACCTAAGAAGGCGCCGAGCGCCGCGCCGCGCCGCGCCGCGAAGGCGGCCGGAGGCGGCGGCTTTGCATTCACGCTGGACGACGGCGGCGATGAGCGGGACGCCGATTTTCATCGTTGAGCTCGACATCGGACAATGCGGCGCGGCGCTCTGAGAGCCACGCCGCATCTGAAGTTTCCCACAGGTTCAAGGAAGGTCAGCATGGCCGCCATCTCGCAATATCTGACGCTCGGCCTCGCCGGGGAAACGTTCGGCATCAGCATCCGCAACGTCCGCGAGATCCTGGACATGCGGCCGATCTCGCGGCTGCCGCATGCGCCGCATTTCCTGCTCGGCATGATCGACGTACGCGGCAGCGGCTATCCGATCGTCGATCTCAGGCTGAAGCTCGATCTGCCGAGCGTGCCGCCGACCGATGCGACCCGCATCATCATCCTCGACGTTCCGATCGAGGACCGCATCGTCGGCGTCGGCTTCGTCGCGGATTGCGTGTTCGAAGTCACCGACATCGACGAAAGCACGACCGAGCCGGTGCCGTCCGTCGGCGGGCGCTGGCAGTCCGACTACATCGCGCGGATCGGCCGCAAGGGAGAAAAGTTCATCATCATCTTCGATCTTGCGCGTCTGATGTCCGATACCGAGATGCCGGTGGCCCGACAGGCCGAATTGGAAGCGGCCAGTGTCGTATCATGAAATGATCTCCGCCGTTCCCGCTACACAGCTGTCCGATCGTCATTTCCGTTCGATTGCCCAGCTGATCGAGACAGAGGTCGGCATCAAGCTGCCGGCGGCCAAGCGGCTGATGCTCGAGGGACGCCTGCATAAGCGCGTCCGCGCCCTGAATTTTTCCGGCATCAGCGAATACGTCGAAACCCTGTTCGAGCCCGGTCAGCTCGAGGTCGAGCTCACGCATCTGATCGATGTCGTCACCACCAACAAGACCGACTTCTTCCGCGAGCCGTCGCATTTCGAGTTCATGAGGGACGTCGCGGTGGCCGAGCTTCTGAAAGCCCGGGGCCGCAAGGACCTCAAGATCTGGAGCGCGGCCTGCTCGATGGGCATGGAAGCCTATACCGCTGCCATGGTCCTGGATGACATGACGAGAACCGGCGGCAGGTCGTTTCAGTTTCGCATCCTGGGCACCGACATTTCGACCACCGTCCTGGCGTTCGCCAAGGCCGCGATCTACACCCGCGACGTGCTCGCGCCGGTCCCGCAGGAGTTCGCGAAGCGCTATTTCCTGAGGTCGAGGGACCGCACCAGCGGCGAGGTGCGCATCGTGCCGGAGCTGCGCCGGCTGACCAACTTCATGCGCATGAACCTGATGGACGGCAGCTATCCTGTCGATCGCGACGTGGACATCATCTTCTGCCGCAACGTGCTGATCTATTTCGAGCGCGAGACCCAACGCAAGGTGATCGAGCAGCTTTGCTCGCACTTGAGGCCCGGCGGCTACCTGATGGTCGGCCATTCCGAATCGATGATCCACAGCGTCGTGCCGGGCCTGAAGCAGGTCCAGCCGACCATCTTCCGTGTCTAGCGAAAGGGGGCGTGTGGTGATCGAGCCAAAGATTCGGGTGCTGATCGTCGATGACTCCGCCTCGGTGCGTCAGATCCTGACGACGATCCTGAGCGAAGATCCCGACATCGAGATCATGGGCACGGCGTCGGACCCGTTTGCGGCGGCGCGCCGGCTGCAAAATGAGCTGCCCGACGTGATCCTGCTCGACATCGCCATGCCGCGAATGGACGGCATCACCTTCCTGCGCAAGATCATGGCGCAGCGCCCGATTCCCGTGATCATCTGTTCGTCACTGACGGAAGACGGCTCCGAGCAGATGCTCGAAGCGCTGGAAGCCGGCGCAGTGGACATCGTGCCCAAGCCCCGCATCGACACCCGGCAGGCGCTGTTCGAGAGTTCGGCGCGGCTGCGCGAAGCGGTGAAGGCGGCGGCGCGTGCGCGGGTGCGGTCGCGCCCGGCGCGCCGGACGCTGGTCGAGAAGAAGCTGACCGCCGATGCGATCATTCCGCCGCCGCTGGCCAGCCGCTCGCGGCCGGTGACTGAGCGCATCGTGTGCATCGGCGCGTCCACCGGCGGAACCGAGGCGCTTGCCGATGTGCTCGAAGCGTTGCCGCCGCATTGCCCGGGAATCCTGATCGTGCAGCACATGCCGCAGGGCTTCACGGCGGCATTCGCGAAGCGGCTGAACGGCACCTGCCAGATCCATGTCAAGGAAGCGGAAGATGGCGAGCCGGTGCAGTCGGGCTCGGCCTATATCGCGCCGGGCGCGCGCCACATGCTGCTGCAGCGGACCGGGGTTCGCTATCACATCGCCATCAAGGACGGCCCGCCGGTGTCGCGGCATCGCCCGTCCGTCGATGTTCTCTTCCGCTCGGCAGCCCAATATGCCGGGCCCAACGCGCTCGGCATCATCATGACGGGGATGGGCGACGACGGTGCGCGCGGGTTGTTGGAGATGCGCAGGCTGGGTGCGGCCACGCGCGCGCAGGACGAAGAGAGCTGCGTGGTGTTCGGCATGCCGAAAGAGGCGATTGCCCGCGGCGCTGCGGAGAAGGTGGTTTCGCTACGCCAGATTCCGCGGGAGATCATGCTGTGGCAGCAGGCCGGCCAGGCCGTCATGACGGATTGAGGCGGTGATGTCCGTGACCGACATGATGACCGATGCAAGCGCTGCGGCGGTGACCGCCATCGCGGACGTATCCTCGCGGATCGAGGAGGCGTTCGCCGAGGTTGGCGATCGGCTCGGCCGCAGCCACGCGGTCTTCAAGGAGCTCGAGGGCGGCCTGTCGGTGCTGTCCCGCGAACTGTCGGGCGGACGGATCGAAGGTGCGTCGCAGGCGCTGCAGGATATCGCGGATCGCTTGAACGCGGTGGCCGACGCGCTGCCGGCCGAAGCTGCGCTGCTCGCCAATATCGGTGAGGAGGCGAAGCAGGCCTCTGCCGTCCTCAAGCTGTTGTCCGGCCATATCCAGACCATCACGATCGTCGCGCGCAGCGCACGGATCGAGGCCGCATCGTTCGATGGCGAGCGCCAGAGCTTTCTCGATTTCACCCGCGAAGCGTTCGAACTCGGGCAGTCGGTGCAATGCTCGGTCGAGGCCTGCGCCCGCGACGGCATCCAGCTCGCCAAGGCCGTCGAGGCCGCGCTGGCGCGGCAGCGGGAATTCGAGAACCTCTATCGCAGCGAGCTGTTGTCGGTCGCCGCCGGGTTGGTAACCGCCCGTTCGGAGCTGGCCGCACAGCAGGTGAACGGGGCGAGGCTGACGGAGATGGCCGCGACGGCCGCAAGCCGTATCGCGTCGGCGATCGCGGAGGCCGTCATGGCGCTGCAATCGGGCGATGCCACGCGGCAGCGGCTCGAACATATCTGCCAGGGGCTGGGTCACACGGCCCAGCACGCGCCACCCATCGTGCCGGAGCCGCTCGGGCCGGCCGGGTCTGCGACCTGGCTGATCGGCCAGCTCCAGGCCGAACAGCTGAGGGATACCAAGCGCGCCTTCGATCTGGATCTCGCGCGCACGGTGAGCGCGTTGAGCGCGATCATGTGCGATGCCGAGGGCCTGGTCGCGCAGAGCCGCGCCATCTATGGCGGCGAAGCCGACGAACCGTCGTCCTTTCTGTCCACGGTGAAGCAGCGATTGTCGCAGGCATCGAGCCTGATCGCGGCCTGCGAGCAATCCGGCGGATCGGTCGATGAGGCGCTGTCCGTGGTCACCGAAACGGTGGCGCGCTTCCGCGAGGCGATTTCCGGCCTCAGCGATGCCGTGGACGACATCATCCTGATCGGCATGAATGCGAGCCTGCGCGCAGCCCGTGCCGGCGTGAAAGGCAACGCGTTCGTGGTGATCGCGAACGAGCTCAAGGCGTCCGCGGACCAGATGTCGGCGGGCGCCATGCGGCTGAAGCCCGTTCTTGACCGGATCGAAAGCTTTGTCGGCGAGCTGCGCGAGCGGCGCGACCAGGGCGATGCCGCCGAGCTCGCCCGGCTGGAGCCTGCGGTGCTGAGCGCGCTGCACGAGGTCGAGGCCGGCAACGCGCAACTGGCCGGGCTGATGACGCGGCTGGCGCGCGAGAGCGCCGCGTTCGACGAACTGCTGAGCCGGGCGCGCGATCGCATCACCGCGCTCGATCAGGCATCCGCCCGGCTTCCCGGCGTGGCCGCCACGATCGCCGCGCAGAACAGCGTGCCCGCGCAGGTCGCGCTGACGACAGCCGATCAGCCGCTGCTGGATGAACTGTTCGCACGCTATACGATGGAGCGCGAACGCGAAGTTCACCGCGACTTGCTGCAGAGGTTCGGCCTCGCTTCCGCCATGCCTGCGCCCGCAGCGCCGGTGGAGGAAGATGACGGCGTGCTGCTGTTCTGAAACCGCACATAAGTCGCGAGCCCCGGGTACTAGGCCCCACGCAACGATCGATATAGGCTTGATGCCCGGAGGCAGGCTCGGGCACTCTGCCGGAGCGATCTGACGAGGACGGCATCGATGGGACGGCTCAGCACGCATGTATTGGACACGGTGTGGGGAAAGCCCGCGCAAGGCGTCATGATCGAGCTTGCCATGCTCAGGCCGGACGGCGCCTGGCAGCGCCTCAACCAGGTCGTCACCAACGCCGATGGCCGCACGGACCAGCCGCTGCTCGCGGGCGATGCGTTCAGCGCAGGCACCTATATGCTGACCTTCCACATCGGGGCCTATTTCGAGGCCAGCGGTCTTGCCGTGACAGACCCGCCGTTTCTCGATTTGGTGCCGCTGCGGTTCACGGTCGCGGATGCGGACGCGCATTACCACGTGCCGCTGCTCGCCACGCCCTGGAGCTATTCGACCTATCGTGGAAGCTGAGACATGACCTCCGACCTCTATCCGCGCGACCTGATCGGCTACGGACGCACGCCGCCGCATCCCCATTGGCCGAACGATGCCCGCATCGCCGTGCAGTTCGTGATCAACTATGAGGAGGGCGGCGAGAATTGCATCCTGCATGGTGACGCGGCTTCGGAGGCGTTCCTGTCCGAGATCGTCGGCGCGCAGCCCTGGCCGGGGCAGCGCCACATGAACATGGAATCGATCTACGAGTTCGGCGCGCGCGCCGGCTTCTGGCGGCTGTGGCGGATGTTCACCGCGCGCAAGCTGCCGGTCACGGTATTCGCCATCGCGAGCGCAATGGCGCGCAATCAGGACGTTGTCGCCGCGATGAAGGAGGCGCAGTGGGAGATCGCGAGCCACGGCCTGAAATGGATCGACTACCGCGATTTCGCCGAAGAGGACGAGCGCGCGCACGTCGAGGAGGCCGTTCGCATCCACACCTCGCTGGTCGGTGAGCGGCCGCTCGGCTTCTATCAGGGCCGCACCTCGGTGCATTCGCTCGACGTCGCGATGAAGGAGCAGGGCTTTCTCTACGGCGCCGATTCCTATGCCGACGAGCTGCCCTATTGGGTCGAGGGGCCGCACGGCCCGCAGCTGATCGTGCCCTACACGCTCGACGCCAATGACATGCGCTTTGCAACGCCGCAGGGCTTCAATTCCGGCGATCAGTTCTTCGCCTATCTGAAGGACAGTTTCGACACGCTCTATGCGGAAGGCGCGGAAGCGCCGCGCATGCTGTCGGTCGGCCTGCATTGCCGGCTGGTGGGCCGCCCCGGGCGTGCGGCGGCGCTGGCGCGTTTTCTCGATTACGTAATGAGCCACGACAAGGTCTGGATGGCGACGCGGCTCGACATCGCGCGGCATTGGATCAGGACCCATCCGCCGGCTGGCGGCTATCGTCCGTCGCACATGCCGCGCGCGCTGTTCGTCGAACGCTTCGGCGACATTTTCGAGCACACGCCCGAGATCGCCGAGCGGGCGCACCGCGCCGGTCTTGCCGCGCTGGACGATACACCGGAAGGGCTGCACGTGACGCTGATGGGCGTGGTCCGTGCCATGACGCGGGCCGAGAAGCTGGCGCTGATCCGCGCGCATCCGGAGCTCGCGGGCCGCGAGGCGGTGGCCGGCGAGATGACGGCCGATTCCGCCGGCGAACAAGGCCGGCTCGGTTTCACGACGCTGTCGCGCAGCGAGTTCGATCGCGTCGCCGATATCAACCGCCGCTATCGCGAGAAATTCGGCATGCCGCTGATCGTAGCGCTGGCGTTGCATGAGGATCGGGCGTCGGTGATCGCCGAGATGGAGCGGCGCATCGATTACGACATCGAAGCCGAGATCGCGAACGCGATCGCCCAGATCGGCCACATCACCAAGGCGCGCCTCGCCAAGAAGTTCGAGGCCTCGTAAGGCGCGCGCCTTGGCTCTGCCCGCGTGCGGCAAGGATATCGCACGTGGGGACAAACTTGGGCCGACAATATCTCCCGCCGCCGTCCTTCGCGACGCTCGCCTCTGGCGAGCTCCTCAGGACGAGGTCCTTTTCGCGGCGAATTATCAGACCCTCATGGTGAGGAGGCGCAAAGCGCCGTCTCGAACCATGAGGCCCCCGGTGATCGCGCTAGCGCGTGAGGAGACCGTTGGCACCGTGGGAGCGCAGCACTCAGCTCTTGGTCGCATGCACGGCCGGCGTCTCGCCGCTATTCCATCGGCCCTCGATCGCACGCTCGATCTGGGCGCCGAGCTGCAGCAGCAGCCCGTCATTGGCCTGCTTTGCCATCGCCTGAATGCCGAGCGGCAGCCCGTGCTCGTTTTTCGCCAGCGGCAGCGAGATCGCGGGAATGCCGCAGAGATTGGCGAGCGGCGTGAAGGCGAAATTGCGCCAGAGATTGCCGAACCAGTCGAGCACGTCGGGATTGTCGCTGATGGTCAGATATTCCGTGGTGCCGACCTTCGGCGTCGGCAGCGCGGTGATCGGGGTCAGCATGATGTCCCAGTCCTCGAAGAATGCGCCGAAGCCACGCGACGTCGTGTTGAACACCGCCTGCATCGCTGCGCGTTCGGCGAAGCTGGTATCCTTGCCGGCTTCCCAGATGCGGATGTTGATCGGCTCGATCAGCTCGGCCGGCGGGCGCTGCAGCCCGCGCTGGCTGAGCATGTTGTTGATCACCATCGCGAAGTTCGAGATGTAGCAGGTGGTCTGCGCTGCGAAGGCGGCCGCATAGTCGATCTGCGGCTGCGCATAGGCGACCTCGTGCCCGAGCCCTTCGAGGAAGCGGCCGACACGTTCGAGCTCGGAGATGATCTGCGGGGTCGCGCGGTACTCGCCCCATTGGTGCGACAGCGCGATCTTCAAGCGGCCCGGATCGCGCTTGATCTGCTCGGCATAGGGCTCCGCCGCGCTCCAGTAGGGCATGAATTCGCCCGGCGCACCGCCTCGGCAGGCGTCGACAAAGGCCGCCGTGTCGCGCACCGTGCGCGACTGGCAGCCCTGGATCGAGACCAGGCCGGTGAGATCGGACAGATGCGGCGCGATGGAGAACACGCCGCGCGAGACCTTCAGTCCGATATTGCCGTTGACGCCGGCGGGGATGCGGATCGAGCCGCCACCGTCGGTCGCATGCGCGATCGGCACCGCGCCGGCGGCGACCATCGCGGCACTGCCGGCCGACGAGCCGCAGGTGGTGTAGTCGGTGTTCCAGGGATTGCGCGTGACGTAAACGGACGGATTTTCAGCGGAGCTGCAAACGCCAAATTCCGGTGTCGTGGTACGCCCGATCAGATTGAGCCCGGCCCGGCGCATCTTGGCGGTCAGGAAGGTATCGGCGCCGGCGCGGTTGCCGCGCATGAACAGCGAGCCCATCTCCTGCAGGCGGCCGGCCATGGTCGGCCCGAGATCCTTCATCAGGAACGGCAAGCCGGCGAACGGGCCGGCGAGATCGGCGCCGGCCTTGGCCGGATCGGTGAGCGCGTCGTCGAACAGTTCGACCACGCCGGACAGTGCAGGATCGACCTTGGCGATCGCAGCGGCCGCCTGCGCCGCCAATTCTGTTGCGGTCAGCTCGCCGTTCTTCACACGCTTCGCAAGCGCCACGCCGTCATGCCGGGCCCATTCGTCCCAGCTCATAGCTAAAGTCATCGCCAATTCCTCTCGAAGAGACGGCACAGTAGGTTCGCAAGACGGCAAGTCAATCAACCGTGACAGCATGCGCCGCATACGATCCGGTCATGCCGTCGGGCGGTCCCATTATGAGGAACCAGGGCACGCGCACATTTCCTGGTCCAGCGTATCGCAGGCTGACGCAGCGCATTCGATGCGCTCCTTCTCCCGTTCTTACGGGGAGAGGGCGGGGACGAACGAAGCTTTGTGGTCGTCTTCCCCACGTCGTCATGGCCGGGCTTGTCCCGGCCATCCACGTCGTTCGGCATCCTGGGAAGCACGCGGGTGCCCGGGCCTTTGCCGCGCCGAAGCGGCTTCGGCCGCGCAGGCGGGACAAGCCCGGTCATGACCGCGTAACTAATAAGCAGGCTTTGCGCAGCTTGATCACGGAACTAAGGTCATGCCCCGGCTTACGAGCAGCCCGCTATCTTAGGCGTCAGCGATGTCAGCGCGTCCGCCAAGCGCCTCGATTGATAGCAGAGCGATGAAGACAGATCGCTCTCGCTGCGCCGATGCTACGCCACTGTGTTGCGGTCTATGCGCTCGGGAGCGGCTGCAATCGCTTCGATCTCGATCACGAATTCCGGTCGCACCAGACCGGCGACCACGATCAGTGTTGTCGCCGGCGGCGTCCCCGAAAACTGCCGGTCGCGTGATTGCCTGTAGCCCGGCATGTGCTCACGCCCTGTCACATAGACGCTGAGGCGGACAATGTCCGCCATCGTCATCCCGTCTTCGGCCAGGATTGCCGCAATGTTTGCGAAACAGATGTCGGCCTGCGCTTCGCAATCCTCCGGAATGCTCTCGTCAAGGCCGATGCCGAGTTGCCCCGCCGTGATCACCAAGCGATGCCCTGCCGGCACGGCAAATCCATGGCTGTATCGTGCCAAGGGTGGGTGGGCGAATGGACGAGGGAGACAGTACGGCCTCAATTGACGGTCGTGCCTCAGTTGAAATCGCATGATTGAGTCGCAAGAAAGCAACACCCGATGAATTATTTTGGAAAAGCGCCGTTCTGCCCCTTGAAACACAAATTGTGGAACCGAATATTAGGTCTGTCGTATTATGTCTTGCGTTATGTATGGAGAGGCTTACCAATTCGAAGTCTGTCTCTTGACCTCCAAAGGAGGCAGCCGTGCCTCTAAAGTTCAAGTCGAAGCTGGATAAGGTCGTAGAGCTATTGCTTTATTTGGCCCATAAGGCGCCCGGCATAGACAAGTACCAAGCTTCCAAGTTTTTCTATCTCGCTGATCGTGAACACTTGGCCAAGTATGGCCGGCCGATTAGTTTCGAGCCCTATTTTGCACTTTGGTATGGTCCAGTGCCATCGCATGCGCTTGATTTGCTTGAGAAAGATCAGCGCGTAATGAAAGCGGCTGGCATTGAGGAATTGCCGTTTGAGACAACTATCGGCAAAGCCGAAAACGGCACCGAGACAACGTTCATTGGCAAGCCGAAAAGAGACCCGAACCTAAACTTGTTTTCGGGTAGCGATATCCGTGTGCTCGATGAAACTATTAAGAAGTATAAGAGCTATTCCTTCAAGCAACTGATGGATCTCACACACGAACACAAAGCATACAAGGCCGCTTGGGAAGAAAGAAAACCTGAGGGAGCCAAGCGTGCCGAGATGTATTATGAAGAAATGATCGAGGATGAGGGGCGCAGGAAGGCGTTTGTAGAGGATCTATCGCCGGTTTCTGCTCGGATGTAATGAACCTTGGTGAAATCTATAAATGGAATACTACCAAGGTTGTGGGTTATACTACCCGCGACAAGTATCATGTTTTCATTTGCGCGTCCGACAGTAGCAACGACAACGGTTTTTTGTTCATAAATTCGGTTGAGTGGTTTGGAGACTACCAGATCACCAAAGCTGATTACGGCTTCCTCGCATACGATTCATTCATCGGCTGCAACTCGTTGATCCCCTATAGCGACGCGGAAGTGGCCGCGATGGGTCCGGGGCAACCGGTGGGCTGCCTCTCGAAGGATCACATCAAGGGACTACGAGATGCCTTGATCGGAGCCGATAGCATGATCAGGTATGACCTTAATCGCGCTTGTAAGGCCCTTGCAGACGGGATGTAGCTCCAATGCCAAAGGGTCCGAAGGGCGAGAAGCGCCACGCCGACACCGTACAGAACGCCATGTTGACCGGTAGGATTGCGACGGGTGAGGTCGAGGATAAGCCGAGCATGGCACCGAATCGGGCTAGAGGCGGCATCGCTGCGGTGCGGCGAGAGCTGCGAGATTGCCGCCAAAGAACGTTCTCGGATTGCCAAGAAGGCAGCAAAATCAGGATGGGAACAGAAATCTCAGATTGATGTAGATTTTGATAGAGTTTCGTCGTCTGTGGGCACGTTGGCTGCGCGGGCATGGCTTTGGCGGACTTGTCCGGCGCGTTCAAGTCTTCGCCTCCATTTACACTTCCATCGCTCTTGCGTCGTCGCGTCCGATCTCTCGTCTTTGGATTATCGAGTCCCTCGACAGGGTGGTTTGCCCGGCGGGCAGTCGCGCGTCCCTGCACCGATGCGGAGCTTGATTTTCGAGGCGCAAATCGCGTGCGCCGAAAGGCTTAATTTGTTTGCGCCCTCAATCCGATCACCCCTGTCCAGTCCCTTTGCTAAAAATATATCGCTTTCGCTTTTTCAGAATTAGATGTTTCCTCATCGCATCCCGCCTCGATGAGAGGGACGCTTCGCGATCGTCACGAGCGTTGGGTGTGGGATGCGGTGGCCGTGTCGGTTGCAGCGCGCATTTCGCGAGCGGACGAACAACCTCGATACGGACGGCGAAATCGTGTGGTCCTGGCGCCTCGGTGCTGGCGCTCAGCGCAACGTTTGCGCGTTGTCGCGACGCGATGATGCTCCGCATCACGCGGACGGGGGCAAGAATGCCGATCCCCGGGGAGATCACGTATAAGCCGTAAGTCCATCGTGCAGGGAGGGCCGGGATGTTTCGGCTGAACCTGTGGTGACTGCCGCCTGCTTTCTTTGATGCAGGCGGGCCATGGGGGCGGCCAGCTCCCGGCCTTCCCTGCGCCCTCTATCAAGAGAGCGCGGACGATCGCCAAGACCCGGACGCAGATGCGCCGCGGGGCGGCGAAGCTGCGCCCCGATGGAACCTGGATGACGCGCGGCACCCGTCGCAGCGATGCCGGACTGTGACAACAACCGGTTTCCCGACGCAGGCAAAACCATTATGGTGCCGGACCGTGTTGCCGCCGGACAGATTACGATGCTTAATTATATCAATGGTTTACGGCGGCCGATGCGGGTCTGGAGAACGGTTTGACGCGCTATTTGTCCACGCGGGGCGAGGCCCCCGTGCTTTCCTTCTGTGATGTGATGCTGACCGGGCTTGCCCGGGACGGTGGCCTGTACGTACCGGAAACCTGGCCGCAGCTTTCGCCCGACACCATCGCCGCCTTCTTCGGCCGGCCCTATTGGGAGGTCGCCGTCGAGGTCATCAAGCCGTTCGTCGCCGGCGAGATCTCGGATGCCGAGCTGGGGCGGATGGCCAACGAAGCCTATGCCTCCTTCCGCCATCCGGCCGTGGTGCCGCTCGATCAGGTCGCACCGCACCAGTTCGTGCTGGAGCTGTTCCATGGGCCGACGCTCGCCTTCAAGGACGTGGCGATGCAGCTGATCTCGCGGCTGATGGACCACGTGCTGGCCAAGCGTGGCGAACGCACGACCATCGTGGTCGCCACCTCCGGCGATACTGGCGGTGCGGCGGTCGAAGCTTTTGCCGGCCGCGACAATGCCGATTTGATCGTGCTGTTCCCGCACGGCCGCATCTCCGAGGTGCAGCGTCGGATGATGACGACGGCGGGCGCGGCCAACGTGCATGCGCTCGCGATCGAGGGCAATTTCGATGATTGCCAGGCGATCGTGAAGGGCCTGTTCAATCACCACAGCTTCCGCGACCAGGTGGCGCTGTCCGGCGTCAATTCGATCAACTGGGCGCGCGTGGTGGCGCAGGTGGTCTATTACTTCACCTCGGCGGTCGCGATCGGCGCGCCGGGTCGCGCGGTCGACTTCACCGTGCCGACGGGCAATTTCGGCGACATCTTTGCCGGCTACGTCGCCAAGCGCATGGGCCTGCCGATCCGCACGCTCCGCATCGCCGCCAATGTCAACGACATCCTGGCGCGCACCTTGAAGACCGGCATCTACGAGGTGCGCGAGGTGCATGCGACCACCTCGCCCTCGATGGACATCCAGGTCTCCTCGAATTTCGAGCGGCTCCTGTTCGAGGCCTCCGGCCGCGATGCGGCCGCGGTGCGGCGGCTGATGGAGAGCCTGAAGCAGTCCGGCCGCTTCGTGCTGCCGGATGCGATGCTGGCGGCGATCCGTGCCGATTTCGACGCCGGCCGCGCCGACGAGACCGAGACCGCGGCTGCGATCCGCGCCGCTTTCCGCGAGGCCGGCGATCTGGTCGATCCGCACACCGCCGTGGCGCTCGCGGTCGCCGACCGCGACGGCACCGATACTTCGGTGCCGAACATCGTGTTGTCGACCGCGCACCCGGCGAAATTCCCTGATGCCGTGGAGACGGCCTGCGGCGTGCGCCCGCATCTGCCGGTCTGGCTCGAAGGACTAATGACCAGGCACGAGGATGTCAGGGTGATGCGCAACGATCAGGCCGAGGTCGAAAAATTCATCCTTTCGGTCAGCCGTGCGGCGAAACAGGGAGTTCATTGATGGGCGTCGAAGTCACCAAGCTCCCGACCGGCCTCACTGTCGTCACCGACACGATGCCGCATCTGGAGACCGCCGCGCTCGGCGTCTGGGCCGGCGTCGGCGGCCGAGACGAGAAGCCGGACGAGCACGGCATCTCGCATCTGCTCGAGCACATGGCGTTCAAGGGCACCACGACGCGGAGCGCGCGTGAGATCGTCGAGGCGATCGAGGCGGTCGGCGGCGATCTCAACGCGGGTACGTCGACCGAGACCACGGCCTATTATGCGCGGGTGATGAAGGCCGACGTGCCGCTCGCGCTCGACGTGCTCTCCGACATCCTCGCCAATCCGTCTTTCGTGCCCGAGGAGCTGGAGCGGGAAAAGAACGTGATCGTGCAGGAGATCGGCGCGGCGCAGGATACGCCCGACGACGTCGTGTTCGAGCATCTGAACGAGCTGTGCTATCCCGACCAGCCGATGGGCCGCTCGCTGCTCGGCACTGCGAAGACCCTGAAGACGTTCGATCGCGACAAGCTACGCAACTATCTGGCAACGCATTATCACGGGCCCGACATGGTGGTGGCGGCAGCCGGCGCGGTCGATCACAAGCAGGTGGTCGAGGAGGTGGCGCAGCGCTTTGCGGGCTTCAACGGCGCGCCGGCGCCGCAGCCGCAGCCGGCGAACTTCGGCCAGGGTGGCTCGCGCGTGGTGCATCGCGATCTCGAGCAGGCGCATCTGACACTGGCGCTCGAAGGCGTGCCGCAGAACGACCCGTCGCTGTTCTCCTTGCAGGTGTTCACCAACATCCTCGGCGGCGGCATGTCGTCACGCCTGTTCCAGGAAGTGCGCGAGAATCGCGGCCTCTGCTATTCCGTCTATACTTTCCACGCGCCCTATACCGACACCGGCTTCTTCGGTCTCTACACCGGCACGGATCCACACGATGCGCCGGAGATGATGGAGGTCGTGATCGACATCATCGGCGATGCGGTGGAAACCCTGACCGACGCCGAGGTTGCGCGGGCGAAGGCGCAGATGAAGGCCGGGCTGCTGATGGCGCTGGAAAGCTGCAGCTCCCGTGCCGAGCAGCTGGCGCGTCATATTTTGGCCTATGGCCGGCCGCAGACCCTGCAGGAAATGGTGCAGAAGATCGATGCGGTCAGCGTCGAGAGCACGCGGGATGCGGCGCGGGCGCTGCTGGCGCGCAGCCGGCCGGCGGTGGTCGCGCTCGGCAGCGGCAGGGGTCTGGACACGGCGGTCAGTTTCGCGGAAGGTCTGAGCGGGTCGAAGTCGAAGGCTCAGCTACATTGATGCAGCTCATTGCTGTCGTCCTGGCGTCGTCGCGTGATGATGCGGATTGCTGAGCCGATTCGGCGAAGACAGAGCAGGGGGAACATCAGAGGTGGCCCTGTTTCGTTTGCCATCCAACGGGCCTACCGCGCTCGCCCCGCGCGGCGGCGGGCTGCTACTGCGCGCGCCGCAGATGGCCGACTATGCGCAATGGGCGCATTTGCGCGACATCAGCCGCGACTATCTGACGCCATGGGAGCCGATCTGGCCGTCCGACGATCTCACCCGCTCCGGCTTCCGGCGGCGCCTGCGGCGCTATGCCGAGGACATCGCCGCCGACCGCTCCTACCCGTTCATGGCATTCCGGGAGGGGGATGGCGCCATGATCGGCGGCATCACCCTCGCCAATGTGCGACGGGGTATCGTGCAGGCTGGCACCATCGGTTACTGGATGGGCCAGCCCTATGCGGGCCGGGGCTACATGACGGCGGCGCTGCGGCTGCTGTTGCCGACGCTGTTCGGCGAGCTCAATCTGCACCGGGTCGAAGCCGCCTGCATCCCCACCAATACGCCCTCGATCCGGGTGCTGGAGAAATGCGGCTTCACCCGCGAGGGACTGGCGCGGCGCTATCTCTGCATCAACGGGGTCTGGCAGGACCATTTCCTCTACGGCCTGCTGAACGAGGATTTTCGCGGGTAGGGCGGCGCCTGTATTCGGTTGCGGGCGAGAGACGGCCGCTGAATTTTGCTAAGAAGCAGGTGCCTTGGCTTCGCCGCGATCGCGCTGTTAAAGCGAGACGCGGTGGCCGGGCATTGATGAAGCCAGGGACATCAGATGAATGACTTCCGTGTGATCAGGTTGGCAACGCTAGCCGCGGCGTTGGCGTTGGGAACGGCCGCTTTGGCCCCGCCGGCCGCCGCGCAATCGCTGACCGACCGGTTCAAGAGCCTGTTTGGCGGCGGTTCCGACGACAAGCCTGCCGAGCAGCAGAACGCGCCCGTCTCCGCAGGCCCGCAGGCCGATCCGACGGAGGGGCTGAGCTGCCCGCCCGTCACAGTCCGGTCCGGCGCTTCGACCTATGCGGTGGCTGCACCCGGCAAGCAGGCTGTTGGCAACGACGTGCGCTTCCAGGCCACCATCACCAAGATGGCTCGCGAGTGTGCGCTCAACGGCAACGAGATCACGGCCAAGATCGGCATCCAGGGCCGCGTCATTGCCGGCGCGGCCGGCGCGCCGCCCACCGTGGAAATCCCGATGCGCATCGCAGTGGTCGAGGGCGGCGTCGGCGAGAAGGTGATTGCGACCAAGGCCTATCGCACCACGGTGCAGATGACCGAAGACGGCAGCGTGCCGTTCAGCCTGGTGGCGGAGGACATGGTCTATCCGGTGCCGCCGCCGGGCAGCAATCCCGACAACTACGTCTTCTATATCGGCTTCGATCCCCAGGCCCTTGCGCCCGAGCCGAAGTCCCGCGGCAAGAAGAAGCGGTAGGCAAGGCCAGCGGCCAACGGGAATCCCGCCGTGACCGGGCCACCTGCCGACCCGACAACCCGACAAAAAAGCCGGCGCGATCATCTCGCGCCGGCTTTCGAAGTGATGATACTGACGGCGGGTGAGGCCCGGTCAGTTCAGCTTTTGACGGACTTCGGTGATGCCCTTGGCGATCAAGCTGTCGGCGAGGTCGCCCTTGACCGATTGCGAGAGCACGGTGGTTGCGGCCTGGACCGCGGCGTCCGCTGCGGCTGCGCGGACGTCCGCCAGCGCCTGGGCCTCGGCGAGGGCGATCTTGCTCTCGGCGGCCTTGGTGCGGCGGGCGACGAAGTCTTCCATCTTGGCCTTGGCGTCCGCGGCGATGCGCACGGCTTCCGCCTTGGCGCTGGTCACGATCTCTTCGGCCTCGCGTTCGGCGCTGGCGCGGCGGGTCTTGTACTCGCTGAGCACCTTCGCCGCCTCTTCCTTGAGGCGCTTGGCCTCGTTCAGCTCGGACTTGATCCGCTCGGCACGATGGTCGAGCGCGGTCAGCATCATGCGGTGGACGCCGAGATAGGCGAACAGCCCCATCAGGATGACGAAGGCGATCGCGACCCAGGTTTCGGGATCGGCAAGCAGGTGCATCAGGCCGCTCCCTTCAACGAGGCATCCACGGCTGCCTGGACGGACTTGCCGTCGGCGGCTTTGCCGGTCAGTTGTTGCACGATCGCGCCCGCCGCATCTGCGGCGATGCCGCGGACGTTGCTCATCGCGGACGTGCGGGTCGCCGCAATGGATTTTTCGGCGGCTTCGAGCTTGGCCGCAAGACTGTCTTCCAGGCTCTTGCGTTCGGCTTCGGAACTGGCCGCAAGCTTCTCGCGAGTCTCGGTTCCGATCGCCTGGGCGCGGGCCCGGGCTGCCGCGAGTTCGCTTTCATACGCTTTCAGCGCGACTTCCGACTCGTTCTTCAGCCGCTGTGCTTCGGCGAAATCGCTATCGATCGCCTTTTGGCGGGCGTCGATGACGCCGCCCACCTTCGGCAGCGCCAGACGTGACACGATCACGTACAGCGCGACGAAGGCGATCAGCAGCGAAACGAGCTGTGAGGGGAAGGTTTCCTTCTGGAACGGAGGGAAACCTCGCCCGCCCTCGGCCTCGGTATGTGCCGTCGTGCCGTGGGCAGCCTCTTGGGGCCCGCCATGACTTTCAGCCACGGGCTTCTCCTGTCCGGCTCAGGCCGTCTTAGACGGCGTACAGCAGGAGCAGCGCGATCAGCAGCGAGAAGATGCCGAGCGCTTCGGTCACCGCGAAGCCGAAGATCAGGTTGCCGAACTGGCCCTGGGCCGCGGACGGATTGCGCAGCGCCGCCGAGAGGTAGTTGCCGAAGATGATGCCGATGCCGGCGCCCGCGCCACCCATGCCGATGCAGGCAATGCCTGCGCCAATGTACTTCGCTGCAACCGGATCCATGAAACGAACTCCTTTGAGGGGTTTGGTGAGACGGGCCGGATCAGTGGCCCGGATGGATAGCATCGTTGAGATAGATGCAGGTGAGGATGGTGAAGACATAAGCCTGCAGGAACGCGACCATCAGTTCGAGCGCGGTCAGCGCCACCGTGAGCCCGAGCGGCAGCAGCGCGCCGACCTTGCCGACGGTGCCGAGCGTGCCGAGCATGATCACGAAGCTTGCGAACACCTTCAGCGTCACGTGGCCGGCCAGCATGTTGGCGAACAGACGGACGCTGTGCGAGATCGGGCGGGAAAAGAAGGAGATGATTTCGATCAGCACCACCAGCGGCAGGATCACCACCGGAATGCCGGACGGCACGAACAGCTTAAAGAACTTCAGGCCGTTCTTGTAGAAGCCGTAGAGGATGACCGTCAGGAACACCAGGATCGCCAGCGCGAAGGTGACGATGATGTGGCTGGAGACGGTGAAGGTGTAGGGAATGATGCCGACGATGTTCGAGACGAAGATGAACATGAACAGCGAGAACACCAGCGGGAAGAACTTCATGCCTTCGCTGCCGGCACTGGTTCTGATGGTGTTCGCGACGAATTCGTAGGACAGCTCGACCACGGACTGGAAGCGCCCCGGCACCAGCTGACGGCCTGCGCCCATCATCATGATCGCGATGATCGCGACCGCGAGCAGCATGTAGCCGGTCGAATTGGTGAAGGCGATCTCGTGATTGCCGATATGGCCGATCGTGAAGATCTTGTTGAGGTCGAATTGTTCGATCGGATCGATCATCCGCGTGGCGTCTCATTGTTCACCGGCCACGCCGGCGCCTTGGGCAATTCGTTCGACGGCATCCGCATGCCCTCATCGGCGGGTTCGGTCCGGAGCCACGCCTGCAGATCTCACCACGTTCAACACGCCGGCGGCGAAGCCGAGCAGGAAAAACACGATAAATCCGAAGGGCGATGTCGACAGCAACCGGTCGAAGCCCCAGCCGAGCACCGCACCGACAATGACGCCGGCGATCAACTCGGAAGACAATCGGAGACCTCGTGCCATCGCCGAAGCCCTGGCCGCGGAGTCCCCGCTTCCATCTCCCGGTTGGTCAGTCCCGACCTTGCGGTTGTCGCGAAATTCGGACAACCGCCGATCCAGACTTCCGAGCCTTGCGGAAAGCGCAACCTCATCAGGCGACTTGTCGCGATCCCCCTGTCCGCCGTTCTCGTTCGTGCCTTCCGCCATGATGTGGAGACCCGATCAAGCTGCCGCGGGTGTTCAGGAATTGCGCCCCATCGCCCTTTAAAGCCGCGCGGACCATACTGACCGCATCCCCCCAAGTCAAGATTGCGTGTGGAAGTGTTAGCTCCCTGATTTTGCTTAATTTCTCAGTCTGTCGCCAGATCGGTCGGCGGGTGTCACCGCGCCGCATCAACAGCCTTTCCGCACCGCGTGCGCGAGTTCGCCGCGCATCGGCCGGCCCGAGGCGCGTGTTGATTTCTCTCCGCCCTGACCCTACCTCGATGGAGCAGGAAAGTCGGGCGCGACGCCGTGACGCGGCAGTTTCTTGGGACAACGCGGCCCCGACAAAATTTCCGCGCTTGGGCACGTTATCCGGGCCGCTCCATTTGGCGGAGTTCAGCATGAGCCTTATGACGTCGTCTCTGCGTAACCTCACAGCGTCCTCGGTCGCCGCCGTCTGTTTGTTCGGACCCTTGTGCTTGTTCGGATCCTTGGCCGAGGCCGAGGAGGTGGCGTCCGATAGCGAGAACGGCCGCTATACGATGTCGACCACGGCCGACGGCGTGATCCGGCTCGATACGCGGACCGGCGGGATCGCGACCTGCAACAACAGCGCGGGCACCGGCTGGGCCTGCTACGCGGTGCCTGACGAGCGCGCGGCGATGGACGCCGAGATCGGTCGTCTTCAGGCCGAGAACGAGAAGCTGAAGGCGCAACTCGCCGCGCGTGATCAGACCGTCACCGGCAAGATCGACGAGCCGTTGCCGAAGGATCAGGCGCTGCCGAAGTCCGATCAGTTGAAGAGGGCCGAGCCGAAACCGGGAGCGAGTACACCCGATCCCAGATCCGCCGACGGATCGCGCAAGCTCGAGATTCCGCTCCCCAGCGACCAGGACATGGATCGGGCGATGACATTCCTGGAACAGGCTTGGCGGCGGCTGATCGACATGGCGATGCGGGTGCAGAAGGACGTGTCGGGCAGGATCTGAGGGCGCCTCGTCCGAACCCATCGAGGAGCTGTCGATGTCCATCAGATCATTGTCCCGCGGCGCGTCCTCGACTGCCACCGTGAACACGGTCGCGACCTCGTTGCTGACAGCTCAGACCCCGGGTCGAGGCTTCGTCGATCTCACGTCCAAGGTCGCCGCATTCCTTCGTGACGCCGGCGCCAAAGAAGGCGCGGTGACTGTGTTCGTCCGTCACACCTCGGCGTCCCTGACGATCCAGGAGAATGCCGACCCGTCGGTGCTGCAGGATCTCACCACGGCATTGTCGCGGCTAGCGCCGGAAAATGCCGGCTGGATCCATGACACCGAAGGCCCGGATGACATGCCGGCTCACATCAAGACGATGCTGAGCGGAACTTCGCTGCAGATTCCGGTCGTGAGCGGCGAGATGCTGCTCGGCACCTGGCAGGCCATCTATCTGATCGAGCATCGCAGCCGGCCGCACACTCGAGAGGTCGTGCTGCAGTTCATCGGCGCATCCTGATCCGCCACCCGCAAACAGAACGGCCGCGGATCCGATCCGCGGCCGTCTGTGTCAGTACAGGGCGGGCGGCACTCCTGCCGCGCGCGAAGGTCAGGTCGACTGGATGTCGACGTCCTTGGTTTCCGGCAGGAAGATGAAGCCGACCACCGCCGTGATCAGTGCGAACACGATCGGATACCAGAGGCCGGCATAGATATCGCCGGTCGAGGCGACGATCGCGAACGCGGTCGCGGGCAGGAGGCCGCCGAACCAGCCGTTGCCGATGTGATAGGGCAACGACATCGAGGTGTAGCGGATC
The DNA here is from genome assembly GCF_032489995.1 of Bradyrhizobium sp. SZCCHNGR1005. Taxonomy (NCBI): domain Bacteria; kingdom Pseudomonadati; phylum Pseudomonadota; class Alphaproteobacteria; order Hyphomicrobiales; family Nitrobacteraceae; genus Bradyrhizobium; species Bradyrhizobium sp. SZCCHNGR1005. The sequence goes on from NZ_JAUEZC010000002.1 coordinate 1,126,445, forward strand.
CTGGTCGGGAACAGTTCGACCAGCATCGCCGCGATCGGGCCGTAGACCATCGTCACGAAGATCACGAGGATCAAGAGCAGCCCGATGATCGCGGCCACCTGCGGACGGAAGATGTCGAACGGATGCGCCATCTTCACGATCGCCGGATTGCCCGCCTTCGGATAGCCGGCCTCCGCAATCGCGGCGGTCAGCGCCGGGTTGCCGCTCTTGGCGTCGGCGTAGGGTACTTCCTTGCCGTTGAACGTCACCTTCACGCCGGAGCCCGCCGGGCCGGGAACGGTCGCGTATTTGACCGACGACTGGGCGAGGAAGGCGCGGGCGGTGTCGCAGGGCGCGGTGAAGACGCGGGTGCCGACCGGGTTGAACAGGTCACCGCAGCCGGCCGGATCCGCCACCACTTCCACCTTGGTCGCTTCGATCGCCTTCTCCAGCGCCGGGTTGGCGTTGGTGGTGATCAACTTGAAGATCGGGAAGAAGGTGAGTGCCGCGATCAGGCAACCGCCCATGATGATCGGCTTGCGGCCGATCTTGTCGGAGAGGATGCCGAACACCAGGAAGAAGCCGGTGCCGAGCAGGAGCGACCAGGCGATCAGGAGGTTGGCGGTATAGCCATCGACCTTCAGGATCGATTGCAGGAAGAACAGTGCGTAGAACTGGCCAGTGTACCAGACGACGCCCTGGCCCATGGTGCCGCCGATCAGAGCGAGCAGCACGATCTTGGCATTGCTCCAGTTGGCGAAGGCTTCCGTCAGCGGCGCCTTCGAGCTCTTGCCCTCATCCTTCATCTTCTGGAACACCGGCGACTCGTTGAGGCGCAGACGGATCCAGACGGAGACGCCGAGCAACAGCACCGAAACCAGGAACGGGACGCGCCAGGCCCATTGCGTGAACGCCTCTTCACCGGTCAGCGTGCGCGTGAAGAGAATCACCAGCAGCGACAGGAACAGACCGAGCGTCGCGGTGGTCTGGATGAACGACGTGTAATAGCCGCGCTTGTCGTGCGGCGCGTGCTCGGCGACATAGGTCGCGGCTCCACCATATTCACCGCCGAGGGCGAGCCCCTGCGCCAGACGCAGTGCGATCAGGATCACGGGCGCAGCAAAACCGATCGTCGCGGCATTCGGTAGCAGGCCGACGATGAAGGTCGACAGGCCCATGATGAGGATGGTGACGAGGAAGGTGTATTTGCGGCCGACGATGTCGCCGATGCGGCCGAACACGATGGCGCCGAACGGGCGGACCAGGAAGCCGGCGGCGAAAGCGAGCAGCGCGAAGATGTCGCGTGTAGCCGGTGGGTAGGCGCTGAAGAACTGGGCGCCGATGATCGTGGCCAGTGACCCGTAGAGATAAAAGTCATACCACTCGAAGACAGTGCCGAGGGACGACGCTAAAATGACAAAGCGCTCGTCGCTCGTCATCCCTCCCGATCTCGCTTGTGTGGCTACCATTGTCGACATTGGCATTCTCTCCCCAGAGTGTTGCTTACTTTCGCTTCGCCCGGACCGATTGCGATCGCGTGCGAAGGGCATTGGCGCCCTAAGTAACATTGCAGTGAAACCAGCCCCAATACGACTTTCGGCCCTGACCGGCTTGAGGTGGGGAGAAATGGCGCGCGGTGCTCAATTCGCGGCGGGCGTGCCCCGCGACGGATGCTGCGTTGCACAAGCAGGAGATTAACTGCTTTCACTGCAAGTGGAATTGCCTACTTGCATGCGACCACCGGTCGGGTGTGTATTCCAAGTGACAGCTTGCGACAGGTCCTGACCGGCTCATCGCCAGCCCCCGAGAGCTTTGTAAGATTATTTCCAAGTATGGTGGCTGCCAGCACCCATCTCGTCATCGCCGATGATCACCCGCTGTTTCGCAACGCGTTGCGACAGGCGGTCGCGAGCGTCGTGAGCGAGGCCGTCGTCGACGAGGCCGGCTCGTTCGAGGATCTGACCGCTCTTCTCGAGCGGGATTCCGAGATCGACCTCATCCTGCTCGATCTGATGATGCCGGGCGTCTCCGGTTTCTCGGGCCTCATCTATCTGCGCGCGCAATATCCGGCGATTCCGGTGGTGATCGTGTCGGCCACCGACGACGGCGGCACGATCCGCCGCTCGCTGGACTTCGGCGCCTCCGGCTTCATCCCCAAGCGGTTCGGGGTCGACCCGTTGCGCGATGCGATCGTCAAAGTGCTGGCGGGCGATGTCTGGGTGCCGCCCGACACCGACTTGTCGGCGGCCGCCGACCCCGAGATGAGCAAACTGCGCGACCGCCTGGTGACGCTGACGCCGCAGCAGGTCCGGGTCCTCATGATGCTGTCGCAGGGGCTGCTCAACAAGCAGATCGCCTACGAGCTCGGCGTCTCCGAAGCCACGATCAAGGCGCACGTGTCGGCCATCCTGCAGAAGCTCGGTGTCGAAAGCCGCACCCAGGCCGTGATCGCCGCGGCCAAGATCGCCGGCTCCGCCTGGCGGCAGGAGACGCCGACGGGGAAGTGATCCTTGCTCGCAAGACGCGGATACGGTGAGGATCTGAACGGACCTGACGGCCTTCCTGCCGCAGGATGGCGTGCGCGTCCCTTGGTCGTTCGTGACTCGCCTTCATGGCCTCGCGGGCGTGTCCGGCGTCCGACGCACTATCCGGCCTGCTCGCTGAACGACGCAATCGTCTGCCGTTGACGGTTGACCACCAGGCGCGTCACGTCCGGTCGCGAATAGTGGCCTGCCTGATCAAAATTCTGCCGTTCGCGCCGCACCATCCGCTGATCCAGTGTCGCGACGATCAAGTCCTCAATGTCTGTCACAGGGGCAACGATCCACTCGCCGTCCGGCCCGGCGACGCACGACCCGCCGTTCGCCAGCACATCCGGGCATCTTTCGAGCATTGCTCTTGCCGGGCTGCCCTGCGGCACGTCGGTCTTCCGCATCAGGCCAGAGACGGACAACACGTAGCTCCTGCCTTCACGGGCGAGAAAGCGCGTGGTGCCTTCGGTATTCCGCAAGTTGCCCGGCCAAAGTGCCACGTGCAGATCTTCGCCCTGCGCATAGAGTGCTGCGCGCGAGAGCGGCATCCAATTTTCCCAGCAATTGAGCCCACCGACATGGAATGGGCCGACAGGATGCACCTGTAGGCCGTTGCCGTCGCCAGGCGCCCAACTCAGGCGTTCCTCATACGTCGGCATCAGCTTGCGATGCACTGACGCGATCGTCCCGTCGCTGCCGATGTGGACGCGTGAGCAATAGACGCTGTGGCCGCCGCGATCAGCCGGGCGCTCGATGATCCCAAGCATCACTGCAAGGCCAAGTTCCTTGGCAACGTTGGTCACGGGCTCCAGGTGGCCGGCCTCAATCTGGACGGCCTGATCGAGGTAATGTGCGTGAATTTCTTTCTGAAGGCCCGATTCGAATCGGGCGCCATCGGTGTGCTCGATCCAGAACGGATAACCGGGCGCAAGCGCCTCGCCAAACGCCAGGAAGCCGCAACCCCGCTTGGCTGCCGTCACACAACAATCGACCACTTTCTGGAGTGTAGCCGTGCGTTCCAGCCAGACTGGCGCAATCTGGGCCAAGCCGACGGTCAACTGGTCGCGGTCAACGGTGGACGTCGTAGAATTCATCTTCTGCCTTCTCGCTATGCGGGACTGCTAGTTGGCGCTATAGCATCAGTCAAATTAATCGTATCGATAGGGCACGATCTTGTTTCCTAATATCACTCTGGTCCAGACCCGCTGCTTCTGCGGTGTCGCGGAGAAAGGCAATTTCACCGTCGCAGCCGAGCATCTGTGCCTGTCGCAGTCCGCGGTCAGCCAGGCGGTGGCCGCACTGGAGAGGACGTTGGGTGCTCAGCTTCTTGTGCGGGGTCGGGATGGCGTCACGCTGACGAGCGCCGGGGTTGCTGCGCTGGCCGAGGCCCGCGCAGTCCTTGCGGCGGTCGAACGCCTTGCGGGCAGCGTCCGCCGCGCGGCCACATTGAGTGGCAGCTTGCGCATCGGCGTGGTCCAGAGTGCTGCGATACGCCTGTTGCCGGGCTGGCTCCGTCAGCTCCGTGCCGCCCATCCCGATGTTTCGGTGACGCTCTATGAAGGGACCGACCCGGAAGTCACCGCATGGGTCCAAACGGGGATCGTTGACATTGGCTTCACCAGCCGCACGCACGCGGCGCTGGCCGCATCGCCTGTCTTCCAGGACGACTACGTCGTGCTGGTTCCTCAAGGGCATGCCCTCGCCGCAAGAACCTCGGTCGCCCTGCGAGATCTGGACGGGCAACGCATGTTGTTGTCTGGAGGCGGGTGCGAAACGCTCGTCCAGGAGCTCTTGGCGACCGCCTCGAGCAATCCCGACATCGTCTGCCTTGTGCGCGACAATGCAACACTGGCCAGCATGGTGAGCGAGGGGCTGGGGCTCACCATCATGCCCGAACTGGCGTTGCCGGCGGATCGGCAGGGTTTCGTTACGCTCAAACTGCGTCCGAACATGCGCCGTACACTTCATGCCGTGACGAGGAGTCCCGAGGAGCTCGGGCCTGTACCCTTGGCATTTCTGAAGCTGGTCAAGCGCAGCATGAGATCGGAAGCGAGCAGCCAATTAACACGGCGAAAGGTGAAGCTGTCACGACCGAGATGAGTCGATTTGAGTGAGGGTCGAGGGCTGGCACTTGGCGAAGTCCGTGACAATCGACTTGCCGGAAAGCGGGCTCGCTCGTCTTCCGTCCCGGTCAATGTTGCTTGCCGACCGATGCCGACGGGATCAGAAAATCTGTCATGAGGAAAAGCGCGTGTGCCGCAACTCCGAAACGCGAAGCTCGCCACCGCACCGCGTCCACTACTCCGCCGCGACCATCTGCTGGATGCGCCACTGGCCGAGCAGCGCGCGCAGCGACGCCGGCTTCACCGGCTTGTTGAGCACGGCGATGTTCTCCTCGCGCGCGGCGGCGCGGACATGCGGGCTGCGATCCGCCGTGATCAGGATCGCCGGGAGGGTTTCGCCGAAGCGACGGCGGATATCGCGGATTGCCGCGATGCCGTTGCCGCGATCGAGATGATAATCGACCAACAATCCGGTCACGGCGGCGCCCCGGGCTTCGATCGCCTCGACCGCGGACTCCGGGTCGGGCACCGCGATCACCTCGGCATCCCATGCCGTCAGCAAGGTCTTCATGCCGTCGCGAATGGCGGGGTCGTTTTCGATGCAGACGATCAGAGCGCCTGAGATCGTCGTCTTGGCAAGGGGAGTCGCGCTGGTCACCGCTGCGGTGTGGTTGATCGCCTTGGCGATCGGGACCGTGATCGAGAAGGCCGAGCCGCCGCCCGGCTGCGAGTCGAGCGCAATGCCGTGATTGAGCACGCGCGCGATGCGCTCGACAATCGACAGTCCAAGCCCGAGGCCGCGCGCGATCCGGGCGCCCTGTTCGAGGCGGTGAAACTCCTTGAAGATCTCGCCGCGCTTCTGCAGCGGAATGCCAACGCCCGTGTCGTAGACGCCGATCTGCAGCGACCGGCCGCGGCGGCGGCAGCCGACCAGCACGCGGCCGTGCGGGGTGTATTTGATCGCGTTCGAAATGAAATTCTGCAACAGGCGCCGCAACAACAGGCGGTCGGATTCGACCGGCAGCGAGCACGGCACGAAGATCAGCTCCAGCCCCTTGGCGCGTGCGGCCGGCGCGAACTCGATCTCGAGCGAGCGCATCAGGTCCGCCATCTTGAAACTCGAGATCGCGGGCGTCATGGCGCCGGCATCGAGGCGGGAGATGTCCAGGAGCGCGCCGAGGATCTCTTCGATCGCCTCCAGCGATTCATCGATGTTCTCGACCAGACGCGAGTCCTCGCCGAGCCTCTGCCGCTCGACCAGGCTGGTGACATAGAGCCGCGCGGCGTTCAGCGGCTGCAGAATGTCGTGGCTGGCGGCGGCGAGAAAGCGCGTCTTGGAGATGTTGGCATCTTCGGCGGCGCTCTTGGCCAGCGCCAGTTCCGAGTTGAGCCGGGTCAGCTCTTCGGTTCTGTCGCGCACCCGCTTCTCCAAGGTGGCGTTGGCGCGCTCCAGCGCTTCGGCCGCTTCGAAGGACGGCGTGACGTCGGTGAAGGTGATGACGAGGCCGCCGTCGGGCATCCGATTGCTGCGCACCTCGATCACCATGTGGCGATCGGCCAGGCGCTCCAGATGGGGCTCGCCCTCGGCCGTGTAGGCGGCCAGCCGGCGCGCCAGCAGCGCTTCTCCGTCCTCGTAAGTTGGGGCACCGATCGAGCCTATGAATTCGAGGATTTCCTTCAATGGGCTGCCGATCTGCACCAGATGCGGCGGCAAGCCGAGCAGCTCCACGAATTGCCGATTGGAGCAGATCAGCTGCAGATCGACGTCGAACACGGCGATGCCCTGCCGCACATGGTTGAGCGCGGTCTGCAGGATCTCGCGGTTGAAATGCAGCGCGGCATGGGAATCGTCGAGCAGCTTCAGCGCGGTCTTGGCGGAGACGGTCCGCTTGCGCAGCAGCAGCGACATCACCAGGCGCGAGGACGCCGCGCCGATCGAGGAGGCGATCAGGCGCTCCGCATGGCGCAGCAATTCGAAGTCGGCAGGGGCCGCCGGATCGAGCGTCGTGTGGTGGTTCGCCGCGAAGGCTGCGAAGGAGTCGCGGGCGCGGTCGGGCCCGAGATATTGCGCCACCGTGCTCTGGATGTCCTGCACGGTGACGGTGGACCGCCAGCGCCGGAAGCTCGGCGCGATCGGCGTAAGTTCGGCCGGAACGAACAGATCGGCCTGCACCAGCTCGATCGATGACGGCTGGCGCGCCAGCGACAGCAGCACATAGGTCAGGAAATTGAGCGACAGGCTCCAGAGCACTCCATGCAGGAGCGGCGGCAACTCGGTGCCGAGCAGGGCTTGCGGCCGCAGCGCATCGATGCCGAACGGGCCATGCTGCAGGAACAGGATTCCGGCCGTCGATGTGTCGAGGAAGCTCGGAATGAACAGGGTGTAGAGCCAGACCGCGAAGCCGATGATCATGCCGCCCATCGCGCCGCGCGCCGTGGCGCGACGCCAGAAGAGCCCGCCGAAGAACGCCGGCGCAAGCTGCGCGATCGCGGCAAAGGACAACAGGCCGATCGCGGCAAGCTGGGTGTTGCCGAGCGCGCGATAATACAGATAGGCCATCACCATGATCGCGAAGATCGCGATCCGCCTTGTGCCGAGCAGGAAGCCGGCGAAACCGCGCGTTTCACGGGTGTCCTGCTGGCGCTGCAGCACCAAGGGCACCACGATGTCGTTGCAGACCATGATCGAGAGCGCGACGCATTCGACGATCACCATGGCGGTCGCGGCCGACAGGCCGCCGACGAAGACGATGATCGAGAGCGTGGTCGCGTTCGCCTCGATCGGCAGCGCCAGCACGAACATGTCGCTGTCGACGGCGCCGAACGGGAAGGTGATGAGCCCGGCAAGCGCGATCGGGACCACGAACAGGTTGATGGCAATGAGATAGAGCGGAAACAGCCAGCGCGCCCGCGTCACCTCGGCGTCGTCGGCATTCTCGACCACGCTGACATGGAACTGGCGCGGCAGCAGCATCGCGGCGCAGAACGACAGCAGCGTCATGGTCAGGAAATTGCCGATGCCGGGAATGTATTCGATGGTGCGCTCGGCCTCCGGCGATCGCATCGCACGCTCGATCAGTTCGTGCGGCGAGAACATGATGAAGGTGACGAAGACGCCGGCGGCGAGGAAGGCGACCAGCTTCACGATCGATTCCGTGGCGACGGCGAGCATCAGGCCGTGCTGATGCTCGGTGGCGTCGGTCTGGCGGGTGCCGAACAGCACGGCGAAGGTCGCCATCGCCAGCGTCACCAGCAGCGCCATGTCGCCGACCAGCGGCATGCGCGAGAACGCCTGATCCTCGCTGAGGATGGTTTCGAGCGAGGAGGCGACCGCCTTTAATTGAAGCGCGATGTACGGCACCGAGCCGATGATCGCGATCAGCGCCACCGTCGCCGCCACCGCCTGGCTCTTGCCGTAGCGGGCGCCGATCAGGTCGGCGACCGAGGTGATGTTCTGCGACTTTGCCAGATGGATGACGCGGCGGAGCAGCGGCGTGCCGAAGCCGATCAGCAGGATCGGCCCGACATAGATCGCGAGGAAGTCGACATTGGTGCGGGTGGCGAAGCCGACCGAGCCGAAGAAGGTCCAGGAGGTGCAGTAGATCGCCAGCGACAGCGGGTAGATCAGCCGCGAGAAACGGCCACGCCCGTCCGAAGGCCGCCGGTTGCCAGCCCGATTGCCGCGGCTCGCGACCAGGAACAGGAAGCCGATATAGCCGAAGGCGGCTGCGATCACGGCCCAGTCATGCAACATCGCTCGCGTGTCTCCCGACGTCTCCTCGGCTTCGGGCTTGTCCCGTTGGCCGGGAAATCTAGCGCTTTGCGCGAGGCGAGGCGACCGCGATTTTGGGGATTAGACGACGACCTTGGCGGCAAGACGCGAATTGACGAAAGCATCCGTTAATTTACAAGTCGCTGCGACGCAACCGAGCGGAGTTTGAAGGGATGACGACGAAAACGGGCCGATCGCTGTGGCTATTTCGGATTGGATGTCTGGCCGTCGCGATGTCCTGCTCTTCTCAGGCCAACGCTCTGGATTGCGCAAGGGCCAGCACGGCGGTCGAGCGGGCCATCTGCGTCGACCCAGGCCTCAAGGCCGCCGACGCGAAATTGGCCGATCAGTATTTTTCTATGCTCAATCGGACCAAGATGATGGCCGAGATTACGGGACGGGATTCCACCCATGACAGACTGCTTGCATCGCAGCGGGCGTTCGTCTCGTTGCGAGAGAAGGAGTGTGGGGCTGCTTCGCAGGACGATATCAGGCGCTGTATCGCCGACCAGACCGCGAAGCGCGCCGTCGAACTCGACAGGCTCGCGCGCTATGAAGCCGGAGATGACGAAAACGAGCTGGCTGCACGCGATTACAAGATCGGCAGCGAGACGATCACGGTGACCAGCGATCCGAACGAGCCGGATCAGAGGTCGATGCGGCACAAAGGCGTGGAGCTCTTGTCGGGTGAAAGTCTCCACGTTTGGGACGTCTGGAAGGCTCCGGGTGTCACGGCTGTGCTGGTGGAGGCCTATGACGGAGGCACGGATCAATGCCGTTCCGTCTACATCGTTGAAACACGTCCGCCACATTCGATGAAGGCCATCGATCTCGATAAGGGCTGCGCCTACGGGCCACGTTGGCATGTCGGGAGAACGGCGACCGGCTTCGCATTCGAGACCGACGCCCAGCCGCTCCAGGACGGTGCGATCGTTGAATGGGCGGCCGCGACTGGGGTCGTGGGGAAGCGGCCGACAAGGTTTGTTCCGAATCCGGATTTGACGATGGAAGGATTGCTGCGGCTCGATAAGGCGGAATATCGCGATCCCCTCACGACCGCCGAGTTCTTCTACGCGGTGCAGACCCTGCCTGGCGCTGACAGAACCCGGGCGTTGCAGGCGCTCTGGAACATCGGCGACAGCTGCGACTGCAATAGCGATGATCGTTTGAATTTATATGGAGCTCAGATCGAAACGGATCTGGCCGCCTATTCTACCTGCGGCTGGTATTTGAGAGGTTCCGTCGTGCGTTGTCAGGACACAGACGCGCTCGCGGTATGGGACCGTAAGACGCGGAAGGCCTATGTTGCGGTCGATGACCACGTCGTCGGTGGGGGGCACACGAACTCGCCGAACGTCCGGTTCTATCCGGCGCGGGAGCTGTGGCCGCCGCGCGCCGCGGCCAAGCTCGGTACCTGGATGACCGGGGCTATCTGGGATTCCAAGAGGGGTAGCGGAAACTGAAAGGTCTACTCCGCCGCTAGCGCCTTCTTGTTCAGCGGCAGGCCGAGCCGCTCCCAGACCTGCACGAGCGACTCGGCGAGGCGGTCGATCAGGCCGTCGTCGTGATAGGGCGACGGCGTGATGCGCAGCCGCTCGGTGCCCTTGGCCACGGTCGGATAGTTGATCGGCTGGATATAGATGCCGTGCTCTTCCAGCAGCAGGTCGCAGGCCTGCTTGCACTTCTCGGGATTGCCGACGAACAGCGGCACGATATGGGTGTCGCTCGACATCACCGGCAGGCCCGCGGCCGAAAGGATCGCCTTGACCCGGGCGGCACGGTCCTGGTGGCGCTCGCGCTCCCAGCTCGAACTCTTCAGATGCTTGATCGCGGCGGCCGCGGCCGAGCAGATCGGCGGCGGCAGCGAGGTGGTGAAGATGAAGCCGGGCGCATAGGAGCGCACCGCGTCGATGATCTCGCCTTTCCCCGCGATATAGCCGCCGAGGCAGCCGAACGCCTTGGCGAGCGTGCCTTCGAGGACGTCGATGCGATGCATGACGCCGTCGCGCTCGGCGATGCCGCCGCCGCGCGGGCCATACATGCCGACGGCATGGACCTCGTCGACATAGGTCATCGCGCCATAGCGTTCGGCGAGATCGCAGATCGCCGCGAGCGGGGCGACGTCGCCATCCATCGAATACAGGCTCTCGCAGGCGATCAGCTTGGGCCGGTCGGGCCCGGCGGCGATCAAGAGCTCCTCGAGATGGGCAAGGTCGTTATGGCGCCAGATCTGGCGCTCGCAGCCGGACTGGCGCACGCCCTCGATCATCGAATTATGGTTCAGCGCGTCCGACAGGATCAGGCAGTTCGGGATCAGCTTGGCCAGCGTGGAAATGCCGGTCTGGTTGGAGACGTAGCCGGAGGTGAACAGCAGCGCCGCTTCCTTGCCGTGGAGGTCGGCGAGCTCCGCCTCGAGCTGCACCAGCGGGTGGTGCGTACCGGCGATGTTGCGGGTGCCGCCGGCGCCGGTGCCGACGCGGGTCGCGGTCTCGACCATGGCGCCGACCACCTTCGGATGCTGGCCCATGCCGAGATAGTCGTTGGAGCACCAGATCACGACGTTGCGCGGGCCGTTTGGCGAATGCCAGATCGCGTGCGGGAACCGGCCGGCGATGCGTTCCAGATCCGCAAATACACGGTAACGGCGCTCCTCATGCAGACGACCGAGGGCGGCACTGAAATACTGGCTATAGTTCATCACGAAACCTAACGTGGCGCGCTGCAGTGCAGCACCGAAAACGGAGCCTCGCGGCAGCGAAGTCTGACGATCTTATTAGAGCGTTTCCAGCTCGGCTGTCGAGTTGGAATCCCGAGCCCGGCGTTGGGCGATTTGTCCAAGCGCCAGCCCTCGGGGCTCAACCATCAAGCGCCGACGATCGCGACTGAACCGCGCTCGCATTGCGGCGACGCTGCGGCGGGATCGCAGCCGGTTCGGGCCGGCGGATTTGCCGCGGCCTCAGGTCGTCCGATACTGGAGCACGCCGCCCACTTCCGCCGCCGTGAGGCGGCCTTCGACCAGCATGTAGTTGACATGTGCGATCAGCTCGCCCGCGGCAAAGCCCATCTGGTGCGGATCGAGCACGTGCTTGTGGAACACGACCGGCACCAGCTGCGCCGAGGTCTTCGGCTCATCGAGGCAGGCTTCCGCGATCATGCGGCAGCGCTCCTCGTGATGATCGGCGAGCTGCTTGATCCGCGTCTTCAGGCCGTAGAACGGCACGCCATGGCCGGGCAGCACCAGCGCGTCGTAGGGCAGGGTGGTGGTGAGGCTCGCCAGCGAGGCCAGATATTCGCCGAGCGAGTTCTGGTCGGGCTCGACCGCCCAGACGCTGACATTGGGCGAGATCTTGCTCAGGACCTGATCGGCCGAAAGGAACAGCTTGTCGGAGGCACAATACAGCATCACCTGGTCGAGCGCATGGCCGCCGCCGGTGATCACCTTGAAGCGGCGGCTGCCGATCTGGATCTCGTCGCCGTGGGAGATGCGCCGATAGGAGGGCGGCAGCACCGAGACCCGCTTCAGATAATCCTGGCCGCGGCCGAGCAGCTTGTCGGTCAGCGTTTCGTCCATGCCGTGGCGGCGGAAGAACTGGCGCTGCGCGCCCAGCCGCTCCTCGCTGCCGCGGTTCTGGTGATAGACCGACTGCAGATACTCGACCTGCGACATCAGAAGCGGGCAGTTGAAACGCTCGACGATCCACCCCGCGAGGCCGACGTGATCGGGATGCGAATGGGTCACGATCAGCCGCTTGAGCTTCACATGCTGCAGCGGTCCTTCGAGCAGCCTGGTCCAGGCCGCAATCGACTCCTCATTGCCGAAGCCGGAATCGATGGCGGTCCAGCCGTCGCCGTCTGCGAGCAAATAGATGTTCACATGGTTGAGGCGGAACGGCAGCTTGAGCCGCAGCCAGAGCACGCCGGGCGCGACCTCGACGACCTGATCCTCCCCGGGATGGCTTTCCCAAGGGTATCGCAATGCCTCGGCGGAGGAGTGAACGGGGTGTGTCTTCGAATGCATGCCATCGGCTTAAACGCCGCCGCGGACGAGCGCCAGCCGAAAAAATCGCGGGTGGGTAGCGGCTCGGCGCAAGGCTTGGAAACGAGGCTTGGAAATGAGGTTCGGGGTGACGCTTCATCCTCCGTGTCGTCCCGGCCTTGTGCCGGGAGCCAAACCGCGGAATCCATCTTGAGGGCTCACGGCCGATACCGGCCAACGTCCTTCTGTGGATATAGATCCCAGCGTTCGCCGGGATGACCATGAGCGTGGATCACGCCGCCCTGATGTTGGTCAGGAACGCGTCGACCTCGGCGCGCAGGCTGTCGGCCTCATGTCGCAGGGCGTCGGACGCGCTGAGCACATCTGCCGCCGCGTTGCCGGCCTGGGCGGCCGCGCTGGAGACGCCGGTGATGTTGCCGGAGACTTCGCTGGTGCCGCCGGCCGCTTGCTGGATGTTGCGGGCGATCTCGCGCGTGGCGGCGCCCTGCTGCTCGACTGCGGCGGCGATCGTCGTGGTCACGTCGTTGATCTCGGCGATGGTCTCGCCGATGTTGCGGATCGCCGTGACCGCCGACGATGCGACCTGCTGCATGCCGGCGATCTGGCTGCGGATCTCGTCGGTCGCCTTGGCGGTCTGGCTCGCGAGGCTCTTGACCTCCTGCGCCACCACGGCGAAGCCGCGGCCGGCTTCGCCGGCGCGCGCGGCCTCGATGGTGGCATTGAGCGCCAGCAGGTTGGTCTGCGAGGCGATCACCTGGATCAGGTCGACCACCACGCTGATGCGGCTCGCATTGTCCGCCAGGCCCTGCATGGTGGCGTCGGTCGCGCCGGCCTCCTCCACCGCCTTCTTGGCGATCCCTGCCGAGGTCACGACCTGTCGGCTGATCTCCGCGATCGAGGATGACAGCTCCTCGGTGCCGGCCGAGACGGTCTGCACATTCGCCGAGGTCTGCTCCGCCGCCGCGGCCACCGCGCCGACCAGCGAATTCGATTGCTCGGCACTGTCGGACATGCTCTGCGCCGTCGTCTGCATCGCGTTCGCCGAGGCCTGCAGGTTGGCCAGCGCATCGCGCACCGTCGCTTCGAATTCGGCGATCCGCGCTTCCATGCGCGCGGCCCGCTCGGCTTTGACCAGGCGATCCTGATCCTGCTCGGCCGCAAGCGTACGGGCGTTGATCATGCCCTCGCGGAACACCGCGAGCGTCGCCGCCATCGCACCGATCTCGTCCTTCTGGCCGCCATGCCGGATCTCGGCGTCGAGGTCGCCGCTCGAAAGCCGCTGCATCGCCCGTTGCAGGCGGCTGATCCGGCGCAGGATGTTGCCGCCGACATAGAGCCAGACGAACAGAACCGAGCCGATCAGCGTTGCGGTGCCGGCCCCGATCATGATCAGGGTCGCGAGCTCAATGTCCTTGCCCGCGCGCGTGGTCGCGGTCTCGGTCGTGGTGCGGACACCCTCGACCAGCTGCTGCACGCTGATCTCCAGCCCGATATTGAGCTTGCGCGTCTCCTCCAGCACGGTCTGGCCGTAATCGAACGCGTCGAGTTCCTTTTCGCGCAGCTTGAACACGCGCGTCTTGCCTTCGCCGAGCGCAGCGAGCTTCGCCGCCGCCTCGCGCAACGCGGCGGTCGCGCGATTGTTCGGCAGCAGTTCGAGGTTGGATTTCAGCTGCGCCAGCGCTTCCTTGAAGGCCTTCTCGGTCGTCTCCAGCGTATCGGCATCGTTGGCGGAGAGCGCGGCGGCCATGTGCGCGGCAATCAGGTTGCCGCTGGCGATAACATTGCCGAGCTGTTCGACGAACCGCGCGGCGGCGGTCGCGTCGTCGACGGAGATCTCGGCGGCGCTGAGCACGGCGTTCAGCTCGGTCTGCGCGTCCAGCATGGGCGCGCTTGCGGCCGCGGTGAAATCGGCCTGGGCCCGGCGCAGCGCGTCGTATTGCTTGTTGTGAGTTGCCGTCACCTCCAGCCGCTCGCGCGCGGCCGAGACCAGGCTCTGGTTAGCCTCGCTGATGTTCTTGATCGTTTCGGCAAGTGGAGCGACGACACTCTTGTCGGCGCCGAGCGTTGCGATCTCCTTCAGCCGCTGCTCGGTGATCTTCTGGATCTCCTGCATCTTCTTCAGCCGCTCATCGAGGGCCTCGTGAGTCTGTGATCCCAGGAGGGCGGGGCCGAGGCTCGCAAGGCTCTGGCTCTGCGCGAGCAGCTGCAGGCTTGCGGTGAGGCGCGGAATGTCGCGGCCCGACAGGTCGACCATGGTGCCGCCGATATAGCGCAGCATCTCGCCGGCTCCGGCGCTGATGAGGATGGCCATGCCGGCAATCACGGCAAAGGCGGCGAACAGGCTGCCCTTGACGCCCCATCGCGGACGCAACAAGGCGAACGCCCTGCCGATGCTGAACCGAACCGCCATTCTGTTTCCCCCGACACACAACGACTTGGAGCCGAATTTTGGGCGCAGTATCGCGGTCGCGAGTTAACAAATCCGGGAAAACACTGGATCGATGCAGAAATTTTAGGCGCCTGCGCATTTCATCCAGCGGGATTTAACGGAACGGCAACGCTTGGTCGTGCTGCGCGGAGCGCGACGCCGTCGAAGCGACATGCGGCGACGAGCGGGTGCGCAAAAGGAAGGGGCCGGCATCGCTGCCGGCCCCCTTTGACGTATGTAGGTCGTTGGATGCGGCTCAGTAGCGCGCGGCCACCGGAGCGCCCCAGTTGAAGCGATAGTTCACGCCGGCCTTGAAGGTGTGATCGTCGGTGGTGAAGCTGCCGGTCGGCACCAGTGCCGGCGGCGCGGTGAAGCTCGCGCTGCCGAAATTGTAGTAGTCGTACTCGACCTTGGCCGACCAGCTCGGGGCGAACATGTATTCGAGGCCCGCGCCGACCGTGTAGCCGTTGCGATGGTCGCCGGTGGTGCCGAACCCGACCGGAATCCCGCCCAGCGTCACGCTCTCGTTGTTGTCGGAATAGGCGTAGCCGCCCTTCACGTAGACGAGGCCCGGACCCCAGGTGTAACCGAAGCGGCCGGTGATCGAGCCGAGCCCGCGCTGGCTGTTCTTATAGGTGTAGCCGCCGGGGAACACGGCGCCCACGTTGCCGCCGACCCAGCTGTACTGACCCTCGGCACCGATCACCCAGTTCGGGGCGAACTGCCAGTCGGCACCGACCTGCAGACCACCGAGGAAGCGGCCGTTCGAATTGTTGCCGGTGGCAAGGCCGGAGAAATTGCTGTCGCTGGAGAAGGCGCCGCCGAGATGCGCGCCGAGATAGAAGCCGGTCCAGTTATAGATCGGCGCGACATAGGCCGGAGCCTTGGTCGCATAAGGATAGGAGCGCGCTCCGAGATCGGCAGCGCGAGCGGACTGCGCGCCGGCCAGGACCGCGAGCGCCACAGTCACGAGCAGAAACTTCTTCATCGTTCATCTCCAACGCATACAAACGTCAAGTCGGACACCAAGTGCGGCGTCATCGATGCGTCAGGAGATAGATCGCTTTTGAATAAAATGCTGTCACTCGCGAAACACAGGGGTCCTTAACCCAACCTGTTGGCGTGCGAACGTTTTCTCGTGGTTAGCGGAAGCTTAAGGAAGGCTGAAGCGGGCGTTAAGGTCGGCTCGCGCCGTGTCGGTTTGAGACATCGGAATTAAGGTGCGTTAAGCGCTGCGTGAAGAGCTGCGACGGCCTCGGCCAGCTGGTCGCGATGCAAGACATCGTCCTTGGGAATCGTTCCGATGTCGGCGGCGATCTCGCGCAGGATCGCGGCGAGCAGGCCATAGTTCAGATGGAGGTGGATCGACTTGCGGACTTCCTCCGATCCCGGATGTTCCAATGTCAGCGCGAGCCCGCTCGGTTCGAGACGAGCCTCGAAGCGGGAGGAGTGCTCGAAGGTGCCGACGTAGAATTTGTCGGGATATTCGAGCGCGACCTCAGCCTTGTCCGGAACCGGTTTTGACATCAGGTACCTCATTCAGATCGAGCGAATGTTGGCGGGATGGCGCCAATCGGCTTTGCGCCAGATCATGTCCTGCGCCTGCGGCTCGCAGTGGGCACCCGCAGTTCTAGAGCATGATCCGGAAAAGTGGAAACCGGTTTTCCCTCGCGACAAACGCCATAGGCGTTTGCGCGGAGATCATGCTCAATCAAAGAGATGAGATCATGAGGCGAGCCCAAGGAGCGATCGCCTTTCCGGAGGCGAGCAACGTTCCATCAGTACTGTCCATTTTGAGTTCCCGCGGCTCGCTGCTGGTCATCTCACCGCTGCGTAGCGGCTTCAATTCCTCATCGGCTGATCGAAGATAAGGGGACGGCTGCCGGGATCTTGGATGTATCCTGCTAAGCGATATCGTCGATATCGACGCGGAGCGCAGCCGCGATCTTCTTGAACGTATCGATCGTTCCCTCACGATTGCCGGTTTCGAGTTGCGAAATGTACGGCGCGGCAAGGCCGGTTTTCTCGGCCAACTCTTTGCCGGTCATGCCGCGATATTCGCGCCAGACACGGATCTTGTTCTCGCCGTTGATGAGTCTGTCCGCGAATTCAGCGGGGATCAGCTCCTCCTCACCCGTCGCAAGCTTGCGCTTGATCTCATCAACAGCGCGCGCGTCGGCAGCCTCCTCGGCAGCTTCGATCAGGCGCTCATATTCTTCGAAAGGAATCACCACCATACGATCCCCGCTCGGGGAGGTGATGATGTTCAGTTTGCGCATGATCCTAATCCTCGTAAACGCTGCCGCGCGGGCCCACCTTCAGGACGTCCATGACAACGCCGTCTTGGGTAAAGATGACGCGCCAATCACCCACCCGCAGCCGCCATTCGTCCTCGCGCCCTTGAAGCTTCTTCACGTTGTTCGCCAAACTTGCCGGATTCTCCGCGTATTGACGGATTTTCTCCTGGATCAGCTGCGCCGTGTTGCTTGGCAATTTCGCTAGGGCCTTGATGGCGGCTTTGGTGTAGCGAATTTCCATGGGTTGAATATTAGCAAATAGCTAATCGATGTCAATTTCAAAATAGCAAATCGCTAATATTTGTAACTGCCCCTTTTAGCTCGGGCAAAATGCCGCTCCTGAGTTTCTTGCCAGCTACAAGGACATCGGACCGCCTCGATCCGGGCGTTCACGGCACGCGCAGCGATGCCGGAACAGGGCCGGGACCGCGGCAGCGGCCCCGACCGCCAGTTTAACGCTTCAGGAACGCTGTCATTCCGAGGCAGTAGCGCTCCATAGTTCGATACTGTCGCATCGCTCCGGAATGACGCCTGCTAGTTGGTTTGCCGCACCAGGTCGCTGATCCGCACCGGGAAGCGCCGGATCCGCACGCCGGTGGCGTGCCACACCGCGTTCGCCACTGCACCGGCCGAACCGGTGATGCCGATCTCGCCGACGCCTTTGATGCCGAGCGGATTGACGTACGGATCGTGCTCCTCGACCGTGAACGCTTCCATCGCCGGGATGTCGGCATTCACAGGCACATGATACTCGCCGAGATTGGCGTTCATGATGCGCCCGGTGCGTCGGTCGGTGATCGCCTCCTCGTGCAGCGCCAGCGAAATGCCCCAGATCATGCCGCCGAGCAGCTGGCTCTCCACCAGCTTCGGATTGATCACCCGGCCGGCTGCGAATGCGCCGATCATGCGGCTGACCCGGACCTGGCCGAGATCGGGATCGACCTTCACCTCGGCGAACACCGCGCCATGCGAATGCATGGCATATTGCTCGTTGAGCGCCGGATCGGGCGCGCCGCTGCCGGAGGCGTCAATCTCGGCGAGGCCGGCGCGCGCCAGGATGTCGCCGTAAGCTTCGCCGCGGCCCTCGTCGTCGCGCCGGAACAGCCGGCCGTTGCGCGCGATGACGCCGGCATTGCCGGCGCCGAACAGCGGTGAGCGTTCGTCCGAGGTCGCAAGCTCCGCGAGCTTGGCGATCACGGCCGCGCCGGCGTTGTGGATCGCGGTGCCGACGGTGGCGGTATGCGCCGAACCGCCGGCGATTCCGGCATCCGGCAGGTCGGAGGTGCCGGCCTTGTACGCGACCTGATCGATGTCGAGTGCCAGTGCATCGGCCGCGACCTGCGCCAGCGCCGTCCAGGCACCCTGGCCCATGTCGTGCGAACCGGTTTCGATGGCGCCAGTGCCGTCGCGGCGGATCACCGCGCGGGCTTGGCCTGCGAACATCAGCGCGTGGAAGGTCGCCGTCCCCATGCCCCAGCCGACCAGGAAGCCGTCCTTGTCGCGCATCATGCGGGGCTTCAGCGGCCGATCCCACCAGCCGAAGCGCGCCGCGCCCTGCGTGTAGCATTCGCGCAGCGCTTTCGAGGAGAACGGCTTGCCGGTGGCCGGCTCGACCTCGGCGTAGTTCTTGACGCGGAAGGCGAGCGGATCGAGGCCGCAGGCTTCCGCCATCTCGTCCACCGCGCTCTCCAACGCGATCGATCCCGGCGCGATGCCGGGCGCGCGCACGAACAGCGGCGTGCCGGTATCGACGCGCACGGCGTCATATGTGGTCGCGATCGCCGGCGCCGCATACAGCGTATGCGTCAGATGCGCCGCCCCCTCGTAGAAGTCTTCGAAGCTGGAGGTCACCACCCGGGCGTGATGATGAATCGCCGACAACTGGCCTTCGGCGCTCGCACCGAGCCGCAGCGTCTGACGGGTCGGCGAGCGATGGCCGAACGGACCATAGAGCTGCTCGCGACGGACCACGAGCTTCACCGGACGTCCCACCAGTTTGGCGGCGAGGATGCCGAGCACCTGCGGCCCCGCCATGATCCCCTTGCCGCCGAAGCCGCCGCCGAGGAATGGGCTGCGGATCAGGATGTTCTCCGGCGGGATGCCGAACAGGCCGGCGATGCGCGCCTGCATCATCGCAAGCCCTTGCGTCGGCGTGTCGATCACCAGCCTGTCGCCCTGCCAGTTCGCTACGATCGCGTGCGGCTCCATCGCATTGTGGTAATGCGGCGGCGTCTCGTAGGTGGTCTCGATCGACTTGTCGCTGCCGGCCAGCGCCGCCTCGACGTCGCCATGGCGGCTTTCCGCGGGAAAGCCCATGCCGACCACGGGAGGCGCATAGGCCCCGTCGGCATCGAGGCCGATGCGCACCGGCTCGACTTCATAACGCGGCGCCAGCAGCGCCGCGCCTTCGGTCGCGGCCTCCAGTGTCTCGGCGATTACGACTGCGATCGGCTGGTTTACATAGCGGACGCGATCGTTCTGCAGCGCCTCGAACCTGAAGGCGAACGGATTGGGCTTGCCGTCGGGATCGTCCGCGAGCGGCGGACGGTTGGCTGAGGTCATCACCTCGATCACGCCGGGATGAGCCTTGGCCGCTTCGACATCGAGCGAGACCACGCGGCCGCGCGCGATACTGCTCACGGCAAGCACCGCATGGAGCAGGCCAGTCGGATTGTTGTCGGCGGTGTAGCGTGCGGCGCCGGTGACCTTCAGCACGCCGTCGCGGCGGGACAGCGGCTGGCCGATGGTCGAGCCGTGCCGGACGTGGGCTGGATCACGGGACAGGTTGAGTTCAAGCATGATGGAGAACTCCTGGAACGGAGGAAACGGGAACGGAAGAAAACGGAGAGGCGGGTAGCGCCGGCACGCGGTCGGGCGTGCCTTGGGCGGCGGCTTGCAGCGCGCGTACGATCAGGTTGGTTGCGAGCGGGATCTTGTAGGCGTTGTCGCCGGACGGCTTTGCGCCGGCGAGTGCCGCAGCGGCCGCGCGTTGAAACGCGCCGGCTTCGGCGGCTTGGCCGGCGAGCAGGGCTTCGGCTTCGCGCGCCCGCCACGGCTTGGCGGCGACGCCACCGAGCGCGAGGCGCGCTTGCTTGATCGCGCCGTTCTCGACGATGAGACCGGCTGCGGCCGAGACCACGGCGAAGGCGTAGGAGGTGCGCTCGCGTACTTTGAGATATCGCGCGTGTTTGGCGAAGCTGCGCGCTGCTGCCGGCAGCCTGATCCCGACGATCATCTCGCCCGGCTCCAGCACGGTCTCGCGCTCTGGCGTGGTGCCGGGCAGAAGGTGCAGCGCCTCCAGCGCGACCTCGCGCTTGCCGGTCTTGCGTTCGATCTCGACCACCGCATCGAACGCCGCGAGCGGCACGCAGAAGTCGGAGGGGTTGGTGGCGATGCAGGCCTCGCTCCAGCCCAGCACCGCATGCTGGCTGTTCTCACCATCACGCGCATCGCAGCCTGCGCCAGGCGTACGCTTGTTGCAGGCCGAGGCCGGGTCGTAGAAATAGGCGCAGCGCGTCCGCTGCAAGAGGTTGCCGCCGACGGTCGCCGCGTTGCGCAGCTGCGCCGAGGCGCCGGAGAGCAGCGCTTCCGCCACGGCCGGGAAGTCGTTTGCGAACACCGGATGGTGCGCAAGGTCGGCATTGCGCACCAGCGCGCCGATCCTGACGTCGCCATTGCCGAGCCGCTCGATGCGGTTCAGTTCGGGCAGGCGGGAGATGTCGACCAGCCGTGATGGCCTGACCACATTGCCCTTCATCAGGTCGAGCAGATTGGTGCCGGCGGCGAGATAGGCGGCGCCGGGCTGGCTCGCGGCAGCAATTGCTTCGGCAATGCTCGCCGGCTTCACATAGTCGAACCGGTTCATGCCGCGCGCTCCGCCTTCGTCTTGCTCGCAAGGGTCTGCTGGGCGTCCTGCACCGCCTCGACGATGCCGACATAGGCGCTGCAGCGGCACAGATTCCCGCTCATGCCTTCGCGGATGCGCTCGGGGTCATCGCCGGCCTGGCCTTCATTGATCAGGCCGATCGCGCTCATGATCTGGCCCGGCGTGCAGAAGCCGCATTGCAGGGCGTCATGGACGATGAAGGCGTCCTGCACCGGGTGGAGCTGGTCGCCGTCGGCCACGCCCTCGATCGTGGTGATCGCGGCGCCGTCGAGGCTGGCGGCCAGGGCGAGGCAGGAATTGATGCGGCGGCCGTCGACCAGCACGGTGCAGGCGCCGCATTGGCCGCGGTCGCAGCCCTTCTTGGTTCCGGTGAGGTCGAGGCGTTCACGCAGGAGGTCGAGCAGCGTGACACGGGGGTCGTCGAGCGCAAGCGTTCGCGGCTCACCGTTGACGGTGAGTCTCACAGTCCAATTCATGCGTTGTTCCGATCGAAGCTATGGCCTAATCGGATCGCGGGCGGCCACGCCTTACGAGCGGTGGTCCGTGCGGATCCGGCACCCGGGGGCTTGGCAGGGAAGTGACTGGCCCGGGGTGACACGCCCATTTATACGGAGGATGCCTCCGTTTATCAAGGGGGGACCTCACAGGGGTTCATCAAGAGCTGGTGAGATGGCGACCAAATCACAAGAGCGGCCCCGGAAGCCGCGTGCCGATGCCCTCCGCAACCGCGAGCGCGTGCTGGAGGCGGCCAAGGTCGTGTTCTCGGCCGGTGGCGCGGACGCGAGCCTCGAGGCGGTGGCGCGGCAGGCCGGCGTCGGCATCGGCACGCTGTATCGGCATTTCCCGACCCGCGAGGATCTGTTCGAGGCGGTCTATCGCCGCGAGGTCGAGCAGCTCTCCGAGCTGGCTGAGCAATTGAAGAGCGAGCCCTCGGCGCTGGAGGCGCTGCGGCGCTGGCTGCGCTCGACCGTGCAATTCGTCGCCACCAAGAAAGGCATGATGGCGGCGCTCGCCATCGTCATGAATGCCAATTCCGAGCTCGCCGCCTATTCGCATGCGCATCTCATCGCTTCGATCGGCGCGTTGCTGTCGCGCGCGGTCGCGGCCGGCGAAGTCCGCGGCGACGTCACCGCGGACGACCTGCTCCGCGCCCTCATCGGCATGTGCTACATGCACGACCAGACCGGCTGGCATCAGAGCGTGCTGCGGCTGCTGGATGTGTTCGTGGATGGGTTGCGGGTGACGAGACCTGGAGCAACTCCATCAATTGATTGATGCTCGCCGATGTCGCCGGCGTTGTGCGCTATGATCTAGGAAGATGAAGCGGCCCTACCGCTTCGGGCAAAATGGCTGCGCCTTTCGCCAGCGCGGATCCCCGGGGATGACGGCGCTCTGTCGGCTCCAACGCGAGCCATCTCAGCCCCGCAGCCACTCCACCAGCGCCTGCGCGGTTTCCTCCGGCTGCTCGAGCTGGGGCAGGTGGCCGCAATTGTCGAGCACGACCAGCCAGCTGCCGGCGATCTCGTCGGCCATCTCGGTGGACAGACTGTTCGGGATCATGTCGTCGGTGTCGCTGGTCAGCACCAAGGTCGGGCAGCGGATTGCGGTCAGCGTGGGGCGAGAGTCCGGTCGTGCGATCATCGCGGTCTGCTGCCTGACGAAGCCGTCGACGCCGACATCGTCGGCCATATCGCGCACGAGCCTGCGCAAGCGTGCATCCTCGCGCCGCGACGGATGCACGAAATTCACGGCTAGCCCGTCGACGATGGCGTGATACTCGCCTTCCCTGGCGCGGGTGATCATGGTGCGGCGTCGCGCACCGGCTTCCGGCGCATCCGGCCGCGCCTGGGTGTTGATCAGCGCCAACTTGGCGACGCGCTCCGGAGCCTGGCGCATGATCTCGAAGGCGATGTAGCCGCCCATCGAATGGCCGGCGAGCGCGAAGCGCGGCGGCGCTTCTGACAGGATGCGGCGCGCGATCGCGCCCATGCTGTCGTCGCGGATGTGGTTGGCGATCATCACCGGCCCGTGCCGCCACAGCGCGGGAACAAGAGGCGCATAGATCCGGGGCGAGCAGATCAGCCCGGGCACCAGCACGATCGGCAAAGTTTCCGTCATCAGCCTCCCCCCCATGTGTGCGCGTTATTGATCCGGCCACGCCGGCGGCCTAGCCTTTGCCGCCACCTGCGATGCGGCGGTCTGCTACCTCAGTAACACTGCGTCATTGCGCGGACATTCTGCGGCACTATCGCCGGATGACCGGAGCGTATCACAGCCAAATCGGGAAACGCCATGCGCCATCTGCTTGTCCTGCTCGTCTTCGGTCTTGCCGCCTTGCAGCCCGCCGCCGCCGCCGAGCCATGGGAGATGCTGCCGCCGACGCCGCAGCCGGTTGCTACGCAGCGCGCCGGTCAGGCCGCCGTGAACGGCATCAAGATCTATTATCGTGTTTACGGCCAAGCGCCGCAGCAGGGCGGCACGCCGGTGATCCTGCTGCATGGCGGCCTGGCGAACGCCGATTATTGGGGGCATCAGGTCGAGGCGCTGGCGCCGCATCACATGGTGGTGGTGATGGACAGCCGCGGCCATGGCCGGAGCACCCGCGATGCGCGCGCTTACGGCTACGATCTGATGGCCGACGACGTCGTGGCGCTGATGGACGAGCTCAAGATCGCCAAGGCCGACATCGTCGGCTGGAGCGACGGCGGCATCATCGGCCTGGATCTCGCGCTTCGCCACAAGGACCGCGTCGGCAAGGTGTTCGCCTTCGCCGCCAATTCCGTCACCTCGGGCGTCAAGGACGGCGTCGAGAAGAATCCGACCTTCGCCGCCTTCATCGAGCGCGCCGGCCACGAATACCGGTCGAATTCCGCCACGCCGAATGCCTATGAGGATTTCGTCGCCCAGATCAGTAAGATGTGGGCGGAGCAGCCGAACTGGAGCGACGCGCAGCTGCAGTCGATCACTTCGCCGGTGTGGATCGTCGACGGCGACCATGACGAGGCGATCAAGCGCGAGCACACCGAATATCTCGCCGCCACGATCCCGCATGCGGGGCTGTTGATCCTGCCGAATACCAGCCACTTCGCCTTCCTGCAGGACCCGGAGCTGTTCAACGCCGCGATGCTGCGCTTCCTCGACGGCAAATAGCGCGACCGAAGGACGCGCCCGGCTCCGCATTACTACGGAGAGTGGTCCGTACTTAGCCAATTGTTAGTTGTCCAGGTCACATGTTCCAAACAAATGATAAACATGTGGTGGAAGCCGGACCTATGAAGATCGGTCAGTTGTTTGCGGTGTCGATGCTGTCGGTGACGGCGCTTGCCGTCGTGCCCGCGGCGGAGGTCGTGGTTGGGCAATATCGGATCCTGGCCGATAGGGCGGATGCCATCAAGACAGTCGAGGCGTTCGGGGCGGTTCTCCTGTTTGCGCAGAACATGGTGGGCAACCGGGCGCCCTACATCACCCCGTTGTTTGCGGAGGGGCCGGCCACCGAAGCGCAGCTGGCGGTGATCGCCAAGACCAGGCAGTCGACCGATGCGGCGTTGGCGAAGGCGCGAAGCGCCATTGCGGAGCTCGGCGACGGCAAGGCGGTTGGCCAGACTCTCGATCAGGCCGGAGCCAAATTCGCCGAGATCCGTGCCGCGACGGACGCCGCGCTCTCCCGTCCGCTGAGCGCCCGCGACCCGGCCGTGACCAAGGGCTTCCTGCCTGGCGTCGCCCAGGTCGCGGTGATGATCGAGCCGATTCTGAACCGCCTGCAAAATGATGTCGCCAACGCGGATGCCTCGCTCACGACGCTGCTCGACGTCTCGCGCACGGCTCAGGACTTGCGCGTCACGGCCGGTGGCCGCGCGGCCCTGCTGTCGCCTGCGCTGAGTGCTCACCGCCTGGTGACGCCGACGGAGAAGGCCACGATGGACCGCGGCCAGGGCCGCATCGAGACGGACCGCGACCGCATGGAAGCGGGCGTCCAGCAGCTCGGCGATCCGGCCGGCCTTGCGGCGGCGCTGAGGAACGCCAAGGAGTCCTATTTCGGGCAGGCGGGGCCGCTGATCGACAAGGAGATCGCGGCGGGGCTGAGCGACACCAATTATTCCATCACCGCCGAGCAGCTGGGTGAGCGGGTGGTTCCGGCGGTCGAAAAGTTCTTCGCGGTTCGGGATGCCGCGATCGCGGAAGCGCGCGACCGCGCCAGCGCCTCGCGCGACTCGGCGCGCGTGATGCTGGCCGTCGCCGCCGCGCTCGTGATTGCCTTGCTCGGGCTCCTGGTCGGCGTCACCATGCTGCTACGCCGCCGTGTGATCGCGCCGATCGTGAACCTGACCAAGGTGATCGGCGAGATGGCCCAAGGCCGCGACGATGTCGCGATCCCTGCGAGCGATCGCGACGACGAGATCGGAGCCATGGCAGGATCGCTGGAGACGTTCAGGGAAGCGCTGCTGGCGAACAAGGCCGCCGAAGCCGCGGCTGCGGCCGATGCGCAGGCCAAGATCGAGCGCGGCCAGCGCGTCGAGCGCTTCACGCGGGAGTTCGAGACCGCGATCGGCGAGGTCATCAGCGTGGTCTCGGAGGCCGCAGGCGAATTGGAGCGCTCCGCCGGCACGCTGACCGCCACCGCCGGACGCTCGCTGGAATTGGCGACCGTGGTCGCCGGCGCCTCCGAGGAGGCGTCGACCAACGTGCATTCGGTTGCTGCAGCGGCCGAGCAGATGACCTCCTCGGTCGACGAGATCAGCCGCCAGGTGCATGATTCCGCGCGCATCGCCGGCGAAGCCATGGAGCAGGCCCGCCGGACCACCGATCGCGTCGGCGAGCTCGCCAAGGCGGCGTCGC
The DNA here is from genome assembly GCF_032489995.1 of Bradyrhizobium sp. SZCCHNGR1005. NCBI lineage: Bacteria > Pseudomonadati > Pseudomonadota > Alphaproteobacteria > Hyphomicrobiales > Nitrobacteraceae > Bradyrhizobium > Bradyrhizobium sp. SZCCHNGR1005. Next base: position 1,152,234 of record NZ_JAUEZC010000002.1, read on the forward strand.
GGATCGGCGACGTCGTCGAGCTGATCAACGCGATCGCCGGCCAGACCAATCTCTTGGCGCTCAACGCCACCATCGAGGCGGCGCGCGCGGGCGAAGCCGGCCGCGGCTTTGCCGTGGTCGCCTCGGAGGTGAAGGCGCTCGCCGAGCAGACCGCGAAAGCGACCGGCGAGATCGGCCAGCAGATCGGCGGCATCCAGAGCGCGACGCAGGAGTCGGTGGGCTCGATCCAGGAGATCAGCGAGACCATCTCGCGCATGTCGGAGATCGCGTCCGCAATTGCCTCCGCAGTCGAAGAACAGAGCTCGGCGACGCGCGAGATCTCCCGCAACGTCCAGCAGGCCGCCCACGGCACCCAGGAGGTGTCCGCCAACGTCGCCGATGTCCGCAAGGGCGCCGACGAGACCGGCTCGGCCTCCTCGCAGGTGCTGTCGGCCGCGAAGTCGCTCGCCGGCCAGAGCAGCCGCCTGCGCAGCGAAGTCGCGCGCTTCCTGGATTCCGTCCGCGCGGCGTGACGGCAGAGGACGAGTAGTTGGGCAAAGCGACTTGTCCGTCGTAGCCCGGGGGCGAAGGCGGAAGCGCGCCCGCCGCCCAGCTACCAACTCAGTGTGGTAGGCTTCAATGTGATGCCCTTGGTCGGTGATCGCTGAATGGCATTCAGGCTCGGCATCATCTCCGATACGCACGGCCTGTTGAGGCCGGAGGCCGTGCATCGGCTCGCCGAGGTCGATCACATCATCCATGCCGGCGATATCGGCCGCCCAGATGTGTTGGACGGACTCCGCCGCATCGCGCCGGTCACGGCGATCAGGGGCAATGTCGATAGCGCCGAATGGGCCAGAGGCTATCCCGAGACGGCGACGGTGCAGCTTGAGGGCCGATCGTTCTATGTCCTGCACGATGTCAATGCCCTGAGCATCGACCCAGTCGCGCGCGGCATCGACGCGGTGATCTCCGGCCATTCACACAAGGTTCGCATCGAGACGATCGGCGGCGTGCTCTATCTCAACCCCGGCAGCGCCGGCCCGCGGCGCTTCCGCCTTCCCATCCCGCTGGCGACGCTCGACCTCGGGCTGGGTGACCTGCAGCCGGTGATCCACGACCTCAGTGGTGGTTGAACGGATGAGTGCGGCGGTGCGCTCCCGTCGAGCACTGTCAGGCACTTCTCCTGCACTGCGGCACACTGGGTTTTGGCTGCGCGGAGGCTCGCGCCGGCTTGGAAAAGGCGCTACGATGGAAAACGTGATGTCAATTGAGCCCAGGGAGGCTCGTCATGAAATCACAAGCTGTCCCCTTCGAAAATCGCTGGACCAACGGTGAGCACGCCCGGCAGTGGCATCGCGAGCTCGAGCGGCTCGGCGTGCAGAATGTCAGGACGATGTTTTGCGAGCACGAAACGCATCATGGCGAGGAGTGCGCCGTCGTCTTCGATATCCCTGCGGGATTTGTGCGAGACTGGCTCGCCTTCCACGACCGCCAGACCGCGCGTCAGCAGCTCCTCTGGCGCGGCGGCGTCATTGCATTGGGCCTGATCGCCGCCTCAGGAGCCGTGCTCGGGCTTTTGAGATAGAGGCGCTTGACTGGCTTCGCCGGATTGCGCCCGCGAATATCCCGTTGCCGAGTTGAACGCAACTGATAGGCGCCAGTGGCGCGGTGACGGCTTAGTCGGAACTATAAACGTGTTCTTCTAATTGGAATGGCGGGGCAATAGGGGAGTAATTCTCGCAAGCTCGTTGCAGAACCGGTTTTGATGGCCGTTTCCCGGGAAAGGGAGCGAATAGACGGTAGCATTGCTTCCGGCTGCTCTGGCGGCTTCCGCAACAAAAGGCGCAATGCTTGTCATCAGAGATACAATCGCTTGTGGCTGATAGATGGCGATGCGATCACGTAGACTGCTTACCGCGTTCCGAAGCTCGGCTTTGCGCGCAGCGCCTTTGAGGCGGTCGACCGGCTTGGTTAGAACAAGGTCGTCGAGATACCAGCCGTAGGCCTTGAACCGCTCGAAGAAGTCCCGCGTGTCAGGTAGCGCAGTTTCGATTGCTCGCCGCGTGTACGTCAGCATCGCGTTATTTCCATTGTAGAAGAACTTGCCGCCCGTTGGGGCGGACTCGCCTACGAAAAGAGTCATGACTTTGGCCGGTCGATGGGAGAGTCGCGCGGCCTCTATCGCTTCGATCGCATCGGACATTTCGAGTTCACCCAAGTGATGGTCGCCGCCAATTCGCGCTTTGTTGAAGGCCCGTGATGACATTTCTCCTATGGCCCGACGCTCTAGGATCTACGGAGCCGTGTCTGCTCGGCTCCTATCATAGGGAGAAGACAAATGACCAAATTTAACTTGGTGTCGGTCGCGCTGATTGCGGCAGCCGTATTTGTAACTGAAGCCCAGGCGGCCCGCAGCAACAATGCCGCGGCACATCGTGCCATGAGCAAGACCCATGCTATCACGGATTGTGTGCGGGCTCCGAAAGCGGGCGCGTTTGCCTCGGATCCCTACACCGAACCTCCTTGCATGCCAAACACCATCAACTGAAAGCACAAGAAGTCGGGTTGGCGGAAATCCGCCAGCCCCGATCATGCGCAATCCGACTTTCGGTGACAGTGCACTCAACCGGATGGGTGAGCTAAGGTCGTATAAGGGCGGATCGGTGAGCGCACAGGTCACCAGTGCGTCTCATCCAGTGCCGCAGTGGAATTTAGTGGACTGGACCGTCGCCGGAATTGGATGCCACCCATAATGAGAGGGGAGTTGTCGTGTGTGCCGCTTTCGTCGATGTAAACTGTGATCAACATTGGTCTAAAGAACTAGCCCTCCTTACCGGCTCAGGCAGCTACGTTGTGCCTCTCTCTGAAGGAAGGTGCTTGCGTGGGTCCTGCGACCGCTGGCAGCGGGTGGGAGGCTGTGTCACTCAACAGCTGAATACCCATGATGCGGCGGCGCCCTTGCTCAGTCGTTCCCTGCGTTAGCTTGATTGCGAATGCTCGCAAGTCTTCGATGCGCCGGTCGATTTCCTTATCGAGGGATTGAAAGACCTGAGTCGCCGTGGTGTGACGAAATGCCTGCGACCAGCCTCTTACCGTCTTGTGAAGCAAGACCATTGCCTGATGATAGCCCTGTCCATTGGTCGGAGATTGTCCCATCGCCGCTAGGCTCATTTGCTTCTTGGCCTGTTCTACGATGACATCGCACCTCTTTCGGAACGCCTGAATGGCCGCTGCGGAAGGTTGCCGAGATGTGCCTGACACCCTGTAGCCAAGCACGTCGGTGCCGTCGTACACGTTGCCTTCATCGAACTTCCCTGCGCGTCGAGCGGCTTCGTCGGCATGATCGTAGACATCCATGCCTAATCGTGCGAGGTGCTCGCGTGCTGCGTTGTACGCCGCTCCGACCTTCGTGCGGGATGCACCCAGCATGATGAAGTCGTCAATGTAGCGGACGCAAACGATCCCGCGGCCATTCATCAGTTCGTCAAAGGACCGAAGGGCAACGTTTGCCGCAAGAGCAGACAGCGCCGACCCCTGAGCTACACCGACGTCTTCGTCGGGGAATAGCTTAAAGTGTTTGCGCTCCTCCAACTGTGCCCTGTTCCTCAAGTTCGTGGCTAGTGCCGACCTGAAGATGTCTACGAACTGCCGATCAGGTACCGCCTCAGCGATGAACGCATTCACGTCCGCGAGCGGAATGCGGGTGAAGAAGTTCTTGATGTCAGACCTCACAAACCAAGTTTTACCATTGCGGACCGCTTCATCAATCAAGGATAGTCCATGAGGAACGCCCCGATCTTTGATCCCGCCGACGCTGGTTCTTGTTTCCATGATCTGTCTGACCGCAGGAACACCTAGCCAAGCCTTTCGCGAGTTGTCGGATCCATAGCCTTGCAGCACTTCGAGGATAGCTCGACGTACGATCCGGTTCGCGATCGGAGCCATCACCACCGGGCGGAGACCTTTTCCTTTCCCCTTGGGGATGGTGATCCCCTCTTCTCCATCGAAGCGGAGCTTGCCGCTTCGGAGCCGCTTGCTGATTTGCTCGAGATTGCTCAACCACGCATCATCATAGCGCCTGATTGCGCTCACGGTGGTCTCGCTGGGCGATGTGAGCCCGCTCTGTTTCACAGCCGCCCACGATCGATGAAGAACCTCTCGGGACCTGAGCCTCTTGTAGAGATCGTCGGCCATCAACAAGCCTGTGGTGTGAGGGCCTATCGGTTCGCCCGCCCTCGGCCAGAGCTCTAAGTCCGATCCCCAAGGCTCCGAAGGCGCAGTGTGCATCCCTCGGGTGCGACCTGATCCGATGTAGCAACAGCCACCCGGACCTCACCCCCGGAACAACCGACGCTCAGATCGAGCCCGGCCCCCAGAAGCGAGTGGACCACTGCTGCGAAGCACGCCGCAGTTGTAGCGAGTGCCGATCGACTGGCACCTTTTTGCATGTTCTGGTCATCTGAAGCGCTCCTTCGAGTTCCGCCTACCTTTTTGGCGGTGCTGGTCAAGAGCTGCCCGCGACCCTCCACGCCGGCGGAGAAAGAAAAGCTACCAACCGTCCGATAGGTCCCCGTAATGGTGAGGGCTACGGTCAGCTTCCAATCCGCCGAGGGCGAAGTCCGATCCCCAAGGCTCCGAAGGCGCAGTGTGCATCCCTCGGGTGCGACCTGATCCGATGTAGCAACAGCCACCCGGACCTCACCCCCGGAACAACCGACGCTCAGATCGAGCCCGGCCCCCAGAAGCGAGTGGACTGGATGTTCCTACGATAACTGATTCGGTTCGCTACCACAATGGGTAGTGGCGATGGATATCGGTTAACCCTATATGCTGTGGGTACCTGCAGGGACTGCAAGTGGAAAAGCGCTGATTGCACCGAATGGAACCTTATACCGTGAGTCGTGCCGCAACCCGAGCTACCTGTGTTGCTGTCCACTGATTTCCTCGGCGCGGCGTGGGGGTGCGCCGCGCGTTGAGTGCACGTGCGATAGAGCTCCACGAGGTGATGCCATGTCGTTTCAACTCGCTGAAAATGGGACGAGGTCAGCGGCGCGATTGCGGGCTCTCGCTGCTTGCGCGTCGCGGCCCGCTTTGCGAGCAACCTGCGAAAGCCGAGCGCCACGGTCGCCGCCAAGCCTCACTCCACGCTTCTTCGCTTCCGCCAGGGCGGCCTTGGTTCGCTGCGAGATCATGTGCCGCTCTTCATCCGCCACCATCGCCATGATGCCTACAGTCAAATGATTTGCGTGCGGCATGTCCGCTGCTACGAAGTCAACGCCTGCTTTCTCCAAGCCCAGTAGGCAGTGCGCGTCACGGGACAGTCGATCCAGATTATAGTGACAGTGCACTCAACAGGATGGGTGAGCTAAGGTCGTATAAGGGCACATCGGTAAGTGCACAGGTCATCAGTCCCATTCAGCAGGCGGCAATGATGATGACGCTAGCCGAGGTAACGCGGGTATCTCCCGTCGGTTGCGGGAATAAGGCCGCTGCTGGATTGAGGAACAGCCACCATGACCCCAAATTCCTCTTTCGTTTTTTCAGAAATCATGCTATATCCCCCACATCCCGCCTCGGTGCGAGGGGCGTATCGCGGTCGTCACGAACGTGGAGGCGGGGAGCGGTGGCCGTGCGGGCGCGCAGCATTCTCTTGAATGCCGACGAGCGGGCTCGTGCGGACGGCGAAATCGTGTGGTCCTGACCTCCCGGTGCTGGGGTCAAGCTCGCGTGCTTCGACGCGCATGCGGGTGATGGGGGCAAGAGAGCCGGTCCCCAAGGAGAGCGCGTATAAGCCGTAAGCCCATCGCGCAGGGAAGGCCGGGTGTTTTCGGCCCAACCTGTGGTGACTGCCGCCTGCTTTTCTTTCTGCAGGCGGGCCACGGGCGCGGCCGGCGCCCGGCCTTCCCTGCGCCCTTGCGTTTTCGCGAGGGCGGTCGACCAGCAAAGCTCGGACGCGAAACGCGCCGCGAGACCGCGAAGCTGCGCGTTCGGCCAATTCAATGGATCATGAAGGGGAGGAGCCCTGGGTCCCATGGTGCTGCCGGACAGGATTGAACTAAGGTCTCAATCCTGGTTGGTATTGATTTTATTGTATTTTTTGGTCCGGCGATCTGCTTTTGTGTGGCACTTTTTGGTGGCGTCGTCGAAACATGATAACTTCGAAGGGCCGCCGTTGCATTATTTTTTTCGCTGCCGGTCTAATTGTGCTGGGTGTTACTCCATCGAAACGGTTGCACTAGCTGCTTCTGGAGCCGTACCACTCACGAATACGATACCCCTGATCAGACCGAGAGATTTGTTCTGACCAGGAACAGCGGCACACGCGGCTGGGGGGCCGATGGACAATCCATTTTTTGATCATCCGATTCTGAACTCGCCCTATGCCTATCCCACACGTCATTGGGAGCTCGACGAGACCGGGCAGCCCACGCAGCTGATCATCGAAAGCCGCCGATCCGCGAAGTTCGTCACTCCCATCCCCAAGCCGAAGAAGCGCAAGCCTGCCGCCCAGAAGGGGTTCGTCTTCGACGAGGGCAAGGGTCTTTCCACGGCCGAGCAGCAATATGACATTACCTCGATCATCAACGAGGTCCGTAGCCACGTGGACTCCTGGCGAAATCTGCCGAACCCGAATCAATGGCAAGTCACGCAGGAGACGGCCCGTCTGCTCCAGCATTGGCGTCATCACGATTCCGGCGGCGTGCGCCCGTTCTTCTGCCAGATCGAAGCCGTCGAAACCGCGATCTGGCTGACCGAGGTTGCTCCGGGCACACGGCAAGGGAAACGCCTGCTCGATCATCTCGCTGCTGCGAACAAGGATGCCAATCCCGAGCTGATGCGCCTCGCCCTGAAGCTCGCGACCGGCGCTGGCAAGACCACCGTGATGTCCATGCTGATCGCCTGGCAGACCATCAACGCCTGCCGGCACGAAGGCAGCAAGAACTTCACCCGCGGGTTCCTGATCTGCGCTCCGGGCCTGACAATCAAGGACCGGCTACGCGTCCTGCAGCCTAACGACCCCGAGAACTACTATTCCGAGCGCGCCATCGTTCCAACGGACATGCTCGACGATCTTCACCGAGCGAAAATCGTGATCACCAATTATCACGCCTTCAAGCTCCGCGAGCGCGTGGAGCTGTCGAAAGGTGGTCGTCAGCTGCTGCAGGGCCGCACCGGCGACGAGTTAAACACGCTGGAGACCGAAGGGCAGATGATCCAGCGCGTCATGGGCGAGCTGATGGGCCTGAAGAACATCATGGTCATCAACGACGAGGCGCACCACTGCTACCGAGAAAAACCCAAGGAGCCCGACGATGAGGATTTGAAGGGCGACGAGAGGAAGGAGGCCGAGAAAAATAACGAGGCCGCCCGGCTCTGGATTTCCGGCATTGAGGCGGTGAACCGCAAGCTCGGTGTCGCCCGCGTCATTGATCTCTCCGCAACCCCGTTCTTCCTCCGCGGTTCAGGTTACGCAGAAGGCACCCTCTTTCCCTGGACCATGAGCGACTTCTCGCTGATGGACGCGATCGAATGCGGCATCGTCAAGCTGCCGCGCGTTCCCGTGGCCGAAAACATTCCCGGCAATGAAATGCCGATGTTCCGCGATCTCTGGGAGAACATTCGAAAGGACATGCCCAAGAAGGGCCGCGGCCAGGGCGAAGAGCTGGACCCGCTCCGCCTTCCGACCCGTCTGCAGACCGCGATCGAGGCGCTCTATGGGCATTACGAGAAGACGTTCAAGCTTTGGGAGGAGAAGGGGATCAAAGTCCCTCCCTGCTTCATCATCGTGTGTCAGAATACAGCCATCTCGAAGCTGGTCTATGACTTCGTCTCTGGCTTCCACCGGAAGAACTCGGACGGCTCGACGACACTTCAGAACAGCCGCTTCGCACTGTTCCGGAACTTCGACGATGTCACCGGCAATCCGCTGCCGCGACCGAACACGCTCTTGATCGACAGCGAGCAGCTCGAAGCCGGCAATGCGCTGGATGACAATTTCCGCGCCATGGCCGCCGACGAGATCGACCGGTTCAAGCGTGACATCATCGAGCGCACCAAGGACGCACGCGCCGCCGACAACATCAGCGAAGCGGATCTGCTTCGTGAAGTGATGAACACAGTTGGCAAACACGGTCAACTTGGCGGCTCGATCCGCTGCGTCGTCTCCGTATCGATGCTGACCGAGGGGTGGGACGCCAACACGGTCACTCATGTTCTGGGCATTCGCGCCTTCGGGACGCAATTGCTCTGTGAGCAGGTCATTGGCCGCGCTCTGCGCCGACAGTCCTATCAGCTCAACGAGGAAGGGCTGTTCAACGTCGAATACGCCGACGTGTTCGGCATCCCCTTCGACTTCACGGCCAAGCCGGTCATCGCTCCTCCTCAGCCGCCGCGCGAAACCGTTCAGGTCAAGGCCATCAGCCCAGATCGGGATGCCCTGGAGATCCGCTTTCCGCGTGTCGAGGGCTATCGTGTCGAGCTGCCGGAGGAACGGCTGACGGCGGATTTCAACGACGACTCCGTGCTCGAACTCAGCCCGGATCTCGTCGGTCCCTCGATCACCCGGAACTCGGGCATCATTGGCCAAGGTGTCGACATGAGCCTCGAACACCTTGGCGACATGAGGCCCTCTTCGCTCGTTTACAACCTCACACACCGGCTGATCACTACGAAATGGCGCGACCCCGGCGAGGAGCCGAACCTGACCTTGTTCGGTCAGCTCAAACGCATCGTGAAGCAATGGCTCGATACATGTTTGGTCTGCAAAGGCGGCACTTATCCGGCGCAGCTCATGTATCAGGAGCTGGCGGACATGGCCTGCAACCGGATCACCACCGCCATCACCCGACACTTCATCGGGGAACGGCCGATCAAGGCTCTGCTCAACCCTTACAATCAAGTCGGATCGACCCGTCGCGTCCGGTTCAATACCTCGCGAGCCGAGCGATGGGATACGAGCGGACCGCCGCCGAAGAACCACGTGAACTGGGTCATCCTGGATTCGGACTGGGAGGCAGAGTTCTGTCGCGTGGCGGAATCTCACCCGCGCGTCATCGCCTATACCAAGAACCATAATCTTGGATTCGAAGTACCCTACCGTTACGGCTCCGAGAACCGGAAATATTGGCCCGACTTCATCGTGAAGGTCGATGATGGCCGCGGTCCAGATGATCCGCTCAATCTGATCGTCGAGATCAAGGGCTATCGGCGCGAAGATGCCAAGGAGAAGAAAGCCACGATGGAGACCTATTGGGTGCCCGGCGTGAACCATCCCGGCACCTTCGGGCGATGGGCCTTCGCCGAGTTCGGAGAGATTTACCAGATCGGCACGGACTTCGAAGCCAGGGTGAAGGCCGAATTTGACAAGCTGATCGATAAGCACCGCATCAAGGAACCGGCCTGAGATTTATCAGGGCAACAGGCCGAGAGGATCGTATGGCAAAGAACGGAAAGAAGCAGGCCGCAAAGTCGGTTGAGACGCTCAAGCACGATGAAGCCAAGCGGAAGAACATTCCGACGGCGGAATACCAATCCGTGCTTGAAAAGGAGCAGCAAAACCCAAAGAAGGTGTTCTATCCTCGCAATCGCGACCTCGATCCGCAACTTGTCTGGCGCGGCAAGGACGAGCAGGACTGGAGCGATCTAGTCGTCCAGGCGCCCCCGCTCTACATCCAGGAAAAGGTGCACCCGAAGGCCCTGATCGATGACCTGCTCCGCGCTACCAAAGAGCGCGAGCATGAGAGCGGCGAGATGACACCGGATCTCTTCGCCGACTTCAACGGCATTCCTAAAGACGCTGACAAGACCGATTTCTACAAGCACGACCAAAACTGGTCCAACCGCATGATCCTCGGCGACTCGCTTCAGGTCATGGCTAGTCTTGCAGAGCGCGAAGGACTACGCGGCAAGGTACAGTGTATCTATTTTGATCCGCCTTATGGGATTAAGTTCAATAGCAACTTCCAATGGTCGACAACCAGCCGTGATGTGAAGGACGGCAAAGTCGATCAGATCACCCGTGAGCCAGAGCAGGTAAAAGCATTTCGAGACACCTGGCGCGACGGCATTCACAGCTATCTCACTTATCTACGCGACCGCCTAACGGTTGGGCGTGATCTTTTGACAGATTCCGGGTCAATATTCATACAGATCGGCGATGAAAACTTGCATCTCGTACGATCTTTGCTCGACGAGACTTTTGGGCCCGAAAACTTCGTTTCACTCGTCGCGTTTAAAAAGACCAGCAGCGCCTCGAGTGAGTTGCTCGCTGGCGTTTGCGATTATCTGTTGTGGTACGCGAAATCCAGACAGCAGATGAAGTATCGCGCGCTCTACCACGAAAAGTCAGCGGCAGGCCGTGGTGGAGACCAATACAATCTCGCGATGTTGCCGGATACAAGCGTAAGGCCCGCTCGGACGGCAGAAGCCTTAGCAGACATGCCCGAAGGTACACGACTATTTCGCCACAGCCCGCTCACGAGCCAACGACCGCCCGGCGATTTCCCCGTCCAGTTGAATGGCCGCACGTACAATCCGCGGACAGGATATTGGAAGACTGGCGAGCCGGGAATGCTCAAACTCAGCATGGCAAACCGTTTGATGGCATTCGGAAATACGTTGGAGTATGTACGGTATTTGAGCGACTTCCCTGCGATACCTATGACAAACGTCTGGGAAGACACGGTCACATCTGGTTTTGCTGACCCGAAGATTTATGTTGTTCAGACAAACGCGAAAATCGTTCAGCGCTGCATCTTAATGTGCAGCGATCCGGGCGATCTAGTACTTGATCCAACATGCGGATCGGGAACCACCGCGTTTGTCTCGGAGCAATGGGGGCGTCGCTGGATCACAATTGACACCTCGCGCGTCGCGTTGGCATTGGCTCGCGCTCGCATCATGGGCGCGCGGTATCCGTTTTATTTGCTTGCTGATACGCTTGAAGGACAAATCCGGGAAGGCGAGGTTACACGAACCGCTCCAAGCACCAAGCAGGTGCATGGCGACATCCGCCACGGTTTCGTCTATGAACGCGTGCCGCACATCACGCTGAAATCCATAGCAAACAATGCCGAAATCGACGTCATCTGGGAGCAATGGCAGGTGAAGCTGGAGGCTCTGCGAGAGGAGCTTAACGCTGCGCTCAAAAAGAACTGGCTAGAATGGGAGGTTCCGCGCGATAGCGAGGAGTCTTGGTCTGCCTCCGTGAAGAAACTGCACGCCGAATGGTGGGAAGCCCGCATTGCGCGACAGACAGAGATCGACGCCTCGATCGCCGCCAAGGCCGAGTTCGAATACCTCTACGACAAGCCCTACACCGACAACAAGAGAGTCCGTGTAGCGGGGCCCTTCACCGTGGAAAGCCTCAGCCCGCACCGCATCTTGGGCGTAGATGAGAACGACGATCTGATCGATGGCCTTGAGGATCATGGCGCCCAATACGGAGCCAAGAAGTCCTTCCCCGAAATGGTCCTCGAAAATCTCAAGATCGCCGGTGTCCAGCAGGCACACAAAGAGGATCGGATCACTTTCATATCGCTCTCGCCTTGGCCGGGCGATCTCGTCTGCGCCGAAGGGCGTTACATGGAAGGCGAAACCGAGCGACGAGCGGCGGTATTCATCGGCCCGGAGTTCGGCACCGTCCTTCGCGCCGATCTAGTCGCTGCCGCCCGCGAGGCCGGTGACGCTTCCTTCGACGTGCTGATCGCCTGCGCTTTCAATTATGAGGCCCACACCACAGAGTTCAACAAGCTCGGCCGCATTCCCGTGCTCAAGGCGCGCATGAACGCCGACCTGCATATGGCAGACGATCTCAAGACGACCTCAAAGGGCAACCTGTTCGTCATATTCGGCGAACCCGATATCGATCTTATTCACGAGAAGGACGGCCGCCTCCGCGTGAAGGTCAACGGGGTGGATGTGTTCAAGCCGCAAACCGGCGAGGTCATCAGCGACAACGCCGGCGGCATCGCTTGCTGGTTCATTGATACAGACTACAACGAGGAAAGTTTCTTCGTCCGCCACGCCTACTTTCTCGGCGCGAACGATCCCTATGGCGCGCTAAAGACCACGCTGAAAGCCGAAATCGATCCGGAAGCCTGGGCTACGTTGAACAGCGACTCATCGCGCCCGTTCGACCAACCCAAGAGCGGCCGAATTGCCGTCAAGGTCATCAACCACCTCGGAGACGAGGTGATGAAGGTCTTCAGGGGCTAGATCTGGCTTGATCCGATGCAGTATTCTGTTTGGGCAACCGCACATCTGGACAGTAAGAGCGAACAAAAATTGCGAGACTTCTTCACCAAGATCGTTGGCATTCCCAGCAGCTTGATGAAGCGAGAGCTGCACGTGACGGTCTACCATGCGAGACGCAACATGCGGAATCTAAGCAATACGACTGAAGCGGTGAGCTTTGCTATTCCCGGGTCGGAATTGCGCATGATGGCGATGGCACCCGGTGGTGAGAATCCGCGGGATGATGTAGATCCGTCGCGATGCATGATAGGCCTCCGCATCAGACGCGCCAACGGAGCTTCCGCGGCAATCGAAGGTTTAAGGGAACGCTTTTACTGCCACGAAACTATCGATGTGCTCGGAACGAGGAGGCCGAGTGATCACCGACGGAGTGCTTTTGGAGCACATCATTTTCAGCCTCACATCTCGGTCTTGAAGCCGGGTGCAATCGCAGACCCTAACCTCTCGGGACTTGGCAAGCTCTTGAGAGACAGCATCGACGAGATCAGTTTCGACCGCTTCTCCGTGAAATGTCGTGCGCGGTGAGAGGGGGCGTGATCATATTTCACGCATGGCGACGACAGATTCACAAGAGGGCGTCTGATGGGGCTTTCCAAAAACTTTGATGAGGCATTGGTCTATGCGGCCAACCTGCATCGCGATCAGATCAGAAAGGGAAGTGGAATCCCCTACATAGCCCACTTGATGGGCGTATCGAGTCGCGTGCTCTCCGCAGGAGGTAGCGAAGTTCAAGCAATCGGTGGCCTTCTGCACGATGCTGCAGAGGATCAAGGAGGTGAAGCAACGCTTGAAGTCATAAGAAAACGCTTCGGGCCGGATGTAGCCCGGATTGTAGCCGATTGCACCGATTCCTGGACCGAACCTAAGCCAGAGTGGCGCACGCGGAAGGAGGCTTACCTTTCGAAACTGCCGACCAAACCGACGACGTCGCTTTTGGTTTCGCTCGCCGACAAGGTCGACAACGCGGAAGCGATCCTCAGTGACTATCGCCAGATTGGTGACGGCGTCTGGCAGCGCTTCACCGGGGGAAAGGAAGGTACGATCTGGTATTACCGCACGCTCAGCGCAATCTTTGATCGAGCGCTGCCTATCCCTCTTGCGCGGGATCTCTCCCGCTTAGTCTCATCTTTTCGAGACGATAAAGAACGGCGACCAGAACTCATTTAACAGAACACCTCCTGATTCTTGCTGCTTGGGGTTGACAATGAAGATTACTCCGACGTCGCTTACATTGAATCAATTGTTCGGCTCCACGAACGAGCAGTATGTCATTCCCACATACCAGAGGAGATATTCATGGCATGAACGTCAGGTAGGGGAGCTTATGGACGACATCGCCGCAATCGAAAATGGCGACACTCATTTGCTTGGCAGCATCGTGTGCTTGGCCGGCCATCACAAAGCTGGCCTAAATCATCTGGAGCTGGTCGATGGGCAGCAACGACTCACTACCGTAAGCATTATCCTTGAGTGCATTCGAGAGCGGCTCGAAGCGGAGGGAACGTCGGACGAAACGTTTGAGATAGATCAACTCCTGAACGCAAAGCCGCTCAGTGGAAAAGCCGTAAAGAAAATTGCACTTGAATCGATTGATGCAGATGAATTTGCACAGCATCTGCTCCAAGGTGAAATAGCGGGCGTCAAGAATCAGAATTTGGCTAGCGCGTTTAGCTTTGTTCGTGAACGGGTAGCCGATGCCTCGTTGAAAGATGTCCGTGAGTTCCTTTACATGCTCCGCAATCAAGCGGTCATAATCAGGCTCGATGTTGGTAGCGCCAAAGACGCTTTCAAGCTGTTCGAGACGATCAACAATCGCGGCCTAAAACTAAGTCCGACGGATATCGTCAAGAACTTTCTACTTGGCAATGCGGCTAGGCTCGGATCGGATTCGCTCGAATTTGCCCGCAAACATTGGAGCAAGCTGCTAGTTAATCTGGATGGAACAAGCTCTGATGCGTTCTTTCGTTACTTCTTGATGGCCACTCTCCAGCGCAGAGTGATGACTTCGGAAGTCATCGCCGAGTTCAAGAGCCTCTTCATGAATCAGGTGAAGGAAGCAGAGACGCTTCCTGAGCACGGCTTTTACAACGATCCAGAGGATGACCAGGACGAAGATGCCGCGATAACTGATGCTGTTGTAGCCGAGGTCCCTGTCGCTCAATCGCCGGCTCTCAAGAAGGTTGGATTCAATGAGTTCGTATCGCGACTGACATTGTGTTCCGAGGTTTACAGCGACTTGATATTCGCTCGAACCAAGGACAATCGCATCGATCGCCATCTTCGCAATTTGCAGATGATCAAGGCGGTTCAAACGTACGGATTTTTAATGCACCTGCGCTCCAACGGCTGCAGTGATAAGGACTTCCGTGAAATATTGAAGCTTACGGAGAATTTCGTGCTCCGCCGGCACGTCTGTCGAGAGCGATCGAACGATACTGAAGCCCTGTTCGCGCGGCTTTGCGCGAATTCTCCGAAAAATCCTATTGAGTCAACCAAGGTTGCCTATCGTGAACTTTGTCCGACCGACGACAAATTCCGCGCCGAGTTTGCTGACGCCCATTTTTCGGCGAACCTAATAGATCGGGCGCGGTATTGCCTGGAAAAGATAGAAATTGCAAAACACGGCGAACATGACGAATTGCAGGTGCTGGGATCTGATGACGTTCACGTCGAACACATCATGCCGCAAAAAATTAGAACCAAGAAAGCAAAGGACGAATACGGCGATTGGGTTTCCTATCTGGGCAATAATGCTGAATCCGCGCATTCGAGGTACGTAGACCGGATCGGAAATCTTACGCTTTTTGCCGGCCCCCTCAACATAGGAGCCTCCAACAACCCCTTTGGGCGAAAGAAGACTGCTTATAAGGATTCCGCGATCAAGCTCACGCAAGACTTGGCGAAGCTGTCGAATTTCAAATTCAGCAATATCGATGCGCGATCGAAATCCTTGGCGGAAATCGCTGTATCACTCTGGCCTCGCCCATGACGGAGTTTCGGATCTCTGATACCTTCACTGACAGCCTCGCTCGACTGACAGGCGAGGAGCAGAAAGCTGTGAAGACAACAGCGTTCGATCTGCAGCTTAATCCAGCCAATCCGGGTATGAGCTTTCACAAGCTCGACAAGGCTAGGGACAAGAATTTCTGGTCTGTTCGGGTGAACAGCGACATCCGGCTGATCGTGCACAGGAGCAAAGACAGCCTCCTGCTCTGCTATGTCGACCATCACGACAGGGCCTATGACTGGGCCGAGCGGCGCAAGCTGGAAACTCACCCGAAGACTGGGGCGGCGCAGCTGGTCGAAATCCGCGAGACGGTGAAGGAGGTCCTCGTCCCCATCTATGTGCAGGCCGAGCTGCCCCCGGCTCAGCGAGCCGCGACGACCAAGCCCATCCTGTTCGCCGGCGTCTCGGACGACGAACTGCTAGGCTTCGGCGTGCCACCAGAGTGGCTTGCAGACGTGAGAGTTGCGACCGAGGATACACTTCTGGTGCTGACTGACCATCTGCCGGCGGAGGCATCCGAGGCCCTGCTGGAGCTGGCCACTGGCGGGAGACCTGGGAGACCAACACCAGACGTTATGTTTTCGGACTTCGCCGAGTTCATCTCAAGTGATTCTCCGGCAGCATCTGCTGTTGTATCCGATGATATAAACGCTGGGGCGGATCTCCACCGTCTCACAAAGCAGCTCGAAGATTTGCTCGCGACGTCGCCTCCGAGCGCCTTCGATCACCCAGACGCAAAGCGTCGGTTCAGGACGATCCGCGATGCCGATGAGCTCCGCGCCGCCCTCGATGCTCCCTGGGACAAATGGACGGTTTTTCTGCATCCGGACCAGCGCGACCTGGTCGAGCGCGATTATGCCGGACCGGCCCGGGTGTCCGGCTCGGCGGGCACCGGAAAGACCATCGTAGCCTTGCACCGGGCTGTGCATCTGGCGCGATCTCATCCGCAGTCGCGCGTGCTGCTGACCACGTTTTCGGACACCCTCGCCAACGCCCTCCAGGCCAAACTCCGGCGGCTGCTCGGCAGCGAGCCGCGTTTGGGGGAGCGGATCGACGTCCATTCGCTCAACGGCATCGGGCTTCGGCTCTACCGGTCGCACGTCGGTCCGGCTGCCATTGCAGAGACGGCTGTCGTCCGCGAGTTGATCAAGACAGAAGCCGACAGGGCTGGCGCCCACAAATTCAGCCTGCGCTTCCTGGTCACCGAATGGGACGAGATCGTCGACGCTTGGCAGCTCGGCTCATGGGAGGCCTATCGCGACGTGGCGCGCCTGGGACGCAAGACCCGTCTGTCGGAGGCACAGCGTCGGCAGCTTTGGTCGATCTTCGAGCGTGTCCAGCATGAGCTTCGATCGAAAAGCTTGATCACGTGGCCTGAACTCTTCACCACGCTGGCCGGTGTGATTTCCCGTGACCAACGGATTGTGTTCGATTTTGCCGTCGTCGACGAAGCACAGGACGTCAGCCCGGCTCATTTGAAATTCGTGGCAGCGC
This sequence comes from Bradyrhizobium sp. SZCCHNGR1005, assembly GCF_032489995.1. Classification (NCBI taxonomy): domain Bacteria; kingdom Pseudomonadati; phylum Pseudomonadota; class Alphaproteobacteria; order Hyphomicrobiales; family Nitrobacteraceae; genus Bradyrhizobium; species Bradyrhizobium sp. SZCCHNGR1005. Next base: position 1,168,972 of record NZ_JAUEZC010000002.1, read on the forward strand.
TTGGTGCCGGCCGCCCCAATGCGTTGTTCTTCGCGGGCGACCTGGGCCAGCGCATCTTCCAGCAGCCGTTCTCCTGGAAGTCAGTCGGGGTCGACATTAGAGGCCGCTCACGAACGCTGCGGGTCAACTATCGGACGTCGCACCAAATCCGCAGCCAGGCCGACCGTCTGCTCGGACCCACCGTGGCGGACGTCGACGGCAACAGTGAACGGCGGGACGATGCCATCTCCGTCTTCAACGGCCCGGAGCCGACCATCATGGCTCTCCCGGACGACGCCGGAGAATGCGCGGCCGTGGCGCAATGGATCACAGACCAGGCCGCCGGCGGGGTGCTGCCCCATGAATTCGGCGTCTTCGTTCGTTCCGAGGCCCAACTCGACCGTGCACAAGCCGCGGTCGAGAAAGCAGGCCTTCCCTTCCGGGTGCTCGACGATCGCGTCGAAACGGCCACCGGACAGGTCTCGATTGCGACAATGCACCTGGCGAAGGGTCTGGAGTTTCGTGTCGTTGTGGTGATGGCCTGCGACGACGAGGTCATTCCGCTCCAGGAGCGCATCGAGAACGTAGGGGACGAGGCCGACCTGCAGGAGGTCTATGAGACTGAGCGGCACCTTCTCTATGTCGCCTGCACCCGCGCCCGCGATCACCTGCTCGTCTGCGGCGTGACGCCGGTCTCCGAGTTCCTAGACGACTTCGACGTGGTCTAAGGTAGCAGCAATCGACGGCTCGATCAGCGCGCCTCTGCGCGGGACTCGCAGTCGCCCGCGATATTCGTCGGTATTACTCCAGCATCGTCACTAGGTTCGCTCTCATGGCCTCGAAAGCCGATCAAGGCGGGACGTAGCGGGGCGATCTCGTACGGCTGCTCTGATCATCCGCACGTCCATCGCTGATACGGCCGGACAGGCAAATATTTGACAACGTTCCTGGTTTGTGCTACGGAACGTTACATCGCTACACATTCGCTGAGGAAGGCCCCGCCACAAGTGGGGCTTTTTTCGTCACCCCGTCCGCGCCTGGGCAATCCCGCCTGGGCGTTTTTCGTTTTGGAGGAACCATGAGCCGTCTCTTTTACGATCCCGACACGGCACGACCCTACGTCGGGTTCAGGCTGTCGGCGCACCAACTGGCGGCGCTGGATGAAGCGCGCCTGAACCTACGTCAGGGCCGGTCGGAGTTCGTGAGGCAGGCCTTAGAGCAGCGTCTACAAAGACTACAGACCACCGCAAGTGACTACTAACGAGAAAGCCCACGGCGTTGGCGCGCCATGGGCTTCAAATCTCATCTATCCTTATGTTCAACCTTCTAGATCGAACGAATATAACTATGCCAGAAAATCGCGAAAAGCACAACAGCAAAAGCAAATTCTACGTCTCGCCCACCGCGCGGTTAGACATGATTTTTGCTTTGACAAAGGCACAAGCGAAAGAGGAGGCCAAAGGAAAAAAGCACAGGAAGCTCTTGGAGCAAGTAGACCTGCTCGTCATGGTGGCTCTGATCGGCCATCGCAATAACCGGACCGGGCGGTGCGACCCCTCCTTTGCAACGATTGCCGCTGAGATCGGGGTCTCCATTTCCACCGTCCAGCGGTCCTTCAAACGGCTCAAAGCCGCCGGCTTCGTGAAGGTGCACGCCAAATATTCAGGGAAACTTCGCGAAAGCAGTCAGGTCGATATTCAGTTCCAGAAAGGTGAGCAGTGGCTCCCTAAGCACTGCGTCGCTCGGTCATCGGTGACCGAGCGCTCGGTCACTGGTGACCAGGTGACTGGTCATGGGTGCGATCGCCGTTCGGTCACCGATGACCTGTTAGACCGGTCGCTGATGACCGACGAACACGGTGAACTGGAACACAGTAAAGAACACAGTGAATCAAACACTGCCCCGAACGCCTCGCGTAGGGGTGTGCCGGCCGGTTTAGGTTCGGAATCTCAGGTCAGAGAGCCGCAACCAAAGGCGGGCAACGATAACCTGAGGCTCGACCAGACTGCGCAATCTGCCAGCCGGAAGACGGCGCAATGGCCGACCGACTACAAGGAACAGTTCTGGGACGCGGTTCCCATCAAGGTTGGGAAGGACGCAGCGTTCTCTGAGCTTGAGCGCATCGAGCGATCTGACGCAGTCGAGTTCAAGGACGTTGTCAATGGAATGCGGCGGTATGCTCAAAGTCCAGGTGTCCGCAGAAACGTGAGGGACCCCGACCGTTGTCAGTTCGTCAGCCATCCAGCAACCTGGCTCTCAAAACGGCGCTGGACGGATGAGCATGACTTGCCGGGCGAGACGACGGAGGAGCGGCACCGTCGGGTTATGGCGCGCCGGACTGTAGCTATCTGAACGGCAGCCGGTCTCCACGGACCTTTCGTATTCGGAAGCCGGTCAGCCCGGCCCCTGCGGGCCTCACCGGTGCGTTCTATGCGACCTCACGGCCCAACCCGCCGGCCAACTCGTCCAAGGCGCTCCAGAGCCAGCATTCAGGCTCTGGAGCACGGACAGACGACGGTCGAAGCGTACTAGCGCCGGTTTCGACCGAACTAAGTCAACTCAGGTTGAGTCCCCACCAGTAGCTAACTAAACCTCGGTTGCGGCCCTGCCGTTCGCTCGATTCCGATCGCATAAAAAGGGCCATTTGATTTTCGCGTCTCGATGCCGGCCGTTTGCACGCCCTTGACGCAAGGCCGTATATTTGGTAGTATTACAGATAGATTGCTACAAGTTCACGATGAATAATGGCCGCCTCTTATAGGCGGCCATTTCCATTTCTGCAACCGTCACTTCAGCCCGCCGGGTCAACCGAGCGGGCTTTTCGATTCATGGAGTCCCCGCATGGCCACTATCAAGTTCGATCCATCTGACCTCGTCGCCAGCCCGATGGAGAACGTCAGTCTTGTAATTCCGAAGCTACTGCTGGAACAAATCGACCGAGCAGCCGCGCAAGACGACCCATCGAGCCCGAACCGCAGTTCGTGGATGCGGCGCGCCTTGATCGACCGTTTGAAGCGGGAGGCCAGCCGATGACCGATCTGGAGTCGCTGGTAGTCGAGGCTGCCAAGAAACAGGGCTATGGCGCTACCGCAGACGCGATCCGTCAGGCTGCCGTCGATCTTGCCGGGGCTGTCTTAACGCCTCAGGGCCTGATCATGGTGCCCGGCAAAGGCGCGCTTGCACCGGCCGACTATGCCCGTGCGCTGCTAGAAGCGATGCCGACCGCTTTCAAGCCCCTCGATGCACGCCAGCCCGACGATCGACCATCCGGCAATGTGACCATGACTGAACAGATGCGGTCTGCCGTGACTGCGTCTCGCAGGCAGGCCTTGCCGGGTGACTTCAACGCGGTCCGCGAGCGCTATGCCGCCGGCACCGTTACCCGGGCTCACATGGATGCAGTTGCGGCAAGCCGCCGCCAAGGAAAATGACATGACGAATTACACATTCCGCCGGCCACGGTCGGTTCATGCTACTGCCGACCTGATCGAAAGCGTCCCGTCCGATGTTCGGGCAGAGCGTGCCAGAGCCATCCAGGATTTTGAATGGCGTCGCGCCCTTGAGGCAGCCCGACAGGAAGTTGAAGCCGCTCGCGTGGCGCTGAACCGGGTCCGGGACGCCGCCGCAGAGGAAGCCGCGCTGGATGCCGCACTGACGAAGCTGGCAGAGATCGAAAGAGAGGGGAAGGCGCTACAGTAGTAGCGCCCCCACTATGCGATTAGCCGTCTAGTACTTCGACCAGTGGAGGCGCGACGGTTTGAGAAACGCTGGATCGCTCGCCCGGTCGCGTCGGCTCTCACCGTTGCGCTTCCTGCCCTGCTTCCCCCAACGCACGATAGACCGACGCACGACCGATCTTGAGCTGTTTCGCAATCGCTGCAGGACCCACCCCGGCCGCCTTCAGCTCTCGGACCTTCGCCACGTCGATAGAGGGCTTACGACCCTTGTAGACGTTGTTCGCCTTGGCCTTGGCGATACCCTCCAATTGACGTTCCTTCCGGAGGTTCGTTTCGAACTCCGCGAACACCCCAAGCATGTCAAGGAAGGCCTTGCCGGCTGCCGTGCTGGTGTCGATCGGCTGCTCGGTGGCCTTCAGGGCTGCGCCCTTCGCCTTGATCTCGCGGACGATGTCTTGCAGGTCGCCAATCGACCGCGCGAGCCGATCAACGCGGGTGACGACTAGCACGTCCCCCTTGCGCATGAAGTCCAGGACGGTCCGAAGCTCCTCGCGGCCCGCAGTGGTGGTACCGGACCGCTTCTCCGTTCTGATGATGTCGCAACCAGCAGACCGGAGAGCGGCTTCCTGGATCGTCAGGTCCTGGTCGGTGGTGCTGACGCGAGCGTATCCGATAACGGTCATGGCGAGGGCTCCTGTCTCGTTTGGCTTTAGACCATGAGACAATGGCGTCTCAGATATCCGGAGTCAACCCTATTGAGACATAATTTTCGTCTCACCGCGTCGTCTCGCTACCGTATACCCTAAAGAAACGGTCCGGGACGACGGGACTTGCCAGCCGGCAAGGGCCGCGCGCGGGATCGGTGGCCAGCCCGGCTTGCACGACCGGCCACCTGCCCATGGGCTTCAGAGTGTGCAGGCGAACGCCTCTGCTTGGTCTAACGTGGCCTCATATGGATGATGCCAGCATCCTTCCCGGACGACGTTGTTGTGGTCCAGGACCATGTAGCCCGGCCCATATTCTTGGCGCAGCCAAGATCGTGACGGTGTCTTGGCCAAGCTATAACCGCGCTTGGAGAGGCGGCGGCGGAGTCGATCTTCACGGATTTTGACTGTGGTCATGGCAAAGGGAGTCCTGGTTAAGGATACCCAACCCTTGCCATGATCCGGACGGGTCGATCTGTTGGGAAGATGATCGAGGCCGGGGGCGCGAAAACCCAATGGTCTACATTGTAGCGTGATCTACATCGCGACGCAACTTCCTGGCTGCATAGACGAGCTACACCGCTGCTGTTTGTCCAAACGGTTTCCCAGCACTGGAATCGACGGGACGAGCCGAGACTTTTATGGCGACATGCCGCCGGCATCGGGAAACAAGCGCCGACTAGCCACCGACAAAAGGACCTTGTTTCCGACCCCACCGGCCGAACTCAAAGTACCCCCCTTTGACAGATCGCGTTTTTGATAGCGCATCCCAAAAGGCCAATTTCGCGTCCTGTGAGTTGGACGTGCCAACACCAAGCAAGAAAACACATGGCAGAAAACCTCGATATCCAGGCCCGCCTGACGGCCGTCAATGAAATGTCACCGGTCCTCAAGCGAGTGATCGCGGACTTTAAGCAGTTTGAAAACATCGCTAAGCGGATCAACAATCATCTATCTGTAGTGGGACGCGCCGGCCTGTCGTCGATGGACGGCTTCAACCGAGCAGCGCAGGCAGCGGCGCAACAAATGCGAGGTCTCGCGAACAACGGGAAGTCCGCGGCCCGCTCCATGTCTGACGACTGGCGCAAGGCGGCGGATCAGCGTGTCAGCGATACACGCCGCATGTTTCAGTCTCTTGAGCGGATGGAAGCCAGCTATCTGCGTCAAGTCGAGCGTCGCGCTGCTGCAGAGCGCAGAGCCGAACGATCGGCTGGACGTGGTGGCGATGGCCGATTTGGATATGGTGATGTTCGCCGCATTCCCGGACCGACTGCCCGCCAACTCGCGATCGGTGGCGTAGCCACGGCAGGCGGCATCGGAGCGGCCCTTAAGCGCCGTATGCAATCCGACCTGAGCGAGGTGAAGGCCTCCATTTTCGGTGATCTTAGCCGCGATGAGATCAAGAGCGAGCGAAAGGACTGGATCGACAAGTCTTCTATCAAGTTCGGCGAGTCCGCCAGCAAGATCATCGACAGCTTCACCGAGTCGCTGAAAGCGGGATTCGGTAGGGGGGCTGCTCGCCAGATCACGCAGGGCGCGCTAGAGGCGACGTCTGCGCTTGAGTTAGACGTCAACCAACTGATCAAGCTCAGCGGCAAGGTGGCCACCATCTTCGGCGGAGATGTCAGGAAGGTCGATCCGAACCGCGTGCTGGCGATGATGAACGCGATCGGCGTAGCAGCCGCAGAGACGGCCGCTGATCCTGATGAGGTAATTCAGGGCTTCAAGAAGGGCAACGCTGCGCTTTCGATGAGCAAGCTCAACGAACGTGACCTTGCAACGCTCCTGTCCGTCGCCGTCTCTAGCGGTGTGCAGCCGGGAAAAGCGGGCAACGCGGTCAGCAACCTGATTTCCACGCTGGTCGGCGGCAGCAGCGCGAGAGGTCAGAAGGCAAAGGATCTAGATCAGGCAGCGAGACTGCTAGGGCTTGGCAGCAAGTCTGCAATGTCGAACCGCGCGGCCGACGATCCCATGAATCTTCTGATCGACATGTTCACGCGCATGAAGTCGCTTTCCGACCAGAAAAGAACCCAAGTTGCCCGGCTGCTTGGAGGCGAGTCTTGGGACGATGAAATCTTGCAGATCGGGAACGCCGTCGATCAGATCATCTCAACCCGGAAAGCCGTCCAGCAGAAGGCAGACAAGATCGCAGAAGCATCGAAGCTCAAAACCAACTCGCTACAAGGTCGGTGGAACAGCATCGTCCAGGGCTTTGCTCTCGCATTTGAGCACATCGGCGGCGGCTTCACCGATGCGTTTGAAGAGATAAGCGAATGGCTTCGTGACTTCAGCAACGCATTCAACTACAGCCGTTTGACCGAGAACGTCCGGAACTTCGTTGCTGGCATCCGGACCGGATTCGGATACGGCTCTTGGAAACGACTTCTCGATGATGCTTTCGGTGGCTCGTCGGGAGGCGATGCCAAGAAATACGGCGAGATAGGCCGGGGGAGTGCTGAAGGCATCAAGGCGGTCTGGTCCACGATAAGAGCCGTGTTCACGGAAATCGCGAAATTTTCCGGCGTCAACGTCGGTGACACGAAGGCAATGGCGAAGTTCGCGACAGAACTACTCGGCTTCACGTTGGTGCTTCGCTTCCTCGCGCCGCTCGTTACGGTGCTCGGAGCCGTTACGGCGTTCCTATGGCGCATCGGCAAGTGGGTCGAATGGATCGCCAGCTTGATTCCTGGTAAGGAATTCATCAAGAAAGCAGCTCCAAAGGTGGCCGGACGTGTAGCGGCCCCATTGACCGGGTGGCTCGGCATGCTGCTCTACGGCGATGGCAGGCCGGATAGCAGCCCCGAAGATTTCAAGGCGCTGCAAGAGGAGTTCAAAAAGGAACGAGAGAAGCGCCTCAAGAAAGAGCAGGGTCAAGGCAAGGATGGCGCACCTACGGACTTCTCCGGTCGCCGCAGAACGTCCTCTGCCGTCGATGAGCTGAAGGATGAGCTCGCAAAATATGGTGCCATCGTCGAGCAATCTTCATTCATCGCTGGTGGTTCTGGTGGATCGCCTGTTCAAATCCGGCCGACGCTTGGTAGCGCCCGCCCGACCGCTCTGTTTAAGAGCACGCCCGTCAGCATCCTTCCGAACTTTGGTGTTGGGTCCAGTGGCATTATCCGCCGCGATCGGATGCCTTCGTTCTCCGGAATGGGTGGCAGCATGGCGAGTGGCCTGAACAGGTCGGCATTCGCATGGGTGTTCGCTGGCACTGCGATGGCAGACAAGTACGATCAGGTCGTATCCGCAGCGAAGGCGAACGGCATCAGTCCTGCGCTCTTGGCGGGCATCATGGCGCATGAGACTGGTCAGGGTAAGAACCTGAACTGGAACAACCCCGGTGGTCTCATGATGTCGGCCGGCAAGATGCGGTTCGGTAGCCTCGATGCCGGTATTGAGAGGACGGCTTCGGTTGTCGCCAAAAACTGGTCCAGGGCTGGTGGCGATCTCGGTCGTTTGGGCCACATCTACGCGCCGATTGGAGCCGCGAACGATCCGAATGGACTGAATAAGCATTGGGTCGGCGGTGTGGGCAAATTCATGAGGCGGATGGCTGAAGGCCAGTCTGGTAGCTCCAACATCGCGCCCGGCGCTTCGGCCGGCTTGGCTGAGAAGCTCGGCATTAAAGGTGCAGCCAACTTCATGCACGGTCAGTATGGCGGTATTGGCGAAAACCAAGTCTCAATCGCCACTGCCACCGGCAAGAGGTTCACAGTCAACGCCGCTGCGGCGGAGTCCTTCAAAGGTTTCGTCGATGAACTCGAATCCTCGGGCTACAAGATTAAGTCGCTAGGAGGATACAGTCCCCGCAAGAAGAAGGGCGCATCCGGTTGGTCTCAGCATGCCTACGGTAACGCGATCGATATCAACCCGGCGGCGAACCCGCAATACGGCGGCACTGACATGCCGGCGAACGTCAGCGACATGGCTGCTAAGCACGGCCTGTCGTGGGGAGGGGACTGGTCGCGACGCTACCGTGATCCGATGCACTTCGAATGGATGGGAAAAAAGCCTTGGTTGGACAAGATTCCGATACCGGCCGACACGGTGAAGAACGTACCTCCAGCAACGACGTCTGGAGTAGGTGCAGGGGATGCTCGCTCGGTGCCCGGAAATGTCGCGATTCACATTAACGGTGGTTCGCATGATCCGGAAGCTCTGGCGACCCTGGTACAGCGACGCATCGATGAGTCGATGAACTGGCGTGCTCACGACAGTGAGACTGAATACACCTGAAGGCAGTGGCTTTCGCACTCGCAATAGGCGGCCGCGTTACGTGATCCACGATAATGCAAATTGATATGCAAATGGGGATTCACGACAATCAGGTGGTCGGCCGTCCGGTCTGCCGAACCTCACGTTGGGCAGACCATGAGCGGCAGCAATTCATAGGCGCTCGAATTGACAAAGAAGCCAGACCAGACTGACGCGATCGACCTGCGTAACGTCGATTCGACGACTCCGCTGAGGCTAGATGTCGCTGCAAGCCTAGCTTTTCCAGACGGCTCCATGACGCTCTCTGGCCTGCGCTGCGAGATAACCCGCGGGCGCCTTGGCTATGAACTGATCGCGGGAAAGTACTACACAACACTGGGGGACATCGAGAATATGCGGCGGCTCTGCCGTATACAGACGGCAGGGCCTAATTCATTCGGAAATCAAGGTATAAAGCCCATCGGCTCACCTTTCGGATCGGTCTCTCCTTTTGGGAGGGCGCACGGAGCAAGATCAAGGGCATCGTTGCGGGCAAAGATTAGACAATGTCTGTGTAACGAAGTGGGCAGCTCAGCCACTTTGCCGACTGTTCACGGAGAGCGGCGCTCCAGGGATATCGATGAGATTCCAATTGCTGACGTGCTGGCCGTCTACCTGGAGGATCAGTGCGATCCGAAATGTTCTCAGACCGTGCTGACCATAAAGATGCGCGCTCTGATACAACACATCAGCCGTCTCAATGACTATTGGGGCGATTTAACCCTGGCTGGAATCAACACACCGGCCGCAAAGGCTTATGTCAAGCACCGGATCTATGAAGGCGGCGGAGAAGGTGGCGCCCGCCGCGACCTTGAGGTTATGCGGGCTGCCATCAATCATCATTCGAGAGAAAATCTCCATTACGGTAACGTAAGTTTATGGCTTCCCGATCGCGGTGAACCACGAGACCGATGGCTGACCCGCTCCGAGGTGGCTCGCATGATCTGGGCGGCCTATCGGTACCGCGAGGTTCAAACCATTCATGTCGGCCGTAGGAAAGGACAGAAGGTCGTGACCGAGCGGCGGCCCCTCCGTCACGTGGCTCGTTTTCTCCTCCTCGGCTGCTATACCGGCAGCCGTGCGGGTACAATCGCCTCAGCTTCTCATCGACAAGTCCCGGGACATTCGTTCGTGGATTTGGAGCGCGGCATTCTCTATCGAAAGGCGATCGGCAAGAAGGCGACCAAGAAGCGTCAAACCACGGCTCCCATACCGCCACGCCTGCTGGCGCATCTTCGACGATGGGTGCGCACGGGTATTGCAAGCGAGCGCTTCGTCGAATTCAACGGACGTCCCATCGCTTCGATCAAGAAGGCTTTCCGAAAGGTTGTTGATCTGGCGAGGATCGATACATCAATCGGTCCCGTCGTGCCGCATACATTGCGTCACACCGCAGCGACCTGGTTGATGCTGAACGGCACCAGCATCTGGGACGCAGCTGGCTATCTTGGGATGACCGTAGAGGTGCTAGAGCGAGTCTACGGCCATCACCATCCCGACTACCAAGCGAGCGCCGCAGCACGAATTGCGCGTAGACCTCCGACATCGACTCGGCAGAGTCGGAGTCCCGATTTGCCTCGTCCCGAACCGGCGGATTGACTCATTCATGCGGTGGCTTTGATCTTCGGAAGCGCTGCTATCACCCGAGCCATGGCCATGACAGAGATGTCGCCGTAATCCTCGCCAGAAGTGCGGGCCGCATGGCCCTGGATTGCATCGACGACCCGGTGATCAAGCCCAAGGTTGCGACTGATCGTCTTAAATCTGTGCCTCCAAGCGTGGTTTGGCTGAACCCGTTCGTCTTTCACGATGGTCCGGACGAAGTCGAGGACACGCTTATAGCTGCCTTTTGCGAACAGTGGCCCATCGCTGGAGCTTTTGACGAAGCTGAGGAAGCCCAAGTCGATTAGGTGCTTATGCAGAGGCACGAGCCTGTACGTTCCAGACTTGATGCTGCCTGCAAGCGGATTGAGGTCGAAAACGTGGTGTCCGGCATCCGTTCGAACGTCTTCTTTGCGGAGCTGCAGCGCCTCGCTGATCCGACAACCGGTATAGGCAGCTATCAGCGGAGCCCAGCGCTTGGCAGCAGCCGTCTGCGCGTCTTCTTTCGGCTTTGGAACGTATGCAAGACAGGCATTGACTACCGCGCTTGCCTCATCATCTGTAAAGCCTTTCGGGCGGGTGAGGACCTTTTTCTCTGCCTTGACCTTGATCGCGCTTGCGGGATTCTTCGCGAGCTTCCGATTGTCGACGGCCCAGCCGAACACGGACTTGATCCCCGGCAGATCACCATCTTTGAGCGTCTTAGCGGAGACCACCTTTAGGCGAGCGTCCTTGAAATCCAGCATGTCCTGCTCGGTGACGCGACCAGCATCATCGTGCCCGAGCTTCTTGATCAAGCGGTCAATTGCTCCTTTGTAAGTTTCGTAGGTCTGCTGACTGCGGCCTGTCCTCTTTGCTTCTGTCCACCATGAGTCGAGGAGCCCCGTAATCGTCTGCTTCGGCTTCAGCGCTGCGACTGTTTCGATGGGCGGAAATCGCTGCGCTTTCGCATCGGGCGAATAATCTCCAGTCGCGTTGCGCTTGAGATTGTAGCCGGCATCGAGAGAAGCGGTGCCGATCAGCTGCAGGAAACGACGGCGATCGGCAGGCGCTAGGTTAATGCGCTGGCGGATCAGGACCCAATCTCCGAGCAGCCCAAATCGCGCTTCCAGGGCGTCATGATGGCCGGCGGGAAGGGCGTTGACGGCCTCTGTGAGATCGCCAGAGCCAAAAAGCTCAATTGCCTTGGCGGCATCGTCAAGCGTAAGCGTCGCTTCCGGAGGGTTCTGTATGCGCCCTTCAAGTGATGCCCGGTGCAGGGCTTTGTGATAGGCCCAAGCTGACGGCTCGCCCGGATTGTCGCCGTGAATCTCGTTGTAGATCTGGTAAGCCGTCCCGCTCAATGCGACCATCTCTTTGAACGAGAGAGCGATCGGCGCTGACTCGGTCAGTTCAAAGAGCCGGCTTAAGTGATCGAGAGCATTCGCTTGCCGCGCTGCTGCAACGATGCGGTCGCTGGTCTCAAGGGAGAAAGCGACATCGCTCCCGATGGTCGGGACCTTGATAAATGGCGGATCGTTTTTGCTCGCCAGATTGAGCAGCACACGCTTGCCGCGTAGCCGATCAACGACCTTCGCAGGGACGCGAACTCGGAATTGAGGAACGTTGGAACGGGCTCTTTTAGCCATCGAAAACTTCAAGGAAACCATTGGTCTGCGTGGCACTTTCGTGTGGCACCCAGGACCGAAAAGTCAATAAAATCAATGGCTGCAATGGCATAGATGGTGCTGCCGGACAGGATTGAACTGTCGACCTCTCCCTTACCAAGGGAGTGCTCTACCACTGAGCTACGGCAGCAGACGGGACATCGCGGGAATCGGCCCTCGAGGGCCGCGACCAAGCGCGGGCGGTTCTTGCCACAAGGTCTCCCCAGGTGCAAGCGCGGCGGCAGGGTGTCGAGGCCAAGAATGGGCCGACGGCGCACCAAATCGGTGAGAATCCTCGCCATTATGCACAAATGCCTGGGCCCGGGCTTGATCCAGGCCGGCGGGCGTCCGGTTGCGAGGCGGGACGGGGGGCTGCCTGTCTGCCGCAACCTCCCCATTAGGGCAGGAGACGCTGGCCGCGGTGGAACTTACCTGTGCCGGCGCTTGCGGGCCTGGTCTTTGCTTGGCGCTTGCTCGGCTCTTCCTTGGCTTTTGACCGCGTGGCCCCAATTGTGCCTTGAAACGACGTGACGGGACGCTACCTGACGGTGCTTTACTTGACGGGACTTGGGCATGACGGACCAGAAGCAGAGTGGGGCAATTCCCGTGACAAGTCCGGTGAAGGGATCGCGGCAGGAGCGGTTGAAGCGGGCGCTGCGCGAGAATCTCAAGCGGCGCAAGGCGCAGACGCGCGAGCGCAAGCCCGACGACGCGGCGCCTGCGAGCCTTCATGACGCTGGATCGGATGATGCCACCGATCGCGGGCCGGACGGGTCCGCGGGCGGCGTGTGAACTCAGTGACGAAAAGGGGGAGAGCGATGACTGCGGAAAACGAATGGGACAGCGCCGCGGCGGGGCGTGCCGATCTCGCCAAGACAATGCCCCGCTTCGACCAGACCTTTCCGGAGCTGACGGCGCAGGAAATCGAACGGCTGCGCGGCTTCGGCGAGGTCAGGCGCTATCGTGACGGCGAGCAGCTGTTCGCGACCGGCAAGCCGGGGCCCGGCATGTTCGTGATCCTGTCCGGGCATGTCGCGATCACCCAGCGCGACGGCCTCGGCCGAATCACGCCGGTGATCGATCAGGGGCCGGGCCAGTTCCTGGGCGAGATCGCCCAGCTCTCCGGCCGCGCCGCGTTGGTCGATGGCCATGCCGAGGGCGACGTCGAGGTGATTCTGATCCCCCTGGAGCGGTTGCGTGCGCTCTTGATAGCCGAGGCCGAGCTTGGCGAGCGCATCATGCGCGCGCTGATCCTGCGCCGGGTCAATCTGATCCAGGGTGGCGCGGGCGGGCCGGTGATGATCGGGCCGCCGCAATCGGCGGCAACGGCGCGGCTGCAGAGCTTTCTCACTCGCAACGGCTTTCCGCATCATCTGCTCGATCCCGCCAGCGATCACGACGCCGCCGACCTGATCGCGCGCTATTCGCCGCGTCCGTCCGATCTGCCGCTGGTGGTGGTTGCCGACGGCAGCGTGCTGCGCAATCCGAGCGAGACCGAGCTGGCGCGAGCCATCGGCATGATCGGCGGGCCGCGCGGCGAAAAGGTCTACGATGTCGCGATCGTCGGCTGCGGGCCGGCGGGGCTCGCCACCGCGGTGTATGGCGCCTCTGAAGGCCTGTCGGTCGCCGTGCTGGATTCCCGCGCGTTCGGCGGCCAGGCCGGCGCCAGCGCGCGAATCGAGAACTATTTCGGCTTCCCGACCGGCATCACCGGGCTGGCGCTGACGGCGCGCGCCTTCAACCAGGCGCAGAAGTTCGGGGCCGAGATCATGATCCCGGTCTCGGTGACCTCGCTCGATTGCCAGCGCCAGAACGGCGCCTTCGTGCTCTCGCTCGATTGCGGCGACGAGGTGCGGGCGCGCTCGGTCGTGGTGGCGAGCGGGGCGCGCTACCGGCGGCCCGACATCGATCGCCTGAAGGAGTTCGAGGGCCGCGGCGTCTGGTATTGGGCCTCGCCGATCGAGGCGCGGCTGTGCTCGGGCCAGGAGGTCGCTCTCGTCGGCGCCGGCAATTCGGCGGGGCAGGCCGCCGTGTTCCTGTCCGGCCACGTCAACAAGGTGCGGATGATCATCCGTGGCGGCGGGCTCGCCGCCAGCATGTCGCGCTATCTGATCGAGCGCATCGAGGCGACGCCGAACATCGAGCTGATGTTCAACACCGAGATCGTGGCGCTCGATGGCGGCGCCGACACCGGGCTGGAGCGCATCACCTGGAAGAGCCGGCTGTCCGCCGAGCAGACCACGGCCGACATCCGCAACCTCTTTCTGTTCGTCGGTGCCGATCCCGCCACCGGCTGGCTCGACGGCTGCGGCGTCACGCTGGATCGCGGCGGCTTCATCGTGACCGGCGCACAGTCGGAGCAGAATGCCGGACGCCTGGTGTCGTCCTTGGAGACCTCGGTTCCCGGGGTCTATGCGGTGGGGGACGTGAGGTCGGGGTCCGTCAAGCGCGTCGGCGGTGCGATCGGCGAGGGCGCGCAGGTTGTGGCGGCATTGCACGGGTTTCTCGCCGACAAGCTGACGCCGCCGGTCTGACGAGGAGGGGCTTACGAGGAGGGCTTATTTGTTGCACCGCTGTGGAACCTTCGCGGGTTCCGTGTGGCAATACCCATTTTCGCCATATCGATCCTGGCATTGTGGCGGGCTCGTCACGGGGGAGGAGCCTGCGCCATGATGCTCGGATTGAGCCTGTCCGCGTTCACCACGCTTCACGTCATCATCAGCCTGATCGCGATCGTGACGGGTCTTGCGGTCATGTTCGGCATGCTCGGCTCGCGCCCGCTGCCGGCGCTGACCGCGACCTTTCTGTTGTTTACGATTCTGACCAGCGTCACCGGCTTCATGTTTCCGTTCACCGGGCTCTTGCTGTCGCACATCTTCGGCATCGTCTCGCTGGTGCTGCTCGCAGCCGCCTGCATCGCGCTCTATGGGATGAAGCTGAAGGGCCTGTGGCGGCCGATCTATCTCGTGACCGCGTTGCTCGCGCTCTATCTCAACGTGGTGGTGCTGGCGGTGCAGGGGTTCCTGAAAGTTCCCGCGCTGCATGCGCTCGCGCCCGGCAATCCGCCGGATGGCACCATCTTCCTGATCGTGCAGGGGGCGTTGCTGCTGTTTTTCGCCGGCCTGGTCGCGGGCATCCTGTTGCGCTTCCGGCCGAGGCCGCTCGTTGCCTAGCCGAGGAGCACGTTCCCCGGCCATTGCGAACTCATGAAATCGCCGTAATGTCGCGACTCTTGCCGGAACCCTCCCTTTCCTCCCGGCAGTCTCAGCAGGATCAGTATGGATCGCATTCGCATCATCGGCGGCAACCCGCTCAATGGCACCATCCCGATTTCGGGGGCGAAGAACGCCGCACTGCCGTTGATGATCGCGGCTCTTTTGACCCCGGAGACGCTGATCCTGGACAATGTCCCGCGGCTCGCCGACGTCGCGCAGCTGCAGCGCATCCTCGGCAACCACGGCGTCGACATCACCGCAGTGGGCAAGCGGCACGGCGATGGCGAGTATCAGGGCCAGACCTTGCAGATCTCGGCCGGAGAGATCATCGACACCACCGCGCCTTACGAATTGGTCTCGCGGATGCGGGCGAGCTTCTGGGTGATCGCCCCGCTGGTGGCCCGCATGCATGAGGCGCGGGTGTCCTTGCCCGGCGGTTGCGCCATCGGGACCCGGCCGGTGGATCTTTTGATCATGGCGCTGGAAAAGCTCGGCGCTCAGATCGAGATCGACGGCGGCTACGCGGTCGCCAAGGCGCCCGGCGGCCTGCGCGGTGCCGAGATCGCATTCCCGAAGGTCACGGTGGGCGGCACCCATGTGGCGGTGATGGCAGCGGCCCTCGCCAGGGGGACGACCGTCATCAGCAATGCCGCCTGCGAGCCGGAGATCAAGGATCTTGCGGACTGTCTGAACAAGATGGGCGCGCGGATCGAAGGCGCCGGCACGCCGCGCATCGCGGTCGAGGGCGTCGAGGCGCTGCACGGCACCCGGCACAGTGTGCTGCCCGACCGGATCGAGGCCGGCACCTATGCGATCGCGACCGCCATGACCGGCGGCGATGTCCAGCTCGCCGGCGCCAGACCCGAATTGCTGCAGTCCGCGCTCGACGTGCTGGCGGAGGCCGGCGCCGAGATCACGGTCAACCGTGAAGGCATCCGCGTCACCCGCAACGGCGGCGGCATCCGGCCCGTTCAGGTGACGACCGCGCCGTTCCCGGGCTTTCCGACGGACCTGCAGGCCCAACTGATGGCCTTGATGGTGCGGGCGCAGGGGGCCTCGGCAATCACCGAGACCATCTTCGAAAACCGCTTCATGCACGTGCAGGAGCTCGCCCGCTTCGGCGCCAAGATCAGCCTCGACGGCGAGACTGCCCGGATCGAGGGGATTTCGACCCTGCGCGGGGCGCCGGTGATGGCGACCGATCTGCGGGCCTCCGTATCTCTTGTGATTGCGGGACTTGCGGCGGAAGGCGAAACCATGGTCAATCGTGTCTACCATCTCGATCGCGGCTTCGAGCGGCTCGAAGAGAAGCTGCAGGCCTGCGGAGCGGCGATCGAGCGCATCCGCGACTGACGAATGAGGGTGGGATGCCGTGACCGACCGCCTCAAACTGATCGCGCTCGACGCCGATGATCTCGCGGTCATTTCCACCCATGTGCAGGATGCGCGGGTGCAGATCGCCGACATCATCTGGCGGCAGGCCGAGAAGCGGCTGGTCATCGGCATCAACCGGCTGGATTGGGAGCAGACGCTGTCCGGCCAGACCGAGCCGCGCCGGCTGGTGGCGGCGCTGAGGTTCGACCGGGTGCTGGCCTGCAAGTCCCGCAAGATCGACCTCGAGACGCCCGATGCCGTGCTGGAGCTGATCGGGATCGAATTCCATCCGACCGAGCCGCCCGGCGGCTGCGCGCTTCTGCTGTTCTCCCATGGCGGCGCGCTGCGGCTCGACGTCGAATGTCTGGAATGCGAGCTGACCGATCTCGGCCCGGATGAACTTGGTGCCGCCGATCCCGGCGAAGGCGAGGAGGCGGGGCCGGGCGGGAAGGGTTGACGGCCCGGCGCCGCCGCGCCATTGAGCAATGCTGGGTCGCACACCCAAAATCCTGCCGGAAAGCTCCAGAGATGCCCATCCGCCTGACCCGTAACAGCGCCGATTTCGACGAGAATTTCCGGCAGTTTCTCGCCGCCAAGCGCGAGGCCTCCGCCGACGTCGAAGCCGCCGCGCGCGTCATCGTCGATGACGTTGCCAGGCGTGGCGATGCGGCGCTGATCGAGGCGACGGCAAAGTTCGACCGGCTCCAACTGGATGCTTCGTCCCTCCGCGTCAGCCCTGCCGAGATCGCAGCGGCGGTGAAGGCTTGCGATTCCACCACGGTCGAGGCGCTCAAATTCGCCCGCGACCGCATCGAGGCCTTTCACCTCAAGCAGAAGCCGGCCGACCAGCGCTTCACCGACGAGGCCGGCGTCGAGCTCGGCTGGCGCTGGACGGCGATCGAATCGGCCGGCCTCTATGTGCCCGGCGGGACCGCCGCCTATCCGTCCTCGGTGCTGATGAACGCGGTGCCGGCCAAGGTCGCCGGCGTTGCGCGCCTCGTGATGGTGGTGCCGGCGCCGGACGGCAGGCTCAATCCGCTGGTGCTGGCGGCCGCCCAGCTCGGCGGTGTCTCCGAGATCTACCGCGTCGGCGGCGCGCAGGCGATCGCCGCGCTGGCCCATGGCACCGCGACCATCGCGCCGGTCGCCAAGATCGTCGGGCCCGGCAACGCCTATGTCGCGGCCGCCAAGCGGCTCGTGTTCGGCAAGGTCGGCATCGACATGATCGCCGGGCCCTCCGAGGTGCTGGTGATCGCCGACGACACCGGCAATGCCGACTGGATCGCCGCCGATCTGCTGGCGCAGGCCGAGCACGATGCCAGCGCGCAGTCGATCCTGATCACCGACAGCCGGCGGCTGGCGGATGACGTCGCCCGCGCCGTCGAAGGCCAGCTCAAGACCCTGCCGCGCGCCGCGATCGCCGGCGCCTCCTGGGCCGATTTCGGCGCCATCATCGAGGTCGATCATCTCGACCAGGCGGTGCCGCTGGCGGATGCCATCGCCGCCGAGCATCTGGAGATCATGACGCGCGACCCCGACGCCTTCGCCGCCAAGGTCCGCAACGCCGGCGCGATCTTCCTGGGCGCCCATACGCCGGAGGCGATCGGCGATTATGTCGGCGGCTCCAATCACGTGCTGCCGACCGCGCGGTCGGCGCGGTTCTCTTCCGGGCTCGGGGTGCTCGACTTTATGAAGCGCACCTCGCTGCTGAAATGCGGACCCGACCAGCTGCGCGCGCTCGGACCGGCCGCGATGACGCTGGGCAAGGCGGAAGGGCTCGACGCCCATGCGCGCTCGGTGGGATTGCGCCTCAATCTGCCATGACCCAGAACCCGCCAGCCGACGATGCGACCAATCGGATCGTCGCGGTGACGCTCGACGAGGAGTCGATCGGCCGCTCCGGTCCGGACATCGAGCATGAGCGGGCGATCGCGATCTACGATCTCATCGAGCAGAACCTGTTCGCGCCGGAGGGCGCTTCCGGCACAGGGCCGTTCACGCTGCATCTCGGCATCACCTCGAACCGGCTGATGTTCGACATCCGGCGCGAGGACGGCACGCCGGTGGTCACGCACCTGTTGTCGCTGTCCCCGTTCCGGCGGATCGTGAAGGACTACTTCATGATCTGCGACAGCTACTACCAGGCGATCCGCACCGCGACCCCGGACAAGATCGAGGCGATCGACATGGGCCGGCGCGGCATCCATGACGAGGGCTCGCGCACCCTGCAGGAGCGACTCAAGGGCAAGGTGCGGATCGATTTCGAGACCGCGCGGCGGCTGTTCACGCTGATCACCGTCCTGCACTGGAAGGGCGAGGGCGGCTGATGCGCGCGATCCCGTATCTCGCGGCGGCCCTCCGGGCCGAAGGCCCGTAAGCGCATGGCGGAGGCTCCGCGTGCGCACCATCCGCAGGCGGTGCTGTTCGCCTGCGGCCAGAACAGCGTTCGTTCGCCGATGGCCGAGAGCCTGTTGCAGCACATGTTCCCCCAGGCCCTCTACGTCCGCTCCGCCGGCGTGAAGAAGGGCGAGCTCGACCCGTTCGCGATCGCCGTGATGGCCGAGCTCGGCCAGGACATCTCGCACCATAAGCCCATGACGTTCGAGGAGCTGGAGGACTGGGAGGGGCTGAATTTCGACCTCATCATCACGCTGTCGCCGGAGGCGCATCACAAGGCGCTGGAGTTGACCCGCACGCTCGCCGCCGATGTCGAATATTGGCCGACGCCCGATCCGACCGGCGCTGAGGGCAATCGCGAGCAGAAGCTCGCGGCCTATCGCGAGGTCCTGGACGGTCTGCTGGCGCGGATCCGCAGGCGTTTCGCCCGGCCCGCCGGATTGTGATCGGCTGCGGCCGGTTCCACCCCGGCTGTCATCGAACCGAAACATCGACGTCGCGTCCCGCTCACGTTACCGTCTTAGACGGAACGTGAATCGCCTCATCTGCAGCGCCGGCGTCGGGTTGTGGAATGACAGCCCATCCGATAGGTTCCGCGCGCCTCATTCATCCGAACGAATCTGTTTAGCCCCTCACGCATGCTCGGCCGCCCCAAAATCGTTCTCGCATCCGGTTCGCCGCGGCGTCTGGCGCTGCTCAATCAGGCCGGCATCGAGCCCGACGCGCTGCGTCCGGCCGATGTCGACGAGACCCCGAAGCGGGGGGAGCTGCCGCGCGCCTGCGCCAACCGGCTGGCGCGGGTCAAGGCCGAGGCGGCGCTGAAATCGGTCCAGCTCGACGACGAGCTGCGCGGCGCCTTCATCCTCGCCGCCGACACCGTGGTCGCGGTCGGCCGCCGTATCCTGCCCAAGGCCAATCTGGTCGACGAGGCCGCGCAATGCCTGCGGCTGCTGTCGGGCCGCAATCACCGGGTCTACACCGCGATCACCCTGGTGACGCCGCGCGAAGGCTTCCGCCAGCGCCTGGTCGAGACCCGCGTCCGCTTCAAGCGCCTCAGCGACGAGGACATCCAGGCCTATATCGGCTCGGGGGAGTGGCGGGGTAAGGCCGGCGGCTATGCCGTGCAGGGCATCGCCGGCTCCTTCGTGGTCAAGCTGGTCGGCTCCTACACCAATGTTGTGGGGCTGCCGCTCTATGAGACCGTGAGCCTGCTCGCCGGCGAGGGGTTCCCGATCCGCTTCGGCTGGCTCAACACGGTGGGCGTGTAAGCTGCCTTCCGGCAGGGATGGACCCGCGGGCCATCGTGCCTAGATAGAAGACGATGTCGAACGAATCGCACCTTCAGTCCAAGGGCGCCGTGAAGGCCTCCGCCAAGCCCGTCCGCCGCTGCCCGATCTGCTCCCGCCCGGCCGCCGACGACGTGCGCCCGTTCTGCTCGCCGCGCTGCCGTGACGTCGACCTGCACCGCTGGCTCGCCGGCGCCTACGTCATCCCCTCTCGGGAGGGCGAGGAGGACGACGTCGAATAGGCCAGCTTTTTCAGTCTCTTGTCTGCGCGGCGTGCCTTCGTCACGGAGCCGCCAGCCCGGTTCAGCGATGATCCCCGGCATGTGGAAACAATCCGTGCGCAGGCGGTAGACAGCGCCGTCCCGGCCCACTATAACCCGCCGGCTCGTCGGGCTTTTTTCCGCCCCGGCGAGTTCGCCCAGGTAGCTCAGTTGGTAGAGCATGCGACTGAAAATCGCAGTGTCGGTGGTTCGATTCCGCCCCTGGGCACCACGCTTCGCCCGTTGGGCTACGCGTGGCGCGGCCACGCTCGACGCTCTCTTCGACCGCAAAGCGGTGAAGCTTACCCGGCGAAGCTCCCGAGCGAAGCCGGACCGCTCCGCATTCTGATTCAACTGTCAAACAGCTCCGAATTGATGGCCGCCGTCACTTCGGCTGTCATCGCCCGGTTCAACCGGGCGATCCAGTATCCCGGAGACGGCAGTCTTTGCCCGCAACGCCTCCCAGAGCTCCGTCATGGCGAGGCGCAGCGCGCCGAAGCAATCCAGGGCCGGGCACGAGATGCTGGCAAGAGATTCTGGATTGCGTCGCTTCGCTCGCAATGATGGCGGCATAGGTCCGCAGCCTCGCGGCGCGATCGGCGTCCGAGCTCTGCATCAGGCCGCCCTTTCGAAATCGAGAGGGCGCGGGGAAGGCCGGGCATCGGCTGATGCCCGTGGCCCCCGTGCGAACAAAAAGCACGGGGCAGGAACCACAGGTCCAGCCGGATGATCCGGCCTTCCCCGCGCGATGGGTTACGGCTTACTCCGTGCTCTCCCCGGGGATCGGCATTCTTGCCCCCGTCCGCGTGATGCGAGGCATCATCGCGTTGCGACAACGCGTGAAGCGTTGCGCAGAGCGCCAGCACCGAGGCGCCAGGACCACACGGCTTGACCGTCCGCGAAAGCCTGCGCGCGCGAACCGAACCGACGGACTTGGTACCTTCCCGTCGAAGTCCCGCGCGAAAGCCGATCAACTCGTTCGTCGGCGTCATCAGACGCGCTTCGAGCCGTCGCGGCCACCGCTCCCCGCCTCACGTTCGTGACGATCGCGATCCGTCCCTCTGCTCGAGGCGGGATGCGCGAGAAGATGCAGGTGATTTGCCCGACGACACAACGGGCGCAGGCTGCGACAGAGTGGCACGACGGGCAGTTTGGGGATGGGGTGGTGTGCGCCTTGAGCCGCTCGCTGCACGGATGATCGGATAAGCGCGCTGAAGCTCGGGCCAGTGGAAATGATTAGGGGAAAGCCGTTCTTGCTCTCATGCATCCCATAAGTACGAGAAAATGATTGACCGCACCTCCCAACCACACGCTAGGGTAGCCACAACGAATAGTGGATGACTGATGCTGATGAGGCCCGCTAGGGCGCCTGACGTTGCCACTGAATGACGGGCCGAACGAATGATTTGCTCGTCAGCGGAGCATCCGAGATAGCGCGAGCTGTGCACGATTTAACAGTAGTCACTGAGAGACCCAGGTAACGTTATGAACTGGACTGATACAAGTTTATGGAAAGCTATTTTGAGCCGCGGCAATCAGAATGCTCGCCTTACCCTTGAAAATTGCATGCCACAGATCGAGACTGTAATCGGCTCCGCCGGAACATCCCCTGTCGACTTTACCTTACATGACGATCAACATAGCTTCCGTGTCGCGGAGCGCATGTTTGCCATTCTCGGACAGCAAGGTGCTTTGCTGACCGACGTAGAGCTTTGCCAATTGCTGCTAAGCGCATATCTTCACGACATTGGCATGTCTCCATCTCGATCTACGATAACCTCCCACTATCAATATCTGTGCAGCGGCGACGATCGACTTCTAAATCCGATCGAGCGACAGTTGCTCCAACATTGGCTCGATGAAAGCTGGCCCGGCGTTGATATCCCTATGAGCGGAATAAACACGGCGACGGGAATTGCGCTAGCCGAGGAGATTTGCGGGTATTACTGCCGAGCTCGCCATAATGATTGGAGCGAAGAATGGATCGACGAAAACCTGAAGAGCGTTAGCCCCGGCCTCTATCCCGGATGGGCCAGTGATTTGATCACTTTATGCAAGAGCCATCATGAGGGCTATTCAGAACTCCTAACTTCGAAATATGACGCCCGCTTGGTCGGCTCCAGAGCTGAGACGCTCAACCTGAGATATTTGGCGGCGATCCTTAGGATGGCCGATGTATTGGAATTCGATCCCGAACGCACACCCGAGATAATCTTGCGGCATAGGAATATCGCGCCGAACAGCCGAATTTATTGGTATCGAGATCACGGCATCGCGTTTTCGATGAATGTAGATGGAGGCGAATTAATCTTCTCGGCTCGAACGCCAAACGCCGTGATTCACAACGCCGTACTGTCCGTAGCCGATCTCGTGAATGCAGAATTGGTCCTGTGCCGCAATCTGAGCTTGTATGGCGCATATCTGCGTGGCGCAATGAAGCCTGATGACCGAGAGCGATACGCCTGGAAATTGCCTATGCAATTAAGTTTGGACGTTCGGGAGCAGGAAGGAAAATTTACCTACATTGATGGAACATTCCAGCCAGAGGTAACAAAGCTGCTTGAGCTTCTTTCCGGCACGCAGCTGTACAGCAATCGGCTTGCTGCTGTTCGCGAGCTAGGGCGTGGACTCATAAACTCTAGTCCAGAGGCGCGCTGAGGCGAGTGCGACCGCAGCGAGGAAGTTGCATGCGAGCTTGTCGAAGCGGGTAGCGATACGTCTGAAATGCTTGAGCTTGCAGAAGAAGCGCTCGACCAGGTTGCGCTGGCGATAGATGCGGCGGCTGACAGAGCGTTGGATCACTCGCTGGCTGGTGGAAGGAATATGAGCCTTGGCACCGCTGGCCCGGATCATGTGGAGGAGAGCATCGGCGTCATAGCCACGATCGGCGACGACATCGCGGCATTTGAGGCCTTCCAGCAGAAACGACGCAGCGCGCAAGTCGTGAGCCTGACCGGGGGTAAGCATCAACCGAACCGGCAACCCATTCTCATCGACGACGGCGTTGATCTTGGTGCTCAGTCCTCCACGAGAACGGCCGATGGCGTGATCTTCGCCCCCTTTTTACCCCCGGCAGCGTGCTGGTGAGCCCGGATGATTGAACTGTCGATCAGCGCCATCGAGTGCGGCGAGCGGGCCGCCAGGGTCTCGAAAACCCGCAGCCAAACGCCTGCCTTGGCCCAGCGATTAAAGCGGTTATAGACCGTCGTGTAAGGACCGTAGCGCTCCGGGAGGTCGCGCCAGGGCGAACCCGTTCGAAGCACATAGAAAATGCCGTTAAGGACCCGCCGGTCATCCACTCGCGCGACGCCGCGAGACTTGTTCGGCAATAGAGGCTTGATCAAAGCCCATTCTCCGTCGCTCAGATCGAACCGCGCCATCCCACCCCCCAAATCTCTGCGGGAGTGAATCACTGTTCGCCAGCTAACGGAATCCCTTTATGAGTACAGAACCTAATTCAAAATGCGGCAGATTCAATTGCTGAGCAGATCGCATATGAACGATTGCAGCAGGACGACCCAGGTAATCCGGAATATGAGGTTGCGTTTGCATCGCTACATAAGATTAGAATCACGTTTGAGTTTGATGGCGCTCGGTACTGGTTGCGCTGTAATGATGACGGCGTTGGCTTGACAAAGCGACACATCCAAACACGATTGCTCCGTAGCGGTTCGAGGAACAGGCCTGACTTCAAAGCTCTAGAGCGCGAGGCGGAAAACCGCGGGTTCAAGGTCTTTCGCACTGGACAATTTGGGATAGGCCTTCTTAGCTACTTTATGATCGCCGACCTTGTTGAGTTTACAACGAGGCGGAGCGATGCAACCAAAGATGGCGGGGACGCATCTTGGGCTTTTGTTACTGAGGGGGTGGCGAGTTTCGGAGAGCTAACGAAGGGGGCGCGCGAAAAGCACGGTACGGACGTTCGATTGAGGCTTCGAGAAGAGGTTATCGATGGCGATTCCGAAGGATGGTTTGATCTACTGTTGGACTACATCAGGCGGACCGTTCGTCATTTGCCATGTAAAATTGAGATTAGAAGCAACCTTCGGAATCCTGCAATACAGTGGTCAGTCGGTCCGGGCTGGACGGCACTTCCGACCGAATTCGATGACAAGCTAATTAGTGAATTTTGTGAGGATCGCTATTTCGGACCTAATGCGCTCCTGACTTTTGAAGAGGAGGCGTCAAAACAGAAGACTGAGGGCCGATTTGCGGAATTGCGGAGCTCTGCGCGAGAGCGGCTTCGCTGGTTCGGTCCTATCGAAGCAAGAGGTGAAAGCTGGCAAATACGGTATTGGCTGCCATACTTCGAGCTTAATGGCGGAGCTTCTGTCGCATTCATTGATCTCGTAGATTCCAACGTTCAGCAGATTCCGGACGATAGGGATGCCCTTTTCCCGAAGGCGCGCGTCCTAACCTCGTGGAAGGGCTTCGCTCTAGAGGCGCCGCACTTACGGCTTGAATATGGGGTCGCTGAAATCGATCTCCTTTCTGGCGCAGAGATCGCAATAGACCGCACACACATATCCAATCTCGACAGGGCGGCAATAACTGAGGCAGTTCGCGGGGTCCAACGCGACGCGCGCGATCGATTCTTAGCCGAGCACAAGAGCTCTCACTTCCAAGTCATTAATAGGCAGGCTTTCAAGTTTATTCGCAAATACGCTGCGCCACTCTTGCCAAATTCGTACTGGATCAATCATGGCAAATTGCAGCCTGTTTCGTATCCATTCGTCGTCATGCCGGTTGCGTCATACGAACGCCGCGCCGAGCGCAACTATCTTGGCTGGAACGGAAAAAACATTCCCGTTATGTCTCCAATAGTGTTCTCTTCGAGCTCCTATTTAAACCTTGCGCGCGAGATCGGTAGTCCGCAATTGGGTCTTCATGGCGTATCTCACATCAGACCTGTAGGTCTTTGGACGGCGCCGCCCGCTCAGAATCAACTCTTCTGGACTTCGAGCTTTCCTTTGGGGTGGGAGAAGCTTCTTTATGTGAGAGCCAATGGAATCCAGTTTTGGAATGCCGGGCACGATCTAACGCGGCTACTAAGCAAGCATCCTAACGTTAGACTCAGAGCAGATAATGTGGAGGGGCAATTTAGAGAAAGTCTATCTTCGGATGTTCTCGCAGTACGTTTCTTGTTTTTGATGATGACTGAGGATATTCGCCCGCTGCAAGCGCTGAAGGATCGTTATCCATCGGAGTTTGAACGGTTTGTAGTCTTGTTGGGCGGAGATAAGCGTCCAATCTACTGGTGGTCTTTCGATTCCATCTACTCCCCTGCTACTAAGACCTGCATGCTGTCTCATGATAAGGTGTTGGAGCAGCGGGCACTCTATGAGCAACGGTACGTATTGTTGCTGCCAGACGGAGAGACATTATCCCCGCCCAAAGACGGGCCTCACGTTCTAAATGATCCTCATGAGGTTTGATGGCCATCTTGTACCGCGCCGCACATAGCGGAGAATGCGAGTATGAGCGCAGCGGTGTTGGGGCTCCGAAGAATTATCAAACGCGGTTAGGTCCTCATCGGACCGTACGACGCCTCTTGACTGATCGCCATCAGCTGCTCCGGTAAGCTGGCCGGTAGCACATTATCGCGGCAGCTCGTAGCAACCAATAAGTTGAGGCACCACTTGCGACGCGCCCATCTTAGTGAGTGCTACAGCTTACAGCCGCGACTCGGCCTTTGACTCAAGGTTGCCGAAGTGATCTTCTTCGCCTGAAGCGGGAGATTCGGAATTCAGCAATCCACACATGTCGAGGGGAGGGCGACCATGAACGGCAACGGCAACAAGCTTGTGGCGGAGGCGATCGGGACGTTCTGGCTGACGTTCGGCGGATGCGGCAGTGCGGTGATCGCGGCCGGAGTGCCCGATGTGGGAATCGGAATGCTCGGCGTGGCCCTGGCGTTCGGTCTCACCGTGCTGACGATGGCCTATGCGATCGGGCACATCTCCGGCTGCCATCTCAATCCGGCGGTGACGGTGGGGCTGGCCTGCGGCGGGCGGTTTCCGACCGGCCTGATCGTGCCTTACATCATCGCGCAGCTCATCGGCGCGATCGTTGCCGCTGCCGTGCTGTATGCGATCGCCAGCGGTGCGCCCGATTTCAGCCTTGCCGACGGCTTTGCCGCCAATGGCTATGCCGATCATTCGCCGGGCAGATATGGGCTCGGTGCCTGCCTGCTCAGCGAGTTCGTGCTGACGATGATGTTCCTGTTCGTCATCATGGGCTCGACGCACGGCAAGGCGCCGGCCGGATTCGCGCCGATCGCGATCGGCCTGGCGCTGACGCTCATTCACCTGATCAGCATCCGCGTCACCAACACCTCGGTGAACCCGGCGCGCAGCACCGGGCCGGCGCTGTTCGTCGGCGGCTGGGCGCTGGCGCAGCTCTGGCTGTTCTGGGTGGCGCCGCTGCTCGGCGGCGCGGCCGGCGGCTTCATCTATCGCTGGCTGAGCCCGGAGCCGGCCGGCGAGGTGATGGGACAGAGCCTCGTCGAGAAGGGCGTATAGGAGGCCGCGGCGCTGATAGGGTCGGCGGTGATGAAACCAGCTCGCGCTCGCTGGCTCCGCTGACCCGGGACGGCAGCGCCCTGCGTGCCGCGGTACGCTGCTTTCGCCTCACGCCTTCACGTCGAGCAGCGCCTTGGTCATCTGGTCGTCCGCCTTCATGACCTTCAGATTGGCCACGTAACTATATTTGGCGACCATCTGGCCGATCATCTCCTGCGCGAGGTCGACATTGGGCGCGGCGACGAGGCCGTTCTGGTTGGCGAAGGGCGCCTGCGGGTCCGAGCTTGCGACGGTGGACGGATTGCTGGTCCTCACGCTGGTCTGCGTGCCGCCATCGGCGCTCGCAGTCTGCACCACATCGAGCGCCGCATAGGCCTGCGGCGCGCCTGAAGGCACCGTGCCGTCGGTGTTCGGCAGCGCGCCCGTGCTCATGACATTGGCGACGTTGCTCGCGGACACCTCGAGCCGGCGCGACGCCGCATTCATGCCGGACAATGCGATGCTGGAAATGCTGCTCATCGACGGGACCCGCGGAGGACGATTCGTGCCGTCATCTAACTAGCGCCTGCAACCGCAAGCAGGACCTAAAATAGAGCGCGGCATTTGCGCGCGGCCGGTGAGGCGCCGTTTACCATGAAGGCCGAACCGGCCGGGATCAGCCCGAGCGCAGTGCGCCGGCGTGCAAAAGCGCAGGTCGCCACTTGCGGGAAGCTTTACCGCGCTACCTTAAGGTTTGGCTTACTCTCTGCACCGATACTGCCGCCAGGGGAAGTCGTGCTGCTTCGATCCGGCAGATCGGAGCGCGTTGCGCGCGCCGGATGAGACCTTGCAATCTGCACGGCCCGCGCGTCGCAAAGCATCTGATTGGGGACCGGAGATGAGACTGACTGTCAAGACGAAGTTGGCCGCGGCTTTTGGCCTCGTGATCCTGCTGTCCGCCGTTGCAGGTGCGGTCGCCTACCTGAAGCTCAACGATCTGGCGACGACGACGGAGGTTCTGACCGGCGCGGCCGGCCGCCAGGACAAGGCCGCCCAGCTCAAGGAGCTGATGCTGCTGCAGATCCGTGCCGAGAAGAACGCGCATCTCGCCTCTGCCGAGGCCGACGTGGAGCGCTACACCAACGATGTGCGCGATCTGCGTGTGAAGTTGCTGAAGACCAAGGACGACGTCTACGCCACCGCCACCGAGACCGGCAAGAAGCTGCTCGACCGCTTCGTTGCCGCCTATGCCCAGATGAACAATGCGCAGGACCAGGCGCTGAAGATAGCCAAGACCGATCGCGCCAAGGGCGTCGAGGTGTCGACCACCGAGGTTCGCAAATCGGTCGGCGAAGCAGGCGCCATTCTCGATGAATATGTCGCCTTCCTGCGCAAGCTGATGGCGGACCGCTCGGACGAGGCGAAACAGGAAGGCGCCCGCGCGGAGATGATCGTCGTCAGCCTGGTCCTCGTCTCCCTGCTGGTCGCGATCGCCGCCGCCGTGCTGATCGCGCTCAACATCAGCCGCGGCCTCGGCCGCGCCGTGAACCTTGCCAATGCGGTCGCAATCGGCGACCTCGGCCAGACCATTGAGGCCTCCAGCGACGACGAGGTCGGCGACCTGATCAAGGCGTTGACCGCGATGACTGCCAACCTCAACGCGACCGCCGCCGTGGCCGGCGAGGTCGCGCAGGGCAATCTGGATGTCGTGGCCAGGCCGCTCTCCGACAAGGACACGCTGGGCCTTGCGTTGCAGAAGATGCTGGCGAGCCTCAACGCCACCGCCGCGGTCGCCGATGAGATCGCGCAGGGCAATCTCACCGTCGAGGCCAAACGCATCACCGACAAGGATAAGCTCGGCATCGCGCTGGAGCGCATGGTCGAAAAGCTCCGCCAGGTGGTGTCCGAAGCGCTGACCGCGGCGCAGAACGTCTCCGCCGGCAGCCAGGAGCTTTCGGCCTCCGCCGAGCAGCTCTCGCAGGGCGCGACCGAGCAGGCGTCCTCCGCCGAAGAGGCTTCGTCCTCGATGGAGGAGATGGCGGCGAACGTGAAGCAGAACGCCGAGAACGCCAGCCAGACCGAGAAGATCGCCGCGCAATCCGCCAAGGACGCGGAGGCGAGCGGCGCCGCCGTCGGCCGCGCGGTGCAGGCGATGCAGACCATCGCCGAGAAGATCACCATCGTGCAGGAGATCGCGCGGCAGACTGATCTGCTCGCGCTCAACGCGGCGGTCGAAGCCGCCCGCGCCGGCGAGCACGGCAAGGGCTTCGCGGTGGTCGCCTCCGAAGTGCGCAAGCTCGCCGAGCGCAGCCAGGCGGCCGCGGCGGAGATCGGCACGCTCTCGACCGACACCGTGAAGGTGGCGCAGGAGGCCGGCTCCATGCTGGCCAAGCTGGTGCCAGATATCAAGAAGACGGCCGAGCTGGTCGAGGAGATCACCGCCGCCTGCCGCGAGCAGGATGTCGGTTCGGCGCAGATCAACCAGGCGATCCAGCAGCTCGACAAGGTCGGCCAGCAGAATGCCAGCGCCTCCGAGCAGGTGTCCTCCACCTCGGAAGAGCTGGCCTCGCAGGCCGAGCAGCTGCAGGCGACGATCTCCTACTTCCGTATCGAGCAGGGCCACGACCGCGCCTACGCGCCGGTCGATCACGCCGTCGAGCAGCTCCGCGCCAAGGCGTCCGCGATGGGTTCAAGCCCGGCCGCCGGCCGCGGCGCGCGCAAGCCGATCCCACCGGCAAAGCCGATGCGCGCGGCGAAGGTCGCGGCGGGCGGCGGCTTCGCCTTCGACATGAATGGCGGCGGCGATCAACGCGATGCTGATTTCGAGCGCTAGGCGCCCGACCGATCAACATCGACCGCAATGAGAAAGCCCGCAGCGGGTGACCGCTGCGGGCTCTTTGTTGTTGACGGCTGCTTTCGCGATCAGTCGCGCCAGCCCCAGTTCCAGGCCTGGTGGCCGCCGAAGACGCCGTGCTCGTTCCAGCCGTGATGATCGTCACCGTCATGATCGCCGTCGTCGTCGCGATCGCCGAAGGTGAAGAGGTTCATCAGGTCGCCGATCGCCGGACGGTTGAGCGGCTTGTAGCGGTGCTCGGACCGGTCGTGGATCGGGTTCGGCAGGTGGTCGCGGCTGAGCGAGGAGATCTTCGGCAGGCGCCAGTTGCGCTCGATGAATTTCAGCACCGAGACGTGATCATAATAGGTGTGATCGACATAACCCTGCTTGGCATAGGGCGACACCACGATGAAGGGGATGCGAGTGCCGTCGCCGAAGAAGTCGACCGGCTGCACATAGCCGGAGTCGTAGTAGCCGCCGCCTTCGTCGGTGGTGATGATGATCGCGGTCTTGGCCCACAGCTGCGGATTGGCCTTGACGCGATTGATCAGCTCCCCGAGGAACTTCTCATAGAGGTCGGTCGTGGAGTCGGCCGGATGCCCGGCCAGCGCCTCGAACGGACGCACGAACGACACCGCCGGCAGCGTGTTGTTCTGGACGTCGTTGAGGAAGGCGCCGTAGTTCTGCAGCTTGGCTTCCTCAGTCGGGTTCTTCATGATGCTGAGATAACCCGTCAGCGGATCGCAGATGCCGCAATAGGAGTGGAACAGCAGCGACACGCCGTCGACCGAGCTCGCGAAGGTGGTCGGATCGTTGCCGCGGTCGGCGCTGTAATACTTCCAGGAGATGCCGTGCTTGGTCATCACGTCGGCGATGGTCGGCGCCGACTGCGGCGGCAGCGTGAACTGGTCCGAGCCCAGCTTGCGCGTCGCGCTGGAGGTCTGGTTCCAGTACATGTTGTAGTTATTGACGAGGTAATAGGTATTCGACGCGCACTTGCCGTCGGCGACGCCGTGCTTGTAGAGCTGCTCGTTGACGGACGAGACGCCCGGCGCGCTCGGATCCGAGCAGTTGACGTAGGAGCCGCCGCTATAGCCGTCCTGCGTGTAGTAGTTGTTGGTGCCGGAAACCGGATCGGGATTCTCGATCTGGTTGGCGTAAGGCACCGCGGCCGAGCCGTCGAGCTTGTCCGGATTGGTGAAGAAGGCGGCGTGACCGTTCACCAGCGCCTGGAAGTTGGCGCCCGTGCCGCCCATGATCGCCTGGTGATAATTGTCGCTCATCGCATAGGTGTCGGCGAGCTGCTTGAAGAACGGCGCATCGCCGCTCTGCGCCTTGCCGGACGCGTCCGTGTAGGGATTCATGTTGTAGAATCCCATCGAGATCGCGCCTTCTTTCGGGTTGAAGCCGCCGGCGGGATAGGGCGCGCCGTTCGAGCCGGTGCCGATGGTCTGTTCGACCCAGACGAACTTGTCGTGCTTGCCGCCGTCGATGTCCTGCCACATCTGGAAGAAGCGGTGCACGGGGTCGCCGGAATAGGCGGCGTAAGGCACGTATTTGGAGATCTGGTACGGGCCGTTGGGCAGGTTGGCCGGGAAGCGGGTGTCCGGCACGTTCTGCGGCAGGCCGATGCCGTAGGTCGTGTAGGGCTGCGGCAGCGTCGTGTAGGCGCCGGTCGATGCGGTCTCGGCGTTGTAGCGGACCTCGTCGCGGCCGATGCGCTGCTCGGCCTTCTTGAAGTGCGGCCCCGGCGTGCCGTCCTCGTTGACGATCCCCTTGCTCAGGAGGTTGTCGATGGTCTGGCCGGCCTTCGGCTTGTAGGTGCCGAACAGGTTGTCGAACGTGTGGTTCTCGCCGACGATGATGATGACATGCTCGATCGGCGTGGTGGTCGCCGCGCCGGCAAAGGCCGGCATGACGCTCGTGGCGGTGAAGAGCACGGATGTGGCGAGGCAGAGCGCCTTGAACCGCCCTGTGGGCACTTTCATGAATCGTCTCCAATTGGGAAAGCTGAGGCGCGACGAAACGTCGCGAAGGTCCTCGCCGCCCTTATCGTGTCCCCACATTTCCGTGCGTTGTCAGTTGCGAGTCGGTTTGATGAAACCAATGTGACGCGGCGGTCATGAGCGCTCTTGCAACGCAATCGCAAATAGCCGCTGCCGTGCATGGCGGAGGACGCGGAGCGGCCGATCGGACGGGACAACGCGGTCGCCTCGCGGCGCGAGCTATTGCCCATATGAAGATCATATGTTCTGGTGCGCCGATGCCCGCCCCAGAGAGGGATTTTTAACGGCGCCATGGCCGCCAACGACAGCGACAAGTCCCGTCTCGACGACGCCGCGCGCGCCGGCTGGCTCTATTTCATCGCCGGCCATACCCAGGACGAGATCGCCAAGATGCTGCAGGTGTCGCGCGCCTCGGCGCAGCGGCTGGTCTCGCTCTGCCTCGCCGAGCGTCTCATCACCTTCCGGCTCGAACATCCCATCGCATCCTGCATGGAGCTCGCGGCGCAGCTCAAGAGCCGGTTCGATCTCGTGCATTGCGAGGTGGTGCCCACCGATCCGGCCGCGCCGGCAGCGGCTGCCGGCATCGCCGAGCGTTGCGCCAACCTTTTGGAATTGACCCTGCGCGCGGAGACGCCGGTCATCATCGCGCTCGGCACCGGGCGCGCGGTGCGCGCCGCGGTCGAGCGCGTTTCCCCGATCGATCGGCCCGAGCATCAGATCGTCTCGCTGGTCGGCAACATCCTGGCCGACGGCTCGGCAAGCTTCTTCGATACCGTCGGCCGGCTCGCGGACCGCACCGGCGCGCGGCACTACCCGATGCCGCTGCCGTTCCTGATGGCTTCCGAAGACGAGCGCGACCGCATGGTCCGGCTCGATGCGATCACCAAGGTCAAGGCGGTGGCCGACAAGGCGGACCTGAAGCTGATCGGCATCGGCCAGATAGACCAGAAGGCGCAGATGTATGTCGATGGCTTCGTCACCCGTGACGAGCTCACCGAGATGATGCGGCTGGGCGCGGTCGGCGAGATCACCGGCTGGGCCTATGATGCCAAGGGCCGGCTGATCCAGGGCGGCACCAACCGCCGCCTGACCAGCATTCCGCCGGACGTGCCGGCGAAAGCAATGACCATCGCCGCGGCGCTTGGGCCGGCAAAAATTCCGGCGATCCGCGCCGCGCTTGCCGGGCGCCTGATCAACGGCCTGATCACCGACGAGGCGACCGCGCGCGCCATTCTTGCGTGACGTGCTGCGACTGAGACCGCCGCGGCCGGTTGCGGACTGGCTGCAACCTCACTCCGCCAGGTGAGGGAACGCATCGCACTCGTCTTTGACCTGCCCGCACCCGCACAGCAGCAATCTTCCGCATTGCGCAACTACAAGGCGCCGGGCTGTCCTTGACAAAACCTGACTGCTGTAGTGAACATCAGCTCAACGCGTGAGCATATATTCAAAATGCGCGGGTAAGGGAGGATGCTGTGAGGAACGATGCTGCAAGGCACGCTGCTGTAAGGCACAGTTACAGTTTGAGGACCGGCTTCACTGCGACACGACTTCTGGGCGGCCTGTTCGGCGCCGCGGCGTTGCTCCTGGCAATGCCGGCGAAGGCCGAGACCACCCTGACCATCGCCACGGTCAATAACGGCGACATGATCCGCATGCAGGGTCTGACCGGCGAATTCACCAAGGCCAACCCCGATATCTCGGTCAAATGGGTGACGTTGGAGGAGAACGTGCTGCGCCAGCGCGTCACCACCGACATCGCCACCAAGGGCGGCCAGTTCGACATCCTCACCATCGGCACCTACGAGGTGCCGATCTGGGCCAAGAAGACCTGGCTGGTGCCGCTCGACAAGCTCGGTCCCGACTACGACGCCGGCGATCTGCTGCCGAAGATCAAGGATGCGGTCTCCGTCGACGGCAAGCTCTATGCCGCGCCGTTCTACGGCGAGAGCTCGATGACGATGTATCGCACCGACCTGTTCGACAAGGCCGGGCTGAAAATGCCGGAGAGCCCGACCTGGGACTTCGTGGTCGATGCCGCCAAGAAGCTGACCGACAAGCAGGCCGGTGTGTTCGGCATCTGCCTGCGCGGCAAGGCTGGCTGGGGCGAGAACATGGCCTTCCTGACCGCGATGTCGAATTCGTTCGGCGCGCGCTGGTTCGACGAAAAATGGCAGCCGCAGTTCAACACGCCGGAATGGAAGAAGACGCTGACGACTTACGTCGAGCTGATGAAGGAGGCTGGCCCTCCCGGCGCGAGCTCGAACGGCTTCAATGAAAATCTGGCGCTGTTCGACGCCGGCAAATGCGCGATGTGGATCGACGCCACCGTCGCTGCATCCTTCGTCACCAACCCGAAGGACTCCAAGGTCGCCGACAAGGTCGGCTTCGCGATGGCTCCGAATACCGGGCTCGGTAAGAGCGCGAACTGGCTCTGGGCTTGGAGCCTCGCAATCCCCGCGGGCTCGAAGAAGGTCGATGCGGCCGAGAAGTTCATCGCCTGGGCCACCGGCAAGGACTATCTCAAGCTGGTCGCCGCCAAGGAAGGCTGGGCCAACGTGCCGCCGGGCACCCGCACCTCGCTCTATCAGAACCCGGATTATCTGAAGGTCGCTCCGTTTGCGAAGCCGACGCTGGCCTCGATCAATGCCGCCGATCCGAACCATCCAACGGTGAAGCCGGTGCCTTACGTCGGCGTGCAATATGCGGCGATTCCGGAATTCCAGGGTATCGGTACGGCGGTCGGCCAGCAGTTCTCGTCGGCGCTCGCCGGCTCGACCACGGTCGATGCAGCGCTCGCCGCGGCGCAGTCGGCGACCGAACGGGAAATGAAGCGGGCCGGCTACATCAAATAGGCCGCGGTTTGTGTCAGCTCGTCAAAATTCCTCCCGAGCTGATCCTTGCGGCCATCCCTCGTACAGCTTGGGATGGCCGCCTTTTTTCTCTCTCTCTCTCTTCGTAGGCTGTCGTGCAGGGCGTAGGGTGGGCAAAGCGAAGCGTGCCCATCGAGAGATGATCAACTCGAACTGACGTGGGCACGGCGCACCGCGCCTTTGCCCAACCGACGCAAGCCATCGGTTCGTCATTGCGAGGAGCCGAAGGCGACGAAGCAATCCAGGATCTTTCCGTTCGACGATACTGGATTGCTTCGCTCCGCTCGCAATGACGACCTCTCATCGCGCGCAAGGAACGACGCTATGGCCACCAGACAGACGCAATTGCTGGCGCGGGCGCTGATGTCTCCGGCGGTGCTGCTGCTGTTCATCTGGATGATCGTGCCGCTGGCTCTGACGATCTACTTCTCGACCTTGCATTACAGCCTGCTCGATCCCGGCTCGGAAAGCTTCGTCGGGCTGGAGAATTACACCTACTTCCTCACCGATCCCGCCTTCCTTGCCTCGCTGCAGAACACGCTGGTGCTGGTCGGCTCGGTGCTGGCGCTGACGATCGGACTCGGCATCCCGCTGGCGATCCTGCTCGATCAGCCCGTGATCGGCCGCAATTTCGTGCGGCTGATGGTGATCGCACCGTTCTTCGTGATGCCCACGGTCAGCGCGCTGGTCTGGAAGAACCTGTTGATGCACCCGGTGTCCGGCCTGTTCGCCTGGATCGCGACCTCGCTGGGGTTGACGCCGATCGACTGGTTCACCGACGCGCCGCTTCTCGCCATCATCTTCATCGTCGCTTGGCAGTGGCTGCCCTTTGCCACGCTGATCCTGCTCACCGCGCTGCAGTCGCTCGACGAGGAGCAGAAGGAGGCGGCGGAGATGGACGGCGCCAGCGCGTCGTCGCGCTTCATCTATCTGACGCTGCCGCATCTGGCGCGTCCGATCACGGTGGTGATCCTGATCGAGACCATCTTCCTGCTTACGGTCTTCGCCGAGATCTTCGTCACGACGGGTGGCGGGCCGGGCCTGCAGACCACCAATATCGCCTTCCTGGTCTATTCGCAGGCGCTGATCCAGTTCGATGTCGGCAGCGCGTCGGCCGGCGGCCTGATCGCGGTCGTCATCGCCAATATCGTCGCCTTCTTCCTGGTGCGGATCGTCGGCCGCAATCTGGAGGCTTGATAAATGGCGCGCAAGGTCACCGGACGACACGTTGCGATCTCGACCATC
Source organism: Bradyrhizobium sp. SZCCHNGR1005 (assembly GCF_032489995.1). Classification (NCBI taxonomy): domain Bacteria; kingdom Pseudomonadati; phylum Pseudomonadota; class Alphaproteobacteria; order Hyphomicrobiales; family Nitrobacteraceae; genus Bradyrhizobium; species Bradyrhizobium sp. SZCCHNGR1005. The sequence continues at coordinate 1,204,826 of NZ_JAUEZC010000002.1, forward strand.
GCCGCCTGGCTGGTCGGCTTCCTGATCTTCTTCCCGATCCTGTGGATGGTGCTGGCGAGCTTCAAGACCGAACTCGAAGCCTTCGCGACCCCGCCGTCCTTCCTGTTCTTCCACTGGACCACCGAGAACTATGCCACCGTGCAGGAGCGCAGTGACTATCTGCACCACGCGCTCAATTCGATCATCATCGCCGGCGGCTCGACGCTCATCGCGCTGTTGATCGCGATTCCCGCGGCGTGGTCGATGGCCTTCTCGCCGACCAAACGCACCAAGGACATCCTGCTCTGGATGCTCTCGACCAAGATGATGCCGCCCGTCGGCGTGCTGGTGCCGATCTATCTGATCTACAAGAATGCCGGGCTGCTCGACACCCGTGCCGGCCTCGTCTTCATCCTCTGCCTTGGCAATCTGCCGATCGTGATCTGGATGCTGTTCACCTATTTCAAGGAAATCCCGAAGGACATCCTGGAAGCGGCGCGGATGGACGGCGCCACGATCGGCCGCGAGCTGATCTATGTGTTGACGCCGATGGCGATCCCGGGGCTCGCCTCGACCCTCCTGCTCAACCTGATTCTCGCCTGGAACGAGGCATTCTGGACCTTGAACCTGTCCACCTCGGAGGCGGCGCCGCTGACCACCTTCATCGCCTCCTATTCAAGTCCGGAAGGCCTGTTCTGGGCGCGGCTGTCGGCGGCGTCCACGCTCGCGATTGCGCCGATCCTCATCATCGGCTGGTTCAGCCAGAAGCAGCTCGTGCGCGGGCTGACGTTCGGCGCAGTGAAATAACGAAAGGCCGGATCATGGGACGGATCACGTTGGAAGGAGTCCAGAAGTCGTTCGGGCCGGTCCACATCATCAAGGGCGCCGATCTCGACGTCGCCGACGGCTCGTTCGTCGTGTTCGTCGGGCCGTCCGGCTGCGGCAAGACCACGCTGCTCAGGCTGATTGCCGGCCTCGAAGACGTTTCGGACGGCAAGATCCTGATCGACGGCAAGAACGTCGTGAATGTGCCGCCGGCCAAGCGCGGGCTCTCGATGGTGTTCCAGTCCTACGCGCTCTATCCGCATATGAGCGTGCGCGGCAACATCGCCTTCGGCCTCAAGATGGCGGGCCTGCCGAAGGACGAGATCAACCGCAAGGTGGAGGCGGCCGCCGCCACCTTGAACCTGACGCCGTATCTCGACCGCAAGCCGCGCGAGCTTTCCGGCGGTCAGCGTCAGCGCGTCGCGATCGGCCGCGCCATCGTGCGCGAGCCGAAGGCGTTCCTGTTCGACGAGCCGCTGTCGAATCTCGATGCCGCGTTGCGGGTGCAGATGCGGCTCGAAGTGACGCGGCTGCAGAAGCAACTCGGCACCACGGCGATCTATGTCACTCACGACCAGGTCGAGGCCATGACCATGGCCGACAAGATCGTGGTGCTGAACGCCGGCAAGATCGAGCAATATGGCTCGCCGATCGAGCTGTACCAGAAGCCGGCCAACCTGTTCGTCGCCGGCTTCATCGGCTCCCCGAAGATGAATTTCATCACCGGCGCGGAAGCCGCTATGCGCGGTGCCGCCACCATCGGCGTGCGGCCGGAGCATTTCAACATCGTCAGCGACGGGCAGGGCTGGCCGGGCAAGGTCTTGGTGGCCGAGCATCTCGGCAGCGACACTTTTCTTTATGTCGACGCCGGAGCGCTCGGCACCTTGACCGTGCGCTGCGTCGGCGAGAAGAGCCTCAAGCCCGGCGACCAGATCGCGCTGCAGCCCGACCCCAATCGGATCTACCGCTTCGACGACAACGGCAACGCGATTGTTGCGTGAGAGGTGACGTCCCCTTTGGGCGTCAATGAGAAAGACGGACGACGACCATGTATCTGGAAAAATTCAGGCTCAACGGACAGATCGCGCTGGTGACCGGAGGCGGGCAGGGCATCGGGCTCGCCTGTGTCGAGGCGCTGGCGGAAGCCGGCGCCAAGGTCGTCATCGCCGACCGCGATCCCAAGGTTGCCATTGCGGCGCAGGCCGAGATGAAGGGCAAGGGCTTTGACACCGAAACCGTGATCATGGACGTGACCGACTCGGCGCGCGTCACCGAGGTTGCCGATGAACTGGCGGCGCGGTTCGGCAAGGTCGACGTTCTCGTCAACAATGCCGGCATCGCCCGGAGCGAGACGCCGGCGGAGACCGTCACCGATGAGCATTGGCTCAACGTGCTGGACGTGAACCTGAACGGCACCTTCTGGTGCTGCCGCGCGTTCGGCAAGCACATGTTGGCGGCGAAATCCGGCAACATCGTCAATATCGGCTCGATGTCCGGCTTCATCGTCAACAAGCCGCAGGAGCAGTGCTTCTACAACGCCTCCAAGGCTGCAGTGCACCATCTGACCAAGTCGCTGGCAGCCGAATGGGGTGCGCGCGGCGTACGCGTCAATGCGGTCGCGCCGACCTATATCGAGACGCCGCTGAACGCCTTCGTGAAGAACAATCCGCGCATGTATGATGCCTGGATTGGCGGCACGCCGATGGCGCGGATGGGGCGGGTCGACGAGATCGCGTCGGTCGTTTTGTTCCTCGCCTCCGAGGCGGCCAGCCTGATGACCGGCAGCGTCGTCGTGGTCGATGGCGGCTACACTTGCTGGTAAGCTCGCGTCAAATCATTGGCGGGAGTGGAACATGCGGCAGGCCTTTATCGGCGTCGATGTCGGAACGTCGAGCACACGCGCAGGGATATTCGACGAGGCCGGCCACCTGCTCGCGGCGGCGCGGCACCCGATCAGACTGTGGCAGGAGGCTGGCGACATCGTCGAGCAGTCGTCCGACGACATCTGGAGCGCTTGCTGCATCGCGGTGCGGGCGGCGCTGGCGGAGGCCGGCGTCACCCCTGATGCGGTCAAAGGCCTTGGCTTCGATGCGACCTGCTCGCTGGTGGTGCTGAACAAGCAGGGCGGGCCGCTCACCGTCAGCACATCGGGCGATCACGCGCGCAACGTGATCGTCTGGATGGATCACCGCGCCGTCCCGGAAGCGCGCGACATCAACACCGCTGGGCACGAGGTGCTGCGCTACGTTGGCGGGGTGATCTCGCCGGAAATGGAGATGCCGAAGCTGCTGTGGCTGAAACGGCATCTGCGCCAGAGCTTCGATGAAGCCGGTCATTTCTTCGATCTCGCCGATTATCTCACCTTTCGCGCGACCGGTTCGCCGGCGCGCTCCATGTGCACCGTCACCTGCAAGTGGAACTACCTCGCGCATGACGGGCGCTGGAGCGCCGACTATTTCCGGCGGATCGGGTTGCAAGACTTCGTCGAGGAGAACTATGCGCGGATCGGCACCGACATCGTGGCGCCAGGCACGCCGCTTGGCGCGGGGCTTTCGCGCGCCGCGGCGCAGGATCTCGGCCTCACTCCCGGCACGCCGGTCGGAGCTTCGCTGATCGACGCCCATGCCGGCGGCGTCGGCGCGATCGGCGGCCGCGAGGCCGATGGTGCCGAGGTCAATGTCTGCGAACGGCTCGCTTACATCATGGGGACGTCGGCCTGCATCATGGCAACCACGGTCGAGCCGTGCTTCGTGCCAGGTGTGTGGGGGCCTTATTACCAGGGCATGGTGCCGGGCTTCTGGCTCAACGAGGGCGGTCAATCGGCGGCGGGTGCGGCGATCGATCATCTGCTCCGTTCGCATCCCTGCTATGGGGAGGCCAGCGCCGCCGCGCGGGCTCAGGGCATCGACGTCATCGACTATCTGGAGCGGCGGATCATCGCGCGCGTGAAAGCTCCGGGTGCGGCCGCACTCCTTGCACGCGACATTCATGTCCTTCCCGAGTTTCTGGGCAATCGCTCACCTTACGCTGATCCGGATTCACGCGCGGTGATCGCCGGCCTCGACCTCGCGTCCGACATCGGCGCGATGGAGCGGCTGTTCGTCGCCGCCCTTTGCGGCCTCGCCTATGGTCTCGCCGACGTCATCGATGCGTTCGCAGCGAACGATGTGAAAAGCCGCATCGTGGTGATGGCGGGCGGCGCGTCGCGCAGTCCGCTGGTGCGACAGATCATGGCCGACACCACGGGGCTCGTGGTGGCGCTGCCGCGCACCCAGGAGCCGGTGCTGCTGGGGGCGTCCATGCTCGGTGCGGTCGCGAGCGGCACCTTCCGCTCGATCGGCGACACGATGGCGGCGATGTCGGCACTCGGGCGTTCGAGCGACCCGACCAACCCGAAGCTTGTCGCCTTTCATCGCAGGAAGCGTGAGGTGCACGGGCTGATGCGCAGGCTCGATCGCGACAGTCGCGCGATGATGCGCGACATCGTAACGGAGGGACGCGCATGATCCTGAGTTGTGGCGATGCGCTGATCGATTTCGTGCCGGCGGCTACGGCGGACGGACGGGCCGCTCTGCGGCCGGTCGTCGGTGGCTCCTGTCTCAATGTCGCGGTCGGGCTGGCACGGCTGGAGGTGCCGACCGGCTTTGTCGGCGGCATCTCGACCGACATGTTCGGCCGCATGATCGCCGAGCACGCGCAGAGTTCGCAGGTCGACCTGCGTTATGCGACCCGCAGCGCCGACCAGGCCACGCTCGCCTTCGTGCAGCACATCGCCGGCGAGGCGCAATATGCGTTCTATGACGCCGAGACCGCGGCGCGGAAGTGGACCTATCGGCCGGGCAGCATCCCGTTCGATACGGTGGAAGCGCTGCATGTCGGCTCGACCACCCTGGTCCACGACCACGGCGCGGCCGAGACGCGTGCGTTGATCGACGCGGCCCGTCATCATGCGACGATCTCGTTCGATCCGAACTGCCGGCCGAACCTGGTCACGGACAAGGCGGCCTATCGGGTGCGGATGGACGAATTCGCCAACCTGGCTGGCATGATCAAGATGTCGGATGTCGATTTCGAATACCTCTATGGCGGCGACGATTATGCCGCACGCGCCGAGATCCTGCTGAGAGGTGGCTGTCATCTTTTCGTCGTGACCTGCGGGCCGAAGGGGGCTTTGGCCTGGCACCGCAAGGCCGGTGCGGTCGAGGTCATGGCGCCCGCAATCGAGGTCGTTGACACGATCGGAGCCGGCGACAGCTTCCAGGCCGGCCTGTTGTTTGCACTGCGCGCATTGGGCCGAGTCGGGCGGGATGATCTGGCCGCGCTCAGTGCGGCGGAGCTCCGCCGGACGCTCTCCTTTGCTGCCGCCTGCGCGGCAGTGACCTGCACCCGGCCGGGGGCGGACCCGCCACGATGGCCTGAGATGGTGGCGACCTGGCATCGGCTCGGCTGACCGCGGCCTTGCACAGCGCAACGGGCATTGCATAGCGCAAACGGAACTGGTTGGCTGTTCCTCAGTCATATTAAGGTGGGCAACGGCCCGGTTGCATGCCGGTTCGGCATGCGGGCGGACCGATCGCACTGCCGACGCAAAAGGAGGAAACCATGGCACCCGCCGGAACTGAGCCGCTATCACGCCACGCGCTCGCCTTCGTGCTGGCAGGGGGACGCGGCAGCCGGCTCCTGGAGCTGACCGACCGCCGCGCCAAGCCCGCGGTCCATTTCGGCGGCAAGTCGCGCATCATCGATTTCGCGCTGTCAAACGCGGTCAATTCCGGCATCCGCCGCATCGCGGTCGCCACCCAATACAAGGCGCACAGCCTGATCCGCCATCTGCAGATGGGCTGGAATTTCTTCCGTCCCGAGCGCAACGAAAGCTTCGACATTCTCCCGGCAAGCCAACGTGTGTCCGAGACCATGTGGTACGTCGGCACGGCTGACGCAGTCTATCAGAACATCGACATTCTCGAGACCTACAACAGCAAGTACATCGTCGTGCTCGCCGGCGACCACGTCTACAAGATGGATTACGAACTGATGCTGCAGCAGCATGTCGACCAGCGCGCCGATGTCACTGTCGGTTGCCTGGAGACGCCGCGCGCGGAATCCTCGGGCTTCGGCATCATTCACATGAACGAGGATGAAACCATCCGCGATTTCATCGAGAAGCCGAAAGATCCGCCGCCGATCCCGGGTAAGCCCGACATGTCGCTCGCCAGCATGGGTATCTACGTGTTCGACGCGAAGTTCCTGTTCGACGAGCTCAAGCGCGATGCGGCCGATCCCAACTCGAACCATGATTTCGGCAGGGACATCATTCCCTATCTTGTCAAGAACGGCCGTGCGGTCGCACATCAGTTCAACCGCTCCTGCGTGCGCACCGACCACGATCCGCGCAGCTACTGGCGCGACGTCGGCACGGTCGACGCCTATTGGGCGGCCAATCTCGACCTGACCGACGTGACGCCCGAACTGGACCTTTATGACCGCACCTGGCCGATCTGGACCTATTCCGAGATCACGCCGCCGGCGAAATTCGTCCATGACGAGGATGGCCGCCGCGGTGAGGCGACCTGTTCGCTGGTGTCCGGCGGCTGCATCGTCTCCGGCGCCTGCGTGCAACGCTCGCTGTTGTTCACGGGCGTGCACCTGCACTCCTACTCCAGGCTGCACAATTCGGTGCTGCTGCCTTACGTCAATGTCGGCCGCCATGCACGGCTGCAGAACGTGGTGGTCGATCGCGGCGTGCAGATTCCGGAAGGATTGGTCGTGGGCGAAGACCCCGAATTCGACGCCAAGCGTTTCCGGACAACCGAGAACGGCGTCACTCTCATCACCCAGCCGATGATTGACGGGCTCAATCGATGACGCCCATGCGCGTGTTGTCGGTCGCGTCGGAGATCTATCCGATCGTGAAGACCGGCGGGCTTGCCGATGTGGCCGGTGCGCTGCCGATTGCGCTCAGGACCGAAGGCGTCGAGATGCGCACGCTGGTGCCGGGCTATCCTGCGGTGATGAAGGCGCTGGAGCAGACCAGCGAGATCAGCTCGCTGCCGAATTTCTTCGGCGGCAACGCGCGGCTGCTCGGCGGCTCGCATGGCGAGCTCGATCTGTTCGTGCTCGATGCGCCGCATCTCTACGCGCGCGAGGGCAATCCTTACGTCCAATCTGACGGCACGGACTGGCCGGACAATGCGTTCCGCTTTGCCGCGCTGGCGCGCGCCGCGGCCTATATCGGGCTTGGCTCCGCGCCCGGCTTCGTGCCGGATGTGGTCCACGGCCACGACTGGCAGGCCGGGCTGATGCCGGCCTATCTGCTCTACAGCCATCAGCCGCATCCGGTCACGGTCATGACCGTGCACAACATGGCGTTCCAGGGCCGCTTTCCCCGCGACCTGCTGGGCCCCCTTGGGCTGCCGCCGGAATCGTTCTCGATCTATGGGGTCGAATATTACGGCGACATCAGTTTCCTGAAGGCGGGCCTCCAGTTCGCCGATCGCATCACCACGGTGTCGCCGACCTACGCCGTCGAGATCCAGAGCGACGAATACGGCATGGGGCTGGCTGGTCTGCTGCGCCAGCGCGCGGGCGATCTGTCCGGCATCCTCAATGGCATCGACACGGCGGTATGGGATCCCGCGACCGATTCCGCGCTTCCCGCGAACTACAGCGTCGAGCGGCTCGAAGCGCGCGCCGCCAACAAGGCGGCGCTGCAAAGGCGCATGGGGCTCGAGGTCTCGCCGGATGCCTTCCTGCTCGGTGTGGTCAGCCGGCTGTCCTGGCAGAAGGGGCTCGATCTGTTGCTGGCGTGCCTGCCGACATTCGCGAGCGGCGGCATGCAGCTGGCGCTGCTTGGCGACGGCGATGCGGACCTGCGCGATGCGTTTCGCGCTGCCGCTGCCGGCGATCCCGGCCATATCGGCGTCGTCACCGGTTATGACGAAAAGCTGGCGCATCTGATCCAGGCCGGTTGCGACGCGCTGGTGGTGCCGTCGCGTTTCGAGCCCTGCGGCCTGACCCAGCTCTGTGCGCTCCGCTATGGCGCGATCCCGATCGTCGCGGCGGTCGGTGGCCTCGCCGACACCGTGCGCGACGAGAGCGCGGCAGGTCCGGATGCCACCGGATTCACCTTCAGCCCGGTGACGGCTGAAAACCTCGACCAGGCGGTGCGGCGCGCTGCGGCGGCGTTCTTCGCCTCACGCAGCCATGCCTCGAACTGGCCGCGCATGCAGCTCAACGGCATGCTGACCGACGTTTCGTGGCGGCACCGCGCCGGCAGATATGCCGAGCTCTATCGCAGCCTCGTCGCCCAGCACGGCGGCTGATTGTGGCGGCCGCGAGACTCAGCTCTTCAGCGGCAGCCGCGCCGTCTCCGGCGTCGCCAGCACGGCCAGCGCGCTGATCACCGACAGTGCGATGATGTAGAGCGAGATCGCCCAGGACGCGCCGGCCCAGACCAGCAGTGCGGTGGCGATCATCGGCGAGAATCCGCCGCTGAGTGCCGCCGCGACATTGGCGCCGAGCGAGGCGCCGCTATAGCGCACGCGTGTACCGAACAACTCCGGCATGAAGGCGGCCTTCGGCCCGAACAGCAGCGCGTGTGTCATCGTCATGGTGACGATCATCGCGACCGTGATGATGGTCGGATCCTTGGTGTCGAGCAGCCAGAACAGCGGGAAGGCGAGCACGATCGTGGTCAACGCGCCGGTCAGGTACAGCGCCTTGCGGCCGTAGATGTCGGAGAGCCAGCCCGCCAGCGGCAAGGTGATGAATTCGACGAGAGCGGCATAGACCACCGCGTTGAGCACGACCTCGCGCGGCAGCGCCAGCCTGCTGTTGGCATAGGTGATCACGAACACCGTCAGGATGTAGGCGAGGCCGACCTCGGAGACGGTGATCCCGACAGCCAGCAGAAAGCTCCACCAGTCGCGCCTGATGACCTCCACCACGGGCTGAGCGACCCGCTCCCGACGCGCGACCAGTTCCTGAAATGCAGGCGTTTCGGCCAACCGGAAGCGGACGAACAGGCCGATCGCGACCATGATGATGCTCGCGAGAAACGGCACGCGCCAGCCCCAGCTCAGGAAGCTCGCCTCGGGAAGCGCGCTCATTACGCTGAAGATCGCGGTGGAGGCGGCGACGCCGGCCGGAAATCCGACCTGCACCAGGCTGCCCCAGAAGCCGCGGCGATCGCCGGCATGTTCGGCCACCATGATGACCGCGCCGCTCCACTCGCCGCCGAGCCCGATGCCCTGCACGAAGCGCAGCGCGACCAGGAGGATCGGCGCCCAGATGCCGATCTGCTGGTACGTCGGCAGGCAGCCGATCAGGAACGTGCCGGCGCCCATGATCAGCAGCGTTGCCATCAGCATCGTCTTGCGGCCGAGCCGATCGCCGAAATGGCCGATAATGGCACCGCCGATCGGCCGGGCCACGAAGCCCACGGCATAGGTGCCGAACGCTGCGATCGTCCCCATCAACGGATCGAAGGCCGGGAAAAACAGTTTGTTGAACACCAGCGCGGCAGCCGTGCCGTAGATCAGGAAATCGTACCATTCGATCGCGGTGCCCAGCACGCTGGCGCTCACCACATGGGCGATCGGCGAAGCCGTGGTGCGGTCGGATAGGGTTTCGGTCGCCATCGTCATCGTGCAATCCCTTTTGATGCAATCCACCAGGCTGGCATTCAGTAACAGCCAGGCCTCGATCAAAATGCAGGCTCAGTCGTCAGCATGTGTCATGCTACCGCCGTTTGCGGAAGCCAACCAGAACGCGGCGTGAGCCGTCCACGCAAAACAAGAGCGAGCTGAGCGCGCCACCGCCACGCTCAGCCGCATGGCAGCCCGTGCTCGATCCGACGGAAGCGCACGGGCGCGATCGCCGCCGCGCGCTCCCACCACTCGACCACACGTTGGTCGAGCGCGCTGCCGCCGCGGCCCTGGCCGGGAAATATCGCGATGCGCCGGATCGCCTCCGCCTGATAGCCTTTGTCCAGCCGCCGGATCCTGATCACGGTGCCTTCGCGCGAGGGGCCGGTGAGCGGCAGCAGCAGCCGTCCTCCGGGCCGCAGCGCGTTGATCCATGCCGGATGCGGCTGCGTGAAGCCGGCATGGACGATGATCACGTCGGCCTTGCCGCCGATGTCCCGGCAGCCGTCGCCGCAGACGACCTCGACATTCCCGTAGCTGCGCAGGTTGGCCCCGGCGCGCGCGGCGAACGCCGCGTCGCATTCGATGGCGCGGACGTTACCTTTGGGGCCGACGATCTCGGACAGGATCGCGGAGTAATAGCCGAGGCCGCAGCCGATCTGCACCACGCGCTCGCCCTCCGCGACGTCGAGCACGTCGATGAAATGAGCCCAGAGACTCGGCAATCCGGTGTCCAGGCGCCGGCGCGCATCGATCGCAACCAGCACGTTGTCGTAGAGATGGACCGGATCGGCGCTTTCGGTCTTGTAGTAACTGCGTGAGAATTCGCTTCTGATCCGCCAAGGGCCCTTGCGCAGGAAGGCTTCCCGCGGCACGGCTTCGAGTGCTGCAAGCAGCCGCGCGGAGGCGATGTGCTCCCGGCCCGCAATGCGCGCGACGTAATGCTGCCGCGCGGCTGCGAGCTCGTTCAATCCGTCGGCTCGCTCCATGGCTGATCCTTGCTGTCCAGGCCGAGCTCGTCCATCAGCTGGATCGCGTCCTTCATGTCGGGCGTCTCAAACCCTTCGGTGAATTTGCGGCACACCGGCAGGATGAGCTCCGCGGCCTGCTGCTGCCGTCCGGTGTCGCGCAGCAGGCGGGTGAGGCTGACGGAGCTGCGCAGCTCCCACGACAACGCGCTCTGCTCGCGGGCAATTTCGAGCGATTGGCGAAACAGCTCCTCGGCATCAGGCGCAGCGGTCAGGCCGCCTTGCATCAGGGTGATGTCTCCCTGCAGGCGGTAGATCTCGGCCAGGAAGAAATGGTCGCCGGTGCGCTTGGCCATGGCGAGCGCACCGTCCAGCGCGCGAAGCGCCGCGTCGGGCATGCCGGCGCGGACATAGGCGCAGGCAAGCATGCTTCTGAACCAGGAGCTGGCGAGCCAGGAGTCCGTACCCTCATAGGCATCGAGGCCGGCCTGCAATTGCTTCAGACCGTCATCGATGTCGCCAAGCTCGGCGGCGGCCCAGCCTTTGAGGATGCTGGCCTGATATTTGTAATGCAGAAAGCCGTGTTCGGACGAGATCGCGAAGGCGCGCTCGGCGTGCCGCATGGTGCCCTCGACATCGCGCAGATGCTGGCACAGATAGGCACCGAACTCGCACGCAAAGGCCAAGGTGAACGGATGGCGCAGCGTGCCAGCGATCGAAATTGCCCGTTCGCTGTATTCGCGCGCCATGTCGGGATGGCCGAGAAACCAGAGCAGATAGCCGAGATAGGACAGCGACACGACGCCGGAATCGATGCCATGGCGCTCACGCAGGTCGTCATAAAGATCGCTGCCGTAGAGATTGATGCAGCGCTGCAGATGGTGATGTGAGGCGGTGAACCGGCCGCGATACAGCATGGTCATCGCGATCGCCCGGTGCGCCTCGATCAGATATTCCTTCCTGTGATGCGCCACCTGCTGCGTTTGATTGGCGCGATCGCGCTTGGCGAATTTCAGCAGCTCCACGCTGAGATCGTGAGCCTTCTTGAGATCGGCGCGGATGAAGTGGCAGACCCAAAGCCCGCGCATCGCGGCGAACACCTTGGCCTCGTCGTCGAGGCGCTGACCCAGCTCGAGCGCGCGCGCGAAATTCTCCTCGACCTCCTGCACCGCATAACCTTTGGCGGCGATCAGCGCGGTCCCGAGTGCGAGCCGGAGCTCGAGCTCCATCTCGTCGCACCGTGGCATGTGCGGATTGCCCTGGACGACGCCAAGCCCGCGCCGCAGATGGCCGATGGCTTCGAGATTGGCGCCGGTCTGAGCCGCCTGCCGGCCGGCTTTGAGCCAGAAGCCCGCAGCCGGTTCGCTCTGGCCGGATTCGGTCAGGTGATAGGCAAGCAGTTCCGGCTCCCGCTCGGCCTTGTCGGGATATTGGCTCGCCAGCACCTGCGCGATCCTGGCGTGCAGCTTGCGCCGGTCGCTGTGCAGCAGGCTTGCATGCGCGGCATTCTGGATCATCACATGCTTGAAGGTGTAGGCCGCCTCCGGCGGATAGCCGCGGCAGACGATCAGCCCTGCCTCCTCGAGATGATCGAGGGCCGCTTCGATATGGTCCGGCGTGGCGTCGGCCACCGCGTTCAGGATCTTGTAGGAGAATTCCCGTCCGATGGTGGCGCCGACCTGGGCGATCTTCTTGAACGGCCCGGTGCGGTCGATGCGCGCCATCAGCGAGTCCGTCAGCGTTGCCGGGATCGCGAGCTGCCGCCAGGGTCCCGCGAACACATAGCGTCCCTGCTTTTCGGTCAGCATGTTGGATTCGATCACCGCCTTGGTCAGCTCTTCCAGGAACAGCGGTACGCCGTCGGTCTTGACGATGATCTCCTCGATCACCTCGCGGGGCAGCTCGGTGCGGCCGGCGACACGTTCGACCAGGGTCGTCCGCAGCTCGCGGTTGAGCCGGCTCAAGGTCAGCATCGCCATATGGTGATCGGCCTTCCAGCTGGGCTGAAATTCCGGACGGCAGGTGATCACCAGGAGAATGCCCGCGTTCTGGACCTTCTCCACCAGCAGATCGAGCACCTCGAGCGAAGACGGATCGATCCAGTGCACGTCCTCAAAGCCGACCAGCAAGGGCCGGTCGCTGGCCAGGCCGATCAGGTGGTTGACCAGCGCCACCACCATTGCGTCCTTCTGCTGTTGCGGAGAGAGGTCGAGGCGGGCGTAGCGGTCGGCGGTCGGTATCGACAGCAACGCCGCAAACAGCGGCGCCACGCGCTCCGCATCGCCCTTGGCCGCGGCGACCGTCGCCTCGAGTCCCGACAGCGACGGCGCGCCGGGACTGTCATAGTCGAGGCCGAGGGCGAATTTGAGCTGTTCGACAAAGGGGTGAAACGGGGTGCTGACATAGTAAGGAGAGCACTGGAACGACACATGGCCATGCGGCTCACCCGCGACCCTCTCGCGGATCTCCTGCACGATGCGCGACTTTCCGATGCCGGGATCGCCGGACAGCAGCACGACCTGGCCCTTGCCTTCCTTGGCCTGCAGCCAGCGGCTCATCAGCACCGTTAGCTCTTCGTCGCGATTGACGAGCCGGGTCAGTCGCGGTCCCATCGCGGCGAAACGGGTTTCGACCCGAGACGGGCGGACCACGCGCCATGCCTGGATCTTTTCGGTGATCCCTTTGAGCGCGTGCATGCCGAGATCTTGGTAGTCGAACTTGCCCTTGAGCAGGGACTGCGTCGACTGCGCAATGACGAGGCCGTTGGCCGGCGCAAGCCCCTGCAGCCGCGCGGCGAGATTCAGCGTCTCGCCGACGGCGGAGTCGCGCTCCTCCGTGCTCTGGCCGATGAGGTCGCCGACCACGGCGAGTCCCGTCGCAATGCCGATCCGAACCGCGGGTGTGTGGCTCGGCTTGCCGGCGGGCTTGTCGTCCCGCGCCATCGACAGCGTTCGCACGATCTCAAGGCCGGCGCGCACCGCACGCTCGGCATCGTCTTCATGCGCGTTCGGATACCCGAAATAGACCAGAATGCCATCGCCGACATAGCGGGCCGCGAAGCCTTCGTAGCAGCGCACCACCCGCACGCAGGTCTCGCGGAAGCTTGCGATGATCTCGCGGACGTCCTCCGGATCGAACTGTTCGGACAGCGAAGTCGAATCCACCATGTCGCAGAACATGACGGTGAGCTGTCGCCGCTCGGCCAGCACGGTCGTGCGTGGCGCGGCGCTCTTTGAGTTCTCTTGAGTCTCGGGAGCCGCCGCGCGTAGCGAGGCTGCCGCGCGTTGCAGCCGCTTGCGATCGCCGAGCGGGATGCCGAGTTCGGCGAAATTGGCCTCATTCAGATCGGGGATGACGTCGAGATCGATGCGATGAAGAACGAACAGGTCGTGATATTGGCCAAGTCCGAAATCTTCGAGCCAGCGCGCTAAACCTTCTCCGCGTCCGGAGCTCAGCTCTTGTTTCGGCATAACGACCTGTCTGGCTTAAGCGTCGCCGCAAACGTACCGTCTCCGCATTATTAGATAAATTGGGGACTCCGCTCTACGTTGGGCTGGACACGCTCTCAAAGGTTTAAAACAATAGCCTACACTTTCAGAAAAGGCACCAATTTGCCAGATATTGATTTTCAGTCGTCCCCAGGATCAGCCGCCGAGCCATTCTTCTCGAGCATCGGGGCACTTTTGCAATGTCATGCAGCAGCGAGTCCCGATCGCGCAGCCATTATTGGTCCAACGGGCGCCGCGGTTAGCTATGCGGAGCTCTGGGCGCTCACGTCCGAGCTCTTGCGCGATCTCCGCGCGCTGGGCATCGGCCCCGCCGACCGGCTCGCAGTCATGCTGCCGCGCGGCTCGGAGAACGCGATCGTTTTGACTGCTGTCGCTGCAAGTGCGGTCTGCGTTCCCGTCAATCCGGATTTCACCGCGGATGAGCTGCTGCGCTATTTCAGTGATCTCCGCCTTTCCGCCCTGGTGACGCGTGCAGACATGTCGTCCGCCAGTCGTGGCGTCGCGCACACGCTCGGCATTCCCGTCATCGAGATCGCGCCGAGAGAGCGTGCAGGTTTCGTGTTGACCGGCCGTCCGATCCGGCCCGCCGTGGCAGCGGGTGTGGCGACGTCAGCGGACGACGCTTTCATCTTGCTGACGTCGGGGACGGCCTCGCGGCCGAAAATGGTGCCGCTCACGCAGGCGAGTGTCTGTCGTTCGGCCTACAATGCGGGTGCGGTGTTGCGGCTGACGGGCGAAGACCGTCTGCTCAATGTGCTGCCTTTGTTCCATGCCCATGGTCTGATCTCCGGCGTGCTCACGGCGCTGAGCGCCGGATCGAGCGTGATCTGCACGTCGGGCTTTGATGCGCAGGGCTTCTTCGCCTGCCTGCGCGAGTTGCGGCCGAGTTGGTACACCGCGGTGCCTGCGATCCATCGCGCGCTGCTGTCCGCGTCGGAAGCGCAGGCCGATTCGGTTTCCGACTGTTCGCTGCGCGTGATTCGCTCTGCCTCGTCATCCCTGGCGCCGGCCGTCCTCGAAGGCCTGGAGGCGCTGTTCGGCGTGCCGGTCATCGAGACCTATGGCATGACCGAAGGCGCATCGCAGATCGCGGCCAATCCGATCGAGCTCCGCAAGGTCGGGTCGGTCGGGCGGTCGGCCGGTCCTGAGATCGCGATCATGGACGAGCAGGGCGGGGTGCTCCCGGTGGGCGCCCGCGGCGAGATCATGCTGCGCGGCCCGACCATCACGCGCGGCTATTGCGATGATCCCGCCGCAACCGCAGCCGCGTTTCGTGACGGCTGGTTCAGGACGGGCGATCTCGGCTATCTCGACGCGGATGGCTATCTCTTCATCGCCGGGCGGATCAAGGACATCATCAATCGCGGCGGGCAGAAGGTGTCGCCGGAGGAGGTCGAGCAGGTCCTGCTTCGTCACCCTGACGTGCTGGAAGCGGCCGCTTTTGCGATGCCGCATCCACGGCTTGGCGAGGCGGTCGCAGCCGCGATCGTCCCGAAGCCAAAAGCGAGGTTGGATGCGGACCAACTGCGACAGTTCGCCGGGACGCAGCTCGCCGGATATAAAGTCCCCAGCGTGATCCATCTCGCGACGGCGCTGCCGAAAGGAGCGAGCGGCAAGATCAAGCGGAGCGCTCTCGCAGAGACGTTTGCGGCGCCTGTCAACGCGCCGGCGGCGGGCGCGTCGGCACCGCGGACCGAGGCGGAAATGCAGCTCGCCGGGATCTGGGCTGGACTGCTCGAGTGCAGCGAGATCGGTGTCGATCAGGACGTGTTCGCGCTCGGTGCCGACTCGATCCTGGTGACGCAGTTCCTCTCCCGCGTGCGCGACCAGCTTCGGGTCACGCTGTCATTTCGGGATGTGTTCGACGCACCGACGGTGGCGGCCCTCGCCGCGCGGCTGCAGGCAACCTCGCGCAGGCGGGCAATCGCCGCACCAGGCTGGCGCGCCCCGGCCGCCTATGAGGTCGCAGCACCGCTCTCCTTCCAGCAGCAGCGAATCCATTTTCTGGCCGATCTCGATCCGACAGGCTGTCATTATAATGTCGTGGAAGCCGTGCGGCTCACAGGTCCGCTCGACGTTGCGGCTCTCGACGCCAGCATTGCCGAGATCAGCCGGCGTCATGACACCCTGCGCAGCACCTTCTCCGAGCGGCGCGGCAGGCGGGTTCAAATCGCTCAGCCAGCGCCGGCCAAGCTGCATCGGATCGACCTGGGCGACACTCCGGCCGCCGACCGGGAAGGGGGGGTGCGCAACGAAGTGCTGCAGATCATGCGGTCGAGGGCCGACCTTGCGCAGCAGCCGCCGTTCCAGGCTTGGCTGTTTCATTTCGCCGACGACGATCATGCACTCGTCGTCCGCATTCACCATGTGGCGACGGACGGCTGGTCGCAGCGGCTGTTTTGGGAGGAGCTGGGCGCCCATTACGGGCGCCATTGCGGCCTTTCGGCGGATCGGCTGCCGCCGCCTTTGATCCAGTATCGCCAGTTTGTCGCCTGGCAGCAGGGCTGGTTACGCACCCAGGCCGCCAAGCAACAGCTGGCCTATTGGCATGCGCAGCTCGAGGGCCTCACGGTGTTGCCGTTGCGGACCGATCGTCCGCGCCCGGTGAGCTTGAGCGGCCGCGGTGCCCGCCATGCTCTGGCGTTCACGCCCGTTTTGTCTGAGCGAATCCGAGCATTCTGCCGCGCCGAAGGCGTCACACCGTTCATGACGCTGCTCGCGGCGTTCCAGGGCCTTCTCTATCGCGTCACCGGCCACGCCGACGTCGCGGTTGGCTCGCTGATCGCCAACCGCAACCAGGTCGAGATCGAGCGGCTGATCGGCATGTTCGCCAATACGATCGTGCTGCGCACCGATTTATCGGGCGATCCGAGTTTCCGTGCGCTGCTCGCGCGCGTCCGCACCGTCACCATCGATGCCTATCGCAACCAGGATCTGCCGATCGAGGAGGTGCTGCGGACCGCGCCGCTGTTGCGCGGCCAGGATGCAGCGCCGCTGTTTCGGGTCATGTTCATTCTGCAGAATGCCACGACCACGACGCCGACGCTTCCAGGATTGTCGGTCGATCTCATCGACGTCGATCCGGGACTCGCGCGCTTCGATCTGACGCTGGAGCTCAACGATTCCGGCGAGGCCTATGCCGGCTTCTTCGAATACAGCACTGACCTGTTCGAAGCCGGCACGATTGCGCGAATGGCGGCGCATCTCGACACGCTACTTCAGGCTGCCCTCGACGATCCGGGCGCGCCGATAACGCAGTTGGAGATGCTGCCCGCCTCGGAGCGGCGTGAGGTTCTGAAGCTGGCGGCGGGCTCGCGGATCGATTTCGGATCGCAGGGCGATGTGCTGGCGGGCCTCGCCGCGCAGGTCGCGCGCATGCCGGAGGCGATCGCGGTGTCCGATGCCGGGCATCGCATCAGCTATCGTGAACTCGATGCGTCCAGCGCAGCGATTGCCGGCCGGCTGATCAGCGAGGGTCTAGGGCCGGAAGCGGTGGTCGCCCTATGGGGCGCGCGCTCGCCGCATCTGCTGGCGGCTATGGTCGGCGTGCATCGTGCCGGCGCCGCGTTCCTCTGTCTCGATCCTGCGCAGCCGGCGGCGCGCCTCGTCCATATGCTCAAGGACAGCGGCGCAGCCTTCATTCTGGCGTCGGAGGGCGAGGTCGCGGCGCTGCAGCCGGTCATGGATCAATTTGCGACCGAGGTTCAGCCGAGGATTGCTCTGATCGACGAACTGGTCACGACGCCTCCGTCCGGTGGCGCTGCGTTGCCGAGCGTCGCAGAGACTGGTCTCGCCTATGTCATCTACACGTCGGGCTCGTCGGGTTGGCCGAAGGGTACGCTGATCGAACGGCGCGGGCTGGCAAATCACCTTGCCTCGGTGGTTGCCGCGTTCGGACTTGGCCCTGGCGACGTAGTCGCGCAGACTGCGCCGCAAAGTTTCGTCATCGCGGTGTGGCAGTGCCTGGCTGGACTAACGGTCGGCGCCCGCATTCATGTCTGCGCCGCCGAGGTGGTGAGGGATCCCATCCTGCTGGCGCAGGAGATCGGCGCGCACGGCATCACTGTGCTGCAGATCGTACCGTCGCTGCTGCGCGCGCTGCTGGAGCAGGTCGAGGACCAAGCCATCACGCGCGCGCTGTCCGGCCTGCGCATCGTCATTGCAACCGGCGAGCCGCTGACCGTGGATCTTTGCCGCAGCTGGTTGACGCACTTTCCGGATATCCCGTTGGTCAATGCCTATGGCGCATCGGAATGCTCCGATGACGTCACCTTGCATCGCATGACCTCTGCACCGGAGCCGGGCGGCGTGGTTTCGATCGGCCAATCATTGCCGAACACGCAGGTCTATGTGCTGGACGGACAGTTTCAGCCGGTGCCGATCGGCGTGGTCGGCGAAATCTGCGTCGGCGGCGCCGGCGTGGCCCGTGGCTACCTCAATGACCCGGCTCGGACAGCTGAGCGGTTTGTGCCCGATCCCTTCTCGGCCATCGCCGGTGCGCGGCTCTATCGCACCGGCGATCTCGGTCGCCGGCGTGCGGACGGGGCGCTCGAATGCCTCGGGCGCATGGATCGCCAGCTGAAAATTCGTGGCCACAGAATCGAGCTGCAGGAAATCGAGCAGGTTCTGCTCGATCACCCGCTGGTCCGCCACGCGATCGTCGAACCGCATGGCCTCGCTGGCCGCGACATCCGGCTGATCGCCCATGTGGTGCCGGCCTCTGGCGGTCGGCTGACCGCGAGCGAGCTACGCAGCTTTATCAAGGCGAAGCTGCCGGGCCATATGATCCCCTCGGCCTTCCTGTTTCTCGACCGGCTGCCATTGAATGCACATGGCAAGGTGGATCGCGCGGTCCTGAGGGTAAGCCCGATCGCGGATGTCACGGAGGGGCCGGAGCCGATTGCGCCCGAGAACGCGATCGAGACGCTCGTCTGCGAGATCTGGGCCGAGGTGCTGAAGCGACGCCGCATTGGCGCCACCGACAATTTCTTCGAGCTTGGCGGCCACTCCCTGCTGGCGGGCCAAGTCATGGCTCGCCTCGCCGCAGCGTTGCAGCTGTCTCTGCCGATGAAGGTTCTGTTCGAGGCGCCGACCGTGACGGCGTTCGCGCAACGGATCGATCAGGCCCGGGCCCAGCAGCTCCAGCCAATGCAGCTCATTCCGGCGATCGCACGGGGGGCTGGGCCGCAGGCCTCAATGGCGCAGGCGCAGATGATCAGGATGGAGCATGCGCTGCCTGGGCTGCCGCAGTTCAATCTGCCCTTCGCATTCCGGCTTGTCGGCCCCATCAAGATCGACGCGCTCGCGCGAGGTCTTTCCGATGTAGTGAGACGTCATGACGTCCTGCGCACCGGGTTCGGCAGGGGTGACGACGAGCCTCACGCGGTCGTGATCGCTCCCGATCAGGTACCCGGAATCCTGTCGGTGGAGGATCTGGCCGATGGTGTTGCTGACGACGATGATCGGCCCAGCCAACGTTTGCGCCTGAGGGCTGCGAAGCTGATCGCACAGCAGGAGGCCTGGACACCGTTCGATGTCAGTCATGCTCCGCTGCTTCGCGCGCGGCTGTTGCGGCTCGCCGCCGACGATTATGTCCTGCTGATCACCTTCCATCATGCCGTCGTCGATGGCTGGTCGATCGGGCTGCTGCTCGAGGAGATCTCGCAAACCTGCTCGTCGTTGCCCGCACCCGAGCCGCTGCTTCCGCCCCAGGGCAAGCTGACCTTCTCCGATGTCGCCCGATGGCAGCGTGCGTGGTGTACGACCGCCGCCGCGGATGGGCAGATGTGTTATTGGCGCGAGGTTCTGCATGCGGCGACGCCGGTGTTTGGTCCTGGGGGGCGCGGCGTCGCAGCGCGGCTTGGCGCACGCACTGGCCACGAGCCCGTCCAGCTTACGCGCAGCCTGATCAAACGGTTGGACGCGTTCGCGAAATCGCAGAACGGGACGCTGTTCATGGGTCTGCTGACCGCGCTCAACGCGGTGCTCATGAAGCGGACCGGACAGCAGGATATTTGTATCGCGACCTCGATGGCCAATCGCGTCCAGCCGGCGACCGAGCGCGTGGTCGGGCCGTTGGAAAACACGGTCATCATTCGCACCCGACTCACGCCGGAACTGTCGTTTGCTGAAGCCTTCGATCGGGTGCGCCGCGCGGTGCTCGATGCGCATGCCCGGCAGGAACTGCCCTTCAACGTTCTGGCCGAGCAGCTGGCCGAAAAGGACGGCATCGATCCCGCCGGTCTGATCCAGGTGTATTTCACTTTGCAGAATCCGCTGCGCCAACCGTTGAGGCTGCCGGGCATCGCTGTGAAGCCGTTCGGAGATGTGTCCCGCGAAGGCCAGCCGGTGCTCCCGGTCAATCAGACCTGGCTGAGCCTGATGCTCAAGGAGCGTCCGACCGGCGTCACCGGCACGCTGGGCTACAAGGCCGATCTGTTCGCGTTCGACGACATGGCGACATGGGTGGCGGATTTCAGAGCGATCCTCGAGATGGCCATCGCCGGCTCTCGAACGTCATTGGCCGAACTGCTCGATCGCCAGGCGGCTTGAACCGGTTGACGACGCCGAACTCGGATGTTCGGCCTGTGAGTAGCGCTGGATCGATCTTGATTGTTCGCTGGCGCCGGGCAACAGTGCGCCCCGTTGCAATCGGCAACCGCGAGCCGAAAGGAAGGGGTTACTATGGGCTTTGTCAAATATATTGATTTCAGCGCCTTGTCCGATGAAGAGCGGGAAGCTCTGCAGAAGATGCTCGAAAGCCAGAAAGAAGAATTGATGGAGGCCCTGAAGAACGCAAATCAGGGTCTTTCCGCACTGAAGAAGCAGGCCAAGAAGTCTGCGAAGAAGGCCAAGCCCAAGAAGGGCAAGAAGTAAACGGGCCTTGCGCCGGCGCCTTGTCCATTCGATGAGTTCGCCAATTGCCGCCCATTCGTACTCGCCAATGTCCGAAGTTCGCCGGAGTCCGGGGGGCAAGATATCGTGCCGATGTCTGCGAATGCTGAGTTGCGAACTTCGGCAAGAAGGTGCTGGCGCGAGGCATTATGACTGAGCAGACCCCGGGCTTCGATCTCCTTATCCGCGGCGGCGTCGTGATCGACGGAACCAAGGCGCCGCGATTTGCTGCCGATGTCGGCATTCGCGACGGCCGTATCGCCGCGATCGGCGATCTCGCTGGCCAGTCTGCTCACCGGACGATCGATGCAGACGGCAAGATCGTCGCGCCGGGCTTTATCGATTCCCATACCCATGATGACGGCGCGGTGCTGCTCGACCGGCAGATGGTCTGCAAGATCTCGCAAGGTGTGACCACCGTCGTCACCGGCAATTGCGGCGTCAGCATCGCCCCGCTCAAGCCGGGAACGCCGCGGCCGATGCCGCTGGGTCTGCTTGCCGCCGGCGACGGCCGCAAGGCCGAGTTCGCCACCTTCGCCGCCTATATGGCTGCGCTGCGTGCGGCGCCGGCTTCCGTCAACGTTGCGCCGATGGTCGGGCACACCGCGCTGCGCGCGTCCGTCATGAGCGACCTCGGCCGTGCGGCAACGGATGCAGAGGTGGCCGAAATGCGCGCCTTGGTGCAGGAGGCGCTGGATGCCGGCGCGCTGGGCATCTCCACGGGCACCTATTACCCGCCGGCGGAAGCGGCGCCGACCGAAGAGATCATCGAGGTCTGCCGTCCCTTGACGGGGACAGGCGCGGTCTATGCAACGCATATGCGTAATGAGGCGGATCGCTGTGCCGAGTCGCTCGAGGAGAGCTTTGCGATCGGCCGGGCACTCGACGTGCAGGTGGTGATCTCACATCACAAGCTGGCGGGGCCGGCGAATTTCGGCAAATCCAAGCTCACCCTGCCGATGATCCGTGGCGCGATGCAGTGCCAATGCGTCGCGCTCGACTGCTATCCCTACAACGCCTCCTCGACGATGCTGCACCTCGATCCTGCCAAGCTGCAGGTGAAGGTGGTCGTCGCGGCCTCCAAGCCGCATCCGGAGATGGCCGGCCGCGATCTCTCGGACATCGCCGCCGAGTGGGGCGTCGACCGGCTCGAAGCCGCGAAGCGGCTGCAGCCGGCCTCGGCGATCTACTTCTCGATGGATGAGGCCGACGTGCAGAACATCCTGGCGTTCGAGCCGACCATGATCGGCTCCGACGGGCTGCCGTTCGGCGAGCGGCCGCATCCGCGGCTCTGGGGCACGTTCCCGCGCGTGCTCGGCTATTACTGCCGCGAGCTCAATCTGTTCTCGCTGGAAACCGCGGTGTGGAAGATGAGCGGGCTGACTGCGGCGAATTTCGGCATCCGGGAGCGCGGGACCATCGCGGTCGGCAACCGCGCCGACATCACGATCTTCGACCCGGCCACGGTGCGAGACACCGCGACCTATGACGAGCCCTGCGTGCCCGCCGCTGGCATCGAGGCCGTCATCGTCAACGGCGCGCTCACTTGGTCACAGGGTGTACATCAGGGCGCCAACGCCGGACAGGTGATCACGCGCGCCATGCCGGACGGCAAAGCGCTCCAATAACATCCGTTACCGTCAGCGCTGCGCAGGTCCCGACGTCGAGCCGCGCACGATCAGGCTCGGCGCCAGCACGACATGCTCGCGTTTCGCCGCCGGACTTGCAATGCGGTCGAGCAGGAGCCGGGCTGCCGCTTCGCCCATCTGACGTTGCGCGATGCGCACCGTGGTCAGAGGCGGCGAGACCATATCCACGAAGGGCATGTCGTTGTGGCCGACCACTGAGATGTCCTGCGGGCACTTGAGCCCGCGTGCGGCGAGCGCGTCGTAGACGCCGAGCGCCAGCAGGTCATTGGCCGCGACGACCGCGCTGGGGCGCGCCTTGCG
This sequence comes from Bradyrhizobium sp. SZCCHNGR1005, assembly GCF_032489995.1. Classification (NCBI taxonomy): domain Bacteria; kingdom Pseudomonadati; phylum Pseudomonadota; class Alphaproteobacteria; order Hyphomicrobiales; family Nitrobacteraceae; genus Bradyrhizobium; species Bradyrhizobium sp. SZCCHNGR1005. Next base: position 1,227,595 of record NZ_JAUEZC010000002.1, read on the forward strand.
GTCGAGCAGCCTTAGCGCCGCAGCTCGCCCGGCCTCGCGTGTATAGGCTGCGGCAGTCTCCACCATGATGCCGTCCGCAGTTAGTCCGAGCTGCTTGGCGCTGGCCTCGAAGCCGGCGCGGCGCCGCGCGCCGGTCGAGACGTTTGCCGGCCCGGCGACGTGAGCGATGCGCCGATGGCCGAGACCGACGAGATGATCGACCGCAAGCCGCATGCCTGTTTCGTCGTCGCTGGCCGCTGAAGGCAGCCGCGCGCCGGCATCGACCCGGTTGACCAGCACGACCGGCAGTGCCGCATCCAGGCAATGCTTTACGATTCCGTCGCGCAAGCCGACGGTGGCGAGTACGAGGCCGTCGACGCCGCGGGCGATCAGGCGATCGATCAACTCCTGCTGCGAGCCGTTTGCTCCGACGTCGACGACGATGGTCGCATAGCCGGCGGCCTCGAGCTGCTCGGCAATGCCGGACAGGATCGGCGGGAAGCCGGGGTCGGCGATATCGGGCGCGAGCACGCCGATCAGGCCGCTGCGCCCGGTGCGCAGGCCCTGGGCCGCCGTGTTCAGGCGATAGCCAAGGGCGTTTGCGATCCGCTGAACGCGCTGCGCGACATCGTCCGCCACGAGATGCCTCATGGCCGGGCTCAGCGCGCGCGACACGGTCGAGGGATGCACGCCGCAGCGCTCGGCGATGTCCTTGATGGTCGGGCGCGCCGAGAAATTTGTTGCGCGCTTGCGCGGCGATGGCAGCGGGTTCCGTTTCATCTGCGTGATCTTCATGCCGCGTCGCAGCGACGTTTGAACGTCCGTCCGCCTTGACAGCTTTCGGCCATCTGCAATAAACCCGCATTTGCAATCGATTGCAAGCCGGAGATCCGCAGATGACTGCCAGCGCTCTCAAGCCGCATCTTGTCAGTCCCGAGCATCTCGATCCGCATTGGCGTTGGAACCGCGCCATTCCTTCGCATGGCCACGTCTCGGTCGATTTCGAACGCCGTGTCGATTTCGACCGGCTGCGGCGCTACCGGCTGGCGCGCGCGCGTGCGGCGCTGAAGGCGTCGGGCTGCGGCGCGCTGCTGCTGTTCGACGTGAACAACATCCGCTACGTCTCCGGCACCAAGATCGGCGAATGGGAGCGCGACAAGCTCTGCCGCTTCGCGCTGCTGGCGGGCGATGGCGAGCCGATCGTGTGGGATTTCGGCTCGGCGGCCGTGCATCACCGGATCTTCTGCGACTGGCTTGCGCCGGAGAATTGCCGCGCCGGCATGCTCGGCATGCGCGGCACCGTGCCGCCTGCGGTCGGGCTGATGAAGGCGCATGCCGAGGAGGTGATGAGCCTGCTGCGCTCCGCCGGCGTCGCCGACATGCCCGTCGGCGTCGACCTCGCCGAGACCGCGATGTTCTTCGAGCTCCAGAAGGCCGGCATCAAGGTCGTCGATGGCCAGCAGGTGATGCTGGACGCGCGCGAGATCAAGAACATCGACGAGATCATGCTGTTGAACCAGGCCGCGGCCATGGTCGACGGCGTCTATCATTCGATCTACGAGCATCTGAAGCCGGGTGTGCGCGAGAACGACATCGTCGCGCTCGCCAACAAGCTGCTCTACGAGATGGGCTCCGACGACGTCGAGGCGATCAACGCCATCTCCGGCGAGCGCTGCAATCCGCATCCGCACAATTTCACCGACCGGATCCTGCGGCCCGGCGACCAGGCCTTCTTCGACATCCTGCAGTCCTACCAGGGCTACCGCACCTGCTACTACCGCACCTTCAATGTCGGCCGCGCCACGCCGGTGCAGCACGATGCCTACAAGCAGTGCCGCGAATGGCTCGACAACGCGATCGCGCTGATCAAGCCGGGCGTCTCGACCGATACGGTCGCCAAGGTCTGGCCGAAGGCGGAGGAGTTCGGCTTTCCATCCGAGATGGCCGCGTTCGGCCTGCAATTCGGCCACGGTCTCGGCCTTGCGCTGCATGAGCGTCCGATCATCTCCCGCCTGGTCTCACTGGAGAATCCGATGGAGATCAAGACCGGCATGGTGTTCGCGCTGGAGACCTATTGTCCCGCCGCCGACGGTTACTCCGCGGCGCGTATCGAGGAAGAGGTCGTGGTCACCGACAAGGGCTGCCAGGTGATCACGCTATTCCCGGCGGAAGAGCTGCCGATCGCCAACCGCTATTGAGCAAAAGGACTTGGCGACCAATAAAGTTGTTGTTTTGGCGCTTTCGTCATTGCGAGCGAAGCGATCCAGGGCGGTGGACATGACTCTGGTTTGCTTCGTCGCTTCGCTCCTCGCAATGACGGAAGCCGTCGTAAGTAGGACGGAGAGATGACAATGACGGCGACGCACACGCTGGGCTGGATCGGCATGGGCCGGATGGGCTTTCCGATGGCCGAACGGCTGTTGAAGGCCGGCCACAAGGTCTCGATCTTCAACCGCACCCGCGCCAAGGCAGAGCCGCTCGCCGCCAAGGGCGGCGTGATCGTCGATCGCCCGAGCGATCTTTCCGCTTGCGACATCGTGTTCTCGATGGTCTCCACGGCCAAGGATCTCGAGCAGGTATATTTCGGCGAGCATGGCCTGGTCTCCGCCAGCTCTGGCACGCGGCCCAAGATCCTGGTCGATTGCTCCTCGATCGGCGTCGAACAATCCGAGGCGATCGCGGCCCGGTTGAAGGAGAAAGGCTGTGAGTTCGTGCGCGCGCCGGTCTCCGGCAACGGCAAATGCGTCAAGGCCGGCAAGCTGTCGTCCGTGGTGTCGGGATCGAAGGCGGCGTTCGATCAGGTCGCGCCGTATCTGGCGAAGATCGCGGCTTCCGGCGTGTCCTATGTCGGCGACGGCGAGCTCGCGCGCATCTGCAAGATCGCGCACAACGTCTTCCTTGGCGTCGTCATCCAGAATCTCGCCGAGATCACGATCCTGGCGCAGAAGGCCGGCGTGCCGCGCCATGCCTTCCTCGACTTCATGAATGCGAGCGTGATGGGCTCGACCTTCACCAAGTACAAGAGCAATGCGCTGGTCAATCTCGACTGGACCACGACCTTCACGCCGGCGCTGCTGCGCAAGGATCTCGACCTCGGACTTTCGGCGGCGCGTCAGCTCGATGTGGCGATGCCAGTGACGGCGGCCACGCGCGAGGCGCTGCAGGCCCATGTCGGCGCCGCCAGCTTGCAGCCCGATCCCGCCGGCTATCTGGAAAAGGACTTTGCCGCGCTGCTCGAGACCGTCGCGCTCGCCGCTGGCATCAAATTGCAGCCTGAGAACGTGCCGATGCCGACGGGGCTGGAGACGGAAGGATAGTCGAGGCCTACGCGCTCGCCAATGCCCGCCACCGCGTGTCGCGTGCCGAGGGGCGGCGGTGCAGGCGAGCATCGAGCACGGCACGCGCCCGCGCGAGCTTGCCACTGCGGATCAGTGCCAGAATGTAGGTGTCCTCGATCACCTCGCGCTGGGCATGGCTGCCGCCGATCCTGGCGAGATCGCCGATGACGGGGGTGAGCTGATCGACGCAGGCGCGCCAGTTGCTCTCGGCGAACGCGCGCAGCGCGCGCACCATGTGCGGAACGATGCGACCGGCCGCGAGCTTGCCCTCGGCCAAGCGTCGTTCGATCGCAGCGAGCCGTCCGCTCAGCGCGGCGCGATCATGCGTCGCTGCTGCGATCAGCGTCAGGTGCATCTCGACGAACGGCAGGCTCGACCCCGCGAAGCGGTTGTGTGCATAGCTGGATAGATCGGTCCAGGCGCCGGGCGGTACGGATTGTCCGTTTGCCGCGAGCCGCCACAGCAGCGAGGCGCAGTCGGAGAGCGCGTTGAGCGGCGGCGCGGAGACCATGGCCGGCGCGAGCACGTCGGAGTAGAGGGCAAGCGCCTTGGCGGAGTCGCCCTGGTCCAGTGCACCGAGCGCCTGATGCCAGCGGATATGGCCGTGCAGCATGCCGGTCCGGTCGTAGTCGTCGATCCAGTCGGTCACGAGCGCGTCGGCCTCGCCGATCGAACCCTCCTCGAACATCGCATGCAGCAGCGCGTGTACGACATAGGCGTTCTGGCGACGCAGCGCAAAGCTGCGCTCGGTGATGGCGCGCCCTCGCGTGAGCTCGCCGGCCTCGGTCAGCGCCCAGCCATGGTTGGACTTGAACCACCAGTCATCGCCATAGGCGTCTGCGTAGCTGTCGCACAGCTCGCGCCGGGCGGCGTCATGATCGGCACGGCCGGAGAATGCCAGCAGGCCGAACGCCCCGAGCGGCAGTGCCATCACCATCGCGTCGCGCGGCCAGCTCGCAAGATGCGACAACGTCGCGGTCAGCGCCTCCGCGCTGCGGCCCTGGATGGCGAGCGATAGCGTCGCGACATGGCTCCGCTCGCGTGCGGTGCCGTGCCGTTCGACCAGTTCGCGCGCGCGTCCGATGGTCTGCAGGGCAGGCTCGCGCTGCTGATAGATGGCGTGGACCCGAGCGCGGGCGGCATGGGCCAGCGCGAATTCCGGATCGCGCATGATCGCCCGCTCGAATGCTTCGGCAGCACCGGGCCAGAATGCGAGCAGGAGATCGACGCCCTCGCGATAGGCCGTAGCGGCCTCGGCGGAGGTGGTCGACAGTGGCAGCCCGTAACGATCCTCGTCCATATCAGCCCACCAGCGGCCTGCGGCCTTCGATCGGATAGGCCGGATCGTTGTAGCCCGGCGTCGAGGCGTGGCCGGTGACGACGAGGCGATCGATCAATGCCTCGTCATCGGCCGCGAAGGGGTAGTCGAGCGCGCGGAGGTAATCATCCCATTGCGCCTCGGTGCGAGGGCCGGCGATCACCGAGCTCACAAAGGATGAGTTCAGCACCCAGGCGACCGCGAACTGGCCGGCGGTGAAGCCTTTGGCCTCGGCGTGGCGCTTGATCTCCTGGGCGAGCCGTAGGGACTCCGGCCGCCATTCGGTCTGCATCATCCTGGTGTCGTTGCGTCCGGCGCGGCTGTTCTCGGCCGGCGGCGCATCGGGGCTGTATTTGCCGGTCAGCACGCCGCGCGCCAGCGGGCTATAGGGCACCACACCGAGACCGTAGTAGCCGCAGGCCGGCAGATGCTCGACTTCCGGCATGCGGTTCATCGCGTTGTAATAGGGCTGGCTGACCACCGGACGGTCGATGCCGAGCCGGTCGCAGATGTTGCAGATCTCGGCCAAGCGCCAGGCGCGATAGTTGGAGACGCCGAAATAGCGGATCTTGCCGGCCCGCATGAGGTCGCCGATCGCGCGTACTGTCTCGTCCAGCGGCGTCGCGTGATCCTCCTTGTGCAGATAGTAGATGTCGATGTGGTCGGTGCCCAATCGCGCCAGGCTTTCATCTGCCGCCTGCAGCACCCAGCGCCGCGACAGCCCGGCGCGATTGGGATCGTCGCCCATCGGATTGGCAAGCTTCGTGGCAAGGACCCAGCTGTGGCGGTCATTCGCAATGGCGCGCCCCACCACCTGCTCGGAGAGACCCTTGTTGTACGCGTCCGCGGTGTCGATGAAGTTGATGCCGGCGTCGTGAGCCCCGGCGATGATGCGGGCCGAGGTTGCCTCGTCGGTCGGGCCGCCGAACATCATGGTGCCCAGGCAGATCGGCGATACTTTCAGGCCGCTGCGGCCAAGCTGGCGGTAGTGCATGGGGTGAGCCTTGTCCTGCTTTATCTTGCCGCGTACGCGGAGATCGGATGGAAACATAGATCTCTCGGCGCGTCATTGCGAGCGCAAGCGGGTGGACGCGTCATTCCGGGGCGATGCGAAGCATCGAACCCGGAATCTCGAGATTCCGGGTTCGCTCGTTTCACTCGCGCCCCGGAATGACGAAGTGAAGGCCAAGCCATCACTCGCTCTTCAGGATCTTGAACACGCCGCTCGCCATCGCGATCACGCGGTGCTCGACGGTGATCTCGGTCGTGATGAAGACCAGGCTGCGCGTGGTGCGCACCACATGCGGCCGTGAGATCAGGATTTCGCCGATCTTGCCGGCTTCGACGAAATGGGTGTCGAACTGCACGGTGGCCATGTGCGGCTTGCCGGCGACGTGGCGCGCGGTCATGCCGCAGCTGCGATCGGCCAGCGTCATGATCACGCCGCCCTGGACCAGGCCCCGGCGATTGTGATGCTTGTCCTCGGTCACCAGTGCGTGTTCGAGAGCACCCTCGACCTGACGCTGCCACAGCGGCCCGATCAGGTGCAGGAAGCCCGTGGTGTCTACGATCTCCCAGCCGTCGGAAATCATCCTGGTTGCGACCTTCTGACTCATCGGCGGCGGTTCCATCCCTGCTACGGCTGCTCGAAAGACGTCATCGCCGGCGGTTCCTGCAGCGTCAAGTTCCCGGAAGCTGCCATCGGCCGGTCTCCGTCTGGAAGTCGCCGCGGTTTCGGCTACAACCGAGCCATGCTCCATCGTCCGATTCGCGCATCCCTGTTGATACTTGCCTGCGGGCTGTCGCTCGCAGCCCTGCCGGCGCTCGCCGTGGGGCCGAACGCGTCATTGCGGGCGGCTGCGGACGCCATGGCGCAAGCCGCTTCGCCGGAGGCGATCGCCGATTATCGCCGCAAGCTTGCCGAATATCAGGAGGCGAGGGCCGCGTTCGAGCAGGAGGCTGGCGCCTATTGGAAGGCCATCGCAGAGAAGCGGCGCGGTCGAAATGCCAAGCGGCGCGAACACCAGCCGATCGCGCTGGACGACTACGTCCTGGAGCAGCCGCCGGTTTATACCGGGCCGAAGCGGCCGGTGAATCCGGAGCCCGAGCAGGAACCGCCGCCGCGCGAGCGCAAATACATCCCTGTCGTCGCCGATCTCGTGAAGGCGGCACGGGAGCAATTCCAATGGCAGCCGCAGCAACCGGCCAATGACATCGATTTCAAGCGTGCCTATGCCCGCTTCGCCGCCGCGAGCGGGCTGACGCGCGAGCAGGCGGTGCGGGTCTATGCGTTCGAGACCGGCGGCAACGGCCGGCACGACTCGCAGTCCGGTTTCAAGGCCAATCGTGCGATCTCGACCGCGGTCGGCTACAATCAGCTGCTCACCACCAACAGCGTCGAGCTTCTGGCGGAGCAGGGACCGCTGTTCATCCGGTTGTTGGGGGAGCGCGTCGCCCAGGCGTCCGGCCCGGCTCGGGCGGCGATGGAGCGCAAGCTCTCGGTCCTGAAGAAGATGGTCGCGATCGCGCGCTCGGTGCCGGACGATTGGTCGGCGCACGAGAAGATCGGCGACACCGAGCAGGGCTGGGCCATGCATGCGATGGTGCTCGACATCGATGTCGGCCCGATGCTGCAAACTCATAAACTCCTCACCTCGGTGCTGTTCGCGCGCGCCAAGGGCTACACGCGTCCGCTGACCGCGGCCGAGCTCGAGATGATGAACCTGACCGGAGACGGCACCGGCTTCGACATGGTCACCATGCCGCTGGCGATGCGCGACCAGGTGCCGACCACCAACTTCTTCCAGCGCTCAGGCTATGAGCGCAATCCGGTCGCGGTCCGCCATAACACCGTGGCGAAGCTGCTCGCGGTCACTGACGCCAGGATGGATTCGCTCAGCAACCTGCCGGGCGCGAAGGAATTGGCCGCGGCATTTTAGCGCGGCCAACAGGACGAGTTGGACGAAAGCGCCGGCGCAAATGCGCTGGCTCACCTCCTTCTTCCACGTGGGATTGGGTGAGCACCGCTACCGAGTCCGGAGGTCGCTCGCGCCAGCGACGAAGCTCTATTCGTCTGCGCCGAAGGAGAAGCTGCCGTCCCCCTCCAGATAGGGGCCGGTGCGCATATAGAGCTGGCCGTTCTCGCCGAGGAAGAACAACGTACCCTTGGGGACCTTCCTGGCCCCCTTGAACAGCATGCCGGCGTTCCTGGTCCCCATCTTATAGGCGAGCGTCTTGCCGTCCTTGCCATAGGCATAGCCCATGTTCGGCTTGAGCTCCCACGGAACAGGCGCGGCGGGCGCCGCAAAGGCCGTGACCGCCACCAGGCCGAAGAGGCCGGCCGTCACAAATGTCTTTGATATTAAACTCGTCATCTGATCCTCCCACAGCCCCGTCGGCCGCTATCCCCGTCGAACAAATCACGAACGTCATCTGCCCCGCCAATGCAGGTTAGCGGCGAGTTTGTCGCACCGCCTAGCGATTCATTTTACGACTTTTCACCCGGGATCTCGCGACTATGTTGGTGCCATCGTCTAGAAATGAACCGCAAAGCAAATGCGTGCAGGGATGATTCGAATGAACCTCGTCACGAAGATCGGTTTGGGGTTGGCATTGGTGGCGCTGGTTCCGGCAGCGCAGGCCGATCAATTCAAGCTATCCAGCAACCAGCGGATCGCCTGCAGCCGCGGCCTGTCTGCCGGCAAGCTCAACACGGCAACCTGCAAATCCTACAGCTATGTCTTCAACGTCAAGACTTCAGAATATTACCGCTGCCAGATGTCGCTGTCGCTGACGCGCGACAACAAGGAGGTCATCAACGTGCAAGCCGATGGCGGCTGCGCCCAGAAGCCGCGCGTCTTCGACACCGACTCCAACTACGAATTCGATGCCACCGAAACCGAGCCGGCGAACACCAACTCCTTCTTCGGCAACGGCGGCTATTCGATCTGGGTGGCTGACACCACCCAGCAGAAGGTCCGCGGCTGCATTACCATCTCCTCCGGGTTGGGCTCTGATATTTCGAAATGCCTGGACATGACGTTCCGGTGAGACCGGGGAGCAGTATTTATCGGCCGACATCCGGCGACGATCCTCGCCAGCACAAAATCAGGCGGTGCGGCGAGCCGGTCCGGCCTGCAGTCCTTCGGATGGGTTGACCGGAGCTGCACATCCGGCCAATTTGCCGGCAAAATCAAAATAGGGAGGAACGATGCGTTCTATCAAAATCGTAGGCTTGGCACTTTTTGTCGCAGGCTTGGCCTACAGCCCCGTTGCCAAGGCGCAGAGCTTCATCAACGTGCTGACCGGCGGTACCTCGGGCGTTTACTATCCACTCGGCGTTGCGATCGGAAAGATCTACAGCGACAAGATCCCGAACGTGAAGACCCAGGTCCAGGCCACCAAGGCCTCGGTGGAGAACCTGATCCTGCTGCAGCAGGGCCGCGGCGAGCTCGCCTTTGCGCTCGGCGACTCCCTGAAATCGGCCTGGAACGGCGAGGAGGAGGCGGGCTTCAAGAGCAAGCTCGACAAGCTGCGCACGATCGGCGCGATCTATCCCAACCATATACAGATCGTGGCCACCGGCGATTCCGGCATCAAGACATTAGCGGACCTCAAGGGCAAGAGCCTGTCGGTCGGTGCGCCGAAATCGGGCACCGAGCTGAATTCGCGAGCGATCCTGGCCGCCGCGGGCATGAGCTACAAGGATCTGGGCAAGGTCGAATATCTGCCGTTCGCCGAATCCGTCGATCTGATGAAGAACCGCCAATTGAACGCGACGCTGCAGTCGGCCGGTCTCGGCGTCGCCTCGCTGAAGGACCTGTCGACCTCCAGCGAGATCACCGTCGTGGCGGTGCCGAAGGAGGTCGTGGAGAAGATCGGACCGCCGTTCGTGGCAACCGTCATCCCGGCCGGCACCTATAAGGGACAGGACAAGGATGTGCCGACCGCCGCCGTGATCAACTACCTGGTCACGAACGCGACCGTATCGGACGATCTCGCCTATCAGATGACCAAGCTGATCTACGAATCGCTGCCAGAACTCGCGAATGCGCACGCAGCCGGCAAGGAGATCAAGCTGGAGAGCGCCGTGCAGGGCAGTCCGGTGCCGCTGCATCCGGGCGCTATCCGCTACTACAAGGAGAAAGGCCTGATGAAGTAGCGGCTGCATCGCAGTCGTCCTCTCGGCGTTGCCTGATGTCGAACAGGCTGGAATGAGACGCGCACATGGCGATCTGCGATCGTAAATCACTTGAGCTCGGACGAGGCGGCCATCCGGCAGCCCCGCCCGCGCAGGCGCTGGGGGAAGCATGACGTTAGAAGCAGTCAGCATGGAAACGCCGGTCAAGGTCGAGTTCGACAATTTCGAACACGGCTTTCCGGAGGGATTTGGTCCCGGCCGCTGGGGCCATCTGGCGTATGGGATCGGCATCGTCTTCGCCGCCTTCCAGCTCTATGTCGCAGCCTTCAACTATCTGCCGAGCCAGGTGGTCCGCGGCGTCCATGTCGGTTTCCTGCTGCTGCTGACCTTTGGCCTGATCGGAAATTTCACGGCCAAGAGCAATGCCGGCCGCGCGGCGGCCTGGCTGATCGGTGCAGCCGGATTCCTGTGCGGCCTCTACCAATGGATCTTCTATGCCGACTTGATCGCGCGTGACGGCGATCCCACCTATGGCGACCTCGCGGTCGGGACGCTGCTTGCGGTCCTGATCTTCGAGGGCACGCGCCGGCTGATGGGTCTGGCGCTACCTTTGATGTGCGGGGCCTGCCTGCTTTATTGGTTCTTCGGGCAGTATCTGCCGGCGCCGCTCAACCATCGCGGCTACGATTTCGATCAGGTCATCACGCATCTGTCCTTCGGCACCGAAGGCTTCTATGGCGTGCCGATCTATGTCTCGGCGACCTACATCTTCCTGTTCATCCTGTTCGGCTCGTTCCTCGAACACGCGGGCATGATCCAGCTGTTCACCGACGTCTCGCTCGGCCTGTTCGGACGCACCCGCGGCGGCCCCGCCAAGGTCGCCGTGTTCGCCTCGGGCATGATGGGCACGATCTCGGGCTCCGGGGTCGCCAACGTCGTCACCGTCGGCCAGTTCACGATTCCGCTGATGATCAGGTTCGGCTATCGCCGCGCCTTCGCTGCCGGTGTCGAGGCGACGGCATCGATGGGCGGCCAGATCATGCCGCCGGTGATGGGCGCGGTCGCTTTCATCATGGCTGAGACGCTCGGCGTCGACTATTCCGTGATCGTCAAGGCGGCGGTCATTCCTGCCATCCTCTACTTCGCGTCGGCCTTTTGGATGGTGCATCTGGAGGCCGGCAAGCATGGCCTGACCGGCATGAAGGCCTCCGAGATCCCGAGTGCTTGGCACGCGCTGGTGGCGCGCTGGTACCTGGTCCTGCCGCTCGCCGCGCTGGTCTACATGCTGTTCGAAGGCTTCACGCCGCTTTATGCCGGTTCGATGGGCCTCGCGCTGACGGTGGCCCTGATCCTCGGCACCTGCATCACCATGGGCGTTTCGAATCAGGTGCTGCGTTACGTCTTCTGGATCGGCCTGGCGCTGATCGTCGGCGCGCTCTCGCGCAATGGCCTGCAGATCCTGCCTGTCGCCTCCGTCGTCGCTGGCCTCGTCGTGATCACCGCCTTCGTGCGCGGCGGCATGGGCACGCTGCACGCCTGCAGGGATTCTCTCGCCGAGAGCGCCAAGTCGGCGCTGACCGTCGGCATGGCCTGCGCCATCGTCGGTGTCATCATCGGCATGATGACCCAGACCGGCGTCGGCTCGATCTTCGGCAGCTGGGTGATCGGACTCGGGCAGACGAGTCTGTTCGGCGCGCTGATCATGACCATGCTGCTCTCCATCCTGCTCGGCACCGGCATCCCGACCATCCCGACCTACATCATCACCGCGGCGCTCGCCGCCCCCGCTTTGGCCAAGCTCGGCGTGCCCCTGATCGCGAGCCACATGTTCGCGTTCTATTACGGCATCATGGCCGACCTCTCGCCGCCGGTGGCGCTGGCCGCGCTGGCGGCTGCGCCGATCGCCAAGGAGAACCCTGACAAGATCGGCTGGGAGGCGATGCGGATCGCGCTTGCGGGCTACGTGATCCCCTTCATCTTCGTCTATTCGCCGGCCTTGATGCTGCAGCCTGGCGATCCGATGGCGGCCGAACTCGGCTTTGCCGGTGCCGTGGTGTTTGCCACCGTCAAGGCGCTGATCGCGATCGGCCTGTTCGGCATGGTTGCCATCGGCTTCCTGTTTGCCCGGATGAGCGTGATCGAGCGCATTGCCGCGCTGGCCGCGTCGATCTGCCTGCTCGGCGAATTCGCCTACAGCGACGCCGTCGGCTTCGTGATCGCGCTTGGGGTGGTGCTGTGGCAATGGCGGCAACGGCCGTCGCGCGCGGCGGTTGCCGCCGCGTGAGTCTCTGCCTTGCGTCCGCGGGCGTGGTGAAAACGCTGTCGATCGCGGCGTTCACCCTTGCGTGGACTCATTCGGTCGAGAAGACCGCCTGGCAGGAGGACTGGCAGACGACCCCGCGCGGGCTCGAACTGGTGCGGGCGCGGGTGAAGGGTTCCGGTGCCGGCATGGAGCCGCCGCCCGAGGCGCGGCTGGTCGAGGGCTGGTTTCAGTGGAGCCCGCAGCGGGCGCCGCTGGCCGAGGTCGTGCTCGGCAATTCCGGCGCGGCTGGGGAATGGCGGATCTGTTCGGACGGACGATGCCGGACCTTCTCCGATATTTTCGGTCATGATATCGGCTCGGCGACGATCACCATGAGCGTCTGCAACAAATAACAACAGATGGAGGAAACGATGGAGCGTCTCGAGGGCAAGGTGGCCATGGTGGTCGGGGCCGGCTCGATCGGTCCCGGCTGGGGCAATGGCAAGGCGACCGCAGTCACCTTCGCCCGTCACGGCGCGCAGGTGTTCTGCGTCGACCGCAACCGGGATGCCGCGCAGGAGACGGTCCGCCTCATCGAGGGCGAGGGCGGTAGCGCCACGGCCTTCACCGCCGACGTGTCGCGCGGGGCTGAAGTTGCGGTGATGGTGCAGGCTTGCCTTGCGACCTATGGCCGGATCGATGTGCTGGACAACAATGTCGGCATCGCCGAGACGGGCAGCGTCGTCGAGGTCGAGGAGACGGAGTGGGACCGCGTCTTCGCGGTCAACCTGAAGAGCGCCTATCTCGCGATGAAGCATGTGGTGCCGGTCATGATCGCCCAAGGCGGCGGCTCGATCGTCAACATCTCTTCGGTCGCCTCGATCAGCCATGTCGGCATTTCCTATGTCAGCTACGGCGCCAGCAAGGCGGCGATGAACCAGATGACGCGGACCTCCGCCGTGGAGTTCGCGCCGCATCATGTGCGGGTGAATGCCATTCTGCCCGGATTGATGAAGACGCCGATGGTCGAGCACTCCGCCGGACTGGCGGCGAGCTACGCCAAGGGTGATGTCGAGGAGATGTGGAGGAAGCGCGATGCCCAGGTCCCGATGGGACACATGGGCGACGCGTTCGACGTCGCCAATACGGCGCTGTTCCTGGCCTCCGACGAATCGCGCTACGTTACCGGGATCACCTTGGTGGTCGATGGCGGGCTGACATGTCGGAGTTGACATGGTTGGCCGCCGGCCGACGTGCGAAGGCGACGGCGGCCATCGTCGCGGCGATTGCAGGACTGTCCTAAATGACAGGCTGATGATCCATTCGTGTGTCGTCAAACGAAACGACCTGCGCTAGGGTGCTCGTCGTCCCCAGCGCAGCATCCAAAACATACGTCGGGATCGGTGCCGCAAATTGCTCCTTCAGCTCGGCTGCGCCCACTCATCCTTGCTCACCGTCGCGAACTCTTGATGCGTAAGCCTTCGAATGCCCGTACCGTCGGTGTCCTTTACGTGATGGTGGGCGCCGCCATGTTGTCGCTCGCGGCCCAGGCGCATGCAGTCGGCGCCGCCGATCCGGCCAAGGAGCTGCCGGTCGATCCCGCGGCCTGCGTCACCGCTTCCCAGGCCAGCGATGCGGACAAGGTGCTGAGCGAATGCAGCGCGCTGATCGACAATCCCAAGGCGACCAAGACCGACCGCATCAATGCGCTGATCGCGCGGGCGTCCGTCCTGATCAGCAGAGGACAGACCGATCGCGCGATTGCCGATTACGACGTCGTGCTGCAGCTCGATCCCACCTTTGCCGACATTTTCAATGCGCGTGGCGAGCTGCAGCGCAAGCGCGGCGACCGGCCGAAGGCGCTCGCTGATTTCGCAGCCGCGCTCAAGCTCAATCCCACGCATGCCAGCGCGCGGAGCAATTATCGTTCATTGGCCCAGGAGATCGAACGGCTCGGCGCGCGAATGGCGGTCGCGGGTCGGCCGAGCTTCAACTGCGACACGGCCCGCCGGCCGGTCGAGAAGGCGATCTGTGCCGATCCGGAATTGGCCGATCTCGATCGTGAAATCTCGGTCGTCAACGGCTGGGTCGTCCGCGAGGCCTCCAAGGTCGATGCCCGCGCGGCGCGATTGCGCCAGCGCGAGCAGGAGGCCTATCTCTCCCGCCGCAACGCCGATTTCGGCCGTCCCGGCTACGACTTGAAAAAGGCGATGCGCGACCGGCTGCAGCAGCTGCAGGGTGCGGACGGATATTAGCCGGATGGCGGGGCCGCGCGAGCCGCACTTTCCGGCTTGAAATGCGCCCGCTTCGCGGGACAATGCCGCCAAATCGTCGTTGGAATTGATCCGGATCATGGCTGGGGCGGCCGCCCTGATCCACTCGATCCCACCAGAAAAACATGCCGGAGGTAGCCCATGAACGTTCAGGGACAGAGCCGATATTTCGAGGTCCATGCCCGGTCGCTGCAGGACCCTGAGGGTTTCTGGGCAGAGGCGGCGCGGGCGATCGACTGGATCGAGCCGGCCAAGAAGGTCTTCGACCCCACAATGGGCGCCTATGGCCGCTGGTTCGCCGGCGGCGTCGTCAACACCTGCTACAACGCGCTCGACCGCCATGTCGCCTCCGGCCGCGGCGATCAGCCGGCGCTGATCCACGACTCGCCGCTGACCAATTCAGTGACGACCTTCACCTATGCCGAGATGCTGAAGGAGGTCGAGACGCTCGCGGCCATCATGCAGGACTTTGGCGTCGTCAAGGGCGACCGCGTCATCCTCTATATGCCGATGGTGCCGGAGGCGATGGTGGCGATGCTGGCCTGCGCACGGATCGGCGCGGTGCATTCGGTCGTGTTCGGCGGCTTCGCGGCGAAGGAGCTCGCCACCCGGATCGACGATGCCGCGCCGAAGCTGATCCTCTCCGCAAGCTGCGGCATCGAGCCCGGGCGCATCGTGCACTACAAGCCGCTGCTCGACGAGGCGATCAAGCTCGCAGACAAGAGGCCGCAGGCCTGCATCATCCTGCAGCGGCCGCAGCACGTCTGCGAGCTCATGCCCGGGCGCGACTATGATTGGGCCGCCTTGCGTAAATCCGCTCTCGTCAACGGCAAGCGCGCGCCCTGCGTCCCCGTGCTCGCGACCGATCCGCTCTACATCCTCTACACCTCGGGCACGACCGGCAAGCCGAAGGGCGTGGTGCGCGACAATGGCGGCCATCTCGTTGCGCTGAAATGGTCGATGGAGAATCTGTACGGCATCAAGCCGGGCGAGGTCTGGTGGTGTGCCTCAGATATCGGCTGGGTGGTCGGCCACAGCTACATCATCTACGGGCCGCTGATCCACGGCGCGACCTCGATCATGTATGAAGGCAAGCCCGTCGGCACGCCCGACGCCGGCGCGTTCTGGCGCGTGATCAACCAGCACAAGGCCGTGGCATTGTTCACGGCGCCCACGGCCTTCCGCGCCATCCGCAAGGACGATCCGGACGGCAAGCTGCTGGGCCAATACGACCTGTCGCAATTCCGCACGCTGTTCCTGGCCGGAGAGCGCGCCGATCCGCCGACGGTGGAATGGGCGGAGCAGCAGCTCAAGGTGCCGGTGATCGACCATTGGTGGCAGACCGAGACCGGCTGGTGCATCGCCGGCAATCCGGTTGGGCTCGGGCTGTTGCCGGTCAAGCACGGTTCGCCGACCGTGCCGATGCCGGGCTATCAGGTCGATGTGGTGGACGAGGCCGCCAAGCCGGTGCCGGCCAACACGATGGGCTCGATCGTGATCAAGCTGCCGATGCCGCCGGGCTGCTTGCCGACGCTGTGGCAGCAGGATGTGCGTTTCAAGGAGTCCTATCTCAGTGAGTTCCCCGGCTACTACAAGACCTCCGATGCCGGCTTCAAGGACGAGGATGGCTATATCTTCGTGATGGGGCGCACCGACGACATCATCAATGTCGCAGGCCACCGGCTGTCGACCGGCGGCATGGAGGAGATCCTCGCCTCCCATCCCGATGTCGCCGAATGCGCGGTGCTCGGCATCAAGGACGCGATCAAGGGCGAGGTGCCCTGCGGCTTCATCGTGCTCAAGGCCGGCGTGGCGCGCAAGCCTTCGGAGATCGAGAAGGAGATCGTGGCGCTGGTGCGCGACAAGCTCGGTCCGGTGGCGGCGTTCAAGCTCGCGATCACGGTCGGCCGGCTGCCGAAGACCCGTTCCGGCAAGATCCTGCGCGGCACCATCAAGAAGATCGCCGATGGCGAGGAATGGACCATGCCGGCTACCATCGAGGATCCCAAGGTGCTGGACGAGATCGGCGAGGCGCTGAAGAGCCGGGTATAACGGGGCGGGTTCCGGGCCGGCGCGCGGGCGCGAGCCCGGCGCAGGCCACTTACAAACCCCGCATTTTCGGCTAAACAGGGCGCCCATTCAGGCTGTGAGTCCGATGCGCCCGATCCGTCCGCTCCTCGTCGTCCCGTTCTGTTTTGCCTTGGTCCTCGCCGGCTGCGCCGCTCGGCACCAGGGGCCTGCCGCCGCAGCAGGCAATGACGACGATGATTCGTTCTGCCAGGCCGGGGGAACCGTGGCGCCCGGCTCGGCGCAATACGTCGCCTGCCGCAGGGACCGCGACGTGCAGAGGCAGCGGGCCGAAGCCCGCGCCGACCGCAGGCAGCGGGATCTGGGCGAATACATGCTCAACCATCCCGACCGGCCATGAAATACCAGGACGGCGCGGCGGCGTAGTTGCGATCTGCTGTCGCGTTCCGTGGCCTCCCGGCCACAGTTGCATGACATTGCCGCCACAACGGCCGCGATTGATCTAGATCAAATCGGGTAGGTTCCCCTCTCTGCCACATCTTCGCCCGTAACGCGCGGCTTGGCCCGCGCTGAAGTGTGGCGATGGGGACTTTCTGATGAACAAAATCCAAAAACTCACGTCGTCGCTGCTGGTGGCGGCGGCGTCGATCTGCGGGGCGGTGGGCTTCGCGCAAGCGGCCGATCTGCAGGCGGCGCCGGTCTACAAAAAGGCGCCTCCGGTGGTGGAGACCTGGAGCCCGTGGCAGATCCGCCTTCGCGCCCTCGGCGTGCTGCCGGATTCGGGCGGCAGCTCGGTCAATGTGCTGGGCATCCCGGCGCTGTCGTCGCCGAATTCCGGCCTCAAGATCGGCGACTCGGTCGTCCCTGAGCTCGATATCAGCTACTACTTCACCCCGAACATCGCGGCCGAACTGATCCTCGGCGTGACCCGGAACAAGATCAGCGGCACCGGATCTCTGGACGGCCTCAGCATCGGCAAGACCACGCTGCTGCCGCCGACCCTGACCTTGCAATACCACTTCACCAATTTCGGCGCGTTCCAGCCCTATATCGGCGCCGGCGTGAACTACACCGTGTTCTTCAACAATAGCGCCAGCAACACCACCTCGATCATTGGCGGTCTGCCGCTCACGGTCACCAATCTGCATGTCAGCAACCAGTGGGGCGGCGCAGTGCAGTTCGGCTTCGACTACATGATCGACCGGCACTGGGGTCTCAACCTCGACGTCAAGAAGCTGTGGCTGCGGCCGAACTATTCGGCCACCGTCAACGGCGTGATCCCGGTCACCGGCAGCGCCCATATCGATCCCTGGCTGATCGGCGGCGGCGTGACCTACCGGTTCTGAGCCGGACGGCTTCTGAATCGTTCCTGAAAAACGAAGGCGCCGGAAACCCTCCGGCGCCTTTTTTCTGTCCTGAGTTGAGGCGGCTTGCCGCGCCTACTCGTCGTCCTCGGCCTTCTTGCCGCCGAGCGTCTTCAGCTTGGCGAACACGGCGTCGACGTTGAGGTCGTCCTGGTCGCGGTCGGCGTGCTCGAATTCATCCTTGCGGGTGGTCTCCGAGGCCGGCAGCAGGGTGGCCCCGCTGTACTGGGCGTCGATCGGCCGCTCCTTGGCGGCACGCTGCACCTCGAAATCGAGCTCGATCTGCGAGCACAGGCCGAGGGTCACCGGATCCATCGGGGTGAGCGTCT
This sequence comes from Bradyrhizobium sp. SZCCHNGR1005, assembly GCF_032489995.1. Taxonomy (NCBI): domain Bacteria; kingdom Pseudomonadati; phylum Pseudomonadota; class Alphaproteobacteria; order Hyphomicrobiales; family Nitrobacteraceae; genus Bradyrhizobium; species Bradyrhizobium sp. SZCCHNGR1005. Next base: position 1,245,606 of record NZ_JAUEZC010000002.1, read on the forward strand.
GCGCGTTCCAATGGGTGCGGTCGCGGACGCTGGCGATCGTGCTCTTGGTCGTTCCGACCAGGCGCATGATCTGGGCATCCTTCAGCTCGGGATGGTTGCGGAGCAGCCAGAGGATGGCGCTGGGGCGCTCGTGGCGGCGCGACACCGGGGTATAGCGCGGACCCTTGCGCTTGCCCTGCGCGGGCAGCACGACCTTGCTTTCCTGCAGCCTCAGGCGGTAGTTCGGGTCGCGCTCGCCCTTTTCGATCTCCTCGCGGGTGAGCTGGCCGGTGGAGATCGGGTCCATGCCCTTGATGCCCTGGGCGGCGTCCCCGTCGGCAATGGCGCGCACCTCGAGCGGGTGCATCTTGGTGAAATCGGCGACCTGGTCGAAGGTCAGCGCGGTATTGTCAACCAGCCACACGGCAGTTGCCTTCGGCATCAGCGGGGCGTTGCTCATGGCAAATCTCCTTTGTGCTCCGCCCCCTGCCTCGGAGGCGAAACTGCGGTCATCGACGATGACGGGAATTGCCTCCTATATAATCTGTCCGGGGGCTCTGGCGCAATGGCCTCAAGAACAGCCTTGACAGGGCCGGAAACCGGTCCCAAGTCGTGTCTGGACGCGCATTTGCAACGACCGCCCCTGCTTGCCGGCCCGGGGATGTTCGGTCGCCGAAATCAGCCCGCACAGATCAGCTTCATGGCAGCCAAACCAGACCTTAAAATCGTGCTTTGCTCGCCGCGCGGCTTCTGCGCCGGCGTGGTTCGGGCCATCGATACCGTGGAACGGGCGCTCACCATCTATGGCGCGCCGGTCTATGTCCGCCACGAGATCGTCCATAATAAATACGTCGTGGACAGCTTGAAGAAAAAAGGCGCGATTTTCGTCGAGGAACTGGCGGAAATTCCCGACAGCACCAATGCCCCGGTGGTATTTTCGGCGCATGGCGTGCCGAAGTCGGTTCCGGCCGAGGCCCAGGCACGCAATTTCTTCTCGCTGGACGCCACCTGTCCGCTGGTGACGAAGGTGCACCGGGAGGCCGCCATCCACTTCAAGCGCGGCCGCGAGATCCTGCTGATCGGCCATTCGCATCATCCCGAGGTGGTCGGTACCGTCGGCCAGCTGCCCGTCGGGGCGGTGACGCTGATCGAGACCGCCGAGGATGCCGAGACCTTCACTCCGAAGGACCCGAACAACCTCGCCTTCGTCACCCAGACCACCCTGTCGATCGACGACACCAAGGATATCGTCGCGATTCTCAAGGGGCGCTTCCCGAACATCTCGGGCCCGCACAAGGAAGACATCTGTTACGCCACCACCAACCGTCAGCTCGCGGTGAAGAAGGTGGCGCCGGTGGTCGATGCGCTGATCGTGGTGGGCGCGCCGAACTCGTCGAATTCGCAGCGGCTACGCGAGGTCGCCGAACGCGAGGGCTGCCCGATTGCAGTCTTGGCTCAACGTGCCTCGGAGATCGACTGGACGCGCTTCGAGGGTATCAAGAGCCTCGGCATCACCGCCGGCGCCTCGGCGCCCGAGGTGATCGTCGAGGAGATCATGAGCGCCTTCGCCGAGCGCTTTACGCTGCATGTGGAGACGGTGTCGGCGGCGGAAGAGAATGAGTTCTTCCCACTGCCGCGTTCGCTCAGGCCCGAAGCGGCGGCGGAATAAGCTTACATGGCGGTCTATACCGACGTCGCCGCCGATGAGCTCGCGGAATTCCTGAAACAATACGACATCGGCGATCTCCTCTCTTACAAGGGCATCGCCGAGGGCGTCGAAAACTCCAACTTCCTGCTGCACACCAGCAAGGGCTCGTTCTTCCTGACGCTCTATGAGAAGCGCGTCGCGAGGGGCGATCTGCCGTTCTTTCTCGGGCTGATGGCGCATCTGGCCGGGCACGGCATCGTCTGCCCGCAGCCGGTCAGGATGAGGAGCGGCGAGACGCTGTCGAGCCTCTGCGGACGGCCGGCTGCAATCATCGACTTCCTCGAAGGGGTATGGCCACGCAAGCCGCATGCGAGCCATTGCGCTGCGATCGGTCAGGCGCTGGCGAAGCTGCACCTCGCCGGCCGTGATTTCCCGATGCACCGCGCCAATGCGCTCTCGGTCGCCGGCTGGCGGCCCTTGTTTGCGCAAGCCGCACCGCGCGCCGACGGCGTGCAGGCCGGGCTTGCCGCCTTCCTCGCGGCCGAGCTCGATCATCTCGAAAAATCCTGGCCGACCGCGCTGCCCGCCGGCGTCATCCATGCCGATCTGTTTCCGGACAACGCGCTGTTCCTCGGCGACCAATTGTCCGGCTTGATCGATTTCTACTTCGCCTGCAACGACATCCTGGCCTACGACGTCGCGATCTGCCTCAATGCCTGGTGCTTCGAGGCCGATCATTCCTTCAACGTCACCAAGGCGCGCGCCTTCCTTAATGCCTATGGCCGCGAGCGTACGCTGTCCGAGGCCGAGCAGGAGGCGTTGCCGCTGCTGGCGCGGGGGGCGGCGATCCGCTTCCTGCTGACGCGGCTGGTCGATTGGCTCAACGTGCCGCCCGGCGCGCTGGTCAAGCCGAAGGACCCGCTCGAATATGTCCGCAAGCTGCGCTTCCACCAGAGCGTGGCGAGTATTCGCGACTACGGGCTCGGCGTATCCGGAGCCATGGCGTGAGCGGTCTTCCCCTGGTCATCGTCCATACCGACGGCGCTTGTTCGGGCAATCCCGGCCCGGGCGGCTGGGGCGCGATCCTGAAGTTCGGCGACAAGGAAAAAGAGCTGAAGGGCGGCGAGCCGCACACCACCAACAACCGGATGGAGCTGATGGCCGCGATCTCGGCGCTGGAGGCTCTGAAGAAGTCGTGTCAGGTCGAGCTCTATACCGACAGCCAGTACGTCCGGCAGGGCATCACGGGGTGGATTCACGGCTGGAAGCGGAACGGCTGGAAGACCGCGGACAAGAAGCCGGTCAAGAATGCCGAACTGTGGCAGCGGCTCGATGCGTCGCTGAAGCCGCACCAGGTGAACTGGCATTGGGTCAAGGGCCATGCCGGCCACGCCGAGAACGAGCGCGCCGACCAGCTGGCGCGCGATGGCGTCGCGATGGCAAGGCTGCAGAAGAATGTGAGAGGGTAGTAACCGAGCGAAGCTCGAAGCTCCTATCTCGCCGTCATCGCCCGGCTTGACCGGGCGATCCAGTATTCCAGAGACGGCAGTGATCGATCGAGAAGCCGCGGCGTACTGGATTCCCCGCTTCCGCGGGGAACGACAGCTGTTATGTGGAGGCCGTATGCCTCAAGCTTGCTTGGCTGCGCGCTTCACAGCTGCCCAAGCAGCGTGTCGCCGCCTGAGACCTCGACCTTGCCCGGGGCGGGCTCGAGGTTGAGCTTCTTCACGACGCCATCCTCGACCAGCATCGAATAGCGCTTGGAGCGGATGCCGAGGCCGGCGCCGGAGGCATCGAGCTCCATGCCGATCGCCTTGGTGAAGTCGGCATTGCCGTCGGCGAGGAAGATCGCTTCGTCCCGCTGGTCGGTGTCGCGCTTCCACGCATTCATCACGAAGGCATCGTTGACCGAGACGATCGCGATGGTGTCGACGCCCTTGTTCTTCATGGCGTAGGCGTTGAGGAAGATGCTCGGCAGATGCATCTTGTGGCAGGTGCCGGTATAGGCGCCGGGCACGGCGAACAGCGCGACCTTCTTGCCCTTGAAGATGTCGTCGGTGCTCCTGACCTGGGGGCCTTCTTCAGTCATGACCCTGAACTGGGCCTGCGGTAGCTTGTCGCCTACTTGGATCGTCATCCTCAATCTCCCTCGGAGCATTCATTCATGCGTGGCGCGTGTACCTTATTCGCGGCTAAGAAAACGGCAACGGCGGCCCGCGTTCACGTGTCCGTCATCGCCGCTCATGCGGCGGCGATGATCATCAAGCGGCTGCAGGCGGCTTCTTCTCGTCCCGCAGCTGTCGGCGCAGGATCTTGCCGACATTGGTCTTCGGCAACTCCGTCCTGAACTCGACCTGTTTTGGAACCTTATAGTTGGTGAGCTGCTCGTGGCAGTATTTGACGATGTCGTCGGCCGTCAGATCCGGGTCTTTCTTGACCACGAAGGCCTTCACCACTTCGCCTGATTTCTCGTCCGGCAGGCCGATGACGGCGGTTTCCAGCACGCCCGGATGGGTCGCGATGACTTCCTCGACTTCGTTCGGATAGACGTTGAAGCCCGAGACCAGGATCATGTCCTTCTTGCGGTCGACGATCCGGATATATCCGTCGTCCGACATCACCCCGATGTCGCCGGTGCGGAAAAAGCCGTCGGCGGTCATCACCTTTGCGGTCTCGTCCGGGCGATTCCAATAGCCCACCATGACCTGCGGTCCCTTGGCGCAGATCTCGCCGGGCTGGCCGAGCGGCACTTCGTTGCCCTCGTCGTCACGGATCGAAATCCAGGTCGACGGCACGGGAATGCCGATGGTGCCGTTGAATTCGGTAGCGGTCGGCGGATTGCAGGTCAAAGTCGGTGACGTTTCCGACAGCCCGTAACCTTCTGCGATGCTGCAGCCGGTGATCTTCTGCCACTGCTCCGCGACCGGACGCTGGACGGCCATGCCGCCGCCATTGCAGATCTTGAGCTTGGAGAAATCGATGTTCTTGAAGTCGGGATGATGCATCAGCCCGTTGTAGAGCGTGTTGACGGCCGGGAAGTTGTTGACCTGATACTTCATCAGCTCCTTGATGAAGCCGCCGATATCGCGCGGGTTCGGGATCAGGAGGTTGGTCCCGCCGGCGCGCACGCCGAGCAGGAAGCAGGCGGTCAACGCAAAGATGTGATAGAGCGGCAGCGCGCAGACGATCAGCAGTTGATCGACGTGCGGCGGCTTCTCCAGGGCCGGCTGCAGCCAGGCATCGTTCTGCAGCACGTTGGCGACGATGTTGCGATGGACCAGCGTGGCGCCCTTGGAAACGCCGGTGGTGCCGCCAGTATATTGCAGGAACGCGACGTCGTCGGGACCGATCGAAGGCTTGGTGAAGCGCTTGGTGCGGCCATTCGCAAGCGCCTCATTGAACCGAACGGCACCCGGGAGCGAGTAGGCTGGAACCATCTTCTTCAGCCGACGGACCACCAGGTTCACGATCACGCCCTTGAAGCCGAGCAGGTCGCCCATGCTGGCCACCACGACGTGCTTCACCTGCGTGTGGCTCAACACATGCTCGACGGTATGCGCGAAATTCTCCAGCACGATGATGGCCTCCGCGCCGGAGTCCTTGAGCTGATGCTCGAGCTCGCGGGGTGTATACAGCGGATTGACGTTGACGACGGCAAAGCCCGCGCGCAGCACGGCCGAGATCGCGACCGGATATTGCAGCACGTTCGGCATCATCAGTGCGACGCGTGCGCCTTTGGCCAGACCTAAGCCCTGGAAATAGGCGGCGAGCGCGACCGACATCTCGTCGAGCTCGCGATAGCTGATCGCCTTGTCCATGCAGATGAAGGCACGGCGATCGGCGAACCTTGCGAAGCATTCTTCCAGCAGTTCGACCAGCGAGGAATATCGGCCCGGATCGATATCGGCGGGAACGCCGGCCGGATATTGCTTGAGCCAGATGCGCTCCATGGTCTTCCTCTCTCGTTTCTCGTGTTCGCCGCGTGTGGCGAGGCTCTTGGCGGCCAATATCGAATGTCCAGCCGCTCAAGGCAAGCAGCCGGGAACCGTCGTGGCGACGAGGATTAACGCCAACAGGGGCTCGGCCGAGCGCGCGGCCGCGGATGTTCCTCTCGCTCTCGGGTCAGCCGTTCTTCGGCGCTGGCTTGGCGTCGGTGCTGCCGGTCCCGGCCCCGCTCTTCGGCTTGGCCGCGGCTTTTGGCTTGGCTGGCTTGGCGGAGGCGCTGTCGGAGCTTGCCTTGTCCGCCGGCTTATTCGCCGATTTGCCTGCCGGGTCCGGCTTGGCATTGGCATGGCGCGACGGCGCCTGCTTGGCGTCCGGCTTTGCCGCCTTGCCAGGCTTGACGTCGATCTTCATTTCGGTCCGGGTCGCCGTCTTGGAGCCTTTGTTGGGGCCTTTGGCGTCGGCTTTGCTGTCGGCCGCGTCGACCCCACCTTTCCTGGCAGCGATGCGCGCCTTTTTGCCGCGGTGCTTTGGCGGTGTCTGGGCGTCGGCATCGGCGGCTATGGCAGCGATCAGCGCCGCGCCGGTGCGGGTCGGGCCGGTATAGACCGGGATCGGTTCGGACGGTTGGGGCGCCGCAGCCAGCAGTTCCGACGGCTTGAGCGCAGGCGGCTGCAGGCCAGCGAGCACGGTGCTGCCGCCATTGTCGCTGCCTGCACTGGCCACCGTATCCTCGTCTTCGTCGCTGGCGGGTTTGTGGCGCTTGCCGCCGCACATCTCGTCGCGAAGATTGGGTGGCGGGGCATCGACCGGCACCAGGCTATCCACCGTGCCGAGCGACGGCTTCAGCCAGGCGAGCTGGTTGCCGTTGAAGCCGCGCTCCAACAATTGGGCAGCGCGCACCGCGCGCATCTGTCCCGAGGAAGCGCCGAGCACGACCGCAATCAGGCGGCGGCCGTTGCGCGTCGCGGAGGCCACCAGATTGTAGCCGGAGGCACAGATGAAGCCGGTTTTGAAGCCGTCGGCGCCGGGATAGCGGCCGATCAGTTTGTTGAAGTTCTGGGTAATCCGCTTGCCATAACGGATCGAGGGAATGTGGACGAAATACTCGTATTCCGGCAGATCGCGGATGATCGCGCGCGCCAGGATCGCAAGATCGCGGGCGGAGGTGATCTGGCCGTCGGCCGGCAGACCGTTCGGATTGACGTAGCTCGTCTGGGTCATGCCGAGCTTCTGCGCGGTCTCGTTCATCATCGTGGAGAAGCCGTCGATCGAGCCGCCCACGCCTTCCGCCAGCACCACCGCCATGTCGTTGGCGGACTTCACCAGCATCATCTTCAGCGCGTTGTCGACCGTGACCTGGGTGCCGGGGCGGAAGCCCATCTTCGAGGGCGATTGGGAAGCCGCGGTCGGCGACACCGTGAACAGCGTGTCGAGCGTGATCTTGCCGTCCTTCACCGCCTTCAAGGTCACATAGGCCGTCATCAGCTTGGAGAGCGAGGCGGGGTACCAGGGATTAGTCGGGTTCTGCGCCTCCAGCACCTTGCCGCTGTCGGCTTCGACGAGCAGCAGCGCTTCGGCCAGCGCGAGGCGCGGTGCTAACAGCGTCACCAAGGCAGCGACGATGAGAGATTTGAAGGGCGACTTGCGGAGCAACGGACGACGAGGCTGCACTATTCGATTCCGGTCCTTTGAGAACCCGCCTCTGTCGGGAGAGGAGGGCAAGTGTGTCTCGGGTTTCAAGCGTATCCGGTGCCGATGGTTGCGGCAGGGCCGCAAACCTATACCGGCTCGGCAGTCCGGGGTAGGGGCCAACTCATCAATTCCACGATGAAGGCGTGTGACGTCTAACGGGTGACGGCAGGGCTGTCCTTGGCCGGCTTCGCAAGGCTGGCTTGCAGGTCGCTGTGCACCATGAATTGAGCTTTGGCGAGTTCCGCGAAATGGCCGCCTTTGGCGACAAGTTCGTCGAATGTTCCGCTTTCGATCACGCGGCCTGCTTCGAACACCAGGATCCTGGTGGCATTGCGGATGGTGGAGAGCCGATGCGCAATCACAAAAGTGGTGCGGTCCTTCATCACCTCGTCGAGCGCCGCATTGAGCTTGGCCTCGGTCACCGCATCCAGCGCGCTGGTGGCCTCGTCGAGAATCAGGATCGGCGGATCCTTGAGCAGCGCACGCGCGATCGACAGCCGCTGGCGCTCGCCGCCGGACAGCATGCGCCCACGCTCGCCGGCATTGGAGTCGAAGCCCCGCTCGGAACGCTCGATGAAATCGAGCGCCTGCGCCCGGGCTGCCGCCGTGCGCAACTCGTTCTCGGTTGCATCGGGCTTGCCGACCAAAAGATTCTCCCGGATCGAGCGGTTGAACAGCAGCGCTTCCTGGAACACGACGCCGATGTTGCGCCGAAGCGCCGACAGCTTCAGCCCGCGCACATCCATGCCGTCGATCTTGATGAAGCCGGATTGCGGATCGAAGGCGCGATGCAACAGCGCGATCGCCGTCGATTTGCCGGCGCCGGTCGGGCCGACCAGCGCAATGGTCTGGCCCGGCAGCGCGGTGAAGGTGAGATCCTCCACGGCCGGCCGCTTGCCGTCATAGGAGAACGACACGTCACAGAATTCGATGAGGCCCGACAGCCGCCCGATGTCGATCGCATCGGGCCGCTCGCGCACCGCCGGAACCGCATCAAGCACGGTGAAGAATTCGGCCAGCCGCGGCGCCTCCATGAACACGTTGTTGATGAAGGCGACCACCTGTTCCAGCTTCTGGATCAGCATGGTCGCGAAGGAGACGAACATCACGATCTCGCCGACCGACGACAGTCCGGCCTGATGCAGCGCGATGCCGAGCGTGAAGATGGCGAGCACCGTGATCGTGGTCGAGGCGCGGGTGATGACGGAGACCACCGCCCACCAGCCCAGCACCGGCATCTGCACCGAGAGCAATTGGCTCGCGACGTGGCGCAGGCCCTGCACCTCGGCATCGATGCGCACGAAGCTCTGCACCAGCGCGACGTTGCCGAGCGCGTCCGAGGCGCGCGCCGAAAGATTGCTGGCATGCTCCTCGACCTCGCTCTGCATGCCATAGGTCTTGCGCACGATCAGCGTCGTCATCGTCGTGAACACGACGCAGAGCACGAACAGCAGGATCGCGAGCCGCCAATTGAGATAGAGCGACAGCGGCAGCAGCACGATGACCGACATGATCGCGGCGAAATGCTCGCGGAAGAACGACAGCCAGAGCCGCCACAACGCGTCGGTGCCGTTCAGCATCACCTTCATCAGGCGTCCCGAATGGGTGCCGGAATGGAAGGTCAGCGGCAATTGCAGGACGTGCTCGAAATAGCTGCTCAAGACCGCCTGGCGCTGCCGGTGCGCCAGCCGGTCCGCGTGCAATGCGACCGCGGCGCCCGCCAGAATCGTGAACAGGCCGAACCCGGCCCAGGCGGCGAGCAGCGGCCAGGCCGCCGCTCCGGATGCATTGCCGGACAACGCATCGATGATACGGCCGAACAGCACCGGCTCGGCGAATTGCGCGCCGGCGAGCGCCAGGTTGGCGAATGCGAGAATCCAGCCGAGCCGGGCCTCCTTGCCGAGCAGGCGAAGCACGCGGACATAGAGGCGGAGCAGGGACATGGCGAGAAGCTTGCATTGGCGGAACGAGCCAGCGAGAGTGCGGGCGCGCTATTTAACCCGGGATGGTGACGGAGCGACAGCGCTTAATTGGAGCGCTCAATCGATCAGGCGACTGTCGACCGGCGGCAGAAAGCTGTCGTCGAAGATGTCGGTCGCCTTGGGCCGCGTGTGGAATTGATAGTCCTCGGCGATCTGGTCGATCGCGCGCTCCAGCCGGGCGGGATCGATTCCGCCGATCCCGTTACGCCGCACCTCCGGCGTGAGCACGTTGTCGGCCAGCACAGTCTCCAGCCGGCTGAGTTCAAGCTCGCGGGAGCCGTCATCCATCCGGCTGACCACCTCGGCCGCGGCGACCGGCGGGTCCTTGATCGCGAGGTGCAAGCCGCCCACCAGGGCGCGCAGGAATCCTTTCACCGCGGCCGGCTGCGCCGCGGCGAAAGCCGGGCTGACGATGATCGCCTGCCCATAGGCTTCGCAGCCGTAATCGGCAAAGCGTAGCACTGCGAGGTCCGCCGCCGGCACGCCGCGGTCGCGCAGGTTCACGGCGGAGAGATAGGAAAAGCCGCTGACGGCATCGACCTGACCGGCGGAGAGAATCGGCTCGCGCACCGCGGCTCCGATGCGCGACAGTTTGACGGCGGAGGTCTTGATGTCGTTCTGCCGCGCCAGCGCCGGCCACAGCCGGATCGAGAGATCGCCTTCGGTCACGCCGAGCGTCTTGCCCTCGAGATCCGCGAGGGCATGAATGCCGCGGCTCTTGCGCGCGATGATGGCGTAGGGCGCCCGGTTGAACAGCACGAACACCGCTTTGACCGGCGGGTTCGCGGTATTGTCACGGTAGCGGATCAACTCATTGATGTCGGCGACTGCAAGCTCGCTCTCGCCGGATGCGACGCGCGCAATTGCATCCGCCGATCCCTTCGCGATCGTCGTTGTCACCGCCACGCCTTCGCCGCCGAACAGCCCGTGGCTGGTTGCCAGCACGACCGGCGCCATGCTGGCCTCCAGCGGCCGCTCGAGCGCGAGTTGGATGGCGACCTGCCGTTTCGTCTCCTCCGCCAAGGCTGCACATGCACCAAGCCCGGCCAGTACGACTGCTGCCAGCAGCACCGGACGCCAGAGGAGGGGGGATCGTTGCACGCGCATCTGATGACGCCGGGCGCCCGGGGGGACGCGCTTTCGAATTTTGAGACCTGCCCGCCGGCTGTATGTCAGCTTTGTGACGGACGGCGCGGCCCAGGCCGACGCACCTTATCGTGCTTGATCGAAGCTGAACGGTTCATGAGCGCACCTGCGGCGATTTGCTCCGGAAGCGCCGGTTTCAATGTGGGAACCCACTCTCCATATTGATCGTTGACTACCCGGACCAAGAGCATTGGAGGTTTTGGAGATGATCACGACCCATGGAGGACGTGCCCGTACCGGTCGCGCCGCGGTGCTGGCGACGGTTGCGGCCGTGGCGCTCACCGCTGTCCAGCCGACCCTCGCTTTCGCCGGCGCCGCGCCGTCGGCTCGTCCATCGGCGGCGGCGGCCAAGGATACCGGTCCGACCGATATCAGCGCCCGCCGGCGTCACCATCATTATCGCGGCAATGGCGGTGCTGCGGCTGCGGCGGCCTTTGCCGGCATCGTCGGCACCGGGCTTGCCATCGCGGCCGAGCAGAACCGGCGCTCCTATTATGAGGATCATTACGGGTACGGGTATTACGGGCGCCCGGCCTATTACGGCCCGGGCCCCTATTACTACGGCGGTGGCCCGTATTACGGTTATGAGCAGGGCTGGTGATCCAGTTCTGCTTCGCCTGAATCCGCCGGCCTCGCGCCGGCGGATTTTTTGATTTTCGACACAGGCGTTAACGTGCCTGCCATGGCCTTTAACTATTCTGCCGTCATGGGTGATTCGATCGAGCGGCTCTATCTCGCGGTGCTGGCGGCCAGAGACCTGGATCCTGCCCGCTCGCGCACGGCCAAGCTGTTGCAGCAGGGCACGCCCAAAATGGCCAAGAAGCTCACCGAGGAGGCCGTCGAGGTCGCCATCGATGCGGTCAGGGGCGACGCCCAAGCGGTGGTGCGCGAAAGCGCCGACCTGATCTACAATCTCGCGGTGCTGTGGGCCGAGATCGGCGTGCGGCCGGATGACGTCTGGCGCGAGATGGCGCGGCGCGAGCTTTTGCTGGGCATCGCCGAGAAGCTGCCGAAATCGCCGGTAAAGGTCCCCAAACCGGCGCAGGCTCGGCTGGCCCGGCGGCCAATTGTCGCGACCGAAGGGCGCGCTTTGCGCAAGCGGCACTAATCCGGCTGCCATCCGGAGCGGGGGCGAAGCTCGCCTTGAACAAATGGGCCGTGGACAAATGGGCCGCGGTTTGCTTCATCGCGGACCATGCTCAGACGGATCTACGATTGGTGTCTCGACGCCGCCCACAAGCCGCATGCCCTCTGGATCATGGCTGCGGTTGCCTTCGCCGAGAGTTCCTTCTTCCCGATCCCCCCGGATGTGATGCTGATCCCGATGTCGCTGGCGAAGCCGCAGCGGGCCTGGCTGTTCGCCGGCGTCTGCACGCTGGCGTCGGTCGCGGGTGGAATGCTCGGCTATGCGATCGGCGCGCTGCTCTACGACTCGCTCGGACATTACCTGATCCAGCTGTACGGGCTCGGCGGCAAAGTCGAGGCTTTCAGAGCCTCCTATGCCGAATGGGGCGCGGTCATCATCCTGCTCAAAGGTCTGACGCCGATCCCCTACAAGCTCGTGACCATCACCTCGGGCTTTGCCGGCTACAATCTGCTGCTGTTTGTCTTGTGCTCGATCGTGGCCCGCGGCGCCCGCTTCTTCATCGCCGCCGTTCTGCTCAACCGCTACGGTGACTGGATCAGGGTTCGGATCGAAAAGCATCTCGGGCTGTGGGTTGCGCTTGGCGCTGCGGTCTTGGTTCTCGGCTTCGTCATCGCATTCAAGATGATCTGATGGGGTCTTTGCTGGAGAGTTCTCTGTGCTTTGCGAGGCCTCTCACGCGGTCTAGATTGCGGCAATGACCCTCCGATCCGGCGCGCCCTTCTCCAGCCTGCAATATTCGGCAGTCACCGCGTCGATCCTGGTTGCACTCTGGCTGATTGGGGCCGGCGCAGCATGGGCGCAGTCTCAGCCATCCCTCGGCCTGCGGGAGCAGCCACCGGCCACGCCAGCACCGCCCAATGCGGGAGAGGCGCCGGCGCATTCCGACGGCTCGGGGATCGTCGACGAGCTCGGCAAGCTGTTCGAGAAGATGTCGATCCTGCCGCTCAAGAGCGCAGGCGAGACGGGCGGCGACAAAAATGCGGCCCCTGCCGAGCCGGCAAAGGATGCGGCGAGCATCCCGGGCAAGGACGGCGACGGCGAAACGGTCAAGGACGCGCTCAAGCAGAGCGGTGAGACCCTGTCGCGGCTCGCCAAGCCGTCGAGCATGGTCTCGGGCCGCTCGGTCTGTCCCCTCGCCGCGAACGGCACGCCGGATTGCAAGCTCGGCGCGAACAAGCTCTGCCAAGGCAAGGGCTACAAGGAAGGCAAGAGCCTCAACACCGATGCGGCCGAGTCCTGCTCGGCCAAGGTCTTGATTCCCGGACGCCAGCGCAAACCGGGTGATTGCCGCACCGATACCTACGTGACTTCGGCGCTCTGCCAATAGCCGCGCACGGCGATGGACACGCAACGCGCGGCAGCATGTCCACGCAAGACCCCGTCAGCAATCTCCTGATCGGTTCCCTTCCGTTTGCGTTGCGGTCATGATGTCTGGCATCGTCGGCGCTGCCCGTTGATCCCCGAAGAAGAGTGAAAAAGAGGAAATCCCGTCCATGTCCATGCCTGCCTTGTTCAAGGGCCGCCTGTCGATACCCGTGATCGGGTCGCCGCTGTTCATCATCTCCGTGCCCGATCTCGTGATCGCCCAGTGCAAGGCCGGCGTGGTGGGCGCGTTTCCGGCGCTCAATGCCCGTCCGCCGGAATTGCTGGACGAATGGCTGGCCCGGATTACCGAGGAGCTGGCGGCCTATGACAGGGCGCATCCGGAACGTCCGTCGGCGCCGTTCGCGGTCAACCAGATCGTGCATCGCTCCAACAACCGGCTCGAGCACGATCTCGCACTGTGCGAGAAATACAAGGTGCCGATGATCATCACCTCGCTCGGCGCCCGCGAAGAGCTCAATCAGGCCGCGCATCGCTGGGGCGGCATCGTCTTCCACGACGTGATCAACCAGACCTTTGCGCACAAGGCGGTCGAGAAGGGCGCCGACGGGCTGATCCTGGTCGCGGCCGGAGCCGGCGGTCACGCCGGCACCATCTCGCCGTTCGCCTTCGTGGCGGAGACCCGGGCCTGGTTCGACGGCCCGATCGCGCTGTCAGGCGCGATTGCCAACGGCCGCGCGATCCGCGCGGCGCGGATCCTGGGCGCCGATTTCGCCTATGTCGGTTCGGCCTTCATCGCCACCGAGGAGGCCAACGCGGTCGAGGCCTACAAGGCTATGATCACCGCTTCGGGCGCCGACGACATCGTGTATTCGAATTTGTTCACCGGCGTGCACGGCAATTATCTGAAGCCGTCGGTCGTCGCGGCCGGTCTCGATCCCGACAACCTGCCGACCTCCGATCCATCCAAGATGAGCTTCGGCACCGATGCGTCCGGCGAGCGCGCCAAGCCGAAGGCCTGGAAGGAGATATGGGGAAGCGGGCAGGGCATCGGCGCGATCAAGAAGGTGGTGCCGGCGGCCGAACTGATCGCCCGCTTTAAGAAGGAATATGACGAGGCGGTCGACCCGCCGCTCTGACGCAAAGATGCGCAAAGCAAAGCGCGGCAGTTTTGGCTGCCGCGCTTGCGAGATCAGGCGTATCGGTCCGGGGATCAAGCCTATTCCAGCTCGATCGCCTGGTACTTGCCGCGCTCGTCGAGCGCCGTACCCCAGATCTTGTGCGAGGCCTGGTGCTCCGCGCGACCGAAACCGAGCTTCGCGCCGAGGCCGAGATCGACGTCGCGCATGTTCTCCAGCGTGTCGATCAGCGCTTCGGTGTCGAGCTGCGGGCCGACGCGCTTCAACGCCTGGATCAGGACGTTGGCCGAGACGTAGCCTTCGAACGAAACGTAGGACGGCGCTTCGCCGGGGAAATACTTCTCCAGCGCGGTCTTGTATTCGAGCACGGCGCTGGAATAGCCGCCGACCGCCGGCACCACCTGGGTGACGATGACGCCGCTGGCATAGCGCGGGCCGAGCAGCATCAATTCATCCGACAGCTCGGTCGAGCCCACGAACGACACGTTGGTGTAGATCATGTTCGGATACAGGTCGCGCGTCCGCTCGATGAACTTGGCTGCCGCGCGATAGGTCGCCACCATGACGATGGCCTTGGGCGGGTTCTTCATTGCCCGCATTTGGTTGACAGCCTCCTCGACGTCGACGGTATTGCGCTTGTAGTTCAACCGCAGGATGGCCGAATCGGGCAGGCCGAGCGCGCGGAACGCCTTGGACACGCCGGCGAAGCCGGCGTCGCCATAGGAGTCCTGCTGTGCGAAGACGGCGATGTCCTTCGGCTGCAGCCGGCGGATCTTCAGCAGATAATGCACGACCGAGTTGGTTTCTTCGGCGTAGCTTGCACGATAGTTGAAGACATAGCGGTCCGGCGGATCGTTGCGCAGGATATTGGCGCCGGTGAATGCGCCGTAGAACAGCGCCCGGTGCTGCAGCGCGTAGGGCATCGCGACGGCGGCGGTCGGCGTACCGACGTTGCCGACGAAGCCGAACACCTTGTCCTTTTCGTAGAGCTGCCGCATCGCTTCGAGCGTGCGCGCGGGCTCGTAACCGTCGTCGGCGGCAAACAGGCGCAGCGACCGGCCGGCGATGCCGCCGGCGTCGTTGGCGCGGTTGAATGCTGCCTCGATGCCGAGCTTCATCTGCCGGCCGAGCTCACGCGAGGCGCCGGAGAACGGGCCGCAGATGCCGAAGCGGATCTCGTTGGCGGTGACGCCCTGGACGTTGCTGGTGAGTGTCGCCGGCAGGGTCGCGGTCGGCGCCGTGGCCGCCGCGGCCGGGGTCGCCCCGATGACGCCGCCGAAGCCGGAGCTGGACTGGCTGGGGGCGGCCTGGCCGAGCGAGCGCTCCAACTCGGCGAGCTGGCGGCCCGCCGTGGTGCAGTCGGTCTGCGATGCGCCCACCCGGTTGCGCCCGTCGGCGACAAAGCCGTTGAAGACGCGGGTGAGCTCGTCGCGGTCGGAAGCGCCCGCGGAGGCTTCGCGGATCACCTCGCGAAACTTGTCGACGATGGCCTGAACCCGGCCCTGGTCGATCGCCTGGCACGCGGAAGCTGCGCCTACGATCGGTCCGACCCGGCTCGCGAGATTGCGCACCACGTCAGCGCTGGTGCCAGCGGCGTTAGCTGCTCCTGCAAGCAGGGTCGCCACCAAGAATACGCTTACACGAAAGATCATTTTGCCACTATCCCACTTTGGACCCCATCCAGGTCTTCGCCTGGTGATTGACGCCTGGGCGTGATGACGGGAGGTTGGAAACATCATCGCGCACATCCTAGCATTTTCGAAGAGCATGACCTTTTCGGTAATACGCCGTGCTTTTTTTGATCATGCTTTAGGATTAGCTAATACGTCACGTCGCCAGAGCGTCCTCCTCTCTGAGCAACACGATTGCAGTTACGTAGTCTGAACTTGCGTAGCTGTGATACGTCACAGCGCGAGAGCGCATGACCTTCGGCCATGTCCCGGTTGAAGTTGTGGGTCGGCGAGGGAAGTCGAGGTTAGCGGATGCTTGTCGGACTTCGCGGAATTTAGCGACGATCATATCGAAAGAGTGCACGACTTCACGGCATCGTGCGGCCCATCCGGGCATCAGCCCACCGCGGCTTGCCGAGCTGCGCAGAATGCCGACGGGAGCGAATGCGGAGCCGGCGGCCGCCGCAAGGAATGTCCCGGTCAACAACGCAGACCCGCTTAGGAACATCGTCATATCCGCATATTCTAGGTCAAGGGCCTCGTGATATCAGCCATACGTCGGCATTGCGAACCAATTGGGTTTCCCCACCCCATTTTAGCGTGCCCGCCGGCGTTTCCGTCGGCCAAGCAGTATCCTATTCGAGCTCAATCGCCTGGTACGTCCCGGTTTCGTCGAGCGCCGTGCCCCAGATCTTGTGCGAGGCCTGATGCTCGGCGCGGCCGTAGCCGAGCTGCGCGCCAAGCCCGAGATCGAGATTGCGGATGTTCTCGAGCGTGTCGACGAGCCGCTCCGTATCGAAGGTCGGGCCGACCCGCTTGAGGGCTTCGATCAGGATGCTGGCGGAAACGTAGCCTTCGAGCGAGGTGTAGTCCGGTGCCTCGCCGGGGAAGTACTTGGCCAGTGCGTTCTTGTAGTCGAGCACCAGGCTCGAATAGCCTGACACGCCGGGCACCACCTGGGTGACGATCACACCGTTTGTATAGCGCGGGCCGAGCAGCGTCAGTTCGCTGGCGAGCGAGGAGGCTCCGACCGCCGACAGGTTGGCGAAGATCAGGCCCGGAAGCTGCTCCTGCGCCTTCTCGATGAACTTGGCCGCGGCGCGTGTCGTCGCGACCATGATGACGGCGCGGATCGGGATCCTCTGCGCCTTCAGCTGGCTGACCGCAGGCTCCACGTCGACCGTGTTGCGCGTATAGTTGACGCGGAGAATGGCGTTGTCGTTGGCGCCCAGCGTCCGGAATGCTTTCGCCACGCCGGCATAGCCGGCGTCGCCATAGGCGTCGTCCTGGGCGAATACGGCGATCTGCCGCGGCTGCAGGTGACGCATCTTCACGAGATAATGCACCAGAGCTTCGGTCTCTTCGGCATAGCTCGGGCGGTAATTGAAGACGTAGCGGTCGGGCGGGTCGTGCCGCACCACATTGGCGCCGGTGTAGGCGCCGAAGAACAGGGTGCGCCGCTCCAGCGCATAGGGGATGGCCATGGCCGCATTGGCCGTTCCGAAATTGCCGATGAAGCCGAAAACCTGTTCCTTCTCGTAGAGCTGCTTCATCGCATCGAGGGTGCGATTGGGGTCGTAGCCGTCGTCGGCGGCGACCAGCTTCAGCATGCGGCCATTGATGCCGCCGCTCTCGTTGGCGCGATCGAATGCAGCTTCGATGCCGAGCTTCATCAGCCGGCCGGTCTCCCTCACCGGACCCGAGAACGGGATGACGATGCCGAACTTGATCTCGCTCTGGGTGACGCCGCGCACGTTCATCGGCGGCGGCAGGGTTTGCGTCGGCGCGATCGCCGCCATCGCAGCCGGCGGTCCAAACCTCACTTCCGGCAAGCCCGATGTGGTCTGCGGCGGACTTGCGATCGACTTTTCCAGATCGGCAAGCTGGCGATCGGCGGCGCGGCAATCGATCCGTCCGCTCGTCACCATGCTGCGGCCTTCGGCGACATAGCGATCCAACAGGCGTGTCACCTCATCGCGATCGGCCTCCAGCGTGGAGGCCTCGCGGATGACACCCTGAAATTTCTCGATGATGAGCTGGATGCGGGGCCGGGCGATGTCGCGGCAGGCCAGCGCGGAGCCGACGATCGGACCGACCTTGCTGCTGAGTTCGCGCACCACCTTGAGATTGTCGCCGGGCGCCGCGTGGACAGTCCCGGCGAATAGCGCGCCGAACAGCAAGGCAGCCAGACGAACGGAGATACGCACGTCTCGCACCGCGGCCACACGGGGCCAGAGGTCAGACATAATAGTCATGGTGATGCCGTTTCAGCTCGCTTGACGCCTAGTGCCCCTGTCGTACTCCGAATTCCGAAGTTCGCATCATGTCGCGCACCCTCGTTTGCGAACTTCGGAATTCGGAGAGCACTGCAAAACCTTTGGTTCTGGTGCGGCGTCGAACTTGAAGTTCCGATCAGGGCTGCGAGACGCCGATCGAAACTTCAATTCGCCGCACCAGAGCGAATCATTGGGCTCTGTCGGATTGGCTCGCTCTCTGATTCCACTGCATGAATTGCTGCAGCAGCGGCTTTTCCGAGCTGGCGCTCTGGCCTTGCGCATCCGACGGCAGCAGCGACTGGAATTGCGACAACGCGGACGTCGTCTTGACGTCTGTCTTGTCCACCTGCGTGTCGTCCAGTTCGGCCTTGATATCCTTCGCTTCCACTGCGGCCGGGGGCGGCGGCAGCGTTGTCTTCATCGCCTGGACCGCCGCCACGAACGACGAGCTGGCGTCCTGCTGTCGGGACGAGGGGACGATATTGACGAAGAAGAGCGCAACCACGGCAGCGACTCCGGCCGCGGCGGCCAGGCGGCCTGCGATCTTGAACGTCACGGAGCGACGGTCGCGTTCGCGTGTGAACTCAGGCGGCTCGCGCATCACCTGCGGGTCGAGCGAGTGGCGCAGCGATTCGAATACTGCACTCTCAAGCCGCGATTCGATGGTGGTTTGCCCGGCGGGCGCTCGCTCGCTGCGTTCGCCCGTCTGGGGCTTCTCTCGGGTTTCTTCGACGAGAGAAAGTCGGGAGGCCTCTGGTCTTTCGCGGACCCAGCGCGGTGCATAATGCAAAGGATCCTGCGGGTTGGTCGTCGGATTCTGCTCACTCAAGGAACTCATACGCTACTCCTCTAACGCTCAACTCCGGTATACGTACGCCACTGCCCTCGCCGCAGGCGACAAAGGTGCTAATGGAAAAAGGGGGCGCGTGAACGGTCGCATGCGACCCCATCGAGCCGGAATATCTGCAGCGACCGAAGCAAAGCGCCGGCGCGCCTCTGTGCGCGCAGCCTCGTCCCCTGCATCGCGCTACGAGCTCTCATTTGCGCTCGCAACGCTTCCATCGATCCCATGCCCCGCCCCCTGACGAGTGTCAATCTTCGAACAGGCCGGTCCTCCGCAGGACCATCGTTATATGAACCTTAAGGTTATCAGCTGGATGTGATTAAAATGAGGCGCGTAATGCCTTGACTTGGGAGTGCCGGCACTCGGCCACGATTCTGCTGCGAAAGGGACGCGGTTCGGTCGCGTTCCACGTACGGCCGTACCGCCGGCAGTTTAATTCAAGTCGATGACGTGTTCTTAACTCTCCATTAACCAACGCCGTCCGACAGTTAACCAATCGCTAAGAAAGGCTGGTCGGATGGTCATGAACGTCAAGATGGAGCAGACACGTCAGTTCATTCGTCTACGCGGCCGTTCCTATGTCGCCTTCGTGTTTTCTCCCGTTGTGCCTATTGCCGGTTGGCTTGCGGAGCTTGATGCAACGCTGGCGGGTTCTCCGGGCTTTTTCGTCGGCAAGCCAGTGGTTCTCGACCTCTCCGCGGTGGATCTGAGCCCGCTTGCGATCACGCATCTCATCAAGAGCATCGAGGCGCGCAACATCCGTGTGTTGGGCCTCGAGGGCGTCGAGCCCGGCCGCCTTGCGATCGGCATGCCGCCGCTGCTCACCGGCGGGCGTCAATGCGCCGTGCTCGAGGTGGAGCCTGACAAGCCGGCGTTGCAGCCTTTGAAATCGATGCTGCTCGAACATCCGGTACGCTCGGGGCAATCGATCGTCTTTCCCGACGGCGACGTCACTGTGCTTGGAGCCGTTTCGTCCGGCGCCGAAATCGTCGCCGGCGGCTCGATCCATGTGTATGGCGCGCTCCGCGGCCGCGCGATGGCCGGCGTCAACGGAAACGCGGCGGCGCGCATCTATTGCCAGAAGATCGAGGCCGAGCTGCTCGCCATCGACGGCTACTACCAGACAGCGGAGCAAATCGACGTCGCATTGCGCGGCAAGCCCGCCCAAGCCCGGCTGGAGGGCAACTCCATGAAAATCACGCCGTTGAACTGAACGACAGGAGACAATCAAAAATGGCAAAGGTGCTCGTTGTGACCTCGGGCAAGGGCGGCGTCGGCAAGACCACGACGACGGCCGCCATCGGGGCGGCGCTGGCGCAGGCCGGCCAGAAGGTCGTGGTGGTGGATTTCGATGTGGGCCTGCGCAATCTCGATCTCGTCATGGGCGCCGAGCGGCGCGTCGTGTTCGATCTGATCAACGTGGTGCAGGGCGTCGCCAAGCTGCCGCAGGCCTTGATCCGCGACAAGCGGCTGGAGAATCTGTGGCTGTTGCCCGCCTCCCAGACCAAGGACAAGGACGCGCTGACCGAAGAGGGCGTGGGCCGCGTCATTGCGGAATTGCGCAAGATGTTCGACTGGGTGTTGTGCGACAGCCCCGCCGGCATCGAGCGCGGCGCCATGCTCGCGATGCGCTTTGCGGATGAAGCGATCATCGTCACCAATCCGGAAGTCTCCTCGGTGCGCGATTCCGATCGCATCATCGGCATGCTCGATTCCAAGACGGTGCGCGCCGAGCACGGCGAGCGGGTGGAGAAGCACATCCTGATCACGCGCTACGATCCGGCACGTGCCGCGCGCGGCGAGATGCTCTCGATCGACGACGTGTTGGAGATCCTGGCCACGCCGCTGCTCGGCATCGTGCCGGAGAGCCAGGACGTGCTGCGCGCCTCCAATGTCGGCTGCCCGGTCACCTTGAACAGTCCGGCCAGCACGCCGGCGCGCGCCTATCTCGACGCCATGCGTCGGCTGCTGGGCGAGCATATCGAGATGATGGTGCCTGCCGAGCGCAAGGGCCTCATGAACCGGCTGTTGGGACGGAGGGCTGCATGAGCATGCTGCGGCTATTCTCCGGGCGCACGGCCTCCGCGCCGATCGCGCGGGAGCGGCTGCAGATCCTGCTCGCGCATGAGCGCAGCCTGCGCAGCCAGCCGGATCTGCTGATGCAACTGCGCGAGGAAATCCTCGCGGTGGTTTCGCGCCATGTGGTACTCGATCCCGACAAGGTCATCGTGCGGATGGATCGGGGAAAGCATGTCTCGACGCTTGAGGTCGATATCGAACTGCCCAATGGCGCCGATCGCGCTCTTGCCACCGCCGGCTGAGGCGCGGCGACGGCGCTTGCCCGCAACGAGACGCGCGAGCAGGGGCGCGCATTGCGGGGCGCGGTATTGAGTTGATGCAGCCGATTTTTCGTGTCGAGGACAATCGCGTCATCGTCAGTCCGGACGCGGCCGGTCCGTGGGATCCGAGCATGCAGCACGGCTCGCCGCCGGCGTCGCTCGTGGTCTGGGCCGCCGAGCGCATGCCGACCAAGGCGCCGATGCGCATCGCCCGTCTCACCATCGATCTGATGCGGCCGGTGCCGCTCTCCGAACTCACGATCGAGACCGAGGTGCTGCGCGAAGGCCGCAAGATCCAGCTCTGTGCGATCAGATTGCGCGCGGCCGGCGTGGTCGTTGCCGCCGCGACCGTGCTGAAGGTGCGGCAGGAATCCGTCCCGCTGCCGGGCGACATCGCCGATCTGCCGGTCGATTATCCGGCGCCCGATGCCTCGCGTCCGGAGCCGGTGGATTTTTCGTCAAGTCCGTTCGTCACGGGCATGTCGCTGCGCGCCGCGCGCGGCCGTTTCGGCGTGAAGGGCAAGGGTGCGATCTGGTATCGCGTCGATTGGCCGCTGGTCGACGGTCACGCGGTCTCACAAGCGATGCGCGCCGCGGTCGCTGCCGACTTCTGCAACGGCACCTCGCCGGCGCTGGATTTCAATCTCTATACGTTCCTCAATGCCGATCTCACGCTCAGCATGGCGCGCGAGCCGGTCGGCGACTGGATCCTGCTCGATGCCGACAGCTGGATCGGTCCGGACGGGACAGGGCTCGCGATGGCGCGGCTCGGCGATGCCAGGGGCTATTTTGGTCGCGTGGTGCAGAGCCTCGTGATCGAGAAGCGGTGAGGGCGGACGCTCTCTCTGCGCAATTCCTCGCCATCTTCCTCCTGTCATCTGCGCCCCCAACGCTCATTGGGCTTGGCCGGAACATCGCCGCCGTGAGGGCGTTGCCCGGCCAACCATAAGGAGCGGGATCATGCGCAACTCGACAGCCTATTTTGCGGGTGCGGGAACCGTCGCCATTGCGATCGCGGTGGGTCTCGGCGGCGGACTCGTGATCGCGGAGAAGATGAATCCGAAGACACCGCCGTTGGAATCCACCAAGCTGGAGCGACGCGCACCGGAGCCTTCGCCCTTGCCCAGCGCATCGCCGAGTTCCTATCTCGCTGCGACGCAGGCCGCGACGACGGCACCCATCGTGGTGACGCCGACCGCGGCGAAGGCCGCCGATCAGCCGCAGCCTGCTGCGGATCAGGGGACGCCGCAGCCTGCGCCGTCGCCGGTGAACTCGGCGTCCAATGCGCCCGCCGCGCAGTCCTCCCCGTCGCCGTCGATCCCGCCAGCTCCGCAGCAGCAGGCGAAAGCGCCGGAGCAAGCGAAGGCCCCCGAAAACGCGATGGCCAAGGCGGACGATGCCGATCTGAAGTCGCGCGACAGCCAACGCAAACACAGCGATCGGCGCCGTGCCGAACGGCACCAGCAATGGTCCGAGCGCCGGCATTGGACTCGGCGCCGCGAACCGGATCTGAGCGACGTCGAACAGGCGGTGCGGGAGGACAGCGCGCCGCGCGCCTATGTGGCGGAGCCGGTCGACATGCCGACGCCGCGCTTCAGCCTGTTTGGCGACGATTGAGCGCCGCGTCTGGGGGCAGGTCGCATCCTGCCCGGAAAACCGCGCATTCCCGCAGGACCCCAGATCCCATCCGGTTGCAACTTTAACGCGGCATTAACCATCCCAGGCCGACAATCCGTGCGTGGCGGTATCCCGTTCACCGCGGGAGACTCGCAAGGCTCGAATCACGAGGGATGCGCGATGGGCTTCGGGACGCTGATGGACAAGACGCCGGCGACGCTGGAGGAAATCAGGGTCCGCGTCGGTCACGCGCTGCAGCGGCACCCGCTATGCCGTACCGTGCGCTTCGATATTGTCAGCGTTCCGCGCACCGCCCGCGGCGGCAACTGGACCATCAGCCTGCGTTCGGTGGAACCCGCGGCCTTGTGGGAAGCCTCCGATATCGTTGCCGATATTCAGGCGGCCTACGACCTGCACGCGGCTGCATAAGGGCGCCCTCAGAGCGCAATTGAGCCGGTCAGTGAGGCCCTCCGGCAACAATGGAAACCGAAAGCCTTAATTTGCTCCCAGTTTTCGGCAAAGTGCGGCGTACCGCCGGGGATACGGAGATGTGCGTGACGAAATCGATCACCCTTGTGGCTTTGGTGTGCGTGCTCGTGGCAGGGGCAGCTGCGACCAGCATCCTGTTCCGCGACAGCGTGCCGTCCGCCGGTATTGAAATGCCGGCCGTAGTGGCAAAGAGCCCTGTCTCCAACCGGCAGGCCAAGGGCGACCGCCTCACTGTCGCTCACTTTTCATCGCTGACCGAGGACATCCAACCGGCCGCTGCGCCGAGCGAGCCGGTGCGCCAGGCCTTTGCCTATGCCGCCGCCGACGCTGAGATGCCGAAGCCGGCTACGCCAGCGCAGATCACCGGCGCCATCGTGGCGTCCGCACAAGTTGCCGAGCCGGCCGCGCCCAGGCAGAAGCCATTGGTGGCGCTGCGGCCCGAGGTGCAGAAGGCCTATGCCCTGCTCAGCGATGGCCAGATCGCCGGCATCAAGGAGCGCCTGAAGCTATCGCCCGATCAGGAATATTACTGGCCTGCGGTGGAGACCGCGCTGCGCGCGGTCGCCCGCAAGATCCACGCCACGCGTCAGGGCAATCCGAAACCCGGCAGCATGCCGATCGACCCCGATTCCGACGAGGTGCAGCAGCTGAAATCGGCGGCGATGCCGCTGCTCTGGCAGCTTCGCGACGACCAGAAGGACGAGGTGCGCAAGCTTGCGCGCATCATCGGTTTGGATAAGGTCGCCGCCGCGATCTAAACGCGGCCGACGACGAGGATTTGGTGTCCGACTACGACTCCTTACGCGATTTTCTGAAGCAGCAGACGCTTCCCGAACTTGTGCTCAGCTTCGATCAGATCGAGGAGCTCATCGGCGCGAGCCTGCCGCGTGCGGCGCAGCGCGCCTCGTGGTGGGACAGCCTGCGCAGTCCGCAGGAGCGGATGCCGCAGCGTGAGGCTTGCCTGGACGCCGGCTATGTCGCCACCCGGCTGCCGGACGGCAAGAGCGTCCGCTTCAAGAAGATGAAGCGCGACAGATGAGGCAGAGCGCCCCGCGGCTGCCGTTTTCGGACCTCTGCTGACTATTCTGCGTCGCGCCGGGCCGGCATTGACACCGTCACATCCCTCCTTCTATGTGCCTCCCGACGGTTCCCCTTCGCCGGGGATCAAAAGGGAATGCGGTGCCGGGAGATCTTCCGCGATGGAGATCGCAAGAAGGCCGCAGCTGCCCCCGCAACTGTAAGCGGCGAATCTCGCGTCAGATGCCACTGGGAATCTCGGTCCTGGGAAGGCGGCGCAAGGTGACGACCCGCGAGCCAGGAGACCTGCCGTCAGCCGTGGTCACACGCGAGGATGTCGGTCGGGGAGTACAGACATCGTTTCACCCGAGGCGCGTTGCCGCGTCCTGGCGTGAGACCTCGTTCGCGGTGACGTGCCACTGCCGTCCCGCCGAGGTCTTCGACCCATGTCTCCGCCATTCTTGTCTCACTGTTGCATCCGTCTTCCTCTCCTCGCCGCTGCGCGCTTGCGCGCCGGCCCTGTCGCGTCTCGTGTTGTCGCTGCCATCGTCATGGCCGGTCCGCTCGCCGCCGAAGCGCAGCAGTCGGCCTCACCCGATCTGCTGCCTCCGGTCGAGGTGGCGGCGCCCAAACCCAGACCTAAACCCAAGTCGCAGCCGAAGCGTGCGCGACCTTCAGCTTTCCATGCGCCAGCGGATGCGCGGACGCAGTCGCCTACGCCTGCAGCATCGACGTCCGCGAATGCCGTATCTGTCGCCGTCAGTCCGACCGGCATCGTGAGCCCGGCGGCCCAGGCGGCAAGCTCGATCAGCATCGTCACCGCCAAGGACATCCAGACTCAGCAATACCGGACCGTGCCCGACCTGCTGAGCACCATTCCCGGGTTGAATGTGGTCCAGGCCGGCGGTCCTGGCGGACAGGCCTCGGTGTTCGTGCGCGGCACCAATTCCAACCACACCAAAGTGCTGATCGACGGCATCGAGCTCGGCAATCCCGCCACACCGAACGGCGCCTTCGACTACGCGCATCTGCTCACCGCCGACATCCAGCAGCTCGAAGTGTTGCGCGGTCCGCAAAGCGGTCTCTATGGCTCGGATGCGATCGGGGGCGTGGTCTCGATCGTCACCCGCAAGGGCGAGGGTCCCGCCCGCGCCGTTGCGTCGGTTGAAGCGGGCTCGTTCAATACGTTCAACCAGACCGCGGGCGTCAGCGGATCGCAGGACAATTTCAACTACGCAGTCAACGTCGCGCACCTTCATGCCGGCGATGTGCCGGTGACGCCGTTGCAGCTGCTGCCGCCCGGACAGCAGGCGATCGGCAACAGCTACGACAACATGACGTATTCCTCGAAGCTCGGCCTTGCGCTGAACGACGAGTGGACCGTCAATTCGGTGGTCCGCTACACTGATGCGACTTTGTTGTTCACCGGCGACGGCGGCTTTCCCAGCGTGCCGAATGCCGCGCAGAGCCGGCACAATGTGCACCAGCTCGCAACGCGCCAGGAGGCGGTGTGGTCGCTGCCCGGCGGCCGCATCACCAATTATTTCGGCGTCAACTACACCAGTGATAGGAGCTCCGATCTCGCACCCGGAGATCTCTCCTCCACCGTGGGGCAAGGCGAACGGCTCAGATACGACTGGCACGCGGTCACCCGGATTGCGCCGGGAAACGACGTCATCGTCGGTGCGGAGCAGCAGGCTGAACGCCTGACCACGGCGGCGCTCTCGGCGGAAAACGGCAACAAAGCGGGCTTCATCGAACTGCAGTCGTCATTCGCCGAGCGATTTTTCCTGGTCGCGAATGTGCGCGATGATCTCAACGACGCATTCGGCTCGCATGCGACCTATCGGATCGCGCCGGCCGTGATCGTGCCGCTCACCGAGACCAAGCTGAAGGCAAGTTACGGCACCGGCTTCAAGGCGCCGACGCTCAGCCAGCTCTACCAGGATTTTCCGGCGTTCAATTTCTTCGGCAATCCCAACCTGCGGCCGGAGGAAAGCACTGGCTATGATCTCGGCTTCGAGCAGCCGCTGTTTGCCAACCGCATCCGGTTCGGCACGACCTATTTCCACAACAGCATCACCAATCTGATCGCGACCAACGACACGTTCACCTCCTACGCCAATGTCGGTTTGGCCAGGACGGAGGGAACCGAGAGCTTTGTCGCGGCCGATGTCACCGGCCGGCTGGCGGTCCGCGCCGACTACACCTTCACCCGCGCGATCGACGCCATCACTGGCCAGCAATTGCTGCGCAGGCCCAAGCAGAAGTGGAGCGCCACCGCGATCTGGCGGCCGGTCGATCCGCTCACCGTGTCGGCCACCGTGCTGCATGTCTCCGATTGGCGCGACGTGAGCCGTGACGGCCTGGTCTCCGGCCTGACCGCGCCCGGCTATACCATCGTCAATCTGCGCGGCGATTATGCGCTCAGCGACCAGGTGAAGCTGTTCGCCCGCGTCGATAATCTCTTCAACAGGCACTACCAGAACCCGACCGGTTTCCTGGCGCCGGGGCTCGGCGTGTTCGGCGGCATCCGGGTCGCCAGCTATGGCGTGCAATGAGACGTCTCCCGGGCGCGGCCGCTCCGAGGCGGATCGTGCGGCCTATCGCCATCCGACAGAAAAGTTTAGACTTAGCAACCGAAGGAGAATTGTCATGGCTCTTGATCGTCAGTTCCGCCCCGCGATGGGCATTTCGCTCGCACCGGTCGCGCCGCGATATCAGCCATTGTTCGCATTTGCTCTGTTGTCCGCCGCGAGTTGCCTCGCCAGTCTCGCGCTCGCCTGTGCGACGCCGTTCGCGGCGTTCGCCGTGGTGGCGGCTGCGACGCTGCCGCTGGGCTCGGCGCTCGCGGTGATCGCCGGCGCATGGCTCGTCAATCAGGGCATCGGCTTCTGCGCGCTGGGCTATCCGATCGACACCACCACATTGGCGTGGGGCTTTGTCATCGGCGCGGCCGCGCTGGCCGCAACCCTGCTCGCATCGGCGGCGTTGCGCGTCTTGCCGCGGCTTGTTCCAGCGCCGCTCGCGCTCACCGCCACGCTGCTCTTCGCCTACGCCGCTTATGAGTTCGTTCTGCTGGCCGCGACGCCGGTGCTCGGCGGCGCGGCGGCTTTCGAGCCCGCGATCGTGCTGCGCATCGGTCTCACCAGCATGGCATGGTTGATCGGATTGGTCGCGGTTTGCGAGGCCGTTCGCTTGCTGGGCTCGTTCCGCGCCGAGCGCGCCTTGTGATTGTGATGCGGCCTGCCGGTAGTTCCATTTTCCGGTATCGTCCTGGAATGATCCTGCCGCAGCTGCGAAGCGAATCCCGCGGCAGGTCATCTAACGAAGGTCGAATCAAAGGTTGGCCCGGAATCTGCTTTGACAGTTGCTCCGAACGCTGATCCAATTTCACGCCGCTCCAGGCATCTGCATGGAGGCGTAACGTTTTCTTGGATGAGCATCAGCTGGAGCTGTTGAATGTACGAGCGCGACCTTCGAAACCAGATCACCGATGTCAAAGCCGGGCGCCTGTCCCGCCGAGAATTTGTGCAACGGATGATCGCCGTTGGGCTGAGCGCACCGATGGCCGGTGCGATGCTGGCCCATTCTGGGGTCGCAATCGCCGCGGAGGAAATCGTCTATAAGCCGACCAAGGCCGGCGGCGGCGGTCCGCTGAAGCTGCTGTTCTGGCAGGCACCGACCCTGCTCAATCCGCATTTCGCGATCGGCACCAAGGATCAGGAAGCCTGCCGGCTGTTCTATGAGCCGCTTGCCGGCTGGGACGCCG
The DNA here is from genome assembly GCF_032489995.1 of Bradyrhizobium sp. SZCCHNGR1005. Lineage (NCBI taxonomy): Bacteria > Pseudomonadati > Pseudomonadota > Alphaproteobacteria > Hyphomicrobiales > Nitrobacteraceae > Bradyrhizobium > Bradyrhizobium sp. SZCCHNGR1005. The sequence goes on from NZ_JAUEZC010000002.1 coordinate 1,273,631, forward strand.
ACGGCAATCTCGTACCTATCCTCGCGGCCGAGATTCCGACCAAGGAGAACGGCAGTCTCGCCGCCGACTACACCTGGGTGATCTGGAAGCTGAAGCAGGGCGTGAAATGGCATGATGGTCAGCCGTTCACGGCCGACGACGTCATCTTCAACTGGCAGTATGCTGTCAATCCCGACACGGCTGCGGTCTCGATCGGCAGCTATAAGAGCCTGAAGTCGGTCGAAAAGATCGACGATCACACCGTGAAGCTGACGTTCGTTCAGCCCACCCCGTTCTGGGCCGATCCCTTTGTCGCGGCCTTCGGTCAGATCATCCCCAAGCATGTCTTTGCCGATTACATCGGCGGCAAATCGCGCGAGGCGCCGGCCAATCTGAAGCCGATCGGCACCGGCCCCTATATGTACGTCGATTTCAAGCCCGGCGATTCGATCGCCGGCAAGCGCTTCCCGGACTATCACCAGCCGAACCGGCCTTATTTCGACACGGTCGAGGCCAAGGGCGGCGGCGATGCCGTGTCCGCAGCGCGCGCTGTGCTGCAGACCGGTGAATACGACTATGCTTATCTTCTCCAGGTCGAGGACGAGATCCTGATGAAGCTGGAGGCGGGCGGCCAGGGCAAGGCCCAGCAGACGGTGACGGGCTATATCGAATACATCGCCCTCAACGTCACCGATCCCTGGACCGAAGTCGACGGCGAGCGCGCCAGCATCAAGACCAAGCATCCGTTGTTCTCGGATCCGGCCGTGCGCAAGGCGATGAACCTGCTGATCGACCGCGCCTCGGTGCAGAAATTCATCTATGGTCGCGCCGGCGTCGCCACCGCGAACTTCCTCAACAACCCCGAACGCTTCCGCTCGCCGAACAACAAGTTCGAGTTCAACATCGAGAAGGCCAACCAGATTCTCGAGGAGGCCGGCTGGAAGAAGAATTCGTCCGGAATCCGCGAGAAGGACGGCAAGCAGCTCAAGGTCGTGTTCCAGACCTCGATCAATGCGCCGCGCCAGAAGAACCAGGCCATCATCAAGCAGGCCTGTCAGAAGGCGGGCATCGAGGTCGAGCTCAAATCCGTGGTCGCCTCGGTATTTTTCTCCTCGGACGCTGCCAACCCGGACACCTACACGCATTTCTACTGCGACATGGAGATGTATCAGACCACCATGCCGCAGGCCGACCCGCAATTCTTCATGAACCAGTTTGTCTCGTGGGAGATCGCGAACAAGGAGAACAAGTGGCAGGGGCGCAACGTCTCGCGCTGGCAGAACAAGGAATATGACGAGACCTACCGCCAGGCGCAGAGCGAGCTGGACCCGGTCAAGCGCGCGGCGATGTTCATCAAACTCAACGATCTCGTCGTTCAGGACAACTACATCCTGCCCGAGATCAACCGCAAGAATTGCATCGGGTTGAAGAACGGCATGGTGGTGAACAAGAGCGGCTGGGACAACGATCTCTGGCAGATCGCCAACTGGTATCGCGAGACTTGACGCGCATCACGCCACCCCGATGATCACCGCAACTTTGTAAGGCGGGAGCGATGGGAAATTACCTTCTCAGGCGCCTTATCGTCGCTGTGCCGAGCCTGCTCGGCATCAGCCTCATCCTGTTCGTGCTGCTGGCGCTCGCCCCGGGCGATCCGTTCGGCGAGCTCGCGAGCAATCCGAACATCCCTCCCGAGGTACGCGAGGCGCTGCGCCTCAAGTTCGGGATGGATGATCCAATCATGGTGCGCTACCTGCATTGGCTGATCGCCATGCTGCATGGCGATTGGGGCTTCTCCTTTGCCAGCCGCGTCAACGTCGACACGCTGATCATGCAGCGGATTCCGGCTACGCTCTACGTGGTCGGCACCGCGCAGCTTCTGGCGCTGGCGGTGGCGCTGCCGATCGGCGTGCTGGCGGCGATGCGGCCTTATTCGGTGTTCGACCAGATCGCCAATACCTTCGCCTTCATCGGCTTCTCGCTGCCGACCTTCTTCACCGGCCTGCTGCTGATCCTGATCTTCAGCGTCAATCTCGGCTGGCTGCCGTTCGTCTATCGCACCGACATCCACGCCACCGGCTGGCTCTGGTACTGGGAGAACATCAAGCAGGCGATCATGCCGGTGGCGGTGCTCGGCCTGTACCAGGCCGCGTCCTATACCCGTTACATCCGTTCCGCCGTGCTCGACGTCATCAAGCTCGATTACGTCACCACGGCACGCGCCAAGGGTCTCAACGAGAAGAAGGTGATCGTCAAGCACGTGGTGCGCAACGCATTGATCCCAGTGGTAACGTTGGTCGCGCTGCAGATGCCGACCGTATTCGGCGGTGCCATCGTCACCGAGCAGATCTTCCGCATTCCCGGCATCGGCTCGCTCCTCATCAGCGCGATCCTCGCCAACGACACGCCCGTGATCATGGCGGTGACCTTCGTGTTCGCCTGTCTGGTCGTCCTGTTCAACCTCATCGCCGATATCCTGTATGGCTGGCTTGACCCACGTATCTCCTTCCGTTGAGACGGTCGTCGCGCGGGTGGTGCGCAAACGCCGTTTCTCGCCCGGCCGCGACGCGGTTCGGCGCTTTCTCCGCCATCGCCTCGCGGCGGTCAGCGTCCTTGTGCTGGCGCTGCTGGCGTTGTCGATCCTGATCGGGCCTTGGCTGTGGCGCGTGCCGATCAACGAGATCGATTTCACCGCGCGCCTCGCGGCGCCGTCCTGGGATCATCCGTTCGGGACCGACGATCTCGGCCAGGATCTGCTCTCGCGCATGATCTATGGCGGCCGCATCTCGCTTGCGGTCGGCTTTGCGGCGATGGCGGTCGGCCTGTGTTTCGGCATCATCGTCGGCGCCATTGCCGGCGCCTCGAGGGGCGTCGTCGATGCCGCGCTGATGTGGCTGACCGACCTGTTCCTGTCGTTGCCGCAACTTCCGCTGCTGCTGCTCGTCATCTATCTGTTCCGTGATTTCCTCAAGGGCTGGCTGGGGCCGGAGGGCGGCGTGTTCGTCCTGATCGTGCTCGTCATCGGCGGCTTCCGCTGGATGCCGGTGGCGCGCCTGGTGCGGGCGCAATTCCTCTCTCTGCGTGAGAAGGAGTTCGTCGAGGCGGCCCGTGCGCTCGGCGCCTCCAACCTGCGTCTCACGGTGCGTCACATCCTGCCCAACGCACTCGGCCCCGTGATCGTCGCCGGTACCATCGACGTGGCGGCCGCGATTATTGCCGAGTCGACCCTGTCGTTTCTCGGCCTCGGTTTTCCGCCTGACATCCCGACCTGGGGCCGCCTGCTCTATGATGCCAAGGACTATCTCGACATCGCGCCGCATTGGGCGCTGTTCGCCGGCGGGGCGATCTTCCTCACCGTCATCGCGATCAATTTCATCGGCGACGGCCTGCGCGACGCGCTCGATCCACGGAAGGTGATGTGATGGATGCGCGCGTGACGCCGCTGCTCGAGATCAAGGGGCTCAAGACCTATTTCGACAGCGATGAAGGCAAGGTGCAGGCGGTCGACGGCGTCGACATCTCGATCGGTCGCGGCGAGACCTTGTGCGTGGTCGGCGAGTCCGGCTCCGGCAAGACCGTGACCGCCATGTCGGTGCTGAAGTTGATCGCGATGCCCCCCGGCCGCATCGTCGGCGGCCAGATCCTGTGGCAGGGCCGCGATCTGGTGCCGCTCGGCTCGTCCGAGATGAACAAGATCCGCGCCAGCGAGATCGCGATCGTGTTCCAGGAGCCGATGACCTCGCTCAACCCGGTCTACACGATCGGCGAGCAGATCACCGAAGTGATCCGGCTGCATCAGGGCCTTTCGAAGCGCGCAGCGCTGGAGCGCGCGGTCGAGATGCTGGCTTTGGTGCAGCTCCCTAATCCGCAACGTCGCGTGCATGATTATCCGCATCATTTTTCGGGCGGTCAGCGCCAGCGCGTGATGATCGCAATGGCGCTGTCCTGCAATCCGAAGCTCCTGATCGCCGACGAGCCGACCACCGCGCTGGACGTGACGATCCAGGCCCAGATCCTGGACCTGCTGCTCGACATGAAGGAGCGGTTGGGGATGTCGATCATGCTGATAACGCATGCGATGGGCGTGGTCGCCGAGGTCGCCCAGCGTGTCGTCGTCATGTATGCGGGGCGCGTGGCGGAGGAGGCGCCGGTCGATCGCCTGTTCGCCAATCCGCGCCATCCCTATACCCAGGGCCTGATCCGCTCGATCCCGCGCATCGACCTCGATGCGGTGCGCAAGACGCGGCTCGAGAGTATCGCTGGCACCGTGCCCAAACTGGTTAACCCGCCGGAAGGCTGCCGCTTCGCCTCGCGCTGCCGTTTCGCGCTTCCGGACTGCAAGCGCGCCCAGCCGGAACTGCGTGAGATCGAGCCGGGCCACAAGGTCGCCTGCATCCGCGCCGAGGAGAGCTTGCTGCAATGAGCGCGCTTGCTGAAGCCACACCCGCCGCTGCCGCGCCGCTGCTCAGCGTCCGCGATCTGACCAAGGCGTTTCCGATCCGCGGCGGCCTCTTGAAGCGCCAGATCGGCAGCGTGCGCGCGGTCGACGGCGTCAATTTCGATATCGGCGCGAGCGAGACGTTCGGCCTCGTCGGCGAGTCCGGTTGCGGAAAATCGACCACCGGCCGCTGCGTGCTGCGTCTGATCGAGCCGAGTTCGGGCGAACTCCGCTTCGAGGGCAAGGACGTGATGTCGCTGTCGGGCGACCGCTTGCGCGCGCTCCGGCGCGACATCCAGATCATCTTCCAGGATCCTTATGCCTCGCTCAACCCGCGCATGACGGTCGGCGCCATCATCGGCGAGGCGCTCACGATTCACGGGCTGGCGGCGACGCGGCAGCAATACGAAGCGCGCATCGTCCATCTGCTCGAGACCGTCGGCCTGCAGGCCGACCACATGACACGCTATCCGCATGAATTCTCCGGCGGCCAGCGCCAGCGCATCGGCATCGCGCGGGCGCTCGCGGTCGAGCCGAAGCTGATCATCTGCGACGAGCCGGTGTCCGCACTCGACGTCTCGATCCAGGCGCAGGTGATAAATCTGCTGGAGGACCTGCAGCAGAAATTCGGCATCGCCTATCTGTTCGTCGCGCACGATCTTTCGGTGGTCGAGCATATCAGCCGCCGTGTCGCGGTGATGTATCTCGGCCGCATCGTCGAGACCGCGGCCGCGCGGCAGCTCTATTCGACGCCCAAACATCCCTACACCGAAGCGCTGCTGTCGGCGGTGCCGATCCCGGACCCGTCGGTCAAGCGCAAGCGCATCCGCCTGAAGGGCGAGGTGCCGAGCCCGATCAACCCGCCGCCCGGCTGCCATTTTCACACCCGCTGTCCCCTGGCGAAGGACATCTGCAGCAAGGAAGTACCGGCGCTGAAGGCGAGCGCTCCGGGGCACCTCGTGGCGTGTCACTTCAGATAGGCAAGGGGCGGCCGCAGATCGTCGGGATCACCGCGGCGCCAGCTCGATCACGCCGGGGGCCGCATCGGTCCGAAGCATCGCGATCAGCTCCGCCCGTCGTGCCAGCACGGCGCGCTGGTTGATGTAGCCTTTGTCGGTGATCTCGCCGGCATCGAGCGATGGTGGCTCGGCCATCAGCAACGCGCGCGTTGCAAAGCGCGACGAGCCGACTGCGTCGGCGCGCAGCTTCGCAAGACCTCGCGCGACCGCCTCCCGCACGGCCTGATGCGCCAGGACCTCGGTGACCGGAGCTGTATCAGGCAGTCCGGCCGTGACCCGGCAGGCGGGCAGGCTGGGAACAATGAGGAAATGAACCTCATCGGTGCCGTGACCTGCGATCACAATGTCCTGCGCGAGCGGCGCCAGTGCCGCAATTCCCGCGATGCGCAGCGCCCCGACATTCACCCAGGTGCCGGAGCTGAGCTTGAAATCCTCGGTGATGCGGCCGTCGAAGAACAGCCCGCGCTCCGGACGGTCAGGGTCGGCAAATTTGACGGCGTCGCCGATCTTGTAGAAGCCTTCCTCGTCGAATGCCGCCGCGGTGAGCTCGGGCGCCCGCCAGTAGCCTGGCGTCACGTTGGGTCCGCGCACCCGGATCTCCAGCTTCTCGCCGGCAGGCACCAGCTTCAGCTCGGTGCCAGGTATCGGCACGCCGATATTGCCGGCGCGCTCGGCAAAGAAGTGGCAGTCCGTGGCAAGCGGAGACGTCTCGGTCGCGCCCCAGGCCGAGATCAGCGGTGCCGGCCGGCCGGTCGTTGCCTGACACAGCTCGTTCAGCGCATCCCACAGGTTCTGCGGCAGGGCCGCGGCTGCGTAGAAGATGCATTTCACGCCCGAGAAGAAATTCTGCCGAAGCTGGGCATCGGATTTCAACGCACCTACCAGCATGTCGAAGCCGCGGGGCACGTTGAAATAGACGGTCGGCACCACGCTGCGCAGGTTGGCCAGCGACGTCTCGAACAGGCCCGGTGCCGGCTTGCCTGCATCGATGTAGAGCGAGCCGCCCTGGCTCAGCACGAGATTGAAGTTGTGGTTGGCGCCGAACGTGTGACTCCAGGGCAGCCAGTCGACGATGACCGGGCCGCCCTCGATCTCGCCGAGAAATGTCCAGAGCTGGGCCTTGGCCTGCTGGCTCGTCGTCAGCATGCGCTGGGTGTTGATGACCGCTTTGGGTTGGCCGGTCGATCCCGAGGTGAACAGAAGCTTGGCTACCGTATCCGGCGTCACCGCGGCGAAGGCGCTGTCGACCTCCGTGCCGGCGCGCGTCGCGATCACCGATTGCAGCGGCACTGACGTGGCCGCATCGCCATCCCCGGCGATGATCGCCGCATCGTGATGTCCGTCGATCGCCGCCAGCGCCCGGGTAAACGGTTCTCGCTGCGCGACGAAGATCGCGCCGGGGTCGAGCAGCCGCATCATCGCGCGCAGCTTCTCATGGTCGGTCGACATCAGAGAGTAGGCCGGCGAGATCGCGCTGACGGGTACGCCGACATACTGCGCGGCGAGTGACAGCATCGCATGCGCGATGCTGTTGTCCGAGAGAATCGCGAGCGGGCGGGCGGGCCCGAGACCTTGCGATAGCATCCAGGCTGCGGCAGCGCGAACCTGAGCCAGCGCTTCGCGATAGCTGAGCCTGGTCCATGTTTCGCCGCAGCGCTCGGCGAGGAAAGTCCGCTCCGGAGCCTCCCGTGCCCAGTGTTCGAGCCATTCGCCCGTGCACCGCGCCGACGCCGTCAGCGGCATGGGCGAGCGCAGGAGGATGATGCCGTCGTTGCGCCTGGTTGCTTCGACCGAGGGTTCAGCGAACATGGCGTCCTCGGCGGTCATGACGCGCTCGGCGAAGCGCATGGGGCGCCTTCAAGAATGCGCAACCTGCTTCGTTGCGCCGCGGCATTTCGGTCGCGCCGCATCCGGCCGCTGCCTCACGGGCTGACATGGCTCCTCCCCTCATCTTCTTTATTGGAACAGATAGTAGCAGAATAGTTGCACTTTGCAATTATTGTCGATGCAACCGATCGGGCCGGCTTGCTCGCGGCAAGGACCCGGTCTACGGGGATCATCGTGCGGGATCGCGAGTCAGCATGTCCAAGAACGGGGACGCCGCCGCATCGGCGCAACAGGAAACAGGCAGGACACAAGCCAAGATTGGCCTCGGGGAGCTCGAGAGCCATCTCGGCTATTTCGTGCGACGGGTCCAGCATTGGATTTTCCGCGACGTCAATGCGACCTTGGCTGACATCGATCTCGACGTCATCCGCTATTCGATCCTGGAGACCATCGCTGCGAATGGTGGCATCACTCAGGTCGCGGCCGCGGGCGCGTTGGGCATCGAGCGAGCCCGCATGGTGGGTCTGCTCGATGATCTGCAGCGGGCGGGGGTCATCGTCCGGCAGCGCTCGGAGCTGGACCGGCGGGCGCATGCACTGCATCTAACGCCGCGCGGCCGCGTGACCTTGAAGAAGGCCAATGCGTTGGTTGCCGCGCACGAGAAGAGGGTGGAGCGGCGGCTTGGCGCCGACAATTACCGGCGCGCGCTGTCCGCGCTGGCGCGGTTCAATCAGGATTAGCCTTGGGACGATCGCTGCGCCGTTTACGCCGCCTCGCGATCGGAGATCACGTTGATCAGCTTTCCAGCCTGCTCGTGGCTAAGCGAAAACTGCAGCAATGCGGTGTGATCGTTCACCCGCATCGCCGTTCCCGGCAGCTCCGATGTCATGTCGGTCACCGTGAGGGTGACCGGCGTATTGGCCGTCAGCGCGATCGGGATTGCTTCGATCAGCGCACCACCGAGCGCGATGTTGCGAACCCTGACCGGAACGCTCTGGCCGTCGACCTGCAAGATGCCGGGGCGGTTGATGTTGAGCCGCGAGGACAGTCGGCGGTCCACCTCGGACGTCGAGGTCCGGATCACGTGCACCAGATCGGTCCGCAGCTCCTGAACCTTGCGCGCGATCTGGGCGGAGCCGTCGCGGATGTCGGTCGAGTGCCGTCCGGCCTGGCTCGCCTCCCGGGAGACGGAGGCGATCTGCGTCGCCACCTCGTGCGCCGCGCTTGAGGTCTCCGCGACGGTGCGCGAGATCTCGACGGTCACGTTGTTCTGCGCCTCGATCGCATCGGCGATTTCCGATGAGACGGTCTCGACATTGCGGATCACCTCGCCGATGACGCCGATCGCGCCGACCGAGGCGCGCGTGGAGTCCTGGATCTCCGCGATCTGTTGGGCGATCTCGCTGGTGGCCTTCGCAGTCTGCTCGGCGAGGGATTTGACCTCGGAGGCGACCACGGCAAAGCCGCGGCCGGCATCTCCGGCGCGCGCGGCTTCGATCGTCGCATTCAACGCCAGCAGATTGGTTTGCCCGGCGATCTCGCTGATCAGGCTGGTCACGGCGCCGACCTTGTCGGCGGCTTCCGAGAGCTTGGCGATGGTCGATTGCGCTTCGCTCGAAACCGAAACGGCCTTGCGGGTCAGCTCGCGCGATGAGCTGACTTGGGATGCAATTTGGGCGATCGAGGCCGCGAGCTGCGAGGACGCCTTGGCGACCGTCTGCGTGTTGGCCAGCGCCTGTTCAGCGGCCGCGGCGACGCTGCTGGAATTCTGCTCGACGCTCAGTGCACTCTCGGTCATGGACCTCGCATTGTCGGCCATGTGGCCGGTGCCGTCGGCGACCTCGCCCACGGCGAAGCTTGCCGCGCGCTCGACCGCCTCCGCCATATCCTTGAGCGCCATGCTCTTGATCCGATCGGCGAGTTGGCGTTGCTCATCTTCCAACAGCGCGGTCTGGTGCGCCTTCTCCTCGATTTTCTGCCTGAACTGTTCGATCGAACGGGCCATGTCGCCGAGTTCGTCGCTGCGTTTCAGGCCGGGCAAGGTGATGTCGAAGTTGCCGAAGCCGAGCTGGGTCAGCGCGCCGCGCATCGAGGCCAGCGCAGCGGACATGGAGCGCGCGATGAGCAGCGTGATGGTGCCGAGCAGGAGAATGATCGCCGCCGCTGCAATCACGACGTTGCGCTTGCTGTCCCACATCTGCGCTTCGAGATCGTCGACGTAGACGCCGGTGCCGATGACCCAGCCCCACGGCTCGAAGCTGGCGACATAGGACAGCTTGGGCTGGGGAGCGTCCTTGCCGGGCTTCGGCCACATGTACTCGACGACACCAGCGCCATCGCGCCTGACGACGTCGACCATCTCGGTGAACAGGTGTTTGCCGGTCGGGTCCTTGTTGTCGGCGAGCATCTGGCCGTTCAGTTCGGGCTTGATCGGATGCATCACCATCCGCGGGCCCATATCGTTGATCCAGAAATAGTCGCCATTGCCGTAGCGCAGTCCGCCGATCCGCGCCGCAGCCCGCTTTTGCGCAAGCTCCGGCGTGACCTTGTCGCGGGCGACCGTCTCGTACTCCTCGCGGGCGATGCTGAGCGCGGTCTGGGTGAGATGGATGAGCTCATTCCGGCGCTGCTCTTTGAGCGCGGTCGCCAAGTTTGAGCTCTGCGTGACGGCAAGTCCGACCAGCCCGCAGAAGGACAGGCCGATGATCGCGTAGATGCGGAGAGCGAGCGAAAGTCGCGGTCGGGTCATCGAGAATATCCGGGAAAGTGCGAAGCGTTGTTGTTTGCACGAAATACTAGCCGGGCGCTGTTGATGCGGCGTTAAGCCGATCCTTACAGAGCAGGCATCCGTCAACGTCTGGGCGGTATTCTGTTGCTGCTAATAGTAATGCAGCGCTTGTTTGTTCGTTTCCGCGGCAATGAGCTCACTGCGCCGATCGCGAACGGCTGGTGCGCTGACACCGGGGAATGTCGCGGTGCTTGGACACGTCAGCCATGCCCAAATTGCCCGTCGTGCCACTCTGTCGCAGGCCGCGCGGCTTGCCGTGTCGGGCAAATCAGAAGCACATTTGTCCGCGTCTCGGCCCGCAAGAGGGACGCTTCGCGATCGTCACGAGTGTCGGGCCGGGATGCGATGGACGCGATGATATCGCAGTGTGCGTGAGCATACCGACGAACGATATCGCCGCGTACGGTCAAGCCGCATGGTCCTGGCATCCCGACGCTGATGCCCCGCGCAACGCGCGTTCCGCGCGTTGTCGCGATCGCGACGAGGCTTTGCCTCGCGCGGCGGTGACCAACAAGCCCGGCGCACCGGGGAGAATGCGGAGCAGCCGTTAAGACCGTCGCGCAGGGAAGGCCGGATCATCCGGCTGAGCCTGTGGTTCCTGCCCCGTGCATTTTTATCGCACGGGGGCCGCGGGTATCAGTCGATGCCCGGCCTTCCCTGCGCCTCTCTTCTCGAAGAGGGACGATGAATTGCAAAGCTCGGGCGCGGAAAGCGTCGCGAGAACGGGAATGCATGTCGTGGGACCGTCATTGCGAGCGAAGCGAAGCAATCCAGAGCTGCGGCCTGATTCTGGATTGCTTCGTCGCTCACGCTCCTCGCAATGACGGAACAGAAACAGCGCCGCATCTGTCCGGCACAGGTCGCCTTAGCTCGCCGCTTCGAGCCGCTCTTCCGTCAGCAGCCGCATCGCGGCGTCGGCGTCCATCGGTTCACCGAAGGCGTAGCCTTGGGCGAATTCACAGCCGAGGTGGTAGAGCTCGACCGCATCCGAATCCGTCTCTGCGCCTTCGGCGACAACATCCATGCCGAGATCATGCGCCAGCGCGATGATCGATTTGAGGATGACGGGACGGGTGCCGCGCGCCGTGGTGCGCACGAAGGACTGGTCGATCTTCAGCGTGTCGAACGGGAAGCGCTGCAGATAGGCCAGCGACGAATGGCCGGTGCCGAAATCGTCGATCGAGAGACCCACGCCGAGCTCGCGGATGCGGGTCAGCATCTGCGCCGCGTGCTCCGGGTTCTCCATCACCAGCGATTCCGTCAATTCCAGCTTCAGCGAGCCGCGTGCGACCGAGGAGCGCGCCAGCACCGAACGGATGTCGTGGATCAGGTCGTGACGCAGCAGCTGCCGCGAGGAGACGTTGACGCTGGCGAAGATCGGCTCGCGCGCGCGCATCGCGCGCTGCCAGATGGTGAGCTGCCGCGCGGTCTGGTCGAGCACAAACGTACCGAGGTCGACGATGAGTCCGATCTCCTCGGCGATGGTGATGAACTCGATCGGCGACATCCGCCCCAGCTTCGGATGGTCCCAGCGCGCCAGTGCTTCGAAGCCGGCGACCGAGCGATCCTCGAGCCGCACGATCGGCTGGTAGAGGATCGTGATCTCCTGGCGCTCGATCGAGCGGCGCAGCTCGCTCTCGAGCGTGAGGCGGTCGTTCTTGCGCGCGCGCATCGCAGGCTTGTAGACGTCGATGCGATCGCCGCCGATCCGCTTGGAGTGATACATCGCCAGCTCGGCGTCCTTGATGATGTCCTCCGAGAGCTGGACTTGCGGGTCGGAGAGCGCGAGCCCGATCGAGGCGGTGAGGAAGATCTCGCGCTCGTTGAAGGCGATCGGCGCGCGGATCGTCTTGCGGATGGTCTCGGCAAAGGCGGTGATGCGCGGGGGATCCTGTTCGGAGAGCAGGATCAGGCCGAACTGATCGCCGGCGAGCCGCGCCAGGGTGTCCTGCGGTTTCAGGATGCGGGAGAGCCGCCGGGCCAGCGTGAGCAGGATGGAATCGCCGACCGCGATGCCGACGGAATCGTTGACCTGCTTGAAGCGGTCGAGGTCGATCACCATCAGCGTCGGCCTGAGATTCGGCATCGACTTGCCGAAATTGGCCACCGCGGCGAGACGGTCGATGAACAGCTTGCGGTTGGGCAGGCCGGTCAGATTGTCATGCACGGAGTCGTGGAGCAGGCGCTCCTCGGCATTCTTGAACTCCGTCACGTCGGTCAGCGTGCCGACCACGCGCGAGACCTCGCCGTCCGAGCCGACCACCGGGCGCGCCTTCAGCGCGAACCACATGAAGTGGCCGTCCGGGGTGCGCAGGCGGAAATCCTGCACCAGGCGGCCGCGACGCTGGTCGAGCACGCTGTCGAGCGCGGCACGGAAGCGGTCCTGGTCCAGCGGGTGCAGCACTTCCAGCCACTTCGCCGCCGGTCCTTCGAGCGTGCCGCGCTTCAGCCCGAGCAGGTGCTCGGTCTCAGGGCTGGTGAACACCTTGTCGGCGGAGACGTCCCAGTCCCAGATCAGATCGCCCGAGCCGGTCAGCGCGAGCGCGCGGCGCTCGACATCGGAAACGATGCCCGTGGTGGCGCCGCCGCCGGCAAAGGCGTGCTGCATGACGGTGAAGCCGATCAGCATCACGATCAGAACGAGACCGCCGAGCAGGGCCGGGCCGACGATGTCGTTGGTGACCGAGCCGGCAACCGTCAGGCCAGCGGCGCCGACCCAGACCGTCAGCAGGAACCAGGTCGGGATCAACAGCACCGCGCGATCGAACCCGTGGCTGGAGAGATAGACGATCAGCGCGAAGCCGGCGACCGCGATCAGGAGCAGCGACATCCGCGCGATGCCGGAGGCCACGGCCGGATCGAACAGCGCAACGGCGACCAGGGAGCCCAGGAAGAACAGCCAGCCCACGGTGATGTGGGAATATCGGACATGCCAGCGCGACAGGTTCAGATAGGCGAACAGGAAGACCAGCAGGGTGGCGGCCAGGATCGCCTCGCCCGACGCGCGCCAGACGCGCTCGGCGTTGTTCGACATGTCCAGGACCTTGGCCCAGAAGCCGAAGTCGACGCCGATATAGACCAGCACCGCCCAGGCCAGCGCGGCCGCCGCCGGGAACATGATGCTGCCCTTGACCACGAACAGAATGGTGAGCACGAGGGCAAGGAGGCCGGAGATGCCGATCACGATGCCCTGGTACAGCGTGAACGAGTTGACCTTGTCCTTGTAGGCCTCCGGCTCCCACAGATAGAGCTGCGGCAGCTTGTCGGTGCGCAGTTCGGCTACGAACGTGACCACCGAGCCGGGATCCAGGGTGACACGGAAGACGTCGGCGGTCGGGCTATCCTGCCGATCCGGCAGGTCGCCGACCGAGGGCGTGATGGTGGCGATGCGGGACAGGCCGAGGTCCGGCCAGAACACGCCGGAGCCGACCACGCGGTAATGCGGCGCCACGATCAGGCGATCGAGCTGGTCGTCGGTATTGTTGGCGAGCGCGAACACCACCCAGTTCTGGCCCCCCTCGCGCGCGCGCACCTCGATGCGGCGGACGATGCCGTCGGTGCCGGGCGCGGTGGAGACCTGGATGCGGTCGCCTTCGCTCTTCTGATGCTCAAGGATGCCGGTGAGGTCGATCGCAGGCGCATCGCTGCGGACGCTGACCGCGTCGACGGCATGCGCAGGGGCTGCGGCAACACAAATCACGAGGCCCAGCGCAAGCGACGCGAGGCACCTGATCAGATGCAATGTCAAATCTCCGCGTTCGACGCCAATCCAAAGCGAAACAGGTCAAACCGAAAGCCGCAGCCAGAAGGGGATGGCAATGTCATAGGATTGCGCGATCATTGCCACGAAAGCGTGGAAAATCAAAGGGTTTCCAAACACACTCTGTTTAGAGCGTGCCTAGATCTCCAACACAATTTTGCCAATATGTTGGCTGGTCTCCATGCGTGCGTGCGCTTTGGCGGCGTCCGCCAGCGGAAAGGTCGAGTCCATCAGCGGCTTGATGCGGCCCTCGCGCAGGAACGGCATCACTTTCTGCTCGATCGCCGCGACCATCGCGGCCTTGTCCGCGTTACTACGGGGGCGCAGAGTCGAGCCGGTGTGGATCAGCCGCTTCACCATCAGCTTGGTGAAATTGACGGTCGCCCTGGGGCCGCCCAGGAAGGCGATCTGGACGATGCGGCCGTCGGGCGCCGCGGCGTCATAATTGCGCTCGACATAGTCGCCCCCGACCATGTCGAGAATCACGTCGGCGCCTTTGCCACCGGTTGCGGCCTTGGTCGCGGCGACGAAGTCGTCGGTCTTGTAGTTGATGGCGTGATCGGCGCCGAGCTTGAGGCAGGCTTCGGCCTTGTCGGAAGCGCCGACGGTGACGATCACCTTGGCGCCGAAGGCCTTGCCGAGCTGGATCGCCATGGTGCCGATTCCCGACGAGCCGCCATGGATGAGCAGCGTCTCCCCGGCCTTCAACGCGCCGCGTTCGAACACGTTGTGCCAGACCGTCATCAGGGTCTCCGGCAGCGCGCCGGCTTGCAGGATCGAGAGCGATGGTGGCACCGCCATCGCCTGGGCGTCCTGGGCGATGCAATATTCGGCGTAGCCCCCGCCGGCCACCAGCGACATCACGATATCGCCGAGCTTGTGCCTGACCGCACCTTCGCCGCGCGCCACCACTTCGCCGGCGACCTCGAGGCCGGGCAGGTCGCTGGCACCGGGCGGCGGCGGGTAGCTGCCGGAGCGCTGCGCGACGTCCGGGCGGTTGACGCCCGCGGCCTTGACCTTGATCAGGATCTCGCCAGGACCAGGCTTCGGCACGGGGCGGGTTTCGGGCTTGAGCACCTCCGGCCCGCCGGGCTTGCTGATGCCGATCACGGTCATTTGCGCGGGCAGCTGTTCCATGAGATGTCCTTCGGGAAAATCGGAGGCTTGCTTGCTAAGCTGCTTAGCCAGCCGGGCTGCGGCTGGCAACCGGGAGGAGGTCGGGAATGGCAGGCGAAGACGATGATCGGCCGCGCAAGGCGGCCTCGCACGAAATCGGTCAGGATCTGTCGATGCTGTCGGTCGAGGAGCTCACCGGGCGCATCGACCTGCTGCGCGGCGAGATCGCGCGGCTGGAGCAGGCGGTTGCAAAGAAGCGCGCTTCGCGTGACGCGGCGGCCAGCATTTTCAAGTCGTGATGTTCGGAGCGGGGCGGCAGCCGGCCGGCTCGGCCAATGGCCGACATGGCTAACGAAGGCTGAATTTTTTCCGCTATTTACGGTTGATTAAGCTTTCGCCTTTATAACCGGAGCCGTCCTCGTTTGGACACCGAGTGGCTCCTGTCCACTCTGTTTGACGCCTCCCTGTTATCAACTTTAAAAGCCGCCGGAAACGGCGGCTCTTTTTTGTTTTTGCACGGTTGTGGCCGTCCTGCGGCGTCCGCACGCTGCACAGCAATAGCTCCCACTTCGCGGAAACCATATTCGGTCTTGCTGCTGGACTCTCGTAACATCCCGCGCAATGATTTGTTCATCATACCGGCGAGGCAAGCCGGCTTCGTAAACAGTCGCGTAAGAGGCGTTAACCATGTCGGACCGTTTGCAGGGCGATGGTGCTCTTGTTCAGTTCAACGAGCGGCTCACCAATTCCGCTGCATTCGGGGCCTTGTTTCGGGAAGGCATGGATCTGGTCGAGGAGACTGCCGCTTATCTCGATGGCGCCGGCCGTACCGAGGCCAAGGCGCTCGACCGCGCCGTGAGCCTGACCTACGCGACCGAAAGCATGCGGCTCACCACCCGCCTGATGCAGCTCGCCTCCTGGTTGCTGCTGCACCGCGCGGTGAAGGAAGGCGAGATGACCTTGAGCCAGGCCAATCGCGAGAAGACCAAGGTGAAGCTGACGGCCGCCGATCCGGGGCCAGCCGACCTCCTGGAGAAGCTGCCGCAGCAGCTGCAGGACCTGATTACACGCTCGATGAGCCTGCAGGCCCGTGTCCGCCGGCTCGATACCTCGATCCACACCCCGCCGGACCAGACGGCGATCGGTAATCCGCTGGTGCCGCAACTTAACCGGCTCAAGGCCGCCTTCGAGCAGTAAGGCCCGCCCGCGCCGGGGCCGCGCGCCGAACGATCAACGCCAAACAAAAACGCCCCCGAATTCGGGGGCGTTTTGCGATCTGGGCCAAGATTAAGAACGGGTGCCGCATGCAGCACCCGGCAGGGATCAATCCTTCTTGAGGAAACCCTGGAACTTCTTCTGGAAGCGGGAGACGCGGCCGCCGCGATCCATGATCTGCTGGGTGCCACCGGTCCAGGCGGGGTGCGACTTCGGGTCGATATCGAGGTTGAGCTTATCGCCCTCTTTGCCCCAGGTCGAACGGGTCTGGTATTCGGTTCCGTCGGTCATCACGACCGTAATCATATGATATTTCGGATGAATGTCGGCTTTCATGGCATATCCTACGGCACGGTGAGGCGCGACCGCGCCTGTTCCTGTCATCACTGAAGGGGGACAATTGCGGCGCTCTATAGCCGAAGGTGGCGGCCAAAACAAGCTCATGCTCCGAATCTGGCGGCGGTGACAGTCCCGGAGTCAGGTTCGCCACCAATTCTGCCGCACTTGCCCCCTTGGTATATTTCCGGATTTGCCAAGCCGCGGGGCCGAGGCCTATCAGGACTGGCAGAGTTTTGAAGCATTTCAGGTGATCCATGAGCGCAGTCGAGCGGCTTGACGACAGGCAGGACGAGACCGGTCCCGATC
Source organism: Bradyrhizobium sp. SZCCHNGR1005 (assembly GCF_032489995.1). Lineage (NCBI taxonomy): Bacteria > Pseudomonadati > Pseudomonadota > Alphaproteobacteria > Hyphomicrobiales > Nitrobacteraceae > Bradyrhizobium > Bradyrhizobium sp. SZCCHNGR1005. The sequence continues at coordinate 1,290,418 of NZ_JAUEZC010000002.1, forward strand.
CGGTGGGAGACGCCGCGGCGGTTGTCGAGGCGCTGACCGAGGAGGCTGCCCCTGGGCGTCGCTCCAAGCTGCGTCCGCTCCTCGCGCTATCGCCCTATATCGTCCGCTATCGCGGCCGCGCCATTCTGGCGCTGATCGCACTGACCGTCGCCGCCTTGACCACGCTGCTGGTGCCGGTGGCCGTGCGTCGGATGATCGATTTCGGCTTCACGCCCCGCGGTATCTCGCTCATCAATGATTATTTCAGCGTCATGATTGCGGTGGTGGCCGTGCTCGCGCTGGCAAGCGCGTCGCGATACTACCTGGTCATGACGATCGGCGAACGTATCGTTGCCGACCTCCGGCGCGACGTGTTCGCGCATCTGATGTCGCTGTCGCCGGCCTTCTTCGATTCCGCGCGCAGTGGCGAGTTGATCTCGCGGCTCACGGCCGACACGACCCAGATCAAGTCGGCGGCCGGCGCCTCGGTCTCGATCGCGCTGCGGAACGTGCTGATGTTCGTCGGCGCCACCGCGATGATGGTGATCACCAGTCCGAAACTATCCGGCTTCGTGCTGCTCGCCATTCCGCTGATCGTGCTGCCGCTCGTCGCATTCGGCCGCTGGGTGCGGCGACTGTCGCGGAATGCGCAGGATACGTTGGCGGAGGCGTCGGCCTATGCGTCCGAACTCGTCGGCGCGATCAGGACGGTGCAGGCCTATACCAGCGAGCGGCTCGCCGGCGACCGTTTCGGACGAGAGGTCGAACAGGCCTATGAAGCGGCGCGGGTCTCGACCAAGGCGCGCTCGGTCCTGACCGCGATCATCATCTTCATCGTGTTCTCGAGCGTCGTGGCGATCCTCTGGATCGGTTCGCATGACGTGCTCGCAGGCCATATCAGCGCCGGCCGTCTCGGCCAGTTCGTGCTCTATGCGGCGTTCGCCGCGGCAGGTCTTGGGCAACTCAGCGAGGTCTGGGGCGAAGTTTCGGCAGCCTCGGGCGCTGCCGAGCGGCTATTCGAACTGTTGCATGTGCGGCCGGAGATCGCGGCACCCGCTGCGCCTCGCGCGCTGCCGGAGCCGCCGCGCGGCGATCTCAGCTTCAATCATGTCAGCTTTGCCTATCCGGCGCGGCCCGATGTTCGTGCCATCAATGACGTGTCGTTTGAAATCAAGGCCGGCGAGAAGGTCGCCATCGTCGGCCCGTCGGGTGCCGGCAAGAGCACGCTGTTTCATTTGCTGCTGCGCTTCTACGATCCGGTGTCCGGTCGGATTGCGCTCGACAGCGTGCCGGTCCGCGATGCCGATCCGCGCAAGGTGCGCGAGCGCATTGCGCTGGTGCCGCAGGAGCCGGCCGTGTTTGCCGCGAGCGCACGCGAGAACATCCGCTTTGGCCGGCCCGAGGCCAGCGATGCCGAGGTCGAGCGCGCGGCTGAGCTGGCTCATGCGAGCGAATTCATCCGCCGCCTGCCGGAAGGCTTCGAGACGCCGCTCGGTGAGCGCGGCGTAACCTTGTCAGGCGGGCAGCGTCAGCGCATCGCGATCGCACGCGCGATCCTGCGCAACGCGCCGCTGCTGCTGCTCGACGAGGCGACGTCCGCGCTGGATGCCGAAAGCGAGACGCTGGTGCAGACCGCGCTGGAGGAACTGATGCGCGGCCGCACCACGCTGGTGATCGCCCATCGCCTTGCCACGGTGCTGTCATGCGACCGCATCCTGGTGATGGAGCAGGGGCGCATCGTCGAGCAGGGCACCCATGCCTCGCTGGTTGCTGCCAACGGACTCTATGCGCGGCTTGCGCGCCTGCAGTTTGAAGGCGCGTGATCGCGCCATCAATTTCGGCTCTGTTCCCTGCAACCTTTTTCGGTGCTTGGTCGTTCCGGGCGCTGTTCCGCGGCGCATAGCGCGACCGCTACGGCTTCCACGCCATGCGCAGCACTGGCCGGCCGGAGGTCGGATTGACGTCCTCGCCGTCGTCGACGAAGCCGTTGCGCCGATAGAAGCGGATTGCGCGCGCATTGTCCTTGTTGACCAGCAAGGTGACGCCTGACGGCGCGTGCTCCTTTGCGGCATCGACCAGCACCGTCGCGAGCGGCGAGCCCCAGTGCTCCGGTGCGACCACGAGCTGATCGAGATAACCCGATGCGTCGATGGTCACGAAGCCGATCAGCTGCTGGTCCTGCTCGGCGACGATGATGGCCGCGTTCGGCACGAGCTCATCGCGCCAGCGGGCCCGCCACCAATCCACGCGCGCAGCGAAATCGATCGCTGGATAGGCCTGTTGCCACGTCCGCTGCCACAGGGCGATCGCGGCGTCTTCGTCGGCTGCGCAATAGCGGCGCAAGGTGAATGTGCTCGTCACCGTTCCGTCAGCTTCAGCTCGATGCGACGATTGCGGCGGAAGGCATCTTCGTTGTTGCCGGGATCGAGCGGCTGGAATTCGGCAAAGCCGGCGGCGACCAGACGCTGCGGAGGAACACCGAGCGAGATCAGATATTGCACCACGGAGATCGCGCGCGCCGAGGACAACTCCCAGTTCGACTTGAAGATCGGGCTGTTGATCGGGCGCATGTCGGTATGGCCATCGACACGCAGCACCCAGGCGATCTCGCTTGGGATTTGCTTGTCCAGATCGATCAGCGCCGATCCCACGGAGTTCAGCTCCTGCTGGCCTTCGGGCAGCAGCGTCGCCTGGCCGGTATCGAAGAATACCTCGGACTGGAAGACGAAGCGGTCGCCGACGATGCGGATGTCAGGACGGTTGCCGAGAATGGCGCGCAGTCGGCCGAAGAATTCGGAGCGATAGCGTGACAGCTCCTGCACGCGTTGCGCCAGCGCGACGTTGAGGCGCTGGCCGAGATCAGCGATGCGACTCTGCGATTCCTTGTCGCGCTTCTCCGAAGCATCGAGCGCCTCTTCCAGCGCGGCGAGCTGGCGGCGCAGCGCGCTGATCTGCTGGTTCAAGACCTCGATCTGCGCGAGTGCACGCGCGGAGGTCTGCTTCTCCGAATCCAGCGCCTTGTTCAGCTCGTTGGCGCGGCCGTTGGCATCGTTGCCGGCGTTGGCGAGCCCGTCGTACAGGCTCTTGACCCGATCGCGCTCGGCTTCCGCCGAGGCGAGGCCAGCGCGCAGCTGCGACACCTGGTCGTCGAGGCTCATCTTGCCGAGCTTCTCCAGGGACAGCATCTCGTTGAGCTGGGCGATCTTGGCGTTGAGCTGCTCGAGCGCCTTGTCCTTGCCGGTCACCTCTTGCGAGAGGAAGAATTGGACGACCAGGAAGACGGTGAGCAGGAACACGATCGAGAGGACCAGCGTCGACAGGGCGTCGACGAAGCCTGGCCAGTAGTTCATGCCGGACTCTCGGCGGGTACGGGCAAGGGCCATTCAATAGTCTCCGCGATTTGGTTTTGCTCCGAGCGTCCCTCCTCGTGGGAGAAGCCGGCGGACGCGCCGGGTCAGGGAGCTAACTCTTCTCAGTTTGCCGCGCGAGGCGCTCGAGCAGCCGCTTGATCTCGCGGTTCTGTTCGCCCTGGCCGTCGGCCCATTCGCGGATCATCTGCTGCTCGGTCCGCATATGCGCGACCAGGCCCTGGATCGCCTCGGCGAGATTGGCCATCGCAGCGGTCGCCCCGCGGTTGGAGCCTTCCTCCATGGCAGAGCGCAGCCGCTCGATCGCGCCCGATAGGTCGCCGCCCTCGACATCGCCCGTCCCATATTCGCGGACCGTGCCGGCCAGCCAGTCTTCGAGGTCGGTATAGAAGCGGTTCTGGGCCTGGCTGGATTGCAGGTCGAGGAAGCCGAGGATCAACGAGCCGGCGAGACCGAAGAGTGACGACGAGAACGAGATGCCCATGCCGCCCAGTGGCGCGGCGAGCCCGCCTTTCAGGGTGTCAAACAACGCGCCGGCGTCGCCGCCGACCTTCAGCCCGTCGATCACCTTGCCGACCGAGCCGACTGTCTCGATCAGGCCCCAGAAGGTGCCGAGCAGGCCGAGGAAGACCAGCAGACCGGTCATGTAGCGGGAGATGTCGCGGGCTTCATCGAGTCGGGTAGCGATGGAATCCAGCAGGTGCCGCATCGTCTGTTGCGAGATCGTCATCCGCCCGGTGCGCTCGCGGCCGAGGATCGCCGCCATCGGCGCCAGCAAGGTCGGATAGCGAGCCACGGCGAGGCCCGGGTCGGCGATGCGGAAATTGTTGACCCAGGACACCTCCGGGTAGAGTCGGATGACCTGGCGGAACGACAGGATGATCCCGATGAACAGCACCGCACCGATCAGCGCATTCAGCCCGGGATTGGCGAAAAACGCCTGAACGATCTGCTTGTAGAGCACGACCCCGACCAGGGCGCAGAGCACCAGGAAGACCAGCATTCGCACCAGAAAAATCCGGGGCGAGGACAGTTTGGTCAGTTCGTCCATCGCGGAACGGGAAGGGGAGCCTTGAGCCATTGTCGATGACTTCCGTTACGGGGAACCGGTCCTGGGGCACACTATGGCATAGCAGCGGCGGGAAAGAAGCTGCGATTGCTGCAATCCCGCACTCTGCATGGAATCGTGTCCCGAAACCGGTCAGCGGTCGGTGCGTATTTCAGTTGATATTTAGCGGGAACGCCCGGCATTTGTCATGACCATCCTTGGATATTTGGCAGCCGTGCTGCTGATTGGCCTCTCGCTCTCCATCCTCATGGCGTTGGCCTGGGCGGTGCAGCAGGGCACCGGCAATTCCGGCTGGGTCGATACCATCTGGACGTTTTCGGTCGGGCTGGTTGGTGCCGCCGGCGCCTTGTGGCCGTTGACCGGGACGGCGCCGAACGCCCGGCAATGGCTTGTCGCCATCCTGGTTACGATCTGGTCGCTGCGGCTAGGCACACATGTCGCCCTGCGCACCGCCAAGAGCGGTGATGACCCCCGCTATGCCGAGTTCGCCAAGCAATGGGGATTGGCCGCTCCCCGTCGGATGTTCCTGTTCCTGCAGCAGCAGGCCTGGGGCTCCATCCCGCTCGCCTTCGCCATTTTCGTTGCAGCCCATGCACCAGCGAGAGATCTGCGCGCACAAGATGGCCTGGGCGCGCTGATCCTGCTGCTCGGCATCGCAGGGGAAGCCCTCGCCGATGGTCAATTGAGGTCCTTCCGCTCCGATCCGGCCAACCGCGGAAAAGTCTGCGATGTCGGACTCTGGCGATGGTCGCGGCATCCCAACTACTTTTTCGAATGGGTGTGCTGGCTGTCGTATCCCGTGATCGCGCTATCGCCGGATCATCCCTGGGGAGCAGCCGGCCTGCTGGCGCCGCTGGTCATGTACTGGATCCTGGTGCATGTGACCGGCATTCCGCCGCTGGAACAGCAGATGCTGCGCTCGCGCGGCGCCTGCTATCAGGCTTATCAGGCGCGCACCAGCGCCTTCTTCCCGCTGCCGCCCCGCAGGGAAACTGCGGCATGAGTGCCTGCGAGATTCTGTCGCTGCCATCGGACCAAGAGTCGCGATCGGCGCTGCGGGAACCCTGAGTTCCGCTCGATCTCGGCCGGCTCACAATCCGGTGAATCGAAAATCGCGTTGTTTCTTCAGGCACATACCTCCGTGTGACATCAAGCCGCCGCAATCCGCATTGCGCTGCACCAGCTCACTTCTATGTTGGCGTCGGCAGCGCCAGAACAGCGCAAGGTCATCCCGTCGCATAGTCAGCCGTTACTCCAACTATCAGGAGCTCATCTTTCATGTCTCGTCTTCGCGCGTCATTGGTTTGCAGCGCATTGCTGCTCGCAGTCGTCGCGCCACTTCTCGCCGCCTGCGACGATGCCACCACGGCCCAAGCCTCATCGACTAATCAGGTTGATATTCCCGAAGTCGGGATCATTACCGTCGAGCAGCAGGCCCGCGCCATCGTTCGCGAGCTGCCGGGCCGCATCGCGCCGACGCGGGTGTCGGACGTGCGGCCTCGGATCTCCGGCATCGTGGTCGAGCGGCTGTTCCGCCAGGGCAGCGAGGTGAAGGCAGGCGATCCGCTCTACCGGATCGACCCCAAGCCGTTCGAGGTCGAGGTGTTGTCCGCCAAGGCTGCGCTGGCCAAGGCCGAAGCGGTGCACGAGCGTGCCGTCCAGCAGGCGCGGCGGATCGCTCTGCTGTTCAAGGAACGCGCCACGCCTGAAGTCGAAAACGAGAAGGCGATCGCCGGCGAGCGCGAAGCGGCTGCTGACGTCGAAGCCCGCAAGGCGGATCTGGCCCGCGCTCATCTCAATCTCGATTACGCGACGGTGCGTGCGCCGATCGATGGCATCGTGGGCGCGGCCCAGGTCAGCGAGGGCGCGCTCGCGGTGCAGAACGAGACCTCGATGGTGACCATCCAGCAGCTCGACCCGATCTATGCCGACTTCACCCAGTCGGTCACCGAAATGCACCGCCTCCGGCGCGCGTTCGAATCCGGCGATCTCGAGCGCATCGTGCACGATGCGATCAAGGTCCGGCTGCTGCTGGACGACGGCACGCTTTATCCGGTCGCGGGCAAGCTGCTGTTCTCTGAAGCCAAGGTCGATGCCGCAACCGGCCAGGTCACCTTGCGCGGCGAGTTCGCCAATCCGAAGCGGGAGCTCTTGCCCGGCATGTATGTCCGGGTGCGGATCGAGCAGGGTATCGACAGCGACTCCGTCGGGGTGCCGCAGCAGGCGGTTCAGCGCACTGTGGGCGGCGGCAGCGAGATCTTCGTGGTCCGGGACGACAACCGCGTCGTGGCGCAGCCGATCCGCACCGGACCGATCCAGGACGGCCTGGTGCTGGTCACCGAAGGTCTGAAGGCGGGCGACAAGGTCGTGGTCGAAGGCTTCCAGAAGTTCGCCGCGGGCGACAAGGTCGCGCCGCAAGCCTGGACCGAGGTTTCCTCGGCCGAGGCCGTCTCGGTGCAATCGTCGGCGACGAGGTAAGCTCATGCCGAGCTTCTTCATCGACAGGCCGATCTTCGCCTGGGTCGTCGCGCTGTTCATCTGCTTGATCGGCGCGATCTCGATTCCGCTGCTGCCGATCGCGCAATATCCGATCATCGCGCCGCCCTCGATCTCGATCTCGACCAGCTATCCCGGCGCCTCGCCCGAGAACCTCTACAACAGCGTCACGCGGCTGATCGAGGAGGAACTCAACGGCGCCTCCGGCATCCTGAACTTCGAATCCACCAGCGACTCGCTGGGCCAGGTCGAGATCACGGCCAATTTCGTGCCGGGCACCTCGACCAACGACGCCTCCGTGGAGGTGCAGAACCGCCTCAAGCGCGTCGAGGCGCGGCTGCCGCGCGCGGTGATCCAGCAGGGCATCCTGGTGGAGGAAGCGTCCAGCGCGGTGCTGCAGATCATCACGCTGCGCTCGACCGACGGCAGCCTCGACGAGGTCGGGCTCGGCGACTTCATGATCCGCAACGTGCTCGGCGAAATCAGGCGCATTCCGGGCGTCGGTCGCGCCACGCTGTATTCGACCGAGCGCTCGCTGCGGGTCTGGCTCGATCCGGCCAAGCTGATGGGCTATGGCCTCACCGCCGATGACGCGACGAAGGCCATCAGTGCGCAAAACGCGCAGGTGGCCTCGGGCTCGATCGGCGCCGAGCCGGCCACATCGGGCCAACGCACCTCGGCGCTGGTGCTGGTCAAGGGCCAGCTCGACTCGCCCGATGAGTTCGGCTCGATCATCCTGCGTGCCAATGCCGACGGCTCGACGGTGCGGCTGCGCGACGTCGCCCGCATCGAGATCGGCGGCCTGAGCTATCAGTTCAACACCCGCCTCAACGGCAAGCCGACCGCCGGCCTGTCGGTGCTGATGTCGCCGACCGGCAACGCCCTGGCGACCGCGAGCGCGGTAGAGGCCAAGATGAAGGAGCTGTCGCGCTTCTTCCCCGCCAACATCACTTACGAAATTCCCTACAACATCACGCCGGTGGTCGAGGCATCGATCGAGAAGGTGCTGCATACGCTGCTTGAGGCGGTGGGGCTGGTCTTCGTCGTGATGTTCGTGTTCCTGCAGAACCTCCGCTACACCATCATTCCGACCATCGTCGTGCCCGTCGCGCTCCTAGGCGCCTGCTCCACGTTGATGCTGCTCGGCTACTCGATCAACATGCTCACCATGTTCGGCATGGTGCTGGCGGTCGGCATCCTCGTCGATGACGCCATCGTCGTGGTCGAGAATGTCGAGCGCATCATGTCCGAGGAGGGGCTGCCGCCGAAGGAGGCGACGCGCAAGGCGATGTCGCAGATCACGGGCGCCATCATCGGCATCACCCTGGTGCTGATGGCCGTGTTCGTGCCGATGGCGTTCTTCCCGGGCTCGGTCGGCATCATCTACCGGCAGTTCTCCGTGACCATGGTGGCGGCGATCGGCTTCTCGGCGCTGCTCGCGATGTCGCTGACGCCGGCATTGTGCGCGACCTTGCTGAAGCCGGTGCAGGCGGGGCACGGCCACGCCAAGAAAGGCGTGTTCGGCTGGTTCAACCGCTTCATGGATCTGAGCCGCAATCGCTACGGCGGTGTCGTGAGAGGCGCACTGGGGCGCACCGGCCGGCTGATGCTGATCTACGCGATCCTGCTCGGCGGATTGACCTTTGCCTTCGTCAGGATGCCCGGCGGCTTCCTGCCGGTCGACGACCAGGGCTTCATCACCACCGACGTGCAGACGCCGGCCGATTCCTCCTATGCACGGACGCTGGGAGCAATTGAGCGGGTCGAGAAATATCTGTCGGAGCGGGCCGGCATCGACAACGTCACCTTCCTGACCGGCTTCAGCTATGCCGGGCAGGGCATCAACACGGCGCAGGCCTTCATCTCGCTGAAGGACTGGTCGGAGCGCGGTGCGAAGGACAGTGCGGCCGCGATCGTTGCCGACATCAACCGCGACCTCGCCTCGATCCGCGACGCCAAGATCACTGCGCTGCAGCCGCCGCCGATCGACAATCTCGGCAACTCCTCAGGCTTCAGCTTCCGCCTGCAGGACCGCGGCCAGAAGGGCTATGCGGCGCTGACGGCAGCCGCCGACCGTCTGATCGCGGACGCCAATGCGAGTCCCGTGCTGCAGAAGGTGTATATCGAAGGCCTGCCGCAGGGCCCGCAAGTGAACTTGACGATCGATCGCGAGAAGGCCGGCGCCTTCGGCGTCACCTTCGAGGATATCAACAATACGATCTCGACCAATCTCGGCTCGAACTATGTGAACGATTTCCCGAATCGCGGCCGCATGCAGCGCGTGGTGGTGCAGGCGGATCGGCTGAGCCGCATGAATGCGGACGACATCCTGAACTACAGCGTCAAGAATGCGAGGGGCCAGCTGGTGCCGCTCTCCTCCTTCGCTTCGGTCGAATGGGCGAAAGGACCGATGCAGATCGCCGGCTTCAACTATTATCCCGCAGTGCGTATTTCGGGCGAAGCCAAGCCGGGCTACACCTCGGGCGACGCGATCGAAGAGATGGAGCGGTTGGCGTCCAAGCTGCCGCGCGGCTTCGGTTATGAATGGACCGGACAATCGCTGCAGGAAAAGCTGTCGGGTTCGCAGGCGCCGTTCCTGCTGGCGCTGTCGGCCTTCGTGGTGTTCCTGTGTCTGGCCGCGCTCTATGAGAGCTGGACCATTCCGCTCGCGGTGCTGCTCACGGTGCCGCTCGGCATTCTCGGCGCCGTCGTAGCGGCAAGCCTGCGCGGCTTGCCCAACGATGTCTATTTTACGGTCGGCCTGATCACGATCATCGGCCTCGCTGCCAAGGACGCGATCCTGATCATCGAGTTCGCCAAGGACCTGCGCGCCCATGGCAAGCCGCTGGTCGAGGCGACGATCGAGGCGTGCTCCCTGCGCTTCCGTCCGATCGTGATGACGGGCCTTGCCTTCGTCTGCGGCGTGCTGCCGATGTCGATTGCATCAGGCGCCGGCGGTGCCAGCCAGCAGGCGCTCGGCACCAGCGTCATGGGCGGCATGATCGCGGTGGTGATCCTGGCGCTTCTGATGGTGCCGGTGTTCTTCGTCTCGGTGCAGCGCGTGCTCGCGGGCGACCGCGAGAGCGTCGCGCCGCAGGACGAGGTCTATGGTCCGCCGTCGCCGGTGAACTTGTAGGTGGTGTCTCCACAAAGCCGCCATCCGGCTGACCAAGGGTCCGATCATGTGGCTGACGATGGACAACGCCTGACGTCGATCACTCCGTGGTCGGCGCATCGTCCTGCGCTCGAGGCCGCCACTGGCATTCTCGGCGCCGTAAGCGTATAATCCGGCATCACATGACGGTAACGAAATGTCGAACTTCGCAGGCAGATTGAGTCTCGCGCTGGCCTTGGCTGCGCTCTCGCTGGGCTGGCCGACGGCGCATGCCCAGATGGCTCCAATTCAGTATTGGGTTCCTGGCTGGCCCGTCGACCTGGGGAGCGCCGGTGAGAGCCTGGACAGTTACGGAAACTTCCCAAGCTTCGATGCAAGCGGCCGGGACAGCGGCTTCTTTACGCGGCGCTACAGTTACTCGAACAACTGGTCCGCCTTGAACAGCACGGGCCTGAGCATGCAGGGGCTGAACGCGTATGGCTCGCTCGGCTCTCTGACGGCAGAAGGCTCGCAGTTCGGTTACAGGTTCAAGAGCGGTGTCGCGCTGTATGGCGGTTTCGACACTTTGAAAGTCGACCGCGGCAGCAGCGCTTTCGCCGCCTTCGATTCCAATTCCGCGACTCTGCCCGCCTATCGCGCGAATGCGGGCATCGAGTTTCAGCCAGCGCCAAATGTCAGCTTGTCGTTCGGTCTCAGCTATACCGGACAGCAGTCGGATCGTCTCGACAGCGACATCAGATCACCGCTGTTGCCCGGCGAGACGCCGTCCGCCTTCACCAGCGGTCGCCGCTGACGTAACTCCAGAGTGTAGGGTGGGCAAAGCGCTGTCGCAATGCGCCTTTGCCCATCCTACGTCAGCCTTACGCCGCCGCCTTGAGCACCTTCACCAGCTCGCGGTGAATGACCTCGTTGCCGCAGACGACGTGACCGGTGGTGAGAGCATCGTCCTTGCCGTCGATGCCGGAGACGGTGCCCCCGGCTTCGCGCACCATGATCGTGCCTGCCGCGATATCCCAGGGCGAGAGGTCCCGTTCCCAATAGCCGTCGAGCCGGCCGGCCGCCACGAAAGCGAGGTCGAGCGAAGCTGCCCCGAAGCGGCGCAGACCCGCAACCTTGGTCTGCAGCGCGGTCATCTCGCGCATGAACAGCGCGTGATCGCCGCGTCCGATATGGGGCAGGCCGCACGCGATCACGCACTCGTGGAGCTGGCGCCGCGCGGCCACGCGCAGTCGCTGATCGTTGAGGAATGCGCCCTTGCCACGCTCGGCGATATAGAGCTCGTCATTGGCGGGATTGTAGATGACGCCCGCGATCACGGCGTCCTCGCGCTGGAGCGCGATCGAGATCGCGAATTGCGGAATGCCGTGCAGGAAGTTGGTGGTCCCGTCCAAGGGATCGACGATCCAGGTGTGCGACTTGTCGCTGCCCTCGCGCACGCCGCCTTCCTCACCGATGAAGCCGTAGCCCGGCCGCGCCTTGGCGAGATCTTCATAGATCATCTCTTCGGCCCGCTTGTCGGCGCGCGAGACGAAATTCGCAGGTCCCTTCAGCGACACCTGCAGGTGCTCGATCTCGCCGAGATCGCGCTTGAGGCTGCGGCCGGCGCGGCGCGCGGCCTTGACCATGACGTTCATGAGGGCGGAATGGATCATGAGCTCGATACGGCTGGCTGACCGCGCCTTGCGGCGCGCGTCTCTCCCGGACAGGGAGAGGAGGATGGACGAATGAGAGCTGTGGGTGCCCTGTACGGGGCGCGGCGTCAAGGGCGGATCATTTGGCCCCAATCCAGCGCTTGGCGGCTTCTTCGCCCTTGGCGCGCTCCTCCGGGCTCAGTTCGGCGAACTTCTCGTCCAGCTTGGGATCGCCCTTGCCGGCGGTCTTGGCGACCAGATGCCATTTGTACGCCTCGACCCTGTCCATCGGCGTGCCGCCGGCACCGTAGAATAGCACCCAGGCCAGCCGATTCTGCGCGATCGGGCTGTTCTGCTTCGCGGCCTTCCGCAGCAGTGCCACGGCGCCTGCTTCGTTCTTGGGGGTCCCGCTGCCGTTGAAGAGGGCGATCGCGTATTCGACCTCGGCATCGACATTGTCGGCGAGCGCTGCGGCCTGCAACAGCCGTGCGGCCTTCTCCGGATCCTTCTGAACCGCTGTTCCCTCCTTGTAGAAGGTTGCCAGCGCATATTGTGCTTCGGGGTTGCCGGCGTCCGCCGCCATCTGCAGCAGCTCGGCCGAACGCTTCAGATCCTGGGGCAGGGTCTGGCCGTCAAGATAGAGCAGAGCGAGATTGTAGGCCGCCTTGGGCTCGCCCAGCTTGGCGGCGGAGGCGAGCAGCTTCACCGCCTCCTGCTTGTCCGTCGGGCCGCCACGGCCGGCCAGCCGCATCATCGCCAGCGCAAACATCGCCTCGCGGTCCCCGGCCTCCGAGGCACGCTTGTACCACGTCGCCGCCTTGTCGAAGTCGCGCCGGACGCCCATGCCATTTTCATAGAGCTGGCCCAGCATCGTCATGGCCTTGGCATCGCCGGTCTGCACACGCGCCGTGGCGAGGTCGAACGCGGTCTTGTACTGGCCGCGCTGATAGGCGCCATAGACCAGGTCGACATTGGGGTCGTTCGCGGTCGGGAGCGCGTTGGCGGAGGGCTGGCTCGCGGGCGGAGCGGCCGGCGTGGGCGGCTTGGCGGAAGCGCCCGGTGCAGGCACAGGCTTTTTCGCCGGCGGCTTCGGCTTTTCGACGGCCTTGGGCTTTTCGGCGGGCGGCTGCTGAATGCCGGGCGGGGTCAGCGAGATCTGCGCAAGCGCGCTGGTCGAAGCGAGCAGCAAAACCGTGAGAACGGATGTCAGGCGCAGCATCGGCATCTTAATGGCGTTACCCTTATCCGGCTCGCGCCGCGGGGATCGCCATATAGGCCTGCTTGATGGCGCTGTCGATATCGGAAAGGGCCGCAGCGGGGCCGCGCGCATCGTTCCAGATGAGGTCATCGACCAGGACGAAATCGGCGCCGGCGGCCACGAATTCGATCGCCTCCTCGCGCGTTGCGGCATAGCCGACGCAAGGCGGCTCGAACAGCTCGGCCCACCATGACAGCCGTTCTGCAATAGCGTCGACGGACGGCCGCTTGCCGTCCGCATCCTTTTCGCCGAACAGCACATAATCGGCGCTGCGCTCGCCGGCCGTCATCGAATCGTGCCGGGTGGCGAGCCCGCCGACGCCGGCGATGCGGTCCGGTTTCAGGCTCGGCAGGGCCTCGTCGAGCGCAGCGAGGCCCGTCAGATGCGCGCCGTCGGCGCCGGCGCGCGCCACGATGTCGGCATGCCCTTCGATCAACAGCGCAGCGCCCGCATCCTGAATTGCGGGCGCCAGCGCTTTCACGTTTCTGATCATGCTGCGCGGATCGCTCTCTTTCAGCCGCACCAGCACGGCGGCGACATCGCCGCTGCGGAGAATGCCTGGCAGGCTCGCGGCCAGCGGCGCCGGGTCTGCGACCACGGGCGTTGCAAGATAAAGCCGCGGCGCCGGCCGCTGTGGGGTGGTTTTGCCCGACACGTTATGCCGCCTTCCGTTCCAATTCGGCTGCCCATTGGCCGAGGCTGGCGAGCCCGTTCATATGGGCGCGATGCGCGAATGCGCGCTGGCCGGCCGCCAAGTTCTCCGCCTTGCCGGACCATGCCTTTTGCGGCGCCGCCTGCAGGGCCCGGCCGTATGAAAAGGTCAGACGCCACGGCAGATGGCCGATGCGGTTCATTGCATCGAGATGCGCGGTGGCCTCCTCGTCGGACTGACCGCCGGAGAGGAAGGCAATGCCGGGAACGGCCGCGGGGACGCATTCCTTGAGCAAACGAACCGTCTTCTCCGCCACCTCCTGCACCGAGGCTTGTTTCATGGATTTCTTCCCCGGCACGACCATGTTGGGCTTCAGGATCATGCCCTCGAGCGCAACGCGCTGGACGCGGAGTTCGCGGAAGACCTCGTTGAGCACGCGCCGCGTGACCTCGTAGCAGCGGTCGATGTTGTGATCGCCGTCCATCAGCACTTCCGGCTCGACGATGGGCACGATCTGCGCCTCCTGGCACAGCGCGGCATAACGCGCCAGCGCATGCGCATTGACATGGATCGCGGTCATGGAGGGGATGTCGTTGCCGATGTCGATCACGGCGCGCCATTTGGCGAAGCGCGCGCCCTGCGCATAGTACTTCGTCAAGCGATCCGCCAGCCTGTCGAGGCCGGCCGTGATCGTCTCGCCGGGGCAGAAGGGAAGGGGATGGGTGCCCTCATCGACCTTGATGCCGGGAATACTGCCGGCCTGCTCGATCAGCTTGATCAGCGGCGTTCCGTCCTTGCCGTGCTGCCAGATGGTCTCGTCATAGAGAATGACGCCGGAGATGTAGCTCATTCCCTCGGCGCTGCGAAACAGCATCTCGCGATAGTCACGCCGGCTCTCCTCGGTCGACTCCACCTTGATCGCATCAAACCGCTTCTTGATCGTGCCGGTGGATTCGTCGGCGGCCAGGATGCCCTTGCCCGGCGTCACCATGGCAACCGCGACGTCGTTGAGATCGGAGAGGTTCATGACGGCATGCTCCAGAGTGCACCTGCCCTGCTCGCCAAAATAGACCGTTCTCGGGCGGATGCCGAGAAAACATTGTTGTGGGCGGGGCAGGGTTCCCGGAGGCGTGAAGGCCGAAGTGGCTATTGGAGAAGCGCGCGCCAGGCGCTGGTCAGGTGGCCTCGCCCCGCAAGCGGGGCGAGGAGACAGCGCGGGACATGCTTAGGCGACCGTCGGGTCGAGCTCGCCCTTGGCGTAGCGCTTGGCCATCTCGGCGGTGGTCAGCACGCGCTTGATCTTGGAGGCTTGGCCCGCGGTGTTGAATTCCTGGAGCCGCTGCTTGCACAGCTTGGTCATCGCCTCCATCGCCGGCTTCAGATACTTGCGCGGGTCGAACTCTTCCGGGTGCTCCTGCAGGATCTTGCGGATCTGGCCGGTCATCGCCATGCGGTTGTCGGTGTCGATGTTGATCTTGCGCACGCCGTTCTTGATGCCGCGCTGGATCTCGGCGACCGGTACGCCCCAGGTCGGCTTCATCTTGCCGCCATAGGTGTTGATGATGTCCTGCAGCTCCTGCGGCACCGACGAGGAGCCGTGCATGACCAGATGCATGTTCGGCAGCTTGCGGTGGATCTCCTCGATCACGCCCATGGCGAGGATGTCGCCGTCGGGCTTGCGGGTGAACTTGTAGGCGCCATGCGAGGTGCCCATCGCGATCGCGAGCGCATCGACCTTGGTCTCGCGCACGAACTTCACGGCCTCGTCCGGATTGGTCAGCAGCTGATCGTGGGACAGCTTGCCCTCGGCGCCGTGGCCGTCTTCCTTGTCGCCCATGCCGGTCTCGAGCGAGCCGAGCACGCCGAGCTCGCCCTCGACCGAGATGCCGCCGAGATGCGCCATCGTGGTCACGGTCTTGGTGACGTTGACGTTGTAGTCCCAGTCGCCCGGGGTCTTGCCGTCGGCCTTCAACGAGCCGTCCATCATGACGGAGGTGAAGCCGGACTGGATCGCCGTCATGCAGGTCGCGGGCTCGTTGCCATGGTCGAGATGCACGCACACCGGGATGTGCGGATAGATCTCGGTCAACGCATCCATCATGTGCTTGAGCATGACGTCATTGGCATAGGCACGGGCGCCGCGCGAGGCCTGGATGATGACCGGCGCATCGACGGCGTTGGCCGCCTCCATGATCGCCAGCGCCTGCTCCATATTGTTGATGTTGAAGGCCGGGACGCCGTAATCGTTCTCCGCCGCGTGGTCGAGCAGTTGACGCAACGTGATGCGAGCCATCGATCCTGTTCTCCGTTGTGGGCCCGGTGCGAGCAAGCCTCGAGCCTCGTATGTCCAAAGTCAGCGATTTTTTAAAACTTCCACGCCCGGCAGCGGTTTCCCTTCCATCCATTCCAGGAAGGCGCCACCGGCCGTCGAAACATAGGTGAAATCATGCGCGACGCCGGCCTGGTTGAGCGCCGCCACGGTGTCGCCGCCGCCGGCGACCGAAATCAGCTTCTTGGCCTTGGTGCGCTCGGCCGCATGCTTGGCCGCGACCATGGTGCCGCGGTCGAACGGCGCAATCTCGAACGCGCCGAGCGGGCCGTTCCAGACCAGCGTCGCTGCATCGTCGATCGCGGCATGGATGCGGGCGGTCGATTGCGGGCCGACGTCGAGGATCATGCTGTCGGGCGGAATGGCATCGAGCCCATAGGCGAATGAGGGCGAATTGGCTTGGAAATGATAGGCCACTGTCGCGTCCACGGGGAGGATGATCGCGCAGTTCGCGGCTTCCGCCTTCTCCAGGATCTTCAGCGCGGTCGGCGCCAGGTCCTTCTCGGCCAGCGACTTGCCGATCTGCACGCCCTGCGCATGCAGGAAGGTGTTGGCCATGCCGCCGCCGATGACGAGCGCGTCGACCTTGGTGACGAGGTTTTCGAGCAGGTCGATCTTGGTCGAGACCTTGGCGCCACCGACGATCGCGATCACCGGTTTGGCCGGCCGTCCCAGCGCCTTATCGAGGGCGTCGAGTTCGGCCTGCATGGTGCGCCCGGCATAGGCCGGCAGCTTGTGGCCGAGACCTTCGGTCGAAGCGTGGGCGCGATGCGCGGCGGAGAAGGCGTCGTTGACCCAGATGTCGCCGAGCTTGGCGAGCTCCGCGACGAAGGCCGGATCGTTCTTCTCTTCCTCTTTGTGGAAGCGGGTGTTCTCCAGGCACAGGATGTCGCCATCCTTCATCGCGGCGATCGCTTTTGCGGCCGCCTCGCCGATACAGTCGTCGGCGAAGCCGACCGGACGCTTCACGACCTCCGCCAGAGCGGCTGCGACCGGCTTCAGCGACTCCTTCTCGTCGCGGCCCTTGGGGCGGCCGAAATGCGCGAGCAGAATCACCTTGCCACCTTTGTCGGAGAGCTCGGTGATGGTCGGTACGACGCGCTCCAGCCGCGTGGCGTCGCTGACGTGACCGTTGTCCATGGGAACGTTGAGGTCGACGCGCAGCAGCACGCGTTTGCCCTTCACGTCGACGTCGTCGAGGGTGCGGAATAGTTTCATGTCGAACATCTCCGTCCGTCTTGACCCGGCCATCCACGTCTTGCTTGCCTTGTGGCCAAGACGTGGATGCCCGGCACAAGGCCGGGCATGACGGTGAATGTGGTTACAGCAGCTTGCCCATCGCGACGGCGGTGTCGGCCATGCGGTTGGAGAAGCCCCACTCGTTGTCGTACCAGGACATCACGCGCACGAAGTTGCCGTTCTGCACCTTGGTCTGGTCCATGTGGAAGGTCGAGGAGTGCGGATCGTGGTTGAAGTCGATCGAGACGTTTGGCGCAGTGGTGTAGCCGAGAACGCCCTTCAGCTCCTGCTCGCTGGCGCGCTTCATCGCCTCGTTGATCTCCTTCGGATCGGTGTTGCGCTTGGCGACGATCTTCAGGTCGATCACGGAGACGTTCGGCGTCGGCACGCGCACCGAGACGCCGTCGAGCTTGCCTTTCAGCTCAGGGAGCACGAGGCCGATCGCCTTGGCGGCGCCGGTAGAGGTCGGGATCATCGACATCGCTGCGGCGCGGGCGCGGTAGAGGTCCTTGTGCAGCGTGTCGAGGGTCGGCTGGTCGCCGGTATAGGCGTGGATCGTGGTCATGAAGCCGGTCTCGATGCCGACGGTGTCGTTCAGCACCTTGGCGACCGGGGCGAGGCAGTTCGTGGTGCAGGAGCCGTTGGAGACGACCAGATGATCCTTGGTCAGGCTTTCATGATTGACGCCGTAGACGATGGTGGCGTCGGCGCCATCGGCCGGCGCCGAGACCAGCACGCGCTTGGCGCCGGCGGTCAGATGCGCGGAGGCCTTCTCCTTGGCGGTGAAGATGCCGGTGCATTCCAGCGCGATGTCGACGCCGAGCTCCTTCCAGGGCAGCTTGGTGGGATCGCGCTCGGCGCTGACCTTGATCTTGCCGTTGCCGAGGCTGATCGAGTCGCCCTCGACGGTCACGGTGCCCGGGAAGCGGCCGTGCACGGAGTCGTAACGGAGCAGATGGGCATTGGTCTCGACCGGGCCGAGGTCGTTGATCCCGACCACTTCGATGTCCTTGCGGCCGGATTCTGCGATAGCGCGCAGGATATTACGGCCGATGCGGCCAAACCCGTTGATTGCGACCCGGACTGCCATCTTCGTCTCCTTCAATGACGTTTCTCACCCCTGCGAGAGGACCCATGCAGGCCCCACCAGGGTGTTTCGCGGTGTTAACGCCCGGTTCTGCCGGACGGGAGCGGATAGTATGGCTCTTTCGTAGTCCTTTTTTTGCGATCGCTCAACCGCCCCTTGCGGCCAATCTGGCCTTCCCCGGCTGGCGTGCCAGGGAACGTGGTGAACCGCGCCGAGATCCCGCTCGGCGCGCCCCCCTTTTTTTACGACAACCGCTTCACCGCGGCTTCGACCGCGGCCTCGGCGGTGATGCCGAAATGCTTGTAGAGCTCCTTGTAGGGGCCGCTTTCGCCGAACGAATGCATCCCGATGAATTCGCCGTCCTTGCCGATCACGGCATCCCAGCCCCAGCGCACCGCGGCCTCGATCGCGATCTTCACCGGTGCGTTACCGATGACGGCAGCGCGGGCTTCGGCCGGCTGCTCCAGCAGCAGTTCCAGCGAGGGCACCGAGACCACCCGCGCCGGAATGCCGCGCTCGGCGAGCTGCTTCTGGGCGGCGACCGCGATCTCGACCTCGGAGCCGGACGCGAACAGCGAGACCTTGGCTTCGCCCTGAGCCGCTACCAGCTCATAGCCGCCACGGCCGCACGGGTTGTCCGCCGGCGCATTGGTCCGCAGCTGCGGCAGGTTCTGCCGCGTCAGCGCCAGCACGGTCGGACCGTTGGTGCGGTTGAGCGCGAGCTCCCAGCATTCGGCGGTCTCGATCGCGTCGCAGGGCCGGAACACGCGCATGTTCGGGATCGCCCGCAGCGCCGCCAGATGCTCCACCGGCTGGTGCGTCGGGCCGTCCTCGCCGAGACCGATGGAGTCGTGGGTCATCACATAGACCACGCCCGCGCCCATCAGCGCCGCCAGCCGCATCGCCGGCCGCGCGTAGTCCGAGAACACCAGGAAGGTGGCGCCGTTCGGCGCGAAGCCGCCATGCAGGAAGATGCCGTTCATGCACGCGGCCATGCCGTGCTCGCGGATGCCGTAATGGATGAAGCGGCCTTTCGGCGTCTTGGCCGAGAACGAGGTCGCCGACTTCGCCTTGTTGTTGTTGGAGCCGGTGAGGTCGGCACTGCCTGCGAGGAACTCCATCGGCATCGCGGCGGCGATCACCTCGATCGCGGCTTCCGAGGATTTGCGGGTGGCGATGTTGAGCGGATTTTCCAACAGCGCCTTCTTGTGGTCCTTCAGCGCCTTCGCCAGCGAAGCGGGGCGCTCGTGGCGCAGCCGGCGCTCGAACTCGGCGCGCTTGCGCGGGCCCATCTCGGCGAGCCGCCCGTCCCATTCGGCGCGCGCAGCGGCGCCGCGGGACCCGGCCTCGCGCCAAGCCTTCAGCACGTCCTCCGGTACGAAGAAAGCTTCCTGCGAGATGCCGAGCTTCTCCTTGGCGCCCTTCAGCTCCTCAGGCCCGAGCGCCTCGCCATGCACCTTGGAGGTGCCGGCCTTGGTCGGCGCGCCGAAGCCGATCGTGGTCTTGCAGGCGATCAGCGACGGCTTGCTCGATTTCTGCGCGCGTTCGATCGCGGTTGCGATCGCAGCGGGATCATGGCCGTCGATCAGTTCGGCAGCCCAGCCGGCCGATTTGAAGCGCTTCACCTGGTCGACGGAATCGGCGATCGAGGTCGGTCCGTCGATCGAGATGCCGTTGTCATCATAGAGCACGATCAGCTTGTTCAGCTTCCAGTGCCCGGCCATCGCGATCGCTTCCTGCGAGATGCCTTCCATCAGATCGCCGTCGGAAGCCAGCACGTAGGTGTGGTGATCGACGATCTTCTTGCCGTATTCGGCCTGCAGCATCTTTTCGGCGAGCGCCATGCCGACCGCCGTGGAAATGCCCTGGCCGAGCGGGCCGGTGGTGGTCTCGATGCCCTTGGTGCGGAAATTCTCCGGATGGCCCGGCGTCAGCGAATCGACCTGGCGGAACCGCTTGATCTGATCGAGCGTCATCTCCTCGTTGCCGGTCAGATAGAGCAGCGCGTAGAGCAGCATCGAGCCGTGGCCGGCGGAGAGCACGAAGCGGTCGCGGTCGGGCCAGGCCGGCGCCGCCGCATCGTATTTCAGGAAGCGCGTGAACAGCACTGTGGCGACGTCGGCCGCGCCCATCGGCAGGCCGGGATGGCCCGATTTGGCCTTCTCGACGGCATCCATCGCGAGCGCGCGGATGGCATTGGCCATGCGGGAATGATCGACCTGCGTCATGATGGAGATCCGTCTTGAAATGAGATGCCGTGTACGAGGAGCCCGCCGGTAACGGCGGATGGTGCGAGATTCCGGGCTGGATAGCACCTCGGTTCCGGGAGTGAAAGGCAATCAAACGCGGAAACCCGCGTCCCGGTTCCGTGGTGCGGCAGGCGCTATCCGGACAAATACGGGAAATCCGCTTAGCAGTGCATAGTTTTGCCGCAGCGTTGCGCTTTCCTCGCCCGGCACGTAAGTTTCTGCCCGTAAGCGCTTGCCGGACGGCGGCTTTTGACCCGCGGCGGGCGCTTCTCGAAGGGCCCGCGTCCGACCCATGAGTGATCATCTGAGTGATCATGCCGCCACGCTTCCCGGCCAGGCGGAACCTGCCGCTTTCGAGCTGGAAGCGGCGACCCGTCGCCTGATGGCGGCGCTGGACGCGCTGGAGAGTGCGGTGGAACGGCGCCGCGAGGCCGATCGCGATGAAGACGAGCTGGCGACACGGATCCAGGCGCTCGGCGCCGATCGTTCGCGGCTCGCCGATGAGCTCGACGGCTCCCTGATGAAGTCGCGCAAGCTCGAGCGCGCCAATCGCGAGATCGCCGAGCGGCTCGACACTGCGATCGGCACCATTCGCGCGGTGCTCAACGGTGGCGGAAGTCACGACGAGGATGCCGAGGAATGAGCCACATCAACGTCACCATCAACGGCCGCCAATATCGCATGGCGTGCGAGGAAGGCCAGGAACTGCGGCTGCTGAAGCTCGCCGAGAGCCTGGAAGCGCGCATCACCAATCTGCGCGGCAAGTTCGGCGAGATCGGCGACGCCCGGCTGACGGTGATGGCGGCGCTCACCGTGTGTGACGAACTGATCGACTCCAATCAGCGCGTGCGCGCGCTGGAGGAGGAGGTCGAAGGCCTGCGCAGCGTGCGCAACCAGGCTACCGACCGCGCCCGCGCGACCCAGACGGCCGTGGCGAAAGCGCTCAACGCCGCCGCCGAGCGCATCGAGAAAACGACGCAGGTTTTGAACCGCACCATCGGCGGCGGCGTCGCGATCGGGTGAGAGCCCGACGCGTACTAACAGGTGTCTAGCGCGACAGCGGTGTTATTTGCTCCGTCATTGCGAGCGAAGCAATCCAGGGTTACGCGAAGAATCTGGATTGCTTCGCTTCGCTAGCAATGACGCCGCAAAATCGAACTGGCACCAGGGGGCGGCCAGCTCGCCGAGGCTCAGCCCGACGAAGCCGAGCACGAACGCGCCGCCGATGCCGTGACGGCTGAAGCCGGAGTTCGCGCCGATCGCCGTGCCGAGGATCAGCATGCAGCCGGTTCGTGCCGCGTCGCGCCGCGGTTCCGTTGTGCCGCAGCGAAGGCGATCGCAACGCGAGGGCAATCAGTCGTGACGGCGGGTCTTGTGTCGCGCCGTCGACTGGGCCATCGCATTGCTTGCGTTGGCGCTGCTGCCGAACGGGTTGGGATCGCAATAGCCCGAGGCGCCCGAGGCCCGGGCCTGGCACTGCGCGAGGCTGGTGTAGCCGCAACCGCGCATGCCGCTGGTGCTCATCAGGCAGTAATCGTCGGCACGTGCGGCCGGCGCTGTGGCAGTGACGGATATGGCGGCGCAGGCGGCCGCGGCGGAGAGACGGATCGACCGGGAGATGATGGTCATGTGTGTACCCAGTGTTGGAGGAGGGGCATCGGGCGATGCTCCATGAGTCCAACTTGCCGGCGATCTGTTATTTTGATAATTCCGATGAAATCAAATAGCTTATTTGAAAAGGCCAAATAATGAGCCGCTTGGAGATCGGCGAGCTCGCTGCCTTCGCTGCGGTGGCGGAATCGCTCAGCTTCACCCGCGCTGCGACTCAGCTCGGACTCTCGCCGCCGACCGTGAGCCAGACCATCCGTGCGCTCGAAGACCGGCTCGACGTTCGGTTGTTCAATCGCACGACGCGGAGTGTCGCGCTTACGGAAGCTGCCGAACGCCTGCTGCGCGAGGTGCAGCCGATCCTGCGCGCCGTCGATGACGCGCTCGAGAACGTCAATCTCTTCCGCGACAAGCCGATGGGAACGCTGCGCCTGGCCGTGGTCCGCGCTTTCGCATCTCGCGTGCTCGTTCCTCTCATCGAGCCGTTCCTGCTTGCCTATCCGGACATCCGTCTGGAACTCGCGGTCGACGATACCGAGAGCGACATCGTCAGGAATCGCTTCGATGCGGGTGTCCGGCTCGGCAGCATGGTCGAGCGCGACATGAAGATCGTCAGGGTCACCGACGACTTCCGGCTGTTCGCGGTTGCCGCGCCGGCCTATCTCGCGTCCCATCCCGCTCCGCTGCAGCCGCAGAACCTGCATGCTCACAACTGCATCCGCTATCGGCGCCCCGGTGACGGCGCGATACAACCATGGGCCTTCGCGAAAGGCCGTCAGCGCGTTGAGATTTCGGTGGAGGGGTCGCTCACGATCAACGACGTCGAATTGCAGCTGGATGCGGCTCTCGATGGCGTCGGGATCACCTATCTCCCTGAGCCGATCGTGAGCGGGCATGTCGCGACCGGCCGGCTGGTCCGAGTTCTGCACGGTTGGGAAGATCTGGTTCCCGGACTGTTTCTCTATCATCCGAGCCGCCGGCAGACGCCGGCGCCACTCCAGGTGTTTCTCCGCTTCGTCAAGGATTGGCGCAAGAAGCAGCCGGCATAGGGCACTCTCCTGAGTGCTGTGTCCATCTGTCCGCGGATGTCTCGGTGATCGCGGCCGCGCCAGGCGTTGATCACGCGCATCATCGTCTCGATACCTGCCTTGTCGTTCTGCAGAGTTGTAGGGTGCACAAAGGCGCGGAGCGCCGTGCCCACGGCCTATCGAGCTGGAAAAAATTGGTGGGCACGCCTCCGCCTTCGCCCTTCGGGCTACGGCGGACAAGTCGCTTTGTCCACCCTACCCGATTTGTTGCACGCGCGATCGAAACAAGCGGAACTCCATTTGGGCGTGCGAGTCTGCTAGAGCTTGAGCGCGCACCTGAAGCCGGAGCAGAGCATGTCAGCCAATCCGCCCCAATTCCCGTCCCGCCTTCTCGACCGCTACGCCCTCGTCACCGGGGCGCCGCAAGGCATCGGCCGTGCGGTCGCCATTCGCTTCGCGCAGGAGGGGGCGCATGTCGCCCTCAACTACATCGGTCCGCGCGCGGCGGCGGAAGACGCGCTGGCGCGGGTCCAGGCGGCCTCGGCCGCGCGCGGACATGAGAAGCGCGACCATGTCATCGTGCATGCCGATATCGGCGTCGAGGCCGATATCGACGCCATGTTCGAGACGCTGCTGTCGCGCTGGCCGCGGCTCGACTGCCTGGTCAACAATGCCGGCTTCCAGCGGGAGTCGCCGAGCGAGGCGCTGGACGTCGAAACCTATCGCAAGATCCTCGAGGTCAATCTCACCGGCGCCGTGCTCTGTGCGCGACATGCGCTGGCGCATTTCGTTGCGCGCGGCGAAGGAGGCAACATCATCAACACGTCGAGCGTCCATCAGATCATCCCGAAACCAGGCTATCTCGCTTATTCGATCTCAAAGAGCGCGATGGCGGGTCTCACCCGTACGCTGGCGCTCGAGTTCGCCGGCCGCGGCATTCGCGTCAACTCCGTCGGCCCGGGTGCCATCGACACGCCGATCAACGCGGCCTGGACCGACGATCCGGTCAAGCGCGCCGCTGTTGAATCCCACATCCCGATGGGGCGGGTCGGCACGGTGGAGGAGATTGCCGCCGTGTTCGCATTCCTTGCCTCGGACGAGGCGAGCTACATCACCGGCCAGACCCTCTATGCCTGCGGCGGCGTCTCGCTGTTTCCCGAATTCCGCGACAACTGGGCGAGTTAACTCTGCGGGGACAGTGCTACGACGGGCTTGATGAATGGCCTGAGGAGGCGCAATGTCGAGCCGGTTTCGTGATTGTGATCAGGGAACAATTCGTCGCGCTTAACGGGTCCGGCCAGTCGATGAACGTGGTGAGCAGGACATCGAACATCCGAGTCATCCTGTTGCTGGTGGCGATTGTCGTCAGCGGTAGCTTGGCGCCGCTCTATTTCAGCGACCTGTTCACACGCCATGATCAGCCGGCCCCCGTCGCGCCTTCGGCGAGTAACGACAGCGATGCTGCGAAGCCGCCGACTTCGCAGCAGGCCGCCCCCACGACCCTCGCCGGGGTGCAGAAACAGGCCAGCGATCTCGCCGCGACGCTGGGACCATCGCCATCTCCTTCGGCACCGGACGACGGCACCCCGTCGTTCGATGTCGTCAGTGTCGAGCCGACGGGCGAGGCCGTGGTCGCCGGCCGGGCGGCGCCCGGTGCGACGGTCGAGCTGTTGCGCAATGGCGAAGTGCATGATCGGGCGGTTGTGGACAAGTCCGGACAGTTCGCGATGGTGCCGCGCCCGCTGCCACCCGGAACCTACGACTTGACCCTGCGCGCCAGGCAGCCGGACGGCAAGGAGATCGCGTCCAAGCAGAGCGTGGCAGTGGTGATCGATCCCACCAGCGAGCGCCAGAAATCTGCCGGCGAGCGGCCGATGGTGGCGCTGATGACCCCCGATAAGCCGACGGTCGTGTTATCGCGCCCGACCGGTCCGGCGGAGAGCGTGGCGGTGGAGACGGCCGACGTCGATGCCTCCGGCAAGCTCCAGGTGAGCGGCCGCGCGCATCCCGGCGCCGATGTCAGGCTCTATCTCAACGACAGCTTCATCGCGTCTGCGACGGCCGGCGCAGACGGGCGGGTTGCCATCACGATCAAGGAAGGCGTGGCGCCGGGCCGCTATCGTGTCAGGCTCGACGAGGTGGAGTCCGGATCCGGAAAGGTCCGCAGCCGCGCCGAGGTGCCGGTCACGGTGCCCGAGATGACGGCTGCGCTGTCGCCCCGGGAGCCTGCAGCGGCCGCGCCGGAGAAAGGTGCGGCGCGGCAGACGGCATCGGCCGACGCCTCCGGCACTGTCCCGCCGGATGAAGGCAATCCGTCGTCCGTGGTCGTATCCAAGATCGCCACCGTCACCGTGTCCCGCGGCGATAGTTTGTGGCATATCAGCCGGAAGGCGCTTGGCATCGGCGCGCATTACGCCGTCATCTACAAGGCTAACCGCGAGCAGATCCGAAATCCCGACCTCATCTATCCCGGCCAGGTCTTCGTGCTTCCAAAGCGGCCGTAATTACGCATAGGGGTCGATCAGCTTCTGGTGCTCGGCGCTGTGCCGAACGAGCATGTCGATGAAGGCCCGGACCTTGGCGGACAGGTGATGCCGGTGTGGGTAAACCGCATTCATCGACATCTCCACCGGCCGGTACTCGGGCAAAAGGCGCACCAGCCGTCCGGCTTCGAGATCGTCGCGCACCAGAAAGCCGGCCGCGAGCGCAATTCCGACGCCCTCGAGCGCTGCACGCCGCAAGGCCTCGCCGCTGCTCGATACGAGATTGCCGGACACGCGTACTGATGCCGGGTGCCCGTCCCGATCGACGAAGCGCCATTCGGTGCCGAACGGATAGTTGGCGTGACGGAAGCAGTTGCGTGCGCTCAACTCGTCCAGCGTTTGCAGCGGCCCATGCTTTTCCGTGTAGCCTGGCGAGCAGCACAGCACATGCCGCCAGGTCGCGAGGCTGCGGACGATCAGGCTGGAATCCGGCGGCGTCGTCAGCCGTAGCGCCACGTCGAAACCCTCCTCGATCAGATCGACACTGGTCTCGCCCATCATCAGCTCGACCTTGACGTCTGGATAGCTGGAGAGGAAGTGCGCCACCACCGGTGCGATGAACGGCACGATATGGGTCGCCGAATGGACCCGGAGGGTGCCGCGCGGGGTCGCGTGCAAGGCGCTCGCGATGTCGTCCGCCTGCTCGAGATCGGCGAGAATCTGCGCGGTGCGGTCGTAATAGGCCTTGCCGATCTCGGTGAGGCTCACCTTCCGGGTGGTCCGATTGAGCAGCCGGACGCCCAGGCGGTCCTCGAGCGCCTGCACATGGTTGCTGACCATGGTGGTCGACATGTTGAGGCGGCGCGCCGCGGCTGAAAAGCCGCCGGTTTCGACCACCCCGGCGAAGGCGGTCAGGCTGGCAAAGCGGTCCATGTCCGATCTCCGATTGTCCGCTCTGACCGGATAATCCTTTCAGATTTGGACGGATTATCACGAGCCGCAGGACATCGCATCTGCAGCTGCAAAGGACGGCGCCTCTGTCACGCGCAGCGTCCGGAGCAAGCCATGTCAAATGTTGCCTATGTCTCTGAAGCAAAACAGAAAACGAGTCTCCGCCCATCGCGCACGGCGATCAAGCGGGCTGGGCTCGGGCTGCTGCTGGTGCTCGGCGCCGTTGCCGCCTCCCGTTACGGCTACGATTATCTGACCGTCGGGCGCTACCTGGAGTCGACCGACGACGCCTATGTGAAGGCGGATTCCACGATCATCTCGCCCAAAGTGTCCGGCTATATCGCCAAGGTGCTGGTCGGCGACAACGAGAAGGTCAGCGCCGGCCAGGTGCTGGCGCGGATCGACGATCGCGACTTCAAGACGGCGCTCGACCAGGCCCGCGCCGACGTCGCCGCGGCTGACGCCTCGGTCCATAACCTCGATGCGCAGCTGGAACTGCAGCAGCAGATCATCGCGCAGGGCAGCGCCGATGTCGCCGCCGCCGAGGCCAATCTGAAATTCGCGCAGGAGGAGCGCGCCCGCTACGACGATCTGATGAAGACCGGCTCCGGCACGGTGCAGCGGGCGCAGCAAACCGATGCCGCATTGCGCGCCGGCAACGCGCAAGCGCAGCGCGCGAAGTCGGGGCTCGCTGCCGCGCAGCGGCAGGTCGATGTGCTCACCACCGAACGCGCCAAGGCCGTGGCGCAGCTTGCCCGGGCCCGCGCGGTCGAGCAGCAGGCGTCGTTGAACCTCTCCTATACCGAGATCACTGCGCCGGTTGATGGCACGGTCGGCGCACGGTCGCTGCGTGTCGGCCAATATGTGCAGGCGGGCACGCAGCTGATGGCCGTGGTGCCGCTGGATGCGGTCTATGTGGTCGCCAATTTCAAGGAAACCCAGCTCACTTACGTGCGCGCCGGCCAGCCGGTCGAGATCAGCATCGACGGCTTCCGCGACCAGACCCTGCGCGGCCATGTCGACAGCCTGTCGCCGGCCAGCGGGCTCGAATTCGCGCTGCTTCCGCCGGACAATGCGACCGGCAATTTCACCAAGATCGTGCAGCGCGTGCCGGTGAAGATCGTGCTCGACGATCACGGCCTGACCGGCCTGTTGCGTCCGGGCATGTCGGCGGTGCCGACCGTCGATACCAAGGCCACCGTGCTCGCCGCGCGCGACGAAGCCAAGCGGCTGGCCGCCAACGCCATCCGGCCGCACGGCGGCTGATGTTCTTACGTCCCGCGAGCAAGAGCTGCTCGCGGGCAAAAGACTGGATCGCGTCGCTGCGCTCGCGATGACGAGAGTTGTGGGCGCATGACGGCGAACCCCGGCCGTCATTGCGAGCGAAGCGACGCAATCCAGACTTCATCCACGGACGAATCGTCCGAGATTTATCTTCCAGGAGGCGCCGATGAGCGCTCGTCATCCCTCAACTGCGGTGCAGTCCGCGGCTTCGGCCTCGCCAAATTCTCCGAGTTCAGCCGCTTCTGCGACCGTCTCAGCCAAGACCTGGATCGCGGTGATCGGCGCCACGCTCGGCGCCTTCATGGCGGTGTTGAACATCCAGATCGTCAATGCCTCGCTCGCCGACATACAAGGCGCGATCGGCGCCGGTATCGACGACGGCGGCTGGATCTCGACCTCCTATCTGGTCGCCGAGATCGTCGTGATCCCCTTGAGCGGCTGGCTCGCCCAGGTGTTCTCGATCCGCCTCTATCTCTTGACCAATGCGATCCTGTTCCTGGTGCTGTCCGCGGCCTGCGCCCTGGCGCAGGACCTGCCGCAGATGATCGTGCTGCGCGCGGTGCAGGGCTTCACCGGCGGCGTTTTGATCCCCATGGCATTCACCTTGATCATCACATCGCTGCCGCGCGCCAAGCAGCCGGTGGGGCTCGCGCTGTTTGCGCTGTCCGCGACGTTCGCGCCGGCGATCGGCCCGACCATCGGCGGCTATCTGACCGAGAATTTCGGCTGGCAGTACATCTTCTATGTCAACCTGGCGCCGGGCGCGATCATGGTCGGCATGCTCTGGTATGCGCTGGAGCCCAAGCCGATGAAGCTTGCGCTGCTCCGCCAGGGCGACTGGCCGGGCATCGTCACCATGGCGATCGGCCTGTCGGCGCTGCAGACCGTGCTGGAGGAGGGCAACAAGGACGACTGGTTCGGCTCGCCCTTCATCGTCAAGCTCTCGGTCATTGCGACGCTCGCGCTGACGGCGTTTTTGCTTATCGAGCTCAGCGTCGAGAAGCCGCTGCTCAACCTGCGCCTGTTGTTCCGGCGCAATTTCGGCTTCGGCATCCTCTCCAACTTCCTGCTCGGCATCGCGCTGTACGGTTCGGTGTTCATCCTGCCGCAATATCTGTCGCGCATCCAGGGCTACAATGCCGAGCAGATCGGCATGGTCTTGGCGTGGACGGGGTTGCCGCAGCTCGTGCTGATCCCGTTGGTGCCGCAGCTGATGCAGCGCTTCGACGCGTGCGTCGTGATCGGAATCGGCTTCGTGCTGTTCGCCGGCTCCAACTTCATGAACATCTTCATGACCAACGATTACGCCGCCGACCAGCTGTTCTGGCCCAATGTCGTGCGCGCCATCGGGCAGGCGCTGGTGATGGCGCCGCTGTCGGCGGTTGCGACCGCCGGCATCGAGCCGGAGAACGCGGGCTCGGCCTCCGGCCTGTTCAACATGATGCGCAATCTCGGCGGTGCGGTCGGCATTGCTGTGCTGCAGACCGTGCTGACCAAGCGCGAACAGTATCATTCCAACGTGCTGACGCAGTCGGTCACCGTGTTCGAGCCGGCGACGCGGACGCGGCTCGATCAGCTCACACAGTATTTCGTCAACCATGGCATCGCCGACCGCACTGATGCCTCGCGCCGCGCCTTCGTCGCGATCGGTCACATCGTGCAGAAGCAGGCATTCATCCAGGCCTTCAGCGATACGTTCTATTTGCTCGGACTGGCGCTGATCGTGGCGCTGGTCGCGGCCATGTTCCTGAAGAAGCCCGGCCACGTCGCGGCGGGCGGGGCGCATTGAGCCGCGCCACCATGGAGCGAGCGTCTCCTTCCCTCGAAGCCCGCAAGCCAGGCAAAACCCGTCATCGCGATGCGATGGGCTGGCCACGGTCGGTCCATCCTGCGATTTTGTGACAAGCTCGCGTCAACCCATCCGACGTTTCAATCACGTTTGCGCATGCCTCGTGACTGACGTCATGCACGCACCTGCTTGCGGCCGTCAGGCGGGCCTGTTCTAGTTCGAGCATAAGCGGACGTTTGAGATCGCACCACAAGCGCTTCTGATCCGCCACTCGGGAGGAACGTATGAGGACAAGAACGAAGACGCTCGTCATGGCGGCGGCTGCGGCCGCCTTCGCATTCCACGCCGCCAGCGCCGCGCCGTTGCCCGAAGCCAAGCCGGACGATGTCGGCTTCTCGCAGGCCGGTCTTGCGCGGATGGATGATTTCTTCGCGCGCGAAATCGCTGCCAAGCGTGTACCGGGTGCGGTGGTCGCGATCGCCCGCGACGGCAAGCTGGTGCACTACAAGGCTTATGGCAAGCTCGATCCCGCCAAGGATGTGCCGATGCCGCTCGATGCGATGTTCGCGCTGGCGTCGATGACCAAGCCGATGGCGGCGGTCGCTGGGCTGACGCTGATGGAGCAGGGCCGGCTGCCGCTGCAGGCGAAGCTGTCGGACTACTATCCCGCTTTCGCCGACATGAAGGTCGGCGTCCCGCAGGCAGACGGATCGCTCAAGCTGGAGACGCAGCTGTCGCCGATTCATATCCACGATCTCTATCGCCACACCTCCGGCCTGATGTATGGCGGCCGGCCCGACAGCGCGAGCCCGGTGGCCCGGCTCTATCCGGATGGCGTTGCGCCGGCGATCGAGGGCGACACGCAGGCCTTCATCGAGCGCATCACCAGGCTGCCGCTGGCGCACCAGCCATCGACGGAGTTCGAATACGGCTTCTCGATCGATGTGCTCGGCGCCGTCATCGAGAAGGTCAGCGAGCAGCGGCTCGGCGACTATCTGTCGAGGAATGTCTGGCAGCCGCTCGGCATGCGTGATGCGACGTTCGCGCCGTCGGATGCGCAGCGGGCGCGGCTCGCCCGGCCGTTTGCCAATGATCCGCTCACCGGCAAGCCGCAGTCCATCAGGCTTTTGGACACGCCGACCAAATTCGACTGCGGCGGCGCCTGCTCCTTTGCGACCGTCGGAGACTATCTTCGGTTTGGTCAGATGCTGCTCAATGGCGGCGAGCTCGACGGCCAGCGCATCCTCAGCCCGAAGACGGTGCACCACATGACCTCCAACCATCTGGGGCCCGAGATCAAGAACAACGTCGCCAATATCGAGCCGCACCGCGCCGGCTTCGGTTTCGGCCTCGCGGTCGCCGTGCGCACCAATGAGGGCCTGTCGTCGGTGCCTGGCAATCCCGGCGAGTTCACCTGGAATGGCGCCTTCGGCACCCAGTTCTTCTGCGATCCCAAGGAGCGCCTTGTCGTCGTCGTCGGCACCGCCGCGCCCGGTGAGCTGCGAAAATATTATCGCGAGCAGGTGCAGGACATCGTCTACGGCGCGATGGTAAAGTAAGGCCCCCGTACGTTTGTCATCCATGGCCCCGGACGAGTGTCGGCGCGACCCGTGGGCCCTTCCCGCACGTTGCTTGCGCTCATGCGGGCCATTGTCCACCGGAGTCCCCATGCTCACCGTCCATCATCTCGGCCGATCGCAATCCGAGCGCATCGTCTGGCTCTGCGAGGAACTCGACATACCCTACGAGCTGAAGACCTATGCGCGCGACGCCGACACCATGCTGGCGCCGCCGGAATACAAGGCGCTGCACCCGATCGGGTCGGCGCCGGTCATCACCGATGGGGGTGTGGTCCTCGCCGAATCGGCTGCTATCGTCGACTATATCGTCGCGAAGTACGGCCAGGGGCGGCTCACCCTGCGCGCGGATGATCCCGGCTTCGCAGCCTTCCTGTACTGGTTTCACTTCGCCAACGGCACGCTGCAGCCTGGGCTGGGGCGGCTGATGATCCTGAACCGGCTGACATCGGCCGAGGACAATCCGATGCTGGTGGCCATGAAGGCACGCACAGACCGCGCGTTCGATCTCGTTGAAGCCCGCTGCGGCGAGGCGGACTATCTGGCCGGCAGCGCCTTCACCGCTGCCGACGTCATGATCGTCTTCACGCTCACCACGATGCGCTACTTCCAGCCCTATGATCTCGGCCGCTTGCCGAACATCCGCGCCTATCTCGCCCGAATCGGCGCGCGACCGGCCTATCAGCGCGCGATGGCGAAGGGCGATCCAGGGATGGAGCTGCTACTGAGCTGAGTGCTTCGTCTTCTGTCATTCCGGGACGCTCGCGACAGCGACCAAGGCTGGAGTGACACCAAGCCTGGAGTGACATGGAGAGTGAGGAGTCATTGCGAGGAGCGTGAGCGACGAAGCAATCCAGGTTTTCGCCTCGAACGACACGGGATTGCTTCGCTCGCGCTCGCAATGAAGGCGGAGAGGGTGCAGTGCATGTCCGCCATGCGCGAATTGCCCGTCGTGCCAACGTGTCGCACGCTGCACGCCTTGTCGTGTCGGGCAAATCAGGACGATCTTTGGTGTGTCCCGTGCCCCACAGAGAGGGGCGCTTCGCGATCGTCACGAAACGTTGGGCGCGGGATGCGGTGGACGTGGTGTCGTGAGGCGCTATTGCGCAAGACGACTTGCGATGCGACGGACGTGAAATCTTGTGGTCCTGGCGCCCCGGTGCTGGCGCTCAGCGCGACGCGCGTAGCGCGTCGTCGCGATGTGGG
This sequence comes from Bradyrhizobium sp. SZCCHNGR1005, assembly GCF_032489995.1. Taxonomy (NCBI): domain Bacteria; kingdom Pseudomonadati; phylum Pseudomonadota; class Alphaproteobacteria; order Hyphomicrobiales; family Nitrobacteraceae; genus Bradyrhizobium; species Bradyrhizobium sp. SZCCHNGR1005. Next base: position 1,322,816 of record NZ_JAUEZC010000002.1, read on the forward strand.
GGCAAAAAAGCCGGTCCCCAAGGAGAGCAGGTATAAGCGTTAAAACCATCGCGCAGGGAAGGCCGGGATGTCTTGGCCGAACCTGTGGTACCTGCCGCCTGCATTTTCTTTCGCAGGCGGGCCATGGGGGCGGCAAGCTCCCGGCCTTCCCTGTGCCCTCTTCCAAGAAGAGGGTGACCAGTTGCAAAGCTCGGGCGCAGATCGCGCCGCGAGAGTGACGGCGCGTGCGCTCCGATCGCTGTTTGAAATGTGAATCCGTCCACCGAATTCTTCCCCACAGGGGAGCATACCGCCGCTGGCGAAGCGGCGAGGTCGTTGTTACATTGGGTCGGCGAAGCTGTGGCGCGCGTCAGGAGCCATATATCCCCGGGGCCTTATCGATCCTTTAGGGAACTGTCCCTGGCCGGGTCCGTGGATCCGGACATATGGTGCCCACCTACTTTCGTAGGGAACTCCGGGATCGAGCGCTTCAACGGCGTCCGCGGCTTCGCGCTTTCCTTCCCGTGCCCCCTTCAGTTGCTGATCCCCTGCGTTTCTGCGAGGTTCGATCGCCCGCTTTGGGCTTCCAGCGGAGATAACGTTGCATGCCGTCGAAGGCGGCTCAGCATTCCAAGCAGGAGTTGCGCGCCGCAGCGCTCGCGGCGCGGGACGCGTTGAGCAACGAGGAGCGGACGGCCGCGGCGCAGACGATCGCGGCGCGGGGACTGCCCTTTGCCATTCAGCCCGGCACGGTGGTCTCGGGCTATGCGCCGATCCGGAGCGAGTTCGATCCGATGCCGCTGATGCTCAAGCTTGCGGAAGAGGGCGCCCGGCTCGCGCTGCCGGCGATCACGGCTCGGGGACACGCGCTGCTATTCCGGGCCTGGGCGCCGGGCGACCGTCTGGTGCTCGGCTCGCTCGGCATCACCGAGCCGTCGCCGGCCGCAGCCGAACTCGCGCCTGACGTGATGCTGGTGCCGCTCGCCGCCTTCGATCGCTTGGGCCATCGCATCGGCTATGGCGGCGGCTACTACGATTACACCTTTTCGCATCTGCGGAAGGCAAAGCACGTGATCGGAGTCGGCCTTGCCTTTGCCGTGCAGGAAATCCCGCTGGTGCCGGCACTAGCCCACGACGAGGCGCTGGATTATGTGCTAACCGAAGCTCAGACATTCGACTTCCGGAGCACATAGATTTGCGAATTCTCTTTGTCGGCGATGTGGTCGGCCGGGCCGGCCGCACCGCCGTCTCGGACCATCTGCCTGGTTTGATCCGCGCCTGGGCGCTCGATCTGGTCGTCGTCAACGGCGAGAACGCCGCCGGCGGCTTCGGCATCACCGAAGCGATCTATCAGGAGCTGTGCGACGCCGGCGCCGATGCGATCACGCTCGGCAATCACGCCTGGGACCAGCGCGAGGCGTTGGTGTTCATCGAGCGCGCCCCGCGCCTGGTGCGTCCGACCAATTTTCCGCGCGGCACGCCGGGCCGTGGGGCCGCCTTGGTCGAAACCAAGACCGGCGCGCGCGCGCTGGTGGTCAATGCGATCGGGCGCGTGTTCATGACGCCGTTCGATGATCCCTTCGCCGGGATCGGCGCCCAGCTCGATGCCTGTCCCCTGCGCGAGGCGGCCGATGCAATCGTGGTCGACGTGCATTGCGAAGCGAGCAGCGAGAAGCAGGCGCTCGGCTACTTCTGCGACGGACGCGCGAGCCTCGTCGTGGGCACCCACACCCATGTTCCGACGGCCGATCACCAGATCCTGCCGGGCGGCACGGCCTATATGACCGACGCCGGAATGACCGGCGATTATGACTCGGTGATCGGGATGCAGAAGGACGAGCCACTGCGCCGCTTTACGTCAGGCATTCCCTCGGCACGGTTCGAGCCTGCGGCGGGAGCGGCGACGCTGAGCGGCGTCGCGGTCGAGACCGACGATGCGACCGGGCTTGCGGTGAAGGTGGCGCCGGTGCGGATCGGCGGCCGGCTCTCTCCGGCAGCGCCGGAGTTCTGGGGGAGCTGATCAGCTCTGCCGGAAGCCCATGCGGAAGGCGCCCCAATGCCGTCCCTTGACGAAGATCGGGGCCGACAGATCCTTCATCAGCACGAACTGACCGCCGCCCATGTCGCGCCGATAGGTCTGCAGCAGGAACGGCCGCTTGCTCTCGGCGACCTTTTTGACTGCGCGATCACTGAATAGCCGGCGGTTGCGGCAGTTCGCGTTGTTCCAGACCGGGTCGGAGCCTTGCGGCAGGCGGTAGTTCGGATTGTGGGTCGGCAGGTAGCCGCCCTTGGCCCAGGCGACGCAGAACACGATCCGCGGATCTGATTTCTGGATCGGGTCCTGGATGGCCGGCAAGATCCGATCGGTGAATTCGACATAGTCGGTCAGGTACTGCTTGGGATCGGTGCCGAGAATTTCACGGTAGTTCTCGTCCATCAGCTGCGCCACCGTGATCTCGCCGCGCTCCACCGCCGCATCGAACGCGCTTGAGATCACCTTCGCGGTTTCGACCACGGTGCGGATCAGCGGTGCATCCGCGGTCTCGACGCCGCTTTCGGCGATCAATGCGATCAAGCCTTCCGACAGGTCGAGCAATTTGGCGATCCGGCTGTCGGCCTGCTTCAATTCGATCGAGGACCGATCGACGCCCTTGGCGAGTTCGGCGAGCTCGGTGATGACCATGTCGCAATGCGCGAGATTGGAGGTCGCGGCGCGCGCGACCCCGTCGATCTCCTGGCCGACATGGGTGAAGCCGTTCTGCACCCGCGCGATGATGTCCTCGATCCGCTGGGCGCCGTCGCCGGCATTCTTGGCACGCGAGGACGCCTCGCCGCTCTCCCCGAGCAAGCCCTTGATCTGGCCATCGAGCCCGCGCAGCGTATCGCCGATCTGCTGCGTCGCCTGGCGGGTCGCTTCGGCCAGGCTCTTCACCTCGCTGGCGACCACGGCGAAGCCACGCCCGGCCGTGCCGGCCCTGGCCGCCTCGATGGTGGCGTTCAATGCGAGCAGGTTGGTCTGCTTCGCAATCGCCTCGATCGAAACCGAGACTTTTGCGACCTGCGACAGCGCCGAGCCGACCGCTCCGAGCCGGTTCTCGATCCGGTCCACCGCCTCGATCAGCTCGGAGATATGCTTCACCGCGGTCTCGACCACCGTGCGCGACTGCGTGATCTCGCCGACTGCGGCGGAAGCTGCCGTCTGCACCGCCTGGGACGCCGTGGCGATGTCGTGATTGGCGGCGACCATGGTCTGCGCCGTGTTCTGCAGATGGCCGAAGCGCTCCGACTGGTGGGCGACGCGGCTTGCGACCTCCTGGACGTTGCCGGCGACGTCGGCAAGCTCGACGCCGAGCCCGCCGATGCGGTTGGCGAGCTCGTCGATCAGGCGTTCGGCGCCGGAGGATGCGTCGGCAGTTTCCAGGAACACGCGCTGCGCGAGCGACATCGTAAGGCTCCGTCAGAATGAAGTGAAAAATACGGCTGGTCTTTTCGCACTCATAATTTGTAAGCCGTCCGGAAGCCGCCCCAATGGCGGCCACGGACACGGATCGGCACGTCGATCTCGCGCATCATCACGGTGTTGCCGTTGCCCATGTCGCGCGCGTAGCTCTGAATCAGATAAGGCCGCTCGTTGCGGCCGGCGGCGAGGCCGGCGGCATCGTTGAAGATGCGGCGGTTGCGGCTGTTGGCGGTGTTGAAGGCGACGTCGCCCGGCCGCTGCGGATGCGAATAGATCTTGTTGTGGACCGGCAGATAGCCGTTGCGGTCGATGGCAACGCAAAACACCATTCGCGGGTCCTTGGCCAGGAAGGTTTCCTGGAACGGCGGCAAGGCGCGGTCGGCCCAGTCGAGAATCCTGGTGCGGTGCTGCTGCGGGTTGGTGCCGGGGATTTCGACATAGTCGGCGTCGAACATGTCATCCATCGAGAGCTCGCCGCGGGCGACCGCGCTCTCGAACATCCTGGTCAGCTCGGTCCCGGCCTCCATCGCGCGCGCGACGAATTCGTTGTTCTCCTCGCGGAGCGCCCACAGCTTGTCTTCGACCTTTTCGCGCAGATCGGGCGTGTTCGCCTCGAACCGCGCCTGCGCGCCGGCCTTGGTCTGCTCGGTGATACGCAGTGTGCAGGGACCCACGTCTTCCAAGACTCCGCCGAAGCGCTCGATGGCAGGGCAAGCGCTGGCTCGACAGCTTGTCCTCGCCTTGCCCTTGGCGCAGCAGCACCGCAGCGCGGGCCTTCAGTTTCTGCGCATACATGGTGACGGCCTTGCCCGCGCTGCTGACGCGCTCGCCGTAGCTTTCGGCCTGCTTGGTCGCCCCCTCGATCTCGGATGCGCTGTCGACCACGGAGGCGATGAAGCCCGAGGCCCGGGTGGCGTTGTCGGAGATCTCGCCGGTGGTCTGGTTCTGCTCGGCGACTGCGCCGTCGACATTGGCAAATACCGGGCGGATCGCCTCGATGGCCTGCGCGATCCGGTGCACGGCGTCGGCCGAGCCGTTCGCGTCCTTCTGCAGTGCCTCGATCTTCTTGGTGATCTCCTCCGTCGCATTCTGCGTCTGCACCGCCAGCGCCTTGACCTCGGTGGCGACCACGGCAAAACCGCGGCCCGCTTCGCCGGCACGGGCCGCCTCGATGGTGGAGTTGAGCGCCAGCAGCGTGGTCTGGCGGGCGATCTGCGCGATCAGGTTGACGACATTGCCGATCGCAGCCGAGGACTCCCGCAGGCGGTCGACATTGGCCCTGGCTTCCCGGGCGGCAGCGCTCGCCTGATCGGCGAGCGCGCCGGCGCCGCGGACCTGGGTGCCGATGTCGTGCGCCGACCGGGTGACCTTCTCCGCGGCTTCAGCGAAAGTTGCCGCGGTCCCTTGCGCGGCGCTGCTGCGTCGGGTCAGTGCATCGGCGCGCGTGCGGATATCGGCGAGGGTGCTGGCGGTGGCCTCGGCGCCGCTCGCCACCGAATTTGCGGCGCGTTCGAGCTGGCGGATCATGCCGCCGAGTTCCAGCTCCAGGAGTTCGAGGATTGCCTTGGCCGATTCGGCCTCAGCCTGGCCACGCGAGTCCAGCGCTGGGGCTGCCGGCGGTGCCATGATTTCCTCCACCGGTGCAGCGCGCTTCGGCGCGCCTCTTCCGAACCACGCGAACGGCATCGGGGCTCTCTTGTATGCATTGACGGCTGAGGATCCATCCTTGCATCTGATGGTTAACAATGGCTTCAGAGAAGCTCTACTAAAATACCTCTGCACTACCATCTTTGATTTTGATCATCGCCGGCCTATAAGGCCGCGCTCCCCCAATTCCCCAGACGATTCCGAAGAGACTTCGCATGGCCGGCCATTCCCAATTCAAGAACATCATGCATCGCAAGGGCCGGCAGGATGCGATGAAGTCCAAACTGTTCGGCAAGCTGGCCCGCGAAATCACCGTCGCGGCCAAGCTCGGCACGCCGGATCCGGCCATGAACCCCCGCCTGCGCGCCGCCATCGTGGATGCGCGGGCCGAGAACATGCCGAAGGACAATATCGAGCGTGCGATCAAGAAGGCGCTCGGCGGCGAGGGCGAGAATTACGAAGAGATCCGCTATGAGGGCTATGGACCCGGCGGCGTCGCCGTCATCGTCGAAGCGCTGACCGACAACCGCAACCGCGCCGCCTCGGACATCCGCTCCTATTTCACCAAATCCGGCGGCAACCTCGGCGAAACCGGCTCGGTGTCCTTCATGTTCGACCGGGTCGGGATCATCGAATACGATTCCAGTGTCGCCTCCGACGATGCTATGCTGGATGCAGCGATCGAGGCCGGAGCCGACGACGTTGTGTCGAGCGAAGGCGGCCACGAGGTCTATGCCTCCCCGGAGAACTTCCGCGAGGTCGCCAAGAACCTGGAGGCCAAGTTCGGCGAGCCGCGCAAGGCGGCGCTGACCTGGAAGCCGCAGAATACGGTCGCCGTCGACGACGAGACCGGCGAAAAGCTGCTCAAGCTGATGGATCTCTTGAACGAGCATGACGACGTTCAGAACGTCTATGCGAACTTCGACATCTCGGACGCCCTGATGGCCAAGATGGGCGGTTAGCGTTCTGTTGACCAAGGGCGCACACCGGCCGTCATCCGTTCTGTTTATGTTTCGCTTCAGGCGGACGGACGCTATCACTACAGCATGACCGTCCAGCCGATTCGCTCACCCGTTCGTATTCTCGGCATCGATCCCGGCCTCCGCCGGACCGGCTGGGGCGTGATCGAGAGCGAGGGCAATCGTCTGGTCTTCATCGGCTGCGGCTCTGTCGAGCCTCCTGACGATCTGCCGCTGGCGGGCCGATTGCTTGCGATCCATGAGGGACTTGCCCGCGTGCTCGGCGAGTTCAGTCCGATGGAAGCGGCCGTCGAGCAGACTTTCGTCAACAAGGATGGCGTCGCCACGTTGAAGCTTGGGCAGGCGCGCGGCATCGCCATGCTGGCGCCGGCAATGTACGGCATCACTGTCTCCGAATATGCGCCGAACCAGGTGAAGAAGACCGTGGTCGGCGCCGGCCATGCCGACAAGAACCAGGTCGCCGTGATGTTGAAGCTGCTGCTGCCCAAGGCCGATCCGCCTTCGGCTGACGCAGCCGATGCACTGGCGATCGCGATCACGCACGCCCACCATCGCCAGGGCGCGGCGCTGCGAAGGAAGGTGGCGGGGTTATGATCGGCAAGCTGAAGGGCCTGATCGACTCCTATAGCGAGGATTTCGTGATCCTCGATGTCGGCGGCGTCGGCTATCAGGTGCATTGCTCGACGCGCACCTTGCAGGCGCTGCCATCGCCCGGTGAGGCGGCGGTGCTCTCGATCGAGACCTATGTCCGCGAGGATCAGATCAAGCTGTTCGGTTTCAGGACCGACGCCGAGCGCGAATGGTTTCGCCTGCTGCAGACGGTCCAGGGCGTGGGCGCCAAGGTCGCGCTGGCCGTGCTCGGGACCTTGCCGCTGGCCGACCTCGCCAATGCGATCGCGTTGCGCGACAAGGCGGCGGTGGCGCGCACGCCGGGCGTCGGCCCCAAAGTGGCCGAGCGCATCGTGACCGAACTGAAGGACAAGGCGCCGCAGCTTGCCAGCGTCGATCCGGCCGTGGTCCACCTGTCCGGCGCCTTGGACGAGGCGCGGGCGCCCCAGCCGGTCGCGGACGCGATTTCGGCCCTGATCAATCTCGGCTACGGCCAGCCGCAGGCCGCGGCTGCGATCGCGGCGGCGACCCGAACGGCAGGTGACAAAGCCGAGACGGCGCAATTGATCCGGCTCGGTCTCAAAGAGCTCGCAAAATAGGCTATCGTCGGCCAGTGCCGACCGATGAAGGACTTGATCCCGATCATGCTGAGTAAGGAAGACCAGGAACTGATCGACGCCGCGACCTCCGTGATCAGCGACCGCTATCGCAACGACTGGCAGGAAGTGGGCGCGGCGATGCGCACCCGCGACGGCCGCATCGTTACCGGCGTCAATATCGACGCCTATATCGGCCGCATCGCGGTCTGCGCCGAGGCGATCGCGATCGGCCGCGCCATTACCGAACATGGCGATCACGGTATCGAGACCATCGTCGCCGTGCGCCATCCCAAGCCGGACGAGCCCGGCAAGATCGCGGTGGTGTCGCCCTGCGGTATCTGTCGCGAGCTGATCCATGACTATGACGCCAAGGCGCGCGTGATCGTGCCTGACCAGGGTCGCGAGCCGAAGGTGACGAGCATCGGAGAGCTTCTGCCCAACAAGTACAAGCGCGGCAGCGAATGAAGCCGCCCGCCCGCATGGTCAGCCCGGAGCGCCGCTCCGACGATGTCGGGGACACCGCGCTGCGCCCGCAGCAATTGTCGGAATTCGTCGGGCAGCAGCAGGCGCGGGCCAATCTTTCGATTTTCATCGAAGCCGCGCGCAAGCGCGGCGAGGCGCTGGACCATGTGTTGTTCGTCGGTCCGCCGGGTCTCGGCAAGACCACGCTGGCGCAGATCGTCGCGCGCGAGCTCGGCGTCGGCTTTCGTGCAACTTCGGGCCCAGTGATCGCAAAAGCCGGTGATCTCGCCGCGCTGCTCACCAATCTCGAAGAGCGCGACGTGTTGTTCATCGACGAGATCCATCGGTTGAGCCCCGCGGTGGAGGAGGTGCTCTATCCCGCGATGGAGGACTTCCAACTCGATCTCATCATCGGCGAAGGTCCGGCTGCGCGCTCGGTGAAGATCGATCTGGCGAAATTCACGCTGGTCGGCGCCACCACCCGCGCCGGGCTTCTGACCAATCCGTTGCGCGATCGCTTCGGCATTCCGATCCGGCTCAACTTCTACACCGTCGAGGAGCTGGAAAGGATCGTCACCCGCGGCGCCCGCGTGCTGGAAGTCGGCATGACGGCCGATGGCGCCAACGAGATCGCCCGCCGTGCCCGCGGCACCCCGCGTATCGCCGGCCGGCTGCTCCGCCGTGTCCGGGATTTCGCGTCCGCCGCCAATGCCGATGCGATCGATCGCGCCATTGCGGACCATGCACTGAGCGCGCTGGAGGTCGACGCCGCCGGGCTCGACGCCATGGACCGCCGCTATCTTTCGACCATCGCGCTGAACTATGGCGGCGGTCCGGTCGGCGTCGAGACCATGGCGGCCGCGCTGTCCGAGCCGCGCGATGCGATCGAGGACATCATCGAGCCTTACCTGATCCAATGCGGTTATCTGCAAAGGACGCCGCGCGGCCGGCTGCTCACCTCGCACGCGTTCCGGCATCTTGGCCTCGCCGAGCCCAACCGCGATCCGGCGCAGTTCGGATTGTTCGGCAGTGATGCGGATGATTAACGAAACTGCTGAGAATCTGCAAAAGCGCACCCAAAATCGGCTTTAATCCCTGCGCACAAGATCGCGCAGGGATCATGGTTCATAAGTCATGCTGACACGTCGACGTTTCCTGCAATTCTCCGGTGCGTTCGCGGCCTCCGGAGTTTCCACGACGGCCTATGGCGTCGGTGTCGAACCCCTGGTCCGGCTGCAGGTCGCGGACTATCACGTCCAGCCGGCACGCTGGCCCGAGCGCCTGCAGCTCAAGATCGCCGCGATCGCCGACCTCCATGCCTGCGATCCCTGGATGTCGCTGGCTCACATCGAGGAGATCGTCGCGCGCACCAACTCGCTGCACCCGGACATCATCGTCATGCTCGGCGATTATGTCGCCGGTCATCGGCACATCATCCAGCGTATCGAAGCGCCCGCATGGGCCTCCGTACTGGCCGGCCTGAAGGCGCCGCTTGGCGTTCACGCCATCCTCGGCAATCATGATTATTGGGACGATCACGAGGTGCAGCGCGCCGGCCGCGGACCGACGGTCGCACGGCGCGCGCTGGAAGCGATTGGAATTCCCGTCTACGAGAACGATGCCGTGCGGCTCGTCAAGGACGGCCAACCGTTCTGGCTTGCTGGCCTCGGCGATCAATTGGCCTACATGCCGGCACGCCGCTTTCGTCCCGTGAACCGGATCGGCGTCGACGATCTCGCAACCACGCTCAGGAAGGTGACCGACGATGCGCCGATCGTCCTGCTCGCCCACGAGCCGGACATTGCCGCGCACGTGCCGCAGCGGGTTTCGTTGCAGCTGTCGGGTCACACACATGGCGGCCAGGTGAGGCTGCTCGGCTGGGCGCCGATCGTCCCCTCCCGCTACGGCAACAAGCTCGCCTACGGCCACACGCAGATGGCCTGCGACGTGGTCGTGTCCGGAGGGCTCGGTTGCAGCATCATGCCGGTTCGCATCGGCGTGCCGCCGGAGATCGTCCAGGTGACGGTCGGTGGCACTCCGCCGGACACCGTGTCCTAGCGCGTCCCAGCGCTTGCGCTTGCCGCTCGATTTGCGCAAAACGAGCCTTTGCTCGGCAACCGAGGGCATCCGGTGACATATTCTCATCTTGACGGCGAGATCCGCGACGGCCGTCATCATATGCAGGTGCGCGTCTACTACGAAGATACGGACTTTTCCGGCATCGTCTATCACGCCAACTATCTGCGCTTCATGGAGCGCGGGCGCACCAATCACCTGCGGCTGATGGGCGCGGAGCAGCACGCGCTGTTTGCACAGGCCGAAAGCGAGGCGCCGGGATTTGCCTTCGTCGTGCGTTCGATGGCACTCGACTATCTCAAGCCGGCGCGGATGGACGACGTGCTCGACATCGTGACCTGGCCGGTCGCGGTGAAGGGCGCTTCCATCACCCTGGCGCAGGAGGTCCGCCGCGTCGATGAGGTTCTGGTCAAAGCCGAGGTGCGGGTCGCCTTCATCAGCGAGGGACGGGCGCATCCGATTCCGAAGGCGCTGCGCGAGCTCTTGAAGGCCGATATCATTTAGCAATGGTGCGATCAGAAATGCGCCATCGACTCGCACCGCTTCGGCGCTAGAGTGCCGGCTCCTTCGGCTGACGATCACGAGGTCCCGATGTCGCGCCCGCCATTTCCGCCGTTCACGAAAGAGACTGCGATCCAGAAAGTCCGGATGGCGGAAGACGCCTGGAATTCGCGCGATCCGGAGCGGGTTTCGCTGGCCTATACCGAGGACAGCCGCTGGCGCAATCGCAGCGAGTTTCTTCAGGGGCGGCCGGCCATCGTCGCGTTCCTGACCCGCAAATGGCAGAAGGAGCTGGACTACCGCCTGATCAAGGACCTCTGGGCCTTCGACGGCAACCGCATCGCGGTGCGCTTTCAATACGAGTGGCACGATGCCGACGGGCAGTGGCATCGCTCCTACGGCAACGAGCAGTGGGAATTCGATGTGCAAGGCCTGATGCAGCGGCGCGAGGCCAGCATCAACGACATCGCGATCGCCGAGGCGGATCGCCGCTTTCACTGGGCTGCGCCGGGGCCGCGGCCGGCCGACGTGCCGGGCCTGAACGAAGACCCGTTCTGACGATCCGCGCCGCCGCGGCAAAAGTCGGGGCGGCGCGATCGACATCATTCAGGCCGCTGCCTTGTGGCGGGCGATCTCGGCCTTGTACAGCTCGAACTCCTCGGCGATCGCCTTCGCGATCGATGGCCGCGCGCGCAGCCGCTCGTAATAGGCTTTCACGGCCGGCCATTTTGCCAGCTCGATCGGCGGCGTCGCCATGGTCCAGTTGATCACCGTCACCAGATAAGCGTCGGCCACGCTGAAATGGTCAAGCAAATAGTCGCGCCCTTTCAGATAGGTCTCGAGATAATCGAGGCGCGAGAGGTTCTTCTTCAACACATGCGCCTTCATCTCCTCCGGCGCGGTCTTGTCCAGCATCGGAATGAACAGGCCCTTGTGCAGCTCGGTGCCGATGAAGCAGAGCCACTGATGCAGTCGGCTGCGATCCATGCCGGGCGAGGTGCCAAGATGAGCGTCGGGGAAATGATCGGCGACATATTGCAGGATCGCCGCATTCTCGGTGAGCACCTGACCGTCATCGGTGCGCAGGGTTGGGACCAGACCGAGCGGATTGATGGCGCGGAAATTCGATCCATCCTTCAGCACGACCTTGGTCTTCGGATCGACCTCGATGAAGCTCGCAGGCGCGCCGGCCTCATAAAGCGCGATGCGGGTGGCGAGCGAGCAGGCGAGTGGCGAGAAATAGAGATCCATGGACGCCTCCATAAGCTCCAGACCGGAGCTGTTATTGATTTTTATACTGTTCTGCATAATATGGATGTCGTCAAGGAATTTATTGCGATATGGTACAAAAAAGAAAAGGTGGCTCCGATCCGGCTCCGCCAAGCGAGCCCGTCGCCACGAAGCGCCGCGGCCGGCCGCGCGCCTATGAGCCGGACGTCGCGCTTGGCAAGGCGCTGGATCTGTTTCGGCAGAGCGGCTTCGCCGCGACTTCGCTTGATGATCTCTCCGCCGCGACCGGGATGAACCGGCCGAGCCTCTACGGCGCCTTCGGCGACAAGCGCGAGCTCTATATGAAGAGCTATCAGCGCTATCGCGACGAGGCCCGTGCCAAAATGGCGGAGATCTTCCGCAACGACTGGCCGGTGCGAAAGCAGCTCGAACGCATCTATGCCAGCGCCCTCGATATCTATTTGTCGGGCGAGGAGGGGCCGCGCGGCTGCTTCACGGTGATGACGGCAGGCTCGGAGGCGGTGGCCGATCCTGCTATCCGGGCGATGGTGCAGGATGCGCTGAGTGAGCTCGACAAGGCTTTCACCGTTTGCTTTCGCAGTGCCCTGGAGAAGGGTGAGCTGCCCGAGCGCGCCGATCCGGTCGTGCTGGCGCAGCTTGCCTCGGCGACGATCCACACGCTCGCCGTCCGCGCTCGTGCCGGCGCGCCGCGCAAGGAGCTGGACGCGATCGTGAAGGGGGCGATCGACGTGATGCTGGGCAAGGGCTAGCCAGCCTGTCGTTCCGGCGAACGCCGGGACCCAGACCGCGCGATGTCGCTGTGGGATGCGACTGCAACGACCAGCTCGCGCCATCATGATGGACTGTGGTTATGGGTCCCCGCTTTCGCGGGGACGATGATCATGGGCATCGGTAAGCCTCGATGGACATCAGTATCCCCGCGTCCGATCCACCACATTCTGCAGCGCGTTGCCGGCTTCGAAGCGCGCGATCTGCTCGGCGACGTAGCGCGAGATGGCGTCGGCATCGGTATCGGCCGCGTTGTGCGGCGTCAGCACCACCTTGGGATGGGTCCAGAAGCGGCTGCCGGCGGGCAGCGGCTCCTGCGCGAACACGTCGAGCGAGACGGCGCCAAGCGTGCCGTCGTCGAGGCAGGCGAGGATATCGTCCTCATTCTGCAGGCCGCCGCGGCCGGCATTGATCAGGACCGGTGCGCCGAGCGGGCTGGCGCGGTTGAGCTTTTCAAACAGGCTGCGGTTCAGAATGTGCCGCGTGTCCGGCGTCAGCGGCAGCAGCGATACCAGAATGTCGGTTCGCGAAAGAAACCCATCGAGCTGCTCCGCGCCATGGAAACAGTCGATGCCATCGATCCGCTTTGCGCTGCGGCTCCAGCCGGCCACGCGGAAGCCGAGCCGCTTCAAGACATCGGCCGCGTCGGCGCCGAGTGTGCCGAGCCCCATGATGCCGACGCCGATCGCAGAGGCCGGCCATTGATAGTGGGGCGCCCAGCGCTTCACGCGCTGTGAGTCCCGCAAGTACAGCTCCTGGCGATGATGCATCAGCACATGCAGCGCGACATATTCGGTCATGCGCGCGGTCAGGTCATCGACCGCAACCCGGACCAGCGGCACAGCCGGCAATGTCGTGTCGGCCATCAGCGCGTCGACGCCGGCGCCGAGATTGAAGATCACGCGCAGGTTCGGAAAGGCGGCCAGCTCGCCGGGAACGGGCTTCCACACCGCGGCGTAGTGCACCTCGGCCGGATCGAGACCGGCATCGGGCAGCAGCACGACGTGGCGGTCGCCGCAGACCTCGTCGAAACGTGTTTTCCAGCGCTGCGGCGACCAATTGTCGGTGCCGCCGTGGATCAGAAGCGCCAGCGCGCCTTTGCTCATCCTATCGTCCTTCTTGGTGTGTGGAAAAATCGGTGACGGGTCCGACCGCGGCGCGCGACCGCTTTCCGCAGGGAACCCGGCAAAATTTCTTCGCTGATGTGTCGGCTGAAGGCATACTGCACCGTCTTAAGAACAAATGGAGACGCCTTCAGATGCTGTATGCCCTGCTTTGCTATCACGACGAGGATTTCGTCGGCTCCTGGAGCAAGGAGCAGGACGCCGCGGTCATGGCCAAGCTCGCCGTGGTGCAAGAGAAGCTCGCCAAGCAGGGCCGGCTCGGGCCGGTGGCGCGGCTGTTGCCGACCACGGCGGCTGCGACCTTGCGCAAGGAGGATCCGCCGCTGGTGATCGACGGTCCTTATGCCGAAACCAAGGAGCAGCTGCTCGGCTTCTATATCATCGACTGCAAGAACCTCGACGAGGCGCTCGAGGTCGCGCGCGAGCTCGGGCAGGCCAATCCCGGCGGCGCCTACGAGATCCGTCCGGTCGGCATGTTTGCGCCGGGAGGTGTCCTGAAATGACCGACACGGCCTGGATCGATGCGGCACTAACATCGGCGCGTCCCCAGGCCGTCGGCGCGTTGTTGCGCTATTTCCGCGATCTGGATACGGCGGAGGAGGCCTTTCAGAACGCGTGCCTGCGCGCGCTGAAGAGCTGGCCGGAACACGGGCCGCCGCGCGATCCGGCTGCGTGGCTGATCATGGTCGGCCGCAACGCGGCCATCGATGAGGTCCGGCGCGGCCGGCGGCAGCAGCCGCTGCCGGCCGATGAGGCGATCTCCGATCTCGACGATGCGGAAGCCGAGCTCGCCGAACGGCTCGATGGTTCGCACTACCGCGACGACATCCTGCGGCTCCTGTTCATCTGCTGCCACAAGGAGCTGCCGGCGACCCAGCAGATTGCGCTGGCGCTGCGCGTGGTCTCCGGCCTCACGGTGAAGCAGATCGCTCGCGCCTTCCTGGTCGGCGAGGCGGCCATGGAGCAGCGGATCACGCGGGCGAAAGCGCGCGTGGCGCAGGCCAATGTGCCGTTCGAGACGCCGGGCCCCATCGAGCGCAGCGAGCGGCTCGCGGCCGTTGCGGCGATGATCTATCTGATCTTCAACGAAGGCTACACGGTGAGCGGAGAGACGGCCGACATCCGCAGGCCGCTCTGCGAAGAGGCGATCCGGCTGGCGCGGCTGTTGCTGCGGCTGTTTCCGAGCGAGCCGGAGATCATGGGGCTGATGGCGCTGCTGTTGCTGCAGCATGCGCGCTCGGCCGCGCGGTTCGCAGCCGACGGCACGCTGATCCTGCTGGAGGATCAGGATCGCTCGTTGTGGAACCAGCCGATGATCGCGGAGGGCATGGCCCTGATCGACAAGGCCATGCGTCATCACCGCAGCGGGCCATACTTGATTCAAGCTGCGATCGCGGCCCTGCATGCCCAGGCCGCGACGCCGGAGCAAACCGAATGGGCCCAGATCGACCTGCTTTACGGCGCGCTGGAACTGGTGCAGCCCTCGCCGGTGGTGACGCTCAATCGCGCCGTTGCCGTGTCGAAGGCTCGCGGTCCGCAAGCGGCGCTCGAGATGATCGAGCCTCTGGCCGAACGGCTGCAGAACTACTTCTATTTCTACGGCGTCCGCGGCGCGCTCTTGATGCAGCTTGGACGCAATCAGGAGGCGCGAACGTCGTTCGATCGCGCCATCGCGCTGGCGCACAGCCCGGCCGAAGCCGCCCATATCCGCATGCAGCTCGACCGCCTGATGCGCGACTGCGCGCAGGAGCAGGCCACGGCCGGCCGGTGAACCCGCCCTGGCATGCGCGCAGGGCTGCGGCTCTGAGATAAATTTCTCGCCCGAGCTGTCGTCCGTCGCCATCCCCGTTCGTCCTAGGAACAAAGCAGCACGATGGAGCGGAACATGTCGACGGTCACGCTGGATCAGCCGGTTTCGAAAGCCGAATTGTGGAGCGGCCGGGTTCTCAGCGGCCTGGTCATCCTGTTCATGCTGTTCGACGGCGCGATCAAGCTGTTGCCATTGTCTGTTGTCACAGAAACGATGGAGCGGATAGGTTATGGCTCCAGCGAGGCGATGGCGCGATCGCTCGGCGTCATCACGATCGCCTGTACAGTGCTGTACGCGATCCCCCCGACCTCGATGGTGGGAGCCATCCTGCTCACCGGGTATCTTGGCGGCGCCATCGCTGCGCATGTCCGCATCGGCAGCCCGCTGTTCAGCCATGTGCTGTTCGGGCTCTATCTTGGGCTGATGGTGTGGGGCGGCCTTTGGCTCCGCGACCGGCATCTCCGCGCGCTGCTGCCGTGGCAGCGCTGACGATTGAACGAGTTCACCAAGGAGGAAGCGATGCTCAATCCCTATCTGAACTTCGATGGCAACTGCGAAGAAGCGTTCAAACATTACGAGAAGGTGCTCGGCGCCAAAGTCCAGGCGCTGTTCCGCAACGCGGACGCACCGCCCGAGATGCCGTATCCACCCGAGCGCAAGGACAAGATCATGCACGGCTCGATCACGATCGATGGCCAGGTGCTGATGGCCTCCGATGTGCCGCCGGAATATTTCCAGAAGCCGCAGGGTTTCGCGGTGTCGCTGACCGTCAAGGATCCTGTGGAAGCCGAGCAGAAATTCGCAAGCCTGGTGGAAGGCGGCTCGGTCACGATGCCGTTCGGCAAGACCTTCTGGTCGAAGGGTTTCGGCATGGGCTTTGATCGCTTCGGCATCCCCTGGATGATCAACTGCCCGGCCGAAGGCTACTGATCGCGTTAGCGGCACGTCGGGTATATCGCCTTCAGCTCGCGTCCGCGCAGCAACAGAAGCCGCGACGTCAATCCGCCGCGGCGTTCGATCCAGGCGCGGACTGCGTTCGGATAAGCCTTGAGCACGATCTTCGATGCCTCGGGCTCGGAGAAGGTGTGGCCGCGGGGATCGACCGAGCGCGCGGCGTGAAAGCCGAGCACGGCACGGCGGGTCACGCAAATGCGGTTCTGCGGCACCACGCTCAGGACCAGCGTGCAGGCCGACAGGCACGGGCCGTCGATCACGACGCGCTCGCCGGAATCGCGCACCTTTTCGAACAGGTCGAGAAACGGCCCGACCTCTCCGCCGGGGCTGGCGAGGATGCGGACGTCGGCCCGCGCCAGCACCGAGGCGATGGCCCATAGTGCGACCGCAAGAACGAGGGTCAGGATGATGCGGGTCCAGCTGAACATGATCTCATCCGTTCTGTCCCCCGCCTCGCAAGGCCGGCAAGCCGATCCCGGCGGCATCGAACCCGCCGTCCACGGCGAGAACCTGGCCGGTGATGTAACTGGAGCGGTCGCAGCTCAGGAAGAAAATAGCCTCCGCCAATTCCTCTTCAAGGCCGTAGCGGTTGAGCGGAATGGCGTCGTGATATCCGGCACGGATATCGGGCGTATGCACGGCCTTGGCCATCGCGGTGTCCACGGGGCCCGGCGCGACCGCGTTGACGCGGATGCCGGCGGACGCGAGCTCGACGGCGAGCTGCTTGGTGAGATGCGCGAGCCCGGCCTTGCTGGTGCCGTAGGCCGAGCGCAGGGTGGAGGCGCGCACCGCAGAGATCGACGTGATATTGACGATCGTGCCGCCCTGTTCGCGCAGCAGCGGCACAGCGGCCTTGGTGCAGAGAAACGGGCCGGTCAGATTGACCGCCAATATGCGATGCCAGTCGTCGTCCGAGGTCTCCATCAGCGGCGCGAATTGGGCGATCCCGGCATTGTTGACCAGCGCGTCGAGCCGGCCGAAACGTCGAGCCAGCCGCACGAAGGCGCGAGTCACCATCGCCGGGTCCGCAACGTCGCAATGCAGCGCCAAGGCCGCATCAGGACGTTCGAGTTGTGTTGCTGCGTCCTGGAGCAATTGCTCCTCGATGTCGAGCAATGCCACCCGCCAGCCCTCGCGGAGGAAGCGCTTGGCGGTCGCAAGCCCGATGCCGCGCGCGGCTCCGGTGACGAGGGCTACTTTTTCGGAAGACGTCATCGCTGTCAGCTACTCCGGCCGGGTCTTCCGGCGCCATCTGGCGCGATCCTAGCACAAGGTCCGGGCGGCCGCTGCAGCGAAGCTGCATCGAGATGAACGACCGCCTTCTCGCGGCGCGATTTGCGTCCGAGCTTTGCCACGTCAATCGCCCTCAAGATAGCGAGGGCGCAGGGAAGGCCGAGTGTTTAGCCAACACCCATGGCCCGCCTGCAACAAAGAAAGCAGGCGGCAGTCACCACAGGTATGGCCGCACACCGGCCTTCCCTGCGCGATGGTTTTAACGCTTATACGCGCTCTCCTCGGGGACCGGCGTTCTTGCCCCCGTCATCGGCGCGATGCGCAGCATCGTCGCCAACTTGACACCAGCACCGGGATGCCAGGACCACGCGATTTCGCGTCCGCCGCCATATCAGTCGTCTTGCGCAATAGCGCCGGATATGAGGACGGCCACCGCATCCCGCGCTCAACGTTCGTGACGATCGCGAAGCGCCCCTCTCATGAGCACGGGACGCACCAAACATCGTTCTGATTTGCCCGACATGACAAGGCGAACAGCATGCGACATGTTGGCACGACGGGCAATCTGCGCAAGGCGCCCATCTCTCTCCGTCATTGCGAGGAGCGCAGACGACGAAGCAATCCAGAAATGGTCCTGGCCTCAAGTCTGGATTGCTTCCGCCTTCGCTCTTTGAGCTTCGGCGAACATGTCGCTTCGCTCGCAATGACGGCATTGTCTGATATCTGCGGCCCCTCATGTCCGATCAAATTCAGTTTCGCTCTGATAGTCCTCACCCCTTGGCCTTCTTCTTCGCCAGCACCTTCTCATAGCCGGCTTGCTCATAAGCGGCTTGCAGGCGCTCGCCGACGCTCGGGCCGGTTTTGCGCCTCGGTTTGCGGCCCAGGTGAATCTCGCGCAGCTCGTCCATTAACTCGGCCCACAGCTTCGGGCCGCCCTCGGTCAGGAGCTTGGCGCGGATGCCGAGCTCTTCGGTGACCGGCAGATACTTATAACCCCAGCCGGCCATCTGCGCGAGGACCGGCAACAGCTCGATGCCCTGCTCGGTCAGCGAATAGATCCCCTTTTGCTTATGCGTCGGGTCATCCTCGCGCGTGATGATGCCGGCCTCGAGCAGCGTCTTCAGGCGGTCGGCCAGGATGTTGGATGAGATGCCTTCTTCGGACTTGCCGAGCAGCTCGCGAAAATGCCGGCGGTTGCCGAACATGATGTCGCGGATGATCAGAAGGCTCCATTTGTCGCCGAGCACTTCCAGCGAAAGATTGATCGGGCAGCCGGAGCGTTGTGCGTCGGTCATTGGGCATTCCAGTCAGGGGCATTCCAGTCAGGCTTCGTCGAGGTAAAAACCGCTTGCAATATTGCATCGGTTTCGGCAGTCTACAACCAGTTGCAAAATGCAAGCGGTATGGGAAGGCGACGGGTTGGCCAGGTTGATCATGTGGGACCTGATGACGTTGGACGGATTCGTGGAAGGACCGGGACGCGACATCACCTGGCACAATGACGTCTGCGGTGAGGAGCTCGAACGGCTCTCGCTCAGGCAATTGCACGGGGCCGGTGGGCTTCTGTTCGGTCGCGTCACTTATGAGCTGATGGCCGGCTACAGGCCGACCGCGAGCGGCGAGATCGCGGACTTCATGAATTCGGCGCCGAAATATGTCTTCTCGTGATCCTGAACTACGTTCCGCAGCTCTAGGAGGGGCCATGTCGCTCACGCGGGGCGGGAACGCGGGCCAGCCTGCGACGCAATGACCTCCGAAATAATTTCCTCCCCGATGTCGGTGCCGTAAGGGCCGGTTCGTCTTTGTGGTGAGGCCGGGGTGATCCCGGCGGCAGCGGACCGGGGAGAGCGACGATGCGGTTCATGGTGATCGTGAAAGCCACCAAGGATTCGGAAGCCGGCATCTTGCCGAGCACCGAGGAGTTTGCGGCGATGGGCAGGTTCAACGAAGAACTGGTGAAGGCGGGCATGATGGAAGCCGGCGAGGGGCTGCATCCGACCGCCAAGGGCGCACGGATCGATTTCTCGGGCGATCAAGTCCAGGTGACGCGAGGACCGTTCGAACTCTCGCGCGATCTGACCGCGGGCTTCTGGATCCTCAAGGCCATGTCGCTCGACGAGGTGATCGAGCAGATGAAGCGGGCGCCGTTCCCGAGCGGCGAGATCGAGATTCGGCAGGTCTATGCGGCGGAGGATTTCGGCGAGGCCCTGACGCCGGAACTGCGTGCCCAGGAGGAACGGCTGCGCGCGAGGGCCGCCAACGGCTGATCGGACAGGACGATCCAGGAGAGGAGCAGGCAAAGATGCGATTCATGATGCTGATGATTCCGCTCGGCTATGAGAATGCGCCACCGGACGTGAAGCTCGATCCGGAGCGGGTCACTGCGATGATGCGCTACAACCAGGATCTGCAGGATGCCGGCGTGCTGATCACGCTGGACGGGCTGCATCCGCTGTCGATGGGCGCGCGGGTCTCCTTTGCCGCCGGCAAGCCGGTGGTGACCGACGGTCCGTTCGCCGAAGCCAAGGAGGTGCTCGGCGGCTATTGGATGATCGAGGTCGCCTCGCGGGACGAGGCGATCGCATGGGCCACGAAATGCCCGGCCTCCGACGACGAGATCATCGAGATCCGCCAGGTCCAGGAACTGACGGATTTTTCCGAAGACGTGCAGAAGGCCGCGGCCGGGTTCGACGATCTGCCGCGCGCCGGCCGTTGTTAATCCAGCAGATCGAACAAGCAGAGGGAAGAACCGATGAGCGACAACAGCAACACCTATCTCGCCGTGTTTCTTGGCAGCAGGACCAGTCCGCAATGGAAGGCCTGGGAGGCGCTGTCCGAAACCGATCGGAAGGCGAAAGAGCAGCAGGGCATGGCCGCCTGGCACACCTGGGTCGACAAGCACAAGGACGCGATCGTCGGCATGGGCGGTCCGCTCGGCAAGACCAAGCGGGTCGCCAAGGACGGGATCGCCGACATCAGCAACGAGATGGGTGCGTTCACGACGGTTCGCGCCGCCTCGCATGAGGCAGCGGCGAAGATGTTCGAGAACCATCCTCATTTTGCGATCTTCCCGGGCGAGCGGGTCGAGATCATGCCGGTGCTGCCGATCCCCGGCGGTTAGGACAGAGTGGCTCTGGAGAGGCTCCCATCGTGCGGCGCGGGCGGTGCGTTCCCTCCCCCCTTGCGGGGGAGGGTCGGGGAGGGGGTACTCCATCCACAGTGTCCGGTGTGGACCCCCGCCCCCAACCCCTCCCCGCAAGGGGGAGGGGAGTCCACGGCCTCCGGTGTTGGAGATCGCGCCCTGTCGGCTGTTCACCCCGCTGTCGCTTAAGCGCGGGACATCTCCGTGTGAAAGTTTCTGGCCTCCGGCCGTTCCGCTCATGTAAAAGCCATTCACATGAGCTGGCGCAAGGAAGAGCGCCGCGCCGAGCGCGGCTATCATCACGGCAACCTCAAGGAGGCGCTGCTGCAGGCGGCGCTCGACCTGATCGCGCAGAAGGGCGCCGCCGGCTTCACCTTTGCCGACGCCGCGCGGATGGCGGGCGTCAGCCCCGCTGCGCCCTATCGCCATTTCCGCGACCGCGACGAGCTCCTGACCAGCATCGCCCAGCGCGGCTTCGAGCAGTTCGAGAGCCAGCTCACGGCGGCCTGGGACGACGGGCGGCCCGATCCGGTCACCGCATTCGAGCGGGTCGGCAAGGCTTACCTCGCCTTCGCGCGCGAGGAGCCGGCCTTCTATTCGGCGATGTTCGAATCCGGTGTGCCGGCCGATTCCACGCCCGGCCTCATGGCTGCCGGCGAGCGTGCATTCGGCGTTCTGCGCGCGGCCGCGGAACGGCTTACGGCATTGGCGCCGGCGGGCATCCCGCGTCCGCCCGCAATGATGATGGCGCTGCACATCTGGTCGATGGCCCATGGCATCGCCTCGCTGTTCGGGCGCGGCGATGCGGCGCGCCGCAAGCTGCCGATGTCGCCGGAGGAGCTGCTCGAAGCCGAACTCCTGATCTATCTGCGTGGCCTCGGTTTCCCCGGCGATCGCCGCGCCGCGCCGCCTCCTCTGCCCGAGGACGAGCGGCCGTCGGGACCGTGGGGCCGGGCGAAATAATCTTTCAAAAATAATTCGGGCGGCGCGTCAGGTGGTCGCCTTGACAAAATCCCGGGTTGAGCTAGCTATGTAAATGTTATTTACATTCACAGCGGCGTGACGCCGTGATGGAGATGCAGATGGCCTACAGCGCAGATGTCAATCGATGGCGCGGCCCCGACGAGGACCAGTACCGGCGACCCCACATGATGGGGTCGCCCTGGCATCCCGGCTGGATCGCTGTGACCATCCTCGGCTTCATCATTTGGTGGCCGATCGGACTTGCCCTTCTCTTTTTCACACTCGGGAGCAGAAAGATGGCGTGCTGGAACGGCGGCGATCGCTGGCAGAGCAAGATGGAACGGATGCAGTGGAAGATGGAGCGGATGCGCGACAAGATGGAGCGCCGCGGCTTCGGTTTCGGCTTCACTCCGGCCTCGAGCGGCAACCGCGCCTTCGATGAATACCGCATGGAGACGCTGCAGCGGCTCGAGGAGGAGCAGCAGGAATTCAAGGAATTCCTGAGCCGGCTGCGCCATGCCAAGGACAAGGAGGAGTTCGACGCCTTCATGGCCCAGCACCGCCAGCGTCCGACCCCGCCGAACGACCAGCCGCAGCAGGGCTGACGACCTCCGCGACATCGCGCCTCAGGTTGATCCAGCCCCAAACCTGACGGCTCACAAGACGCCCGTCTGCCTCGGCAGGCGGGCGTTTTGCATGGGTGGCTGTGAAGCCGGCGTCGCGCCGCGGCCTTGCGCGCCCAGATGCCGAGCTTGTGATCGCGCCGTGACTATAACGGGTTGCGTTGCCTCAGCTTTCACCCTTGAAACGCACGCGCGGTAACTCCGCCTTAACCACCGGCGGGGTTTGGTGACCCCCGAGTAAAGTCGCGCAAGCAGCCCTTGTTTTGACATTTTGGCGGGAGAAGGAGGCCAGAAGGCTTCGGCGGGCCTCCCAAGCGACCAAGACAGGGTTTCATCGCGTAGGCGCTTTACCGCCGCGACGGCAGCGGCCATGAAACCTGCCAGCTGCCTGTTCCCGGAATACCTGCAGCACGCGTTTGCAAGACGGGGCTTGCAACACGGGATTTGGAACGATCAAGGCTTTGAGGTTCGAGATTTGGAACATCAAGGCTTGGACACTTGAGAGGATACTGCCAATGAATCCGGCCGACGTCGGTCAGTCCGCCCTCCCGGTCGTCTCGGGCGACGTCTCGCTGATCGCGCTGTTCTGGCAGGCGCATTGGGTGGTGAAATGCGTCATGCTTGGCCTCATCACCTGCTCGGTCTGGGTCTGGGCGATCGCCATCGACAAGGTCTTTCTCTATTCGCGGACGCGCCGGGCGATGGATCGCTTCGAACAGGCGTTCTGGTCCGGTGAATCGATCGAGGAACTCTATCGCGCGCTCTCCGCCAAGCCGACGCATTCGATGGCGGCCTGCTTCGTGGCCGCGATGCGCGAATGGAAGCGCTCCTTCGAGGGCCATGCGCGCTCCTTCGGCGGGCTGCAGATGCGGATCGAAAAAGTGATGAACGTCTCGATCACGCGCGAGGTGGAGCGGTTGGAGCGCCGGCTGCTGGTGCTCGCCACGGTCGGTTCTGCCGGCCCCTTCGTCGGCCTGTTCGGCACCGTCTGGGGCATCATGTCGAGCTTTCAGTCGATTGCGGCCTCGAAGAACACCTCGCTCGCGGTGGTCGCGCCCGGCATCGCCGAGGCGCTGTTTGCCACCGCCATCGGCCTGATCGCCGCCATTCCCGCGACCATTTTTTACAATAAATTCACATCGGAGGTGAACCGGCAGGCCCAGCGGCTCGAAGGCTTTGCGGATGAATTTTCCGCCATCCTGTCGCGTCAGATCGACGAGCGGGGATGAGGACGGGTATAGTGCGGCACGGATGGTGAGCGCCACGACATGGGCATGAGCATGGGAAGCGCGTCCGGCGGCGGTGGCCGTCGTGGCCGGCGCAACAAGGCTGTCATGGCGGAGATCAACGTCACGCCCATGGTCGACGTGATGCTGGTGCTGCTGATCATCTTCATGGTCGCAGCACCACTCCTGACCGTGAACATCCAGGTCGACCTGCCGCAGGCGCAAGGCGGCTCCGCCTCGACCGCGGACGCCAAGCCGCCGCTCGAAGTCACCGTGAAGCGGACCAGCGGCGGCTGCCAGTCCAAGGTCGACGTCTATCTCGGCGACACCCAGATCGCGCTCAACGAGCTCGAGCCGAAGATCAAGGCGATCAAGGACGCCAATGCCGGCGGCGAGAACGTCGTCAAGATCCGCGGCGATCGCGACGCCTGCTATGCCGACATGATGAAGGTGCTGGGCATGGCGCGTGACGCCGGCTACCGCGCCAGCATTGTGGTGATTCCGGACCAGGGCTCATGACGGTTTCCGACCTCGTCAGTTTTGTGCGGACGCGCAAGGGCACGGTGCTCTCCGTGCTTCTGCATCTGTTCGTGCTCGGCTGGGGTCTGTTCAGCTTCTCGGCGCGCTCGATGGTGCCGCCGCCCGAGGATCTCGTACCGGTGGACGTGATCTCGGAGGAAAGCACCAAGTCGAAGCTCGGCTCGCGTGAAGGCAAGAAGGAGCATCCGAAGCCGCTCGCGGACAAGATCGGCGAGTCCAAGCCGTCCGATGACATCGTCGGCAAGGTCGATTCCAAGCCGGTGACCGAGACGGATTCCGCACCGACGCCGCAACCCAAGCCGGACAAACCCGTCGAAAAGAAGCCCGATCCACCCAAGCCGGTCGAGAAGAAGCCTGATCCGCCCAAGCCGGTGGTCGAGAAGAAACCAGATCCGCCGAAGCCCGTCGCGCAGGACAAGCCGAAGCCGGAGGACAAGAAGCCCGATCCGTTCAACCCCGATCAGATCGCGAGCATGCTGAACAAGGACAAGGCCAAGCAGCCGCCGAAGCAGCAGCAGGCGCAAGCCGCGCAGCCGGAGCCGCCGAAGCACAAGAGCGAGCGCAAGTTCGATTACGAGAAGATCGCAGAGGCGATCAATCAGAAGGATCCGACCCGACGCGCGGTCACCGGCACCGAATTGAATGCCAATGCAGCGCTCGGTACTGCCACAGGCAACGCTGCTGCAAACGTCGCGAGCTGGCAGATCGCTTTTCAGGAGGCGGTCGGCCGCTGCTTCAATACGCCCTTCAATGGCGTGGATGAGGACAAGATCGAGGTCGACATCGACATTCAGATGCGCCCCGACGGATCGCTCGCCGCTGTTCCGACGGTCGTCGGCATGAGAGCGCCGACCAAGGCAGTCGGACTGGCGATGGCCGAGAGCGCCAAACGCGCGGTCGAGAATTGTCAGCCCTACGCATTTCTGCCGAAAGACCGGTACAGCGACTGGAAGCTGATACCGACGACATTTAACCTCAAAATGATGAATTCGATGCGAGGCCGAACTTGACCACACCTCCGAGGAGTAAAGCCGGACTGATCACGCGGCGCCAAATGGTGGCGGGCGTGGGAGCCGCATGCGCGGCGCTTGGCATCGGACCCGCGCTCGCGCAGGCGCCGCAAGGGCGACTGTCGATCGTTCCGGGAGGCGAGTTCAAGCCGATCCCGATCGCGATCCCGCCTTTCGTGCCGGGCGGGCCGGGCGATGCCGATGTCGCCAACGGCATCTCGCAGGTCATCACCAACAACCTGAAGCGCAGCGGGCTTTTTGCGCCCGTCGATCCCGCAGCTTTCGTCGAACGGATCACCAACTTCGAGGCGCCGCCGCAATTCGCGAGCTGGAAGCCTCTCAACATCCAGGGACTGGTGACCGGGCGGGCCACTCGCCAATCGGACGGAAGGCTCAAGGCCGAGTTCCGTCTCTGGGACGTCAATTCCGGGCAGCAGCTCACGGGCGCGCAATATGTCACCGCGCCGGAATATTGGCGGCGCATCGCCCATATCATCTCCGACCAGATCTATACGCAGATGACCGGCGAGAAGGGCTATTTCGACAGCCGTGTCGTGTTCGTCGACGAGAGCGGCCCGTCCGAGCGCCGCGTCAAGCGGCTCGCGCTGATGGATCAGGACGGCGCCAATGTGCGCTACCTGACGCGCGGCGCCGACCTCGTGCTGACGCCGCGCTTCTCGCCGTCGACCCAGGAAATCACCTACATGGAATTCGGGCAGGGCGACCCGAAGGTCTATCTGTTCAATATCGAGACCGGCCAGCGCGAGATCGTCGGCAATTTCCCCGGCATGTCGTTCTCGCCGCGCTTCTCGCCGGACGGTCAGCGCATCATCATGAGCCTGCAGCAGGGCGGCAATTCCAACCTGTTCGTGATGGATCTGCGCTCGCGCACCACCACGCGGCTCACCGATACGCCGGCGATCGATACTTCGCCTTGCTACTCGCCCGATGGCAGCCAGCTCTGCTTCGAGTCCGATCGCGGCGGCAAGCCGCAGATCTATGTCATGCCGGCCGGTGGCGGCAACGCGCAGCGCATCTCCTTCGGCGACGGCACCTACTCGACGCCGGTGTGGTCGCCACGCGGCGACTACATCGCCTTCACCAAGCAGGGCGGCGGCCAGTTCGCGATCGGCGTCATCAAGCCGGACGGCTCGGGTGAGCGCATCCTCACGGCGGGTTTCCACAATGAGGGGCCGACCTTTGCACCGAACGGTCGCGTGCTGATGTTCTTCCGCGATCCCGGCGGCAATGCGGGCCCGTCGCTGTATTCGATCGACATCTCCGGCCGCAACGAATTGAAGGTGCCCACCCCGGGCTATGCCTCGGACCCGGCCTGGTCCCCCCTGTTGTCCTGAGGGATGGCAGGCCTTCATCGAGAAACGCATGTCCGCGTGTGTCGACAACTCGATACACGCATCGGTGTCATGGTGCCGGTGCCGGGTAAGCCTTGCCTACTTCATTGACTTACTGAGCGGTTTTGCGCGTTACGCGGCTGCTGCAAGCTTCCGCTAACGATATTCGCTCAGAAAGGCTTCACCTGACACCAGTAATACTACGCGCGAACGGGACACGCGCGGCCGAATGCAGCTTGCAAGTCAGAACGGATATGCGGACCAGAGGATGTCGCCCGCGATTCACGCGGCGCTGATCAATTCTCTGTTCCAGGACCCCGGTCCGATGTTCGCCGGCGCGCTCTGCGCTGCGATTGCGGCCATCATGACCGCCGTCAAGAGCGGCGACCTTTATCTCTGGCCGTGTGCCGCTCTGCTGATCATCGTCGGCGCGTTGCGCTCGCTCGACATGCGCCATTACCGGCGGCTGCGCGACGCCAATCAGCTGTCGCAACCCGCAACCGCGCGCTGGGAAATGCGCTACCAGATCGGCGCGATGGCCTACGCATTGGTGCTCGGGGTGTGGAGCCTGGCAGCGGTGCTCGACAGTCGCGACCCCGTGGTCCATTTGATCGCGATTACCGTCACCCTCTGCTACATGTCCGCTGGCGCCGGCCGGACCTATGGACGTCCCTGGATATTCCATGTCCAGATCCTGCTGGCCTGTGGACCGCTGACTGTCGCGCTGATGCTGGACGGCAGCCCATACTACCTGGGCATGGCTGTGTTCTGCGTGCTGTTCTTCCTCTCGCTGAAGCATATCTCGACCAATCTGCAGAAGATGTTCGTGCAGGCCTTCGTCGCCCGGGAGGGCGAGACGGCGCTGGCCAACCAGTTCGATACGGCGCTCAACAACATGCCGCACGGCCTGTGCATGTTCGGCGCCGATGGCCGGCTCGCCGTCATGAACTACCGCTTCTGCCAGATGGCGGGCCTGCCGGACGATATCATCCACAGCGGCGCCAGCGCCTCCGACATCGTCGGAGCGTGCGTCAGCGCCGGCTCGATCTCGGCGGTCAACGGCACGATCATTCTGGCGCAGATCGAGCACACCAAGGCCCACAACATCGTCACCACCGATTCGGACGGCAGACGCAACCGCTCGCTGTCCTGGACCTTCCAGCCGATGGACGGCGGCGGCGCCGTGGTGTTGCTCGAAGACGTGACGGAGCGCCGCCAGGCCGAAGCGCGGATCACCCATCTGGCGCGGTACGACGAACTGACTGCGTTGCCGAACCGCGTCAGTTTCCGCGACGAGATCGAGCGTCTGCTCACCATTCGCCAGCAGGACGGCCAGCTCTCGGCGCTATTGTTCGTCGATCTGGACCAGTTCAAACAGGTCAACGACACGCTCGGGCATCCGTGCGGCGACCAGCTGCTGTGTGCGGTGTCGCAGCGGCTGCGCGACATGCTGCGGCCTGAGGATTTCGTCGCCCGCTTCGGCGGCGACGAATTCGTCGTGTTCCAGCGCAACATCCGTTCCAACGACGATGCCGCGACCTTGGCGCGGCGCATCGTCGACCATTTGAGCGAGCGCTACAAGATCGACAATCACCTGGTCGAGATCGGTGCCAGCATCGGCATCGCGATGACGACGCCGGGCATCAGCGCGGATACGCTGTTGAAGAACGCCGACATGGCGCTGTATCGCGCCAAGGCCGATGGGCGCGGCACTTTCTGTTTCTTCCGCGACGAACTGGCCCAGACGGTGGAAGCGCGGCGCACGCTCGAGCTCGACCTGCGCAAGGCGCTGGCCAACGAGGAGTTCGAGCTGTTCTATCAGCCGCTCGTCAGTCTCAAATCCGGCAAGATCTCGACCTGCGAGGCGCTGCTGCGCTGGAATCATCCGGTGCGTGGCACCGTCTCCCCGGTCGACATCATTCCGGTCGCCGAGGACATGGGGCTGATCGTCGATCTCGGGCGCTGGATCTTGCGCAAGGCGTGTCTGGAATGCGTGAAATGGCCGGAAACGGTCAGCGTCGCAGTCAATTTCTCGCCGCAGCAGTTTCACCAGCGCGATGTGCTGAGCGAGGTGCGCTACGCGCTGGAGATCTCGGGCCTGCCGCCGCATCGCCTGGAAATCGAGATCACCGAGTCCTCGT
Organism: Bradyrhizobium sp. SZCCHNGR1005; assembly: GCF_032489995.1. Lineage (NCBI taxonomy): Bacteria > Pseudomonadati > Pseudomonadota > Alphaproteobacteria > Hyphomicrobiales > Nitrobacteraceae > Bradyrhizobium > Bradyrhizobium sp. SZCCHNGR1005. The sequence continues at coordinate 1,351,266 of NZ_JAUEZC010000002.1, forward strand.
TGCTGCGCAACACGCAGCTGACCCACGACGTGCTCTCCCAGCTGCATGCGATCGGCGTTCGGATTTCGCTCGACGATTTCGGCACTGGCTATTCCAGCCTGAGCTATCTGCACAACTTCCCACTGCAGAAGGTCAAGATCGATCGCTCCTTCCTCGAAGGCATCGACAGCGATCGGCCGCTGACCTTGTTGCGCGGGGTGGCGCGGCTATCAGCCGATCTCGGCATGTCGGTGGTGGTCGAAGGGATCGAGACCAACGAGCAGCTCGAACTCATCAGCGTCGACGGTACCGTGAGCGAGGCGCAGGGCTATCTGTTCAGCCGGCCCGTGCCGGCCATTCGCATCCGCCAGCTCCTCAACGCTTCGCATGGCCGCCAATCGGACAGCGATCCTTTCCTCGCCGTCGGCGGCCGCTCCCTCGGCTGAGACTCAAAGGCACCAATCACATCGGTTGTATTGCGCAAGACCTGCACTCCATTAACTCTACATCCCTGAAATCTTTGCATCCCCGTTAACGAGCCGTTAAGCTTCTTTCGGTTCGCGTAAGAGTTTGTGGTGTAAAGAGGTTTCCTATGAAGTCTGCGGCTGGAGCTGCCGCTGATGCTCTGGAACGGAAGGCGGATCCGCTCGAGAACGTCGATTACCGACTGGCTGTAACCCCGGAAGACAAGGATCGAATTTACCGCCTCCGCTATAATGCCTATCTGCGTGAAGGGGCGATCCTGCCGTCCGAGAGCGGGCGCGTCACGGACGAGTACGACGATCTTCCGAACAGCTTCATCTTTGGGGTCTACGTCGACGATGAACTGTACAGCTCGATTCGCATCAGCGTTCTGACCCCGGACTGGCGCGACTCCCTCTCGGCCGGCATGTTCTCCGACCTGATCTATCCGGAGCTCGATCGCGGCAAGGTGATCATCGATCCGACGCGATTCGTCGCAGACCACGAGAAGGCACGCCGTTTTCCGGCTCTGCCCTACGTCACGGTGCGTCTCGGCTATGTCGCCTGCGCCCACTTCAACGCCGACATTGGCCTTGCCAACGTCCGACCTGAGCATCGGGCGTTCTATCGCAAAGTGTTTCTCCAGGAGCCTTGGGGCGAGCCGAGACTCTATTCCGGCCTGACCAAGCCCGTCGGATTGGTCGCCGCGCACTATCCCTCGATCCGCGATCGGGTCTTTCAGCGTTTCCCCTTCATGCGATCGAGCGCGTTCGAGCGGCGCGTGCTGTTCGAGCGCTCGGGCGATGACGCTTTTGCCCGTTCGTTCAGGATTCGCCCGGCCGCGATTGCGGGCTGACCGGCGCGCCATCGGTCCGGTTCTTTGGGCTGCATGCTCAAAATGCCTACCAAAAGGGCACTAATGTAAGCGGCGGAACGCCAGATCCGTCGCCGGGCCGCGTTTTGTTGCGGAAATCCCGACTGGAACGTCCGCATTTCCGGCTGCCGGACTCTTGCCTTCACCCTGGCGCCACATTTACAACGCATTAACCAACGCAGTCGCTTTTGGCGGTTCCTTGGCTTTTGACCCAGTCCGGCAAGACCTCGTCAAGGTTGACGGAACGTTCGCTTAACCATCGCCCTGTAGACCGGACGACAGTCTAGAACGTGAGCGTGGAGGCTCCGGAATGAAATATCAGATGCGTATCCTCCAGGGATTGAAGCTGGCCGCCGTACTCGCGGTCGCGCTGTCGATGGGCGCCTGCGCCAACAAGAATCTCGGCGGTGCCGACGCCATGGCGAGTGCCGCGACCCCGGGCAGCCAGCAGGACTTCGTCGTGAACGTCGGCGACCGCGTGTTCTTCGAGAGCGACCAGACGGACCTCACGCCGCAGGCGACCGCGACTCTCGACAAGCAGGCGCAATGGCTGCAGACCTATTCGCGCTATTCGTTCACGATCGAAGGTCATGCCGACGAACGCGGTACCCGCGAATACAACATTGCGCTCGGCGCCCGCCGCGCCCAGTCGGTCCGCAACTATCTTGCCTCGCGCGGCATCGACCCGAGCCGCATGCGCACGATTTCCTATGGCAAGGAGCGCCCGGTCGCGGTCTGCAACGACATCTCCTGCTGGTCGCAGAACCGCCGCGCCGTCACGGTCCTGAACGCCAGTTCATAAGCCTGAACGACATTCCGAGAATGCAAGCCGGCGTCTGCTGTGGACGCCGGCTTAGTTCGTTACGGGGCGTGTTTTTCGCTCGAACGTCATTTGTCTGAAAGCCATTTTTGCAGTAAGTGCCTCGCGCAAACGGGCGCGTTCTGGTGGCGCCGATCCGGTCGTCAGGGCAACATGTCATCGAAAACTCTTCAAGGAAGCGCAGCTGCAGCGGTCGCTGCATTTGTGATGCTATCGTCGCAGCTATTGCCGTCGCAGGCCTTCGCGCAGGCCGATGAAGATCCGGAGGTTCGCATCGAGCGGCTGGAGAATCAGCTGCGGCAGCTCACGGGTCAGAACGAGGAACTGCAGTATCGTAATCGCCAGCTGGAGGAGCGGCTGCGGCAGCTCCAGGGTGGGGTGCCGGGAGCGCCCGGCGCGCCGGCGGCGTCGGCACAGCCGAGCCCCGCTTATGGTCAGCCAGCGCAGCCGGCCTATGCCCAGCCGGCCCAACCGCAATATGGCGGCCAGCCGCAGACCTATTCCCAGCAGCCTGGTTATGGCCAACCGCAAGGTGCTGCGCCTGCGCCGATCGCGCAGGATTCGGCTGCGAACGGAGGCGGGCGGCGACGCGGCGACGCGTTCGATCCGGGCCAAAATCCCGGTGCACCAGGCGCACCGCAGGCGCTCGGCGGCGGTCAGTTGCCGATCCAACCCGGCGGCGGCGCGCCCTCCGGACGCCCGGTCGGCGAGCCGATGGACCTCGCCAACACCCCGGGCCGCTATCCGCAAGGCGCGCCGCCGGCCGCGGCGGCTGGTCCAAGAGCGGGCGGTCTCGACACCGCGCCGCCGACGCAGTCGCCGCGCGACGAATACGACCTCGGCATCGGTTATATGCAGCGCAAAGACTATGCGTTGGCAGAGCAGACCATGCGCAATTTCGGCCAGAAATATCCGAACGATCCGATGGTCGGCGATTCGCAATATTGGCTCGGCGAGAGCTTCTTCCAGCGGCAGCAATATCGAGAGGCCGCGGAGGTCTTCCTGGCGGTGACCACGAAATATGAGAAATCGGGGAAGGCGCCGGATGCGTTGCTCAGGCTCGGCCAGTCGCTGGCCGCGCTGAAGGAGAAGGAGGCCGCCTGCGCGGCCTTCGGCGAGGTGACCCGCAAATATCCGCGGGCGTCCGCCGGCGTGAAGGCTGCGGTCGATCGTGAGCAGAAGAAGGTGAAGTGCTGAAGACAGCTCGCGCGTAGGCGCGCTGGCGGCGTTCGCCGGGACGACGGCTGAGTTTGTGGTTTGCAGCTCCCGCGCCTAATCTGCCGGGCATGGCACGGCAGAAGACAGCGCAGACCGACGCCTCAGACGATGGTCGTCCCATCACGGCCGCGGAGGCCGAACGGCTGTTCGCGGCTTTTGTCGACGCGCCGGGGCTGGTGCTTGCGGTTTCCGGCGGTCCCGATTCGATGGCGCTGATGTGGCTTGCGGCACGCTGGCGGCAATCGCTGGCGCGCGGCCCGCGGCTGATCGCGGTGACGATCGACCACGCCCTGCGGCCTGAAGCCGCCCGCGAAGCGCGTGAGGTCAAGCGAGTGGCGCGTACCCTCGATCTGCCGCACCGGACCTTGCGCTGGCGCGGCGACAAGCCTGCCTCCGGGGTGCCTGAAGCCGCGCGGGCGGCGCGCTACCGATTGCTGGCGCAGGCGGCGCGCACGGCCGGCGCAAGCCATATCGTCACGGCCCATACCAGGGACGATCAGGCCGAAACGCTCTTGATGAGACTGTTGCGCGGCAGCGGCGTCGCCGGCCTGGCGGCCATGGCCGCTATCAGCGAGCGGGAGGGACTGCTGTTGGCGCGCCCGCTGCTCGGCATCGCCAAGGCGCAGCTCGTCGCAACGCTGCGGGCGGCCAACATCGATTTCGTCGAGGATCCAACCAATATCGATCCGGCATTCACCCGGCCGCGGCTGCGTGCGCTGATGCCGGCGCTCGCAGCCGAAGGCGGCGATGCACGCAATTTGGCGCGGCTCGCGGCCCGGCTTGCCCGGGCCAATGCGGCGATCGAGGTGCTGGCCGACGGCGCCGAACGCTATCTTGCTCTGACCGGCCACATCGAATCAGGGGGGCTGCGCGCCGGGCGCAATCCGCTCCCGAACCGCCAAGTGAAGGGCCTGGTGAATGGCCAAGCCTTCGATCTCCAGGCATTCGCGCGGCTGCCGGAGGAAGTTCGGCTGCGGCTCCTGATGCGCGCGATCGATCGCTACGGCTCCGAGGGGCCGGTGGAACTCGGCAAGGCCGAGGTCCTGCTCGCGAAGTTGGACCGGACTCTTGCGGGGATCGCCGGAGGTGGCGCAGCCACGCCAGACAGGCTAAAACAAACCCTTGCCGGTGCATTGGTAAGCGTAACCAAAGGACAGGTCCGCATCGAGCCGGCGCCAGCCCGCCGCCGAGGCGGTGGCTAGCGGCCTTCGCGGACCCTTAACCACCTGCGATGACGCGGTTTTCCTGCGTCATTTTTCGAGCAGGAATCGGCGATAGATGCGGTAAATAGTCCTGCGTGGTTCCCTTGGCATTGTCGCGAGTGGCACCTAGATTAAACGACGGTCGACCGGGGGATTCCCTCGTGGCTACCTAGGGATAAGTCCGGGATCAATCCAAAGGACAGACGGCCGCGATCCGCGCGACCACGAAGGAAAATCGATGAACGCCAATCTGCGCAACTTCGCCCTTTGGGTCATTATTGTTCTGCTGCTGTTGGCACTCTTCACGCTGTTCCAAAATCCAAGCCAGCGCGCGTCCTCGACCGATATTTCGTTCTCGCAGCTGCTGACCGAAGTGGATCAGGGCCATGTCCGCGACGTCGTGATCCAGGGGCCGGAGATTCACGGCACCTTCACCAACAATACCTCGTTCCAGACCTATGCGCCGAGCGACCCGAACCTGGTCAAGCGGCTGTACGACGCCAAGGTTCAGATCACGGCGAAGCCGCCGGGCGACAACGTGCCGTGGTTCGTGTCGCTGCTCGTGTCCTGGCTGCCGTTCATCGCGCTGATCGGCGTCTGGATCTTCCTGTCGCGGCAGATGCAGGGCGGCGCCGGCAAGGCGATGGGCTTCGGCAAGTCGCGCGCGAAGATGCTGACTGAAGCGCATGGCCGCGTCACCTTCGAAGACGTCGCCGGCGTCGACGAGGCCAAGCAGGACCTGCAGGAGATCGTCGAATTCCTGCGCGATCCCGGCAAATTCCAGCGCCTTGGCGGCCGCATTCCGCGCGGCGTGCTGCTGGTCGGTCCTCCCGGCACCGGCAAGACCTTGATAGCGCGTGCGGTCGCAGGTGAAGCGAACGTGCCGTTCTTCACCATTTCGGGTTCGGACTTCGTCGAGATGTTCGTCGGTGTCGGCGCCAGCCGCGTCCGCGACATGTTCGAGCAGGCCAAGAAGAACGCGCCCTGCATCATCTTCATCGACGAGATCGACGCGGTCGGCCGTCATCGTGGCGCCGGCCTCGGCGGCGGCAATGATGAGCGCGAGCAGACGCTGAACCAGCTGCTGGTCGAGATGGACGGCTTCGAAGCCAATGAGGGCGTAATCCTGATCGCGGCCACCAACCGGCCCGACGTGCTCGATCCCGCCTTGATGCGCCCCGGCCGCTTCGACCGCCAGGTCGTGGTGTCGAACCCCGACATCATCGGCCGCGAGCAGATCCTCAAGGTCCACGTCCGCAAGGTGCCGCTGGCGCCCGATGTCAACCTGAAGACCATTGCCCGCGGCACGCCCGGCTTCTCCGGCGCCGACCTGATGAACCTCGTCAACGAGGCCGCCCTGACCGCCGCGCGCCGTAACAAGCGCATGGTGACTCAGGCCGAGTTCGAAGAGGCCAAGGACAAAGTGATGATGGGCGCCGAGCGCCGCTCCATGGTGATGACCGAGGAGGACAAGCTGCTGACCGCCTATCACGAGGCGGGCCACGCCATCGTCGCGCTCAACGTGCCGAGCCATGATCCGATCCACAAGGCCACGATCATTCCGCGCGGCCGTGCGCTCGGCATGGTGCAGTCGTTGCCGGAGGCCGACCGTCACTCGCATACCCGCGAATGGTGCGTCTCCAAGCTGGCGATGGCGTTCGGCGGCCGCGAGGCCGAGGTGCAGAAGTTCGGTCCGGAAAAGGTGACCAACGGCGCCACCGGCGACATCCAGCAGGCCACCAACCTCGCCCGTGCGATGGTGATGGAATGGGGTATGTCGGACAAGCTCGGCCGCGTGCGTTACCAGAGCAATGAGCAGGAGGTCTTCCTCGGCCATTCGGTGGCGCGCAGCACCAACATCTCCGACGACACCGCCAAGCTGATCGACTCCGAGATTCGCGGGCTGATCGAGGCCGGCGAACAGGAGGCGCGCCGCATCATCACCGAGAAGCGCGAGCAGTGGGAGGCGATCGCCCAGGCGCTGCTCGAATATGAGACGCTGACCGGCGAGGAGATCAACGACCTGCTGAAGGGCAAGAAGCCCAACCGCGAGTCCGTGGTCGAGCCGTCGACGCCGCGAGCCTCCGCCGTGCCGCCGGCCGGCAAGCCGCGGCCGCGCCCCGATCCGGATCCCGGCCTGGAGCCGCAGCCGCAGGCCTGAGCAAATCTATCCGCGTTGACGAAAAGCCCGGCGATGAGCTGGGCTTTTCCTATTTTGGCGACCGACCGCTTTCTTTGTCAGGGGGGAAGAGGGCGCCGCGGACCTTGAGCCTGTTTAAGCCTTCCTCAAGCGGTCTTCACTTATTGCTCCTCGGTGCGAGCATCATTCTCAGTCCGCACGAGGATTAGATGGCCAACAGCTTCCGCGCTTCGCGGCTCGAGCCGCAGGCGAGCCTCGTTCCGGGCGGCCTGTTTGCCGTCTGCTTCGTGCTGGCCTGGATCAACGCCTCGTTTTTCCCGGCGGCCTATCTTTGCGGTGGGTGGATCTGGGACGCGCACGGCCTGGGCATTCCGACCGATTTCGTCAATGTCTGGGCGGCGGGCAAGCTCGCGCTGCAGGGCCATCCGGCGCTGGCCTGGGACTGGGACGTCCAGCGCGCCGTCGAACTCGATGTGCTCAAGCAGGATTGGCCCGGCGGCTATTTTGCCTGGCACTATCCGCCGCCGTTCCTGTTCGTGGCGGCGTTCCTGGCGCAGTTTTCCTATTCGATCGCCTTCATCGGCTGGGTCTGCGCAAGCTTCGTACCCTATCTGGTGGTGATGCGCGCGATCGTGGGCCGCGCCTTCGGCTTCGTGCTTGCGGCCGGCTTTCCGATCGTGTTCTCGAATACGATCGTCGGGCAGAACGGGTTTCTGACTGCCGCCCTGGTCGGCGGCACGCTCTACCTCTTACCCGTGCGGCCGGTGCTCGCCGGCATCTGCCTCGGCCTTCTCACCTACAAGCCGCAATATGGTTTCCTGTTTCCGATCGTGCTGATCGCAACCGGCCGCTGGCCCACCTTCGTCTCCGCCGCCATCACCGCCGTCGTGCTTGCCGGCATCTCCACGCTCGCTTTTGGTGTCGAGAGCTGGCAGGCCTTCTTCCATTGGATGCCGACCTTCTCGCAGGCCTTCCTCACCGAGGGCAAGGCGACCTGGTGGAAGCTGCAGAGCATCTTCTCGCTGATCCGCTATTTCGGCGGCACCGAGGCGCTGGGCTGGGCGTTCCAATGGGTGCTGACCGCGGCGGTCGTGGTGGTCCTGGTCGCGATATGGCGCAGCCCGGTGCGCTACAGCCTGAAAGCCGCAGCCCTGGCGGTGGGGACCCTGCTCACCACGCCGTATCTGTTTCTGTATGACATGATGGTGCTGGCGATCGCGGTGGCGTTCCTGGTGAGGATCGGGCTGAAGGACGGCTTCCGTCCCTATGAACTGCCCGCGCTCGGTTGCGCCGCGCTGCTCCTGATCGCCTTCATCCTGTTCGGAGTTCCGGTGGGTCTTGCCGCCAATCTCATTGTCGGCAGTCTGGTGTTGCTCCGGGCGGGGCCGTGGTGGCGGCGCGAGCCGGCGCGCGCTGCGCACGCGCTAGCGGCGGCGTGAAGCCATTCCGGCAGATCAGACCTTCGTCCGAGTCAGCCCATTTCCGGCTTGTCATCCGCTCTGAATAGTTGTTCAGTTCTTCCTGACGCATAACGGGGCTTGCCTCCAAAAACAGTGAATTCCTATTCGTCGCGGCTCGGCCGGGACGGTGGGTGGGATGAGAGACGCGCCATGGTCTATCGGCGAACCCATCAGGTGGTGAAGCGGCTGGCCGCGCGGCGCAGCGCGATCCTGGCTGCTGCACGCGAGGCCGCCGCCGAAGGCGGCATGGCGGCGGTGCAGATCGCCCCGGTCGCGGTGAAAGCCAACGTCGCCGCCGGAACGGTGTACCGCTACTTTCCTTCCAAGGCAGATCTGATCTCCGAATTGATCGCCGAGGTGTCCCGCGACGAGCTTGCGGCGATCCGGCGCGCCGCCGATGCGGCGCCGGGACCATCCTCGGCGCTGGCAGCCGCCATCTCGACGGTGGCGGTTCATGTCCTATCGCAGCGCAAGCTCGCCTGGGGCATTCTCGCCGAGCCGGTCGATGTCGATGTCACGGCGTCCCGCATCGCAAGCCGGCTTGAGATCGCGAGCGAGATCGGCACCCGGATCGAAGCTGCGGTTCGCGCCGGCCACCTGCCGGCGCAAGACACTCAGCTGGCTGCGACCGCGCTGCTGGGCGCGCTGCACGAGGCGCTGGTCGGGCCGCTGGCCCCGGAGAATCTCGACGATCCCATCAAGCTGCGCGATACGGTGCAGGCGGTCACGCTGCTGGCGCTGCGCGCAGTCGGCGTGATGGATGCCCGCGCCCGCGGCCTCGTGGTGCAGGCCGTGCTGCCGGTGAAGACCCTGGTCGGCGCCTGAGCGCGACCACGCGCCTCAATCCGGCTTAAGCAAGGATTCACGCGCGAAGGTCATGTTGCGGGAGGCTTCCAGGATGCGCCCGCGAACGGCGGCCGCATCGCTCACGCAGGCGCTTCTGCCGGGATGTTCATCGCACGCAAACGAGTAGTTATGCCGCTGGTGATCGCCGCCGCGAGCGCGGCCGGCGCGATCTACGCCTATTTCGCCGGCGAAGATATCAACTGGGACTGGCAGAACTATCACGACTATGCCGGCTTCGCGTTGCTGCATGGCCGCTTCGATGTCGACGTCATGCCGGGCGGCTTCCAGAGCTTTCTCAATCCGCTGGTCTACCTGCTGCCTTATCTGCTGCGCCACGGCCTCGCCGCGCCGTGGTGGGGCGTTGCACTCGGCGCGCTGCACGGGCTCAATCTTGCGCTGGTGTGTTGGGTCACGCGGGTGATGCTGGAGAAGGATGCACGCGTGCCGGCGCTGCTCGCCGCCGTGCTGATCGCCGCATGCGGGCCGATGACCTTGTCGGAGGTCGGCACCAGCTTCGCCGATATCCTCACGGCCATGCCGATCCTTGCCGGCGTCGCGCTGATCTTTGCGGACAGCGAACAGGACGGCCGGCGTATTTTGCTGGCCGGGCTACTGATCGGCGCGGCGACCGGATTGAAGCTGACCAATGCGACCTTCCTGATCGGCGCCGGCGTTTGCTTGTTGCTTGCGCCGCGCCCGCTTGTCGCGATGCTCCATTTCGGCGCGGGCAGTGCTGTGGGGGGACTTGCGACCGGTGGCGCCTGGGCGCTCAAGATGTGGCGCGACTTCGGCAACCCGCTGTTTCCGTTCTACAACGCGATCTTCCGCTCGCCGGAGGCACCGCCGGTCTCGATCATCGACACGCGCTTCATGCCACATGGTCTGATCGAAGCTCTCGCCTATCCCTTCGATTGGCTGGTCGGACGGCATCCCTCCTCGGAGTGGCCGTTTCGCGATCCGCGCTTCGCCGTCGTTGTTGTACTGCTGCTTGCGACGATCGCCGTCGGCGCATGGCGCCGGCGTGAGCTCTTGCAAGCGCGCGACAGACAGTTCCTGCTGTTATTCTGGGTGAGCTACGCGCTGTGGATGCTGGCCTTCTCGATCCAGCGCTATCTGATTCCGCTCGAGCTGCTGTCAGCGCCGCTGATCGTGCTGCTGCTCACGCGGCTCGCGGCGGCAGGGCGGCCGTCGCTCTCGTTCGAACAGGGCGCGGCTTTGCGCGCATGTCATCTCCTCACCATGACGGCCGTGCTTGCGGTCGCGCTGTGGTCGCAGCCGACCGATTGGATGCGGCGGCCATGGTCGGATCCATATCGCCCGCAGCTTGCGGCCGCATTGCAGAAGCCGGCGACCTTTCTGCTCCTGCACAAGCCGCTGGGCTATATCGTGTCCCAGCTTCCTGCCGGTTCGCGCGCCTATCAGCTCTCCGAGATTGTGCTGCCCTTGGTGCCCGGCGGCGTGCTGGACCGCCGCGTCCGCGCCGGGCTGGCCGAGCCGCTGCCCGGCGGGACCTGGGCGCTGTATTTCGCGACGAGCCCGGCGGACAATCCGCCCCGGCTCGCGGCGCTGGTTGCCTATGGTCTCGAGCGTGACCCCGGGAGGGCTTGCGAGCGGATCGCTGCCGTGGACGGCAGCGACATCGAGGCGTGTCCGGTGATCTCGCCTGCGTCGTCGGCATCGGCGGCCGAACTCGATCGCACCGGCCGCGATTCGAATTAGAGCATGATCCGGAAAAGTGGAAACCGGCTTTCCGAAAAGATCATGCTCAATAAAAGAGACTAGATCGTGATGCGATTCCCTCTAATCGCATCATGATCATCTAGGTTGCGTACTCATAAATTAACCGCGTGAATCGATGTCCGCTTGTCTCCAAGAGCGGCGCGAAAGCGGACGTTGTCGGACTTCCGAGAAGGGCCGATTCCGTTGAAAAAGTCGGCAGTAGTTTCGTCGTGAACGCCAGCTGTTTCGAGGACGAATTGGCGCGGTGTG